>JADJOY010000028.1 GCA_016713535.1 Deltaproteobacteria bacterium
ACTTTGTGGTCGTTTTCTCTGGCGCCTGCCAGAGACATCCCCGCCCGGCGCTCGCCAGCCCCGGTCACGGGCAGGGCCGCGGGACCACTTCCTCGAGCGGACCCTCGAGGCGCAGCGCCCAGTAGTCGGGGAGCGGCACGGCGAGCGGGCCGATCTTGAAGATCTCCCAGCCGAGCAAGAGCTCCATGCTCCCCTCGTTCACCGCCACCAGCGGACAGAAGCCGGCGTTCGCCGGCCAGTCCAGCGGCTTGTTCCCGGCCACCCGGTAGTCGAGGTAGTGAGCGCCCTTCCAGCCGCGCGGGAACGCGATGCCGGCAGCCGAGCACACGTGGTAGTGGCCGAAGGTGATCGGCTTGCCGTCGCGGCCGCGCATCGGCACCCGTTCGCCGTCGATCCCGCGCTGCTCCATGCGCACGTTCCAGCCTCGCACCACGGGGCTACCCGGGTCGCGGTGGAAGGTCTTGCGAAACGTCTTCCACAGGATCTTGTTCACGATCGGTGGCAGGCTCAGGTCGACCCCCTGATACTGGCGGCCGGCGATCGCATCGAGATCGAGTGGGTGGGCGCGCGCGACGATGCGGTGCAGCTGCGCGTTGTCCAGCTTCAGCAGGTCGGCGAGCGTCAGCAAGTCGGGCGACGACATGGGGCCTCCTCGGGGTTCGGATCGAGTGGATCGGTGTTCGAGGGATCTTTCACCGGCTGGCGAGCCGCTCGGCGAAGCGCGCGACCGTGGCTCGGTCCACGCCCCCGAGGGCCGCCTCGATCTCGGCGCGAACGCGCGCGTCGGCGCGACGCGAGCGGAGCGCCGCGAGCACGGCTCGGGTGGCGCGGACGTTGCGGTGCGGCTCGGCGTACATGGCCTCGGCGAGCGCCGGCACCTCCTCGAGAAGCTCGCTCGCCGCGTTGAGCACCAGCGCGATCACGGTGTTTCCGGTGTGGTCCACCAGACCGCGGGCCACCGCGAGGTCGGCGGCGCGGAACGCCGCCGCGCCGGCGCGGGCCGCCTCGGCCAGGCTCGCCACCGCGTCGTCCAGCGCGGGGCGGCCGGTGAAGGAGCGCCGATGCTTCACCAGCAGGTGCGCAGCGAGCACCCGCCGGACCTCGAGGAACTCACCGAGCAGCGCGGCAGCGCGCGCGGGCTGGTCGACGAGCGCCTCGATCCACGCTGGCACCAGCGACAGGTCCGCGCTGGTGTGGAGGTCGTTGACGCGGATCCCGCTGCCCTGGCGGGCGCTCACCAGACCGGAGCGCTCGAGGCTCGCCGCCGCGCGCTGCACGGTGCCGAGGTTCACCTCGAAGCGGGCGGCCAGCTCGCGCATCGTCGGTAGTAGCGAGCCCGCGGGATACTCGCCGCGCAGCACCGCGGCCGCCAGCGCGCGCTCCACGCGCTTCGCCGCCCCCTCGGCCCCGTCCTCCGCCCGCGCTGCCGCACTCGTCTGGCCCCGGCCAGGGTGCGCGCTCGTCATCGCAGCGCTGCCGTCGCACCCGCCGGGAAAGGCGGCGGGATCGGGCCGGGGTTCGTGACGCCGAGCGTGAACAGCTGGGCGATCGCCGCGAGGCCGAGATCCTCGACCTCGGCAGGATCGAAGCTCCCGCTCACCTCGATCGCGGCGAGCCGCCGATCGAGGCCCACGAGGCTCTCACGTTGCGACCGGCCGAGGTCGGGCAGCGCTCCCAGCACCCCGCCGATCGGGGCCCGGAACGCCGCGAGGTCGCGAGCCTCGACCGCCGGCTCGTCCACGAACGGGTAGCGCTGGTCGTCGTTGGCCACCGAGTCGACGAGCTGCGCCAGCACCCGCACCGACTCGAGCAGCACGTCGTACTGGATCGTCGCGGCCTCGTCGGTGACCTGGTGGTAGAAGCTGAAGCCCGGGTTCACGAACCACACCGCCGGGAGGCCCTCGTTCAGGAACGGGTCGTGGTCGCTGGCGAACGGCGGGTGCGGGATCAGGTCGCGGTGGGCGATCAGCAGGTCGCCGCGGCTCAGCGCCGGCCGGCTGGCCGCGATCCTCTCCCGCAGCTCGGGGCTGTGCTCGAGCCCGAAGAGCGCCGTGAACGCGTAGCCCGGCACGAGCCCGCGACCGATCGGGTCGAGCGAGATGCCGAGCACGATCCCATCCCGCGGCACGGTGGGGTTCTTCGCCCAGGCACGCGCGCCGCGCAGCCCCGACTCCTCCTCGTCCGTGATCAGCCACACGACCGTGCGGCGAGGCGCGTAACCGGCGGCACCGAAGGCCCGCGCCAGCTCCAGGATGGCCGCCACGCCCGCGACGTCGTCGTAGGCGCCGTTGAAGACGTGGCGGCGGCTGTCGCGCCCGAGGTGATCGTAGTGAGCCATGACCACCACGGACTCGTCGCGATGGGCGGGATCGGCGCCGGGCAGCAGACCGACGACGTCGTGCCCCGTGGGATACGGGAACAGGTACCGCGGGTGCGGCTCGCTCGGGTACAGGTAGAGGTAGCTGGTACCGTCCACACCGCCCCGCGCCACGCCCGCCCGCGAAAGCGCGTCCACGACGTGGTCGCGGGCACGCCGGTGGCCCGCGCTCCCGGGCAGTCGGCCTCGGTGTCCTCGCTGGCGAGCAACTCGACGTGAGCACGCAGGCCTCCGCCGAGATCGACGCCAGCGCCGCGCCCAGGGCGCCCGCCGAGGCGTCCGCGGCGCCGCGGCCGGAGCAGGCGAGCGGCGCGAACACCGCCGCGAGCACGACCAGCACCGCGACTGCCACGAGCGGTCTCGACCCGAGCCATGTCAACCACATGATTGTAGGATTCATTTGTATCGCACCTTCCGTCAACCGGAGGGTGCGGCCGCCCTCAGCGGCGGCTGGCGCCGCGCGCCGGGCGGTCGACCAGGCCGAGGATCGCGCGGCGGACCGGCTCCCCCACGACCCGGCCGAGCGCGATCGGCCAGCGGATCCTGCGCGGGAACATGTGATGAGCGCGCCCGCGCTCGATCGCCCACAACATCTCCCGGACCGCCCGCTCCTTCTCGATGATGAGCGACTTCACCGGGACCTCGTCGGTGTCGAGCCCCTCGGTGTAGGTGAACCCCGGGTAGAGCGCGACGAAGCGGATCGGCGTGTGGGCCAGCTCGATCCGGCAGCTATCGAGCAGCACCCGGCCCGCGGCCTTGGCGGCGCTGTAGGGACCCGACTTCGGCAGCCCGAACGTTCCCGCCGGCGAGCCGGTGTAGGCGATGGTGCCACCGCGCTCTCGCATGTGGTCGATGAGCGGGCACAGGAAGTTGACCAGCGTGTCGAAGTTGGTCCGCATGGTCGCGAGGACCTCCTCCGCGCTGATCGTCCCCATGCGCTGCGCCGACGAGCCGCCCGCGTTGATGATCGCGACGTCGAGCGTCCCGAAGCGCGTGACCGCCTCCTGCACGACCCCACGGCTCGCCTCGGTGTCGGTCGCATCCGCGGCCCCGACCAGACAACGGCTGCCGTTGGCGAGGACCTCGCGCTCGAGTTCGCGAAGCAGCGGCTCTCGGCGCGCCGTCACCACCAGGGCGTTGTCGCGCTTCGAGAGCTCGACCGCCAGCGCTCGGCCCAGGCCCGACGAAGCGCCGGTGATCAGGATGGTCTTTCTGGTCAGCTCCACGAGGTGTTCCTCCGATCGTCTCCGGGTTCGGGTGGTGCGGGGCGTGCGCGGCCTGCGAGCACCACGCGCGGCGCGCGCCTTCGGTGGCGAGGGTGGCCAATCGACCGCGCCCCCCGCGCCCTGCTCGCCCGGCGCTCCTGGGGATCGAGGCGCCGCAGCCGCTGGCCTCGGCGAGCACGAGCGCCGCGAGCGTCGCTCCGCGTCACCTCTCGGCGTTGATCGACACGGACCTGGCGATGATAGTCTCGCCGGGTCGTCCGCCAAAGCGACGCTGCCCCGTTCGCGTGCCATGGAACGCCTCACTCCCGACGCGTGGTTCCTCGCCTCGCCAGCACGCGTCCTGGGCTGCGTGGCGTGGCTCCTGGGCTGGCTCGCGCTCGAAGCGCGCTGGTATCGGCGCACCCGTACCCCGTGGAGCGGTCGCCACGTGGCGCTCAGCCTCCAGACCACGGCGATCGTCGGCACCGCGCAGGTGGCGCTCAGCCTCGCGCTGGCGCCGCTCCTGTGGTTGGCGTGGCCGCGCCGGCTGTGGACGCTGTCGATGGATTCGTGGTGGCACTGGGCACTGGCGTGGACCGTGGTGGACTTCGCCTACTACTGGATCCACCGGGCCCTCCACGCGACGCGCCTCGGCTGGGCGCTGCACGCCCCCCACCACTCGAGCCTGCAAGTCACCATGCTCGACAGCTTGCGGATGTCGTGGGGCGAGCAGCCGGTGGGCGTGCTCGTGTACGGAATCCCGCTGGTGCTGCTCGGCGTGCCGCCCTACGTCGCGGCGCTCTTCTACGGGTTCGTGTCGCTCTACCAGTTCATCGTCCACACCGAGATGGGTTGGTCCCTCGGCGCGCTCGACGGGATCGTCTACACGCCCGCGGCCCACCGCAGCCACCACTCGTGCGAGCGCACTGAAGCGGACGCCAACTACGGAGGGTTCTTCGTGGTGTTCGACCGCCTGTTCGGGACGTTCACGCCGACCCGTCCCAACGACCGGCCCGCCGTTTACGGACTGCCCGATCGACGCGCCAGCGACCTCGCGGACGTCGCCTTCGGAGAGCTGCGTCGGGTCGCCGCCGCGCTGCGCTCCACCCCTGGCCTGGTCGCGAAGCTGCGCTTCGCGCTGACCCGCCCATGAGCGCGCCACGATCGCTGCTGGCCGCGGCGCTCGTGCTCGCGCTGGCGCTGGCCGGGTGCGGCTCGGGCTCCGCGTCGGCTCCCTCTCCGCCCGTCGAGCGAGATGCCGACGGGCGCTGGACCGCGGCCAGCGCCACCGCCTGGTACGACGCTCAGCCGTGGCTCGTGGGCGCGAACTTCATCCCATCCACGGCGATCAACCAGCTCGAGATGTGGCAGGCCGACACGTTCGATCCCGACACCATCGACCGCGAGCTCGGCTGGGCGAGCGGAGTCGGCATGAACGTGATGCGGGTGTTCCTGCACGACCTGCTGTGGGAGCCCGACCCGCGCGGGTTGGTGGAGCGCGTCGATCGCTACCTCGCGATCGCCGACCGCCACGGCATCCGCACCATGCTGGTCCTCTTCGACAACGTGTGGGACGCCGAGGCCCACCTCGGCCCCCAACCCGAGCCGGTGCCCGGCGTCCACAACTCGGGCTGGGTGCAGAGCCCCGCCAAGCAGGAGACGCTCGCGTTCGCCAACGATCCCGCGCTGCGCGCCCGCCTCGAACGCTACGTGAAGGGTGTGCTAGGTGCGTTCCGCGACGATCGCCGGGTGCTGATGTGGGACCTGCTCAACGAGCCTGGCAACTCGAACATCCACACCGGCTGCCTGCCGCTCCTCGAGGCGACGTTCGGGTGGGCTCGCGAGGTCGCCCCCAGCCAGCCGCTCACCGCGGGGTCGTGGTTCCTGCAGACGTGGGCGCAGGTCTCCAAGACCTCGCTCGACCTCTCGGACGTGGCCACCTTCCACAACTACGACGTCGAGTCGAAGACCGAAGCGGTCGTCGACCCGCATCGGCGGCTACACCGACCGGCCTCTGATCTGCACCGAGTACATGGCGCGTACCGTCGGCAGCACCTTCCAGACCCACCTGCCGCTCTTCCGCGACCGGCAGGTCGGCGCCATCCACTGGGGCCTGGTCTCGGGCAAGACGCAGACGATCTGGCCGTGGGGCTCGCTGCCGAACCCGGACGCGGAGGAGCCGCCGCTGTGGTTCCACGACGTGTTCCGCGCCGACGGGGCGCCGTATGACGCCGGCGAGACGGACTTCATCCGCGCCATCACCACCGAGACCAACGGGACGCGATGACCCGTTGCTCGCGTTCGGCTCTCGCCGGGCTGACCCTCGTCCTGGCCGCGCGCCGACGGCTCGATCCCAGACGAGCAGTCCGAGCGGCTGCTCGCGCTCGGCGACTGGCTCGCCCGCCACGGCGACGCGATCCACGGCACACGCCCGTGGAGCCGCGCCGCGGCCACCACCACCGACGGGCTCGCCGCGCGCTTCACGTGAGCTCCGGCGAGCCGCACCCTCCACGTGACGTTCCTCACCGACCTCGCCGCGGGCGCGGAGATCCGCTTGCCGCTCGAAGCCGGCGAAGAGCCCACGCGCGCGCGCGCTTCCGGGAGACCCATGAGCCAACCCTTGCCCAGCTCGACCCCTTGCGCGGGCACGCGCGCCTTGCTGCTCGTTTTCTCGCTCACTGCGTGCTCGTTCCCGCTCGGCTGCGACGGCGACGGTTCGGAGCCGTACACGGCCCTCGACGATCGCACCCACAACCCCGTGATCGAGACCGTCGAGCTCGCCGACCCGCACGTGATCCGTCATCGCGGGCGCTACTACCTCTACCCGACCGACGGCAACGGACCCGACGCCTACCTCGGCTACGACGTCTACACCTCCGACGATCTCGTCCACTGGACCCAGGGGCCGCGGGTCTTCACCCACCCGGGGCCGAACGTGTGGGCTCCGGACGTCTTCGAGGATCCCGACTCGGGCCGCTTCTTCCTCTACTACTCGCTCGCCGACGGCCACATCGGCGTCGCGATCGCCGACCGGCCCGAAGGTCCGTTCGAGGATCAGGGCCTCCTCACCGACCAGGGGATCGACGCCTTCCTGTTCCGCGACGACGACGGTCGCCTCTACCTCTACTACAGCCAGTTCGTCCTTTCGGCCCTCCAGGGCTCGCTGTGGGTCCAGCCGATGAAGAGCCCCACCGAGACCGACGGCGCGCCGACTCGGATCCTCGACGCGCAAGGATGGGAGCGATTCCTCGGCTTCATCGGCATCATCGAGGCGCCCTGGATGCTGAAGCGCGACGACGTCTACTACCTGATGTATTCGGGCAACGCGACCACGGGGCTCGACTACGCCGTCGGCTACGCGACGTCCACGAGCCCGCTCGGCCCGTTCACGAGGTACGAGGGCAATCCCATCCTCCGTCGCGACGACGACGTCCTGAGCCCGGGCCACCACGCGGTGGTCGACACACCCGACGGCGGGCTCGCGATCGTGTACCACCAGAAGACCACCCGCGAGTTCAAGTGGCTTTCCTTCGGCGACCGCGTGGTGTGCGCCGACCGCATGGGCTTCGACGACGCCGGGAATCTGTGGACGGCGCCCACGCCGCTCCGGACCGCTCCGCCGTGAAGCCACGTCGCTCGATCTCCGCCCTTGCGGGCGCTCGTTGCCGCCTCCGACGTCCGTCTCGGCCGCGTCACCTCGGACGGCACCGGGCCAGGTGCCGCGACCGTCCACGAGCCCCGCACGCCGTCGGCGACTCGGTCGGCGCGGACCTGCCCGGCCCCTTCGAGCGCCGTGACGACAGCCCGATTCTCGCGACCTCGGCGAGTGGCGAGCTCATCGGTCCGCGCCACCACGGCGTCGTCGAAGACGTTCATCGCGACGTGCCGAGGCTCGTCCACACCAAGCCCCCCTCCGTGTCGAGCGGCGACCGGCGCGTGCGCTACGTGCCGGTCTCGTTCGACGACGCGGGCCGGCTCCGGCTCGACGGGCCGCCGCCGTGACCTCCACCGAGCCGCCGGGGATCTGCGCCATGGATCGAAGCCGATGCGTCATCTCCGTTCTCTGCGTGATCACGGCGGTGACGGGCGCCTGTGGCGGTGAGCGTGGACCGGTCCCGACGCCCGCCGGCGTACCGGCCGAAGCGGTCACGTGCACCACGCTGAGCGACGACTGCTACCTGCCCTTCCCGACCAATCTCTTCACCGAGGCCGCGCCGAGCCCGACCGGTCTCGAGCTCGCGATCCGCGCCGAGAACTTCCCGACGCCGATCACGGCCGACGTGCTTCGCACCTACCCGCCGGAGCTGCTCGACGCGAACGACGGCTTCAGCGTCGCAGCTCCGGTCGTGCTGCCGCTGCCCGAGCTGCCCGATCCCGCGAGCCTGCCCGCCGACCCAGCCGCGTCGGTCGAGCCCGGCGCGAGCATCCGGGTCTGGGACGTGGACGCGAACCAGCCGGTGGCGTTTGCGCTGTCTCGACGAGCGCGGCCGCGATGAAACCCCGCCGCGCGCGCTGGTGTCGCTCTTCCCCGCCGCGCCGTTCGCGAACGGACACACCCACATCGCGCTCGTCACCGACCGCGTACGAACCTCGTCCGGCTCGCCGATGCCGAGCTCCGACGGCTTCGCGCGCATCGTCGCGGCCGCGAGCGGCGGAGACGCCGACGCCGCGCGCGTGCGCGACGCCTACCGCCCGGTGCTGGCGTCGATCCGGGACGCGATGGGCGAGGATCCCACACACGCCGTGATCGCCACGGCCTTCACCGCCCGCTCCAACGAGCCCGTCACACGGAAGATGCGCGCGCTGGCGAGCGCGATCCTGGCACGGGCGAAGGCGAATCCGCCGCGCCTGGAGGTGGACCAGGTGGTGCCGCCGCTGCCCGCGCTCGAGACCAAGGGCGTCGCCGCCGGCGTGATCGGACAGATGACCACGGCCGACTACCGCGGTCCCGATCGACGCATCGTGTGGGACGAGCGCGGCCGCCCCGTGGAGCAGCGCGAGCACGCGCTCGAGTTCGTCCTCAAGCTGCCCAAGGCCGGTGCTGGGCGCGCGCCCGTGGTGATCTTCGGGCACGGCCTCGGCGCCTTCAAGGAGACGCTTTTCCAGGTTTCGTCCGAGCTCGGCGAGCGGGGGTACGCGACGATCGGCATCGACATCGGCGGGCACGGCTCGCGGATGGGAGAGGACGGACCGATCTACGACTACTTCACGTTCGACGAGCTGCTCGCGACGCGCGATTTGTTCCTCCAATCGATCGCCGACGAGGTGCAGCTCGCGCGTCTGGTCGAGGGCGCGCTCGCCACACTCGACGTCGTGCCCGAGGGCGGCGACGGCGTCCCCGATCTCGCGCCCGAGGTGGTCGGCTACGTCGGCCAGTCGATGGGGACCGTCCTCGGCGGCACGTACCTGGCGGTGGAGCCCTCGATCGACGCCGCCGTGCTCAACGTCCCAGGTGGCGGGTTCGTGCCGCTGCTCCAGCTCAGCCCGTCGCTCTCCGGGATCATCGAGGGCTTCCTGCCGGCGGGCACCACGGCCTCCGAGCGGCTGGTGCTCTTCTCGCTCGGGCAGATGCTGGTCGACGACATCGACCCGGCGAACTTCGCGGCCCACGTCACCGTCGATCCGTTCCCCGGCCATCGCCCCAAGGACGTGCTGATGCAGCAAGCGGTGGACGACGAGATCGTGCCCGGTACCGCGACCGAGCTCCTCGCGCACGCATTGCAGGTGCCGCAGGTCCAGCCGAGCCTGGCTCCGGTGTTCGGGCTCGCCACGGCGAGCGCTCCAGCCACCGGCAGCGCGCTCTACCAGTTCCGCACCGGCGCTCCCCAAGGCCTGAACCACGCGCTCCTGCTCACCCGGCCCGGCGCCCTCGATCAGGCCGCCGAGTTCATCGACTCGCGGGTGCGCGAGGGCGCCGCGCGGGTCGCCCGCCACGAGCCCGGATGATTCTCGACGGTCTGGATCGCGCGCATCGATTCCGCGGGGGATCCGGGTGGCGACGGGGGCTGGAGCCCCCGTCGCTACGACCACGGATCCTCGTCGGAGCTTCGTAGGGCGGGGGCCTCAGCGCCCCCGCCAGCAGCGAGTCCGATCGAGACCCAGCGGCGAATCTTCGTGAACACGTCGTGCCAGCAGACGGCCGCAGCACCCGCCGACGCTCGCCTCTCGCGCCGGTGTCGGACGCTCGGCCTCAGCCCGCGCCGCGATGCTGGCGGCGTCGCGCGGCGAGCCGATGCAGCTCACGCATCCACGCGCGCCGGCCGGTCGCCTCCGCGTTCGGGCGTGAGTGCGCGAGCATGTAGGCGCGCGCCACGCCGGCGAACGGCCGGATCAGGTGCCGCGCGGGACCGACGAGCTGGCGTAGCTCGTCGAGGTAGGTCTGGAACCCGTGCTGGCGGTAGCGCAGGCGCTCCTGGCTCTCGTCGCTCTCGAGCCAGTCCGAATAGAACATCCGCTCGCCGAACGCGGCGCGCGGTAGCGGCGCGATGCCGAGCACTCCGAGCGCCGCGTTGAAGAAGTCCACGTAGTCCATGCGGTTCGCGGCGCCGCCGCCGATCAGCAGGATCTGGCCGCCGAGGTCGTCGCGACCGACGGTGTTCGCGAGCGCCAGCGCCACGTCGCGCGGGTGGGTGAACTCGATGTGGACCTCGGGGTGGAACTCGAACAGGAACGGGCTCACGTTGGCGAGCGAGATCGGCGGCGCCGCGGCGAGGCGGAAGATCACGTGCGGTAGGCCCGAGGCCCTGAGCAGCGTCTCGCACTCGAGCTTGGTGCGACCGTACGTATCCTCCGGATGGAGCGGCTCGTCGGCGCGGCGCAGACCGCGGTTCTCGACGTTGCGGGCCGTAGGCGGCAGGCGTCGAGCAGAACACCACGGTGGGCGGTGACGGCTGAGCCTTGCAGGCGTCGATCACGTTCGTCATCCCGCCGACGTTGACGTCGAACGCGAGGCGCTCGTTCTCGTCGCTCACCGGCGGCAGCACCGCGGCGAGGTGGAGGACGTGGTGAGCACCGTCCACCAGCCCGCGCACGAACGTGGTGTCGCGGATGTCGCCGAAGCGCACCACGGCGCCGCGGGCCGCCAGACCCGCGGCGGTCCGGCGCGTCTTCCTCGAGTCGACGTCGAACGCCACCACCTCGTGGCCGCGCTCGCGGAGGATCTCGACCGTGAACGCTCCGACGTTGCCGCACGCACCGGTCACCAGCACTCGCATGGGGTGTCCTCGTCATCCGCGGCGAGGGCGCGCGCGGCCGCGCGGAACGCCCACAGCGTGTGCTCGATCTCGCCCTCGCCGTGGGCAGCCGACACGAAGAACTTCTCGTGCGCCTTGACCACGCCGTGCTCGAGCAGCAGCTCGGTGAAGCGCATGCGCTTGAAGACGTCGGCGGCGAGCGAGCTGCGGTGGTCGTACACCGGCTGGTCGGTGAACCAGGCCTCGAAGCACGACGGCTCTCCCGTCACCTGCACCGGGATCGCGACCTCGTCGAACGCGGCGCGTAGCCCCTCCATCAGCCGCTGGCCGGTGGCCTGGATGCGCTCGTAGACGCCGGGCTTCTCGAGCTCGGCGAGGCACGCGAGCCCGGCCGTCGCCGAGATCGGGTTGGCGCTGAACGTGCCGCTCGCCATCACGTACGGCTCGCCCGCGAAGCGCCTGAGCGGGTTCGCGAAGCGCATGTAGCGCTCCGCTCCGCACAGCACCCCGATCGGGTGGCCGCCCGAGATGCTCTTGCCGAGGGCGCACAGATCCGGCACCACGCCGTAGCGCTCCTGGGCGCCGCCCAGCGCGAGGCGGAAGCCCGTCACCACCTCGTCGAACACGAACGGGATGTCGAGCGCACGGGTCACGTCCCTGAGCCCGGCGAGGAAGCCAGGGCGCGGCGGGAAGGTGCGCTGCAGCGGCTCGACGATCACGCACGCCAGGTCGTCGTGGTTCTCCTCGATGATCCGCACCGCCGCGTCGAGGTCGTTCCACGGCGCGATCAGGGTCAGGCCACGCACGCTCGCGGGGATGCCGTCCGAGTTCGGCACCGCGCGCGGGTAGTCGGCGAGCTCGTGGGTCCACTGGTTGCTCATCAGCGACCACTCGCCCATGCCGTGGTAGGCGCCCTCGAACTTGAGCACCTTGGTGCGGCCGGTGGCGGCGCGCGCGATCCGCACCGCGTAGCCGGTGGCGTCGGTACCCGAGCACTGGAAGAGCACCTGCTCGGCGCACGGCACCAGCTCGACGATCCGCTGCGCCAGCTCGAGAGGCGGCTCGCTCAGGATCAGGTAGGTGGTGCCGCCGGCAAGCCGCTCGCGCACGGCGGAGACGACCGCCGGGTGGGCGTGGCCGAGGACCATCGGCCCCGAGCCGAGCAGGTAGTCCACGTACTCGTTGCCACTCGCGTCCCACAGCCGCGCCCCCAGGGCGCGCTCGACCACGAACATGAGCTCGTTGCGGATCGAGGTGCTGCGCAGCCCGGTCGGGATCAGGCGGTTGGCGCGCTCGACGAGCGCCGTCTCGCGCTCGGTGCGTGGCTTGCGGGCGTAGCTCACGAGCCGACCCCGCGCTCCTTCTCGCGCTCGATGCCGAGAGCCTCCATGTACGTCGCGAAGCGCTCGTGGATCTCGTCGCGGGTGATGCCGTAATCGACGCCGTGATACGCGTGCTTGCCGAACTTTCCGGGTGGATGCGCGCGCTGGTGCTGCTCGAGCGCCGCGCGACCGGCCTGGGAGAGCGGCTGCCCCCAGTGCGCGAGCGCCTTCTCCGCCGTGCCCACCGGGTCCTTCATGAAGTCGCGGAAGTGGACGTCGTGGAAGCGCTCGGGATGGCGACGCCGAGCCGCCAGCGCACGCTCCGCCGCGACCGCCCACACCTCCATCTGGTGGAGCGCCACCTCCCGGCGCGGTGCCTCGCGCTCCTGGAGCTTGCGGAAGTGGGTGCAGAGGCTCACGTAGGAGTCGAGGATCGCGGCGGGGTCGCGGTGGGTCTGGATGATGCACGCGTCCGGGTACACCTCGAGGAGCGCGTCGATGTGGCGAATGTGCACCGGGTACTTGAGCAGCCAGCGCTTGCCGCGGTCGTGGGCACCGATGATCTGGATCAGCCGGCGGTGGCGGCGGTAGGAGCCGACGTGGTTTCGCGAGCCGTACCACGCGGCGTAGCTCGGCACGTGGTTGCCGACCTCGAAGCAGTCGTCGGTGAAGCTCTGCGCCAGCAGGTGCCGACACTCCTCGGGACCGTCGGCGGTGATGTGGTGGATCGCCTCGAGACCCTCGCCGAGGCCGTACATCATCGCGAGCTCGGCGCGCGCGGCCCAGAAGTCGCGCCGCCTCTGCCAGGTGTGGCGAGGCGGGCGCGGCTGGACGTGCGTGGCGAGGAAGAACTCGAGGCACTGCGTGTCCGGGTTGGCGCCCATCAGGTAGTGGAGCGCCGTGCTGCCGGTCCGGACGATTCCGGTGATCACGAGCGGGCGCTCGACCGGCACGTCGTGGAGCTCGGGGTGCTCCTTCCACCACTTGTTGGAGAGCAGGCGATTGGTGAGGAGGCCCACCACCTGGTACTCGGCGAGCCACCGGCCGAGCGGGTGCAGCCGTGACTCGTCGTCGTACGAGCCCATGAGGATGTCGAAGGGCTCGCGGTAGTCGGTGTCGCCGAAGTCGTCGTAGCCGCCCGCGGCGCGGATCGCCTTCTCGTGGAGCTCGTCGACTCGCTGCCGCCACGGCTTCACGCGCTTTCCGAGCCGCTGCCAGATCGGCAGGGTCGCCGAGCGCTGGATCAGGTCCATGATCACGGGGTGGCCTCCCAGCGGCACGGCGCTGGTGGCGAGCTGCCGTGAGGTGAAGTAGTCGACGAGCCCGGGAGCCACCCGCCGCGCACCGAGCAGGAGCCGGTTGCTGCCCGGGAACACGATGCACGCCTGGTTGCGCGCCACGCCGCGCAGGATCGCGCCCGCGGCGGCGGTGGGCGTGATCGCGGCGATCGGCGCCGCGTCGACGGTGGCTCGGTAGTCGTAGGCGCCGATCGGCTCGGCGGACTCGAAGATCGAGGTCGCGACCAGCCCGGGACACGCCACCGAGATCCGCACTCCGTAGCGACGCGCCTCGGCGCGCAGCGCCAGGCTGAACCCGACCACCGCGTGCTTGGACGCGGTGTAGACGCTCGACCACGGGACCGGCATGAGACCCGCCGACGAGGCGGTGTTCACGACGTGACCGTGGCGCTGCGCGCGCATCACCCGGCACGCCGCGCGCGAGCCGTGGATCACCGCCATCGTGTTCACGCGCATCATCCGTTCGATCGCGTCCTCACCCATGTCGGCGAGCTCGCCGCCGGCCACGATCCCGGCATTGTTGAACACGAGGTCCAGCCTGCCACGAGCGCGCGCCACCGATCCGATCAGCTCCGGGTAGGGCGCGGGGTCGGCGAGGTCGAGGACCCGGGGCTCGAAGGCCTCGCGACCGAGCCTCGCGGCGTGGGTCGCCAGGCGATCGGCGTCGCGGTCGACACCGACCACCGAGGCGCCCGCGCCCACCAGTGCGGCGGCGAGCGCGGCACCGATACCGGACGCGGCGCCGGTGACGATCGCGATCTTGCCCTCGACGTATCCCGGCACGGCTCGACCCCCGACGTGAACGACTGGACGGTTTAGTTAACACTCGTTAACACTAGCCCGCAAGCCGACCGGAAGACCTCGCCCGTGACCAGCCATCCCCTCCACGACGTCGACAAGCTCAAGACCAAGTACCGCTTGCTCGAGGTCGCGGCCCGCCACCTCGCGCTCCACGGTGTCGCCGGCACGTCGCTGCGCGCGGTCGCCGCCGAGGCCGGCGTCAGCGCCGCCGCCATCTACCGGCACTACCCGGGTGGGAAGGCCGACCTGCATGCCGCGACCCTCGGCATGGTCGCCCAGGCGGTCGCCCGGCTGGTGTGGGAGGAGCCCGCGCGCGACGAACCGCTCGCGGAGGCGCTGGTGCGCCGGGTCGCGCTGCTGTGGGACTTCTTCGACGAGCACGGCGCCATCGCGGCGCTGGTGGTGCGGGAGAACGTCGCCGGCGGACCCGACGGGCCGTCACCCTTCCTCGGCGAGCACCTGGCGGCGATCGCCGCCTTGCGCAAGCTCCTCGAGCGCGCCGTCGCCGCGGGCGAGCTTCGTGCCATCAACGTGTCGTCGTTCCTGTTCTGGGTCACCACCTACGTGACGAGCTTCCACGGCTGCCGCGCTCTGCGCGACGCGGTGTGGACCGCACGCGACCTGCGACGCGCACGCCAGTCGTTCCTCGACGCGGTGCGCGCCGAGCTCACTCCTGAGCCGGCGCACCGCAGCCGCACGCGCTGAGCCGGCCACGATGCACCCCGCCCTCGAGTCCCTCGCGCTCCCGTCGCTCGACGAAGCGCTCCCCGAGCGCTTCCGGCGGGCGCTCGGCCTCGCCCCGGCCGGGCAATACGGGGTCGCGGTCCGCGAACTCGGAGAGGCGATCGCCGGGGCCGAGACGCGTCGCGCCGGGCCGTTCGTGCGCGCGCGGGTCTCCCCCCCGCGGTGGCGCGAGCACGGCGAGAGACGCCGCGCCACGCTCGAGTTCGCGCTCGGCTACTGCGACGACGCACAGCTCGAATTCCTCGGGCCGGGCGTGGGCACCGGCTTCTACGTAGACGTCCTCGGCGAGCGCCGCGCGGCCCTCCACCACGTCGGCATCTACCAGCACGGCCTCGCCGCGGCCGCCCACCGCCTGGCGGGTGCCGGGTTCCCGATGGTCGTCTCCGGCGGGCTCGACCTCGGCCCCCTGGCACGCTTCACCTTCGCCTACTTCGACACCCGCGCGGCGCTCGGCCACTACCTCGAGATCCTCGACTTCGCCTGGCTCGGCGAGCGCCCGGTGCCACTGCGCCCGCTCATCGAGCGCGCGGCGCGGCTGCGGGCGCGCGCCTCCGTCAGTCGCCCTGACTGAGCCCGCCGCCGACCCCGTTCTTGGTGCCGGCCGCGGTGCGGGCGTAACCACCGCTCACCGAAGACCATTCGCCATCGGCCTTGTTGCCCAGCCCGCCACCCACCGACGCGAAGTCCGCGTTGGCCTGGTTGCCGTCTCCGCCGCACACCGCGGACGACTCGCCCACCGCAACGTTCAGATGTCCGCCCGCGACCGCCGCGGTCGGACCTTGAGCGCTGTTGTTCGAGCCGCCCGCGACCGAGGCACCTTCGCCCGTGGCCGTGCCGAAGAGCGCACCGCTGACGCTGGAGTAGCGGGCAGCGGCCTCGTTCCATGCCCCTGCCGTCACCACCGCGTAGGTGGAGCTCGCGGCGTTGTTCCACCCTCCCAGCACCATCGACGAGCCACCGAGCGCCTGGCCGTATTGACCACGGTCACCGAGCCGTAGGCGCCGCTGGCGCGATTCGCCCGGCCTCCCGCGATCGCGGCGCACGCCCCGCTCGCCACGTTCTCCGAGTCTCCGTTCACCGTCGCGTAGCTGGCGCTCGTCTCGCTCTGGTACCCGAGCACGAGCCCGCCATGGCTCGAGAAGTTGTGACGCGAGCCGACCACCACGTTGTGCGAGCCGGCGCGCTGATCCTGACCGCTGCCGCGGGTTTTGTCGTAGCCGACCGTGAGGTTACCGAGACCGTTGACCGTGGCGGTCGAGCCGCTGCCGTCGTTGATCTCGATGTTGCATCCCTCGAGGAGGATCGGGTTCGCCTTCCCGCCCGCGTCGCCCGGCATGACCATCTGACAGGCGGCGGTTGCCCACGACGGCGCGCACACCGCCACCAGCGTGCTCGCCACCCACGTCCGCGCCATCCCCTTGCCGATCTCCATGCGCCCCACCGTCGTGGCCCCCGGCGTGACCAGCGACACGACACGACGGTCGCGCTTCGCGACGCCGTCGCTCGCGTGGCGTGCCTGCTCGTCAGACAGCAGGTGGCCGCGTCGCGTAGCGCCGCCGCATCTGCCCCATGACCACGCGGCCGAGCCAGCCCGCCACGAACTGGGGAAACATCCGGTACAGGCTCCACGAGCCCTTCGCGGTCGCGGTCACCACGATCACCGGACGGTTCCGCTCGACGCCCTGCACGATCACCCGCGCGCACACGTCCGGCGCCGTGAGGCGGACGAGCGGGTCGGCGAGCATCCTCTCCTTGTCGAGGTGGAGCCAGGTCAGCGAGTGCTTGAGGGGAGTGTCGATGATCCCCGGGCAGACGACGCTGACCTTCACGCCGAGCGCCGCCGCCTCGCCCCGGAGCGAGGTCGAGAGCCCGACCACCGCATGTTTGGTGGCCGCGTAGGTCGTGGCGCCAGGCGTCGGCACCAGGCCCGCGCGCGACGCCGTGTTGACGATGTGACCCGTGCCACGCTCGATCATCCGCGGGTACGCCGCCACGACCCCGTGCACCACGCCGTGGAGGTTCACCGCGAGGATCCGGTTCCACTGCTCGAGCGTCATGTCGCGGACCTCGCCGAAGAGCGCGATTCCCGCGTTGTTGAACAGATAGTCGAGAGCGCCATCGTCCGCGTAGGTCCGCGCCACCAGGTCCTCGACCTGCGCCGCGTCCGTGACGTCGACCGCCGCGGCGCGGGCATGGCCACCCGCGGCGCGGATACTCGCGGCCGCCGCCTCCGCCTTGGCCACGTCGATGTCGGCGAGCACCACCCGCGCGCCGCGCCGCGCGAGCTCCTCGCACACCGCGAGCCCGATCCCCGAGGCCCCGCCGGTGACGACCGCAACGCGATCCTGGAAGGTGCTCATCGAAGTCCTCTCTCGTACGCGGCCCCAGGGCCGCGCGAGGCGGTCAGCGCGTCATCGAGCGCCGCACCACCTGCAACAGGTTCTGACCGAGGAGCGCGCTCGCGCACAGGACGCCACCCATGAGCGCACCGCCCACCCCCGCCGAGCACACGTCGGCGCCGGTGAGGTAGAGCCCGCGCACGCTCGTGCGCGGGCGGATCCGCCGCTCCAGGAAGCGCCGCGGGTCGTGGTCGAGCCCGTAGAGCTCGCCCCGCTCCCACGCGGCGAAGTGCTGGGTGGTGAGCGGCGTCGAGAGCTCGCCGTGGACCACGTGGCCCTTGGCCTGGGGCACCCACCGGTAGAGGTGCTCGAGGAGGCGCTCGGTGAAGTGCTGCTTGAGGGCCTCGTAGTCGTCGCCACGGTGGTGCCAGCGGGTGTCCCGCCAGCGCTCGAACCACGCGTAGGGCGCGAGCGTGATGACGTCGATCGTGGAGCGGCCCGGGAAGCGCCGCGCGAAGCTCGGGTCCTTGGCGGCGGGGAACGACACGTACACGACCGGAAACGGTGCGTCGGGGTCCGCCACGAAAGCGTCCACGTTCCGCTCGTGGTGCTGGTCCGGATAGAGCCAGAGGTTCGCCTTCGGAAGCTCGAGCTCGTCCGCGGTGCGATCGAGACCGAGGTAGAGGCAGAGGTGCCCGACGCTCGCCGTCAGCCCGGCGAGCGCCGCGCGCTCGCGCGCCGGTACCTCGGCCGGCAAGAGCCGCTGGAACGTGTTGTGCGCACCGGCGTCGCTGATCACGAGCGGCGCCCGCAGCTCGCGTCCGTCGGCCATCCGCACGCCCACCGCGCGCCCGTCCTCGACGACGATCCGTTCCACCTCGGCGCGCACCACCACCGTCCCACCCGCGCGCTCGATCGTCGGCACGATGGTCTCCGCGAAGCGCCGCGCACCGCCCACCGGGAAGAACCCACCGCCCAGGTAGTGGCCGACCACCATCGCGTGGATCGCGAAGCTCGAGCGCGCCGGCGGGAGGCCGTAGTCGCCGAACTGGCCCGCCAGCACCGAGATGAGCTTCTGGTCGGAGGTGATCTCCTCGAGCACCTCGCGGGTGGTGCGCGCGGCGAGACGCTCGAGCTTGCGGCGCATGAGCCCGCCCGCCACCGCCGAGACCGCGCCGGGCAGGGCCCGCTCGGCGAAGAAGAGCGTGCTCGCCGTCTGCACCTCGCGGACTCGCGCGAGGTACCGCTCGATCGCGTCGCGCTCGCCCGGGAAGCGCTCGGCCAGCCGGTCGACGAACGCGCGCCGGCCGGCGGCGAAGTCGAAGACCTCGTCGCCGAGCACGATGCGATCGTAGACGTCTCCCATCGGCGCCCACTCGATCGGCTCGGCGCAGATGTCGTCGAGGACCAGACGCATCATCGCCTTGGGGTGGCCGACGTCGCCCACGTAGTGGACGCCGACGTCCCACTCGAAGCCGTTGCGCTGAAACGTGTGGGTGAAGCCTCCCGCCGTGTAATGCCGCTCGAGGACCAGCACCCGCCGGCCGGCGTGCTTGGCGAGGAGCGCGGCGGCGGCGAGCCCGCCGATGCCGGAACCGACGACGATCGCGTCGTAGGCGCCGTGCGGCTCGAAGCGCTTGTAGGGGGATCCGATGGAGGTCATGGGCGCTCCGGGTCGAGGCTCCGAACATAGCGAGTGCGGGCGCTCACGGCTCGTCGCCGCCCGCGGCGGGCGCGATGCCGTTCCACAACACGTCGACCAGCCGGAGGCACATCCGCCGCCGATCCTCGGGGGCGACGTCGGTCCGGAGCAACAGGCTGAACACGCTGTCGAGGAGGATGTCGGTGAACTCGAACGCGGTCACGCCCTTGCGCAGGTCGCCCCGCTCGGACGCCTCGTGGAGGAAGGAGGCGACCGCCAGGACCAGCGGATGGTCCGAGGGATCGACCGCCACCGGCTGTCGGAAGTTCACCGCCAGCATGTCGCGCACGAGGCGGGGATCACCGAGCGCCTCGACGACCTCGAGCGAGGCGTCGATCACGCGGGCGAGGAACGCGCGCACGCTGCGCGGGCGGCGCCCCGCGCTCAGCCGCTCGGCGACGTCGCGCTCGCAGCGCGCCTGCAGCGCTGATCGATGACGAGACCTTCTCGAGCAGCGTGAACGGCGAACACGTCGGCGTGGTCATCGGCCGCACCGTCGCGGCGATGGACGGCCGCGAGCACCGCCGCCACCGCGCGCTGGTGGCGCCGGCGATGGCGCGGCGGGTATTCCGCGGCCCGTTCCGCCACACCATCGAGGACCTCGCGCACGGCCTGATCGACGGCTTCGTGGAACGCGGCCGCGCCGACCTCGTGTCCGCCTTCACGTTCGGCTACCCGCTGCGGGTCTTCACCCGCATCCTCGACATCCCCACCGAAGACGCCGACCGCGTCCATCGCCAGGCGGTCGACATGGTGCTGGTGCGCAAGAGCCCGGTGAAAGGACTCGAGGCCGCGGCGGCGCTCGCCGATTACTTCGCGCCGCTGATCGCCGAACGCCGCGCTCGCCCGGGTGAGGACCTGATCAGCACCCTCGCGACAGCCGAGGTCGAGGGCGAGCGCCTCGACGACACCGACATCGTGAGCTTCCTCCGGCTGCTGGTCCTCGCGGGCGCCGAGACCATCTATCACCTGCTCGGCACCACGCTCTACGCGCTCCTCACCCGTCCCGAGCAGCTCGCGGAGTTGCTCGCGGATCGTTCGCTGATCCAGAACGCCCTCGACGAGGCGCTGCGCTGGGAGTCACCGGTGCAGCTCGTGTGGCGCCGCACCACCCGCGACGCCGAGCTCGGCGGGCGCTCGATCCCGGCGGGCAGCCACGTGGTGCTCGCGATCGGCTCCGCCAACCGCTCCGACGAGGTGTTCTCCGACCCCGACCGTTTCGACCTCCACCGCGACGCGAGTACCCACCTCGCCTTCGGCCAGGGCCGGCCGAACGCGCGCGACCAGAACCGCGACCCCACCACCACCACCTGGGGATCCCGGACGACGACGCGCGCAAGCTCTTCTGCGAGAACGCCGGCAAGCTCTACGGCGTCTTGTGACACCAGGCCCACCCGAGCGGTGGCCGCCTCATGGCCGTCCCGCAGCGGGCCGGACGCGCCTCCAGGCTGGGCACCCTGTTAGTCTTGCGGCGGCGCCACACCCGGCCGCCGGTCCGTCGAATCCGCCTTTCACCGCTCGGAGATCTCGCCATGCTCGCCCCTCTCGCCACCGCCCTGTTGCTCTCCGTCGCCTCGCCCGCCAGCGCCGCGCCGGCGCGGCCCATCCTGCTGGCGGAGAACGCCGCACCCGAGGCACACCTTTCCCAGGCCGAGGCGTCGGCGCCCGCGGCCACACACGGGGAGCCCAAGGGCGAGCCGTCGCGTCCGCGCGGTGAGGCTTCCGGCCAGAACCCGACCGGCGCACCCAAGGCCGTCAACCCCTGGAACGGGGTGGGTGCCGACGGCGTGTCCGGCATGAACCAGCGCTGACCCCGATTTCACGCGCCCGCGCGTGCGGGCGGCCTTCCACGACGATCCGTCGGACCGCACGGCGCCAACACGACGCCGCCGCACGCTTCGTCCACTCACAGCGTGAACCCGATCCGCCGCGCCAGCCACGAGGCGGCGCGGTCCGGGGCTCGTGCGCGCCTCGCACCGGAGTGACGAGCAGCCTGGCTGGGGTATCGACCGACCCAGCCACCGCGGCGCCCTGTGGGTTTCTGCCGGGGCGTGGTGAATCACCACAGCCGCGGTCCCGACCCCCACGAAGCACGTTTCTCCCACGATTGCAGGTGATCTCGAGGTGCTCGCAGCACGGAGGGTGAGATCCCCACTGTGGGGAATTCCCGCAGGCCCGCTGCGGCGGATCTCCACACTCCGCGCATGATCGGCGCAAACCCACACGATTTCAGCGACTTCCACGGGCCACACGAGTTGGCCCAACTCTTGTAGATGCCTGACCTCCACGCCGGTGGCTGACACACCGGTCGCCACACCGAGGAGGTCGTCATGACCGTCATCCTGGTTCTCGCGGTTTTCGCGCTGTTCATCGCCATCGACCTGATCCGTAACCCCTCGATCCGTCGCGACCGGATCGTCACCGAGGTTCCCGCGATCGACTCGATTCCGTTCCTGGCACCGCTCGCGCCGGTGTGGGTCGCCGGCTATCAGATGCCCGAGGAGCTGCACTACCACCGCGGGCACACCTGGGCCCACGTGCTGCCGAATGGCCACGCTCGCATCGGCCTCGACGACTTCGCGCGTCAGCTGGTCGGCCGCGCCACTGCCGTGAAGCTGCCCGAGATGGGTGCGCACGTGCACCAGGGCGCCGGCACCTTCGGCATCGAGGTGGGCAACCGCGCCGTCTCGCTGCTCTCGCCGCTCGACGGCCACGTGGTCGCCGTGAATCCGGCCCTCGCTCAGAGCCCGACGCTCGCCTCCGACGACCCCTACGGCCGCGGCTGGCTGGTCGAGATCCGGCCGAGCGGCCTCCGTCGCGGCCTCAACAACCTGCTGTCGGGCGGTCTGGCCCAGCGCTTCATGGAGCACACCCGCCAGCAACTCGAGCATGGCCTGATGGCGCTCTCGGGCTCGGTGCTGCAGGACGGCGGCGTGCCGATCGCCGACTTCGCGCGCGAGCTCTCGGACGAGGACTGGCAGCGTCTCACCCACGAGCTTCTGCTGGCGTGACGCGGTGACCGAAGCCGGATTCCCCGAGGAGCAACGACCATGACCGCCCAGCCCAACGGCCTGCTGATCGACACCACCCAGTGTGTCGGCTGCGGCGCCTGCGTCGGCGCCTGCCTGGAAGCGCACGGCGTCGACGCCGATCCCAACCAGATCACCGGACTTTCCGAGATCGCTCGCACCGCGCTGCTGCAGAAGGACGACGTGTGGCGCCGCCAGCTCTGCATGCACTGCGTGACTCCGTCGTGCGCGAGCGTGTGCCCCGTCGAGGCGCTGCAGAAGACCCCGGAAGGCCCGGTGGTGTACGACGCCAGCCGTTGCCTCGGTTGCCGCTACTGCATGCAGGCGTGCCCGTTCGGCGTGCCCGCGTATACCTGGCTCGACGCCAACCCGAAGGTCGTGAAGTGCGACTTCTGTGTCGAGCGCCAGGCCCGCGGCGAGCCGACGGCGTGCTCCGCGGCCTGTCCGGCCGGCGCCACCACGTTCGGCGTCCGCGAGGACCTGATCCGCGAGGCCCATCAGCGCATCGACGACGCCCCCGACGCGTACCAGCCTCACGTCTACGGCGAGCACGAGATCGGCGGCACCTCGGTGCTCTACCTCTCCGCGGTACCGTTCGCGAGCCTCGGGCTGCCGGTCGGCCTCGGCGACGACCCGCTGCCCGACCGCACCCGCCGTGCGCTCGCGCGCATCCCCGGCATCGTCAGCGTCGGCGGCGCGCTCTTGTGGGCGGTGTGGTGGATCACCAACCGCCGCGAAGAGGTGGCCCTGGTGGAGGCCGAGCGTGAGCGCGAGCGCGCCGCGTTGCCGCCGCCCGAGCTCGAGCCCGCGCCCGCACCAGCGCCGCGCTTCCGCCTCACGTTCTGGCGCAGCGTGTTCGTGGTGCTGGCGGTGGTGGGCGGCATCCTCACCGCGATCCGCTACGGATCCGGGCTGGGCTCGGTCACCAACCTGAACGACCAGGTCCCGTGGGGACTGTGGGTGGGCTTCGACGTGTTGTGCGGCGTGGGCCTCGCGGCGGGCGGCTTCACGATCACCGCGATGGTGCATCTCTTCCACGCCCACCGCTTCGAGCCGATCGTGCGGCCCACCGTGCTCACGGCGTTCCTCGGCTACCTGCTGGTGGTGGTGGCGCTGGTCCTGGACCTCGGACGCCCGTGGAACCTGTGGCATCCGCTGGTGATGTGGAACCCGCACTCGGTGATGTTCGAGGTGTCGTGGTGCGTGATGCTCTACACCACGGTGCTGTCGCTCGAGCTCTCGGGCATGGTGTTCGAGCGCCTCGGCTGGGCACGCGCGCAGCGCTGGCAGCGCAACGCCACCGCGCCGCTGGTCGTCGTCGGCGTGTTGCTCTCGACCCTCCACCAGTCGTCCCTCGGCGCGGTCTATCTGATCGTCCCGGGCAAGCTGCACCCGCTCTGGTACACCCAGAACCTGCCGTGGATCTTCTACGTCTCGGCCATCTGCGTCGGCCTCGCGATGGTGGTGGTGGAGTCCCGGTTCTCGTCGCGCGCGTTCGGCCGCGAGCTCGAGCACGAGCTGCTCTCCGACATCGGCCGGATCCTGGTCGGGGCGCTCGCGGTGTACGCGGCGCTTCGCTTCTACGACCTCGTGTCGCGCGGCGTCCTCGCCGAGGCGTTCACGGGCAGCTACGAAGCGCGCATGTTCTGGGTCGAGATCGCCCTCGGCCTGCTGATCCCGTCGGCGCTGTTCGCCGCGCCGGGCGGCGCGGCGCAACTCGCGGGTGCTCTACCGCGAGCCTGAGCGTGGTGGTCATGGGTTCGTCGCCAATCGCCTGAACGTCAGCATCACGGGCTTCGAGGGCCACGGCGCGCACTACGTGCCCGCGTGGTCGGAGATCGTGATCAGCGTGATGATGGTGGGTCTCGGCTTCGCCGGCTTCGCGGCGGCCGCCAAGGTCCTGCCGGTGTTCGGTCCGGTCGCGCGCGCCGGCCGAGGGGAGCGAGCCCCAGGCCGCCCCTCACTCCGGGATCGTGTGGGGGGCCAGCCTCTTCTGGTGCCGTGGCCGTGGCGCCGGCCCCCCTGCCCCGGGGGGACCGGCGCCGTCTCGCGCTCCTGCTCGAGCGTCGCCACGTCCATACTTCTCCCTCCGCCCCCGAGCCGCGCACATGCCTCTCGCCACCCTCCGCGATGCATTGACCCGCCGGCTCGGTGTCCGCCTCGGTCTCTTCCTGGTGCTCGGCCCATGGCGGTGCTGGCCGCCGCCCGGCGCCTGGAACCTGCGCCGGCAGCGCCGCCAGCTCACCCGGCTCATGGAGTTGCGGGCGACGCAGCTCGCGAGGTCATCCGGCGCGCCACCCACGGCGCGATGCTGCGCAACGACTCCGAGGCGCTACGCGACCTCATCGACGCCCTCGCCGCCGAGGAGGACGTCCAGCGGATCCGTGTCTTCGACAAGCAGGGCCGGATCAGCATCTCCAACGACCGCGGCGAGGAGGGTCTGCCGGTCGACATGGCCGCCGAGCAATGCGTGTCGTGCCACGGCGCCGGACAGCCTCTCGAGCACCTCACGATCCCGCAGCGCATGCGGATCTTCGGCACGCCGGGGGCGCGGATCCTGGGCGTGATCCCGCCGATCCAGAACGAGCCGGCGTGCTCGAACGGCGACTGCCACGCTCACCCCTCCGAGAAGACCATCCTCGGCGTGCTCGACGTCCAGCTCTCCCTCGCCACGGTGGACGCGAGCGTCGCTGCGTCCGAGCGCCAGCTCGTGATCGCGCTTTCGCTCACCGCCGTGCTGCTGCTCGGGCTCTCCGGCCTGGTCACCTGGCGCATGGTGCTCAAGCCGGTGCACGCCCTCACCAGCGCGGCTCCGCGCGTCGCGGCGGGCGACTTCTCGGTGCGCGTGCCGGCCATGGGCCAGGACGAGATCGGCCGGCTGGTCGATGCCTGGAACGCGATGGTCGAGGACCTCGGCGTCACCCACGAGCGGCTCGCGGACGCGAACCGCACGCTCGAGGAGCGGATCGCCGCGAAGACCCAGGCGCTCGAGAAGGCGCACCGCCAGATGGTACTGGTCGAGAAGATGGCGTCGCTCGGCAAGCTCGCCGCCGTGGTGGCGCACGAGATCAACAATCCGCTCGCCGGGGTCGTCACCTACGCCCGGTTGCTCCTGCGCCGCCACGCCGAGGATCCCGAACACGCGAGCAAGCTCGCCGGATCGGACACCGCGCGCATCCTGGCGCTGGTCGAGAGCGAAACGGTCCGCTGCGGCAACATCGTCCGTAACCTGCTGCTCTTCAGCCGCGCGCCGACCGCCCACTTCGCGAGCACCGACGTCGCCCAGGTGCTGGAGCGGTGCGCGTTGCTGGTCGGCCACCGCCTCGAGCTCCAGGAGCTCGAGCTCGAGTCACGGATCGGCCCCGACCTGCCAGCCATCGTGGCCGATGCGGCACAATGCCAGCAGGTGGTGCTGGCCCTGCTCATGAACGCGATCGACGCTAGTCCGCCGGGCGGACGGTCACGATCGCGGTGCCGCGCGAGGAGCCTGGGGCACTCGGGTCGCGGACACAGGCCGTGGCATCCCGCCCGACGTGCTGCCGCGGATCTTCGAGCCGTTCTTCACCACCAAGGAGATCGGGGCGGGAGTCGGCCTCGGCCTCGCCGTGGTCTACGGCATCGTCGAGCGGCACCGTGGCGTGATCGACGTGATCTCGAGCCCGGGCGAGGGCGCCCGGTTCATCGTCGAGCTGCCACCCGATCCCCGTACCGAGCCACCCCGCGAGCCCGCACCGACGGAGGCGCGTGAGCCATGAGCGAGACCGAACGGCGCCGTGCGGTCCGGATCCTGATCGTCGACGACGAGACCATCGTCCGCCAGTCGCTCGCGGACTGGTTCCAGCAGGACGGCTACGAGGTCCACACCGCGCAGAACGCCAAGGAGGCGCTGCGCGTGGTGGCCGAGCACCCGGCCGACATCGCCTTCCTCGACATCAAGATGCCGGGCATGGACGGGCTCACGCTGCAGGCGCGGCTGGCCGAGGCCCAGCCCGATCTCACCGTGATCGTGATGACCGCGTACGCCTCGGTCGAGTCCGCGGTCACTGCCCTCAAGGCCGGCGCCTACGACTACATCACCAAGCCCTTCGACCCCGAGGAGCTCTCGCTGCTGGTGCGCCGCGCCGCCGAGCACCGCTCGTTGCGCACCGAGAACCAGCGCCTCAAGGAACAGCTCGAGGCGGTCGCGTCGCCCGCGCCCATCGTGAGCCGTTCTCCGGCGATGGAGCGGGTCAAGGAGATGATCCAGGCCGTCGCGGAGTCCGATGCCACGGTGCTGATCCGCGGCGAGTCGGGCACCGGCAAGGAGCTCATCGCTCGCGCGGTGCACGCTCGCTCGACGCGCCGCTACGGCCCGCTGGTGGTGGTGAACTGCGGCGCGCTCGCCGAGGGGCGTCCTCGAGAGTGAGCTGTTCGGCCACGAAAAGGGCGCCTTCACCGGCGCCCAGCAACGGCACAAGGGGAAGTTCGAGCTCGCCGACGGCGGCACCATCTTCCTCGACGAGATCGGGACCGTGTCGGCGCGCATGCAGGTCGAGCTGCTGCGGGTGCTCGAGGAGAAGACGATCACGCGCGTCGGTGGCCAGCAGCCGGTGCGCCTCGATTTCCGCGTCATCGCCGCCACCAACCAGGACCTCGACGCGATGGTGAAGGCCGGGCAGCTCCGCGAGGACCTCTACTGGAGACTGCACGTGTTCGTGATCGAGGTGCCACCGCTCGCGCGACGCCGCGAGGACATCGTGCCGCTCGCCGAGCACTTCGTCGAGCACTACGCGCGCGCCATGAACCGCGCGCCCGTCACGCTCACGGCCGACGTGCGGCAGGCGCTCGAGGCATACGACTGGCCGGGCAACGTGCGTGAGCTCCAGAACGCCATCGAGCGCGCGCTGGTCCTCGGTGGTTCCTCGGAGCTACGCGCCGATCAGCTCCCGCTGCGGGTGCTGGGCCCTCCCAAGGAGTCCGCCCCGCTCTCGCTGGCGGACGCGGAGCGTGCCCACATCCTTCGGGTACTCGAGGAATGCGAGTGGAACATCTCGCGCGCGGCGCGGGTGCTCGCGATCGACCGCGGCACGCTCTACGACAAGATCGGTCGCTACGAGCTCAAAGCTCCCCACGCGCGTGGGAGCTGACGGCGCCCCACCACCGCGGAGCACCGGGATGGCCCAGGCGGATCCTGGTGGCGGAGCGCCCGCGCCATCCACCGGGTCCGAGCGGGTGGGCCGGATCTGCCTGGTCGCGGTCGAGCTCGCCGCCGACGCCGCCGACGCCGTCGCGGCCGCGCTGAGCCGGCGGGTGGCGGTGCCGTGCGAGGTGAGCGTACGCCCCGATCTGCCGCGTCCGCCGCGGGTGGGCCAGCGCGAGCAGCACGACGCCGACGTGTTGCTTCGCACGATCGAGGCCCTCGACGGCGGGCTCGACACCGTGCTCGTCGGGATAACCGGCCTCGACCTCGCGATCCCGATCTTCACCCACGTCTTCGGCCGCGCGGTGCTCGGAGGCCGCGTCGCGCTGGTGTCGCTGGCGCGGCTCACACCCGAGTTCTACGGGCAACCTCCCGATCCCGCGCTGACGCTCGAGCGCGGGGTCACCGAGATCCTGCACGAGCTCGGCCACGTCGCCGGCCTCGGCCACTGCCCCGATCGCGGCTGCATCATGAGCTTCGTGCCGAACGTCGAGAGTCTGGACCTGCGTGGCCACGGCTTCTGCGCGAGCTGCGAGCCGAGCGCGGCACGCCGCATCCCGCTCGCGTCCGTGGCATCTTGAGCGCGCGATGACCCGTCCCCACCACCCGTTGCCGCCACGGCGCGAGCGCGAGTTCCGCACCATCGCCGCGCTCATCGTGCGTTACTGCCACGATCATCATCCGCGCAGCGGCCCGCTGTGCACCGAGTGCGACGCGCTCACGGACTACGCCCACAAGCGCCTCGAGCGTTGCCCGTACGGCGAAGAAGCCCACCTGCGCGCACTGTCCGATCCACTGCTATCAGCCGCGGATCCGCGAGCAGATCCGCCAGGTCATGCGCTACGCCGGTCCCCGGTTGCTGTTCCGCCACCCCGTGCTCGCGCTGCGCCACTGGTGGGACGACCGCCGCGAGCCACCCGAGCTCCCGCATCCCCGCCATCGCGCCGACCCTCTCTGACCGAGGGCGGCGTCGAACACCCGCGGGGGCTTGGCCGCGCGGCTACTCGAACGAGCAGACGTATTCGGCGATGCCCGACGCCACGGCGATGTCGAAGCCCGAGCGCGCTGGCACGTGGAAGGCGGTGCCGGGACCGTACTCGTGCCACACGCTGGTGCCGTCGAGCCGGACGCGACAGTGGCCGGCGAGGATGTCCATGCGCTCCGCGGCGTCCGTGCCGAAGTGGAACTCACCGGGGTAGATGAGCCCGAGGGTCTTCTTGGCGCCGTCGCCGAAGAGGATCGTGTGACTCACGACCTTGCCCTCGAAGTAGACGTTGGCCTTGGCGATGGCGGTGACGTTGGGGAACTCGCTGGGCGTGCTCATGGCGCGCGAGTCTGGCACGAGCGCCCCGGCGCCGTGCACCCGCCTCATCGCCCGGCTGGGTCCGTGAGCCCTCGCCACACGCCGTCGACGAGCAGGTGCACCATGCGCCGGAAGCGCTCGACATCGGCCGTGGAGGGCGTGCCGCGCTCGGCGAGCTCGAACATCAGCCGCTCGATCGCGAGCAACACCGCGCGCACCAGCAGCTCGTCGACGTCGAGCCTCAGATCCGCGCGCGCCCAGCCCGCGATGTCGGCGACCATCGCCTCGAAGACCTCCGCGCGATACGGCGCGAACTCGCCGTCCGGACGGATCGTCTCGCGGTAGAGCGCGCGCAGCGCCGGCCCGCCGTGGACCACGAACGAGAGAGCGCCCGTCAGGGCGCGATCGGCGACCGTGACGGGATCGTCGCCGGACCTGTCGAGGGTGGCGATGGCGCCCAGGAAGAGCGCGTTGCCATCGCGGAAGATCTGGTGGAAGAGCGCCTGCTTGTTGGGGAAGCAGCGGTAGAAGGTCTGGCGTGACACTCCCGCCGCCCGCAGCACGTCCTCGACGCTGAGCTGCTCGTAAGGCTTCTCGGCGAGCGCGCGCAGCGCGGCGGCGAGGATCGTCGCGCGCTGCCCATCGACGCCCACGCGTCGCCGCGGCTCAGCCCGCGCCCCACGGCGGCTGGAGGGGCGGGCGGTACGGGGTCGTTGGGTCGTGGCCATCGAGCGCTCCGGGGGGGGGGCTTGCGCTGATCATACACAGTAGTATGATAAGAACGAATCATACATCGCTGTATGACACATCGCGGAGGCCGCTCATGTCACCGTCCAGCCCAGCGAGCCCGTACCGGCCGACCACCGCGGCGACCGCGCTCGCGGCCAGCCTCGAGGGGCTCAAGCAGCCCTGGTCGGTCGCCCGCACCCGCGGGATCCTCCTCCAGCAGCGCTGGACGTGGGACCGCGCGCAGGTCGTCGTGGCCGAGGTCGCGGTCCGGCCCGCGGTCGCGCGAAGCTGGTTGCCGCCCGCGCTCGAGCTTCCCGGCACCCCGGTGGCGAGCGTGTTCGTCGCCGACTACCCGGACACGGCGATGGGCTTCGCCTATCGCGAGGCGGGGGTGCTGCTGCACGCGCGGCTGCGGGGCGCGCCGGTGCTGCACTGCGCGTGGATGGTCGTCGACGACGACACCGCGCTGATCCTCGGTCGGGAGCTGCTCGGCTTCCCCAAGAAGCTCGCGACGATCGACCTCGACTTCGCCGGACCGCGCGCGCGAGCGAGCGTGGTCCGACGCGGCGCCGAGGTGCTGGCATTCGACGCGGGCCCCGACGGCTCGCCCGCCGCTCGCGCCGACGATCCACGCGCGTTCCCTCACCCGATCGTCAACGTCCGCGGGATCCCGGGCGTGGCGCCCGCGGTGCTGCTCGGGATGCGACCCAACGAGCGCTGCCACTCGAGCCGCCGCCTCAGGCTCACGATCGGGAGCGAGCCGAGCGCGTGCGATCCCCTCGCCGACCTCGGCCTCGCCGGCGAGCACGCCGCCCGGCATCTGGTCGTCGATCTGGCGCACCCGGGGGCGCCCGGCGCCACCCGCGTGCCGGCGTGGCCGGCCGGCCTGACGTCACCGGCCTGGCTGTGGAAGGCCTACCCGTTCCGCGCGTGGTGAGGTGTCGCCGAGACACCGCCGCCATGCGAGGAGAGCCACCATGACGAACCGTCCCGAGCTCCACGACCTGCGCGCCGCCGTCGACGAGGAGGCGAAGCGTGCCCCTCGCGCCGCGACACCGTTCCCGCCCCGGCTCGCGCACGTGGTGCTCAACGTGCCCGACGTACGCGCCGCGCTCGACTTCTACGTGGGGTTCCTCGGCTACGCCGAGGTGGCCGTGGACGAGCAGCTCGGCGTCCACTTCCTGTCGGCCGGGGACGACCATCACACCATCGCCCTCGGCGAGTGCCTCCCGCGCGGTCCGCGCGCGCTGTTGCGCCTGCACCGGATGGTCCCGCGGCTGCTACGGCTGATCCGGACGCGGCTCTCCGACGAGCGCTCGGCGGCGGGACGACGCCGGGTGCGGCCGAGCCTCGCCGCGATCGGCATGGCGCTGCGTCCGGGCCTGCAGCACCTCGGCTTCCGGGTCGAGAGCGAGGCCGAGCTCGAGCGCCTCTACCGCGCGATGCGCGAGCGCGGCATCCGCGTGCGCTGGGCCGTGAATCACGGCGACATGATCAAGGGCCTCTACGTCCACGACGGCAACGGCAACATGGTCGAGCTCTTCGCCGACGGTGCGCGCGGCCGAGAGATCCTCGACCTCGCGCGCCGCGCCGGCGGCTTCCACTCCCTGCGCCGCGTGATGGACCGGGTCGGAGCGCCGCCCGAGGTTCCCAGCTACGACCTCGATCCCGAGGTCGATCTCCGCAGAGACGCGCCATGAGCGGGTTCCGCGAGCTCACGGTGCCCTATGCGCGGGCCGGCGAGCGCGAGCTGCGGCTCTTCGTCACCGCTCCCGAGGGAACCCGCGGCCCGTACCCCACGCTCCTCGACTTCCACGGCGGCGCGTGGACGCACTTCGAGCCGCGCGTGGATCTCGCTTGGTGCCGCGAGCTCGCGCGCGCGGGCGTGCTCAGCGCGTCCGTGGAGTTCCGGCTCGCGCCCGAGCACCCGTGGCCCGCCGTCCTCGCGGACGCGCGTAGGCGAGGTTCTCGGCGCTCGATCGCTGGCTGCGCGAACGCCTCGGACCACCCCGTCGCGGCGGACGTCCGCTCGCCTCGCCCGCGCGCCGGCTCGCCCGGCTCCACGCGCTCAAGTCACGCCACCCCGTTCTCGGCTCCCTCGCGGGCGGGCTCGTCAACCGCGCGAGCGCGGCCGCGAGCCGCTTCGGCTTCGTGAAGCTCGCCGTCTTCGAGGAGCTCGTCGCATCCCACGAGGGCGCGTTCGCGTCCGAGCGCGAGATGGAGGAGGCGTCGCCGCTGGCGCGGGTCCGCGACGGCCGGATCCAGGCGCGTCCCCCGATCCTCGTGATCCAGGGGACGGAGGACATCAACGTCACGGCGGCGATGACCGAGGCGTTCGGGTCGGCGTACCGCGCCGCCGGCGGCGACATCGCGCTGCGTTTCGAGCCCGCCTTCCCACACGCCTTCGCGTCCGTACCGAGCCCGCAGTCCGACGTGGCCATCCGCGAGACGCTCGCGTTCCTGCGCCAGCACCAGCTCCTCGAACCCGACAGGAGGACCCCATGAAGAAGGCCCCCAAACGCTCCGCGAGGCCCGCGAGCGGCACGCCCGAGGGTGTGTCGCTCAACGTCCGCCGCCCCAGCTTCGACTTCGGGGCCCTGCCGAGGTACTGGTGCGGCGGAAACCCCTGGAAGACCCACTTCGGCACCGCGCTCATGCTGGTGTTCCCGAGCGGCGAGCGCTTCGTGGTGCAGGGGGTGCGGCGCTACCGCAAGGCGATCACCGACCCCAAGCTCGCCGAGGAGGTGGACCGCTTCTGCGCGCAGGAGGGCTTCCACAGCCGCGAGCACGGCAAGCTCAACCGGTTGCTGTTCGCGCGGGGCTTCGCGGGGCTCGCGCGCTTCGAGAAGCTGCAGAGCGACACGCTCAAGCTCATGGGGCGGATCTTCCCGGAGCGCTTCCAGCTCGCGCTCTCGGCGTCGATCGAGCACCTGACGTCGAGCTTCGGCCACCAGGCGCTCAGCCAGCGCGAGGAGCTCGAGGCGATGCACCCGGTGGCGCGCGAGCTGCTGATCTGGCACGCCATCGAGGAGATGGAGCACAAGTCGGTGGCCTTCGACGTCCACCGCGCGCTGGGCGGTGGCCAGGCCGCGCGCGTCGCCGGCCTCGCGCTGGTGGTGCCGATGGTGCTGGTGGTCACCTACGCGATCTTCCTCTACCTGCTCGCGGCGGACCGGCGCCTCTTCGACGGCAAGATGTGGAAGGCGGAGCTCGTCGACGCGCAGCTCGCGAACCTCCGCAGGATCCGCGCCGGCGAACGCGCGATCGGCCTCTTCACCGCCCTGCCCCGGGACGTGGCGGCCTTCCTGCGGCCCTCGTTCCACCCCTGGGACCTCGACGATCGCGCCCTCATCGCGGACGCGGCCAGCTACGACCCGATCGCCGAGCTGGCGAGGCGCGGCGTCGCGAACGCCACGCCGGCGACAGTCTGAGCGGGACGATATGCAACGTCACGATTCGTAGCGACCGGTCTCGGCGTCCCATCGGCTTCGGCGGCGACGAAGCGCCGCCCTCCAGCCCGTTCGGCGCAAGGGCGATCCAAATCGTGGTGGCCCATTTAGCCGCCCGAGAACGCCGCGACGATCAGCACGTCGCGTCCGTCGATCGGCACGGCCAGCGTGTGCGCCAGCTCCTCGCCGACGAAGAACTTGATGTGCGGGCGGATCCGGTCCTGCTCGTCGACCACGCGGAAGCGAATGCCGGGGTAGCGGCGGTCGAGGTCGACGAGCACCTCGGCGAGGGTCGCGCCCTCCGCGTCGACCTCGGCGACCCGCGCCGTGTAGCGCTGCAGGTGGGTCGGCACCACGACGCGCATCACGGATCCGTCGCGCAGGTCACCGCGTACACGTGCGGGAGGTGGCGCCCGATGCACGCGAACGACTCGCCTTCGTCGCTGCTCGCCCACACCTCTCCGCTGGTGGTGCCGAAGTACAGGCCGACCTGCTGCTCGGTGTCGGCGCACATCGCCTGCCGCTTGACGGTCCACCACGCCTGCTCGGACGGCAGGCCGCGATCCTGGCGCTGCCACGAGGCGCCGCCGTCCCGGGTCACGTAGGCGGCGGGGCGCCCACTCGGGCTGACCCGTGGCCACACGTCCGTGCCGTCCATCGGGAACACCCACGCCGTCTCCGGGTCGTGGGGATGGACGACCATCGGGAAGCCGCGATCGCCGACCTCCTCGGGCATGGCGCGGCCGATGCGCGTCCAGCGCTCGCCCCGGTCGCGATCGAGGCGATAGATGCCGAAGTGGTTCTGCTGGTAGAGCCGGTCCGGGCGGCCCGGATGGAGCTGGACCGCGTGCGGGTCGTGGCCGAACTCGTACCCTTGCCGTCCGGGAGCGGCGGCAGCACGTCGATCGAGACGCCGCGGTTGAGCGCACGCCAGGTCTCGCCGCGGTCGGTGGACTCGAACACCCCGCCGCTCGACATGCCGAGGTAGAGGTGCTTCGGGTCGCGGGGATCCACCAGCACGGAGTGCAGCTTGGGCCCATCGGGCGTGCCGTCCTTGTCGTCGCCCACCCACGCCTTCTGCTGCGGGTGGTCGTTGAAGCCCGCGACCGCGCTCCACGTGACGCCGCCGTCCTCGCTGCGGAAGAGTCCCTGCGGCGAGGTCCCCGCGTACCAGACGCCCGGCCTGCTCGCGCGTGGCCCGGCGTGAGCCAGAACACGTGATCCACCGCGCGCCCGCGCGGCTCGCCCGTGGCGAACGCGGGCGGCTGGGGGCTCTCCTGCCAGGTCTTCCCGCCGTCCACCGAGCGCTGCACGGTCGGCCCGAGGTGGCCGGTGCGCACGCCCGCCACCAGGGTCTTGCCGTCGCGCGGGTCGCGCACCACGTGGTGGACGATGCAGCCGAAGTGCTGAGGACCCTCGACGGTCCACGACCTCCGGTCTCTGCTCTCGTAGAGCCACAGTCCCTTGCGAGTGGCGACGTAGAGGGTGATCGTGCGCATCCGTGGTCCTCCAGGGAGTCGGGCGGGCCGATCGGGACGATCGCGGCCGCGGGACCGCCGGTCTATCACCGGGCTCGACGGTCCCGCCACTCGGCGGCAACGCGCTCACTCGGGCTCGTAGCGGCACACCGTGCCGGTGCGGATCGAGCGCGTCAGGTGTCGAGCCAGCGCCGGATCGTTGTCGCCGATGCGGCGGATGGCGTCGCGCACGCGGCGCTGCACGTTCACGCGTGCGCGCTCGGCATCCGAGCCGGTGCGGCGCGCGCGGCCACGCGGCCCGAGCGCCCGGCCGAGCTCCGCCGTCAACGACTCGAGCTCGGCGCGGGCTCGCTCCGCGCGCGGTGCGTCGTTCCAGCTCTCGGCCTCGTCGAGCTCGGCGCGCAGCGCGACGAGCCGCTCGCGGTACTCCGCGCGGGCTCGCGTGTCGAGTAGCTCGCCCACGTCACCTTGCGCGGTGGTTCGTGAGCGCTGCGGGCTCGCCAGGTCGAGGACGTGCAGATCCTCGCCGGGCCGCTCGACGAGAGCCGCCAGGATCTGGAAGCCCTTGGTGTCGGCGACGTGGAAGCGACGCGCGCCGTGCTCGATGGTCCAGAGCTCTCCCTCGCGCGCCAGCGTGAAGCGCGGCGCGGCGGGCTCGGCCACGCGCCGGCGAGCGTCCGGCGCGGACGGCCGCTCGAGGGGTGTTGCCTCGACCAGCGTGGCGGTCAGAGCATGCGCCCGCTCGACCAGGCCCGGCATGTCGAGCATGGCGGCCTCGTCGAGCGCGTGACGCGCCAGCTCGAAAGCGCGGGCGCGGTCGGGCCGGTCCAGCGCCGGGTCCTCCAGCAAGGCACGCGCGAAGTCGAGCTCGATCCACGCGAGGTACGGCCGCGCGCCGGTCGCGCGCGCCCTGGAGAGTGCGATCTCGAAGTGCGCGTACGCCTCGTCTCGCCGGCCACGGAGCACCGCGAGCCGCGCCAGGTACTGGCGCACCGGCCCTTCGACCATCACGCCGAAGAGTCCCCAGCGGACGTTGGCGTCGGTCCGGTAGGCGAAGCGCGCGGCGATCCGGTCCGCCAGCGCGGGGTCTCGCCGCCTCTCGGCCACCACCACCAGGAGCGCCAGCTCCGAGGAGTCGCCGAGCGCGATCGCGCGCTCGAGGTCGGATTCCGGGAGCGGCGGCTCCGGATCGTCCCCGGGCACCACCGCATACGCCCACAGCTTCGAGATCAGCTCACCCGAGGTGAGCCCACGGAAACGCTCGACGAGCTCGCCGATCCGTGCCCGCTCCTCGTCCCAGCGCCCTTCCAGCCGCAGGCGGCAGAGCTCGTGGATCAAGAGCGAGCGCTCGCCGTTGGGATCGCGTGCCGCGCGCACCAGGGCACGCGCCTCCTCGAGCAGGCGCCGGCCATCGCCGAAGCGCCCCTCGCGCACCGCCGCCATCGCCCGGAAGCCCACGACCGGCCAGCGGTAGTGCGGATGGCCGAGGCGCTCGGCGTGGCGCCTCGCGCTCTCGATCGCCTCCTTGGCGCGCGCCACGTCGTCGCGCTCGAAGTGGTCGAACACCAGGCGCATCGAGCCCCGCCAGGCGTCGACGGACTCGCCGAGCCGCTCGGCGAGCGCGACATGCTCGGTGCTGAGCGCGATCCGATCCTCGACCGGTCCGGTGTCCATGAACGCCGAGCCCGCGTCGCGCAGCGCGAGCAGGAGCGCGTGCGGTTCCCCGACCCGGCGCGCCATCGCGACCGCGGCGCGGGCGAGCTCGAGTGGCATCTCCGGATCGCGCGCCGGCTGCAAGGCCGCGGCGTGGCGCGCCATCAGCCGCGCTCGCAGCGCGCCGTCCGCTGCGGGCAGGAGCGCGAGACCCTCGGCGAGCAGCGCGACGAGCTCGGCGTCGACTCCGCCATACACGTAGCCGCTCGCGTGCTCGAGCGCGGCGCGCGCGTAGAGCTCGCCGTCGCGCTCGCGACGCGCATGCTCGAGCACCGCCGCGCAGGCGCGCTTCGCGCCCTCGGAGTCCCCCGCGAGGTTCCGCGCGCGGGCGAGCCCGAGCCGCAGCTCGACGCGCCGTACCGGTTCGTCGAGGGCGGCCGCGTCGGCGCAGGCCAGCGCGCGCTCGAGCGCGAGCGCGGCGTCGTCGAACGCCATTCGCGCGGTCGCCTGCTCGGCGGCGCGGATCTGCGCCGGAACCACGTGCCGCCGCCCGTCCGGCCCCGCCCACGTCCAGTGGTGCGCGATCTCCGACCACACCGGCTCGTCGCCCTTCACCGCGGCCCGGGTGAGCGCCTCGGCGCGCCGCGCGTGGAAGTACCAGCGCCGCTCGGGCGCGAGCTCGTCGTGCAGCACCTCGCGCGCGAGGATGTGGGTGAAGGATACGACTCGGGCGAGAGCCGGTGACCAGGCCCGCCTCGGCGGCGCGAGCGAGCGGTGCCGCGACCTCGACCTCACCGCGCTCGACCACCTCCGCGACGGCCGCGGTCGTGAAGTCGCGCCCGAGCACCGCGGCGACCTGGAGCAGCTCGCGTGCCTCGGCGTCGAGGCGCGCGATGCGGTCGTGGAACGTGGCACGGATGGTCGATGGCAGCGGTAGCCCACCCTGCCCGATCCACCCGGCCGCGCGCGCCGGGTCGCTCGCCACCAGACGCGCCATCTCCACGACGAAGAGCGGGTTCCCTTCGGTCGCCGCGCTCACTGCAGCGCTGAGCTCGGGCGCGAGCGGCGCGCCGGCCGTGCGATCGAGGAGCGCCTGGACCTGCTCGCGCTCGAGGCGTCCGAGCTCGAGATGCCGGGCCACGCGCGCGACCCGGGCGAGGTGCTGCGCGCCTGGCCCACCGTCCGTCGCCAGGTCACGGTAGGTGCCGAGGACGACCACCCGTGCCCGCGTCACCTCGCGCGCGACGAACTCGAGGAGCGCCAGCGACGACGCATCGGCCGCGTGGAGATCCTCGAGCGTGACCACCAGCGGCGCACGCACCGAGGCCTCGACCAGCAGGCTCGCCGCGGCCTCCAGCACCTGGAAGCGCGCCTGCTCGGCGTCCTGCGAGCTCGGCGGCCGGGGTGCTCCGCTCGGCGCGAGCTCGGGAAGCAGGGGGGACAAGGCCTCGGCGCGAGCCCCGAGGATCTCGGCCACCGCCGCCGCGCCCACCTCTCGCCTCAGCCCTCGCAACACCTGGACCCACGGCCAGAACGCCGGCGCGCCGCCCGCCTCCCAGCAACGGCCGTCGAGGAGCACGGCGCCGCGCGCGGCGGCGGCGCGCGCCACCTCCTCGACCAGCCGGCTCTTGCCGATCCCGGCCTCACCGCCGATCAGCCACACCGAGCCGGCGCCCGCGCACCCCTCGTCGAGAGCGAGCGCGAGCTCGGCGAGCTCTCGCTCGCGGCCCACGAAGGGACGGCTCGAGGGGATCACGGCGCCAAGTGTCCTCGCTGCCCGGGGGCGCTGTCGAGGCCATCGCCCGGCCGCGGAACATCGTTCCACGACACCCGGGCACGATGCCCGATTCGATGAGATTTCAGGATCTTACGGATCTGCCGATGACCAGGAGGGGGACGCTAGCCCGACGTCCACCCGTGGTCCCGGCGAGGAACCACGTTCCGCGCAACGTCACGCAAAGGAGGTGAACCCCGACGAAGAAGGATGCGCGCAGCGCATCCAAGGAGACTCTCATGACCCTGCTGCTCGGATACCTGGTGATGGTCGAGGTGGCCTTCGTGACTCTCGGCACCCTCGACCTGGTGCGCCCCCCGGAACGGCTGGTCGCGTTCACCCCGGCGGCGCTCCGCTGAACGGCTCTCCCCCCGACCGTGCGCGGTCGGGGGGAGGCTGCGGTCCGATCCGCCCAGCAGGGCCGGACCCCTCACTCGAGATCGACGAGAAGCTCGTGGCTACCCGCGGCGCCGCTCCACGCCACGACCAGGCGGCGGGTGCGCTCGTCGAGCCTCGCCTCGGCGGCGCGGCCGTCGATACGCACCGCGAATCCGTCGCCCGCTGCGTGCTCGGGCACCGAGAGCACCACCGGCCCCTCCCCACCCCGGGCCTCGAAGCGCACCGTGAGGCGCCGCTGGCCGGCGTCGTAGCCCTGCTCGATCAACCGCCCGGGAACCGCAAACGCCAGCGGCGGCGTGAGCGCGTCGGTGCCGGGCTGGTTCACGAACCAACGTCGCTCGGCCCAGTCGTAGTCGACGATCGAACCCGAGCCCGGCGGCGGCGCGGGGCTGCCGTAGTCCTTCCACTGCCACAACGCCCAGCCGATCGCGCGCCGCGTGAGCGCGCCCGTGAGGGTCTCGATCGCCGGGATCTCGGCGGGGGAGTCGACCGCCGTGGCCCACTCGCCGAGGAGCGGTGCCGCGCCCCAGCGCGCGGCCTCGTCGAGCAGCCAGTCGAAGGTCCGCTCGAGCGCCGCGGCCTGCCGCTGGGCTCGCCCGGGAACGAATACGGGTAGAGGTGCGCGGCGTAGACCACGTTCCCGTCGGGGAACGGCTCGCGCGGGCCGGGGGCCGTCCAGAGCAGGTTGCGCGTCACCACGTCCGGCTCGAGGAAATACGCCTGACGCGGGCTCACCTCGCGCAACGCCGCGACCATGCGGCGGTGGAAGTCCTCGAGGCGGTCGGCGCCGTGGGCGACGTGGATGGTCACCGGCTCGTTCATGGCCTCGTAGCCGATCACGCCGGGCTCGCGCGCATAGCGCCCGGCGACGCGTTGCCACACCGGCACGAAGCGCTCCTGGATCTGCTCGCGGTTCTCGAAGAACGACGCGAACGCCGCGAGCACCGGCAGCGACGCGCGGCGCTCTCCGAGATCACCGGTGCATGGACACTCGAGGTCCGGGCCAGGCCAGAGCGGGCCCTCGAGGAGCTTCGTGGGCGGAGGCAACGTGGCCCAGAGCGGCGCTCCGTCCTCGCCGAGGTCCTTCGACCACGCGTCCTCGTGGAAGTCGATCAGCACGTAGAGGCCGGCCTCGATCAGCCAGCCCACGACCTCGTCGAGGCGCGAGAAGGCGGCGGCGGAGAACTGGCCCTCCGTGGGCTCGAGGCCGCTCCAGCTCACGCACAGCCGCACGAAGTCGAAGCCGAGCCGGGCGATCTGCTCGGCGTCGCTGCGGTCGAACGGCGCGACCTGCTCGGTGGGCCTGCGGCCGTCGTCGAAGGTGGCGTCGAAGAGGCCCTCCGCCTTGACGTTCACGCCCCGCAGCACGAGCTGCCGTCCATGCGCGTCGACCAGCCGGCCGTCGACCGCGCGCACGGCGGGAGTCGCAGCCGGGTCCGCGGCCGCGTCCCCGTTGCCGCCGGCGCAGCCCGGCGCGAGCCCGACGGCGAGCGCCAGCGAGGTCAGCACGCGCGCGAGCGCGGTCAGTCTCGTCGATCGATGCACCAGGTCACGCCGCCGCGGCACGCGAAGTAAAGGAACACGAAGCAGTAGATCACGGCCAGCTCTCCCTTGTTGACCCCCGGGAAGAAGGCCGCCCCGAGCGCGAGCTTCCAGTGGAACTGAACATACGCCACCGCCATCGTGCCGCTCGCCAGGAAGGCCGCCTCACGGGTGCGCAGGCCGAGGGCGATCAGCGCCCCACCCACGAGCTCGATGAGGCCACCCAGCCAGAGCTGCGAGCCGACCGCCGGCTGCGGGTTCTGGGACAGGACTCCGAGGATCTTCTGCATCCCGTGGAACGCGAACAAGAGCCCCGCGACGATGCGCAGCAGCGCGTAGGCCTGGTCCGAGTAGCGAGCGAGTCGGTTCATGCGGCACCTCCCGAGCGAGATCCGGTCAGTATCGCCGCGCGTTCGCCGATCGGACGCCCGGGTGATGCGCGCGCGCCGTTCGGCCGCGTAGCACCGCGACCGGCCTCGCGCCGTTCGCCGCCGGCGTGCGATAGGTTTGCCCGGATGCGACCGATCCTCTCCATCTCCGGCCTGAGCAAGACCTACGCGTCGGGGCTCGAGGCACTCAAGCGCGTCGATCTGGAGATCACCAAGGGCGAGATCTTCGCGCTCCTCGGCCCCAACGGCGCCGGCAAGACGACACTCATCAGCATCGTGTGCGGCATCGTCACGCCGACCTCCGGCACGGTGCTCGCGGACGGCCACGACGTGGTACGCGACTACCGCGCGGCCCGCGCCACCATCGGCCTCGTCCCGCAGGAGCTCAGCACCGACATGTTCGAGACCGTGTGGGCCACGGTCAGCTTCAGCCGCGGGCTCTTCGGCCGCGAGCCCGACCCGGCGTACGTCGAGAAGGTGCTGCGGGAGCTCTCGCTCTACGACAAGCGCGACGACCGCATCCGCACGCTCTCGGGCGGCATGAAGCGGCGCGTGCTCATCGCCAAGGCCCTCGCCCACGAGCCCACCATCCTGTTCCTCGACGAGCCGACCGCCGGCGTCGACGTGGAGCTGCGCCGCGACATGTGGGAGCTGGTGCGGCGCCTGCGCGACGACGGCGTCACCATCATCCTCACGACCCATTACATCGACGAGGCCGAGGAGATGGCGGACCGGATCGGCGTGATCAACCACGGCTCGCTGATCCTCGTCGAGGAGAAGCAGAAGCTGATGAAGAAGCTCGGCAAGAAGCAGCTCACGGTTCACCTCGTGGAGCCCTTGGCGGCGATCCCCGCCGAGCTCGCCGACTGGCCGCTGACGCTCGCTCCCGACGGTCTCGCCCTCGACTTCACGTTCGACGCCGACGACGAGCGGGTGGGTGTGCCGCTCTTGATGCGGCGCCTGAGCGACCTCGGCCTCGGCTTCAAGGACCTCAACACGCGCCAGAGCTCGCTCGAGGACATCTTCGTGAGCCTGGTGAGCCAGCGCGGCGCGGAGGCCCGATGAACCCGGCGGCCTTCAATCGCCACGGCGTGTGGGCGATCTACCGCTTCGAGATGATGCGCGCGCGCTGCGCACGCTGATGCAGAGCCTGGTGACGCCGGTGATCACCACCGCGCTCTACTTCGTGGTGTTCGGCTCGGCGATCGGCTCGCGGATGAGCGAGGTGGACGGCGTCGCGTACGGCGCCTTCATCGTGCCCGGGCTCATCATGCTGTCGATCCTGTCGCAGTCGATCTCGAACGGCTCGTTCGGCATCTACATGCCGCGCTTCACCGGCACGATCTACGAGCTGCTGTCGGCGCCGATCGCGCCGATCGAGGCGGTGCTCGCCTACGTGGGCGCGGCAGCGACCAAGTCGGTGGTGCTGGGGCTGGTGATCCTCGCGACCTCGGCCCTCTTCGTGCCGGTGCACGTGGCCCACCCGCTGTGGATGATCGCGTTCCTGCTGCTCACGGCCACGACGTTCAGCCTGTTCGGCTTCATCATCGGCCTGTGGGCCGAGAGCTTCGAGCAGCTCCAGATCATCCCGATGCTGGTGATCACGCCCCTCACGTTCCTGGGCGGCGCCTTCTACTCGATCGACATGCTGCCGCCGGTGTGGCGCACGATCTCGCTCGCCAACCCGGTCGTGTACCTGATCAGCGGGTTCCGGTGGAGCTTCTACGAGTCCTCGGACGTGGGCGTGGGCGTCAGCCTCGCCATGACGCTCGCGTTCTTCTTCGTGTGCCTCGGCGTGGTGCGCTGGATGTTCGCGACGGGTTACCGGCTGAAGAGCTGAGGGTTCGTGAAGGAATCGAGCGCGACCGACGCGCCGCGGGGGGACGGAGCCCCCCGCGCTACGAAAACCATCGTAGCGACGGGGGTTCCATCCCGTCGCCGAGCCCACGCGGCTACCGTGAGCGCCCCAGACGGAAAGATTCACCTACTCTGAGGTCACGGAGGCGGCCGCGGCACGAGCAGTGGCGGCGGGCGCGAGCCCGCCGGACGCTCGAGTGGTTCGCCCGCGTCGGTCGAGCTCGACAGCGATCGTCCCGGGCACGGTGCGCCCCGGCATCCGATGGAACTGCGCGTCGCCGAGCAGGACGCCGGGACCGAACCCGCGGGAGGGGCACCGCTACCCGGTGACACCTCGACACCCGCGAGCGTCGAGAGCGCCGTGCGCCGATCGATGGCTTCGCGCGCGTGCCGGTCGCCGGCCGTCATCACCGAGACCGACACCGGGATCATGGCGGCGGCTCTCCGGAGCGTGGGACGAGGCACCCAAAAGTGCCGACTCTGCCGGGCGGAGGGTGGTGGGTCCATCGGAACGACCCTCACGGGATTCGGCGCGGGCGACCTCCCGAGCCACTGGTGTGCGCACGCCGTCCGGTCTACGTTCCTGCGCACACGGAGGGCACCCGCCATGAACTCGAGCCACGGATCCGCGCAGCCGCAGCGCGCCGACACCCACCGGAAGAGCTTCGGCTACCTGCTGTGGATCTTCGGTTTCCTCGGATCGCACCGCTTCTATTACGGACGGCCGATCTCGGGGACCCTCTACTTCTTCACGCTCGGTCTCCTGGGCGTGGGCTGGATCGTCGATCTCTTCCTGATCCCGTCGATGGACCGAGCCGCCGACCACCGCTTCTCCGCCGGCACCGTCGACTACAACCTGGCGTGGATCCTGCTCACCTTCCTGGGGCTCTTCGGCGTCCACCGCATGTACATGGGGAAGTGGTTCACCGGGATCCTGTGGGCGTGCACGGCGGGGCTCTTCGGGCTCGGCCTGCTCTACGACTTCTGGACCCTCAACGACCAGATCTCCGAGGTCAACGCGCGCTGATCGAGACATCGGTCTCGAGGACACCGTCGCCGGTGTCGTGGAACCATCGCACGCCCTCCTGGAGCAGCCCGATCGCCACGTGGTAGTCGCCCGGCGCGAGGGCGAGGTCGCTCGGTGGCACCGACAGCGCCAGCTCGATCACGCCGCCCGGTAGCAGCGCGTGCGGGAGGTCGATGCGCGACTCTCCGACCGGCCGTCCGGCCTCGCCGGCGCGGTACCACCGCAGGCCGACGCGGATCGCACCCTCCACCCGCCCGAGCTCGGCGCGACCGAGCCACGGGCTCACGCCGCCACGGTGCGTGACGCGCAGGCGCCGAGCGGCGTCGACGCCGGCCCATCCGAGCTCCGAGCGTGCCGCGTCGCGCGGCAGCACGCCCCAGCTCTGCGGCTCCACCCGACCCGCCGCGGCGAGGCGCGCCTGCAGCGCCCCTGGCAACACCCACAGGCGATCGGCGTCGCTCGTCTCGCGCGCCACCACGCGCGCGCCCGGATACACGGCGGCGAGCTCGCGGTTGGCGCTCACGACCAGCTCGGAGCACGGCGCACCGCCTGCGCCGGAGTCGAAGAGCTCGAAGCGCTGGCCCGCGCGCCGGAAGGAATACGAGTGCGCGTGCCAGAGCGACCACGATGGATAGTCGAGGCCGATGCACGCGGGGACCTCGCCGCCACGATCGAGGACCGTGAGCGCGTCCACCACCACCCGCTCTTCGGCGCGGGCGCGGGACCCGGGCACCAGATAGCCGCGCGAGATCCACACCGCGCTCACCAGCGACCAGCCGATCCACGCCGCGAGCGCGGCCCGCGGTCGCGCCACCGCCAGCCCAGCGCCGAGCGCCGCGGTGGCAGCGCCGATCGCGGTGAGCCGCCACACGCTGGGCAGGGCAGCGTCGCCCAGCCACGGATGGAGCGCGAGCACCGTCACCGGGTTGAAGCCGTGATCGAGGGGCACGAAGCGGCCCACCTGCGTCGCCACCGCTCCGAGGCTCGCGGTGACCAAGCCGGCGCCGAGCGCGACCCGCAGGGCAGCCTTGCCGGCGCGCCGCTCGCCCCGCCAGACCGCCGCGAAGCCGACCGCGAGGAGCGGCACGGCGAGCGCCTCGAGGTAGCGACCATTGAGGGCCTGATCGAGGCGGCGCATGCCGGTGTTGAAGAAGAGCGAGGACATCGCCCAGGTGGCGAGCACGCTCGCCACCACCGCTAGCTCGAGCGCGGCCACGGGCGCGGCGTCGGTCCCGTCGCGTGACGGCTCGCGGGCAAGCGCAGCTCGCCCGCGGAGCCAGGCCTCGCGAATCGCGAGCCACGCGACGCCGAACGTGGAGAGCCCGAGGTAGAGCGCTTGCCCGGCGAGGACGCACGGCAGGCGCGCCCCGAAATGACCGAGCCCGCGGCCCGCGATCCGCTCCAGGCGATGGGCGCGCGCCATGCGGTCGAGCGGCAGCGGCGGAACCACCGAGGCCCAGCGCGCCCCGAGCCACGCCAGCACGAGCCCGATCGTCACCGCGAGCGCGAGCGGCACCCAAGTGCGAACCGGCACCGCCGAGCCCCGGCGCGCCCGGGCGACGAGCCACGCCCCGACGCCGAGCGCGGCGCCGATCACCACCGCCACCGCTCGGACGTGGATCAGCGGCAGGCAGCCGAGGATCAGCCCGGCGCCCGTCATGCGCTCGACGTTCGGCTCCCGCAAGGCTCGCGCGAGCACCAGCAGCGCCACGGCGCTGCCCGCGAAGAGCGCGTTGTCGGCGATCGCGAGGTGCCCGTAGAGCACGACCGGCGCGTGCAGGCTCGCCGCGAGCGCGACCGCGACGCAGGCGCGCGCCGACGCGCGCGGGCCGAGCAGCACCCTCGCCAGACCCACCGCCGCCCACCCCGTCACGCCACACAGGAGCGCGTTGAGCACGCGCGCCGCGACGTGCGCTGCGTCGGGATCGAGGACGTCCGGGCTCACGAGCGCGAGCAGCGCGCCATAGGCCGGGTAGAAAGGCACGCCGATGAGCGGCATCGGCGTGCCGTGGCGCAGATAGCGCGCCCACGCCACCGGGGCGAGCTCGTCGTGGAAGACGATGGGGCCCGCCATGGCCCGGCCGAGCATCCACGACCACAGGGCGAGCGCGAGCCCCACCGCGGGTCCCGCGAACGCGGCCGCGCGCCGCGACGCCCCGGGAGCCGCCGCCGGCATGGCCGCCGCCCGCGCGGCGCGCGGGTCGCTCACCGCACCGGCGCGCCGCGCTCGGCGAACAGCGCGCGCAGCACCGAGCGGTGACAGCGGCGCTCGTCCGCGCAGTAACAGCCCACCGCGAAGTCGGAGCCCCGGGCGAGCGCCGCGAGCGCGTCGAGGACCCGGCTCGGGTCGGGCTTCGCCATCTCGGCGCGATAGCGGCGCTCGAAGCTCGCCCACTCGCGCTCGTCCTTCGCGCCGAGCGCGGCCTTCACCAGCGGCGCGCTCGGTGCCAGGTTGGGCAGCCACACGTCGTAGAAGTCCCGCCCCGCGATCTCGCCCTTGGGGACGCCCCGTGGCGGCCGCCGCACCGTGCCGAGGCGGATACCCTCGCCCTTCGCGCGCGGCGAGCCGAAGCGGACGATGTGCACACTCATGTCCCTCTCCTCCGAACCGCGCGGCGTGTTGCGATAGTCTCGCTTCCCCTCCCGCCCGAGCGATGCCGACGATCCCATGAAGCGGCGCGGAATGGCCACCACGACCCGCTTTCCCCCGGCGATCGAGGGGCAGCGTAGCGCGCGCCGCTGGCGCGCGGGGACGCTGGCGGCGCTGGTTCTGCTCGGCCTCACCGGGTGGGGCACCGACTCGGTGATGCGCGTCGCGGTACGCGAGAAGCTCCGCGCCGACCTCCGCACCGTCCTCGACGCGGACGTCACGGCCCTCGAGATCTGGCTGCGGGGACAGCTCGAGCTGACCTCGATGTGGGCGGGCAACGAAGGCGTGCGTCGGGACGTCGTGGCGCTAACGGGCTGGGGCCGCGCGGCGCCCCCCGAGGAGCTACGCGCGAGCGCCCAGGTGGCGGCGCTGCGCGCGACGCTCGCGCCGGTCTGCGAGCGCGGCGGCTTCGACGGCTTCGCGGTCGTCGACGTGCTCTCCGGGCGCGTCCTCGCCGCCACCTCCGACGCGGCGATCGGCCAGCCGCTGCTGCCCGCCACCGCGGCGTTGCTGGCGCGCATCCGTCACGGCGAGCCGGTCGTCACCGTGCCGTTCCCGGGCGATCAGCTCCTGCCGGAGCCCGGCGGCGTGGTGGCCCCGGGCCGCGCGGCGATGGTCGTGGGCGCTCCGGTGCGCGCCTCCACCGGCGAGGTGATCGCCGCGGTGGGCTTTCGCTTCCCGCCCGATCGCGACTTCATGAAGATCCTCTCGGTCGCCCGCCTCGGCGAGAGCGGCGAGACCTACGCGTTCGACGACCGCGGCACGCTGCTCTCCGGGCAGCCGCTTCGGCGACTTCCTGCGCGGCGCCGGCCTCATCCCGGCCGACGCCGAGCGCTCGGCGCTGGCGCTCGAGCTGCGAGATCCGGGCGGCGATCTCACGGCGGGCTACCAGCCCAGCCTGCCGCGCAAGGCACAGCCGCTGATGCGCTCGGTCGCCGCGGCGATCGACGGCGGCGAGTCGGCCGACGTGGACGGCTTCCGTGACTACCGCGGTGTGCTGGTGGTCGGCGCGTGGCGCTGGCTCCCCGAATACGGCTTCGGCATGGCCACCCAGGTGGACGCGGCGGAGGCCTTCCACCTCCACCGCGTCGCGCGCGCCGTGTTCGGCTCGCTGTTCGGGCTCCTGGTGATGGTGTCGCTGGGCGGCCTCGCGGTCTCGCACCTGGTGATGCGGCTGCGCCATCAGGTGGACCGCGCCGAGCACCTCGGCGCCTACACCCTCGAGCGCAAGCTCGGCGAAGGCGGCATGGGTGAGGTCCACCTGGCACGCCACGCGCTGCTCAGGCGTCCCACCGCGATCAAGCTGCTGCGTTCGGACAAGGCGAGCGAGGCCGCGATCGCGCGCTTCGAGCGCGAGGTCCAGCTCACGAGCCAGCTCACCCACCCCAACACCATCGGCATCTACGACTACGGCCGCACTCCCGACGGCACCTTCTATTACGCGATGGAGTACATCGAGGGCTTCACGCTCGCCGCGCTGGTGTCGCGCTTCGGCCCGTTGCAGGAGGCGCGCGTGATCCACATCCTGCGCCAGGTATGCGGCTCGCTCGCCGAGGCGCACGAGCACGGCCTCGTGCATCGCGACATCAAGCCCGCCAACGTCATGCTCGCGATCCGCGGCGGGCTCTACGATCACGTGAAGGTCCTCGACTTCGGTCTGGTGCGCGAGCACACCCCGCACGCACCGACACCTCCCACCGGCGAGTCCGGCGCGGTCGCGGGCACGCCGCTCTACATGCCGCCCGAGGCGTTCCAGTGTCCCGACGACGTGAGCCCGCGCGGCGACCTCTACGCCCTCGGCGCGCTCGCCTACTACCTCCTCACCGGCGTACCGCCGTTCCAGGCGCCTAACCCGTTCGCGCTCTACGAGCTGCATCGGCGCGAGGTCCCGAAGCCACCCTCCGAGGTCCTCGGCCGCAAGATCGACGGCGTCCTCGAGGCGCTGGTGCTGGCGTGCCTCGAGAAGTCCGCGGCCCAGCGCCCGGCCGACGCCGGTCGGCTGGCGAGCCTCCTCGAGGCTTCGCCGCTGCACGGCGCGTGGACGCAGGTGCACGCCCGTGAGTGGTGGGAACGCCACGGCTCGCTGCTCGTGCCGAGCTCGGGCTCGGCCAGCGCCGAGGCCACCAGCAGCCCGTCGGCGACCCACGGCCCCGAGGGCACGGTGATGCTCGTCCGGCAGGCCGAGCCCGCATCCAGAGCAGGAGCCTCACGATGACCTGGCACGGCACGCGACGTGGCGCGCTCCCGATCCTGTTCGCGTGCGCCCTGCTGGTCATCGGCGCATGCGGCGACGCGGGCAGCGGTGCGCCGATCCCCGGCCCCGTCCCCGCACCCGCGCCGGTCCCCGAACCGAGCCCGGAACCACCTCCAGCGCCGTCTCCCGAGCCACCTCCGGCGCCCTCTCCCGAGCCTCCGCCCGAGCCGCCGCCACCCGAGCCGCCGCCCCCCGACGCCGGCCTGGTGCCAGGGGCGGTGATCGTTGCGGTAGGCGACTCGATCACCGTCGGCGAGAACGCCAACATCGCCTGGCCGGACGTGCTCGCCGAGCGCCTCGCCGACGCCGGCCGAGGAGACGTGAGCGTCCACAACGAGGGCTATCCGGGCCTCTCGAGCGGCGAGCTGGTGAACGACGACCCCGGCGCCGGCGCCAAGCGCAGCGCGGTGGACCATTACCCGACGATCCACGTCGCGTTCGTCCTCATCGGCCACAACGACACGCGCACCGCCCTCGCCAGCGACCACGCCGAGCCCCGGGAGTACGCGAGCAACGTCGCCGAGATCCTCACCTGGCTCGCCGACCGGCCCAACGCCGACGGCCGCCGCACTCGCGTCGTGGCGCTCGTGCCTCCCCCCGCCCGGGAGCCGGTGATCCGCAACGGATGGAGCTTCCCGGCCGACTTCAACGCGCAGATGCAGGAGCCCGGCGGCTACCACGAGGCGCTGCGCGCAGAGGCCGCGGCGGCGGAGGTCCCGATCGTCGAGACGATGGCGCGCTTCGACGGCGGCCCGAGCCGCTACGCGCCTTACCGCCGCGGCTCACCGGAGCGGATCACCGACGACACGATCCACCCCAACGACGACGGCCAGCGCGCCCTCGCCGAGCTCGCCTTCGGCGCCCTCGCCCTCCCCGACCGGTGAGCGGCCGGAGGGCGCTCGCGACGTTCAGCGCCGGCGCTTGTAGAGGTCGCGCTCGAAGCGGCGGTGGCCCCAGGTCCACTGCTCGGGGTGCTCGCGGATCCGCTCGGAGAGCCAGTCGTTCACGAGCTGCACGTAATGGCGGGTGGTGACGTCGTCGCCCCCTTGGTCCTCGATCTCGATCGGACCCTCGATCGTCCACTCGAGCGTCCCGTCAGGCTCGTAGACGCAGTGATGGAGCGTGAGCGGGACGCCGCGCGCGACCGCGTAGCGGATCAGGCCGCCGGCGGTGGCGGTGTCCTCGACGCCGAGAAAGCGCACCCGCAGCGCTCGCTTGCGAGGGCGCTGGTCGCACAGATAGGCCACCGCGCGGTTCTCGCTCCAGATCGCCTCGATCTCGCCGCGCAGGCTGCGCACGGTCTCGGTCACCCGCACGCCATCCACGGTCTGGTTACGGACGTCCGGAGCCTCGATCAGGCTCATGCCGTAGCGCAGGCGCTTGCGGCCGATGAAGCGATCCGCGAGCACCCCCTTGGGCCGCTTGAAGACGCCGACGAAGTCGTAGCCGTGGGCGGCGGCGCTGGCGCACATGATCTCCCAGTTGCCGAGGTGCCCCGAGACGCACAGCAGCCCGCGTCCGAGCGCCAGCGTCTGCGGCAGCTTCTCGAGCCCGACCACGCGCACGCGCTCGCCGAGCTTCTCGGGTGGCCAGTAGATCGAGTCGAAGATGAAGTCGAGACCCAGCCGCACGAAGTGCACGAACATCGCGCGGATGATCCGGCGCTTCTCGGCGACGCTCAGGGTCTCGCCGTAGACCAGCTCGAGGTTCACCCAGGCGATGCGGCGCTTGTCGACGAAGGTCAGGTAGCCGAGGAAGCCGAGGACCCGGCACAGCGCCTCGCGCAGCGGCGCGCCACCCAGCCTGAGCACCGTCCCGACCACCGCCAGCGCGCCGTCCGCGAGGGCGATCGTCAGCCGCTCGCCGAGCGAGTAGGCGCGCGAGTCGAAGGTCGCGTCCGCGCGCGCGCGATGCGCGCCGGCCGCGCCGGACATCCCCGTGGGTTCAGAACTCGATGTCACGTCGAAGCCCTCTGGGCCGGGCGGCTCGAGGAAGGCTCTGAAGCCCACCTCGTGTCGCGGTGGAAGCCGAACGAGACACGTGACGTGCCATTCGACCGGCGCGCAAAGCCTACCGCTGGCGAGCCGGGATGTCCCCCGCTCGCCCCCGCGGCGGCCCCCGACCCGCTCAGCCCATCGCCGACTCGTAGCGGCGGAAGCCGCGGTTCCAGGCCGCGAACATCCCGACTCCCAGCATCCCGAGCCAACCCACCGCGACGACCGCCCCGAGCGGCGTGTAGCGCCCCAGCACCATCCCGGCCGGCACCTGGGTCAGGGCGCCCACCGGCAGGATGTAGAGCAGGAACGTCCTGACCCGGGCGCCGAACACGTCGGCCGGCCGGTCGGCGACGGCGTGGATGGCCTCGTTGACGAACTGGCCCGCGTCGGAGCCGAGCAGCCACAGATCCACGAGCCCGTAGAACGTGACGAGGATCGTCCGCACCCACCACGACACCGCCACCGCGATCAGGGTGACCAGCACCAGCCCGAGCGTGACGTGCTCGCAGGCTCGCCCGATACCGTAGGCGAGGTAGGTCATCGCCACGGCCATGTTCACGCACCCCTCCACCGAGAACTGCTGGAAGCCGTAGAGGAAGAGCGTGGCCCCCGGTCGGACCCGGAACGAGTCGAGCTTGCCGTCCTTGAGATCGCGCCAGAAACGCCACATCTGCCCCAGCCAGACCATCATGAAGGCGTCCGACACGAACAGGAACCCGAGCAGCACCCTGAACTGCTCGCGGTTCCAGCCGGCGATGTCGTCGACGTGCGCGTAGAGCACCTCGAACACCGCGACGTGGGACGCGTACCAGCAGCAGTCCATGACCACCTGGCTCCAGAACTCGACCCGGAACTGCGACTTGCGGATGACGCCGATGCGCGCGTATTGCCCCGCGATCCGCAGGTGCTGGACGAAGGCGTTGGCGCTCACGTGCCGACCCCCGCGTAGCGCCGGAGCCCGCGCCGCCACGTGACGAACGCGAGGCCGTGCAACGCGACGAAGCTCGTCGCCAGCACCGCGAGCCCGAAGCGAAAGTCCGCGGGACCGAGCCGCCCGAGCAGGAGCTCGACCGGGGCGTTCACGGTCCAGTACGGGAACGTGACCTCGAGCACGCCCCGCACCGCGCGCGGCATCAGCGCCACCGGCACCAGCATCCCGGACATGAACGCGGCCACGAACATGAACATGTTGAGCAGGCTCCACACCACGTCGAGCCAGAACGCGAGGCAGTTCAGGATGAAGTACGTGAGCAGGTAGCAGCCAGTGCCGAGCGCGAGCAGCGTCGCCGCCTGCGCGAGCGCCACGGCGCTCACCGGCTGCGGCCACCACGAATGCAGCACGAGCGCGCCCGCGCACCAGAACGCCGCCGCGGCGAGGAGCTGCACGGCCGTGAACTGGAGGAAGCGGCCCCACAGCAGCGTGAAGTAGCTGACCGGCATCACCAGGTACTTGGTCACGTAGCCGTCGAAGATCTGCTCCGCGAGGTCGAGGCTGCGCCAGTCGGGGATGCACTTCTGGATCGCGGCGGTCCACACCAGGAAGTGGACCAGGTCGACGAAGGTGTAGCCGCGGATCTCCGCCGCGCCCGTCGACCGGAACATCGCCAGGTAGACGAGCGTCATCACCACCGGTCGTGGAACTCCACGCAAGAGCGCGTTGAGCACGAAGCCGGCGCGGAAGGCGGTGGCCTTGCGCCACTCGTAGGCGGCGACGTACGGCAGGAGGTGAAGCTCCTCCGGCAGTGAAGCGGCCAGGGCACGCGCGCGGCTCACGACGCCTCCACCAGCTCGCCGGTGCGGAAGATCTCGCGGATCAGGTTCTCGAGCGGCTGGCGCTCGACGGCGAGGTCGCGCACCTGGAAGAGGTCGAAGAGGTGCTGGATGAAGGGCTGGCAGTGCTCGGCGTCGACCTCGAAGGTGAGCGCGCGCGGCGCCTCGCGCACCAGCACGGCGCCGAAGCGCTCGAGCTCGCCGTCGAGCTCGGCCGACCACGGCCGCGAGTTGGCCTCGAGGTGCACCTCCACCGCGCGCCGGCCGACGAACCGGCGGCGCAGCCCGACGAGGTCGCCGTCGAACAGGATCCGCCCCGCCTCGAGGATCACCAGCCGATCGCAGGTCTCCTCGATGTCCGCCATGTCGTGGGAGGTGAGGATCACGGTGGTGCGGCGCTCGCGGTTCACCTCGCGCAGGAAGGTGCGGATCGTCTCCTGCGAGAGCAGGTCGAGGCCGATGGTGGGCTCGTCGAGGAACACCACCTCCGGGTCGTGGAGGAAGGCGCCGATGATCTCCATCTTCATGCGCTCGCCGAGCGAGAGCTGGCGGAGCTGCACCTGGAGGCGATCGGTGACGTCGAGCCGCTCGGCCTGCTCACGGACACGGCGCTCGAAGCGCGCCGCGTCCACCTGGTAGATCTCGCGCAGCAGCCGGAACGAGTCGATCGCCGGGATGTCCCACCACAGCTGCGAGCGCTGGCCCATGACCAGCGACAGGCGTCGCTTGTCGGCGCGCGTCAGCGCGAAGGCGTCGTGGCCGAAGAGCTCACAGCGCCCGCTGCTCGCCGGGATGATCCCGGTCAGGCACTTCACCAGCGTGGTCTTGCCAGCGCCGTTGGCGCCGATCAGACCGACGATCTCGCCGGGCGCGACGGCCAGGTCGATGTTCGCGAGCGCCACGTGCTCGCGCACCTGGCGGCGCACGAAGCCGCGCAGGATGCCGAGCGTGCCGGCCCCTCGGACCTGCGCGCTGTAGACCTTGCCGACGCTCCGACACTCGAGGATGGATGGGTGGATCGACATGACGGATGCTGCGCGGCCGGCCGCCGCAATGTTAAATCGCGGTGAGGGAGCGATTCGGGACGCCGACGTCGGAGGCGCTCGGTCCGCGAGCTCGGGGTTCGCGCCGGAACGCGAAGACTACCGCCAACGCGCGTCGGGTTGGAAGCGCGCACGCAGATCTCGCCGATGAATCTCCGCCAGCTCGTCTCGATCACGGTCTTTCCGGTCACGTTCCTCGTCACGCACGGGATCGCGATCCGCGCGCTCGCCGCGGGCGTGAACCCCACGGGTGTCATCGCGGCGATCACCGCGGCGACGGTGGTGCTGGTGGTCGCGCTCGAGCGCGTGCTGCCGTTCGACCCGGACTGGAACCGAGCGCGCGGCGACGTCCTCCCCGACGCGCTCCACAACGTCTTCTCGACGATCGTGACGGCGCAGCTCTGCCAGGCCGCGCTGCTCGTGGCGCTGGCCCCGCTCGCGGGGTGGCTCGCGGCGCGCACGGGCGCGTCCTGGTGGCCGCTCGGGTGGTCGCTCACCGCGCAGACCGCCCTCGCGTTCGCGATCTCCGAGCTCGGCGCCTACTGGGCCCATCGCGTGGGCCACGAGACCGACCTCGGCTGGCGCCTCCACTCGGTGCACCACAGCCCGACTCGCCTCTACTGGCTCAACGCCGCGCGCGACAACCCGCTCGGCGTGGTGCTGCTCTACGTGCCGTCGGTGGCGCCGCTCGTGATGCTGGGCGCGCCGCCCGAGATGTTCACGATGATCGCGCTCTTCAACGCGGTGGTGGGGCTCTTCCAGCACGCCAACATCGACATCCGCCTCGGTCCGCTCAACTACGTCTTCAGCGTCCTCGAGGTGCACCGCTGGCACCACTCGACCGTGGTGAGCGAGGCGAACCACAACTACGGCTCGAACCTGATGGTCTTCGACGTGCTGTTCGGCACCGTTTACAGGCCGCGCGACCGGCGCGCGCCGGACGCCATCGGGATCGGCGACCTGCCGGATTTCCCGACCAGTTACCTGGGCCAGCTCGCCGTGCCGTTGCGGTGGCGCGCGATCAGCGCGGCACGCGCCACCGACGGCTGAGCGCGGCCCGCCGGGAGGCGGCCCTCCGAGGGGAAGGGCTCGAGCTGGGCCGGAGCGATCGCCTCCGGGCCGTCCGGAGCCGCCGTTCAGAACCTCGCTTCGAGGGTCGCGATAACGTCGATCCCCAGCGCCACCACACCCGAACCGTACTCGCGGTACTCGGCGTCGGTGAAGTTCTCGAGCGCGAGTGTCGCCGTGAGGCGCGGATCGAAGTCCCAGCCGGCCACGATGTTGCCGGTGACCCAGCCCGGCGTCCCGGACGGGTCGATGCGCGGGTCGGCCTCGTTGTCGTCGCTGAGCCGGTCCTGCGGGCCGGCGAAGCGCACGAACGGCTCGACCCACAGCGACTCGGTCGCCCGCCACGTCATCGCCACGCGCCCGAGGATCGGCGGGATTCGGTCGGCTGGCTGCAGGTCGCCGTCGCGGCCCTCTTGCTCGCCCCAGGTCCAGGTGAGGTGCGCGTCGATCGCGACGTCGCTCGTGAGCCCGACGCGGCCGTGGCTCTCGACACCCGCGAGCCGCACCTCCGCGACGTTTTCGCTCCGGGTGATCTCGCGGCCGTCGTCGGTGAGCTCACCGGTGCGGACGCTCTCGATCCGGTCCTCGTAGAGCGACCCGAACAGGAACACCGCGCCCGCGACGCGCTCGCTCGCGGCCTTCACGCCGACGTCGACGCTCCACACCTGCTCGGCGTCGAGGCTCGACGCCGGGACGTTGAAGCGGTTGCCAGGTCGCGGGCCGAGGGTGCCGATGTCGAAGACGTTGGGAGCGCGGAAGCCGCGGCCGGCGTCGGTGACCAGGTGGATGCCGGGGCTCGCCTCCCACGCGAGGCCGACGGCGCCGGTCACGTCGTCGAACGACAGCACCTCGGCGTCGGTGGTGGCGGTGCGCGCGATCCGCACGTCGAAGTGACTGAAGCGCAGACCCGCGGTGGCGCTCAGCGTCTCCCACAGCGCCTGCGTGCCCTCGAGGTAGAGGCCGTAGGAGTCCATCCGCGAGCCGTCGGGGTAACGCGACGTCGCCGCCTCCACCACATCCGTCTCGAGATCGCGATCGCGCCGCGAGCTCGACACGCGGTCGAGGTAGACGTCCCCGCCCCACACCAGCGAGGTGTGGTCGGTGACGAAGGTCACGGCCTGCGCCGCCACGCCCATCAGGCCGGTCGCGTTCTCCTCGAGCCGCTCGGTGGTGCTCTCGAAGGCGCGGGTGCGCTGGTCGTCACGGATGTGCTGGTAGGAGGCGTCGAAGCGCAGCCGGTCGACGACGCCCGACGCCACCGCGTCGACGTCGTGGCGGGCGTGCAGGAAGTAGCGCTCGAGCGGCTCGAACCAGAACGCGTCGTTGGGCGGCGCGTCGCGGCCGAAGCCCGGCACCAGCTCGTCGTAACGCGGGCTCTTGGGCTGGCGCAGGATCTGGAAGTCGAGGCTCGAGGCGTGGTGATCGTTCCAGCGCAGATCGCTGCGGACGTCGCCGCCGATCGAGGTGTAGGCGGTCGGCACCTGACGTCCGGTGTCGCCGCCGCCGTCGAGGTCGCCAGCCGCGAGGTACGAGAACCCGGCGCCGAGACCGACGCGCTCGTCACCGGCCTCGACCTCGGCGCGGGTGCTCGCCGAGAGATCCGCCGACGCGAAGCGGCCGGCGATCCGCCCGCGCGCGTCGAGCTCGTCGCCACCGAAGGTCGGCCGGCGGCTCAGCACCTGGATCACGCCGCCCATCGCGTCGCTGCCGTAGAGCACCGACGACGGCCCACGCAGCACCTCGATCCGCTCCACGAGCCACGGATCCACCAGCGCGAGATAGGGGTTGGGTGAGTTGCGGTAGATCGCGTGGTTGAGCCGCATCCCGTCGACCAGGTTGAGAATCGACGAACCGGTGAGGCCGCGCACGAACGGCGATCCCTGCCCCGGCGTGGTGAGCTGGACGTGCACCGACGGCTCGCCGCGCAGGGCGTCCGGGAGGACCTCCGGCGCGTGGCGGCGGATCGCCTCCTCGTCGATGATCTCGACGGCCATCGGCACCGCCGAAGGGGCCGACGGCAACCGCGTCGCGGTGACCTGGATCTCCTCGCTCGACGCCGCGGCGTCGACCCGAGCGGCCTCGGTGTCCTCCGCGGCGAGGCTCGAGGTCGCGGCGAAAAGGACGCTCCCCAGGAGCCAGCGAAACCACCCGAAAGCCCCGCGCGGGCGCACGCGCCGAATCGACATGGGCGGCGAGCCTACGCGTGGCCCTCGCGCCGCTCCAAATCCGGCGGAGCAGCCGCGGACGCCAGCGCGGCTCAGCCGGCTTTGCCGAACATCTGCTCGAGCATGTCGCGCATCTTCTGGTGCAACAGGTTGACCGCCTTGAGCGGGCGAATCATCACCTTGAAGTCGTCGATCCGGCCGTCCTCGTTCCAGTGCATCATGTCGACGCCGTTGACGTGGATGCCGTCGACGGGGGCGGTGAACTCGAGGACCGCGTCGCGCTCCCCCACCACCTCGCGCACGTAGCGGAAGTCGGCGTGCCCGAGCACCTGGAAGGCGGCGCTCAGGTACATGGAGGTGAGCTCCTTGCCGCGCTGCGGGGAGTGGACGATCGGCGAGTGGAAGACCGCGTCGTCGGCGAGCAGCTCGCCGAGGCCGGTGAGGTCCGCGTTCGCGAGGATCGAGTGCCACTTCGCGAGGGTGTCGATCGCCATGGTCGTCGCCTCCGTCAGCGAAAACGCGCCCAGCGCTGCGCGGTGAGCAGGAACAGCACGAACGGCGCGGCGAGCCCCGCGAGCGCCTGGAGCGGCGCACCGCCGGTCACGAGGTTGACCCCGGTGATCACCACCGAGACCGCGCAGAAGGCGTACACGGCCCAGCGCTGCCAGAACCAGATCGCCACGAGCAGGAGTGCGTTGATCACCCCGGAGAGGCCAGCCGCGGGCAATGCCCAGGGCGGCGCGTCCGGGTTGGCCTGCCCTCGGGCAACGCCACGAGTCCGAAGCCCATCACGGCGAGCTGCACGGACACCGCGACCCCACGACCAGGAACATCGTCAGGCAGCCGCCGCGCTCACGGATATCGCCGAGGCTCGGCTCGGGTGTGGGCTCGGCGCCGGGCGGCGGGCTCGGGGGCGGGGGGGCCGGTTCGTTCATCGCGAAGCTCCAGGACATTGGGCGAGCCGTGAGCATCGCTCGCCGGCGGGCGTCGAGGCCACCCTTCCCGGCCACGGCCGTGGGGGGCCGTGGCCAGGTTCCCCGGCGGCGGAGGGTGTGCGAGCCTCGTGCGCCATGCGGACCACGCGCGTCTCGTTGCGCCACGCCCTCGCCGTGATCGCCGCGGCCGCGCTGCCGCTCGTCGCCGGCTGCGACGGCGGCGGCGCCGGTGCGGGCTCGCGCGCGGATCCGTGGGCGGGCCTCACGCCGAGCGGCCTGGAGGTGGGTGACGTCCTCGGCATGGCGACCCAGATGTACGACGGCCCGAGGCCGAGCCCCGAGCGCGACTTCGAGATCCAGAAGCTCGTGGCCGCCGGCTGGAAGCGGATCCGCATCTCGATCGACTGGGGCCACGTCGAGCCCGCGCAGGACCAGTTCAGCTGGGAGCGCACCGACCCGTTCATCGCGATGCTCACCACCGCGGGCCTGCAGGTGGACGGGCCACTCTCGTACGGCGTCGACTGGGCCGCGCCCGACGAGGACGACTCGGCGATCGAGCCCGCGGACTTCGCCGACTACGGCGCGCACGTCGCCGCGCACTACTGCGGCGTCATCGACTCCTGGGAGCTCTGGAACGAGGAGAACATCAAGCGCTTCTGGCAGCCGCTACCGGACCCCGACCGCTACGGCGCGATCCTGAAGGCGACCTACACCGCCATCCACGCGGCATGCCCGAGCGCCAAGGTGCTGATCGGCGGGCTCTCGTGCTTCGACCAGTACACCTTCCACGAGGGGCTCTACTACTTCGTCGAGGCGATGCACGCGGCCCACCCCGACATCGGCCAGTACTTCGACGCGCTCGCGATCCATCCCTACACGTTCATCCAGACCAGCTCCCCCGAGTGGTCGTGGCAGGGCGAGAAGCAGGAGCTGTGGCCCGACCTGCCCGGCCAGATCGAGCTGGCGCGCCAGCGCCTCGTCGCCGTGGGTGCCCCGGCAAGCCGGTCTGGCTCACCGAGTGGGGCTGGCCGTCCTTGATCGTCGGCAAGGATGGGCAGGCGAAGTTCCTGGCGCGCGCCGCGCTGCTGGCGCTCGCGGCGGGTGTCGAGGACGTCGACTGGGACACGTTCTTCGACAAGGACGGCGGCGGATTCCCACCCACCGAGGACTACTTCGGGCTCTTCACCTGGCCGGGCGCAGAGGGCGGGCCGAAGGAGAAGCCCTCGTGGAAAGCCGCGACGGCGCTCTCGCGGATGCTCGCCACCTCGCGCTTCGCGGGCGACCTGAGCGGCCTGCTCGGGCTGCCCGAGGGTGCCTACGCGCTCGCGTTCGTCGACGAGCGAGACGGCCACCACACCCTCGCGGCCTGGGACGCGGTGGCGGATCGGACCACCCCGGTCACGGTGCCCGCGCCGGCGGGCGCGAGCGGCTACGTGTGCGTGACCGACCTCGGCCAGCCCGGCTGCGAGCCCAGCAGCGGCGCCGCGAGCGTGACGCTCACCGACCGCGCGCTCTACGTCCGCTTCGACCGCTGACCGCACCGGCTCGTCGGCGCGGACGGAAGCACGTCTCGGCGCGGCGGGACGGCCTCCACCCCGTTCGCAGTACGGGGCGTCGGGCGGCCGGGCGTCGGGACCTCCGAACTGGCGGTGCTGCAATCGACGGCGTCGTCGGCGCGGACGGAAGCCCGTCTCGGCTCGGCGGGACGGCCTCCAGGCCGTCCGCCGTACGGCGCGGCGGTGCTGGAGTCGACGCCGTCATCGGCGCGGACGCTTCTTCGGATCGCCAGGACACGCGACGCGTGCCCCGCCCCGCGACGGCGCTGTATCGTCGCGCGTCACACGCCGAGGAGCGTTCGCACCACGTCGCTCTCGACGATCCGCAGCGCCATGGCCCGGAACTCCTCCTGACCCGTGGGCGCTTCGAGGAGCACGGCGGGCTCACCGGCCGCCGCGGCGCTCGGCACGTGGACGCGCCGCGAGGCGAGGTCGTAGACCCCGAACACCGCGCGCAGGTCGGCGCCCGCGACCGCGAAGTTCTCGCGCAGGATCGACGCCATCAGCGCGGCGTTGATCGCCACCGCGGTCTCGATGAGCGCGGCCCGGTATGCGGGGCGCGAGGTGACGTCCTCACCCCAGCGAACCGCGAGGCTGCGCGCTGCACCGCGCACCGCCGGGAAGAGCGCGTTCACGATCGAGCGGATCTGATGGCTCGAGGAGAGCTCGAGGTACTCGACGGGCGTGATGAACATGTCGACGGCCGCGGTCACCGCACCGCACTGGCTGTGGCCGAGGACCACGATCAGCTTGAGGCTGTCGCCGAGGTGGCCGATCGCGTAGTCGACGCTACCGAGCTGCTCGGGGCCGAGGACGTTGCCCGCGACCCGCACCACGAACAGCTCGTCGCAGCGGCGGTTGAAGACCAGCTCGGTCGGCACGCGCGCGTCGGAGCAGCCCACGACCACCGCGAACGGATGCTGGTCGACCACCTGGCCGGGGGCGGCGAGGCCGAGGTCGGCGAGATCGATCGGCACCACGTGCCTGCCCTCGGCGAGGGTCGCGAGCGCCACGAACTCGGCGTTGCCGTCCACGAGCCAGCGCATCGCCTCGCCGGCGTCTGTGGGCAGGCGGCGCGTCGACGGCAGCGCGGGATCGTAGCGATAGATGATCTCGAGCACGGGGTACCTCCACGCCGCGCTCAGCGCGGCAGCGCCTCGAACATCTTCTTCACCGCGTGATCGATCCGCGACTGCACCTCGTCCGCGGGCCGTCCCTCGGCGCTGGCGGCCGCGTTGGCGCGCCCGAGCCAGAGTGGAGCGCCGCTGCGGCCGTCGAAGATCTCCACCACCAGCTCGGCGGTCGAGACGTCGAGCGCCGCCGGCTCGGCGCCGGCGCTCGGCCTGGAGCGGCACCTGGCGGATCGCCACCGCGATCTTGTAGCGCACCAGCGCGTCCGGCTGGCCGACCGCGAAGCGCATGCCGCGAGCGCCGAGCTCGCGGCCGATCGAGTCGCGCAGCACCTGCTCGACGTCGAACGCCGGCGCTGTCCAGATCCCGGCGGGATCGGAGAGCGTCGCAACGCCGGGTGCCCACGCGTAGGTGGGGAAGCGGCTCGCGGCGAAGCCGTTCATGGGCAGCGACGCGACCTGGATGTCGTGGGTGCTCGCCGCGCAGCCCGTGAAGAGCGCCACCAGCGCCAGCGCGTGTGCCGCGTGCGCCACGCGCCTCATCACTTCGCCACCTTCATGCCGTAGCTCTTGAGGATGCGCCGCGCCACCGCCTCGACGTGGACCTCGTCGGCGCCGTCGTAGATGCGCGCCGCGCGCTCGTGCGCCCACCAGAACGCGAGCGGCGTGTCGTCGGTGACGCCGAGCCCGCCGAGGGTCTGGATGGCGCGGTCGAGGACCCGCTGCAGCGTGCGCGCCACCGTGAACTTGATGAGCGAGATGTCCTCGCGCGCCGCGTACACCCCTTCCTTCTCGATCCGCCACGCCGCGTGCAGCACCATCAGCCGCGCGGCGTTGATCTCGGCGCGGCTCTCGGCGATCCAGCCCTGCACGAGCTGCTTCATGCCGAGCGGCCGCCCCGGCGAGAGCTCACGGGTGGCGGCATGGCGGCACATGATGTCGAAGGCGCGCTCGCAGATGCCGATCCAGCGCATGCAGTGGTGGATGCGACCCGGGCCGAGGCGCATCTGCGCGATCGCGAAGCCCATGCCGCGCCCACCGAGCAGGTTGGCGAGCGGCACGCGCGCGCCGTGGTAGGCGACCTCGCCGTGGCTCGCCCAGTCGCCGCCGCGGTGGCCCATCACCGAGAGGTTACCGATCAGCTCGAAGCCCGGTGTGTTCGTGGGCACGATGATCATGCTGGCGCGCTGGTGCGGCTCGGCGGCGTCCGGCTCGGTGACCGCCATGCAGATCGCGAACGCCGCGCCGTCAGCCGAGGACGAGAACCACTTGTGGCCGCGGACCACCCACTCGTCGCCCTCCTGGACGGCGGTGGTGCCGAGCCACACCGGGTTCGAGCCCGCGAACTCGGGCTCGGTCATGGTGAAGCAGCTCCGGGTCTCCCCCTTGACCAGCGGCTCGAGGAAGCGCGCCTTCTGCTCCTCGGTGCCGTACTCCATCAGGATCTCGATGTTGCCCACGTCCGGCGCCTGGCAGTTGAAGACGTAGTGGCCGATCGGGCTCTTCCCCAGCTCCTCGCTCATGTGCGCGAACTCGGTGAGCGAGAGCCCCGTGCCGCCGTGCGCCTCCGGGATGTAGGCCGCCCACAGGCCGGTCTCCTTGGCGCGGGCGCGCGCTTGCTTGAGCGCCGCCAGCGACTCCTTGAAGCCGGTCGCGGCCACCTCGCGCTCGAGCGGCAGCACCTCGCGCGCCATGAAGTCGCGCAGCGTCGAGCGAATCCCCTCCACCCGCGGCGTCGGCGAGAAATCCATGAGCAGCCTCCCGAGATCGATGCCGGCGCGGCGGCGGACGGCCCGAGCATAGGCCAAGCCGGTACGGAATTCGCCCGGCACCGGCCCACGGGCGCGCGATCCGTCGAACCACCCGCGCCCGCCACGCCCGGGAAGACAAGTGCCGCCGACGGCGCTACAACAACGGGTCTCGCTCTCGCTACGAGCCCGTAGCTCAGTTGGTAGAGCATCGGACTTTTAATCCGTTGGTCGCGCGTTCGAATCGCGCCGGGCTCACCACTCTCAGAAACTCTCCGGACCCCGCCCCGGGGTCGCGACTCCACCCCAGGATCTCGTCCCCGATCTGGCCGCGAATTCGCCCCGGGAGCGCCCTGAAATCTGCCCCTTTCGGCGTGGAGTTCGGGCCTCTGGTGGCCTATTTTTCGCGGAAATTTCGCGAAAACCGGCTGTGGAGCTTTAGCTTTACAAAATCTGTAAAGCATCAGCTAGACGATTTTGTATAGCATCAGCTTTACAGACCGGCCGGCGGCGCCTCACCCGCGCAGGCGGAGCGAGCAGGCTGCGCACGAATGCGCGATGTGCGCATCCGTGAGCACATCGAGCAGCGGCCCGCACCCGTCGGCTTGGGGCGTCCGAGCGCACGATGCGACACTCGCCGGCCGCATGTCGAAACAGGAACCGACGGAGGCCGATGACGGCGCCCGTGCGGCTCCCGCCGTCAGCCGGCGCGCGCGGGGGAGTCGCGCCACGCGCCGGTCCGCAGGTCGCACCGCCGGCGCCACCATCGGTCGACATCTCCGTCACCGGGTCGACAGACTCGTGCGCGATCGTCCCGACTTTCCGTCCCCCCGACCGTCGAGGAGACTTGCATGCACCGCGTCGATCTCCAGCCGTCCGCGCCATCGAGCTCCCCGGGCAGAGGCGCCGGCAAGCTCGCGCTCCTCGTCGTCTGCGCGACACTCGCGGCCGCAGGCGACGCAGCGCTCGCCGATGACGGGATCGCGCCGGCGCGAGCCACGGCGGCCGACACCGAAACCGTCGTGGTCACCGCGACGCGCACCGCCGCCGACCCGTTCGAGCTGCCGTTCACCACCCACGCCGTCGGCGAGGAGCGCATGAGCGACGAGCGGTCGATCCGCTCGTTCCCCGACGCGCTCGCCGAGATCCCCGGCATCTACCTCCAGCGCAGCTCGTACGGCCAAGCTTCGCCGTACCTGCGCGGCTTCACCGGCTTCCGTACGCTGCTCCTGATCGAGGGCATCCGCCTCAACAACTCGGTCTTTCGCGAGGGTCCGAACCAGTACTGGAGCACCGTCGACCCGCTCACGGTGGAACGCGTCGAGGCCGTGCTCGGGCCGGGTTCGGTGCTCTACGGCAGCGACGCGATCGGCGGCACGGTGAACGCGATCACCCGCTCGCCCGATCGAAGTACCGACGCACCGGCCGCCGCACCCGGTGCCTACGGGCGCTACGCGAGCGCCGAGGGCTCGGCCACGCTGCGCGGCGAGCTCGGCGGGGCGCCGCTGGCCGGCCTCGGCGTCCTCGGCGGAGTGTCGTGGCGCGACTTCGACGACCTGGTGGCGGGGCGCGGCACCGGTGAGCTACCGGGCACCGCGTACGACGAGCTCGACGGCGACGCCAAGCTCGTCTACGCGCTCCGCGACGACCTCGACCTGGTGCTGGGGTGGCAGCGGGTGTTCCAGGACGACGTGCCGCGCACCCACGCGACCGCGGACGCCATCTCCTTCCGTGGCACCACCCTCGGCTCGGATCGCCGCCGCGACACCGATCAGGAGCGGCAGCTCGGCTACGCCCAGGCGCGCTACGCGCCGCGCGGCGAGTGGCTGCACGACGCGACCCTGAGCCTCTCGTACCAAGCCCAGAGCGAGGAGGAGGTGCGGGTGCGCGGCTCCGGCGCCCGCGAGATCCAGGATCTCGACGTCGGCACGCTGGGACTCTGGGCCCAGGCGACGAGCCCGGTGCCGTACGGCACGCTCACCTACGGCGCCGAGTGGTACCACGACGACGTGCAGTCGTCCTTCGTCGCCCAGGACGCGGCGGGCGTGCCGGTCGGCGAGGCGCGCCGCGGCGCGGTGGCCGACGACTCGCGGTACGACCTCGTCGGACTCTACGTGCAGGACGTCATCCCGCTGGGCGAGGCGTTCGAGACCCACCTCGGCGGGCGCTGGAACCTGGCGGCGGTCGATGCCGACGACGTCGACCCCGACCGCGGCGATGCGATCGAGCTCGGCCCGGTCGACGAGAGCTACTCGGCGCTGGTGGGCAGCCTGCGCGGCGTGTGGCGAGTGGCCGAGGGGTGGCGGCTCTTCGCCGGGGCTTCGCAGGGCTTCCGCGCCCCAACCTCTCGGACCTCACTCGCTTCGAGGTCAACGCGGCGAGCGGCGAGTTCGAGGTCCCGGCTCCCGACCTCGACCCCGAGAAGTACGTGTCGCTCGAGGGCGGCGCGCGCTACGCCGGCGGACGGCTCGAGGCATGGGGGTCCTACTACTACACGTTCATCGAGGGCCTCATCGTGCGCTTCCCCACCGGCCGCGAGGTCGATGGCGGGCCGGAGTTCAGCAAGGCCAACGTCGGCGACGGGTACATGAACGGCGTCGAGCTCGGCTCGCGGGTGCGCGTGCTCGACGACGTCTCGCTCTACGGCTCGTTCGCGTGGGTGGAGGGGACCGCCGACTCCATCGTCGACGGAGAACAGATCCGCGAGCCGCTCTCCCGGATCCAGCCGCCGTGGGCGCTCGTGGGCGCGCGCTGGAACTCGTCCGACGGCCGCTGGTGGGGCGAGCTGGAAGCGACCTTCGCCGGCGACGCCGACCGGCTCGCCGCCCGCGACGTCGCCGATACCCAGCGCATCCCCCCGGGCGGCACGCCAGGCTACGAGGTGCTGGCGCTGCGCGTGGGGGGGGAGGTGGTCACCGGGCTCGACGTCGGCTTGGCGGTCGAGAACGTCACCAACCAGGACTACCGCCTCCACGGCTCCGGAGTGAACGAGCCCGGGACCAACGCGATCGTCACGCTCGACTACCGCCTCTGAGCGGGTCGGCGCGCCAGCGCCGCCGTGTCCTAGAGCTCGGTGGCACGAGGCTTGCGCCGAGTCGCGGGCGAACCAGCGCGGCCGCTGCCGGGCGGCGACCCGTCGCGGGGACAGCGGCTCACCGCCGGCTTCGCGGGCGAGGTCGTCGTCGACCTTGAGCACGCAGCTCGGGCGACGCGAGCGCGGCGAGCGCGACGCGCAGCCGACGAAGCGTCACCGCGGCGCGCTCGGCTCGACCGTCGTCGTGACCTGCTCGAGCTCGACCGCCGGCCGCCACGCGCCGTTCACCATCATCAGCACCGCCACCTCGCCCACCCCCGGACAGTAAAACGACCGCATGTCGCCGCTCTGGCCGTCCGCGAGCTCACGCGCTCCTTCGCATCGACGACGGCGCAACCCTGAAACGACCCGGCCTCCACCTGCACGTCCGCGACCCCCTGGAAGCGGTGCTCGATGCCGTTCGCGGTCCAGCTCGTTCCGGCGCCGAGCCGCGCCGGGATCTCGATCTGCCGCGCGGGCGCCGCCGGCCCCTTCCGGGCACGCGTGCCCCTCTTCTTCTCGTCGCCCCCGGTCTCCGCCTCGTCGGGCCGCGCGATCACGCCGCGCGCCGGATCGATCTCGAGGATCCGCCGCTCGATGAGCCGCGTCCCGCCGTTCGCCGGCATCTCGTACACCAGGCGCCGCCGCAACCGATCGCGGATCTTCTGGTCCGCGGCGAGCACCGGCGAGGGACTGGTCACGATCTGGCGATAGCGATTGCCCGCGCCGTCGTGGAAGGTCGCGGTGCGGCCGACCTCGAGCGGCAGGTAGCGCAAGCCGTCGAGCTCGGTGCCCGCCGGCAGCGGCTCGATCGTTCCGTGGGTGGGACGTGCGTGGGCCGACGCCGCATCCATCGTGGCCACGATCGCCAGCGCGATCCCCGCCGCTCGCCGCCACCGCGCGCTCATCTACGGCTCCGCCTGCAGGCCCCACGGCGGAGCGGCGTTCACCACCACGCCGGCGCGGCACGTGAGCGCCACCTCGCGAAAGCGCACGCCGTCCTTGTGGGCCGTGAGCCGATACCTGCCGGGCGCGACGTTCACGTACAGCACGCCGCCGTCGTCGGTGGTGGCGGCGAGGCGGCGATCGGGCCAGATCACGTTCCAGGTGACGAGGTTGAAGTAGATCGGACCATCGGCCTCCGCGGGCAGCGGATCGATGGTGACGGTGGCGCCCGCCTCGCCGTGGGTCTTGCCCGCGACCAGCTCCGGGTTGGCGCGGGTGACGGTGGCGGCGAGCTGGCAGCGGTCGGCGCGCGGCGCGGCACCCACCAGGACCGAGAGCAGCGTGATCATCGTGTCGTCGGGCGACTGGAAGGTGATCCCGTCGACGGGCTCGTCGCCGAGCGTGAAGGTGGCGGTCTGGATCTCCGGGCGGCCCGCGGCGCGCAGCACGAACGAGGCCTCGCTCCCCACCGCCAGCCCGTCGAACCCGAAGCCGCCGCTCTCGTCGGTGATCGTCGCGCGCTCGGGCTGCTCGAGGATCGTGACGTCACCGCCGGCGACCGCGCCGCCCGCGGGGCCGAAGTTGAACGCGGAGCCGCTCACCGACGTGGTGCGGCCCGAGCCTCCGCCGGTCGAATCCGCGCCGCAGCTCGTGGCGAGCGCGAGCGCGAGCAGGGTCGCGAGCGTCGTCGTCGGGTTCCTCTTCACGGGCCGTGATCTTAGCTGGCCCCCCCCACGCACGGCGCTCAGGCGGCGCGCATCGCCACCAGCGATCGTGGTAGAGAACCAGCCGCCACCGAGCTCCCGCGATCCCCCCGATGCCCCGCCTCGTCCCTCGACCTCGACACGCTCGCGCCTGCGCCTGCGCCGCCGCGCTGCTGCTCGCCGCGGCGTGCGGTGGAGGCTCGGGCGCCGGTGACGGCGGCGCCGTCCACGACGGTCTCGAGCCGCCGCTCAACCCGTTCCTCGCCGACTCGCCGTGGCCGATGACCCACCGCAACCCGTACGCGCAGGCGTCCTCGCCATACCCCGGTCCGCGCCCCGAGGATGTCCTCGCCGCGCAGACCGGACTCACCGCCCCCGCGCCCATCACCGCCGCGGTGTCGTCACCCTACGCGGACGGGCGGCGCGCGATCTGGGGCGCCACGTTCGTGAGCGTGTTCAAGGCCATCGAGCGCGACGGACACCTCGAGACCGTCGACGCGAAGCAGTCGCTGCCCGGGCTCGGGCACCTGATCTCGGGCGCCTACACGGTGCTCGACCGCGACGGCACGCTGTTCTTCCCGCGCGTGCGGACGCTCTTCGCCTATCGCGACGCCGAGCCGGGCGTTCCCGACTCGCCGATCGAGCAGGTCGGCGCCAAGGACCTGAGCGACGTCCTCGCCGAGAGCGACGAGGTGGTGGGCATGACGCTCACCTACGACGGCCACATCGCCTTCGCGAGCGCCGAGGGAGTGGTCGGCGTGCTGACGCGCGACCTCTCGGGATTGCAGACCGTGCGTCTCGGGGATGCCGCCAGCCCCGAGCAGGTCTCGAACTCGATCGCCACCGACGAGGACGGCGGCCTCTACGTCGTGACGAGCCGCTTCATGCACCGCGTGCAATGGACCGGCACGGCGCTCACGAGCGATCCATCGGCGGGTGCCTGGACCTCGACCTACGAAACCGGCTCCGCCGATCCCGCCACGGGCCGGCTCGGCGCCGGCTCGGGCTCGACTCCCACGCTCATGGGCACCGGCTCCGGTGACCGCTTCGTGGTGATCACCGATGGCCAGCGCCTCATGCACCTCACGTTCCTGTGGCGCGATGCGATCCCCCCCGACTGGCAGCCGATCGCGCCCGGCAAGGACCGCCGCATCGCCGCCGAGATCCCGGTCACCTTCGGCGACCCCAGCGCGACCGCCTCGCTCTCCGAGCAGTCGGTGCTGGTGCGTGGCTACGACGCGCTGGTGGTCAACAACCTGTGGAACCTCCCCGAGCCGTCGCCGCTCGGCCAGCTCGCGGTGCTGCTCTCCGGGCTGCCGGACGTGGCGAGCTACGGGGTCGAGCTCTTCCGCTGGGATCCACGCACGCGCACCGCGTCGAGCCGGTGGAGCAACCGCGACGTGAGCTGCCCGAACTCGATCCCCACGATGAGCGTGGCGACCGGTCTCGCCTACTGCATCGGCGCCCACGCCGGCGCGTGGACCCTCGAGGGTCTCGACTGGAACGACGGGCGCTCGGTGCTGCGCTTCACGCTGGGGAAGGAGCTCGGCTGGAACAGCATCTACGCCGCCACCGAGGTCGGCGCCGGCGGATCGATCCTGTCGGGCACCGTCGGTGGCCTCGTGCGGCTCGCGCCGGCGGGCGCGAGCGCACCGGCGAGCTGACGCGCGCGGGCCGCGCCGGCTCAGCTCGGCTTGCGCACGTCGTAGACGTAGAGCGTGTCCTGCTCGCGCAGGTAGAGCCGCCCGTCGGCCACCACCGGCAGCGACCAGCTCGGCTGGGTCACGTTGGGGATCGTCAGCGTGCCGGTCTCGCGGTACTGCTCGGGGCTCGCTTCGATCAGCAGCACCACTCCGTTCTGGTAGCGGAAGTAGAGCTGGCCGTCGGCCGCGACCACCGCCGCCGAGCCGGTGCCCGCATTGCGGATGTTGCCGCCCCACACCACCTTGCCGGTCGCGAGGTCGAGGCAGGTGGGCAGGCCGCGGTTCTGGCCGTCGCCGCCGTACACGTGGTTTCCGAGCAGCACCATGCCGCCGTGGTGGTTCTGGAACTTGTCGGCGGACACGAAGTACACCTCGCGCGCGCCGATCGTGCCGTCATCGCCCTTGGTGATCTCGACCAGGGCCGAGCCCGCGCCGTAGCCGGTGGACGCGAACACCCAGTTGGCGCGCACCACCGGCGTCGCGATGTTCGCGGTGGCGTTGGCGATGCGGTTGTAGCCCCACAGGAAGTGGCCGTCGCTGGCGCGCACGCCGATCAAGCCGCGGCCGAGGAGCTGCACGTACTGGCGCACGCCCGCGGCCTCGGTCACGACGATCGAGGAGTACGCGGCGCCGTCCGTACCCGCCTCGCCCAGCGCGGGGACGGCCGCGCGCCAGATCTCCTTGCCGGTCATGCGATCGAGCGCGACCAGCGCCGCGCTCGCGCTGCCGGGAGTGACCACGATGCGGTCGCCGTCGATCAGCGGCGACTCGCTCCAGCCCCAGCCCGACATCATCTTGCCGCCGAAGTCGGTCGCGAGGTTGCGGCGCCACAGCTCGTTCCCGGTCATGGCGTCCGCGGCGACCAGATCTCCGCTGGTCGCGAGCGCGAACACCTGATTTCCCGCCACCGAAGGCGTGCCCCGCGGGCCGCCGTTGCCGTCGGCGAAGGTCGGACCGACGCGTGTCTTCCAGATCAGCGCGCCGTTTTCGGCGTCGAACGCGAGCAGGTGCTGGGCGCCGTCGCGATCCCCGAGGGTGTAGATCCGACCGCTCGCCACCGCCACGCTGGAGAAGCCTTTCCCCATGCCGTCGGCCTTCCACGCGAGCGGCGGCCCGCCCTCCGGCCACGACGGCGCGAGTCCGGTCTCGCGCGAGACGCCGTCGCGCCTGGGACCGCGCCAGCCCGGCCACTCGAGCGCATGGCTGCGGGTCTCGAGCACCGCGCCGAGCGTCACCACCACAGCGAGAACGAATGACAGCCACTTCATCGCGCGCGCCTCGCGGCTTCCGAACGGGGGGAGGTCATTGTGCGGGCGCTCGCCGGGCTCTGTCGAGCCGAGGGCAACGCGCACGATCGTCTCTTCACTCCGCTCGAACGGCAGCTGCGTCGGTGCGCCGTCACCGACCCCGCGATCGATCGCTGGCGGCCGTCGGAGCGGCCGCGCTCCAGCGGCTCGCGACCGATGGTACGCTCGGCGCGCCCCCCGATGCCGACCGGCGAGGTTCCCGCTCCGTGACTTCTGCCTCCCCCTCGCGCGCCGCCCCCCGGGGCCGCTGGATGCGGGTCGTCATCGCGGCGCTCGCGATCCTCCACTGGGACTTCTGGTGGTGGGACGACACCCGCGTCGTCTTCGGCTTCCTGCCCGTGGGCCTCGCCTACCACGGGCTCTACTCGATCGCCGCCGGGGCGGTGTGGGCGCTCTTCATGCGCGTGGCCTGGCCCGATCACCTCGAGGCGTGGGCCAGCGCGCGCGAGCCCCGAGGCGAGCCATGACGCCCGCCGCCGCGGCGGCCACGGCGCCGTCCTACCTGCCGCTCTACGTCATCGGGCTCTACCTCGCGGTGCTGATCGTCCTCGGCGTCGCGAGCATGCGCTCGTTCCGCGGCACCTCCGAGGACTACTTCACCGCCACCCACTCGGTGGGCCCGGTGCTGTTCCTGCTCTCGATGTTCGCCACCACCATGACCGCGTTCGCGATGGTCGGCTCGGCGGCGAAGGCCTACGAGAGCGGGATCGGCGTGTACGCGCTGATGGCGTCGTCGTCGGGGTTGGTGCACACGCTGGTGTTCTTCCTCGTGGGCATGCGGCTGTGGGCGATCGGCAAGCGCTACCGCTTCGTCACCCAGATCCAGTTCTTCCGCGATCGCTTCGAGTCGCGGGCGCTCGGCACGCTGCTGTTCCCGATCCTGGTGCTGCTCATGATCCCGTACGTGCTGACCGGCTTCATCGGGGCGGGAGCGTTCGTGCAGGGAGCCACGCGCGGGATGTTCCCCGACGCGTTCCCCAGCGCCGATCCCACCGCCGCGGGCGCCATCCCCTCGTGGCTCACGGTGCTCGTGGTGAGCGCCGTGGTGTTGCTCTACATCTTCCAGGGCGGCGTGCGCGGCGCGGTGTGGGCCAACGCATTCCAGACCGTGCTCTTCCTGATCGCCGGCGTGACGGCCATGGCGATGATCGCGAACAAGCTCGGCGGCGCCGAGGCCGCCACCGCCGCGGTGCTCGCGAAGTCGCCCTCGCACCTGGCCCGCGAGGGGCGGATCGGCCACGGCCAGTTCCTGTCCTACATGCTGGTGCCGCTCTCGGTGGGGATGTTCCCGCACATCTTTCAGGCCTGGCTCACGGCCAAGAACGTGCGCACCTTCCGCACCGTGCTCGTCTTCCACCCGATCTTCATCCTGATCGTGTGGATGCCGTGCATCCTGATCGGCGTGTGGGCGGTGGGTCAGGGGCTGCCGATCAAGAGTTCGAACGCGGTGCTCGGGCTCATGACCACCAAATACGTCGCAGACCCGATCGTGCGTGGCCTGGTGCAGGCCGGGACGATCGCCGCGATCATGTCGATGGACAGCCAGATCATGGCGCTCGGCACGATGTTCACCGAGGACGTCGTGGTGCCGCTCGTCGGCGCGGGCCGCGTCAGCGATCGCGCCCAGGTGTGGTGGAGCCGCGCCTTCATCTTGTTGATCGTGGCGGTGTCCTTCTTCCTCTCGCAGCACCAGCCGCCCAACGTCTTCGACCTCGGCGTGTGGTGCTTCAGCGGCTTCGCCGGGCTCTTCCCGCTGGTGCTCGCGGCGATCTACTGGAAGCGCGTGACCAAGGCGGGTGCGTTCGCGTCGGTGCTCGCGGTCCTCGCCACGTGGAGCGTGCTGCTCTATCGCGGTCTGATCGGTCCGGTGCTGAGCGGCGTCGCGCACCCCGAGGAGCCGCTGGTGCTCGGGCTCATGCCGGTGGCGTGGGTGGTGCTCGCGTCGAGCCTGGCGCTGGTGGTGGTGTCCCTCGCGACGCGACCGCCCAGCGAGCGCACCCTGGCGAGGTACTTCGCGTGAGCGCCGAGGCGGCGGCGCGCGCCGCGCTCGACGCCCACGTCCGCGAGATCGTGCGCTGGCACTTCGGCGCCGACACCGGCACGCCGGTGTGGCTCGGGTTCGCGCGCGAGGCGGCCTTCGACCCGATCCGCGACGTGGGCGGGATCGACGACTTGATCGCCGCGTTCCCGCCGTTCGACGGCGAGCGCCTCCGCACCGACCCCCACGAGCGGTGGATCCCGCGCGCCTTTGCCGGGCGACCGTTCACGATCTTCGAGACCGGCGGCACCACCGGCATGCCCAAGCAGCGCATCGGCTGGGACGACTACAAGCGCGACTACGAGCTCTTCTCCGCGACGCTGCCCGATGATTCGTACCCGCGCTGCGGCTTCTGGCTGATGGTCGGACCGACGGGCCCACGGCGGCTCCGGCTCGCGATCGAGTACCTCGCCAACCTGCGCGGCTCGAGCTGCTACTTCGTCGACCTCGACCCGCGCTGGGTGAAGAAGCTGATCGCCAAGGGCGACGGTGCCGGCGCCAAGAGCTACAGGGCGCACGTGATCGAGCAGGCCACGGTGCTGCTGCGCCACCGCAAGATCGACGTGGTGTTCACCACGCCGCGGCTCCTCGAAGCCCTCGGCGACGAGCTCTCGCTGGCCGACGCCGGGGTGAAAGGCGTCATGTGCGGCGGCACCGAGATGAGCCCGCAGACCGTGCGCTTCCTGGTCGAGGAGGTCCTCGAGGGGCGGGTCGCGTTCCGACCCGTCTACGGCAACACCCTCATGGGGCTCGCCGCGTGCGATCCGAGCACGCTCACCGGCGGCTACTCGGTCACCTACCACGCGCCCGAGCCGTTCGCTTCCTTGCGCGCCACCGATCCGACCGACGCGCGGAAGCTCGTGCCGTATGGCGAGCGCGGCCGCGTCGAGCTCACCACCCTCACCCGCGAGCTCTTCCTGCCCCGCTTCCTCGAGCGCGACGAGGCCATCCGCCGCCCGCCGTGCGCCGCCTGGCCGTGGGACGGCGTCGGCGAGGTCCGGCCCTTCCACGAGCCCGGCACCCGCATCATCGAAGGCGTGTACTGACAACGGCGTCGCGAGGGATCGATCGGCTGGAGGGCCGCGCTCCGTCGCGGCCGAGCCATCGATCGGAATCGTCTACCCCTGCTACGATCCCGCCCCGGTATGCCCGACGTGACCCCGCACCTGCCCGCGCTGCGCTGGGGCGACGAGTACCGGAGCCTCACGACCAGCGAGCTTCGCGATCACCGCACCGGCGCGGTGATCGGCGTGCTCTCGCAGGTCAACGCCGGCCTGGTACGCCGCGACCTCAAACGCGCCGGCGCGGCCGGCGCCGCGCTGCGTTCGCTCTCGGTGCGCGAGATCGTCGCGCGCTCTGCCGTGGCCGCCGATCTGTTCGAGAGCGCCGAGCTGCCGCTCGCCGATGGTCTATCGCAGACCGCCTCGGCCTATCGTGAGCAGCTCGCTGCCACCGCCGCGCTTCCCCACGCCCTCGCCCGCGACAACCAGGCGAAGATCGCGAGCGTGCTCCGCGAGCTGCCCGCGATCCTGCGCGGCCTCACCCGCGGCCTGGCACCCGGAGCGCTCGACCACGCCCTCGCCGAGCACGACGGCATCCCGCTCTGGTTCGTGGCGCAGTGCGAGGCGCTCGGCGCGGTGCTGCCCAGCAACTCGCCGGGGGTGAACGCGCTCTGGCTGCCGGCGCTCGCGATGCGCGTGCCGGTGCTCTTGAAGCCCGGCAACGCCGACCCGTGGACGCCGCTTCGCCTCGCCCGCGCGCTCGCCGCCGCCGGCCTGCCGGAGGCGGCTCTCGGCATCCTCCCCACGGATCACGAGGGCGCCTCGGCGCTCCTCGACGGCTGCGGTCGCGCGCTGCTGTTCGGCGACGCACGCACCACCGCGCCGTGGGCGGGGCGGGCGTCGGTCGAGGTCCACGGCCCCGGCCGCTCGAAGGTGTGGATCGGATCCGACGAGATCGAGCGCTGGGAGAGCCACCTCGACGTGCTGGTCGACTCGATCGCGCGCAACGGCGGCCGGAGCTGCATCAACGCGTCGGCGATCGTGGTGCCGCGCCACGCCGATGCCATCGCGGCCGCGCTCGCAGAGCGACTCGCCGCGCTGCGAGCGCGCGCCCTCGACGATCGGGAGGCGCGCCTCGCGGGCTTCGCCGACTCGAGCCTCGCCGAGCGCATCGACGGCGCGATCGAGGACGCCCTGCGCATGAGCGGCGCGGAAGACGTGAGCGCGCGAACCCGCGGTGACGCGCGCCTCGTCGCGGTCGGCGGCACCACCTTTCTCCAGCCGACGATCGTCCGCTGCGCGCGCCTCGATCACCCGCTCGCCAACACCGAGTACCTGTTCCCGTACGCGAGCGTCGTCGAGGTCGCCGACGCCGAAGCCCTCGACTGGATGGGCGACACCCTCGTGCTCACGGCCATCACCCGCGAACGCGCCAACCTCGAATCCGTGACGCGCTCGACGCGGATCGGTCGCCTCCACCTGGGCCCGATGGCCACCCCCACCGTGCGCTGGGACCAGCCCCACGAAGGGAACCTCTTCGACTTCTTGTACGCCCGCCGCGCCATCGGTCGCGCCGGCGGCTGGTGAGCCAGCGCGCCTGAGCCCTGCCGGCGCGCGACGAGGTTGACAGTCGCGCCGAACCGACTCAGCCTTGCCCCGCCTCGCCGCCCGAATCGGCGAGCCCGTCCCCATCGTCTAGCCTGGCCCAGGACGCAGGATCCTCAGTCCTGAGACGGAGGTTCAAATCCTCCTGGGGACACCAAAGCTGATTTTTCGGGCGTAGACTGCCCGAAGTGCCCGAAGGCTAAGCAGGTTTCGACGGTTCCAAATTCTCGGCCGTCGAAATCCAGCCCTTTCGGGAAAAGCGCGGCCTGGAACCGCTGCCGATCGTCCAATCCGGCGGCGTGCCACAGGTCGGCGGCGTTCGTGAGGATGCGCTCCGCGAACGAGAGAACCTCCTCGATCTCGATCTCGTCGTCGCGCGCGTCGGATAGCTCGAGCTGAGCCACCGCGATCTCCTCATCGAGCCGCGCTTTCTGGTCTTCGTACGTGTCGCGGTCGATCAGTTGCTCGTGGAGGTAGGCGTCCACGAGTCGGTTGCGCCGGCCGAGCAGCTCGTCAACGCGCGCCTGGATCACCTGCCGCTGGCGGACCACTGCGCGCTCCGACTCGCGCCACTTGTCGAGGACCAAGAGCCGGAGCCCGCGCATGTAGGCGGGGCGCGGTTGAAGCTCGGCCAGGAGCTTCACGAACTTGGCTTCGACCTCGTCACGGCGGGTGTTCACGCCGAGGCATCGGCGATTCCGGCACCGGTAGTACGCGTACTTGGTCTTTTGCCGACCGGTCGACCACGCGCCGGTCAGGGGCGTTCCGCAGTGACCACAGCGAACGAATCGACGGAGCGCGAAGTCGGGATGGTTCCGGGTGTGCGGCACCGCGGTTGGGCGCTTGCCCGAAAGCACGTCCTGAACACGCTGGAACGCCTCCTCCGACACGAGCGGCTCGAAGTCTCCGCGCTGCCGGATACCGAACCCGTCGACCTGCACCCAGCCGGCGTAGATCGGGTTCCGCAGCATCGTCGCCACGGCTTGCGCCCGGAGCACCTTGCCGGTCGCCGAACGCAGCCCCGCGGCGTCCAGGTACTTCACCATCGACGCGACCGTGAACCCGCCGGAGGCGAAGTCCTCGAACGCCTGACGAACGAGCGGGGCCTTCGCCGGGTCGTGCACCATGCTCGGCCCGGATCGCGAGCCGCGCCGGTTCAGGTAGCCGGTTGGCGCCTGGAAGGTCCACCGACCCTGCTCCAGCGCCGCCTTCATGCCCGCCACGGTGCGCTCCGCTCGCATGTCGTTATCCAGCTGAGCGACCGCAGCGAACATGATCTCCATGAACTTCCCGCCCGGCGTGTCGTCGATCGACTCCGTTACCGAGCGGAGCCGGACGCCGAACGACCGGAACGCCGCGCGCATCCCGACGTGGTCGCTCGTGTTCCGAGAGAACCGGCTCAGGTTGTAGACGACGAGAGCGTCGAGCTTGCCGCGGTTCTCGCGGCAGTAGGTCAGGAGGTTCTTGAACTCGGTGCGGTCGGCAGTCTTGGCGGATTCGCCCTTGTCCACGAAGACGCGAACCACGGTGAGCCCGTTCCGGGCGCAATACTCGCGGCAGGCTTTCTCCTGAGTGGCGAGGCTCAGGTTCTCCACCTGCTCCTTCGTCGACACCCGGCAATAGATCACCGCCCGCTGCATCACCTCACCCGCGCCGCTTCCGTCTCGACTGCTTGCGCGCAGCAGCCTCGGCCTGCCCGCGCGGCAGGTTCCCATCGAACTCGAGAATGGCCGCGCGCTCCTCGAAGCCCTCGGCCGTCTCGGCGCCGATGTTCTCGCGTAGCCGGTCGAGCGGCGTCACGTCGCACGCGTGAGCGCGGCGGTCGACTTGGTGACGGTCCTGTCGCTCGTGCGCCGATGTGCGCCGCGGTCGACCTCGAAGACTCGCCACCACCACGTCCGCCACGATGCTGAGCTGCTCGAACACCGCCAGCGCCTCGGCGTCGGCCTCGGGACACGCGCCACCCAGCTCCCGCCGGAACCTCTCCAGCGTGATCATGAGCGCGCCTCGCGCGCCCGGTCGCTCGGCTCGGGCCGGCTGGCGCTCGACGGAGCGCGCCCATTCGGCGCGCCGAGTCTGGGAGGGTCGCCACTACTTGGCCCGTCGTCGCCACTCGGCGCTGCCGACTGGCGAACGGCTCGGCGAGTCCGGCGGAGCCGCGACGGCGCGCAACGAACCGCCCTCGACCGCCCTCGGTGTTGCCGCACCGCTACGGCACTCCGCGCGCCCTGCAACTGGCAGCCCCGCTTCGGCGGATCTTGGCCTCGATGTGGCGCGCGATGCGGGCCGACTTCGATGCCCAGTGCTCCTCCGTCTTCCTCTCGTCCGCTGTGCCTCCGCACTCTCGCAGCGCTTGCGCCCGGACGGCGGAGTACATCGACATTCGGCGCCACGCGTCACGCTTGTCTTCGTCCTCCTGTACCCCCAGGGACAACGCCTGACACTCGAGGCGAATGAGGCGGTGGAAGATCGCAAGGCGGATTCTGGGATTCGTCTTCACTTCCTTCCGATAGATCAACGCGCGAACGAGAAGGTCGAATGCCATCCAGAGGAACTTTCCGAGCCCCCCATACACGGGAATCCGGATCGCGACGAAATCAACGCAACGCTTGAGTCTGGTGTCAGGCACCTTTCGATTCGCCGTCATGCCGCCTCGCTCATCTTCGCGAGATCGGACCGAACTTGCGCCGCCAGGCGTCCCACGTTCACGACCGCTCGCCATTCCACCTGCCCGGAGTTATCGAGCAGGTCCACAAGCCGCTCCGCATCGAGTGCCAGCCAGGCACCCTTACCGTCTGTTACCAGTCGCGCACCGGTGCCGAGGTCGCCGGCCTTCGGCCAGTCTCGGCGAAGCGCCTCGACGGCCTTCCGAATCCGCCTGAGCGTGAGTCCTTGGTCCCGCAGCTCGCGGACCATCCGAAGCGCCACCACGTCCGCAAAGCTGTACAGCCGCCGCGACCCGTAGCCGCCGCGGCGGCGACACTCGACCGTACGAGCCCGGTGCGGGCGTAGTAATCGAGCTTGCGGTAGTTCAGCCCCGCCAGCTTGGCGGCGAGCGGTGCGCGGTATCCCGTGGCCATGCCGCTAATTTCGCCGCGGTGAATTTTCGTGTCAAGGTTTGTCTCGCCCGTTCGACCCTGCTCGCACCGGTCGGCTCCGTGTCACGCCGTGTCACAGTGCGCACCGGACGCGCGAAACGAGCGGCACGAAGCTGTCACTTTCTGGCATGATGTCGGCTAGATAAGAGCGATTGGTTTACATATCGTCCATTATCGGACGGTGCGACCTTCGCCCGCTATCACGTCCCTTTCGCCTACTTCGGCCGCACGCGGCGCTTCGGCTTCCCGTCGGCCGTGCCGATCCCGGCGGCGTCGAGACTGGCAGTCACAGCTCGATCGACCCAACCGGACAGCTCCTGGTTCGTCGCGGCGCAGTGGTCGCGAAGTCGGCGCGCGGTGTCGGCCCGAAAGAGGAGCGTGAGCTGCTGGCGCGGTGCTGAGCTGAGCGAGACCGCATCCGCGGACTTCGCCAGTACACCAGCAAGCCGCGACCGGGGCGTCGCGGCGGTGTGCGCTGGCGGCCCGGACTCGGGGCGCTCGCGCGTCGGTTTCCTCGGCATCTGTTGCTCCTACCCGCCGACGAACAGGCGACCGGGAAGCGCTCTCGCCTGCCCGAGGCTGGCGAGAGTTTCGAGAAGCTCGGCGACTCGTGCGGACTTGGCGCCCTTGAAGCTCTTGCTCAGCGTCGCGGCGGCAACGGGCGCCGCGGCAGCGGTGAGCGCAGCACGGACGGCGCGGGCTTGCTCAGCGAGCCCCGGGGGCCACGGCTCGGGCTTCGTGGCCGCGGGCTTCTTCGACGCCTTGGCGCCCTTGCTCTTCCTGGGGCGTCCTCGTCGACGTCGAGGGCTTCCCTGCTGTGCCGTAGTCTTGTTCTGGAACTCGGGACGAAGCCAGCGGACGAGTCCCCGGCGCTCCTCAGCGGCGCGCTCCGCGTTCAACGCACAGAGGCGAGTCAGGATCTCGTCGTCCGAGATGTCGAGGGGCCAGCCGTATGCACCCAGCACCGCAGCGTCGAGTTGATCGTGAATCTCGCTCAGCACCGTAACCAGCCCATGCTGGTGGATTACCAGCTCCTTGGCATCGAGTGGCTCGCCCTCCTTACCTTGGAGAGCACGTTGTACATGTCGGTTAGGACGAGTCCCGGGCACTCGGCCTGCCGGGTAGTTCGATGTCGCTCCAGCCTCCCAGCCAGCGCATCGAGCGTCGCCTTCTGGTGGTCCGTTGTCTCCGGAAACGGGAAAGGGTCGAAACAGTCCGTATGGTTGTACGTCGGATCGTTTCCCGACTCCGTGCCAACCGCCGCGACGCGTCGCGAACAGGACGTGGACCCGGCTCGACAGGACCGCCAACTGCCAAGACTCCCTCAATGCGACAATCAGGATCTTGGTTTCGGGCAGGTATCCCGCCGGGCAGAAACAGAAGACGCGGTGACGTGACGTCCTCGAGCTGATGATGAATCGATCCAGCCCGATGAACGCTTTTCGAAACTCCGTTCGCGGCTTCGCCATTCGCCACCAATTCTTCGCGTAGTCCTGCGAATCCTTGGTTTGGCCTGCCTTCGCGCGACGCGGGCCGAGCACGTGGTCATGCAGGTGTTGATACACGTCCGGATAACCGTTGAGCAGCTCATCATGACCAAGCGATCCGGTATCGAGGACGTACTGCTCACGCCGGCTCTGCATCAGGTCGCGACCCGTCAAGTAGCCTCGGATGATCTCTCGCTGCGCCGCCTCGCCAAACTCGTTCCGCGCTCTCGCGTCGATTACGAACCCTTGCCCCGACAGCTGCACACCCGGGCAAGCCAGTCCTCGATTGGCCTGGAGGGGCGCCATAGCAAGCAAATCGGGGCCTACGGAGAGATCCGACTGCACTCGCCCGCGAACCTCTGTGAGATGAACGTCGATCTCGTCGCGGCCAGCCGAGCTTTCTCGGTCGACTGTAGTCAGCCGCCCCATCCCCCGATCCATCAAGTCGCAGACGGTCATCGCAATGCGGACCTGCGCCCCGTCAGCCGAATCGACCCAAGGGTGGTTGGGAATCGCATAATCGATTCGGAGCGCTGGCTGTCCCTCGCAGTGGAGTTGCACGACTCGGCGGTTGAACTTCTGCGTGATGCTGTTGCGCGTGATGAAGCCGAACCTCCCGGTCTCAGCGCGGCGCGCGCTCTCGGCAGCTCGGTGCCACCAATACATCACGAAGTCCACCGAATCCGGAACGTCAGCGTAGGCGGCCCGGAGAGCATCGACATAGCCGTCGCCGAGGCTCTCCCGCATGAGCTTGTTACCGACGAACGGCGGGTTTCCCACAATGAAATTGGCTTTCGGCCACTCAGCCGGGCGCGGGTTTTCGTAACGGAGGATTGAGACTTGGGCGGCCGCGTCAGGCACTTGTTCGCCAGTTACGGCGTGCGCCTTCGTCGTTTTTCCGTCCCATCGCGTGACCGGGTCGCCGGTGGGGCCGAACATCGGTGTCGCGCCGTCGTGCGCGAGCACCGCATCGCGGCATTCGATGTTCTTGAAGTTCTTGATCACCGGCTCGGGCGGCGCGACGTTGCCGCGGGTGCGGAAGTGCCATTGGAGGTAGCCGATCCACAGCACCAGCTCGGCGATCGCGGCGGCGCGCGGGTTGATCTCGATGCCGAGGAGCTGGTGGGGATCGACGGTCACGCCCTTAAGCTCGAGGCGATCCGACTCGCCGAACTGGCGCAGCACGTCGAGCACCTCGCCTTCGAGGCGCTTTAGGTGTTCGAGCGTCACGTAGAGAAAGTTCCCGGACCCGCACGCGGGATCGAGCACTCTCACCTCGCAGAGTCGGGTGAGGAACCGCCGGATCTCCTTCGCGGCCTCGGCCGGCTTCCCGACCCGCTCCTGGGTCAGCGCTGCGGCGCGGGCCGCATCCCACTCGGCGCGCAGCGGCTCCACGATCGTAGGGACCACCAGCCGCTCGACGTAGGCGCGCGGCGTGTAGTGCGCGCCGAGCTTGTGGCGCTCGATTGGGTCAAGGGCGCGCTCGAGGAGCGTGCCGAAGATCGCCGGCTCGACGTCGCGCCAATCCGCGCTCGCGGCCTCGATCAACAGGTCGAACTGATCGTCATCGAGCGGGAGCGCGACAGGGTTCGCGAACAGCCCGCCGTTGAACCGCAGGAGATGCTCCTGGAAGCCGGCGTAGAACCCGCCGGTGTTCATCTTCGACCACAGGTCTTCCAGCGCCGGCACGAGGAGCTTGCGATCCTTCGCGCGCAGGTCTTGAAGCCAGGCCAGGAAGCAGGCCCGCGGGAGTAGCTCGATGTCCTCCGCGAACATCGTGAACAGCGCCCGCATGAGGAAGCCGGCGACCACGTCCGGCGCGTGACCGGCTCTCTCCAAGAGCTGCGCCAGCCGACCCAGCTTTGTCGCGATCTCGCGCGTTACGCGGGCGGACCGGCGAGACGGATCGAGCGAGAGCGGATCGAGCCAGACCGCGCGGAGCCGCTCGCGGATCTCGGGGCGGGCGAGATCGCCGAAGTGCGATCCGGTGCGTGCGCGGATCGGGGAACGGGACGTACGCCCCGCCTGTGCGGGTGAACTCGGCGTAGAGCTCGACGGTGTGCCCGACGTCCACCACGAGGAGAAACGGCGGGCGACCTTCGCTCGCGGGGAGCGCGCGGATGTAGTTCTCGCCCTGCCCTCTCGCGGCCACCATCGCCACGTCCCACGCCGCAGTCCCGCGGGTGGCCGTGCCCTTGCGAGCCGCCTTCGCGCGCGCGCTACCAGCGTTCGAGAGCGGCTGCGCCGCCTCCGCGCGCTCCACGCCCTGCTTGGCTTCGAGCACGAAAGAGCCGCGGCGGTACAGGTCGATCCGGCCCGAGCTGATCGAGCCGTCCGCGTGGTTGAACGTCACCGCGCGCTCGAAGACGTACGCGTTCACGGCGTCGTCGGGCTGGGTCGGCTCGGGGCGCGGAACCTCGAGCACGTCGCACAGCTCGGCCAGGAAGAGCTGGTAGTTCGCCCGCTCGGCCGCTCCCGAGGCGGACCATCGGCCGATGAACGAGGAGAGCGCGGCGGCGTCTGCGAACGGGGTTGCGGTCATTGGCCGGCGAACCTACCGAGGACCGCACCTCCGGGAAAGCCCTGAGACATCCCGATCGGCCAACTCCTTGGAGTCGGCCTCGAGCTTCTGAATCCGCGCGAGAAGCTCCTCGCTCTCGAAGACCGCGAGCCCCTTCTCGATCACCAGGCGCGCAGCCGCGACACGAACCGCGGCGGGGGTCATTGCCGCGTCACCGAGGATCTCCACCAGGGCATCAACCGCCTTCGGCATCGCGGCCTGGATGTTCGTGAACGCACGACGCACGAACTCCTGCCGGACTTCGAGGAACCGATCGCGAAACGTCGGCTCCGCCATCCACCGGCGTAGCGTGCGCTCGCCTACCCCGACCGACCCGGCGGCCTCGGCGATCGACTTCGATGGCAGGAGCGCCGCGATCGCCAGCTCGCCCTTGCGGCTGCGCTTCTCGCCGTGGCCGGTCATCTGCGGTCACCGGCGGCCACAGGGGTGGGCGCGTGAGCGATGGCTTCGTTTCGCAGGCGGCCGAGCCTCCCGGTTGGCCGGTGCTCAGCCGGCGCCGCTGCTCGGCCCGCAGTGCCTCCACCGCGCGCTCGAACTGCGCGGGCGATCCCGCGCTCGTACCGGCCGAGACAATCCCACAGCCCTCGCTCCGCCGCCGCGGCGAATGCCCTGCCCGATCTCGTGGCCTCGGACCGGAACCGCTCCTGCGCCTCGTCGTAGCGCGTGGCGGCGTTCACCATCGCCTGAGCGCCCTTAGTCCACGTACACCGCGACGAGCCGGCCCTGCGCCTGCTTCGAGGCGGCGCGGCGGCGCTGGGCGGCTGTGAGCTTCGCTTGCCGCAGTTGTTCCGGGGCGCGAGCCGCGAGGTCGTCGCGCAGGCGGCGGGCGTACGCGGAGCGCCCCGGCGGTCCGGGCCGTTCGCCAGCGCACGCGCGACCGCTTCCGGACTCGTGAACAGCGTGCGGTCACGCGCCTCCTCGATGTCGTCGCGGGCGTCCGAGCGCTCCGTCGCGGCCCGGGCGCCGTTCAGCACCGCCGCCTCGATCCGCGGGATGCGCGACAGACGCCAGGCGAGCCAGGCCGCGCGCTGCGCGTGGAACTGCTCCAGCTCCCCCTCCGGCGCCAGGGTGGCGAGCAGCCCAGCACGGAAAGCGTCGTACGTCTCGACGTCCTCTCCCGGGACCAGGACGTCCGCCCGGGCCGTGAGCCCGTGCGAGAGTGCGTTCCGCGAGGACCGGACCTTCCCTTCCGGTGACCGTGGCCCCGTCGACAGACGGGCGTTGTCCCGGTTGGCCGCGGCTCGTGCCGCGCTGGCGTGCGCTCTCATCGTGGATCTCCGAGGTGACGCGAGGAGGGGATTCTGCCGGGAGCAGAGCGGCGCTCTCTCGACGGTATCCCCCGGGGTGTGCGCGCGGATGACCGGCGCGTCTCCAACAGCGGTTCCAATCCCCAGCGGGATAGACGAACGGCCGGAAAATCGGGGCTCACGCATCGGCGGTTCGCCTCGCGCTTTTCGCGACCGCCAGCGTTTTCCGCAGCACGTCCATCCCGTGAAGCCAGGGGACTAGCTGGTTCCAACTGGGAACGCCTGGGGACACCAGTCCCACGGCGCGCGGCGCGTGCAATCGCACTCTCGCCTTGCCCGGCCCACCGCGGGTACCATGAGGCATGATCACCGCGAACGATGAGCCTCTCGCCAGATTGCTCGAACGCCCTCCCCGCGAGCGGGCCGAGGCGGCTCGGCGGCTGATCGAGAGCTTGGACTCGCCCGACAGCGATCCCGCCGCCGCGGACTCCGAGCGGGTTGCAGAGCTCGTCCGCCGGGCGCAAGAACTCGCGCAGGGCCACGCCGATCTGATTGACGGCGACCTCGCACGGCAGCGCGTCCTGGCACGCCTTCGCACCCTGCGATCTTGAGACCCCACCAGTTCCTCGCGGCGGCTTTCGCCGAATACGAGGACGCGGCGGTCTACTACGAATTGCAGGAGCCGGGGCTCGGCAGTCGATTTCTTCTCGAGGTCGACGAGGCAATCGCGTTCACCCTCGAATCCCCGCCGCGGGAGCACTCGTCGATGGCACGCCTCGCGAGCTTGGCATCCGCCGTAAGACGCTGAACAGCTTCCCAGTCCAGATCGCCTACTGCCTCCACGAAAACCGCGTCGTGATCCTGGCCGTGTTCCACTCCGCGCGCCGACCGGGCTACTGGCTCGACCGCCTCCTCGAGCTCGGACGCCGGCGCTGAGCAGGACTCGCACTGCAGAGACGTTGTTCGCCTGTCATCTCACGCCGCGAGGGCGCGCCGCAGATCAACGGCAGAGACCACGCCATCCTGTACCAGGGCCGGATCGACTACCTCGTCACGCCACTGGTCCGCCGCCCCAAAGCGACGACCCACGAGCTTGCGCGCGCCGGTGCCGACGGCCTCGTTGCCCACGGCGACAGGGGAACGCAATACACGGCGATTCGCTACACCGAGCGCCTCGCCGCTGTCGGCGCAGTGCGGGCCGTCGGCAGCGTGGGCAAATCCCACGACGACGCCCACGCCGAGACGATCGACGGGCTCCACAAGGCCGAGGTGATCCTGCGGCAGGGGCCGTGGCGCGACCTCGCCATGGTCGAGTACGCGACGGTGGTCTGGATCGACCCGTTCGACGACCTGCGCCTCCTCGAGCCGATCGGGTACGTCCCACCGGCCGAGTACGAAGCGGCCTACTATCGAGGTCAAGAGACTCAGGCCATGGTGGCCTGACTCAAGCAATCCAGTCTCCGGATTTCCCGGGCGGTTCACAGCTGGCTCGCTCGTCGATAGGGTACGGTGTTGGAGAACCCTCGACGATGTCCGGAACAAAAAATCAGGGCACCGAAGCGGTCCCACCCAAGCGCGAAGCTCAACTCCCCGGTCCGCGAGACGCTTCGGCCGGAGGCAGACAAGGCGTTCTCACGGACCAGCGGTGCGCCCCTCAGGCTCTGCAACCGAGTTCGGTTGCTCGAGAACGCGGACGGCAACTACCCGGCCTGGCTCGAAGCGATCGCTTCGGCGACGCGGGTCGTCTACCTCGAGAACTACATCTTCGCCGACGACGAGGTCGGGCGGCGCTTCGCGGAGGCGTTAGCGGAGCGCGCGCGCGCGGGAGTGCAGGTACGTGTCATCCGCGACTGGATGGGATCGAGGCCCGTATCGTCGCACGCGTTCTGGGCTCGGCTCACCGCTGCCGGTGTCGAGCACCGCTGCTTCAATCCGCCTCGCCTCGACAGCCCGTTCGCCTGGCTGAGCCGCGATCACCGCAAGATGATCGCCGTCGACGGGCGGATCGCGTTCGTCGCGGGCCTCTGCATCAGTCGGCGCTGGGAGGGAGATCCGGCGCGCTCGGTGGCGCCGTGGCGCGATACCGGTGTCGAGATCGTGGGACCGGGCGTCGCAGACGTCGAAGCCGCATTCGCCGAGACCTGGGCGAGTATCGGCGACCCGTTGCCGTCCGGCGAGATCGCTCGCGCGGAGGAGGTCCCGCCGGCCGGCGACGTGGCGCTGAGGGTCGTCGCGGGCGCACCCAGTACGAGCGGGCTCTTCCGGATGGATCAGCTCGTTTCCGCCTTGGCGCGCAAGTCCCCTGTGGCTCACGGACGCCTATTTCGTGGGCGTCGTGCCATACGTCCAGGCGCTCCGGTCGGCGGCGGTGGACGGCGTGGACGTCAGGTTGCTGGTTCCCGATGCCACGGATCTGCCGCTGGTGCGCTCCGTGTCGCGCGCCGGCTATCGAGCACTGCTCGAGGCGGCGGCGGCTCACGGGGAGCGCTGCTGACCCGGTGCGCTCCGGACGTGCGATCGCCGCGGCCCGATCGAGCCGCGATGGTGCAGACGCACCGCCTCGCAGCGCCACCTCGACGACAGCTCGCCGCTCGACACGGCATCCGTCGGATCGTTTCCTGCACCGCCCGCCACCTGACGTCCGAGGGCTACACGTGAGACGTGGGACGGCCGCCACCCATGTTCGTGAGATCGTTTCGGTTGGGACGCCGAGCTCTCGTCCGATCCGTGAGAGTCATGCTCGCCTCGACGGCGCCGGGTGTGAGCGCGGTGCTCGTCCTCCCGCCGAACGAGACACGTCTCTGCGTCCTGCGCGCTCTGTGCTTCGCCCCGCTCGAAATCTACGCATCGCTTTCGGTCGTACCACCGTCCAGTCGGACCTTCGCTACCGGCGCGAGAGTGCAGTCCGACCTCATCGTCGCCGCTGCGCTCGACCTCTGGATCGTCGACCTGGCGGCGTGAGCAGCCGACCGGCGCCACCGAGGAGCGTGCGCCACACGACCGAGCTGCACCCGAGTCGACTCGGGCGAGGACGCCACGGTCGAGCCTGGGCCACGCCCCGCTTCGCTCGGCAGCCGCTTGCTGTCCCGGGAATCGCACGGATCGATCAGAACACGACGCGAGCGCGGATCTCGGGCGGTGCCCCGGCCGATCGCTCGAGCTCCTCGATCCGCACTCCGCCGGACGAGGGAAGCACGCGGAAGGTCCCCGCGTGCGGGACCCGCAGCGTGGTGGCCCGAGGCGGCCCGCCGAAGGCGCGGAGCTCCAGGTAGCGAGCGTCCTCGGGTCCGATCACCTCGGCGTCGATCGTCGGCACCAGGGTCTCGACCCGGGGATCGAGGGTGGGGATGACGGCGCCCTCACGGACGTAGAGAGGCACGTCCCCGAGGGGCACTTCGACCTCGATCGTGGTCGGCCCCTGGTGGACGACGGAGGGATCGAACCAGTCCCGCCACCGACCCTCGGGGAGGTAGACGCTCCGGCCCGTGGCGCCACGCTCCGTCACCGGTGCGGCCAGCAGGTCGGGCCCGAGCAGGAACTGGTCGTGGACCTGCCGGGCCGTCCGGTCCTCGGGGTAGTGGACGAAGAGATGCCGCATGATGGGAAGGCCGCGCTCGACGGCGTCCACCGCGAGCATCTCGAGGTAAGGGCTCAGCTCCATGTGGAGCCGGGCCAGCCGCTTGTAGGCCTGGAGGGTCGCCTCGTCGCGATCGAAGGACCAGTTGAGGTCGGAGCTGAGGCCGTGGGTGCGCATGACCGGGCTCACCGCGCGCCCGCGGCGGCCCAGCGCAGGAACAGCTCGCGATCGATGGCGGGGTCGTGAACGAGATGTACCCGGCGATGTCGTGGCCGTAGAAGGGGATCCCTGAGATCCCCAGGTCGAGGCCCACGGCGATCGCGGAGGGAGCCCGTCCCGCGGCTCGAAGCTCGTGTTCTGGTCACCTCCCCAGACCGCGCTCTGGGTCCGGCGGGCGCCGCTGAAGCCGGAGCGCGAGAAGAAGACCCAGTCGCCATCGGGGCGTGCCTCCTCGAGGACCTCTCGATTGAGCGCCTGCCACTGGACCGGGAACTGGTTGTGGAGGAGCGAGCCCGGAGTGCCGTCGCTCGCGAGCGCGGTGAAGGGGGTGTACTCCGCGAAATCGGCCATCCACCCGTCGAAGCCGAGGGCCAGGGATCTCCGGAGACGATCCTTCATCCACTCCGGGCCGGCGGAAGGCTGAGGTCCGGCTGGCCCACGATGTCGCGAACGCAGAAGAAACGGAGCTCCTTCCCGTTCGCGTCGCGGAGCAGGTAGCCCTCGCGCCGGGCCGTGTCGTGGTCCTCCGTCCCCTCGATCAGGTAGGGGTAATAGTAGGAGAGGAAGCGGAAGCCCTGGCCGTGGAGCTCGTCCGCCAGGACCTCCACGTCGGGATAGACCTCGCGGTCGATCCAGCCGTCGGGCACGAGGGTGATTCCGCTGTCGGTGGGGGCCGACCCGCTCCAGTCCTCCGACCAGATCACGCTCGAGGGGATGTCGTTGTCGCGGAGGACCGCGGCGACCCGGCGGACCTCCTCGGATCCCTGGATGGCATCGTTCCAGGGGGCGAAGATCCAGCGCGGCGGCGGCTCGGGTCGGCCGAGGACCGCGGAGGCCCGCTCCAGGACCTCGAGCGGGTCGATGATGCCGTCGGGTCCCCGCTCGCCGACGATCACCGTGATCCCGATCGCGGGCTCCCACGTCTCGAGCCGGATCGCGTCCTCGCGTTCCGAGCAGAGCTCGAAGAGCGACCGCGCCGTCGAGTCGAGCTCGAGCGCATAGCCCTCGCTCGACACGTAGTAGGGAATCGGGAAATACGTGGTCGAAGGGCCGTTGGGCAGCGGGTTGTGGGGGCCGAGCGGCGCGTCCAGCCCGAGGCCGATGCCGCCTTCCTCGGTCCAGTGGTAGCGGGTGTGGCCCCGGTGCTCCGGGGAGTCCGGCCGGTGGCCGAGGCCGTAGAAGCGCTCGTCGGCGCCGCAGCGGAAACTCTGGGAGGCGAAGAGGCGGAGATCGGTGAGCCGCTCGCCGTCCGCGAGCACGGGCTCGTAGCGAATCCGGACCGCCCCTCGCCCACCGCCTCGGTCGTGAACCGGATCTCCCGGTCGGGTCCGGCGTCCCCGTCGGGGAGAGACAGGATCGCCTCGACGCGATCCCCGGATCTCTCGACGGAGCGGATCGCCACCGGCCGGCGTACCGGCCCCACGGCGATCGCGGGGAAGAACCACGACGACACGCTCGCCGGCCGGGTGACCTCCCCGGCCTGGATCCCGGCTGGCCCGTAGACCGCGGCGGGATCGGCGGCGGGCAGCTCCTCGAGGACGACCTCGCCGTCGGCCCGGGAGATCGTGAGGACGGGTGGCGTGCCAGCCAGACGCACCCTGATCCCATCGCCCTCGAGGACGAGCTCGGTGGGCACTCCCCCGCCCTCGCCGCCACAGCCGAGGAGGAGCGCGAGCGCGACGGTGGGGATCAGGCGTCTCATGGTGCGCTCCCGTCCGCGGTCGCCGGGTCGACGACGAGGTTCGCGGGCGGCCGGGTGAAGCGATGCAGGGTGACGGCCCGACGAACGCTGGAGAAGAGCTCGGCGGGGTGGTGACCCGCGACCAGGAAGTGCGCGATCGCGGTTACCCCCTGGGACGGTTGCATCGGCCAGCGGGCGACCATGTCTGTAGGGATCCGTCGGCCTACTCGGCCCACAGGGCGCGGGTTTGGGCGTCCGGGTCGAGCGCGATAGCGCTGGTCGCGGTGCGTTCCTCCGCGTCGAAGATCATCGTGGGCCGACTCGCCTCGTCGTAGGCGGGCCAGTCGGGCAGGCTCCCATGACTCGGATCACCCGTCTTCGCGAACGCGAGCCAAGCGTCCATCATGATCTCGACGAGGCCACTGGGCGCGTCCACGCCCCCGTTGCCGTAGATCTCGGGCCAGCCTTCGGGTGCGCCGAGCACGAAGCCGAGCTCGGCTCCGTGCAGCGCGCCGACGTCGAGCTCCGGGTGGGTCGAGCTGCGGGTCTCCCAGTCGAAGCGATAGACGAACACGTGGTCGGGCTGGTGGCGGAGCTGGGAGTCGGCGAAACGCAGCACGGGCATGCGGAAGAAGACGTCGGTCAGCACCGCGAGCGACACGAGGTTGGGCGCGAGTCCCGGGTGGTTGCGGGTGTAGACCTCGGTGGCCTCGGCGATGGTGACGCCCGGACGCAACCCCGGCTCGGTCGACACCGCCGCCGCCGCGAGGGTCGCCCCGGGCACCAGGATCGGCCAGGTGAGGAAGTCCATCGCCATCATCCACCCGCGCGCCTCGTGTCGGTTGTGCCCGGTGAGCAGCGGGACGTGAGCGGCGGAGCCGGCCGCGACCGCGTCGAGCGGGTGAACCGGGAAGACGTCGCCGTCGAACGTGGGACCGTAGACGAACTCGCTCACGAGGTTCTGCGCCTCGACGGCCCTCTGAGCCTCGAGCAACTCGGGCCACGAGAGCGCGCGCAGTGCGGCGACGTCGTCTGCGCCGGCCGCCGCCAGGAGCTGCTGGCTCATCCGCTTCGCGTGATCCGCGGACCGCGTGAGGGAGGACACGTTGCTTTGTGCGATCGCCCGCCGGAAGAGCGCGCTGGCGCCCGGCAGGCCCATGAGCGCAGCCGCGCTCGCGCCCCCGGCGGACTCGCCGAAGACCGTCACGTCGTCCGGGTCGCCCCCGAACGCAGCGACGTGGTCGCGCACCCATTCGAGCGCGAGCCGCTGGTCGAGCAGGCCGGCGTTACCGCTGCCCGGCACGTCGGGGAAGTGACTGAATCCGAACGCGCCGAGGCGATACTCGACGCTCACGACCACGACGTCGCCGCGCGCAGCGAGCGGCGCGCCGGAGTACAAGGGATCCTCGGTGCCCTCGTAGATCCAGCCCCCACCGTGAATCCAGACCATGACCGGGCGACGCCGGTCGTCGGCCGAGGGGGTCCAGACGTTGAGCGTGAGGCACGACTCGTCTTGCTCGAGGTAGATCGGCTGACCCGGTTCGACGGGCTGCGGGCACGCTGGCCCGAACGCGCTCGCGTCGAGCGGCTGGCCGCGCCAGGCGCGCACGGGAACGGGCGGCGCGAAGCGCAAGCTCCCCACCGGTGGCTCGGCGTAGGGCAGCCCGAGGAACGCGACCACGCCGCGAGGGGTGACGACGCCTTCGGCCGTGCCGAGCACGGTTCGCGCGCGGGTGATGGCGGCCCCCGGGGCCGCCGGGGGCCTGCTGCCTGACGAGCCGCCACACGCGGTGATCGCGAGGACGAGCGCCGCGAGCACGCCGCGAACCGAAGGGCCTGCTTCAGCGCCCGGCAAGATCCGCCTCGATCGTCAGCTTGATGCCGACGAGCACACGCGAGGTCGCAGCGACCATCGTCTCGCGAGAGATGCGTCGCTTGCCTTGGTGCCAGCGCAGGGCCGCCTGTGCGAGCGCACCGGTGACCGCGACCGCGGTGACCTCGGCCTCGGCGTCGTCGATCCGGGAATCCGGATACACCGCGCGCGCCAGCTGGACGAGCATCGGCGCGAAGCCCTGCAGCGCCCTCCGCGACAGGTCGTCGAGCGGTCGGCTCACCCCGACGACCTCGCGCCAGCACACGCGCGCAACACGGGGATCCTCCACCCACTCGAAGAAGCACTCGAGGCCTGCCCGGATCAGCGCCTGAGGGCTCGCGGCTACCTCCGTCCTGCCGAAGGTCACCCCGAGGCGGCGGCGAAAGTCCGCGATGCACTCCTCGAAGACGGCCGCGAGGAGGTCGTCCATGTGGTCGAACGACTCGTAGAAGTAGCGGGTGGCCAGCCCCGCCCGATGGCAGATCCCGCGTACGGTCGCGGTGCGGAAGCCCGAGGTGCCGAAGACCTCGAACCCGGCGCGCAGGAAGGCGTCGCGGCGGCGAACCTTGCGCTCGGCGGGGCTCAGTCCGCCGTAGACCCGGCCCTCCGCTGCCTCGCTCGTGGTCGTGGTGTGCATGCCATATTTGACACTACGCGTTCTCAGATGGCAACGTGGAAACACCCCCACGCGGATTCGACCGGCCCCCCGCAGGCCCCCTCCCAGCTACCCGGACCTCCATGAACCGATCGAAACCCGCCCGCCGACTCCTCCCGATCGCCGCGCTGCTCGGCTCCTTCACCGGCACCGCATGCGTCTCCGATCAACGTCCCGAAGCACCGGCAATCCTGCGCGACACGTTCATGATCGACGACGACGTGCGCTTCACCCACCCGTACGTGCCCGGGCATCGCACGACGATCGACGGTCGCGTCGCGGCGCAGGTGCAGGGCTCCGGCGTGCTGAACGTCTACCTCTTCGCGCCGGAGAAGCTCGCGAGCCCGATCCTCACGGGACCGCCAGGACCGGAGCTGCTCGCCGACCCGACTCCGGTGCAGCTCACGTTCCCGCCCGAGATGGCCGGGATGACGAACGGCCACACGGCCCTCTGCGACGCACCCGGCCTCGGTCCGGACGGTACGTCCAACCCCTATCCCTGCGGGCCCGACTCGGCGCACGACTGCTACGACTTCAAGCTCGTCAACACGACCTCGGAGAGCATCGCCGGCGCCCAGTTCTGGGGCACGCCCATGCACGTCGAGGTCGCGAACCCGAAGACGGCGGAAGCGCACATCGTGGAGGCGCGCTTCGGCACGCCCGTGAAGGGCAGCTTCCTGCCGCTCACGAACGACTTCCCGGAGCTCTCGGTCACCTCCGACGGCCGTCTCCTGACCGGTCGCGCGGGCGGCGCCCCGCGCGCCTGGACCAACCCGGTGACCGGCGAGACGCTCGTCCGCCAGTACGAGCTCGGCTACTACCTGCTGCCCGAGGACGCCGAGCCATGCGACGTCACCAGATGGACGACCTACACGCCCATGTCCCACGCGCCGTTCGACCCGCGGATGAAGGGTCGCTACGGGCTCGCGGCGTATCCCTTCCGCGACACCGAGGGGAACCCGATCGAGGACGGAGAGGACATGGGCGGCACGTACCCGTGGGTCGATCGCGCCGGCAAAAACGTGTTCATCGCCGCCGTGCCCGGCCGCATCGCCGAGCAGTCGCAAGTGGTGTTCCCGCGCCGCTGCGTGACCGAGGGCTGTGAGCAGTACGGCGAGCAGACCGACTGGGACCGCGGCTTCATGGTGGCGGGGCTCTGGACGCACGGGAAGCTCGTCCATCTCGACGCGCTCATCAACAACCTCGACTGGGCGGCGCCCGTCGATCCACTCGGGCACCACTGGGTGTCGCTCTACAGGGACGCCGAGGGTGCCGACGTCGAGGTGCGGATCGGCGGGGGACGCGGCGGCCCGGGCCCGACCAGCCGGAGGCCGCCCGGCTTCTCGGGCAACGAGAACATCCTCGACTCGATGGAGCACCTGCACAACCACCAGGCGAAGGCGCGCACGGTGACCCCGCGCGACGTCGTGTGGGTGATGGGCACGGGGCTCGGCACCGACGAGATCGTCTTCGACGACTACCTCGACCCGAACGCCTTCATCGTGTCGAACATGCAGGGGTCGATCACGCAGTTGCGTGACCCGAACGGTGCCACCTACAGCATTCCGAAGTACTGGAACGGTCAGGTGCGCGTCTTGCTCGCTCCGATCCGCCTGCTCGAGGAGCTCTACGTCCTCGTGCCGGACGCGGTCGAGGAGGTCCATCTCCAGAACGCGGCGACCTCGCTCGCCTGGAACGTGCCCACCTACGGGCTCGTTGCCGCCGGCACGGGGCGCGTCGAGCCGACGGCGATCGGCGGCATCAAGGGCAAGGGCTTCTGGCTCGACGGGCTCGACACCGTCACGTACGACGTCCCCGCGCAGACGCGCGTCATCGACGAGACCGACTGGTTCGTCGCCATCCACCTCGACTCGCGCGCGCCCGACGACGCGCCGCGCACCGTCGCGCGCTTCCCGGACGGCACCGAGATCGCCCTCGCCGGCCGCACCGTGCAGTACCTGGTGGGCGACGAGACCGTGCACGAGGTCGAGCTGCCCACCGGCGAGCCCGGCTCGGGCTGGTTCCACCTCGCCCTGCGACTCACGCTCGGGAACCGCCGGGTGACCCTGCTCCACGACGGCTACCCGCTCGACCGCTTCGAGGCCGACACGCCGCTGTTCACGATGGCCCCCGGCGCGTTCACGCTCGGCCGCTTGGGCGCCGAGCGCGCGGGCTTCGAGGGCTGGGTCGACGAGCTCAAGGTGCTCGCCCACGCCGTGAACCCCGAGGTCGCCTGCAACCACGCCTTCGGCACCCTGGTACGCGTCGACGACCACGACGGCTGGCGCGATGTCGCGGGTCGCTATCCGGCGTGGGCCCACGCCGAGGTCGCGGCGGCAGCCGGCGACGGAGCCGGCGGCACGAGCTCCGCGTGCTTCCACGACTACTCGGCCGATTACGCGGCCCACCTCCGCAACCGTCCGGCGGGCACGAGCGGCCTCCGCGAAGCGATCAACTTCCCCGAGGGCCCGCTGCGCGCCGGCGTGCCGCGCCCCGACTCCACGTCGAACGCGTTCTGCCGCGACTGCCATCACGCGAGCGGTCAGGGCGGCCTGTCGATCGGGGCGCTCGCCCGCGACCCGAACACCCCGGCCGAGCTCGATACGCGCCGCCAGCCGCTGCAGCCACCCCCTCGCGTCTTCGGCAACATTCCCGCGCACTGGGTCGCGCCGGGTGCCGGTCCGGGCAGCCCCGCAGAGGCGTTCCGAGCGCCGCCCGAGGGCGTGCTCGTCGATCCCTGGCTGCTCGAGGGCCCCCGCTCCTAAATGGGCCACCACGATCTGGATCGCCCTTGCGCCGAACGGGCTGGAGGGCGGCGCTTCGTCGCCGCCGAAGCCGATGGGACGCCGAGACCGGTCGCTACGAATCGTGACGTTGCATAGAGCGCACGTCCGCGATCGCGAAGCCTCGGGGCCACGAGCGACGTCACGCGCACCATGCCGCCGCAGCGACGAGCTGTGCCGTCGCGGGGTCCGGCACATGGATCCAGCGAAACGCGGCCCTCGAGCGGATCGCCGAGGTCGGTCGACAGGAGTGGGATCAAGAGTCCGGCTACCGACAGCAGCCCGAGTCGAAAGCTGCATCGGTCGGTACAGGCACGTGCTCGGAGACGGGCTTCGAGCCCGGGATCGGGCCTCTCGGGAACGCGAAGCGCTGATCGGGTGTCAGGTGTTGAACCGGATGGCAGCGCCCGGGAGGGCGAGGTCCCGGTGAGTCGCGGCGTGAGCCTTCCACCGAGGAAGGCCGTCGACCGACCTGGTCGCGCTTCATGCAACAATGCCCCATGATTCGGCGTGCGCCGCCGCAAAGCTCACCGTGGGCCGGACGGTGGCTCGCCCTCTCACTCGCGGTGACCGCGCTGCTCGCGCACGGGGCCTGTGGCGACGACTCCTCGGGCGCGTCGGGGGATCGCTGGGTCTCGGCGTGGCAAGCGCCACCCTCGGATGCGGCGATGCCCGTCGACATGCGGCTCCGCCCGCTGTTCGCGGGCGGGGCGCAGACCTTTCGATCCGTGATCTCGCCGCTCGGCTCCGGCCAGACGATCCGGCTCCATCTCTCGAATCGTTTCGGTCGCAACCCGATCACGTTCTCGGCGGTTCGCATCGCTCGCCAGACCAGCGGCGCCGCGATCGACGGGCGCAGCAACGTGCGGGTTCGGTTCGGGGGCACCGAGACCGTCACGATTCCCGCCGGAGCAGACGTCGTCAGCGATCCGCTGCGCTTCGCGTTCCGGAGCTTCGAGCATCTTTCGGTCAGCCTCGCCACGCCCGACGCGCCGGCCGTGCCGACGCACCACTTGCAGGCCCGACAGCACAGCTACGCGACCGATCCGGACGCGGGCGACCACACGGCGGACGTCGACGAGACCTCCTTCACGCAGGCGGTCATCCTGCGTCCGTTCGTCACCGGGCTCGACACCCTGGCGTCCGAGTCGACGTCGGTGGTCGTGACCCTCGGCGACTCGCTCACGGACGGTGTGCAGGGAACGCCCTACCTGATCGAGGACCCCGAAACACTCGACCTCGATCAGCGTTATCCGGACTTCCTTCGCCGTCGGCTCGAGGCGGCGGACTTGCCCGTGTTCGTCTCCAACGCGGGAATCGGCGGCAATCAGGTGGTGCACGACAGCGTGCTGACTCCCTCGGAGGCCGCGCTCCATCGCGTCGAGCCCGACGTCCTCGACCAGGCCGGGGTCACGGACGTGATCTTCTGGGAAGGCATCAACGACATCGGGATCTCCGGGATCGACGCAGCGGAGCTCACCGACGGGTACGCGCAGCTCATCGGGAAGCTCCACGCCCAGGGCCTCCACGTCGTCCAGATGACGCTCACCCCGTCTGGCACGGCGACCCTGAAATCGTACTCGTCACCGGAAGCGAGCGCCGTGCGCCGCGCCGTCAACGACTGGATCCGCACCGAGAGCTCCGCGGACGCCATCATCGACCTGGATGCAATCGTGCAGGACCCGGCGAATCCCGACCGGATCGACCCTGCCTACGACGGCGGCGACGGCTTGCACTTCAACTCCGCGGGCTACCAGCGCATCGCCGAGGCGATCGACCTGACCTCACTCGGCGCGCGTCGCTTCACGGCGCGGGACTGAGCCAGTTCCGCACCGAAGGATGGTCTTCCAGGATCCTACGCACGGGTCCATTCCCACCCGCGCTCGCCGTCGCGGCGTGCTCCACGGCGGCCTCACCAAAGCGCCCCGTCGAGCCGATCCACGAGACGTTCGATCTCGATCCATGCCCGCACGTCCGGCAGGGCCACAAGGTCGTCCAGGGTGGCAGGCGTTCTGGCGGGTGACTTCGGCACGCTCGGGCCGACGTAGCCCGGCGTGCTGGCGAACCACGCCCACGTTTCGCCAACATTCCGCGCCCACGCCACCACTGCCAGGGCACCGACGGGCTCCAAATCCTCCCGGGGACACCCGTACAGCCACATGTGGCTGGAGTGCGACGCGCGACGCCGGATCGCCTCGCTCGGGAAGCGCGGTGAGATGTTACGATCCGCGCCGTGGATCTCGACCAGACCCTGGCCGTGCTGGCCGAGTTCCAACGAGCAGGGGTCCACTACAAGATCGTCGGAGGCGTTGCTCTCAACCTCCACGGATTGCCGCGGGCCACCAAGGATCTGGACGTCGTCGTTGCGCCGACCGAGGACAACGTCGCGCGATTGCGTGCGGCCCTTCATGCCGTGTTCGACGATCCGACCATCGACGAGATCACCGCCGTAGACCTCGCAGGGGACTACCCCGCCATCCAGTACGTGCCCCCGACGGGGGAGTTCCACATCGACATCCTCGCACGCCTCGGCGATGCGTTTGGCTACGACGACATCGAGATCGAGCAACGGCAACTGGAGGGGCTCACCCTCCCCGTCGCCACGCCCAGGATGCTCTACCGGATGAAACGAGACACGGTTCGCTTGCAGGACAAGGCCGACGCCGAGCGCCTCCGCAAGCGGTTCGACATCGAGGAGTGATCGTGCCGGTCCGCCGCTTCCATTCGGTCGAGGAGATGGAGAGCGCCGTATGGCTCGCGGCGGACGACCCCCGCCTGGCGCGGACGATCGCCCAGGTATGGGCCAGTGCGAGGCGGATGGCACCCCGACGGTTCCCAGCGGGCGTGTACAAGCACGCGTCGATCGAGGACCTCAACCGTCTCGAGACCGAGTGGGGTCCCGAGAAATCCAGGGCACCTCCCGGACGTGAGCCGGCAACACCGGCGAGGCTCGACTCGGATCGGCCGTCCGACACCGATCAACGTGCCAGATCGACCCGAAGCGCCGCGAAGCCCTGCAGCCATGCCAGGAGGGTGTTCAGACTCCGGATGGTCGGGGACACCATTCCGAAGTATTTGGACTCTCGTCCCTCGCGTCCCACGAGCGGACGTTCGCTCCGGAACGCTACGGGTCGGGCGTGCTCCGTAACAGAGAGCGGTGGTCCGGTCAGTGCGCCTGCGCGATGAGCCTGACCAAGCTCGGATCGGCTCTGCACGAGTTCGGTTCGTGGGTCGTTCCAACCGCAGGCCGTGCGGCACGAAGGACTCCAGGTCCCGGTCGAACGAGGCCAACGTAGCGCCACGGGAGATCGCAACGGCCGCGAGGTACGCGTCGTCCACCGAGCTCCGGCGCGACCTTCGTGACCCCTTCACGAGATCGATGAGACGCTCCTCGCTCCTCGGTGGAACTGCCGGCTCCACGGACGCGAGGGATGCTACGGCGAGTGGTACGTACCGGCGGCCCACGAGGAGGTGGAGTCGGGCGTGTTCACCTGGGCGCCGCCGCTCACCGTCGACGCGTACCAATCGGCTTCGTTCAGCTCGCCTCCGCTCACGGTCGCGTGGTCGGCGCTCGCGGTGTTGTCGAGTCCGCCGCTCACCGACGACCAATCGCCGCTCGCGAGGTTCTCGTACCCCCCTGAGACGGTCGCCCACTGCCCGGTCACGTTGTTGTGGTAACCGCCCACCACGGTCGCGAAGGCGCCGGTGGCGGTGTTCGCGTCACCGTTGAACATCGCGACGTCGCCGCTTCCGACGTTCTCGTTCCCGCCGCAGATCAACGCGCCGTCCTGCGCCTGGTTGCTCGATCCGCCAACGGCTAACGAGCCCTCGCCGCTCGCGATGCTACCGAGCGATGCGACAACGGTGGCGCCCGCGCCGCTCGCTTCGCTTCCGATCCCGGCGACGACCAACGAGGCCCTCGCCGCTCGCGGGGTGCTGCCGAGTGACGCGACGACCGCGGCGCCGGGGCCGCTCGCAGTGCTTCCCGCACCGCCCACGGCCAACGCGCCTTCGCCGCTCGCGAGGGTACCGAGCGATGCGACCGTGGTGGCGCCGGTGCCGCTCGCTTCACTTCCGGTCCCGCCGACGACCAACGAGCCCTCGCCGTTCGCGGTGCTACCGAGTGACGCGATGACCGCGGCGCCGGTGCCGCTCGCGGTGCTTCCGGTCCCGCCGACCACCACGGAATAGGACGCCGCGAACGGATCGCCGCTCGAGCTCGTCGCGGTGTTGTAGGAGCCTCCGGTCGCGGTGGTGAAGTTGGCCCGGGCCTCGTTCGCCCAGCCTCCGAGCACCATCGACGACCCGCCCACGGCCTGTCCGTATTGCCCGCCGGTCACGTTGGCATAGGGGCCCGTCGATCGGTTCAGCCGACCGCCCAGCACGTTCGCGCTCGGGCCGGCCACTGCGTTCTGGAAGCCGGTCACCACGCCGCCGCTGCTCGTATAGCTGTGTTCGTCGCCCACCACGAGGTTGTGGGATCCGGTCTTCCCCTTGGGGAACCCGTCCACCGTGTTCGGTGCGTCGTACCCGATGATGACGTTCCCGAGCCCGTTGACCGTCGACGTCGAGCCCGAACCGTTCCGCACCACGAGGTTGCAGCCGTCGATCACGAAGTCGTTGCCCACCACCTTGGCCGTACACGCGGCGACCGCGGCCGACTCGCTCACCAGCGCCAACGCCAGCGCTCCCCCGAGAATCGCTTTCATCGAAGCACTCCCTTTCGCCACGAGGGAATCCCGTGGGCCAAGCGGGACGTTACGTACAGCCGCGCGCGCCTCGCAATCCGCGGGACTTCCGCCTGCCTCCCCGCGCCCGGCACGTCGCACACCGCCCGTCGGTGCCCTCGTCTGGCACGACGTCGAGCCACCGTGCCGACGTCATGGCGTCTCCCAGCGCAGCCGGTGCGCGACCAACGAACCGCGTCGGCTGGGGTTTGTACGTTGTTCACGACGTGCAACTCTTGCGTCGGGGTCCCTCGGCCGCGGGGATGCCGGCCCCGATTTCTCAATGGTTTCCATCATCCAAGTCTGGGTGCGACCCGAGAGCCGCTGGCGTGTGTCTTGCTCTGGGGTAGTCCGAGCGCCGACGAACGGCACTGTTCACACTGACCGTGACGCGGATCGGACGCCACGGAACCGTGGCCGGCAACGGCCCAAGGGAGACACACATGAAGTGGAGCAACTGGGGCACGGCCCTTCCTCTCGTTGTCGCGGCGTTTGGCTTCGCGGGTTGTGGAGACACCAAGGACCGATTCGGACCAGACGTGAACTTCACGATCAAGGAGGAGCTCGCCAACCAGACGTTCATCTACAACTTCACCGAAGGGGAGGTACGCATCCGGTACTTCGCCGACGTGGACTCGGTCGTCGGTGTGTCCGTGTCGTCAGACAACGCCTTCTGCGTGGGCATCGTGGGAACCCCCATCGGCGCAGACAAGTTCCAGATCCTCGGAGCTGCGGCCGATTCCAACAACAACGGCAACTTCCTCGATGAAACGCTCGTTCCCGTGACGCGCGACTCGACCGGCACCTTCGAGAGCAACGCCGACAAGCTCCTGATCGACATGGAGGCCGTGGTAGCGGGTGTGCCGATTCACTTCGGCGATCGCGGCGACTTCGTGCGGACCGAAGAGCCCAATCCGCACTGCTGACGCCGTTTCCTCGCGCGGGGGCCTCCGCGCCCCCGTCACCCCAGGCCCGATCGCGATCCGCGATCGGCAACGCAAGACCCGGCGAGTGGCTCGAGCCGTGTTCGAGGCTCGGGTCACTCGCGGCTGCCTTCGTCGCGAGCGGGTCGCATGTCCGCTTCGCCCCTGCCCACGGCGGAGGCAACCCAGCGCCCGGCCCCGGCACCACGACGTCCTCCTCGCCACGATCCGGTTTCCCGAGCACGTCTCCGATCGCGCGGCTCACGACGGGGATCGGCTCGCACCGCGACTCCCTGGGGCGAAGCGGTCCTGGCGCTCTTCTTCGCGCCCACCCGCGCTGGCGATGGCCGACGCTGGCTCGCCGACCTCGCGGGATCCGCCCGATCCTGATTAGCTGACGGCGCACCGCAACCCGATCCCGTGGCACTCGACCGCTCAGCCCGGCTCGAGGGCCTCCCGCCGGAGGTGACGATGTCGTTCGCGATGACGAAGGACGAACGCGAAGCGTTCCTGGCCGAGACCCACGTCGCCGTCCTGAGCGTGGCCGAGGAAGGACGGGGCCCCTCTCCTTGCCGGTCTGGTACAGCTACGAGCCCGGAGGCGACGTCCGCGAACCGGGCGCAACACGAAGAAGGCCGCGCTGATCCGGAAGGCCGGCCGTGAGCCTCCTCAGACCGAGACGTCGCCCTACAAGTACGTGAGCATCGAGGGCCGGTCGGGATCGACGAGCACGCGTCAACAACGCTGGGAACGCTCGATGGCGATCCCGCTATCTGGGCGAAAGCGCGGCCCGAGAGCACCGAAGACCAGCGGGCCGAGAGCGTTCTCGTGATCCTCACCCCGAGCGGTGGATCACCGTCGACTACGCGAAGGAGTAGGCGGACCAAGGGGCCGAGAGCACCCGCCCGCGCTCACGCCGCGGCGATGGAGCGCCGCGGCGAGCCGACGCGGCGGGCGGGGGGAACCGGCCGCGTCGCTCGACGGCAAATCCGGGTCCGCCGCTACGGCGCGCGCGTGCCACCGCTCGCGGGCGTCTGGATGTACCCCGGCGTGGGTGGCGAGCGTGGCGACGGAGGCGGCGGGGGCGTGACGCATTTGGTCGTGTCGGCGGTGCTGCAGCACTTGCCGTTCTTGATCTTGCCGGCCTCCTTCCCGCCTCCCGTCTTGTCGAGGGTGCAGGCGGCCCCCTCGGTGCCGCTCGCGGGCTGGGTCGGGTTGTCCGCCGCTCGCGCCGGGCTGGAGCAGACAGCCAGCAGCACCGCCAGCGCCAGCGAGGCGATGCCGACGTCGGCCCGCCACGGGTGGGCCGATGCGCTCGGCGTGGCGCAAACCCTGCCGCTCTCCGAGCGGTACGTTTCGAGTTCGTTCACGGGAGCTCCCACGGTCCCTCGCAGCGAGCCGAGAGGATCCGTCGTTCGAGTTCGACGAAGATCGCCATCGGATCCAGCTCTCAACGCGACGGATGGATCGGCGGCACGGTCGGCGGCGTGGTCGGAGGCGTGACCGGCGTGGAGCCCGGCGTGAGCTTCGGTAGCGTCCCGACGTTCGGCGACAAGGTCGGCGTGGTCATCGCTGCCGCTCCCTTGTCCTCGCACTTCACGCCGAGATAGTCGCCCGGCCCCGAGATCTTCCCGTCTTTGCTCAGGCAGTGGTCGTTGGGGCGCGTCCCGTTGACCGTCCCGTTCGACTGGACCCCGCAGTACGACGCGCTGAACTCCGGCAACGTGCCCGAGTACTGCTGCCCCATCTGCGTGAACGTGCAGGTGCACGAGCACTTCCGGAGCGCCTGCTGATTGGGCTGCTGTGCGGCCGCGATCGCGGCGAACGCGACCACCGAGCCGAGAGCCGACGCTGGGATTCCCAGCCACTTCGTTGACGTTCGCATCGTCCCCCTCTTGGGATGGTGTTGACCTCGACGGGCCTCCCCGGTCATCGGGATCGCCCCGTCTCGTCTCGTGTTCATGTCGAGCTTCAGGCCGGAGGTCGTCGCGGCCGTCACTTCGGAGATCGGAAACGGGCGGCGAAAGACGACACCGGGCACTCGAAGATCGGCGGCGAGCGGGTGCTGCCGATCCGAGCCGCCTCAGGGCGAAGCGGGCACCGCGGCCGGGCCCGGCTCGCTCGCCTGGGGCGGCGCGACGGCCCCGTCCACCTCGAGCTTCCGCCACTCGGACTCGGTGATCGGCGTCCGCTGCGCGCCGAGACCGACGACTCGCCACCACAGCGCGCCATCCGAGCCGACGAACGCCTCGAGCCCTGGTGCCGTCCGATAGCTCGTCGCCCCGGCACCGACCAGCGCGAGCGCGTGGATCGGCGCCTGGTCCCCGTCGGCGCTTTTCACGTCGACTCGCTGGGCGCGTACGTCGGGCGCCGCCGACCAGCGCAGCTCGACGCTCTCGCCGCGACCGAACCTGGCCCCCGCCGACGGCGCGAGGAGGCGAACCCCACCAGCGGCGGGATCGCCTGCGCCTCGCGCCCCAGCCCCCACCACGTAGTAGCGAAGCGGAGGGATCGGGAATCCGGCGACGGCGCCGGTGTGGACGATGCCGTTCCCCGCGCCGACCTGCTCGAGGTTGGTATCGGCCTCCTTGTCGTCGCTCGCCTCGATCCGCAGCAAGAGCTGGTAGGTGCCCTCGGCGTCGGTGGGGATGCGTTGCGGGCTCGGCCCGCGGAGCTCGTAGCGACCGGTGGGCGGGAGGAACACGTTGAACCGCTCGAGCTCGGAGAAGCGGCGCTGTGTCGCGCGTTCGTCGATCGGCAGGCTGCCCTCGGTCCGCAGGTCGTTTTCGGTGGGCCCCTCCTCGCCTGGACGGACGATCTCCCACCGCCCCTTGAGCCGGCCAGTGCCGTTGTAGTGGAGGATCGCGCGGACCGACGGCGCCGGCTGTCCCTGGCGAATCGACGGCACCGGGTGGTCCTCCAGGAACGTGATCTTCACGTCGGTGATGGCGAGCGGCACTCGCGCGCCGCCAGCCGTAAGGCGGCAGGTGACGGGCACGAACTCGTCGGGCCCGCCGGCCCGGCTCTGGAAGCGGCGCACGTAGAAGAAGGCCGACGGCTGCCCGCGCTGGGCGTCCTGGTAGGCGCGCCGCGCCACCGACGGCGGGATCGTCATGACGTCGGTGAAGGACGTGGTGCCGTGGAGCCGCGATTGATCGAAGCGCGCGGGGAGCTGGCCGAAGATCGTCGCCGGATCGCACTTGAGACCGACGTCCGGCTCGGCCGGGACAACCGCGCCACACCAGATGCCTTCGGCCGGCGTCTGCTCGCGTAGCTCGCCGAACGTCAGGAAGGCGCTCGTCGCGCCCTGGCTGCGCACGTTGACGCCGGTCGGGTTGACGCGGACCGCGTGGGCGGGCTGTCCACCCCAGACGAGGAGCAGCGCGAACGTGGAGAAGAGCGTGAGGCGGCCGGCCGCTCTGGGTAGGGTCGCCTGAGATCGGCGCGAACTGCGAGCCGCTTGCCCCGTGAACCACCCGCACAGGGTGGGCGCCGGTCCGCCAACGAAGCTCATCGCCACCTCACGAGATTCCAAGCGACGCCCCCAGGCTGACCGACCAACCCTCGATGCGCTGGTCGATCTGGAAGATCTCGTCTCGCTGATCGCCGTGGATGCGCACGTGACGGACGAAGAAGCGCGACGCCACACCGTCCACGACGTCGTAGCCCTGCGAGAGCTCGAGCGAGAGCTCGTGATTTCGGGTGCGCGTCGTGTCGCGCTCGTCACCGCCGAACGTGACGCTCCCGGCTGCGGCCAACCCGGCGTCCTGCCACGGCACGAGCGAGGCGTTGAAGCCGACCCGCTGGGTGTCGTCGGTGCGATCGAGCTCGCGGTTGCGCGCGCTCTCGAGGGTGTAGTCGAGGCCGAGCGACACCTCGAGCACCGGGCTCCACGAGCCCGCCACCGTGTGGACCCGGTTGACGAGGTCCGCGCGGTCCCGCTCCGTCTGGCGGTTGTTCTGGTCCGAGACGCCGTACTGATAGCCGACGCTCCACCCTTCCCCCGCCCAGCGCACGCCGGGACCGTGCACCGTGCTGATCTGGTCGGGGACCTGCGACTCGTTGAAGCTGCCGTCCGGCGGCAACGAGGTTCCGTACTGGTGGATCCACGTCACGCCGTAGTCGAACGCGGGCCACCACGGCTCGAACTCTCCCGGCGTGCCGAGCCACGACTCCGTAGGCACCGTCAGCGCGGCGGAAGCTTGCCGCGTGCGTGTCGTGAGGAGCGAGCGAACCTCCCCCAAGTTGTCGTGCGCGAGGGTGCCGCTCAGCACCAGCGAGAGGTCCCCGGCGGAGCCCTGGAGCGCCACCCCGTGCTGCTCGAGGTCCGCGAGGGTCGTGGCGCCGATGCTGCGGAAGAGCGGCTCGACGCGCTCGGCCTGATACGAGATCGTCAGGCCGACCGGCCGCGTCTCGGTGAGCTGCCAGTCGCGCACCAGGTCGTAGGCGGCGTCCAGGTAGAGGGCGCTTCGAGTAGCCGCGCGGGTCGGCACCACCGCCAGCCCCTGGTCGAGGAGCGGGTCGGAGGGGTTGTCGAACCGGCTGCGCGTGAAGCCGCCGTCCACGCGTAGCCGCGACGCGGCGTCGTTGGCGACGACCCGCACGCTTCCCTCGAAGCTCGCTTCCGCGTCGGTCACCGACGCCTGGTTGAAGTCGTCCGCCGGGCGGGACTGCGCCCCGAGGAGGCTGCCCTCGACGCGGACCGCTCCCCACTCCTCGATCGTATGTCCGAGCCCCAGTGTTCCGCTGAAGACGCGGTTGTGACTCTCCTGGAAGCCGGTGAAGTTCGACCACCCGACGATGCTCTGCGCGTTGCCGCCGGCAAGCGTCAGGTCGCCGATCGTGGAGAGGGGCACATGCAGGGTGGCGCCCCGCGACCCGAAGCCGTTCACGAGGTGCCGGCTGGCGCCGTAGGCGAACGAGCCGACCGTCACCGTCGAGCCCCACTTCTGTACGCTTAGCGAGTAGTCGGCGAGGTCCAGGCGTGGCGCGTCCTCGCCGTCGGTCGGCGCGCGCAGCGCGTCCTGCGCGTGCGTGGTCCCCTGCACGCTCATGACGCCGCCGGCCGCGAAGTCGTCGCGGCGCAGGACACCGGCGCCGTCGGCGCGCAGCGGCCAGTCGGCGAAGGTGTCGCGCACGCCGGTGCCCGGTTCGGGCGGGGGGGACGTGTGGGATGCCACCTGCGACTGGACACCGAGCGCGAGCGTGGGCCGGAGGTCGGCGCTCTCCCACGCCAGACCTGCGAACGTGACGAGCACCCGCAGCGGCAGGTGGGCGAGCTCGGTCCACGACCCATCGGCCCCACCAGCGCGACCACGATCTCGGTCTCGCCGGCGGGCAGCGGGACGGCGCTGCCGTCGTAGCGCAGCCGATCGCCCACGGGCGTGAAGAGTCCGGTGACGTCGGTCTCGCCGAAGCGCACGCCGACCGTGCCCTGCTCGGGAACGGGCCAAGGCGTGACGCCGATCTCGAGGGTGAAGTCGGTGGCGACCCAGGAGTCGCTACCGGCGTTCTTGGACACGGCGAAGGCCGGCGGTGCAGTGGCCTCGGCAGCGGCCGGCGCGATCGAGTCGTCGGATCTCGCGTCGTCGACCCAGGTGCAGTACGCGAGGATCGCCACGATCGCGCTCGCGACCGCGCTCGCCCGCGAGCGTCGCACCGGCGTCGGGCCGGTCCGTCGATCGCGGAAAGGCGCAGGGCCTGGATCGGTCATGCGCGCCGCGTGGTGGGTGAGTGAGCTGGCGAGGCCGTGCGCATTCATCACGGCCACCCCGAGGCGGCGGGTCGGCCGCCGCTACTCCTTCAATCGCAACCCGTGGGGGAAAGACGACAGGTGTGAGTGACGAATCACGGCTCCGACGCCTCGAGCGCTCGCGGCCAGCCGAGGCCGCGCGCCGGCTCGGGTTGAGGGCACGCGCCAACTGATTCACAATGCTCGCGCCCTCGCCGGCCGCCCCTCCCCCACGATCTCTTCCTCCGAACCCAGGCCCCGATCCACTTGCTGCCGTCCGTCGCATCGCTGGTGACCGCGGTCGAGAGCCACGAGCCCCGGGCCGTGGAGGCGCTCTTCGCGGCGCTCTACAAGGACCTCCGCCGGGTCGCGAACCGCGAGCTGGGACGGCTCGGTCAGGGCGCCACGATCAGCCCCACGACCGTGCTCCACGAGGCCTACCTCGACATGGCCGCCCGCGACGGCGTCGCGTTCCCCGACCGGCCGCGCTTCCTGCGCTACGCCTCGCGGGTCATGCGCGGGCTCATCATCGACCACGCGCGCAGCCGGCACGCGCTGAAGCGCGGCGGCGGGATCGAGATCACCGCGCTCGACAACGACCTGCACGGCGCCGAGATCGACTCCCGCGAGGCCGAGCGTCTCGCCGCCATCGGGGTCGCCCTCGACCGGCTCGGCGAGTCCGACCCGGCGCTCGCCGAGGTGGTCGACCTAAAGTTCTTCTGCGGCTTCTCGTTCGTGGAGATCGCCGAGGCCCAGGGCATCGCCGAGCGCACGGTGCAGCGGCGCTGGGAAAAGGCGCGGCTCTTCCTGCACCACACCCTCGGCGCGGCCGCGCTCGAGTGACGCCGTGGTCGCGGAGCTCGGGGACGGGTGGTGGGCGGTCGCCAGCCCGTTGCTCGACGAGGTCCTCGAGCTGGCGGAGCCCGAGCGGACGCGCTGGCTCGCGGCGCTGCGTGAGCGCGACCCGGGCACGGCCGACCTCGTCGAGAGCCTGCTCGCCGAGCAGCGTGCGATCGACGCCGAGGGCTTCCTCGAGTCGCGCCTGCCTCTCCTGCCGGCCCCGCAGGCGTTGGAGGAGCCGATCGCGGGCCAGGTCGTCGGCGCCTACACGCTGGTGGCCCCGCTCGGCCAGGGCGGCATGGGCGTGGTGTGGCTCGCGAGCCGGAACGACGGCCGCTTCGAGCGCCACGCCGCGGTCAAGCTCCTCCATGCCGCGCGCGTCGGGCGTGGCGCCGAAGAGCGCTTCAAGCGCGAGGGTGCGGTGCTCGCGCGCCTCACGCATCCGCACATCGCCGGCCTCGTCGACGCCGGCGTCACCGCGGGTGGTCAGCCCTACCTGATCCTCGAGCACGTCCGCGGCGAGCCCATCGACCGCTTCGCCGACGCAAGCCAGCTCGACCTCGCGGCGCGGCTCGCGCTGTTCCTCGACGTCCTCGCCGCCGTCGCCCACGCCCACGCGAACCTGATCGTCCACCGCGACATCAAGCCGTCGAACGTGCTGGTGCGCGAAGACGGCGAGGTGAAGCTCCTCGACTTCGGGATCGCGAAGCTGCTCGACGAGTCGTCGGAGGGCGGCGCGGCCAGCCACCTCACCCGGGACTGGGGTGGCGCGATGACTCCCGCCTACGCCGCACCAGAGCAGCTCGTCGACCAGCCCGTCACCACGGTCACCGACGTCTACGCGCTCGGTGTCCTGCTCTACGTGCTGCTCACCGGGCGCCACCCAATACATGAGGTCGCGGCAACGCCCGCCGAGGTCCTGCGCGCCGCGCTCGAGGTGGAGTTTCCGCCGCCGTCCGCGGTGGTGATCGCAGGGGGATCCGATGCGGCGACGGCCGTCGACGCCGCTTCGCGCCGCGGAACCACCCCCAGCAAGCTGACGCGTGCCCTGCGGGGCGATCTCGACACCATCGTCGCCAAGGCGCTCAAGAAGGACCCGGGGGAGCGCTACGGCTCGGTCGCGGCCTTCGCCGACGACCTTCGTCACTACCTCGCGAACGAGCCGATCACGGCGCGCGCAGACACCTTCGCTTACCGCGCGGCGAAGCTGGTCCGCCGCAACCCGGTCGCGGTGGCCCTGGCGACGCTGGCGGTCCTCACGACGCTCGGCGGCGCGCTCGGCACCGCGGTCCAGGCACGTCGGGTACGGGTGCAGCGCGACTTCGCGCTGCGCCAGCTCTGGCGCGCCGAGGCGATCAACGACCTGGACGTGTTCTTGCTCTCCGACGCCGCCCCCTCGGGCAAGCCCTTCACGGTGAGCGAGCTCCTCGCGGACGCGGAGCGCATCGCCGAGCGCCAGCACGGCGACGACACCGTGGGCCACGTCGAGCTCTTGCTCTCGATCGGAGACCAGTACCTCACGCTCGACGAGGACGCGAAGGCCCGCCGGCTCCTCGAGCGGGCCCATGCGTCGGCGCGTGCCGTCCACGAACCATCCACCCGCGCCCGTGCCGCGTGCGCGCTCGCGGGTGCGCTCGCCCGCGCGGGTGAGCACGATCGCGCGGAAGCGCTGATCGCCGAGGGCCTCGCCGAGCTGCCCGAAGAGGTCACCTTCGTGCTCGACCGTGTGAGCTGCCTGCGCAACGCCAGCGCGGTCGCGGAGCACCGCAACGCCGTCCAGCAAGCGATCGAGCGCACCCAGACCGCGCAGCGTGTGCTCGCGTCGGCGCCGCTTCGCTCCGAGCTCGTCGAGCTGCGCCTCTACATGGACCTGGCCGAGCACTTCCGCGGCGCCGGCCGGCATCGCGAGGCGTGCGTCGCGTTCGAGCAGGCGTCGCGCCGGCTCGAGGCCCTCGGTCGCGACGAGACCCAGACCGCCGGCACGCTCTACAACAACTGGGGCATGGCGCTCTTCGGCCTCGGGCATCCGCTCGAGGCTGAACCCATCCTCCGCCGCGCGATCGAGCTGTCGAGCAGCGACGCGAACGAGGAGAGCGTGTCTCCGATGTTGCTCCTCAACTACGGCTGGGTGCTACGCGACCTGGCGCGCGCTCACGAAGGGTTGCGATACGCCGAGCGCGCCAAAGCGGGAGCGCGCCGCGCCGGCGACCGGGTCGTGATCCACCAGGCGCTGATCGTGAAGGCGACGAGTCACAACGAGCTGAACCAGCCCGACCAGGCGGAAGCCGCGCTCGCCGAGCTCGAGCCGATCCTGGCCCGCGAGGTTTCGGAGAATCACCCAGGCCACGCAGCGATCCGCCTCGAGCGCTCGTACGTCGCCGAGGCGCGCGGGAATCTGGAGGAGGCGAGGACCCAGATCGACGCCGCGCTCGCGATGATGGACGCCTCGGTCGCGGCGGGAGGAGCAGGGACCGAGTTCATCCCGACGCTCCTCGTGCGCCGCGCGGACCTGGCCATCGAGCGCGGGCGGCCCGGCGACGCCGTGGCGGACGCGCGACGCGCGGTCGATGCGATCACCGCCGCGATCGGACCGGATGGCTTCAGCCGCGGGCTCGGATCGGCCTACCTCACCCTGGCGCGCGCCCTCGATGCCCAGGGAGATCGCGACGCAGCGCACTCGGCCGCGCGGGTCGCCACGACTCAGCTCGAGAAGGCGCTCGGCGGCGACCATCCCAAGACCCGCGCCGCACGGAAGCTCCTCGACCGGTCCGCGTAGGTCCGACCAAACCGCGACCGGATCGATCGCACTGGAGGGCCGCGCTCCGTCGCGGCCGCCGGAGCGGCCGCGATCCGCAGGGTTGGGGTTCGCGACGGTCGCCTTTCGTCGGCGATCAATCGCGGTCCTCGCCGCCCAGGTACTCCGCGAGCTCGCGACGCGCGACGTGCGGCCGTCCTGCGTGCTCACCGTAGATTCGCATCGCCCCGACCGCGCGCTCGTGCTCGACGCGCGACGCGTTCAGACCGGAGGCGGAGGAGGCGACGCATCGCCATGGACGCGCTGCCACAGCAACCGGTCGGCGATCTCCTGCGGCACCGCATCGAGCTGATCCCACGGCATCACCGCCGACAGCCGCGCGGCGGCCGCGGAGTTCGGGCACGGGCACATCGCCTGGATGTCCTGGGTGGGCGTGATTGCGGCATACGGCGTGACGTCGGGAACCGTGGTGAAGACGCTGAACATCGGAATCGCGTTGGCGTCGTGGATCGAGAGGGGCTCGAGCCCGAGGATCAGCTCGATGGTGCGGATCACCGAGTACTGGTCGAAGTGGTCGTGGATCACGGCACCGTGCTTCACCCACGGGCTCACGACCTGTGCCGGCGCGCGGTGTGCGTCGACGTGATCGGCACCGTCCTGACTGTCGTCCTCCACCACGAAGATCACGCTCCGGGGCCAGATCGAGCTCTTCGAGACGAGCTCGACGAACTGGCCGAGGCCGAGGTCGTTGTCCGCCACCATCGCCATCGGATCGCGGCTCGAGTCCCCGGGACCGGTGGTGTGGTCACTCGGCAGCACCACGTAGTTGAGGTGCGGGACCTGTCCGGCCGCGAGCTGCGCCTCGAACTGAGCGCGGAAGATGTCGATCCGCGATCGCGCGAGCGGGGGTGCCGCGCCCATCCCCGCGTCGAAGTAGCAATCCGGCGAGTTGGGGGCGCCGGGCGGTGCCTCGCCGCTCGCGGTGTTGGTGCAACCCACCTGCAGGTCGTTGGGATAGCTCGGGTCGGTGTTGGCCTGGACCGCGGCGTAGGTGTCTGCGCGCTCGTCACCGGCGACCAGGATCCCCGCGGAGAGCTCGCCGTAGTTGCGAAACGAGATCGGCGGCGAGTGGCGCACCGCGGCATCGAACAGGAACCCCTTGGGCGGGTAGCTGACCGGGTAGATCCCGAAGTCGTAGGGCTTGCCGCGCTTCGAGTAGTTGGCGTGGATTCCCTTGACGGTGTAGTCGGTGACGTAGGCGCTGCTCGTGACGACGTGGCCGTCGAGCGACACCTCGCTGTCCTCGAAGAACCGGTCGAGGAGCACGAACTGACGCGAGAGCGCGTGCGCGTTGGGGGTGATCCCGCCCGCCGGCCCGGGCGTGCCGTTGTCGCCGAACATCTCGAGCGCCGGGTCGCCGTCGCCCCGTGGATCGCTCCCGAAGATCTGGTCGTAGGAGCGGTTCTCCTTCACGACGTAGAAGACGTACTGGATCTGCTCGCTCGGGCCACCGCCAGGCGCCATCACCGGTGTGCTCGCCGGAGCGGCGACGCGCGTGCCGCTGCCGTCTCCCGGGACGGTCGCCTTCTCCACCGTGGCCGTCGCCGCGGCGAAGTATGCGTCGGCCGGCACCGGCAACACCGCCACCTGCCCGGTCAGGAGCTGCGGCACGTAGCTCGGGTAGGGCGACGGCGGACCGAAGGTCCAGTACTCGTAGGCAGGGTTGGGCACGGTGCCGATCCCGCGCGCCGCGGTCCACACCATCGTGCAGCCGTCCGGCGTCACCTGCACGTCGTGGGGGTAGTCCGCCGTCGGCAGCTTGCCGATCACGGAGTACGCGGCGGCGCCGCCGGGACGGGCCGTGAGGGCGATGGCGACGATCGCGTTCTCGCCGGCGTTTGCCACGTAGAGCGTGCCTCCGTCCGGCGCGAGCGCCAGCGCCACGGGGGCCGCGCCCGGCCCCTCGGGGCGTGCGAGCGAGATCGTCGCGACGATCGAGTCGGTGCGGGTGTCGAGGATCACGACCGCGTCGCGGTTCGACACGACCACGTAGAGCCGATCGGCGCGCGGATCGGCGAGGAGGTTCTGCGGGTGGGAGTTGTAGTCGCCGCCGCCTCCACCGAACCCCGCGATGGTGGTCGTGGAGCGGTCGGCCAGATCGATCTTGGTGAGGGTGCCGTCGAGCTCGTTGCTGACGTAAGCGAACCGGCCGCCGCGCTCGATGGCCGCGCCGTACGGGTAGGTCCCCGTCGGCACGGCGGTGCCAGTGCCGGAAGGCAGTGCGATCACGGCGGCCTGATCGGCCATGTTGAGCGCCGCTACCAAGGTGCGGCCATCGGGGCTGAGCGCGAGCCCCACCGGCCAGGCGGGCGAGAGCGGATAGGACTGGAGGCTGTTCTTGCGTCCGCTGCCGCCGGTCGTCGGCGGCAACGCGATGGGGGCCTGCTCGATCGCGAGGCCGGTCGCGGCGTCGCGCGCGAACACGTGGATCACGTCGCCGGTGATTCCCACCACGCCCGGCGGATCGATGGCGCCCTTCCCCGCCGGCTCGCCCGCGACGTACGCGGTGAGGCCGTCGGGGGAGAACACCATGCCGCCGAACGCGCCGGGCAACGGCAGCGTCTGGATCACCTGGCCGGAGGCCAGGTCGACGATCTGCACGTCGTCCAGGCCGTACCCCGAATCGACCGCCCAGTACTCGCGCCCGTCCGGCGTGATGGCGCCGCCGAGCGGGAGGTTGCCCACCTGGGTCAGCCGTCCCACGGGTGACAGCGTGAAGCCGAGGTTGGGGATCGTGAAACGCGCCTGGTGGGTCGTCACCCTGTCGGCGCAGCGCCCGGGAATCACGACCTGCCCGGGTGGCGCGTCGCCGTGCTTGCTGCAGCCACCGAGCATCAACGAGAGCGAGAGCGTCGCCGCCGGCCACCGAGCGTTCATTCCTCGTCGTCCTCCCAGGGGGCGCGTTGGACGCTGCGCGCGAACGTGCTTCCGGGTCCGGCCCGACCGTCCGGCGTTCCGACACCAAGCCGGGATCGCGCGCTCGGGACGCGCCGGCTCCGCCCCGCCAACGAGCCGACGACCCGGTCCAAATCGGATGGGGACGCACCCGGTTGCACGTCCGCTGCCAAGCCACGCCGAGGCCAACGCCGAGCCCCGCTGGCGCGGCTCACTGCATTGCGTCCGGGCTTTTCGGCCGGTGTTCGTGTTTCGCCTGCCTGCGTGGCCGCTCGATGCCGATCACGAACTCACGGGGGTCAACCTGGCCCATGGCGAATCGGCTGGCGGCGCGCTCCCGGCTACGGTCCGACGTCGGCTCCGCCTTCGGCGCGTTCGAGGCCCCCCTCGCCGGCCCCGCGTTACGGGCGCGTGCTCCCTGGATCGCGTGGCGAGTCGCGCGATGGTGTGGTCGCCGCGCGGCTGCCGCGCACGGTCGACGCGCGGCGCTCCGCGAAGGCCTGTGGCGACCCGACCCCTGTCACCGCGGCGCGCGCGTCCGGCGGTGCGAGTCTGAGAAGATCCTGGATGATCGGGGTCTTCGCGACGCGGGCCCGGAAGGGCTCCTCCGGGAGAGGCCGCGCGCCCGACGCCTGCGCCAGTCCCGTACTGCGTCGCCGTCGAGCGCAACGGCGTCGTGGTGCCTACCCGGACTCGGTACGCCGTTTGCTCTGTTTTCAGTTCCGGGGTCAGCCATGGACCGACCGGTACGGAATCTCGCGGAGCTCGCTGCGCAAAGTTGTAAATCTTTTGCAAAACTCCCAGCGCTCGGCACCAAGCTCGACGGACAGTGGAGGTGGACGAGCTTTCGCGAGCTCGGTGGGTTCGTCGATCGCTGCCGCGCCGGCCTGCACGCTCTCGGCGTGGGCAGCGGGGACGTCGTCGCGATCGTCGCCGACAACCGCCTCGAGTGGGCGGTCACCTACTACGCGACCGCCGGGCTCGAGGCCGTGTTCGTGCCGATGTACGAGGCGCAGCGGCCCGCGGAGTGGAAGTTCATCCTCGACGAGTGCGGCGCCAAGGTGGTGCTCGCTCGCGCCAGCGGGCCCTACGAACGCCTGCTCGAGCTGCGCGCGGAGCTGCCGAACCTCGAGCACCTGATCGGCATCGGGCTTCCGCCCGACGACCCGAGCTCGTTCGACGCGCTGCTCACGGCCGGGGCGCGGGCGCCGGTCGAGACGCGCGACCCCGCACCGACGGCGCTGGCGGGGCTCATCTACACGTCGGGCACCACCGGCTGGCCCAAGGGCGTGATGCTGACCCACGGCAACCTCGCCTCGAACGTGAGCACGGCCAGGGCGGTCTTCCCGCTCTCGCCCGACGACCGAACGCTCTCGTTCCTGCCTGGGCTCACTCCTACGGGCAGCTCGAGCTCAACTACGTGCTCGCGCAAGGCGCCTCGCTGGCGCTCAACGACGATCTCGCGCACCTGCTCTCGAACCTCGCCGAGGTCAAGCCGACGATGCTCGTGACCGTCCCGCGCATCTTCAACCGCGTGTACGGGGCCGTGCGTCACGACATGGCGCGGCGACCGCGCCCTCCTCCAGCGGCTCTTCGAGGACGGCGTCCACGCCGCCACCCGCCGCGGCCGCGGCGAGGCGATCAGCGTTCGCGAGCGGCTCGAGCACGCGCTGGCCGACAGGCTGATGTTCCGCAAGGTCCGCGCCCGCTTCGGCGGGCGGCTCGAATACGTGCTCTCCGCGAGCGCCGCGCTCAGCAAGGAGGTCGCCGAGTTCGTCGACGCGCTCGGGCTGCGCGTCTACGAGGGATACGGCCTCACCGAGACGAGCCCGATGGTGACGGCGAACACCCGCGACGCGCGGCGCCTGGGCAGCGTGGGCAAGGTGATCCCGGGCGTTCGTGTCGCGATCGACACCTCGCTCGGCGACGCCCCCGGCCAGGGCGAGATCGTGGTGTACGGCCCGAACGTCACGCAGGGCTACTACCGCCGCCCCGAGGAGAACGAGAAGGTGCTCACGGCCGACGGTGGTCTCCGCACCGGCGACCTCGGCTACTTTGACGCCGACGGCTTCCTCTACGTCACCGGTCGCATCAAGGAGCAGTACAAGCTCTCGAACGGAAAGTACGTGATGCCCGGGCCGCTCGAGGAGGAGCTCAAGCTCTCGCCCTACATCGCCAACGTCATGCTGCACGGCGCGAACCGGCCCTACAACGTGGCGCTCGTGGTGATCGACGAGCCGGCAGTGCGCGAGTGGCTCTCGCAGCAAGGCGGCGAGCTCGACGACCTCACCAGCGACCCGCGCGTCGAGCGACTGATCGACGACGAGGTTCGGCGAGCGGCGAGCTCGTTCCGAGGGTTCGAGGTCCCGCGCCGCGTGCTCCTCGTCCGCGAGGACTTCACGACCGAAAACGACCTCCTCACCCCCACCCTCAAGCTCAAGCGCCGCAACGTCGAAAAACGCCACGGCGCCGCGCTCGACGAGCTCTACGGCGGCGACGCCGAGGCGAAGGTCTAGGCGCGGCGGGCGGCGGCCGGGCCGCCCTACACGACCGTCACCACGACCGGCGCCGCGGCGGTGCCCCACCGCGAGCTGGGTTGTCACGAACGGTCGCGAGCGGGCGCACGCGCGAGCGAAACGACCACGTCGGGATCGGCCGTGGCTCGTCCCCACCTACCCGACCCATTCGCGCAACTGCACCCGTCGCGCGCGTGCGTGACGGGCTCGACCCCGAGGTGAAACACTGGCGGGCGTGGCGCCAGAGACGAGCTACCGTCCATGGTCCGCGGGCCGTCTTGGCGAGCCTGCCGACCGCCCTTGCTGTGCGCTATGGCTCGCGCTGCTCGCGTGCTTGGCGCTCGGGTGCGGCGGCGGATCGGGCGGCGACGGTGCGGTCGGCGGCAGCGCGCCGATCGCGCGGCTCCGCGTCCCCGCGGCGGCGAGCGTCGGCGTGCCAGTGGGCGTGAACGCGCTCGGGTCGAGCGGCGGCATCGATCGCTACCGGTTCGACTTCGGCGACGGCCAAGCCGCGGTCTCGCGGCCGAGCGGCTACGCCCTGCGCGCTTACTCCGCTCCTGGCCGCTATACGGTGCGCGTGACGGTGAGCGGGCCGGGCGGCCAGGCCTCGGCGGAGTCCGAGGTCGAGGTGGTCAGCGAGCGCGGCCCCAGCGCTCGCTTCGACCTTCCTTCCGACCGCGCGCGGCCGTCGTGGGGCGAGATCCCGTGGCCGAGCGACCTCTTCCGGAACGAGCTCGGCTACCTGGCCGTCGACGGAGTGAACGTCGCCAACTCGATCGCGAAGCGCGTGCTCGAGACGGGGCTGAATCAGCTCCGCGGGTTCGGGACCACCTCGGCGGCATACGTGTGGCTCGACGGCGACCTCGACCCTCGCTCGCTGCCCACGAGCCCCGAGGACTCGCTCGCCCCCGGCAGCCCCGTCGTGCTCGTGAACGTCGATTCCGCCTCGACGCGCTACCGCGAGCGCGTGCCCGTGGTGGTCGACTGGGACGCCCCCGATCGCCGGCTCTCGGTGATGCCCGAGCCCGGCGTGCCGCTGGTACCCAAGACCCGCTACGCGCTGATCGTCCGGACCGATCTCTGGGGCGCTCGCGCCGGCACACCGGCCGGCAGCCTCACCGCACCCCAGACGCTCGCCGCCCTGCTCCGAGGCGAGACACCCGCGGTGCCGAGCGGCGCCGTGGCGCGCGCGCTCACCGACGATCTCGCCGCAGCGCTGGCGGGCGAGGCGGACTTCCCCGGCGGCGACCTGAGCGGGATCGCCGCCGCCAGCGTGTTCACCACCCAGCCGATCGAGGACGACGTCCTCGCGATCCGCAACGCCATGGAGCGCGGCGATCCCGCCATCCCCGACCCGGCGCCCCGCTTCGATCCACGTTTCATCTTCGGCGCGGGCGGGCGCGCCACGCTCGACGAGCTGCTCGGCGCGCAGCCCGAGGATCGTCCGGCGCTCGAGCCGCGCGCGCACCAGCACGTCGCCACGATCGTCACCCGTGCGTGGTTCCGCGCACCTCGCTACCTGGCCGTCGATCCCCACTTCCTCGACCCCTACGGAGGCACGTTCGTGGGCCAGAACGGCAGCCCCGAGGTGCAGGGTAGCTGGGAGATCCCTTTCAGCCTGGCGCTCCCAGCCACCCCGCCGCAGCCCGCCGGGTACCCGGTGGTGATCGCGCAGCACGGTCTCGGCGCGGAGCGCTCGCAGGAGCTGCTCGTTCTCGCGAACACGCTCTGCGCCGAGGGGTTCGCGGTCGCGTCCATCGACGCGATCCAGCACGGCGACCGCCTCGACCTCGCGGGACTCTCGCCTCGGCTCTACGCGCTGCTCGAGCCGGTGTTCGCGTCGCTCGGCTTCGACATCGCGCGGCTCGCCGTCGACGAGCGGCCCAACCAACCTGGCAGCACGCTCACCGGGTCCGACGGCTGGGCCGACGACGGCGACAGCGACGGCGCCCGCGTCGGCTTCATCGACGGGCTCGTCAACCTCGCGGGGTTCCGCGACAACCTGCGCCAGAACATCGTCGACCACATGGCGTTCGCGCGCATGCTGCGCACCTTCGATGCGGAGATCCCCGGTGTCGGCCGGGTGCGCCTCGACCCCGCCCAGCTTCACTACTCGGGCACCAGCCTCGGCGGCGTGCTGGGCGCCAACTTCGTGGCGTTCGAGCCCACGCTTCGGGCCGCGAACCTGCACAGCGCGGGCGGCGCGCTCGGCGTCAATCTGCTCGTCAACTCGCCCGGGGTCGGTGGGCTCGTCGGGCCGCTCTTGACCACGGTCTTCGGCGCCACGCCGGAGGGGCTCCAGAACGACTTCTCACCGCTCGTGAACCTGGCGCAGGCCATCCTCGACGCCGGCGACCCGGTGAACGTCGCGCGCCACGCGCTGCGTGAGCCGCTCGTCTACGCCTCGGGGCCCGCGGAGCCGCGCTCCGTGCTCGTACTCGAGGCGATGTGGGACTGGCTCATCCCCAACTCCTCGACCGAGGCGCTCGCGCGCGCGTTCGGGCTCTCGCTCCTCGAGCCGTCGTACCGGACCGTGCCTGGAATCCCATCGGGCGGGCCACGCATCGAGGGCAACGTGAACGGGAAGACCGGTGCCCTGGCGCAGTACTCGCCGGCCGAGCACGGCACGATCTACTCGTCGTGGCAGGGGCGCATCTCCGAGCAGCAGGGGTTCCCGTTCCCGAGCGGCGAGCGCTTCCGGCCGCTCGCGCACGAGTTCACGGTGCGACAACCGGTCGAAGAAGCGATGGCGCAGGTCCGCGATTTCTTCGTGAGCGCGCGCGAGGGTGGTGCGGGCCTCGTGGAGGCGAAGGGCGGCTACGCGCCGCGGCATGACTACGACGACGACGGCTTCCTCGACGACGACGAGCTCGCCGCCGGCACCGATCCCAACGATCCCGGCTCCCACCCATGAGGGCGGGCGTGAGCCCGCCCACAGCTCCGACGGCGCTCGATCCCCGTTCGGGATGAGCGCGTAGCCCCGGGCGCGAGCCCCCGCGGAGCGGACAGGAGCGGAACCGATCGATCCCGTTCCCGGGCGCCTTCGCGGCCGCCCTGCGCACTCACGCGCCGTTCGCCGCGAGGTCGAAGGCGGCGGGGTGCAAATGCAGCAGTCGGGCGAGCCAGCGGCCTTCGAGGTGCGAACGCTCTGCTGGAACGGGTCGATCGGCCAGGCGCTCGGCTGCGTGGTCGAGTGGCCGTCCCGGCCGACCAAGAGCCCGTCCGAGCCTCACCAGCCGACGCGCGCCCGAGCGTGAACGTCGATCGGGTGGTCGCCTGGGTGCCGGCTCAGGGCGCCGCGCCGCTCGCCCGGCGCTGCGGGGCGTGCCCGCGACCGAGTAGCCGCCGCTTCTTCAGGACGCGGATCACGGTGTAGGCGATCACCAGCGGCACGTAGCCCAGCGCCAGCAGCTGCACCGTGTGCGCGCTCGCCGCATAGCCCTGATACCGCACGCGCTCCCAGATGAGCAGCGCGATCGCGCAAGCGATCCAGTAGAAGGTGGTGCCGTACTCCTTGCGCGCCACCAGGCTCCAGTTGAAAACCAGGCCCTCAGCGGTCTGGCGGAGCCCGCGGAAGTCGACCCAGAACCTCGGCACGCGTCGGCAGTAGTCCTCGTACTCGGCGCCGAAGTGACCGCGCAGCCACTGCTCCTCGGCGGCCACGATGGCGCTGTAGGACACCAGGTAGAAACTCGCTCCGAGCAGCAGGAACCACGGCGAACCGTGGATCACCATGAGGCCAATGACCACCAGCACGTTGCCCACGTAGAGCGGGTTCCGGCAGTGGGCGAAGAGGCCATCCTGCACCAGCACGTCGGCCTGGATCGTCTTGTTCACTCCTCCGCGCCGGATGTACGCGAACCCGATCACCGCGAAGCGCAGCGCCTGGCCGGTCAACGACGTCAGGAGGCCGAGGGCGTCGGCGGCCCTATCGCGGGCGATCGTGCCGCCCCACAGGACGGGACCCGTGGCCAGGGCCAGCGTGACGAACACCAGCGTGAAGACGATGTCGCGATACTTGAAGAGGAAATTACCGAGTCGAATCATGTTGGTCGAGGCGATCCGAGCGCGCGCCGGTCACTTGACCGCGAGCATTCCGCAGAAGTTGTGCCACTTGAAGAAGATGTCGAGCTGCCCGAACCCTGCGGCACGCAACAGATCCAGATTCTCCTGGAAGTGATAGGGAACGAGGACGTTTTCCAGAGCCTCGCGCTTCTGCGCGATTTCCAGCTCCGAGTAGCCGTTGGCCCGCTTGAACTCGTAATAGTGCTTGACGAACAGGCGGTTGAGAAGCGAGTGCTCACCCAGCACCTTCTCCACGAGAATCAAGACTCCACCCTCGCGCATTCCCCGGTAGATGTTCGCGACCACGTCGTTGCGCTTGAGCGGCCGCACGAACTGCAAGGTGAGCGTGAGGATGACGACCGATGCGTCGTGGATGTCGAGTGGTTCGTTCAGGTCGCCCAGGCGCAGCTCGTACGGTCGCTGGAAGCCGTGCTTTTCCAGCTTCGCGCGCGCTTCGTCCAGCATGGCGGCGGACGAGTCCACACCGATGAAGCGGTACTCCTGGTCGCGGGGAAGGAAGTTGTCGAGGTTGAGAAAGGTGGTGCCCGTGGAGCAGCCGAGGTCGTAGATGGCGGTTCCCGGGATCGCGAAGTCGGTCACGAACTCACCGATCATGCGCTGCAGCTCGCCGTAGAGCGGCACCGAACGCGACAGCATGTCGTCGAACACGACAGCCGTGGCGGGACCGAAGTTGAAGTCGTTGACCAGCGCGCGCCGCTCCGCGAAGAGGGCGTCGCGCTGCTCGAGGGGATCCTTAGCGTCCATCGCGACCTCCGCCGGTCCGAGCTCCGTGACGAACAGCCGCCGTGTTCACGCCGTTCATGTCCGAACCATCCTCCGTCACGGGTGGGGCGTTGCTGTCGGCCACCCAGCCGAGCCGATCTCGATCCTGCCACTCAAGCACGACTTCATCGACCTTGACAGGCCCCCGGCCGGACTCGGCCACCCTGGGCCGGGCACAGGAACCTCGGGGACCTCGCCTCGGGTGCCGCGTCGAGGTCGTCGCCGCGTCTCGATCGCGCCCGGGCACACCGCGTCCACGCGGTTTCGCTCACGTGCGTGGTCGAGCGTCAGCGCCCGAACACGCGGCGGTTCCGCGGTCGCCCGAGCGCCGACTCGAGCAGCGCACGATCTCGCAGGCCCGAATCGCCGCCGTGCTCCGCGATCCGCCGGCGATGAATCGCCGGCTCGATCTCGGCGCGTGGCCGGGTCGGATCCCCGCCCACCGACCGACTCCGCCAGCTTGCCGAAGCACGTCGCGGCCCTCGCGCATGATGCGCTCGGGCTCGGCGAACTGGGACGCGACCTCCGGATCGACGTGCGTCAGCTCGATCTCGTCCTGCGTGGCAACCAGAACGAGCGTGTCGCCCTTGCCGACGTGGAGTCGCTTCAGGGCCTCCTTCGCCAGCACCACACCGGTGGAATGCCCGATCGTCGTGAGCTTCACCTTGGTGATCGTGAGTCTCCCGCGGAGAGGATGACGATCGGTCGAACGGAGCGCTCGCCCACAGCCCGAGATGGTCGAGCACGACGCCGCGATCCGCTAACCTTCGCGCCCCATGGCAACTCCTCCTGTCGATCGACCCGTGGTGCGCGATCCGCGCCGGCTGCGGCCGGCGCTCGCTCCATCCTGCCCTTCGTGCGGCCCTACAAGGCGGCCGTCGCGGGAGCGTTCACGGCGCTGGTGTTCACGGCGGGCTGCACGCTCGCGATCGGCCAGGGCCTCAAGTTCATGATCGACCGCGGGCTCGCCACCGGCTCGCCCGAGATGCTGCGCCAGAGCGTCGGCTGGTTCCTGGTCGTGGTCGTGCTCATGGCGGCCGGCACCTTCACGCGCTTCTTCCTGGTGTCGTGGCTCGGCGAGCGCGTGAGCGCCGATCTCAGGCGCGCGGTCTTCGACCACGTGGTCGAGCTCGAGCCCGCCTTCTTCGAGACCAACTCGCCGCGCGAGATCCAGACCCGCATCACCGCCGACACCACCTTGCTCGAGACCGTGATCGGCTCGTCGGTGTCGATCGCGCTCCGGAATCTGCTCACGTTCCTGGGCGGGCTGGTGTTGCTCTTCGTGACCGATCCCGAGCTCACCGGCACGGTGCTCGCGTGCGTGCCGCTGGTGATCGCGCCGATCCTGATCTTCGGCCGGCGCGTGCGGCGGCTCTCGCGGGCGAGCCAGGACCGCGTCGCGGACGTCGGCGCCTTCGTCGGCGAGACGCTGGGCAGCATCAAGATCGTGCAGGCCCACAACCACGAGCCGCTCGACCGCGCGGCATTCGGCATGCGCGTCGAGTCGGCGTTCGCCGCAGCGGTGCGGCGCATCCGCCAGCGCGCGGTCCTCACGACGGTGGTGATCGTGCTGGTGCTCGGCGCGGTGGGCTTCCTGATCTGGCAAGGCGGCAACGACGTGCTCGCGGGGCGTATCAGCGGCGGCGAACTGGCCGCGTTCGTGTTCTACGCGATCATGGTCGGCGGCGCGGTGGGCGCGATCAGCGAGGTCTACGGCGACCTTCAGCGCGCCGCGGGTGCCACCGAGCGGCTCACCGAGCTGCTCGCCGTCGAGCCGCGCATCGCGAGCCCCGCCGCCCCGCGCGCGCTCGCCAGGCCGGTGCGTGGCGCGCTCGCCATCCAGGACATTCGCTTTGCCTACCCGTCCCGGCCGGAATCTCCCGCGCTCGCGGACCTCAGCCTGGAGATCGCCGCGGGCGAGCGCATCGCCGTCGTCGGCCCCTCGGGCGCGGGCAAGTCGACGCTCTTCGAGCTGTTGTTGCGCTTCTACGATCCGGCGCGCGGCTCCATCCTCCTCGACGGCCTCGACCTGCGCGAGCTTGCGCTCGACGAGCTGCGGCGCCACGTCGCCCTCGTCCCACAGCAGCCCACCCTCTTCAGCACCACCGTCGCCGAGAACATCCGCTACGGCCGCCCCGACGCCACCGACGCCGAGGTGCGCGCCGCGGCCGACGCCGCGTACGCGAGCGAGTTCATCGACCGGCTTCCCGAGGGCTACGCGAGCCACCTGGGCGAAGGCGGTGTCCGCCTCTCGGGCGGGCAGCGCCAGCGCATGGCGATCGCCCGTGCGCTGCTGCGCAACCCCGAGGTGCTGCTCCTCGACGAGGCGACCAGCGCGCTCGACGCGGAAAGCGAGGCGGTCGTGCAGCGCGCCCTCGACGTGCTGATGCGCGGGCGCACCAGCATCGTCATCGCGCACCGCCTCGCGACGGTCGTGGACGCGGATCGCACCGTGGTCCTCGACCAAGGCCGACTCGTCGCGGTCGGCACCCACGCCGAGCTGCTGCGGTCGTGCGCGCTCTATGCGCGGCTCGCCGAGCTCCAGTTCAGCGACGTGGCTGCCTGACGCACGAGCGGCCACGCTCCATGTCGGCGTCCGCCGAGCGCCGGCGAGCGGCCTGGGTGCGCTCCGCGTGGCATGCGTTCTGAATGGGCCACCCGATTTGGATCGCCCTTGCGCCGAACGGGCTGGAGGGCGGCGCTTCGTCGCCGCCGAAGCCGGGGGGACGCCGAGACCGGTCGCTACGAATCGTGACGTTGCATATTGAGTGGGAAATGGCGGAGATCCAGCTCGAGAGGGAGAAGCCATGAATCGCAGCCAGCACGCTCTTGCCCCACGCGCTCGCGCGATCGGGCGCTTCACGACCGCCGTCGTCCTCGCTCTGTTCTTCGCCGGCGCGCAGCTCCCGGCGTGCTGGTCGGTCACCGCGCTCGTGCCCCCCTACGGTTGCCCGGGCGAGCCGGTCACGATCCAGGGCTTCGGATTCGGCGCCGAGCAGGCGGAGAGCACCGTCACCTTCGGTGGCGTCGTCGCTGGCGAGGTGAGCGAGTGGACCGACACCTCGATCACGGTCCTGGTGCCGCCTGGTGTCAGTCCCGGTGCGGCGGCGGTCACCGTGAAGGGTGTCGCGGCGGCGACGCCGTTCCGCGTCATCGGCTGTCCGCTTCCGGGGATGGCGGCCGAGCGCCCCCGGATCGACGCCGACGGCGCAGGCCAAACACACATCGCGTTCGGGCAGGACTCGACGCTCCGCTATCTCGCCGCCACCGAGGGGACCTTCGGCGAGCCCGAGGAGGTCGACGTGTTCCGCTCGGGCGGAGCCCTGGACCTCGCCGTCGGTCCCAGCGGTGAGCCCCAGATCGTCTACGACATCCCGGTCGCGCTCCCGTGGGTGTTCCCCTATACGTACGCCCGCTACATCCGGCGCGCAGCGGGCGTCTGGGGACCTCCGGCCAAGCTCTGTGGACGCGCGTCCGCCTTCGATCCCGTCACCTGCCAGCTCGATCGGGTGGCCGTCGGCCCCGACGACGTGCCGTCACTCGCCTGGCTCACCTACGACGTCCGCTACACCTCCCGCTGGGTCGATCGGGTGGAGCTCGACGGCGGCACCTGGGTCTCCGACGAGATCGCACGAGGCGATTTCTTCGATTCGATCGCGAGCGTCGACGCGATCACCGACTCGTCGAACCGGGTCTGGCTCGCTCAGGTGCGGCCGTGGCTGTCCGGCTCGCCGCCCTACCCGTCCGGGACCCGCGTCACCCTCGGCAACCCACCCACGGCGCAGGTCGTGGAGACGACATCCGCCAGCTCGAGCACCTTCAGTCGTCCGGCGCTCGCCGAAGGGACCCATGCGATCCACCTCTTGTGGCGCCGGGGGAGCGAGATCCGCGCCAGCCGGGCGGACCGCGCGACTGGACTGATCGCGGCCACCGAGGTCGTCACCACCCTGCCCGACGGCGAGAAGCCACAACCGATCGTCACCGCCGATCCAGACGGCGGCGATGCCGCCCTGATCTTGTGGCTCCAGGCGGGCAAGGTCATGGGCGCATCCTTCGAGAGCGAGAGCGGCTCGTGGAGTGCGCCGTTCGTGGTGGCGTCGAATGCGGCGTCGACCCCGGACGCCACCACGCGCCGCGGGCGCACCGAGGTGGTGTGGCTCGGCGCGGCGAGCGACCTCCGCTACGCGACGCTCCCCTGATCGCGGTCGCCGTGAACGCGGTGATCTACCTCGCGGCGGTGGTGCTCGCGGCGCCGTGTGTCTTGCTGGCGGCGTGGGTTCGCACCGTCGCCCGCGGCGCCGACCGGCCGCACGCCCGGACCGGCGTCGAGTCCCGGGCGCGCTGAGCGGCCGCCGTCCCGCGCCACCTGGCGCGCGCCGTCCCGCGGCCCCCGAAACGCTTCCCACCCCATACTCTCCTCGCGCATGTCGCGCTATGACTCTGGGTCATGCACGGCGGCGACCTCATCGGCGATCTCCTGTCACGGCGCGGCGTTCCCGCGATCTTCACCCTCTGCGGTGGGCACATCTCGCCCATCCTCGTCGGCGCGAAGAAGCGCGGCATCCGCGTCGTCGACATGCGCGAGGAGGTCAACGCGGTGTTCGCGGCGGACGCGTGCGCGCGGCTCACGGGCAACGTGGGAGTCGCCGCCGTCACCGCAGGACCCGGCGTGACCAACACCATCACCGCGATCAAGAACGCGCAGATGGCCGAGTCGCCTGTGCTGCTCCTGGGCGGCGCGACCGCGACGGTGCTGCGCGGGCGCGGCTCGCTCCAGGACATCGACCAGATCTCGATCCTCTCGCCCATCACCAAGTGGGCCACGCGCGTCTCCACGATCAAGAGCCTCGTCCCGACCGTGGAGCGCGCGATGGACCTCGCGCTCTCGGGCGTACCCGGGCCGGTCTTCGTCGAAGTGCCGATCGACCTCCTCTACCCGGAGGAGATCGTCCGCAAGTGGACGATGGAAGAAGCGAAGATGAAGGGGCCGATCGGCGACGCGCTCCGGCTCTACCTGCGCGGCCACCTCTACCGTCAGTTCAACCAGCCGCACGTGCCGGTGCCGTCGCCCGAGCTTCCGGCGCTCGTCGACCTCACCGTCCCCGGCGACCCACGCGGCAAGCTCAAGGGCGTGGCGGACGCGCTCGGCAAGTCGCAGCGCCCGGTGCTGGTGATCGGCAGCCAGACGCTGGTCAACCAGCGCGATCCCGAGCGGATCGCGAACGCGGTCCGGGCGCTCGGCATCCCGACGTATCTCGGCGGCATGGGACGCGGGCTGCTCGGCCGCACCAGCGACATCCAGTTCCGCCACGAGCGCGGCAAGGCGCTGCGCGAGGCGGACCTGGTCATCGTCGCCGGCTTCCCGTTCGACTTCCGCCTCAAGTACGGCCAGGCGATCCCCAAGAGCGCCAAGCTCGTCGCCGCCAACCTGAGCGCCGGCACGCTGCGGAAGAACCGCATCCCGGACGTGGCGCTGCGGATGCACCCGGGCGAGATGCTGGTCGAGCTCGCGAAGCTCTCGCCGCGCTCGCCCGACCGCAGCGCCTGGTTCGAGACCCTGACGGAGCGCGAGGCGAAGCGCGACGCCGAGATCGCCAAGGGCGACGCCAGCGCCGAGGGCCGCGTGGGCCCGCTCAAGTTCTTCCTCGAGCTCGAAAAGAAGCTCGCCGACGACGCGATCCTCGTGGCGGACGGTGGCGACTTCGTCGGCACCGGCTCGTACGTGCTGCGCCCGCGCGGCCCCCTCGCGTGGCTCGATCCGGGCGTGTACGGGACGCTCGGCGTGGGCGGCGGCTTCGCCACCGGCGCCGCGGTGTGCCGGCCGAATGCCGAGGTGTGGATCCTGTGGGGCGACGGTTCGTCGGCCTACAGCCTCGCCGAGTTCGACACCTTCGTGCGCCACGGGCTCGCCCCCATCGCGGTGATCGGCAACGACGCGGCGTGGATGCAGATCGCCCGCGACCAGGTCGACCTGCTCGGCGACGATGTCGGCACGGTGCTGCGCGACACCCCCTACCACGATGTCGCCAAGGGCTACGGCGGCGTGGGGCTGGTGATCGACGACGAGGCGAAGATCGGCGAGGTCCTCGACAAGGCGAAGAGCATCGCCAGGAAGGGCCGCCCGGTGTGCGTGAACGTGCTGCTCGCCAAGAGCGACTTCCGCAAGGGCTCGATCTCGGTGTGACGCGGCGGGCGGGCGCAGGGCCCGCCCCTACGATACCCGCGACGTGACGGGCGGCCTCGGCGCCGGCCACCACCGCCTCCGCCTCCGCGCCGTGACGTGGCGGCCGGCACGGCGCCCACCGCCACCGTGGCGTGGTGGCCGGCACGGGCGCCCGGCCCCCACCGTCACCCTGACGTGACTCGGCGGGCGGGTGCACGGCCCGCCCGTACGGCCATCGCGACGTGGGATGCCGCGGGTTTCGAAACGCCGCTCACGGCCGGTTCGGTTCGTAGGGGCGGGGCCTGTCCCCGCCCCCCTCGAGCGCTACTTCCCCGCCAGCCACCCCTTCACGAGCTTCTTGGGCGCCACGGCGCGGAAGCTCTCCTCGATCCACTCCTCGAGGAGGGCGATCGGTACGCTCTCGCGGGGCGCGAAGCGCGCACTCACCCAGCCGCTCTTACCGAGCCCGTAGCCGGTCGGCGACGCGAACGGCAGGTGCAGCGCCGCGCCACCCGACTCGGGGAGCTTCGCCGAGAGCGAGAGCCCGCCGTCGTCGCTCGACAGGAACACGATCACCTTGCCGCGCACCTTGATGGCGGCGTGTCCCCACGGGTTGTCCTCGTGGGTCTCGGGCAGACCGAGGGCGAAGAGACGCAGCCGCTCCCCGTCCGGCGTGAGGGGTGGATTCGCGGGCATCCGGGCTCGACCTGATTCGCCTTCGGGCTCAGAGCTCCGTCTTCATCACCGCGCCGGCCGACGCGTTGGAGACGAGCAGCGCGTAGCGCCTGAGCCACGAAGAGCTCACCGCCTTCTTGACCGGCGCCCACGCGGCGCGGCGCTTCGCGAGCTCCTCTTCGGTGACCCCGAGCACGAGCGTGCGCTCGTCCACGTCGAGCGTGATCGTGTCGCCGTCCTTCACCAGTGCGATGGTTCCGCCCTCGGCCGCCTCCGGCGACACGTGACCGATGCAGGCGCCGCGGGTGGCGCCAGAGAAGCGCCCGTCGGTGACCAGGCCGACCGACTCGCCGAGCCCCATGCCCATGATCATGGACGTGGGCGCCAGCATCTCGACCATCCCGGGTCCGCCCTTCGGCCCCTCGTAGCGGATCACCACCACGTGGCCGGGCTTCACCCGACCACCCTTGATGCCCTCGAGCGCCGCGTCCTGGGAGTCGAAACAGACCGCCTGGCCGCTGAAGCGGCGCATTGACGCCTGGATGCCGGCGGTCTTCACCACCGCGCCCTCGGTGGCCAGGTTGCCGAACAGCACCGCGAGCCCGCCGACCGGCGAGTACGGCGCCTCGAGCGTTCGGATGATGGCGCGGTCCTTCACCTCGGCGCCCGCGATGCGCTCGCCGACGGTCTCGCCCGTGACCGTGAGTGCCCCCGTGCGCACCAGATCGTCGCGTCGCGCCACTTCCTTCAGGACGGCCGGCACTCCACCGGCGGTGTGCACGTCCTCGATGTGCACGGTGGAGAGCGACGGCGCGATCTTTGCCACGTGGGCGACCCGCCGCGAGAGCGCCTGAAGATCGCGCAGCCCGTAGTCCACGCTGGCTTCGCGGGCGATCGCGAGCATGTGCAGCACGGTGTTGGAGGATCCGCCCATCGCGAGGTCGACCACCATCGCGTTGTGGATGGCGTCGGCCGTGACGATGTTGCGCATACGGAAGCGCTCGTCGCCCGCGATCTCCACGGCACGGCGCGCGGCGCTCCTGAGAAGCGCCTCGCGTTCGGGAGTGAGTGCCAGCACGGTGCCGTTACCCGGCAGCGCGATGCCCATCGCCTCGCACAGCACGTTCATCGAGTTCGCGGTGAACATGCCCGAGCACGAGCCGCCCGACGGGCAGGCGTTGCACTCGATCTCCTCGAGCTCCGCGTCGCTGATCTGGCCGAGCGCGCGCTTGCCGACCGCCTCGAACGCGGTGTTGAGGTCGATCGCGGTGCCGTCCTTGAGGTGGCCGGCGCGCATCGGCCCGCCCGAGCAGAAGACCGTGGGCACGTCGACGCGCAGTGCGCCCATCACCATCCCCGGCACGATCTTGTCGCAGTTGGGGATGCACAAGAGCGCGTCGAGCCGGTGCGCGTTCATCATCGTCTCGATGGAATCGGCGATGAGCTCGCGCGACGGCAAGCTGTAGTGCATGCCCTCGTGGCCCATGGCGATGCCGTCGTCCACACCGATGGTGTTGAACTCGAACGGCACGCCGCCGGCCTTGCGGATCTCGTCCTTCGCGATCCGCCCGTACTCCTGCAGGTAGAAGTGGCCGGGGATGATGTCGACGTGGCTGTTGGCGACGCCGATGAACGGCTTGTGGAAGTCCGCGTCGGTGAGGCCGGTGGCGCGCAGCAAGCTGCGGTGCGGGGCTCGCTCGAAACCCTTCTTGATGATGTCGCTTCGCATGCCGTGACTATAGCTTCGAGCGCGGTCGATCACGCCTGGCGGCGCGGTTGATCGCGCGTCCGGGTCGGCCCATAGTCGTCGCGCCGCCACCCCACCCGACGAGGACATCGAATGCCCGCCCAGCACCCGCTCCGCGAAGCCGCGCCGACCGGCGAGCCCGGCCAACCCCCGCGACCCGCTCGGATGCTCTCGACCCGGATTGCGCGACTCGAGTGGCTACCGCCCGCCCTCGCGCGGCGGATCTTCGGGGCACCGCTCGCGCCGACCGCCGCCGAGTGGCGCGCGATCGAGGCTGCGCTGTGGCGCGGCGATCCCCCGATGGACGAGCTTGTCGCGTGGATGTTCGAGGATCGGCCGCGGGAGCGGAAGGCGAAGTTCGAGCGCGCACTCACCGGCGGCATCGAGTCGCTGCACGCCGCGCCCGAGCCGCTGCGCGCGTTCTTCGCGCTCGTCGATCGCGACCCGCCGTGGCTCGACCGCGAGCGGCTGCCGGCGGGGATCCGCGCCAGCCGGCTGGCGGGCGACGCCGGGTTCTACGTGCTCAGGGACCTCGCGCTGATGGGCGGCTATTCGTACTTCAACAGCATGAACCACACACTCGCTCTCGCCGGCGCCCTGACGAAGGACACCGCGCTCCGGATCGGCGAGACCGGCAAGTGGCTGACCGACGTCACCGAGGACGGCGGCCTCGAGCGCTTCGGGCCAGGGTTCGTCAGCACGCTACGGGTGCGGCTCATCCACGCCCTGATCCGGCGCGCCGTGGCGCGCCGTCCCGAGTGGGACGCCGAGCGCTGGGGCGTCCCGATCAATCAGGTCGACATGCTCGCGACCTACCTCGCCTTCGGCCCGGTGTCGCTGCTCGGCGTGCGTCTCTTCGGAGTGCCGGTGGGCCGCGCGGACGCTGGCGCGGCGATGCACCTGTGGCGGTACGCGGGCCACCTCTCGGGCGTCGACGAGTCGTTCCTTGCTCGAACCGAGGGCGACGGACTTCGCAAGCTCTATCACACGTTCCTCACCCATCGCTGGCCCGACGACACCGCTCGCCGCCTCGGCACGGCGCTGCGCGACGAGCCGCTCCGCCGTTACGTCCCAGGGCACGAGGAGCGGCCGCGGCTCGCCGCGCTGCGACGACGGTTCGCGTACCACCAGGACCTGAGCAACACCTCGCTGATCCTGGGACCGTTGCGGCGCCGCCAGCTCGGTCTGCCGATCCTGACCCTTCCCTGGTATCCGATGCTCAGCTCGCCGATCCGGTTCGCCACGGTCTCCTACCACCGGCTCCGCGGCGGCGCGGTCCTCGAGGGCTACCTGGCGCGCAGCCGCACTCGCCAGCGCGCCCTCCTCGACAGCTACTTCGCGAACCGCGAGCACGACCTGCTCCGCCCCGGCGCCGACCACCCCGCGCACGTGGGGTGAGCTCGGCGCGGGGCGGGAGATCCGCGCCGCCCGCTCAGCTCGCCAGCGGCTTGCGTCCGAAGACGCGTACGCTGGCGATCTTGCCTTCGAGCTGGCGAGCGAGGCCGAGCGCGGTCTCGCGTGTCGGTGGCAGGCCCAGCTTCTCGAGCATCGCCATCAACTCGTCTCCGGCGTCGCTGGCGAAGCCGAGGATCGTCTCGGCGTCGTAGACGAGCCGGTCGCGCACCTCGACCTCGGCGAGGCCGGCGGCGCGCAGCCCGCCCACGTAGTCGTCCTCGGGGATCGCGCCGGCGACGCACGACACGTAGAGCGAAATGCTCTGGCGCGCCCACTCCGGCATGCCGGACGCGACGATGTCCGACACCAGCATCCGCCCGCCCGGCTTGAGCACGCGCGCGATCTCGGCGAAGACCCGCGGCTTCTCCGGCGACAGGTTGAGGACGCAGTTCGAGATGATCCAGTCGACCGAGCCGGTCTCGACGGGCAGGTTCTCGATGATGCCCTTGCGGATCTCGACGTTGGTGAGCCCCGCCGCGGCGACGTTCTTGCGAGCGCGCTCGATCATCTCGTCGGTCATATCGACGCCGATGACACGCCCGCTCGCGCCGACGCGCTGCGCGGCGAGGATCAGGTCCAGCCCGGCGCCGGAGCCGAGGTCGAGGACCACGTCACCCGGCGCGATCTCGGTGAGTGCGGTGGGATTGCCGCAGCCGAAGGTGGTGCCGGTGGCCTCGGTGGGCACCGCGGCGAGCTCGGCGGGGGTGTAGCCGAGCGACTCGGCGCGCTCGGTGCTCGGCGTGCCGCAGCTCGCCTGTCCGCCGCAGCACGACGAGCCCTTGCTGACGGCCTCCGCATAGGCGCGGGAAACCGACTCGCGGACTTGATCGGGTTGATTCGAGGTCATGATGACTTCTCCTTGCGGGCGCCTCGGGCGCGCCGTGGGTTCGGGTGGGACGCTCGCGCGCTCGTTCGCGAGGCCGCGGACGGAGTGGCCGGCTCCGGCGTTGGCGCGCACACGACCGCACAGCAGTTCGTCTCGTTCGGAGGACAGCACGACTCGATGGCGTCGGCGATCGCGCGCAGCGTCTTCGCGACATCGGCGAAGCGCACCGAGTAGCGCACCTCCCGCCCGCTGCGCTCGGCGGTGAGGATGCCGGCGTCGAGCAACGTCTTGAGGTGGCGCGAGACCACCGACAGGTCCTTCGTACAGCAGCCCGCGACCTCGCTGACCGTCGTGGGCCGGGCGTCGGTGGCAAGCTGGGTCAGGATCGTGAGACGGCTCGGATCGCAGAGCGCCTTGAAGAAGCGCGTCGAGAGGAGCTCGCCGAGCCCGGTGCAGCAGCCGACGGCGATCGGATCCGCCGAGGATCGATTGCTTGCTTGCGCCATGACGCAATCATTGCGTCTCCGCACAAGCGTTGTCAAGGCCGAACGCGCGACGCGCCCGCGCGCCGACCCTCCCTGGGCTCGGGCTCGCTCAGCTCGGAGTCGGCGCGAACCAGCGCTCCACCTGCCCGCGCGATGGGATGCCGCCGGCGTGGACGACGGCGCCGTCGATCACCACACCCGGCGTCGCCAGGATCCCGTAGCGCGCGATGTCCTGGATCTGATCCACCTTGGTGAGCGTGATCGGCACACCCATCCGCTTCGCCACGTCCTCGACGAGCTGGATCGTCGCCCGGCAGTTGGCGCAGCCGCTCCCCAGCACTCTGACGTCCTTCACGACCACCTCCTTCACAGCACCGCGTTGAAGACGTAGCCGACCAGCAGGATGCCGGCGGACACCACGCCGACGAACACGGCGATCAAGCGTGGCTTCAGCACCTTGCGCAGGATCACGAGCTCGGGCAGCGAGAGCGCGATCACGCTCATCATGAACGCCAGCACGGTGCCGAGCGCCGCGCCCTTCGCGAGCAGCGCCTCGACGATCGGGATGATCCCGGCGGCGTTGGCGTAGAGCGGCACGCCGAGCAGCACCGACGCCGGCACCGCCCACCACGCCGAGCGGCCCATGAAGCTCGCCAGGAAGTCGGCCGGCACGTAGCCGTGGATTCCGGCGCCCACCGCGATGCCGCCCAGCACGTACGGCCATACCCGGCCGACCACGTCGCGGACCGCCGCGAGGCCCGCCTCGAGGCGGTCCGCGAACGAGCCGTCCGCTCGTGCGACGCCAGGCCCGGCGCCCGGCAGCTCTCGCACCCAGCCCTCGACCTGCCCCTCGAGCCGCATCCGGCCGATCACCCACCCCGACACGATCGCCACGGCGAGCCCGAGCACGAGGTAGAGCGCCGCCGTCCGCCAGCCGAAGAGCCCGAACAGCAACGTCAGCGCCACCTCGTTCACCATCGGAGCCGAGATCAGGAACGAGAACGTGACGCCGAGCGGCACACCCGCCTGGACGAAGCCGATGAAGAGTGGCACCGCCGAGCACGAGCAGAACGGCGTGACGATCCCGAGCGTGGCGGCGAGCACGTTGCCCACGCCCTCGCCGTGCCCGGCCAGCAGCGCGCGGGTGCGCTCGGCCGTGAAGTACGTGTTCACGATGCCCATCACGAGCACGACGCCGGTGAGGAGCAGCAGCACCTTGGGAGCGTCGTAGAGAAAGAACCGCAGCGACTCGGCCAGTCGGCTGCCCGGATCGACCGGCAGCCAGCCCACCGCCCGACCGGCGGTCGGCGCGAGTGCCCGGTACGCCACGAGCCACGCCGCGGCCGCAGCGACGAGGAACGTCCGCGGGTGCGCGCGGCGAGAGGCTTGGATATCCATCGTGAGGGCCCGCGTGACGGGTCGCGCGACGCACGACTCCGTGGCCCCACCAGAGCACGTAGCGTGCCGAGCGCGGTGCGTGCTGGGCGCGACCACGAGAACCCAGGGAGTCCGCCGCGCAGTCGCCGCCGGGTCCGGGCCAACGCCCCAGGTCCGTTCCGGTATCGTGACCGCGACCACCCCCGGGTCGCGGCCCGAGTAACGCTCTCCGGACGCCCGGCGCCCCTCACACCCGAGCCGGGGGGCCTTCCCGGCGGGCGCCTTGCCGGCAGCTGGACATCCGGATATTCATATGTCCATGCAAAAGGCCCGCTTCCTGGTCGACGACCTCAAGCCGGCGTCTCGGCTCTTCAAGGCGCTCGGCGACGAGACCCGCCTCAAGATCGTTGCACTGCTCGCCCATGGTGAGCTCTGCGTGTGCCACCTGCAGGAGGCGCTCGCGCTCACCCAGCCTGCGGTGTCGCGGCATCTGAGCGTGCTGCGCGCAGCGGGTGTGGTCGAGCCGCGGCGCGACGGGACGTGGGTCTACTACCGCCTAGCCCGACAGCCCGACGCCGGGTCCGAGCAGCACCTCGCCTCGGTCGTCGCCGCGTTCCGGGCACGAACCGGGATGAAGCGCGAGCTCGAACGGCTGATGAAGGCGCGCGGACCGGCGTCATGTACCTGAGCCGCGGGGGACCGTCGTGGTGAGCACCGAAGCGCATTCGCCCCGCCGTCTCGGCTTCTTCGAGCGCTGGCTCTCCCTCTGGGTCGCGCTCTGCATGGTGGTCGGCGTCGCGCTCGGCAAGCTCGCGCCCGGCCTGACCGAGTCGCTGCGCGCTCTCGAGCTCGGTCAGAACACCCAGATCAACGGTCCGATCGCGGTACTGATCTGGCTGATGATCTACCCGATGATGCTCAAGGTCGACTTCCAGAGCGTGATGGGCGTGCGGCGCCGCCCACGCGGCATTGCCGTCACCTTGGTCGTCAACTGGCTGGTGAAGCCGTTTTCCATGGCGTTCCTGGGCTGGCTCTTCTTCAAGCACCTGTTCCGGCCGTGGATCGACCCTGGGCTCGCCGACGAGTACCTCGCCGGCGTCATCATCCTCGCGGCGGCGCCCTGCACGGCGATGGTCTTCGTGTGGTCGTACCTGGTCGAGGGAGACCCCGCTTACACCCTCGTCCAGGTCTCGGTGAACGATCTGCTGATGCTCGTGCTGTTCGCGCCCATCGTGAGCTTCCTGGTGGCGAGCGCGAGCGGGCTCACGGTGCCGTTCGGCGTGCTGCTGGCGAGCGTGGTGGCATTCATCGTCATCCCGCTCGCCCTCGGCAGTGCGAGCCGCGTGCTGCTGATCCGGGCGCGCGGGCTGCCGTGGCTCGAGGAGCGCTTCCTGCCGCGCCTGGCACCGGTCACGATCGGCGCCCTGCTCGCGACGCTGGTCCTGATCTTCGCGTTCCAGGCTGAGAACCTGACGGCGCGCTTCCTCCACGTCGTGCTGATCGCGATCCCGATCCTGATCCAGGTCTATTTCAACTCCGGCCTCGCGTACGGACTGATGAAGCGCTTCGGCGTCGAGCACGCGGTGGCGGCGCCGGGGGCGCTCATCGGTGCGAGCAACTTCTTCGAGCTCGCCGTCGCCACCGCGATCGCCCTCTACGGTCTGGAGTCGGGCGCCGCGCTCGCGACCGTGGTCGGCGTGCTGGTCGAGGTGCCGGTGATGCTCTCGGTGTGCGCCGTCTGCAACCGCACCCGGAGTTGGTTTCCGGCACCGTCCGCCGCAAGTCCCCGCTGACCCGCTGGCGACCCTCTGGAGCGCAGCCATGACCGATGCCCCCCGCCTCGATCCACTCGTGTCGCGGATCGTCGACGAGCTCGCCTCCGAGTTCGCGTCCGCGTTCTCGCGCGAGACGATCGAGCGCTTCGTGGCGCAGTCGTACGTCGAGCTCGAGCGTCGCGCGCGGGTCCCGACCTACCTGCTCACCCTCACCCGACGCTTCGCCGTCGATCGACTGCGCGACCTCGCGCGGGCGGAAGGGAAGACCGTGTCCGACCAACCCGAGGTGCTGTTCGTGTGCGTCCACAACGCCGGGAGGTCGCAGATGGCGGCGGGCCTGCTCCTGCACCACGGTCGGGGCAAGGTGATCGTCCGCTCGGCGGGCAGCGCCCCGGCGAGCTCGATCAACCCCGCGGTGGTCGAGGCGATGCGCGAGATCGGCATCGACCTCGCGGAGGCTTTCCCCAAGCCCCTCACCGACGAAGCGGTGCGCGCCTCGGACGTGGTGATCACGATGGGCTGCGGTGACGCCTGCCCGGTGTATCCGGGCAAGCGCTACCTGAACTGGGAGCTCGCCGATCCCGCCGGCCAGGGTGTCGACGCGGTGCGGCCGATCCGCGACGAGATCGAGCGCCGAGTGCTCGCGCTGCTGGCCGAGCTCCTGCCGGTGGACCGCTGACGCCCCCGCCGCGCGCTGGCCGCGCGGCGCCCGCCACCCCGGGGTTGGAATCGAGGTGGTCCCGCATACCCTGCGCGGGCTGCCCGTGCGGACCTCCCTCCCCACCACCGCCACCCCACCCCGCGGCGACCGGCCTGGCGCCAGCGCGCGGCCGAAGCTTGCCCTGCTCTGCTTCGCCGCGCTCCTGAATGGGGTCGTCGCCACGCGGGCCGCCGCCGAGGATGCCGGCAACGCCGACGAGATCGTCGTCGTCACCGCGAACCGAATCCCCGAACCGCTCCAGGAAGCCGAGAGCTCGGTCACCGCTCTCGACGCCGCGGCGCTCGAGGCCTCCGACGTCCAGTCGTCCGCCCAGGCCGCCGACCGCGCCCCCAACGTCGGCTACGTCGACTTCAGCGCGCGCGCCGTGAGCAACCCGCAGTTCCGAGGCGTCGGCGGCAGCACCACCAATCCTGGCGTGACCACCTACTTCGACGGCGTGCCGCAGCTCTCCGCGGACACCTCGAGCCAGGAGCTGCTCGACATCGGCCAGATCGAGCTCGTCCGCGGTGCGCAGGGAACCCTCTACGGCCGCAACACCCTGGGCGGCGTGGTGAACATCCGCTCGATCAGGCCCGACGGAACCTGGGGCGCCGACGGCGAGGCGAGCATCGGCGACTTCGCTCGCCTCGACCTGCGCACGTCCGCCTCGACGCCGCTCTTCTGCGAGCGCTGCGGGTTGCGCGTCGCCTACGGGCTCTCGCGGCGCGACGGCTACACCACCAACCTCGTCTCCGGGCGCTCCCTCGACGCTCGCGCGGCGCAGCTCTATCGGACGCAAGCGCTGTTCGACCTCGGCGACGGCTGGGAGGCGCGCGTCGACGTCCACGGCGAGTTCGCCGACGACGGCGACTTCGCCATCGGCGACCTCGCCGAGCTGCGCCGCGACCCGGACCACGTGCGCCACGACTTCGAGGGCCACACCGGGCGCGACCTCAACGCGGAGACCGTGAACCTGCGCCGCACCGGCGAGGACGTCTCCTTCGAGTCGATCACCGGCGTCGTCCACCACGGCGCCGCGGAGAGCACCGACCTCGACGCCACCGAGTCCGCCGACCTGACGCGCCGCAACCGCCGCAACGGCGTGCAGGTGACCCAGGAGATCCGTGCCCTCACCGCCGCGCCGTTCGACCTCGGCGACCGCTGGACGGTCACGGCGCAGGGCGGTCTGTTCGGGTTCGCGCAGGGCAACGATCAGCAGGTCGAGAACTCCATCGCGCCCTCCTACCTGCTCGAAAGCGCCGGGATCACGCTGCCGCAGCCGCTCCAGGACGCGCTCGACTCGGCCATCGCGCCGGCGCGCGACGCCACCCGCTCGTCCCTCGACGACGCCGGGCTCGGCGTCTACGCCCAGGGCACCCTCGCCCTCGAGCGCCGCTGGGACGCGACGGTGGGCCTGCGCTACGACGCCGAGCGCAAGCACGCCAACATCGACTCGGTCACGGAGGTCTTCCTCGGCACGCGCGAGCTGCCGGTGGTCGGCCCCGCCCACGTCGACGACACCCGCTCGTTCGCGGCGCTCACGCCGCGCTTCATCCTCGGCTACGCGCCGGACGCGGCGCTGCGCTTCTACGCCTCGGCGGCGAGCGGCTATCGCGCCGGCGGGTTCAATCCGATCGCGCCGTCCGGAGCCACGGCGTACGACGAGGAGCATTCGTGGTCGTACGAGCTCGGGAGCAAGGTCTCGCTCCTCGACGAGCGCGTCGCCGCCAACCTGGCCCTCTTCCTCGTCGATCTCGACGATCTCCAGCTCAACCTCCCGCTCACCGGCTCGCCGGGCCGCTTCTACGTCGACAACGCCGGGCAGGCGCGCACCCAGGGCGTCGAGCTCGAGGTGTTCGTGCGCCCGCTCGAGCGCCTGCGCCTCGACGGCGCCCTCGGCGTCCTCGACGCGCGCTTCGGCTCGGGCAGCACCGACGCAGGGGTGAACGTGGCGGGGAACCGCCTCCCCTTCGCCGACCGCCTCACCGCGTTCGTCGGCGCCCAGTACGAGTACCCGCTGTGGGGCGAGTGGCGCGCCGGGATCCGCGGTGAGTGGGTACGACGCGGCGATTACTTCTACGACGCCGCCAACACCGAGCGCCTCGGCGCCTACGGCCTGCTGAACGCGTTCCTGTGGCTCGAGGACCGCTGGCTCACGGTGCGGCTCGCGGCGCGCAACCTCACCGACGAGCGCGTGGTGCCGCTCGCGATCCCGTACACGACGCCCTCCGGCTTCGCCGGCGAGCCCTCGGCCCCGCGCACGCTCGGCGTCGGCGTGAGCGTGCGCTTCGGCGCGTGACCTCGCAGGCGCCCGCCGCTCACGGGCGCGCGAGCTGGGCCGCGACCAGGCTCCGCATCAGCGAGAGCCCGCTCGCCATGGTGCGAAGCGCGAGCAGCCCACCGCGTGAGCTCGGCAGCGAGAGCCACAGCCGCAGCAGATGGCGGCGCCGCTCGGGCTCGGGCCAGTCGTCGTACGCCGTGCGGGCGTGGATCTGGGAGTGGTTCGAGAGGAGCTGGACGTCACCGGGCTCGAGCTCCATGTCGAGGTGGATCGCCGGGTCGGCGGCGATCGCGTCGTAGGTGTCGAGGAGTGCGCGCTCGTCGGGGGTGAACGCCGGCACGCCGGGGATACCTTCGGCGGAGCGGAAGTAGTCGCTGTGCCAGAAGGTGCGAAGCTCGCCTCCCGCGTAGCGGCACGGCGGCACCAGCACCGAGCGCACGCCGCCCTCGCCGTGGGTGTCGAGATGGAAGGGCTGGAAGAGCCGCTCGACCAGGCGCGGAGCGCGGCGCAGCAGCTCGTTGAAGACCGTCACCGAGCTCGCGATCCGGCTCGCGCCGCCGCGCCTTGCCGCGTGCACGCACAGCAGCCCGACCACGTCCGCGGCGTCACAGTGGAACGCGATGTCCTGGGCGGTCTCGTAGAGGCGGATGTCGCCCCCCTTGCGCTCGTCGCGGACGTGACCGAGGAGGTCGCCGCGGGGGTTCTGCGCTCCCGGGATGCCGAGGTGGAGGCCGAGCCCCCAGAAGAACGTCTCCGCCTCGGCGCCGCTCCAGCCCGCAACCGGCACTTGCCTGAGCAGCACGAAGCCGCGACCGCGAGCAAGCTCGCGCCGCCAGCGCGCGATCCGCTCGCAGAGCCCCGGCAGCGGGAAGTCTGCCGCTACCAGCGCGGTGAGAGGCCTGCCCGTGGCGCGCGCCGCGGCCACGGCGCCCTTCACCTCGTCGACCTCCGCGCGATCGAGTCGCTCGATCCAGTCGCCGCGACGGCGCAGCTCCTCACCGCGCCACGCGCACGCCGTCGTGAGCGGCGCGCGCGGGACGCCCTCGTGAGGACGCGCCAGGTAATGGAACGTCTGCCGCCGCAGCGATCGGTAGTGGGCGCCCATGCGGTTCCCCGTCGTCGAGGAGGGAAGCGAGCCGTCGACCGCCGGAGCTTACGCGAAGAAGGTCCCACCAAGGTGCGGGGGGAGGAGGACCCTTCCGCCCCGCGGTGGAACCCACGACGCGCTCGCGCGCGGGGTGACTCAGGGACAGTGGCCGGGGCCCGTGGTTCCCTCGTTGAACGCGGTGAGGGCGCTCCCCAGGCTGATGAGCGTCGGGCGCGTGCAGCTCGTCGCGCCGCTCAAGCACGCGTCGGCCTGGTCGATCGTCGACTGGATCGTCGAGCCGTCGGCGCCGTCCACGAGGTTGAGCTTCGCCGCGATGAGCTGGTGCTTCAGGATCAGGGTCGCGTTGCCACGCGGCGGCGTGTTGAGGACCACCAGCAGCGCGGTCTCGGTGCTGACCACGCCGCCGATCGTGAGCTGGTTGACCGGCACGGTGCGGAGGGAGATTGGAGCGTGCATTCCGATCTCCGGCGGGCCGGGCACTTGCGCCGCTCCTGCGATGCCGGGAACATGACTGGATGCCCAGGACGATCGACGACGAATTCGACGACGAGCCCATCGAGCCGGCGCGGCTGCCCACCGATCCCGACGAGCTGCCGCGCGGGGTGAAGCCTCCGCGCCAGAAGCGCAGCCAGGACACCATCGAGCGGATCGTGGCCGCCGCCACCCAGCTCCTCGACGGGCGCTCCTTCGACGAGATCCCCATCCTCGAGATCGTCGACCTCGCGGGGGTCTCGACCAGCTCGTTCTACGCGCGCTTTCCCAACAAGGCGGTCCTGCTCTCGTACCTACACGAGCGCCACCTCAAGCACATGCGGCAGGCGGCCGACTTCGCCATCGCAAACCACGTGTGGGACGAGATGTCCGTGAGCCAGATCGTGCGCCAGCTCGCGACGATCTATCTGTCGCACCGTCGCGCCAAGGAGCCGCTGCTGCGCACGTTCATGCACGCCTCGCTCGAGGATCCGAGCTACGTGGCGCGTCGCACGGCCTCGGACCAGTACCTGATCGGCCTCATCGCGGATTACCTCGAGGCACGGCTCGCGAGGGACGGTATCCCGGTGGGATTCGACCACATCGCGCTCGCGGTGCTGGTGGTCACGACCGCGATCAAGGACGCGACCAGCGCCCCCGAGGTCTTCGCGACGCGCTTCCGTCTCCGTGACGACGTCTTGATCGAAGGCCTCACGGCGATGGCATGCGCGCACCTCGGCGTTCCGAACGACCCCGTACCGCTCGCCTGAGCGTCTCGCGACGCCGTCGCGACGCCGCCGCGCGCGGTCAAACATCGTCATTTTTTGCAACGGCGACTGTCTCGGATCGGCGACGATCGGCCCGGCGGAGGTCCCGCCGACGCTGACTGAATGACGCCGAGCGACGGTGAACCACGGGATTCCGCCGGCTCATCCGGGCGCGGGTGCGACCACCCGAGGCGCGCGCGCCGCGGCCGGTCGCCACCGGATTGTCTCGCCCGCCCGCGGGCGGCCGGCGCCCACGAGACCCGCGCCCCGCGCGGCTGGCACAATCGAGACATCCACCTCTCCTGTCCCGCGCAAGGGCGAACCGACTCCCATGAAGCCGACCCACCTGGCGTTCCCCGTGCTGACGGCGGGCCTCGCGCTCAGCATCGCTTGCACCGCCGCTCCGGTGAGCGGCGTCGTCTACGACGACACCAATCACAGCTCGGTCTCGGACTGGGTCCAGCCGATCGACGCCGGCGACGTGCGTCTCGCCGGCGTCGGCGTGGCGCTGCTCGGCACCAGCGGCGAGCGAAACACCGTCACCGACACGATCGGCGGCTACCTCTTCGATGCGATTCCGGACGGCACCTACCTGGTCACCACCGACGTGGCCCCCGACGTCGACTCGACCAGCAACAACCGCCCCACCCGCCTCCCCGCGGCGATCCGCGACGGACACGTCCACCTGGTGCACTTGGGCGACAGCCTCGGGGTGGTCGGCCCCGAGCCGCGCTTTCCGACGATCTTCGCCGAGCACCTGAGCGCGATCGCGCCCACCACTGTCGACAACGTCGCCGTGGGAGGAAGCACCACCCGCGACTGGCTCCCCGGCGCGGCCACCGGCTTCTTCGAGAACGATCTGGCGCCGCGCCTCGCCGACGCGGACGTGGTCACCATCACCCTCGGCGGCAACGACCTCGACGTCTATCTGGGCAACCCACCGGACTACGACCCCATCCACGTCATCGAGCGATTCCTCGCCGACCCCGAGTACCTGTTCCAGATCTACCCGAACCTGGCGACGATCATCGCCGCCATCCGCGCCATCAACCCCACGTGCGACGTCGTCTACTTCGTGTACCCGAACTACGCCAACAGCACGGCGATGAAGGGCTACATCGGCGACCTGCAGCCGCTCGCGTCACTCGCCTTCGGCGTAGCGCTCGGCGCCGGACGCCAGCTCGCGGCCGAGAACCCGGGGATCGTGATCGCCGACGTCTACACCCAGCTCGGCAACGCCTGGCTCGACCCGTACCTCATCGACGAGGTCCACCTGAGCGCCGCGGGCCACCAGGTGTTCGCCGACGTGTTGTTCCGCGCCCTCGGAGGCGTGGACGCCGTCACCGGCCAGGCGGTGCAGCGTTCGTTCGGCTTCGACGGTCCGGCCACCTGAGCTCCACTCGGGACCGGATTGCCCGTTCCAGTTTCGGGCTCGATCCTCGGGGCGGCCTCGACGCTACCGAGGAGGATCCCCCGTGCGCGACCTCACCTGGCTCTCGTATCCCGTCCTGCTGCGGCCGCGCCGCATCGAGCGGCACCTCGAGCTGATCGAGCGGTCGGGGCGTTTTCCCGCCGTCCCGAACACCTGGCAGCTCACCCTCGGCGTGGTGCGGATGTGGCACCGCCTTGCGTTTCGCACCGAGACGGTGGGGCTCAGCGTCTCGCACCCGCCGCATCCGAACCTGCGCGCGCGGCTCTTCCGCCACCGCGCGATCCGCTTTCCGTTCCTGCTCCACGAGGGTGCCATCACCCCCTTCGACCTGACCGGCCTCATCAGTCCGCCCGCGACGGTCATCAAGCACCTCCTCGGCACCCACCACGACGCCCGCCAGTTCGCCTACGACCTCGAGCTCCTCGCCTGCCATCCGGGCCAGCTCGAACGGCTCTTGGTGAAAACGAACGAGGTGATCGGCAGCGACGGCCGCCGCGCCCGCTGGCTACGCGATCTGACCGTCTACCAGACCTACCACCCGCGCCTGCGCGACGCGGTCGAGCGGGCCCTCACCGGCGATTTCGGCCTCACGCCCGCCGAGGCGGCGAGCCCCGACATCTCGTTCGCTGGCTACCTCGCGTGGTGCGTCGCCCAACCGGCGACACCTCGCGAGACCCTCGGGCTCCTTCGCGAGGGCCGCTACTCGTGGAGCACCGGGCGCACCGAGCGCTGCGCCGACCTGGCCTCCGCCGCCATCTGAGCGCGCGGCCGATCACGGCGGCCTCCCGCCAGCCTTCCCGTCGCCGCGCGCGCCCGCCCGCGGTGGCTCACTCTCCGCGGTCGAGCAGCTTGTGGTAGCTCGCGAGCCAATACGCCGAGAGGTAGTCGACTCCCGGCTCGACCTGGGTGGGATCGTCGGCCCCACACTCCTCGACGACGAAGGGATCGTGTTGCCACTGGAAACCGTTCAGGCACTGCTGCATCACCGGCAGCGCCTCGAGCGCCTGGAGGTGGACCAGACCCAGGAGATCCGCGAGCCACGGGAACTGCGCCCACAGCGCCACCAGGTCTCGCGAGAACGGATCGACGGTGTAGGACCCGGGCTCGCGCGCCGGCGTGTGCCGCCAGCGGTTGGGCGGTGCGGGAAAATCGGTGAGGTCGAGATCGAGCTGGGCGAGGTAGGGATCGTCGCTCGGCGCTGGCGTCCACGGTCCCTGGCTCATGTACATCGCGTTGAACCACGGGTTGTGGGAGAGCCGGGTGTAGGTGTGAAGATCGACGTCGAAGTGCTGGCGCATCCAGTCGTGATCGGCGGCGCCGAGATAGACCTTCCCGAGCCTCAGGATCGTGTACCAGGTGATGTGCGAGAGGTTGTTCGCGAAGTAGCTGTTGTAGCGGTTCCACGCGTTGAGATCGTTGAGCACGTACGAGGTGCGCAGCCCGTCGGTGATCAACCGGCGCAGCTCGCCCAGGGCGCGCTCGTCGCCGCTCACGTGGTAGGCGATCAGCGACACGTAGAGCTGCGTCGAGATCAGGATCTGCGGCGCCACCGCCGACGGCAGCCCGCGTTCGTCGACGATCACCCAGCCGTGGTCGAGCAGCGCGTGGAACACCTCCAGCACGTCGGCGCGGATCGCCTCGCGGGTGGGCTCGTCGTCCAGGAGGTCGTACGCCGTCACCAGACCGAAGAGCCAGCCGATGTATTGATCGCGGCTGGTCTCGCCCCACCAGAAGTCTCCGGCGTAGGGACCGCTCTCCAGGTGATGGCAGCGCACCTGGGTGTCGCACCACTCGTCACCGAAGTAGGCCGTCGAGGTCTGCGGCGCCCAGTAGCGCGCGACGTACCCGGTGACCCCGGTGACGTGGAGGGTTCCGGACAGCGTCGCGGTCATCCGTAGCGCGTTGGCGCGCGCCTCGGGATCGCCGCTGACGTGGTGACGCATGGCCTGGCTCGCGAGGTAGACGCCGGTCCAGATCGTGCTGTCGGCCTTGTAGGTGATCGCATCGAGGGCGGTGTAGTCGGTGTCGGTGAAGCGCTGCGTGACGGTGCCGCCGTGGTCGGGCTGGTGCCAGGCGACGTGCCAGTCGTCGTAGGAGTCGGCCTTCGCGCGCAGCGGGCCGGCGAGCCCGCTCTCGTCGTAGTCACGCGGTTCGACGTTCGATTGCGGCCACGGCGCGACGAAGTCGTCCGGGTCGCAGCCGAGCACGAACGACGTGAGCGCCAGCACGTACGTGAGGATCGTCCGAGCACGCATCGTTTCCCCCCTCCACGAAGTCCCGCAGGTCCTGCCGCCGCGGTCACGCGAAGGGTGCCTGGACGAACTGGAATGCGCACTCCGAAACGAACGTGCTTCGGCCTTGCCGGCTCAGCGCCGCACGAACTTGCCGAGGGCCGCGAGGAGCGCCACGGGGTCCACCGGCTTGGCGAGGCGCGGATGCCCTTCGTACGCCGGCTCGCGCGCGCCGCTGCCGCCGTAACCGCTCATCACCACGAACGGTATGCCTCGCCTGGCGAGCGCCTCGGCCACACGTGCGCTGGTCTCGCCGCGCAGGTCCACGTCGAGGATCGCCACGTCGAAGCCGCCGGTGGCGACGAGCTGAAGCGCATCCGCGACACTCGGGGCCGGCCCAACGACGTCGCATCCCTGACGCGACAGCACCCGAAGCAGCAGCCGCGCCTGGAGCACATCGTCCTCGACGAGCAGGATCCTGAGGCCGAGGGGCACCTTGGCGGCCGCGCCCGGCGGCGTCGCCGCGCCCGGTCGGGCGGCGGCCTCGTACGTCCCTTGCATCCCCAGGGCGAGGGGGAGCGCCAGCGTGCACCGGAAGCCGCTCGCCTCGAACGAGTCTTCCCACGAGCCGCCGAGCTCGCGATCGACCAGCTCGCGCACCAGCGCCAGGCCCAGCCCGTGCGAGCCCGGCGCGCTCACCTGCGGGCCCCCGGTCTCCCGCCATGTGAGATGGAGGCGCCCGTCGCTGGCGCGCGCCCAGCGCAGCTCGACGTGCCCGTCGGGCACCGAGAGGGCGCCGTGCTTGCGCGCGTTGGTGACCAGCTCGTTGAGGACCAGCGCGAACGCCTGCACGCTGCGCGCAGCGAGGCGCGCCGGCTCGCCGCTCGCATCGATGCGGCGCTGGACCCCGCTGGCCGCAGGCCCCACCACCACTCGCACCACGTCCGAGATCTCGGCGGCCGTCCAGCGGCCGCGGGCGAGGACCTCGTGGGCCTGGCTCATGGCGCCCAGGCGGCCGCGGAAGGCGGCCTGGAACTCACCGAGCGAGCGCGAGTGCTCGAGCGTTTCGTCGGCGAGCGACAGCACCGTCGCGAGCGCGTTCTTCACGCGGTGATCGAGCTCGCTCGCGAGCAGCGCCTGGCGGACCTCACCTTCCTTGCGTTCCGACACGTCCCGGCCCACGGCCTGCAGCTCGACGAGCCGGCCCGCCGAGTCGAAGAAACCGAGCAGCGACCACTGGTACCACGCGCTGCGCCCGTCGCGGCGGGTCACCCGGTGCTCTCCCGAGATCGCGGGACGCTCGGAGGTGAGGCTCGCGATGTGCTTGCTCACGATGTCGCGATCCTTGCGGGGCACCGCGTGCCACACGGACGTACCGAGCGCCTCGTCGGGCGACACGCCGAAGTACTCGCAGTAGGCGCGGTTCACGAAGGTCCGCGTGCCGTCTGGCCGCCAGCGCACGATGAAGTCGCTCTGCGCCTCCACCACGCCGCGGTAGCGCCGCTCGCTATGCGCGAGGGCGTCCTGGAGCAGCTTGATCTCCGTGATCTCGCGGGAGATCCCGAACAGGCCGCGGACGCGTCCCGCGGCGTCGCGCCACGGCAGCTTGGTGGATAGCACCCAGTGCTGTCGGCCGCCCTCCACCTCGCCACCTTCGAGCTTGTTGACGAACGTCTCCGCGTGCTCGATCACGAGCCGGTCGTCGGCCGCCGTTTCGGTCGCGATCTCAGGCGGGAACACGTCTTCGTCCCTGAGCCCGACGATGTCCGCCGCGGCACGGTGAAAGAGCCGCTCGAAGGAACGACTGACACACACGAAGCGGCGCTCGGCGTCCTTGAAGTAGACGTAGTCCGGGACGTTCTCGAGCAACGTGCCGAGCAGCCCGGCCGCCGCCGCATCGCTCGCCACATCGGGCCCGAGCAGGTCGCTGCGCTCGAGGTCCGTGACCTTGCGTCGCAGGTCGGCGAGCTCGCGCTCGAGATCTTCGAGGGTCGGCGGCATCCGTCACGGCGCGCGGCGGGGGAAGCGCGGCGCCATCGCGGACCGCGCCTCCACGAGGCCCGAATCCGCGACACAACGATACCACCTCGTATCGATAAAACAATTCAACTTTTGACCGAGGGAATCACCTGATATGCACAGAAGGCCGGCGCGCCTCCCGGCCGGCCCGGCGATGGCGGGCGGCGGCGTTCCGCGGCGCCGCCTCGGTCGAGCGCTTCGAACGCGGGCTCGCCGCGGCCACCAGCTCGCCGAAGGCCTCCTCGAAGTGACGGGCGAGGACCTCGAGGTCCGCCATCGCGTCCCAGTCGCCCATCAGGCCCACACCGAGCTTTCCTTCGTAGCTCACCACTCCGACCATGAGCGGGAGGTTGGGCCCGAGCGGAATGCACGGGTGGAGGTCGAGGAGTCGCGCACCGCATGCGTAGAGGGGAAATGGCGGCCCCGGGACGTTCGTGACCACCGTGTTGAGGAAGCGCTGCGCGGGCTGGAGGTCGCCGAGGTGGTGGAGCAGCGTCGCGGGCGGAAAGCCGGGCAGCTCGGTGATCACCTCGGCGAGCTCGATCTCGTGGGAGTGCTTGCGGACCCGGGTCGCGAGCCTGATCCGCTCGTAGCGGCGCGCCGGGTCGGCGATCTCCACCGGCAGCCGCACCATCATCGCCGCCACCCGATTGCCGAGGCCGCGGCCATCCGCTCCCGGCCGCACGTTGACCGGCACGGCCACGTGGAGCTCGAGCCCCAGGCACGTGGCGCCGCGGTGAAGCAGGAAGCGCCTCAGCGCTCCCGCCACCGTCGCGAGCACGACGTCGTTGACGGTGCCTCCGAGGACGTTCTTCACCCCCTTCGCGCTCGCGAGGGGGAACGTCGCCGTCGCGAAGCGGCGGTGGGGACCGATCGGAACGTTGAGGCAGGTCCGCGGCGCGAAGCCTTCACCGAGCCAGGCGCGCAGCCCGGCCGCCTCGTCGACCAGCGTCTTGACCAGCGCGCGCGGCGACGCGAGCCGAGCGCTCGCCGCGCGGGCGAACCGGGCCGGCTCGACGGCACGCTCTGCGAGCGCGTCACGCCAGCGCGCGAACCCGCTCGGCTCGGGCCGCGGCCGGAACGCGGGTGCCGCCTCGACCACAGCCGCGGGATCGAGGTCGAAGATCACCGCGGCCACGTTCATCCCCGCGACGCCGTCGACCATGCAGTGATGCACCTTGAGCACCAGCCCCACGCGGCCATCGTCGAGGCCGTCGACCCAGTGCATCTCCCAGAGCGGCCGCTCGCGGTCGAGGCGGCGCGCCATCAGCTCGGCGGTGAGTCCCTCGAGCTCCGCGGCTCCCCCCGGGCGCGGCAGACCGGTGAAGCGCACGTGGTAGTGGATGTTGAAGTGCGGGTCGTCCGTCCACACCGGGCGCCCGGCCCCGAAGGGCACCCACGCGAGCCGCTGGTGAAACCGGGGCGCGTTGGCGATCCGGGCCTCGACGTGGCGCACGATCCGAGCGCGGTCGAGGGCGCCGCGCCGGTCGCGCAGTGGCCCGCCCTCGAAACGAGCCAAGGCACCGACGTGCATCGGCCCGCGCTCGCTCTCGAGGTCGAGGAAGGTGGTGTCGAGAGCGCTCAAGCGATCCGGGTTCACCATGACGCACCTCGCAGGCTCGAGGCCGGCCCCGTCCCGCAATCCCTGCCAGCGGGATGCCAGCGCGCACCGGACGGAAGCGTCGGGCCGCGGCGTGCGGAAGCTCACGCGAGGTCGGGCGCGTGGCGCCGCCACCGGCCGCGGCGGTCGGTCGGAGCGCGTTGCGGCGCGGTGACGAGCGATCGCGGATCGAGCCCCGCGTGTCCCCCGTGGGCCACGGCGGCGGTCACCGGCGCCAGTCACCGCAGCGCGCGCACGTCCCGCGCGACCTCCTCGAAGGCGTTGCGGGCGGCGGCGGCGAACGGCGCGAGCGAGGCGAAGCCGTGGACCAGTCCGGCAAAGCGCCGGTGGACGACCACCACCCCCGCCTCGGCGAGCGCCGCAGCGTACGCCGCCCCCTCGTCGGCGAGCGGATCGTGGCCGGCGGTCGCCACCACGGTGGGCGGCAGCCCCGCGAGCGACGGCGCGCGCAGCGGCGAGGCGCGCGGATCGAGCCGATCGCGCGGGTCGGGCGCGTAGTGGTCCCAGAACCAGCCCATCTGCGCGCTCGTCAGGAACGGCGCCTCGGCATTCGCGACGTAGCTGTCGCGGCCGAGGTCGTGGTCGGTGACGGGATAGAGGAGCAGCGCGACCGCGAGCGGCGGCCCGCCGCGCGCGAACGCGAGCTGAGCGACGACTGCGGCGAGCGCCCCGCCGGCGCTGTCACCAGCGACGCCGATCGCGCGGGGGTCGACGCCGAGCTCGCGCGCGCGGGCGTGCACCCAGCACACCGCCGCGTAGGCATCCTCGGGCGCCGCCGGGAACGGTTGCTCGGGCGCGAGGCGGTAGTCGACCGAGACGATCACGCTGTCCGAGGCGGTGGCGAGCCTCCGGCACAGGTCGTCGTGCTGGTCCAGGCCACCGAGCACGAAACCGCCGCCGTGGAAGAAGACCAGCGCGTCGCGAGCGTCCGGACGCGGGGCGTAGAGCCGGGCGGGCAGCGCCCCCGCAGCGCCGTCCACGCTGAGGTCCTCGACCCGCGCGAGCGGGTGCTCGGGCATCGGGAACGAGATCGCCGCGAAGGCCGCGCGGATCTCGCTCGGCGCGCGTCCCTCGAAGTCGCGCGGCAAGCCGAGCTGCTCGGCCATCGTGGCGAGGGCGAGGATCTCGGCGTCGATCGTCATTGGAGGCACGCGGTGGCTGTGTGAGGATCTTCGCGATCGGCCCGGCCCGGGTCAATCCGAACGTGCGGGCTGGCTCGAACGTCCCATGGCCGGCGACACACCCGCTCCCCGCCGCGATCCGCGGGTCGCCATCGTCGGCGCCGGGATGTCGGGGCTGCTGGCGGGGATCGAGCTGCGCCGCGCCGGCGTCGAGAGCTTCACGATCTTCGAGAAGGAGCGCGACGTCGGCGGCACCTGGCGCGACAACCGCTACCCGGGCCTCACCTGCGACGTGCCGTCGCTCCTCTATACCTATTCGTTCGAGCTCTCGCCCGAGTGGAGCCGCCGCTATCCGTCGGGCGCCGAGATCCACGCGTACTTCCGGCGCGTCGCGACCAAGTACGAGCTCGCTCGCAACGTCCGCCTCGGCGCCGAGGTGACGAGCGTCAGCTGGGACGGGGCGCGCTGGCGGGTCGCGACCGCGAGCGGCGAGGTCGCGACGTTCGACTTCGTGATCGCGGCGTGCGGAGCGCTCCATCGCCCACGCCTACCCGAGATCGAGGGGCTCGCGTCGTTCGGCGGAGAGGCGTTTCACACCGCGCGCTGGCCCGACGGCCTCGACCTCGCGGGGCGGCGGGTGGGGATCGTCGGCACCGGCTCGACCGCCGCCCAGGTCGTCCCGGAGGTCGCGAAGGTGGCGACGCGGCTGACGGTGTTCCAGCGCACCGCGCAGTGGATGTTCCCGATGGCGAACCCCCCGGCGAGCGCGCGCGGACGCGCGCTGCTCACCCGGCATCCGCGCTTGCTCCGGCTGCGCCACGAGCTGTGGCGGGTCGGCTTCGAGCTCGGCGCCCACGCCCAGCTCGGCAACCGGCCGCTGCTCGCCTGGATCGACTGGCGCTGCCGGCGCAACCTCGCCCAGGTCCGCGATCCCGAGCTGCGCCGCGAGCTCACGCCCACCTACCGCGCGGGCTGCAAGCGCCTGGTGATCTCGGAGGGCTTCTATCCGGCGATCCAGCGCGACAACGTCCTCCTGGTGACGGAGCCGATCCGGCGCGTCGTCGCCGCGGGCGTCGAGACCGGAGCTGGCGAGCTCCACCCCCTCGACGCGCTGATCCTCGCTACCGGCTTCGATGCGCACGCCTACGTCCGCCCGACCCGGGTGACCGGCGCGGGCGGCGCCACCCTCGACGAGCTGTGGCGCGACGGCGTGTTCGCCTACCGCACCGTGGCCATGCCCGGCTTCCCGAACTTCTTCTTCCTGATCGGCCCGCACAGCCCGATCGGCAACTACTCGGTGATCAGTGTCGCGGAAGTGCAGATGCGCTACGTGATGGAGTGGATCGAGCGATGGCGGCGCGGGACCTTCGCGAGCACTTCGCCCACCGCGGACGCGACGCGGCGCTTCAACGAGCGGCTGCGCGCGGCGTTCCGCGGCACGATCTGGGTGTCGGGCTGCAAGAGCTGGTACCTCGACCGCCACGGCAACCCGGTGCTGTGGCCCTGGCCGCTCGCCGAGCTGCGCCGCCAGCTCCGCCATCCGGTGCTCGACGACTTCGAGCTCACCCCCGTCACGGAGGCCCGCCCATGAACCGAACCCGCGTGCTCGCCGGATGCTGGACGATCCTCGCGCTGGCCGCTCTCGCCGGCTGCGGCGGCGATGGTGGAGGCGGTGGTGGCGGGCTGACCGCGATGCGCGGTGACGCCTTTCCCTTCAACGTGGGCGCGGACGCCCGCCTCCCCGGCGCCACGATCACGGTGCTCGAGCATCCCGAGCGCACCTCGGTGACCGGCGCCGACGGCCACTTCCTGTTCGAGGGACTCGAGGTGGGAGACGACGCCACGCTCACCCTCGAGCACCCCGACTACCACCGCATTCAGACCGGCACGCTCCGGCTCGAGGTAGCGGGAGCCGAGAGGGTGACCTTCCAGGCCGTGAATCCCCTCACCTACTGGGGCATGGGCCTGCTGGTCGGGATGATCCCGGACGAGAGGAACAAGTGCCAGATGGTCACCACGGTGACCCGGGTGGGCAAGTCGCTCTACGACGAGGGCGCCCATGGCGAGGAGGGCGCGACCGTGACCATCGATCCGCCGCTGCCGCCCGAGAACGGCCCGATCTACTTCGGCTCGAACGTCCTGCCCGACCCGTCGCTCACCGAGACCAGCGACGACGGCGGCGTGGTGTTCGTGCAGGTGCCGCCCGGCGAGTACACCTGGACGGCCACCAAGCCCGGCGTGCGCTTCGCGCAGGTGCGGATGAAGTGCCGCGCCGGCTGGCTCGTCAACGCGTCACCGCCGTGGGGGCTGCAGGCCCTCGACTGAGGTGCGGACGCAACCGCTCGGCGATGTCGCGGTGCCCGAGCGGCGTGGGGTGGATGTGGTCGGCGGCGATCCGGTACCAGGGCAAGGCCGGATCGACGAGTGCCACGCCCGCGGGCACCGCCGCGCGAAGCTCACGCTTCCAGCGCATCTCGGGCCAGATCGTGAGCGGGTAATCGATCACGATCAGCTTCCCGCCCCACCTCTCCACCGCGGCCTCGGTCTCGGCCAGGAGGTGCGCCAGGGCGTGAGACGGCTCGCCGTGGCCGTTGGCTCCGATCTGCGCCACGACGAAGGCCGGGCGAGCGCTGCGCAGCGCCTCGAGCTGGGCCAGGGCCTCGGTGGGCGTCGCGCCCTCGCGCGCGAAGTTGGTGCCGCCGATCCGCTCGCACCAGGAGTGGGTCGCGTAGATGCCCGCCGCCGACGAGTCGCCGATGCAGGCGATCCCGCGAGGGTCACCGCGTGGGATCGGGTCGCCGCCCCCACGCGCCCCCGCGGCACACGTCACCGTGAACGCCACGAGCGCCACCAAGATCGGGACGCGCGGAGCCCGCCAGCGGCGGGTCGCGATCATCCCGCCGGCCAGGGCCGGCGCGTAGAGGGCATAGCCGAGCGGGCCCAGGAATCCCGCCAGCCGAAGCCCACCACAGGCACGAATGGGTCGAGGGCCAGCACCGCGAAGGCCGTGAGCATCGCCATCGTGCCGAATGCGACCCCCTCGTGCATGTACGCCAGTCACGAGTCGCCGCGCGCGATGAGCAGACCACCGAAGTAGGCGATCGCGATCCTGGCCAGCACCCAGGCCGCGGCGAGCGCGCGGCGCGGCCATTCCTGAACGCGCCCCGCGCGTGCCGACTCGCTCTCCATCGGGCCGTGAACCAAATCCGGACTCGTCGCGTTGGCAACGGTCCCCCGTCGCTGTCCGCACATCCGCTCGCGCGGCGCGAACGTAAGGAGGGCGTTAGGGTGGTCGGTTCAGTCCACCTCGCACCACCCCGGCCAGCGCAGCGCGCCGAGAGGAGCCGCCATGCTTCGCGTCCACCACCTCGAGAACTCGCGCTCGCAGCGCATCCTCTGGCTGCTCGAGGAGCTCGCGGTCCCGTACGAGGTGAAGCGATACGCCCGCGACCCGAAGAGCCAGCTCGCGCCGCCCGAGCTCACCGCGGTCCACCCGCTCGGCAAGTCGCCCGTGATCACCGACGGCGACGCCACGATCGCCGAGTCGGGAGCGATCGTCGAATATCTCGTCGACACCTACGGGAACGGACGACTGCGACCGGCCGCCGGCACTCCCGAGATGCTGCGGTATCGCTACTGGCTGCACGCTTGCGAGGGCAGCATGATGCCGCTCCTGGTCATGAAGCTCGTGTTCTCCAAGACCACCGAGCCGCCGGTGCCGTTCCTGGTGCGGCCCATCACCAAGGCGGTCGCGGCGGAGGTGGGCCGCTCGTACATCGACCCCGGTATCACGGCGCAGCTCGCCCACATGGAGCACGAGCTCGGCACCAGCACCTGGTTCGCCGGCGAGGAGCCGAGCGGTGCCGACGTCATGATGAGCTTCCCGGTGGAAGCGGCGGCGAGCCGCATCGACCTCGGCCCGTACCCGAAGCTCGCGGCCTTCCTGCAGCGAATCCACGCGCGCCCCGCGTACCAGCGCGCCCTCGAGCGCGGCGGTCCCTACCGGATCCTGTGACGGGGGTCAGCCGCCGACCTTCTTGGCCGGGATGCCGCGTGCGGCGAGCAGTGCCACCAGCTTGTCGCGGTGGTCTCCCTGGATCTCGATCACCCCGTCCTTGACGGTGCCGCCCGAGCCGCACTGGACCTTGAGCTCCTTGGCGAGGTCCGCGAGGGCGACCGGGTCGAGCTTGAGCCCGCTCACCAGGCTCACCCCCTTTCCCTTGCGCCCCTTGGTCTCGTTGCTGACCCGGGCGATGCCGTCTTTCGGCGGCTTCTGGGGCGCGGGCGAGCTGCCCTTCGACGACGGGCCAGAGCGCGGCGGCGCCGCGCTCGTGCGCTTGCAGCCGCACGACGCCTCGGGACGACCGCAGCGCGGACACATCCCGCCCTGCTCGGTGGAATAGACCAATCGGCTCGTCATCGTGTCCTTTCCTCCGGAATCTGCCACAGTCCCTGCTTTTCCTTCCCGGAGTCCTCCATGGCTTTGCAAGCAGGCATCGTCGGTCTTCCCAACGTCGGCAAGAGCACCCTCTTCAACGCCCTCACCGCGGCGAAAGCCGAGGCCGCCAACTACCCCTTCTGCACCATCGAGCCGAACGTGGGCATCGTGGCGGTGCCCGACCCGCGGCTCGAGCAGATCCACACCAAGATCGAGACCGAGAAGATCGTCCCCGCGGCGGTCGAGATCGTCGACATCGCCGGGCTGGTGCGCGGCGCCCACGAGGGCGAGGGCCTCGGCAACCAGTTCCTCGGCCACATCCGCGCCACCGACGCGATCCTCCAGGTGGTGAGGTGCTTCGACGACCCCGACGTGACCCATGTCGACGGCACCATCGACCCGCTGCGCGACATCGAGACCATCGGCATCGAGCTCATCTTCGCCGACCTCGACACCGCCGAGCGGCGCTCGGCCAAGTACGCGAAGATCGCCACCGGCGGCGACAAGGAGGCGAAGGTCCACGCCTCGGTGGCCGCCAAGGCGGTGGCGCTGCTCCACGCCGGCAAGCCGGTGCGCGCCGGCGAGTTCGTGGGTGAAGAGGCGGACGCGCTCAAGGCCGCGCAGTTCATCACCGCCAAGCCGGTGCTCTACGTGTGCAACGTCGACGAGCAGGGGCTCAAGGCGGACAACGAGTACGTGAAGAAGGTGCGCACCCACGCCGCCACCGAGAACGCCGGCGTGGTGGTGCTGTGCGCCAAGCTCGAAGCCGAGATCGCGGAGCTCGACCCGGCCGACCGCGCAGGGTTCCTCGCCGACCTGGGGATCGACGAGCCCGGGCTCAACCGGCTCGCCCGCGAGACCTACCGGCTGCTCGGCCTCGAGACCTACTTCACCGCCGGCCCCAAGGAGATCCGCGCCTGGACCATCCACAGGGGCGACAAGGCGCCGCAAGCCGCGGGGGTCATCCACTCGGACTTCGAGCGGGGCTTCATCCGCGCCGAGGTCTACAGCGTCGAGTCGCTGCTCAAGCACGGCACCGAGGCGGCGATGCGGGCCGCCGGAGTGTTGCGGGTGGAAGGCAAGGAGTACGTCGTCCAGGACGGCGACGTCATGCACTTCCGATTCAACGTGTAACCTCGGGGGGCTTTTCAAGCCCCCCGCCCCACCCCCGAGTCACTTCGCTTCGCTCGTGCGGTCGCGCTGCGACCGGCCCATCGTCGAGGCCACTCGGCTCAAGTTCCCAAGCGATGTTCGTTTCGAGCGGAGGCTCCATGAAGGCGATGGCGATGGCGTCATGGGCGGCGAACGAGCCGCTGCGTCCGGTCGAGCTCCCGGCACCGGCGGTGGGCCCCCGCGACGTTCGCGTCGCGGTGAAGTTCGCCGGCGTGAACCCCGTCGACTGGAAGATGCGCAGCGAAGGGCCGCTCAGGCTCGCGGCGCGGCTGCTGGCACCGCCGCCCCCGGTGGTGCTGGGTGTCGACTTCGCTGGCATCGTCGCGGAGATCGGTAGCGCGGTGACGAGCGTGAAGCTCGGCGATCGCGTGGTGGGCGGCACCGATTTCTCGCGCGGCCAGCGCGGCAGCCTCGCCGACACCGTGGTGGTGCGCGCGGACCAGGTCACGCATGTGCCCGAGACCGTGCCGCTCGACGTCGCGGGTGCCTTGCCGATCGCGGGCGTCACGGCCTGGCGAGCGGTGGTCGAGCTCGGCCGCATCATCGCCGGGAAGCGCGTGCTGATCCTCGGTGCCTCGGGCGGCGTGGGCCAGCTCGCGGTGCAGGTGGCCAAGCACGTCCAGCACGCGTTCGTGGCCGGCGTGTGCTCGGCGAAGAACGTGGAGCTGGTGAAGAGCCTCGGCGCCGACGCCGTGATCGACTACGGCGCCGGCGACCCCCTCGACCAGGCCCGCGCTCTGGGCCCGTTCGATGCGGTCATCGACTGCGTGGGTGGTTACGCCGGCGGCCGCTGCCGCGCGCTTCTCGGTGCGAACGGCCGCCACGTGATGGTGTCGCCGCACACGCCCGACGAGTTCGTCCAGCTCGCGCTCGCGCCGTTCACCACCCGCACCCTGCTCGGCCGCGTCGACGGTGCCGCCATCCGGCCCATCCTCGGCGCAGTCGCCGCGGGCCAGGTCCAGGTCCGCATCACCGACCGCTTCCCGCTCGAGCGCGCCGAAGACGCCCATCGGCTCAGTCAGGCCGGGCGCGCCACCGGCAAGATCGTGATCGAGGTGGGCGAGGAGTGAGCCGCGGCGGAGGCTCGCGGGTCACTTCGGGTTCGTGCTCGGGTCGGGCACCGTGACGTTCGGGTCCTCCGCCTCGACCGGGATGTAGAGGAAATCCGTGAGCACGGTCCGGCAGCGCAGCCGGAACGGGTGATCGACGGGCGGCGCCGCGGCGCTCGCCATGCCCTGCACCCGCTCCCAGTCGGGCATGTCGCCGCCGCGGACCTCGTCGGGACCGCGCCACGGTGTCCACACGTAGGGCTCGAGGTTCGCGATCGACGGGATGCGGAACACCTCGGACGGGTCGCGCGGCCGCGGACCTTGCTCGGGGCTCGGCCAGCTCACGGCCACCCCGAGCGCGGACTTGCCCTCGAGATCGGACACCTTGCCGACCTCGCGGTAGAGCCACACGCGCTGATCCCCCCGCACCTCGAACTCGGCGGGGGCGATGCCGGCGCTCCCATGCTCCCGGGTCGAAGCGGGTGAACGAGATCAGATCGCCGGTCTCGGGGGTCGAGAGCGGATCGGGGAGCTTCCTCGCCACGGCGACCGTGAGCTCGCAGTGGAGGTGCACCCACTTCCGGGAGCTCTTCTCCTGCACGCACTTGAGGGCGTAGCGCGAGCCGGGGTCGGTCGCGACCCGGTAGCGTGTCGAGCCGCCGAAGCAGCCCGAGGGCACCAGCAGCGCGACCAGCGGCCAGCCGAGGACGCGCCGCGCCCAAGCGGGCATCGAACCCCGCCGGTCGGCGCTCAGAACCAGATCGTCGCGGCCGCCGCCGCGAGGATGGGGATGGCGAAGTTGTCCTCGAGGTCCTGGCAGATGACCTCGACCAGCCCGCCGACCGTCGCCGCCAGCAACGCCACGGCGGCCGTCGTGGTCCACGCCAGCTCGGGCACCGCCACCCGGAGCAGCACCGTCACGGCCAGCGCGGACGCGCCGATGAAGCCGCCGAGCCCGGCCCACGACTTGTTGCCCATCACCTTGGCGCGCCCGTAGCGCTTGCCGATGAAGGCCGCCGCCGGATCGCCGATCGCGAGCACCAGCACACCCACCGCGACGGCATGCCTCGACATGAGCGACGTCATGATCGTGAGCGCGATGAGGTAGAGCGTCGCCGAGTTGGTGCGGTGGCGCTCCCACGGCCGCGACATGAACCCGAACGCTTTGTCCACCAGGAAGTCGTTCCAGCGCGCCGAGAAGCGCCGCGAGACCTCGAGCGAGCCGAACACTCCCACCAGGATGCCGAGCACGGTCAGCGCCTGCCCTCGATCGAGGACGGTCTCGTAGAGCACTGCGGCGAGCGTTCCGCAGAACACGTGGAACGCGCTGCGGCCGAGCCGCACCGGCTTCAGGTGCGGCATCCGGATCGCGCCCACCGCGGCGCGGCCGCGGCGGAGCTGGTGAAGGAGGTCCTCGTAGCTCCTGGAGAGCGCCGCCTGCGCGTTCTCGACCTTGGCGGCCACCGGACCGTTCGCGAGCTCGGCCGAATACGAGCGCAGCGCGACGGTCATGCGATCGAGGCTCTCGGCGAGGCTCTTCTGCCGCCCCGCCAGCGCCGCGCGGGCCTGGGTGGCGCGGTCGGCGAGCGCCTGGCAGCGCTCGGCGATCGCCTTCGCCCAGGCCTCCCGGGAGCGCTGCGGGAGCGGCTCCTGGAGGCGGTTCACCAGGTCGTGGAGCTCACCCGCGAGCGAAGCGAGCTGGTCGCGCACCGATCGTTCGGACATCAACATCTCGGCCGTCATCGTCCCCCCCAAGGCACGGAGCTCGGAGAGCTTAGCAACGGCGGTGAGGCGGAGGAAACCATTTTCGACCGGCGAGCTCCGCGATCAGCCGCGCGGGCTCGTCGACGCTCACCATGAGCTCCTTCAACCGTACCGGAAACCCCATGACGTAGCCGCGCGCGGGCGGCTCGATGCGCACCGAGACGAGCCCGTCGGCCGAGCCGTTGACCAGCCAGCGTCCGCGCCAGCCGTGCACGCCGCGGCTCAGCGGACGGGCGTCGTCGAGGCTCTCGGTACCGGCGACCGACGCGCGCGGGAAGCTGGCGCGAAAGCCCCAGCCCATCCGCACCGCGATCTCGTCGGGCCCCACGTCCAGCCACGACTGGGAAGGCTTCAGGGACACCGACCTCGAGAGGACCTCGAACCACGAATCGAAACGGATCGGGTACCGCATCGCGAGCCACCTCCGAAGATGACTCGCAGGCTGGCAGGGCCACCGGCACTCGTCCACGGCCAGCGTCGCCTGACCATCGCTTTTCCGAGTCCCACGGGGGCACATTTTCTATTTGTGGGGCGGCCGATGGCGCGTCACCCTCGCCTCGTCATGAAGCCACTCACGGACCGGAAGGCTCACTGGCCGACGCTCCGCCTCGGCGCCGGACGGGCGCTCTTGGTGCTCGGGCTCGCGGGGTTCGTGATCCCGCTCCTGCCAGGGACGCCCTTCTTGCTACTCGGTGCGTGGATCCTCGGCCCCGACCATCCCCACGTCCGGGACACCGTGGGCCGCGTCGAAGCCCTGTGGAAAGCGAGGAGACGATCATGAACCAGCCGACCCACCGCACCGTCGCCCGGCCGCGCGATGCCGCCACACGCCGCCGGCCGCCCGCCGCGACGGTGCCCGCGCCACCGGAGCTCTGCCCGCGCTGCCGCGGCTCGTTCGTGATGACCCAGGTCCGCGACGGGCGCTTGAGCGTCGAGTGCCCGCTGTGCGGCCGGCTGTGGGCCTGGGCGCGGAGCCGGTTCGCGGCCTCGCGCCCGTCCGCCTGACCGAGGCGCCGTCAGACCGCCTCGTCCCGTCGTGCCACGACCCCGTAGAGCGCGGGCAACACGAGGAGGGTGAGCGCGGTGCTCGTCACCAGGCCACCCACCACCACCGTCGCCACCGGTCGCTGGACCTCCGCGCCGGTGCCGGTCGCGAGCGCCATCGGCAGGAACCCGAGCGACGCCACCAGCGCCGTCATCAGCACCGGCCGGAGTCGCGTGACCGCACCCCGTCTCAACGCTTCGTCGAGCGGCACCCCGTCCGCGCGGAGCTGCTGCACGAAGGTGATCATCACCAGACCGTTGAGCACCGCGATCCCCGACAGGGCGATGAAGCCCACCGCCGCGGAGATCGAGAACGGCATCGCGCGCGCCCACAGCGCCAGCACTCCTCCGCTCAGCGCGAGCGGCACTCCGCTGAACACCAGCAGCGCGTCGCGCGCCGAGCCGAGCGAGCCGTAGAGCAGTACGAAGATCAGCGCGAAGCACAGCGGCACCACCACGGTTAGCCGCTTTTTCGCGGCGTGCAGGTTCTCGAACTGACCGCCCCAGTCGAGCCAGGTGCCCGCGGGGAGGCGGACGTTGGCCCCGATCCGCTCGCCTGCCTCCTCGACGAACGAGCCGAGGTCGCGGTCGCGCACGTTGGTCTGGACCACGATGCGGCGCTTGCCGTTCTCGCGGCTGATCTGGTTCGGCCCCTCGGTGAGCTCGAGTGACGCCACCTCGCCGAGTGGCAGGAACCGGCCGGCGGCCGAGCCGGCGCTCGCGGCGGCGTCCCGCTCGTCGACGTGCTCGAGCGGGACCGGCAGGTTGCGGAGCGCGCCCGGATCGCCGCGAAACGCCTCCGGCAGGCGCACCACCAGGTCGAACCGCCGGTCGCCTTCGAACACGTGTCCGGCCGCACGGCCCCCGACCGCGATCGAGGCGACCTCGTGGACGGCCGCCACCGTGAGCCCATAACGCGCGAGGGCGTCGCGGTCCACGTCCAGGCTCAAGAGCGGCAAGCCGCCCACTTGCTCCACGCGCACGCCGTCGGCGCCGCGTACCGCGCGCAGCTCGGCGGCGATGCGGGCGGCGACGGGCGCGAGCGCGTCGAGGTCGTCGCCGAAGAGTTTGACCGCCACGTCGGAGCGCACCCCGGCGATCAGCTCGTTGAAGCGCATCGCGATCGGCTGCGTGAACTCGTAGTTGTTGCCGAGGAGGCCCGCGAGCGCGTGCTCGATGCTCTCGGCGACGTCGGCCTTCGTCATCGCGGGGTCGGGCCAGCCGTCGCGGGGCTTCAGCACCACGAAGGTGTCCGAGACGTTGGGCGGCATCGGATCGGCCGCCATCTCGGCGGTGCCGGTCTTGGAGAACACGAACGCCACCTCGGGGACGGTACCGATCGCGCGCTCGACGTCGCGCTGCATCGCGGTCGACTGGGCGAGGCCCGTGCTCGGGATGCGCATCGCGTGGATCGCGAAGTCGAGTTCCCCCAGGGTGGGCACGAACTCCTGGCCGAGGCGGGTGAACAGCCACGCGGACGCGGCGAACAGCACCACCGCCGCGCCGACCACCGCTCCCCGCCACCGCATCGCGAGGCGCAGCGCCGGCTCGTACGCGGCCCGCGCCAGCCGGATCACGGGGTTTTCGCGCTCGTCGACCCGGCCCGTGATCACGGTGGCCACCATCGCGGGAACGAACGTGAAGGCGAGCGCGAACGCGGCGAGCAACGCGAAGATCACCGTCAGCGCCATCGGGCGGAACATCTTCCCCTCGACCCCGGTCAAGAACAGGATCGGCACGTACACGGTGATGATGATCGCGCCGCCGAACACCGCCGGCCCGAGCACCTGCTTGCTGGCGTGAAGGGTCACTTCGAGACGCTCGCCGAGGGTCAGGGCGCGGCCCAGCTTGTGCTGGCGCTCGGCCAGGAGCCGCAAGCAGTTCTCGACGATGATCACCGACCCGTCCACGATGAGCCCGAAGTCGATCGCGCCGAGGCTCATCAGGTTCCCGCTGGTGCGGCTCTGCACCATGCCGATCGCGGTGAGCAGCATCGACAGGGGGATCGCGAGCGCCGTCAGCAGCGCGGCGCGGAAGTTCCCGAGCAACCCGAACAGCACCACGATCACCAGCACCGCTCCCTCGACGAGGTTCCGCTGGACCGTGCGGATCGTGGCATCGACGAGATCGGTGCGGTCGAGGACCGTCTTCATCTCGATGTCGGGCGGGAGCGTCTTCGCCACCGTGGCCGCGACGGCGTCCACTGCGCGCGCCACCACCCGGCTGTTCTCGCCGATCCGCATGAGAGCCGTGCCGACCACCACCTCCTCACCCGCCTCGGTGGCGCTGCCGGTCCGCATCTCCGGTCCGATGCCCACCCACGCCACGTCCCGGACGTGCACCGGCACGCCACGGACCTCGCGCACCACGATCGCGGCGATCTGGTCCGCGCGCTGGATCCGTCCGGTGGCGCGCACCGCCCACGCCTCGCCGTTCGACTCGATGTACCCCGCGCCGGCGCTCACGTTGTTGGCCTCGAGGGCCTCGACGAGGTCGCGGAAGGTCAGCCCGTGGGCGATCAGCAACGCCGGGTCGGGCTGGACGTGGAACTGCTTGACGTACCCGCCGATCGCGTCGATGCCAGCCACGCCGCGCACGGTCTTGAGCTGGGGACGAACGATCCAGTCCTGCACCGTCCGCAGGTAGGCCGCGCGCTCGAGGTCGGTGACGAGCCGCTCGCCCTCCGGTGTCAGGTACGAGCCATCGAGCTGCCAGCCGGGCTCGCCGTCCGACGCGCGAGCTCCCGCTCCGCCAGGGTGCGCGAAGCGCACGACCCACATGTAGATCTCGCCGAGCCCGGTCGCGATCGGTCCCATCACCGGCTCGGTGTCGTCGGGCAAGCCGTCGCGGACCTCGGTGAGCCGCTCGGCGATCTGCTGCCGCGCGAAGTAGAGGTCGACGCCCTCGTCGAACACCGCGGTGACCTGGGAGAAGCCGTTTCGCGACAGCGAGCGCGTGTAGGCGAGCCCCGGGATCCCCGCCAGCGCCGTCTCCACCGGGAACGTGACCTGCTTCTCGACCTCGGTGGGCGAGAGCGCCGCGTTCTCGGTGTTGATCTGGACCTGGTTGTTGGTGATGTCGGGAACGGCGTCGATCGGCAACACCGCGAGCGACCACGCGCCGAAGGCTGCGGCGATGGCGGTCGCGAGTAGCACGAAGCCCCGGCGATGGAGCGAGAAGCGCAGGATCCGCTCGAGCATGGGTTCGCCTCAGTGCTCGTGCTCGGCCTCGGACTTGCCGAGCTCCGCCTTGAGCAGGAACGTGTTGGTCACGGCGACGCGCTCGCCCGCCGCGAGTCCCGACAGCACCTCGACGCGCGTCCGGCCCCGGCGGCCGAGCACGACGGCGCGCGGCTCGACGTGCTCGGACACCACGAACACGCTCGGCCGGCCCTCCACCGTCTGCACCGCGCTCGCCGCCACCTGCACGTCCACGGGTACCAGATCGAGGACGGTGGCGGCGACGAACATCCCGGGGCGCCACGCACCAGCGCCGTTCTCCACCACGACACGCGCCGTGGCGGTGCGGGTGGCGGGATCGAGCACCGGAGTCACGTAGCGGATGGGCGCTGTGACGGTGACGTCGCCCGGGGCCGTGCGCACGCTCACGAGCTGGCCCACGCGCACGTGCCCGAGCTCCTTCTGGTGGACGCGCAGGTCCACCCACACGGCGCCGAGGTCGGCGACCACGAACGCCTCGTGGTCGCTGCCGACCGCCTCGCCGCGGGTGATGTGCTTGGCGATCACCACCCCGTCGACGAGCGTCGTCAACTCGTAGGGCGAGAGGCTCTCGCTCGACTCGACGATCGCCAGCACCTCGCCCTTGCGCACGCGGTCACCGACGTTGCGACGGACCTCGCGCACGATGCCGGGGAAGCGTGGCGTGATGTGCGCGAGACGGTCGCCGTCCGGATGGACCTCGCCCACCAGCTCGACGCCGCCGTCGAGCGCACCGCTCTGGGCCTCGCCGACGGTGATCCCGAAGCGAGCCAGGTCGCCTGGGCGGACCGCGAGCTCGCCTTCGGCGTGGCCATCCTCGGATCCGTGCTCGGCTCCGTGCTCGGACCCATGCCCGGAACCGTGCTCGTCGTCGTGCGGCCCGGACGCCAACGCCGCCGCGGCCAGGCTGACCACCAGCACCAGGCCGAGCACCCACCCGATCTCGTGTCGTCTCCGGCTCATCTCGACTCTCCCTCCTGGAACGCGAGCTCGAGCGCGACCGCGGCGCGCTGGTGTCGCTCCAGCTCGTCGATCAGCTCGAGCCGCAGCTCGAACAGCGAACGTTGCGTCTCGAGGACGTCGGTGAGGCGGAAGAGCCCGCGCTGGTACGCCTCGCGGGCCTCCCGGTAGACGCCCTCCGCTTCGGGTAGCAGCGAGCCGCGCAGGCGGTCGACTCGCGCGAACGCGGCGCTCGCCTCGTGGTGCAGCGCCCGCACCGCGGCGGCGCTCTCGATCCGCGCGGCGTCCGCTCGATCCGCGCTCACCATCGACGACCTGCGCGCCGCCTCGATCGCGCCCTGGTTGCGGTCGAAGAGCGGCAGAGGCACTCCGACGGATGCGACCATCGCCACGTCGTCGTCGGCCGCGAGGTGGCGGACGCCGACGCCCAACCGCAGGCCCGGCGCGGCGCGCGCCTCCTCCAGCGCGAGGACGGCGCGGGCTCGTGCTCCCTCGTCGCCGAAGCGCGACACCGCGGGCCAGGCCTCGACCTTCGCGAGCAGCTCGTCGATCGCCGGCGGCGCCTCGAGCCGCGCGAGGTCGCCGCGGACCGCCTCGAACGTGGGCTCGCTCGCGCCCCACGAGGCTGCGAGCGCGAGGCGCGCCGCCGCAAGCTCCTGGCCGAGCCGATCCACCTCGGTGTCGGCGCGGCTCACCGCGAGCGCCGCACGTTTCGCCTCCACCACCGCGGCCGCGCCCGCGCGCACCCCGCGCTCGACGGTCGCGAGGAGTGCGCGCTCCAGCTCGGCCGACTCGCGCGCCCGGGCCAGGCGCTCCTGGGCGGCCAGGGTGCGAACGAAGGCGTCCGCGGTGGCGAGCCGAACGGCGCGGCGCGCCTCGCGGTGATCCCACTCGGTCAGCCGGCGATCGAGCTGCGCGAGCTCGACCCGCCGCTCACGTTTCGCGCCGAGCTCGAGCGGCATCGATACGCCGAGGGTCGTCTCGGCTTCGTTCCAGGCCCGCGCGTTCCCCGTCCCGGCGAAGTTCTCCTGCTCGAGCTCGACATCCGGGTTGGGCGGCAGCGACGCCTGCAGCGCTTCCGCGTCGCGGACCTCGAGCTCGGCGCGGAAGCCGCGTAGCGACGGCGCGCGGTCCGCGGCCGCCGCCAGCGCGTCCTGGAGGGAGAGCACGCCTCGCGGCTCGGCCCCCGCGCTCGCGGACGCCGGAAACCGAGCCAGCACCGCGAATCCGAAGAACAACCACCACGACCAGCGGAGTCGATCGACGACGAGCCGCACCATGAGCACCTCGACGAGCGGGGTGAGGCGGCCGCCCCGGGCACGCCGGGACGTCCGCGCGAACGGTGATCCGGCCCCGTCAGCGGGGGCCGGGCCGTGCCGGAAGGAACCGCGGGGAGCGGCTCAGATCCGGAGGATCCGCAGGTCGAGGTGCGTGGGCGCGCAAGGCGCGCTGGCGAGGTCGTGGACGAACGGGGCGCCGCGGGACGGGACGACAGGCGGCGGCGCGAGCGAGGCGAGCGCGGGGGCATCCGCAAAGGGCGGCGCGGCGGCGGTGAGGCCGCTCGCGGCCCGGATCGTCTCGGGAGTCGTGGCGAGCTCGACGTCGGTGCACGGACCGTGCGCGTCCAGCGCCACACCGTGGCAGCCGGGCTCGAGGGCCACCGGCGCATCCGGGTGCGCGGACGCCTCGACGGCGAGGTGCGTCCGGGAGACGCACAGCGCTCCGCCGAAAGCGAACACCGGCGACGCGAGCGAACTCACCAGCGTGAGCAGGCTCGCGAGCAACGCGGCGCGGCGATCGGAGAGTGGTTTCATTCGGCGCGCGGCTCGGGCGGGTGGAGAGCGATCCTAACCCGCGCTAGAACGACGCACAAGGTGAGCACCGGGCGGGTGGTGTGGAGAGTGCTGCGCGCCGAGGGCTGGCGCGCGGTGGTGCGGCGAACCCTCGATCGGCTCGACGAGCGAGTCGCCGCGCGCGCGCGCGTCGACGGCGAGCGGCGCGCCCGGGCCGCGCCGCTCCTGAACGTGCTCGGCACCGCACCCGCGCGGCGTCTGGGCGGCCTGCCCACCCAGCTCCTCGCTCGCCTCGACGAGGAGAGCCGGAGCCGGACCATCGCGCTCCTCCACCCGCTGCGGCGGGGCTATCGCGTGCAACTCTGGCTCGACGATACGCGCAGCGCCGTGGTCCTCGACGCGCCGAGCGACCTCGCGAGCGCCGTCGTCGAAGCCGCCACCCGCGTCGGCGCCAGCGCGATCCACCTCGAGGGCACAGGCGCGATCGCGCCGCGTACGCTGCGCGATCTCTCCACCTCGCCTCTCCCGCTCGTGGTGTCCGTCCACGACTTCGCGAGCTGGTGCCCGACCGCGCACCTGCTCGAGGTGCCGGCGCGGCGCTTCTGCGCCTTCTCGGCCGACGCCGAGCGCTGCGGCCGTTGCCTCGCCGCCACGGGCCTCGCGGGGAGGCCACCTCGTCGAGCCCGTGGCGCGCGCCCTCCGCGCCCGGCACCCGGCGCTCGAGGTGCACGTCCTCGGCGGCGGTGACGCCTCGCTGCTGCTCGCGCTCCGGCGGGTGCCGGGTGTCGAGGTCCACGGCTACTACCGCGCCGGCACGCTACCCGCCCGCCTCGCGCACATCGGCGCGAACGTGGCCGTGGCGCCGTCGATCGTCCCGGAGGCCTTCCAGCTCACGCTCTCGGAGTGCTGGCTCGCGGGGGTACCGTGCGTGGTGTTCGACCACGGCGCCGCCGCCGAGCGCATCCGCGCTCACGGCGGCGGCCGGCGGGTGCCGCTCGACGCGGGTGCCTCGGGGCTCGTCGCCGCCATCGAGGAGGTGCTCACGGATCCGGCCTCCCGTGACCTCGGCCGCGCCACCGCCAGCGTGCCGAGCTGCGCCGCGGTGGCGGGGGCCCACCTCGCGCTCTATGCCGAGCTCGGGCTCGCGGTCTCGACCACCCCTGCCGACACGACGCCGTCGAAGCGCGTCGACGCGTAGGCGTCGAGCACCGCGCGCGGCTCGCCGTCGGCGGCGATCCGGCCCGCCTCCAGCCACAGGCAGCGGTCGCAGTTGGCGAGGATCTCGTCAGGCACGTGGGAGGCCAGCACCACCGTCGCGCCGTCGCGGCGCAGCTCGGCGAGGCGCGCCTCGCAGCGCTTCACGAACGCGGCGTCGCCCACGCCGAGCACCTCGTCGAGCACCAGGATGTCGGCCCGCCACGCGGTCGCCACCGCGAACCCGAGCCGCACGATCATGCCCGCCGAGTAGCTGCGGATGGGCGCGCGGATCAGGTCGCCGAGACCGCTGAACTCGACGATGTGGCCGGCGCGCGCGGCAATCTCGCGGCGGCTGCGACCGAGCAGGAGGGCGTTCAGGTACACGTTCTCGAGCCCGGTGAGCTCGTGGTCGAAGCCCGCGCCGAGGGCGAGGATCGGCGCCACCCTCCCGGCCAGCCGCGCGCTCCCGCGGGTGGGTTCGAGGACGCCGCACAGCACCTTGAGCAGCGTGCTCTTGCCGGCGCCGTTGCGCCCCACGACTCCGACACTCTCGCCGCGCCCGACCTCGAACGACACGTCGCGGAGCGCCCACAGGTCCTCGTACACGAGCCCGCCCTTCATCCAGTGGATCGCGTACTCCTTGAGCGAGTGGGCGCGCTGCTTGGCGAGGCGATAACGCAGCGAAACGCCGTCGAGACGGATGATGGGGCTCATAGGTAGAACGGGATCCGGCTCGCCGCGCGCGCGAAGCTGCGCGCGCCGAGCGCGAACGAGGCGACCGCGAGCAGCACGCCGAGGGCGAGCTCGCCGGCGGGGGCGACGTGCCCGGTGACGATCGGGTCGCGAAACACCTGCAGCACGTGGCGCAGCGGGTTCAGGTCGACCAGCCAGCGGTAGCGCTCCGGCACGATCTCGAGCGGGTAGAAGACCGGCGTCAGGTACATCACCGTGGTCAGGATCACGCCGACCATCTCGACGATGTCGGTGAAGAACACCGCGAGCGGCGACACCGCGAGCCCGACACCGAGCGTGAAGAGCGCCGCCAGCGCGATCGCCACCGGCAGGAACCACAGCCCGGGGCCGAAGCGATGGCCGGTGACCAGCGCGATGGCCGCCAGCGGCACCAGCGCCAGCACCAGGTTCACGACGCCGGAGAGCACGGTGGCGAGCGGGAAGATCGCCTTGGGCACCGGCACCTTGAGCAGCAGGTTGGCGTTGCCGCGCAGGCTGTTCATCGACGCCACGACGCTCTGCGCGAAGAAGTTCCAGAACAGGATCCCGGCCAGCGCATACACCGGGTAGCTCGGCACCTCGAAGCGGAACGCGGTGCTGAACACCACCATCAGCACCCCCATCGTGAGGAGCGGCTGGAGCATCGTCCAGACGAAGCCGATGGCCGAGCGCCGGTAGCGCACCTTGAGGTCGCGGGCGACGAGCGCCAGCACCAGGTCGCGGTAGCGCAGCAGATCTCCCATGGCGGCGCGTCGTTTGTACACGGGCATCCCGGTGCTGGCTATCGAAAGTCGACCCCCGCGGATCTAAGTTGACCCGCATCCATGATCGAGCCGCTCGAGCCCCTCGCCCTCGTCCGCACGGTGCTCGCGTTCGCGCTGCCGATCGCGGGGCTCGCGTGGACCGCGTGGGCCGCGGGCCGCACCCTGCTCGCGGCTCTCGGGCTCGAGGTCGAGGACGAGCTCGAGCGGGTGGCGCTCGCGAGCATCCTCGGGCTCGCGGTGCTGGCGCACGCGCTGCTGGCCCTCGGCCTCCTCGCGATGCTTCGCCCGTGGCCGGTGGTCGCGCTCGTCGCGCTGGTCCACGGGGTCGCGATCCGCAAGGGCGTGCCGCTCGCCTTCACGCGGCCGGGCTTCCGCCGCGCGGCGGTCGGCGTGGTCGTCGCGCTGCCCTTCCTCGTTCCCGCGCTCTACCCGGACACCGGGTTCGACTCACGCATGTACCACCTGCCGTACGTCCACGCCTTCGCGCGCACCGGGCGGCTCTCGTTCCTCCCCGACCTGCGCTTCCCGATCTTCCCGCAGGCGAGCGAGGTGCTGAGCACCGCGCTGGTCCTGTCCGGGAGCGAGCCGAGCGCCTCGGGCACGGGGCTGCTCGCGGTCGCGCTGGCGGCGGCACTGCTCGTGGCGTGGGGAAGGCGAGCGTTCCCGTCCTGGCCCGCCGCCGGGCTCGTGGCCGCGGCGATCTTCCTCGGTAGCCCGCTGATCGGCTACCTCGCGACCGTTCTCTACGTCGACCCGCTGCTCGGGCTCTTCAGCACGGCCGCGCTCCTCGCCGCCGAGCGCTTCCGCGCCGGCCGCGACCGGCGCTGGCTCGTGCTCGCCGCGGCGCTCGCCGCGAGCGCCGCCGACGTGAAGTACCTCGGGCTCTACACGGTCGCCGTCACCGGGCTCGCCCTCGCCACCCGTCGTCCGCGTCACCTGGCGCTCTACGCCCTCGTGGCGCTCGCGGTCCTCGCGCCCTGGTACGGGCGGATCGTCGCGGCGACCGGCAACCCGGTGTTTCCGTTCCTGCCGTCGGTGTTCGGCGAGAACGCGTGGACGCCCGTCCCCGAGCTCCCCGCCACCCTCGCCGCGCGGCTCGTGAACGCCGTGCGCATGCCCTTCGACCTGGCGTTCGCGCGCGAGCGCTGGAACCGGATGCCGCCGCTCTCGCCGGTGTTCGCGCTCGCCGTCCCGCTCGTGGTGCTCGCCTCGTTCCGGTCCCGGCGCATCGCCGGGTGGGCAGCGGTGATCGGCGTGTTCGTGGGGATCTACCAGTGGCTCCCGAAGAGCGCCGCCTACACCGCGATGGGCCTGCCGCTCGCGAGCCTCACCGTGGCGGGCTCGATCGCCACGCTGGGCGATGCTCGCCTCGCCGGGCGGAGCCGCGGCGCGCTCGTCGCGGCGGCGCTCTGCCTCGCGCCGGGATGGCTCTACGGCCTCTACACGGCGGCGCGGAACGGCTCGTTAACCGTCACCGCCGCCGCCCGCGAGCGCTACCTCGATTCGAAGCTGCCGCTGCACGCCGCGGTGCGGTGGCTGAACGACCGCCACGGCGCCGACTACACCGTGTGGGCGGTGAACGCCGAGCACATGACCGATTTCGCGCGCGGACGCTTCCTCGGCGACAGCAACGGTCGCGCCGAGCTACGCGAGCGCGTGGAGCGCATCCGGACGTTCGCCGAGCAGCGCGAGTACCTGCTGGGGCTCGGCGCCGACCACCTGCTGGTCCCGGCGGGCGCCGAGGCCGCGGGCCCCGGCGGCGCGGCGCCGACGCCCCCCTTGTACCGCGACCGACACGCCGCCATATACGAGCTCCGCGGGTGAGTGACCATCCCCGCCCCATGGCCGTGGCTGCCGACGGCGCCCCACGCTCGCGGCACTCGTCATCGACGACGAGCGCAACATCCGCACTACGCTCACCGTCTGCCTCGAGGACTTGGGCTGCACGGTGACGGCCGTGGCGAATGCCGAGCAGGCGCTCGCCGCGATCGAGCGCGAGCCCTTCGACCTCGCCTTCCTCGACCTCAAGCTCGGCACCGACAGCGGGCTCGAGCTGCTGCCACGCCTGCGCGCGCGCCGCCCCGACCTCGACGTGGTCATCATCACCGCCTACGCCGCGATCGAGACCGCCGTCGAGGCGATGAAGCGGGGGGCGTTCGACTACCTGCCCAAGCCCTTCTCGCCGGCGCAGGTGCGGCTCGTGGTGCGGCAGTCCGCCGAGCGCCGCGCCCTCGAAGGCCGCGTGTCGGCCCTCGAGGCCGCGCTCGCGCGCGAGGTCCCGGAGGTCGACCTCGAGACCCGGGCGCCGGCGATGCGCGCCGCCCTCGAGCTCGTCCGCCGCGCGGCCTCGGCGGACGCGGCGGTGCTGCTGCGCGGCGAGAGCGGCACCGGCAAGGGAGTGCTCGCGCTCGCCCTCCACGAGCAGAGCGCGCGGCGCGCGCGCCCGTTCGTGACGGTCAACTGCCCCACCCTCACCGACGAGCTCCTCGCCAGCGAGCTCTTCGGCCACGCCAAGGGCGCGTTCACCGGCGCGGTCCGCGATCAGGTCGGGCGCGTCGAGGCCGCCGAGGGCGGCACGCTCTTCCTCGACGAGATCGGCGAGATCTCCCCCAACCTGCAGGCCAAGCTGCTCAGGTTCCTGCAGACCAAGCAGTTCGAGCGTGTCGGCGAGAGCGTCACCCGTCGCGCCGACGTACGGGTGGTGGCGGCCACCAACCGCGACCTCGAGGCGGACGTACGCGCTGGCCACTTCCGCGAGGACCTGCTGTTCAGGCTCAACGTCATCGAGATCCGCATCCCGTCGCTGCGCGAGCGCGCCGAGGACATCCCGGTCCTCGCGGAGCGCTTCCTGCGCTTCTTCGCGCGCGCCTCGGGGCGCGCCGCGCCCTCGCTCACGAACGCCGCGGTCGCGGCGCTCGCCGCCTATCCGTGGCCCGGCAACCTCCGCGAGCTCCGCAACGCGATGGAACGCGCCACGATCCTGTGGCCCGCCACCACCATCGGTGTCGAGGCGCTGCCCGAGCGCATCGGCGGCGCGGCGCCCGATCCCCGCGTTCCCACGCTCGGCGGCGACTTCACCCTCGACGAGATCGAGCGCGAGCACCTCACCCGCGTCCTCCACCGCGCCCACTCCCTCGACGAAGCCGCCCGCGTGCTGGGCGTGGATCCCTCCACCCTCTACCGCAAGCGCAAGAAGCTCGACGAGTGACTCGCCGTCCCCCGCGCGACCCGATGCCCGGCGCACCCATCTCGCACGACCTCCTCTTCCGGCTGCTCGCCGACGCCAGCGTCGAGTTCATCGGCATGTGCGACGCCGAGTTCAAACCCTTCTACGTCAACTCCGCGGGCCAGCGCCTGGTCGGGTTGCCGTCGCTGGAGGCGGCCCGCGCGGCCCAGGTCCAGGACTTCTTCTTCGCCGAGGACCAGGCCTACATCACCGACGAGTTCTTCCCGCGCGTGCTCGCCGAGGGTGCCGGCGAGGTCGAGATCCGCTTCCGCCACTTCGTCACCGGCGAAGCGATCTGGATGCTCTACAACGTCTTCGTCCTCCGCGACGCGGCGGGTGCGGCCGTCGGCTACGCCACGGTCAGCCGCGACATCCACCGCCGCAAGCTCGCCGAGGCGGCGCTGCGCGAGCGCGAGCACCAGCTCGCGCTCTTCATCGAGCACGCGCCGGTGTCGATCGCGATGTTCGATCGCGACATGCGCTACCTGGCCGCGAGCCGCCACTGGCTTTCCGCCCCCGAGTACGACGGGCGCGAGCTGATCGGCAAGACCATGTACGAGGTCCTTCCCGACGTGCCCGAGCGCTGGCGGGAGGTCCACCGCCGCTGCCTCGCGGGCGCGGTCGAGATCGCCGAGGAGGATCGCTTCGAGCGCGCCGACGGCTCGGTGCTCTGGCTCCGCTGGGAGCTCAGGCCGTGGCACGACTCGAGCGGAGACGTCGGCGGCCTGGTCGTCTTCGCCGAGGACATCACGGCCCGCAAGCTCGCGGAGAATGCGCTCCGCGAACGCGAGGAGCAGCTCGCGGCCTTCGTCGAGCAGGCGCCCGTGTCGATCGCGATGCTCGACCGCGACATGCGCTACGTGGCGGCCAGCCGTGGGTGGCAGTCGCACTACGGTCTCGGCGAGCGCGAGCTGCGCGGCCTCAGCCACTACGACGTGTTCCCGGACATCCCCGAGCGATGGCGGGAGGTCCACCGTCGTTGCCTCGCCGGGGCCATCGAGCGCTCGGATGAGGATCGCTTCGAGCGGGCGGATGGTTCGGCGCAATGGCTGCGGTGGGAGATCCACCCGTGGCGCGACGCCCGCGGCGCGATCGGCGGGATCGTGATCTTCAGCGAGGACATCACCGCCCGCAAGCTCGCCGAGGAGTACCACGCGCGGCTCGAGACCGAGCTCCGTCAAGCACAGAAGCTCGAGAGCCTCGGCGTCATGGCGGGAGGCATCGCGCACCAGTTCAACAACCTGCTCACGGCGGTGCTCGGCAACTGCGAGCTCGCCCAGCTCCAGCTCCCGCGCACCTCGCCCACCCGCACCTACGTCGAGGACGCCATGGCCGCCGCCCAGCGGGTGTCCGAGCTCACGGCGCAGCTCCTCGCCTACGCCGGCAAGGGCCGTTTCGCCGTCGAGGAGGTCGATCTGTCGAAGCTCGTCGAGGGCATGCGGGCGCGCGTGGCCGTGTCGGTCCCGGCGAGCTGCGTGGTTCGATACGACCTGGCCCCCGGGCTCCCGAAGGTGCTGGCCGACCGCACGCAGATTCAACAGGTGGTGATCAACCTGGTCCTCAACGCGGCCGAGGCGCTCGGCGACCGCCCCGGCTCCATCACGATCCGCACCGGCGTGGTCGAGCGCGACGCGATCGTCGTCCCCGACGAGTTCGGCCGGCGCCGGCTGCCCGCCGGCGAGTACGTGTTCGGAGAGATCGCGGACACCGGCTGCGGCATCCCCGACGACAGCAAGGCCCGGCTCTTCGACCCGTTCTTCACCACCAAGTTCCTGGGTCGCGGGCTCGGGCTGCCGGCGGTGTTCGGGATCGTCCGCTCTCACCAGGGCATGATCGAGGTCGAGAGCGCGGTCGGGAGGGGAACCACGGTCCGCTTCCTGCTTCCGGTCTCAGGCTGATCCGGTCCCGTCGATCGGCAGCGTGAACCAGAAGCACGCACCGCCGCCCTCGGCGTCCTCGACGCCGATCTGGCCGCCGTGGGCCTCGACGATCTCCTTTGCGATCGAGAGGCCGAGCCCCGAGCCGCCGGCGGGCGCCCCGGGAGCGCGGAAGAACCGATCGAAGATCCGCTCGCGCAGCTCGGCCGCGACGCCGGGGCCGTGGTCGCGGACCTCGAAGCGGATCGTGCCGCCATCGCCGAGGTGCGCACCGAGCTCGACACGCTCGCCGCTCGGCGTGAACCGTAGCGCATTCGTGATGAGGTTCGAGAGAACGAGCTCGATACGCTCGGGGTCCGCGAGCACGGCCGGCAAGTCGACGATCAGCTCGTTGGCCAGCTCCACGCCGCGCTGTCGTGCCTCCGCCACGTGCGCCTCGCGCGCCTCGCCGACGAGCGAGCCCGGCGTCATCGGTCGGCGCGCCAGATCGACCTTCCCCGACTGTAGACGCGCCAGGTCGAGGAGATCGTCGACGATCCGCTGCAGGCGCTCGCAGTCGTCGCGCCCCGCGTGGAGCAGCTCGGCTTGCTTGGCCGTCACCGGACCGGCGGCGCCCTCCAGGCACAGGTGGATCGCCATGCGCAGCGAGGTGAGCGGTGTCCGGAACTCGTGGGCGACCGTCGCGACCAGGTCGTTTCTCAGTTCGTCGAAACGCCTGAGTCGAGTCACGTCCTGGAGGATCACCGTGACACCACCGACGGCGCCGTTCACGTAGAGCGGGCTCGCCCGCACCATCAGGTAGGCGTCGCCCGCCGCACCGCCGGGCGCGCACCGCCTCCTCGAAGCCGCGCGGCACGTAGGATCCACGCCCGCCGAGCACGTGGTCGACGACGCGCTCGCAGAGCGCGCGCACCTCGGGCGCCGCGCGCACCAGCGGACTCTCGCCCGGCGGGACGTGCCACGCGTCGAGGAGCTTCTCGGCGGCCTCGTTGAGCGTGGTCACGTTGCGCTGAGCATCGAACACCACCACCGCGTCGGGCAGACTGTCGATCGCGGCCTGCGAGGTCTCCTGGGCCTGCAGCAAGTCGCCGAGCGTGCTCTGACGGTACTGGCTCACGCGCTCGGCCATCTCGTTGAACTCGCGGCCCAGCGCGCCGATCTCGTCATCGGTGTGAACCGGCGCGCGCACCTCGGTGTCGCCGTCGCCGAGCCGACGCGCAGCGTTGGCCAGGCCGTCGAGCGGCCTCAGCAGCCGTGAGGTCAGCACCGTCGACGCCCCGAATCCCGCGACGAGCGCCACCAGCGAGACCAAGCTCATCACCTGGTTCATCTGCGTGGCGTCGGCGAAGGCCGCGTCGCTCTTGTGCAGCATCGCATCCTGATTGAGGTTCAGAATCGTCTCGGCGTCGCGCTTCACCGCGTCGAAGGCCGGCTCGAGGTCGGTGAAATAGAGCGACGCCAGGTTCCCCTCGGGTGCCGCGTCGACGAAGCGGTCGAATACCCGTTGGTAGGCCGCCCAGCCCTGGCGCAAGCGAAGCGCCGCCGTATGCTCGCCCTCCTCGGTGATGTCCCGCTCCTCGACGGCGAGCGCCTCCTCGAAACGCGGGCGGTTCTTGTGAGCTTGCTCGAGCGCCCTCTCGCGCTCGCCGGCCACGAGAAACAAGGCCGCGCTGTCGAGGCGCTCGATCGACTCCTTCATGCGCTGCGCGGCGAGCACGCTGCGGTAGTTGTCGGCCAGGATGGCCTGGGAGCTCTGGCCCAGCGCGTCGACCGTGTACACGGACATCCCGCCGACGGCGGCGAGCGCGAGACCGAGCGGGATCTGCGCGAGCAGCAGCTTGGTGCGCAGGCTCACCGCTCGCTCCGGTCGGACTCCGCCGACACGACGTGTAGGTCGAAACCCTCGGCCTCTTCCAGGAGGCGCCGCACCACGTCGCGACGCCGCACCCGGCTCAGCCACTTGGGCGAAGGGCGGCCGACCACGATGTCGCTGACGTTGTGGGTGCGGGCGAAGTCGAGCACCGCAGCGGCGGGATCGTGGGCCTTGAGCTTGACCACCTCGGCGCCCAGCTCGCGTGCCAGCGCGATCGAGTCGTGGAGCTGGCGCTGCGCCGTGGCGTCGATCCGTAGCGGATCTTCACCCGGCGTCTCCACGTAGACCATGTACCAGTCCGAGTTGAGCCGACCCGCCATCCGCGATCCGCGCCGGAGCAGCTCGCGCGCGCGCGGTGACGCCGACGCGACACATACCATCACGCGCGCCGCGCCGGGACGCGGCCCGGGACGGCCGCCGTTCGCCGGGTTGGGCGCGGCGGCGCGCTCGACGCTCTCGGCGACCTCGCGCAGCACCAGCTCCCGCAGCGTGGCGAGGTTCGAGTCCTTGAAGAAGTGCGAGAGCGCCCAGTCGATCTTGTCACCGGCGTAGATCTTTCCGGCCCTGAGGCGCTCGAGGAGGTCCTCGACCGCGAGGTCCACGGTCACGACCTGATCGGCGAACTTGAGGAACGTGTCGGGCACGGTCTCGTGGATCGTGACGCCGGTGGCGCGCTCCACGAGATCGTTGAGGGACTCGAGGTGCTGGACGTTGAAGGCACAGATGACGTTGATGCCCGCCTCGAGCAACGACTCGATGTCCTGGTGGCGGCGCAGGTGGGTGCTTCCCGGCGCGTTGGTGTGCGCCACCTCGTCGACGATCGTGAGCTGCGGCTGGCGCGCGAGGATCGACTCGAGGTCCATCTCCTCGATGACCACGCCGCGGTACTCGATGCGGCGGCGCGGCACGCACTCGAGGTCGCTGACGAGCGCCGCGGTCTCGGCGCGCCCGTGGGTCTCGACGAGCCCCACGACCACGTCCACGCCACGCTTCTTGAGTGCGTGCGCCTCCTCCAGCATCCGGTACGTCTTGCCCACCCCGGCGGCGAAGCCCAGGTAGACCTTGAGCCGGCCGCGCTTCGAGCGCTCGACCAG
>JADJOY010000029.1 GCA_016713535.1 Deltaproteobacteria bacterium
CTCGTCAGCCAGCGAGGACCTCGCATGCTCACCAAGTCGCAAGCGCGCACCTTCTTCTTCGTGGGGACGGGGCTCTGCGCGATCGCCTTCCTCGGGCTCACGGCGGACACCTTCCGCAGATCCCCGCGCAGACCCACGCCGACCAGATCACTCCGCACGTGGTCGAGGGCAAGCACCTCCTGGGAGTCCAGCAACTGCATGGGCTGCCACACGCTCTTCGGCGAGGGGCGCCTACTACGCGCCCGAGCTCACCAGGTGTACGAGCGGCGCGGCGAGGCTTTCATCCGCGCGCAGCTCGCCGACCCGGAGAAGATGTTCCCGGGCAGCGCAAGATGACCAACTACCACTTCTCGGGGGAGGACATCGACGCGCTGGTCGCGTTCCTTGAAGTGGGTCGGCACGGTCGACCTCAACGGCTTTCCCGCCAAGCCGAACTCGCCCTCGGCGTGGTGCCCGCGGTGGCCAGCGCGGCGACCGCCAGCCGACCGCTGGTGTTCAACCAGATCTGCGTCAGCGTGCCACTCGCTGGGCGGCGCGGGAGGCAAGGTCGGGCCCGCGCTCGACGGTGTCGCGAACCGCCGCGACGCGGACTACCTGAAGCGCTGGATCTCGGATCCGCCCGGCATCAAGCCCGACACCAAGATGCCGCGGCTCCCCCTCACCGAGGCGCAGATCGACGAGCTGGTCGGCTTCCTCTCCACCCAGAAAGGCTGAGTCGATGAAATTCCAATCGCAACGGGTCGCCTGGTGGTTCTTCGCCACCAGCATGCTGCTGTTCGGACTTGCAGCTCGTGTACGGCTTCATCATGGCGTTCGCCCACGTGGGCTTCGACGGACTGCACGCGATCGTCCCCTTCAACGCGGCGCGCGCGGTCCACACCAACCTCCTGGTGATGTGGCTCCTGAGCGGGTTCATGGGCGCCGCGTACTTCATCATCCCGGACGAGTCCGGCCGCGAGCTGATGTGGCCCAAGCTCGCGTACGTGCAGCTCGGGGCGTTCGTGGCGGTCGGCGTGACGGCGATCGTCGGCTTCCACTTCGGCTGGTGGGAGGGCCGCAAGTTCCTCGAGATCCCGCGCCCGCTCGACTACCTGGTGGTGGTGGACGTGCTGCTCTTCATCGCCAACATCGGGCTCACGGTGTGGAACGGGAAGCGCTTCACCACCACCAGCCTGGTGCTCTTCTTCGGGCTCCTGATGGCGGCGCTGCTCTACCTGCCGGGCATGATCCCCACGCGCAACCAGACCGTCGATAGCTACTGGCGATGGTGGGTGGTGCACCTGTGGGTGGAGGGCGTGTGGGAGCTGATCATGGGCGGCATCCTATGCTACCTGCTGATCAAGCTCACCGGCGTCGATCGCGAGCTGGTCGAGAAGTGGCTCTACGTGATCGTCGGCTTCACCTTCCTCTCCGGCGTGCTCGGCACCGGCCACCACTACTACTGGATCGGCACGCCGAAGTACTGGCTCATGGTGGGCGGGATCTTCTCGGCGCTCGAGCCGCTCGCGTTCCTGGGGATGGCGCTCTACGCCATCGCCATGGCCAAGCGCGGCGGGCGTTCGCAGACCAACCGGGTCGCGCTGTAGTGGAGCGTCGGCTGCGCAGTGATGAGCTTCGTCGGCGCCGGCTTCCTGGGCTTCGCGCACACGTTGCCGCAGGTGAACCTCTACACCCACGGCACGCTGGTCACGGCGATGCACGGGCACATGGCGTTCTGGGGCGCGTACGCGATGCTGGTGCTGGCGATGATCGCATACAGCCTGCCGCTGCTCACGGGCCGCGATCTGGTCGACTCGCCGGCCTCGGTGTTCGCGTTCTGGACCTCGAACATCGGCATGATCGCGATGACGCTCGCGTTCGCGGTCGCGGGCGTGGTGCAGGTCACGCTCGAGCGCCGCGCCGGCATGGACTTCATGGCGGTGCAGGACGAGATCCGCGTCCACTTCGTGGGCCTGATCCTCGCGGCGTCGCTCTTCACCCTCGGCGTCACCGCGTTCGTGTGGACGTTCATCCGCAGCGGGCTGCCGGTGGGCCGCGTGATGCCAGCGCACGGTGAGGACGAGATCGAGGAGCCCTCGCGGACGTCGGTCCGCGCGGTGCCGAGCCATGCGTGACACTCCCGCCAACGGGTCGCCGGCCGCGCCGTGGTACCGGGCGGTCGGCGACGAGGTCGACACCTTCCGCAGCGCGTGCCGTGCCGGCTTGCCGGTGCTGCTCAAGGGGCCGACCGGGTGCGGCAAGTCGCGGCTCGTGGAGGCGGTGGCGCACGAGCTGGGTCGCGCGCTGGTCTCGGTCGCGTGCAACGACGAGACCAGCGCCGCGGACCTGCTGGGCCGCTGGCTGGTGAAGGGCGGCGACACGATCTGGCAGGACGGCCCCGTGACGCGCGCCGTGCGCGAGCGGGGCGATGCTCTATCTCGACGAGGTCGCGGAGGCGCGCGAGGACGTGATCGTGGTGCTGCACCCGCTCGCCGATCACCGCCGCGAGCTCCTGATCGATCGCCGCGACGAGCGCCTCGTGGCACCCGCCGGCTTCCAGCTCGTGGTCAGCTTCAACCCCGGCTACCGCAAGGGGCTCAAGGACCTGAAGCCGTCGACCCGCCAGCGCTTCGTCGGCATCGCGATGGACTACCCGCCGGCCGCCGTCGAGGAGGAGGTGGTGCGCGTGGAGGCGGGCTGCGAGAACGGCGCCGCCAAGCGGCTGGTGGCGCTGGCGCGCAAGGTTCGGACCCTCGACGAGCTGGCGCTGCCCGAGACCGTCTCGACGCGGCTCTTGGTGGCCGCCGCGCGGCTGATCCGCTCGGGGCTGCCGGCGCGCACCGCGTGCGACGTGGCGGTGGTGCAGCCGCTCACCGACGATCCCGACACGGTGCGCGCGCTGCGCGACCTGGTGAGCCTGGCGTTCTGAATCGCCGTGGCCGTCGACGGAGCGACCGTGCTCCAGGCGCGCGCAACGGGGATAGCGGCGGGCGCGAGCCCGCCGAGGTGACCATGTCCTTCGACGAGGCACTCTTCGGCTGGGTCTCGGATCGCGTGCGCGGCTGGCGCGGGCGGCCCGATCCCGAGCGCGTGCGACGCCGCGCGCTCGCCGAGCCGCTCCTGGCGCGGCTGCGCGTGGTCGCGTCCGCGGTGGCCGGCGATGCGGTCGAGCTCGCGATCGGGCCCGGGTCCGGCGGCGCGGGAGGCGGCCTGATCCTGGTGCCGTCCGAGATCGCGCTCGCCGAGACCCGGGAGACGAACGAGCGCATCTATCTGCTGCGCGCGGCGTTCGGCGGCCTGGTGGTGCGGCGTGGGCTGGTGGCCGACGCCGACGGCGAGGCGGAGCTGCGCGCGGTGGCGCCGGCGCTGGAGGCGGCGCTCGCCGCCGAGCTCCCGGCTGGGGCGAAGCCCGCGCGGGGCTCTCCGGCGACGCCGCCACGCTGTGGGGCCGCCTGCTCACCCGCCCCGAGGCCCGCGCCGTTCCCGGCGCCCTCGAGCCGCGCGGCGGCTCGCCCGGGCGTGACGCCACCGAGCGCCGCTCGCGACCGCGCAACCCGCCACGCCGCGCCACGCTCGACACTCGCGAGGAGGCAAGAGAACCCGTTCACCCACAGCTTCGAGAAGGTCCACACCGCCGAGGACTACCAGGGCGGCAGCAAGCGCGCCGACGGCGCCGACGAGCTCGACGCGCACCATGCGGCGCTCGAGGAGCTCGACCTCGACCACGTGGTCCTTTCGGCGACGTCCACGCAGTCCGTGTATCAGGCCGACGCGCTCTTCCTCGGGTCCGCCAGCGACGCCTCCGGTACCGGCGAGGCGGGCGGCCTTCGCTACGACGAGTGGGATGGCGTCCGGCGCCGCTATCTGCCGCGCTACTGCCGCCTCGGCGTCGAGGTGCCCGCGGTGAGCCCGAACGCCGGCGCCGCGCTGCGCGCGCGGGTGGTCCACGAGCAACGCCGCGCCATCGAGCACGTGCGCCGGGAGATGGCCCGCCTCGAGACCGCGATGCGCTGGCGCACCCGCCAGCCCGACGGCCCCGGAGGTGGACATCGACGCGGTGGTGGAACGCGAGGGCGTCGATCCGCGCCGGCTTCGAGGGGCCCCGATCGCCTCTACGTGTCACGCCGGCGCCGCGGCCACGAGCTCGCGGTGCTGGTGCTCCTCGATGCCAGCATGTCGACCGACGGCTGGGTGCGTGACCGTCGCGTCCTCGACACCGAGCGTGACGCCGCCGTGGTGATGTCGGTGGCGCTCGACGGCTGGGTCGACGAGCTCGGCCTCGCCGCGTTCATGAGCTACTCGCACGACGACTGCCGCTTCGTGGCGCTCAAGGGCTTCACCGAGGACTGGCGCCGCGGCTACGCGCGCCTCGCCACCCTCGAGCCGGGCGGGTACACGCGCGTCGGTCCGGCGCTGCGCCACGGCGCCGAGCTCCTCGGCCGCTGCGCCGCGAGACGCAAGCTCCTGCTCTTGCTGACCGACGGTAAGCCCACCGACACCGACCGCTACGAAGGCCGCCACGGCGAGCGCGACGTGCGCCAGGCGATCCGCGAGGCGCGCTGCGCCGGTGTCGACGTGTTCGCGTTCGCGGTCGACCCGCGCGCCCGCAAGCAGCTTCCGGCGATGTTCGGCGACAAGAACTTCGCCGGGCTCGAGTCCCCCGAGAAGCTCGCGGGCGCCGCCGCCGCGCTGTGCGCGCGTCTGCGCGCCTGAGCCGCGCCGGCGCTCTTTCGCGCGCCGGCGTCCGGCGTGTATTTCATCGGCAGCGGCCGAGGCGCGCCGATGCGCCGCAGCGCACCGGCTCTCGTCGACCCCGGACCGCCCTCGCGCGTGATGAGCCTCGAGCGCCACATCGACGTGCTGGTGTGCGGCGCGGGGCCCGTCGGCCTCACGGCGGCGCTGGCGCTGGCGCGCCGCGGCGGGCTCGCCGTCGAGGTGATCGACGAGGCCGACGTCCGCGCCGGGCTGAGCTACGCGCTCGCCCTCCATCCGGCCACGCTTCGCCTCCTCGACGAGCTCGGCGTCGCGGGCGAGCTCCTCGAGCACGGTCTCGCGGTCGATCGGATCGCGTTCTACGACCGCAGCGAGCGGCGCCTCGAGCTCGCGGTCTCGGCGCTCGGGGGTGCCTTCCCGTTCGTGCTGGTCCTGCCGCAGAGCCGCCTCGAGGAGGTCCTGATCGCCCCCGAGCGCGCGGGCGGAGCCTGCGCTATCGCCACCGCATGAGCCGCCTCGACGCCGAGGACGCCGGTGGCTTGACGGTGCCGTGCGCGATCGACCGTCTCGATCTCGACCCGGCGGCGCGCGGCTCCACGAGCGCCGCGTGGGTGGTGGGGAAGAGCTGGGAGCGCGACGTCTCGTTCGTGATCGGCGCGGACGGCCACGGCTCGCTGGTGCGGCGGCTGCTGGGGAGTCGAGTGCGAGCGGCTCGGCGCGCCTGGCATCTTCGCGACCTTCGAGGTGGTGGCGCCGCCCGAGCCCGCGGACGAGCTGCGCATCACGATCGCGGGCGGTACGCGCAACGCGTGGTGGCCCCTCCCCGAGGGACGCTGCCGGCTGAGCTTCGAGCTCGACGACGAGGACGCGCCCACCAGCGCGCGCCGCAAGAGCCGGCTGCCGGCGTTCGTGCCGTGGGTGACGCGGGCACTCGACGAGGAGCGGCTGCGCGAGCTGGTGGCCGAGCGCATGCCGTGGGCGGAGGTGCCCGAGGGCGAGCTCAGGTGGTCGGTGGCGGTGCGCTTCGAGCGCGCGCTCGCACGCGCGCTCGGCCGTGGACGGGTGTGGCTCGCCGGCGACGCCGCGCACCTCGCGTTCCCATTCGGTGTGCAGAGCATGAACGCGGGCATCGCGGAGGCGGTCGACCTGGCGGGGCGGATCGCGGACATCGCTGGCGGGCGCCGCGGACTCGATGCTCTCGACGAGTACGGACAGGTGCATCACGCGGCGTGGCGCGAGCGGCTGGCCGAGGGTGGCGCCGTGGACGCCGCAGCCCGGGCGCGGGGTACCACCTGGGACGTGGCGCACGCGCGCGAGATCCGCGAGTCGCTGCCCGCGCTCGACGAAGACGCGAAGCGCCTCCTCGCCCAGGTCGGCCTCGACCGCGCGCGGTAGTCGCGCCGCCGCTCCCGCCGATCGATCGAGGGCGACGGGCTTGCGACGGCCGAGTCCGCGCTGGAGCGCGGCCGCCCCGTCGGCCGCCGGTCTGCTAGCGATCGCTAGGAAATTTCGCTGGTAACGACTAGCAAAAATTGCTACAATTCACTAGCAAATTGATCGATTTTCGCCGCGATTCAGGGCGAATCCTCATCGCCAGGGTGCCAGCAGGGCCTGTGGGCGCGCCGCGCGGCCGTCCCGCACCACCCAGGCCGCGCGGCTCAGGTTGCCGAGGTCGGCGAGCGGGTCGCCGTCGAGGATCACCAGGTTGGCGAGCTGGCCCTGGGCGATCGCGCCGACCTGGCCCTCCATGCGCAGCGCCTTGGCGCCGTGGGTGGTGGCCGCGCGCAGCACCTCGAGGCGCGTCAGCCCGGCCTCTTCCATGAGCGCCAGCTCGCGGAACACCGCCGCGCCCGTGGAGGGTGCCGATGTTGCCGGCGTCGGTCCCCATCACCACCGGGATCCCGGCGTTCCACCGTGCAGGTCGAGGGCACCTGGGGCACGGCGATCGGCGGCGCGCGCGACGTACCTTGGCGATCCGCGGTGGAAGCTGGTCGGGCGCAGCCCGTCGAGGTCGCGCATCGCGGCGAGCACCTGGGGGTCGGCGAGGCGCGTCTCCGCCTCCGAGGGCGCCAGCGGTTCGAGAGGGCCAGTTCGCAGCCTCGCCGACGAAGAGCGTCAGGGCAGTAGAGCGCGCCGTTGCGCTTGGCGAGCGCCAGGAACTCGGCGTCGACCGGCGCGTCCTCGACCGAGTGCACGAGTGTCGGGGCGCCGCACGCAGCGCACTCTTCGCGGTCTCGAGCTCGGTGGCGTGGACCGCGAGCGGTACTCCCGCCGCGTGGGCGGCGTCGCCGGTCGCCTTCACGATCGCCTCTTGCGCCGCGAGGTCGTCGCCGGGCTGGTGGATGAACCACACCTTCACGTAGTCGGGCTCGCGCGCGAGCTGGCGCGCCACCAGCGCTCGCGCCTCGGCGATCGAGGCGGCGCGGATGATCGGCGGGTCGCCGAGGTCGAGCGCCTTGCGATCGATCATCGAGATCAGCGGTCCCGCGACCTTCACCAGCGGCGCCCAGGCGGCGGCGCGCGCCGCGTCGCGGACCTCGAAGTTCCACATCGGCCCGCCGACGTCGACCACGCCGGTCACGCCGCTCGCGAGCCACACCGCGAAGGTCGCCGCCAGGCGCGCGCGGTTGCGGGCGTCCTCTTTAGCGTACGGGACCCGCGCGCCGAGATCGACCACGTCCGGGCGCGTGTAGAGGTTCCACGACTGGAAGAAGTGGACGTGGCCGTCGATCAGCCCGGGAATCAGCCACTTGCCGTGGGCGTCGATCACCGTGGCGCCGGGCGGGATCCCGATCGTCCGCGCCGGGCCGACGGCGGTGATCCGGCTGCCGGCGATCAACACGGTGGTGTCGGGGGCCACGGCGTCGGCGCCGTCACGCTCGGGGTGGATCGCGGTGGCGCCGACGATCGCGGTGAGCGGCCCGCCGGCGCCGCCCGCATCCCCGCCTCTCGCCCGCGGCGCGGACGCGCTCGCGCAGCCGAGGGCGATGGAGACGGCCAGCGCGAGCAGCGCTCGGCTGCACGCGCGGGAAGGCATCTCAGCACCCGCCCGCGGCGAGGATCTGGTTGAGGTCGTGGAGGTCGGTGTCGAGCCCGTGGGTTGCTTCGAACACGGTGGCGCCCGCGAGCAGGCTCGGCACGTCGGGGAAGCTCGACGTGGCGTCGAAGTTGAGGCCCGGCGCGGACCTCCTTGGTGAGGTGCGCGTCCTCGTAGGAGAGCGCGTTCCACACGTCGGCGGGGTCGGTGTGGTCGTAGGTCATGACCGTGAAGCGCTGCGGGTAGACGTCGAGCCCGGCGAAGAAGTCGTCGCGCGCGGTCTCGGGGGTGGGGTCGGCGGGCCAGCCGACGCGGCCGCCGGGAGTCACGTCGAGCCACTCGTGCATGTCGACCTCCAGCTCGATGGGTGGCTCGGCGCCCGCCAGGATCTCGCGCACGTCGGCGACCAGGAAACGCCACGCGACCACTACGTCGAGGCACGCGGCGGGGTCGAGGGTGGCCTGCTTGCACGCCGGGTAGTCGACCGGCTCGACGTCGAGGTGGACCGCGTCGAAGTGCTCGTCGACGTTGCGGCGAGCGGCATTGAAGTTCACCACCCGATCGGTGACCGCGGCGTAGAGCGAGCTCGGGTTGGTCAGGTAGCTCGAGTCGGAGAAGAGGTAGCTCGAGCGGACGCCGCGGTCGTGCAGCTCGACGTTGAAGGCCGCCACCTGGCTCGCCGACGGAGAGCCGGTCATCGGACCGTACGAGCCGTAGACACGGGTGAGGCCGCACGTCACGGCGGCGTCCGCGACGCCGGTGGGGGTGAGCGCGCCGGTGCCCTGGAAGACCTCCTCGATGCCGTGGGAGTCGCCCGCGCCGGGGTGCCGGTACCACCAGCTCCCGCGCTCGGGCGCGGTGCAGCCGCTGGCGAGGAGGCCGAACGCGAACGCGAGCGCGAGCCGCGGGGACGTCGTGACCATCGTGGACCTCGTGTGGGGAAGGGCGCGCGGGCGATGCCGCGTGCGACCGCGGAATCATAGGCCGCGCTCCCCGGCGTGCCGCAAGTCGCGCGGGCCGTGCTACAAATCGACGGTTGCGCGGCGCGCGCCCCGAGACGGCGCCGGCGAGGGAGATCCCGACATGTACGACCTCAAGATCGTGGGTGGCACCGTCGTGGACGGAAGCGGCGGGCAACGCTTCGACGGCGACGTCGCGGTGCGCGACGGGCGCGTGGTGGCGGTGGGTGAGTGTCCGGAGCCCGCGGCTCGCACGCTGGACGCGCGCGGCGCGCTCGTCACGCCCGGGTGGGTCGACATCCACACCCACTACGACGGCCAGGTGTCGTGGGATGAAGAGCTCGCACCGTCGTCGATCCACGGCGTCACCACCGTCGCGATGGGGAACTGCGGCGTCGGCTTCGCGCCGGTCGAGCCCCACGACCGCCAGCGCCTGGTGGAGCTGATGGAGGGCGTCGAGGACATCCCAGGCAGCGCCCTCTCCGAGGGGATTCGCTGGGGCTGGCGCAGCTTCCCCGAATACATGGAGGCGCTCGATCGCATGCCCCACGCGATCGACTTCGTGTGCCAGGTCCCCCACGATGCGCTCCGGGTGTTCGTGATGGGCGAGCGCGCCCTCGCCACCGAGAGCGCCACCGAGGAGGACGTCGCGCGCATGCGCGAGGTGCTGCGCGAGGCGCTGCTCGCCGGCGCCGCCGGCTTCAGCACCGGCCGCAGCGACAACCACCGCAGCGCGCGCGGCGAGGCCACGCCCGCCTCCGAGGCCGCAGGGCGCGAGCTCGCCGGGATCGCCGCGGCGTTCGTGGGACTTCGCCACGGCGTGCTCCAGGCGGTGAGCGACTTCGACATCCTGACCGGCGACGAGCGCTTCCACCCGGAGTTCGACCTGCTCGAGGAGATGGTCGCCGCGTCGGGCGGTCACGCGATGAGCGTCTCGACCATGCAGCGCGACCACTCGCCCGAGCAGTGGCGCTGGATCCTGGAGCGCGCCGAGCGCTGTCGCGCGCGGGTTCGACGTGCGCTGCCAGGTCGGCGCCCGCGGCATCGGCGTGATGCTCCGGGCTCGAGGCGACGTTCCACCCGCTCATGGGCTTCCCGAGCTACAAGGCGCTCAGCCACCTGCCGCTCGCGGAGCGCGTGCGGCGGCTGCGCGACCCCGAGCTCAAGGCGCGCATGATCCGCGAGACCCCGTCGCCGGTGGCGGGCGACGGCAGCCCGCTCCCGCCGCTCGCCGACTTCTTCCTCGCCAACGTCGACATGGTGGCGATGCGGCTCTTCCGCCTCGGCCGGGACCCGGACTACGAGCCGCGCGCCGAGGCGAGCCTGGGCGTCGAGGCGATGCGCGACGGTGCCCCGGTGCTGTCGGTCATCTACGACGCGCTCCTCGAGGACGACGGGCGCGCGCTGCTCTACTTCCCGGTCTACAACTACACCGGCATGAACCTCGACGTGATCCACGAGATGCTGAACCACCCGCTCGCGATCCCCGGGCTCAGCGACGGCGGCGCCCACGTCGGCACCGTGTGCGACGCGAGCTTCCCGACCTTCCTGCTCCAGCACTGGGCACGCGATCGGGCGCGCGGGCGGCTCGAGCTCGAGCGCGTGGTGAAGATGCAGGCCGGCGACACCGCGCGCTTCCTCGGCCTCACGGACCGCGGCGTGATCGCGCCCGGGATGCGCGCCGACCTCAACGTCATCGACTTCGAGAATCTGCGGCTGCTTCACCCCGCGATGCAGAACGACTTGCCGGCGGGCCGCCGCCTCGGGTGCGCGCGCTCGCGGCTACGTGGCGACGCTCGTGAACGGCGAGGTGATCGCGAGCGACGGCGTGCTCACGGGCGCGCGGCCCGGCCGGCTGGTGCGGCTCGGCTGAGGCGCGTGCGACCTCACGCGCTCACGGTAGCCACGCCCACAGCTCGGTGCGCACGTAGCCGAGGACGGCGCGAGCGAGGGCGTTGCCGAGGCGGTCGGGCGCCGTGTGGATGCGCGCGTCGCCGCTGAGGCCGGCGGCGAGGCGCTCTCGTGTGGTGTCCGCGAGCGCCACGGTCACGCGCACGCGCGCGGGGTCGTTCAGGGTGGCGGCGCGGCTGCTGCGCTCGACCGCGCGCGCGGTGCGGTAGCGCGGCGCGAAGATCCGGCCCTCGGGCTCGGCCGCCGCGGCGACCGCGACCACGCGTCCGCGCAGCGCGCGTCCGTCGAGGGCGTCGAGGCGCACCTCGGCCTCCATCCCGGGCTCGACGCGCACCGCCGCCTCCTCGCTGGCCGCGACCTCGACCCGCGGCGCCGCGTCGCTCTCGACCACCGCGATCAGGTCCCCCGCGCGCACGCTCTGGCCGGGCTGGGGGGTGACGATCGCGCTCGCCACGGTGCCGCCGAGCGGCGCCCGCAGCACCAGCAGGCCCGCGAGCGTCTCGAGCCGCTCGAGGCTCGCCTGCAGGCGCTCGACCTCGGCCTCCTGGGCGGCGATCTCCTCCGCGCGAGCACCGCCGCGCTCCCGGGCCAACGTCAGCTTCGCCACCTCCGCCGCGGCGGCGGCGCGGTCGCGCTGGTGGCGGGCGTCGTCGAGCGCCCGCGCGGTCGACGCCCGCGCTCCGCCCAGGCGCACCTCACGGGCGACCTCGGTGGTGGTGAGCGCGAGCTGGCTGCGCGCGCGCGACACGTTCGAGGCGGCGATCGCGAGGTCCTCGGCGCGGTTGCCGGCGCGCAGGCGGGCGAGCCGTGCGCCCTCGCGCTCGACCGCGGCGCGATTCTCGCCGAGGGCCCGGACGAGCTCGGCGCTCGCGAGCGTCACCACGCGGTCGCCTGCCACGACGCGTGCGCCCGGGCCCGCGTCGACGCGCGCGACGACGCCGTCGACCCGCGCGCGCAGCCCCGCTTGCTCGGCCGGCACCACCTGGGCGCGGCCCGCCCCGTCGAGGGGGCGACGCCACGCCAGCCCCACCGCGGCGGTCACCACGAGCGCCGCCGCGAGGGTCGCGCGCGCGGGCCCCGCGCCGACGCGGGCGCGGAACCACCGCCACGAGGCGCTCGCCCCGAGCCACGCGACGATCTCGCCACGGAAGCCCCACACCCCGATCGCGAGGCCGAGGAGCAATCCATTGGGGCCCATGAGACTCTCGAGCCACCACGACCCGCCGACCACCAGCACCGCCGAGCCGAGCCACACGAAGACGTGGTAGCCGAGTCCGTAGGCGCGCAGCCAGAAACGCTCGCGTGGAGTGAGCGGCTCGGGCGACACGCGCCGCGCCAGCCAGGCGCCGGTCTCGGCCAGGGCGCGCTCGCGCAGTCGCCAGTCGCCGAGCCACGCGCACAGCAGCCGATAGCAGTCGAAGCGCAGGAAGATCATGGCGTGCAGCGCCATGTGCGCGAGCACCGCCGGCAGGATCAGGAGCCACACCGTGCTCAGGTCCGAGCGCGGGTTGGTCATGCCCCAGCCGATCGCCGCGATCCCGCCGATCGCGGTCTGACACCACAGGCCGGCGGTGAGCGTGGTCCACCGGGCGCGGCCACGTAGTCGCAGCGCGGACTCGCCGATCTCGCAGTGGACGAAGGGCGCGAGCCCCAGGATCCAGTGGACGCGGAAGCCGTTCACGCGTCCGCCGAACTTGCGGCACGCCACCCCGATCGCCGCCTCGCGCGGCAGGTTGACGAGGAAGAAGGTCTTGGCGAGCGAGAGCGCGGCGAGCAGCACGATCGGCAGCTCGTCGACGAGGCGGTCGAGCTGGCCGAGGTAGCGATCCCAGCCGTTCACGATCGTCGCGGTGCCGGTCACCGCGAGCACGGTGATCATCACCACGCTCGCCGGGTGGAAGGCCCAGCGGAACGCGGCTGCACCGAGGTCGAAGAGGGTGTTGAGGGAGCGCGCCGGGTCCGCGTCGGGGAGGTCGGGGTCGGGCTCGGGGCGCGGCTCGAGGGCGGGTGGACTCCTCGCGCCCCCGGGCTCGTCGAGGAGGCCGAAGCGCCGCAACTGCTCGACGAACTCGAGCACCGTCTCGGGAGTCACGGCCATGCCGCGGCGCGTGAGCGCGGCCGCCACTTCGCCGGGCGTGATGGACTTCGGCACCAGCGCCACCAGCGCGCGCTCGGTGGGGCCGAGGGCGAACGAGTGCCCGGTGCGCGGATCGCGGATCAGGAACGACCCCGTCCCGACGCGGAGAACCTCCACGTCGGGACGGAGCCGCGGCGCGGCCGGGGCGGTGTTGGGCTCGTCCCCGGCGGTGACGCTCACGTGTCGCCGCCGACGAGCAGCTTGGCGAGCTCGCCCAAGAGCGCGACGGTGACGGTTGCGCCGATCAGCAGCCCCCCGATCCGCCAGATCAGGTGCGTCGCGGGGGTGGGCGGGCGGTCGTCGGCGAGAGCGGGAATCGTGGGCGGAGCGTCGTTGTCCTGGGGAATCATGGGTGGAGCCTCCGGTGAGACGAGGGAGTGCCGCGCGCCCGGCGCCGCGGCGATCGCTCCCGGAACGGGAAGGCGAGCGCCGGTGCGACGGCGGGCGTGCGAGGGGAGATCGTTCGCGACGAGCGGCGAGCGATCAGACCGGAGGTGCGCGCGGAGAGGCGCTCGACCAGCGCGACGCGACGAGGCGCGTGGGCTCGGTCGAGGACGGCGCGGCGGCGGTGAGCCACGAGACGGCGATGTCACCAGGGCGGGCAGGGAGCGCCGCGGCGGCGACCTCGGACGCGCCGCGCGAGCGCGCCGCGCGCATCGCCTCGCACGCTGCGGCGGTCGAGGCGCCCGCCGACCACGCGACGAGGTCGGCGTCGACGCGGCCGAGCTGCCAGCGGCTCGCGGCGCTCGAAGCGGGTCGCCACACGTCCGCCGCCGCGGGTCGCGGCGCGAGCGCGGCGGTGCTGACGATCACCAGCCACAGCGCCGCGACCTGCGCGAACGGCGCGGGGCGGGGGCGGCGCTGGGGCTGGATCCGGAAGGTCATGGCGGTGAGCGGCGCGTTCGACGGTAACCGTCCGCCGCCGAGCTCGCCAGCGCGAGGCGGCCGCGGAGCGCCGGCGCGCAACGGCCGGCGGGAGGGCGAGGCGGCGTCGTTCAGCCGGCGGCGATCGCGTTCAGGATCGCGGCGAGCTCGGCGGGCGCCGTGACCGCGGGGACGTGGCCGGTGCTCATACGCACCACGGCGGGCGCCGCCGGCAATCGACCGATCATCTCTTCCTGCATCGCGGGCGCGACGGGGCGGTCGCGCTCGGTGAGCACGTACGTCACCGGCACGTGCGCTGCCTTCGACCAGAACACCGGCTGGAAGTAGTGGTGGACGGTGTCGGGCACGGACACCGCTGGGTCGGTGAGGAACGCGAGCGCTGCGTCGTCGAGGGGGTCGCCGCCGTACACGGTGCGGTATTGCTCGGGATCGTCGGGAGCGCCCGGCAGCGTGATCGAGCTCCCGCTCTCGCGCGCGGCCTGCACCGCGAACACCAGCCCGTCGCGGTGCTTGGGCTTCATGCAGTCGATCCCCGCGCCGCCCTCGGGTGGGATGAGCGCGGCGTTGAGGACGATGTGCGCGACGCGCGCTCCGCTCGCCTCGAGGCGCTCGACGAGACCGGGCACGACGAGCCCGCCGCTCGAGTGGGCCACGATCACGAGCGGGCCTCCGAGGTCCGCGGCCTCCACGTCCTCGGCCACCGACTCGACCTCGTCCTCGATCGACAACGTCGGGAGATCGGCGGGCTTGCCGGCGCGTCCCGGCAGGTCGACTGCGAGCGCGCGGCGGTCGAGCAGCGGAACGAGCCTCTGCCAGAAGCGCCCGCTGGAGCCGCCGCCGTGGATGAGCACGTAGGTCATGAGAGCCCTCGCCGGAAACGCATGGAGCGGGCGTTTTATCCGACGCCTACTCGATGCGAAACCACGTCGTCGGCGGCGCCGGGCGCGCCGGCCGGGGCCGCGCTCGCGAGCGCGAAGAGCCCCACCTTGGCGCCGATCCAGCGGCCCGGGATCGCGTCGAAGGGCTCGCCGAGCGCCGTGAACGCGCCGCCCGCGCCGACGCTGCCGAGGACGCAGCGCGCGTACGAGTCGACCTCGATGCGCAGCCGCACCGTCGCGCCGTCGCTCGGCGCGACCGCCTCGACGTTCTCGTGACCGCCCGAGGATGCGTTCGGGCAGCTCGCCTTCACGAGCTGGAAGCCCGAAGACGTGCGCTCGATCGCGACGTACGAGTAGGCCTGGCCCATCATCACCAGCCCCGCGCGGTCGCCGACCGCGAGCCCGCTCCCGTCGAGCTCGGCGGTCACGGTGAACGCGGGCGCGGGCAGCTTCTGGAGGAGGAGGTTCGGTACCGTCCACAGGTTGCGCGCGCCCGCGGGAGCGGCGAGCGCGGCGAGACGCAGGCGCCCGCGACGCGCGCCGAGCGAGTACCACCCGTCACGGGGATTGGCCGGCCACTGCCACTGGAGGCCGAGCGCGGGTGACTCGAACTCGTCGCTGGTCGCCGGCACCACGACGGGCGCGCGACCGGCGCCACCCACGTCCGGCTTGGGGTGTTCGCTCACCGGCTCGCCGACCCCGTCGCCGTCGAGGTCGACTCCCATGAGCGGCCAGCCGTCGCTCCACGTCACCGGCTCCAGGTGGACGACGCGCCCGTACGGCCCGCGATCCTGGAAGTGCATGAACCAGCTCTCGTCGCTCTCGAGCTCGACGAGACCGCCCTGGTGCGGACCGTTGATCGGGGTCGAGCCGCGCTCGAGCACGCGCTTCGCCTCGTAAGGTCCGAGCGGCGAGCGCGCGCGCAGCGCGAGCTGCCAGCCGTCGGGCACGCCGCCCGCCGGCGCCAGGATGTAGTACCAGCCGTCGCGCTTCATCATCTTCGGGCCCTCGATGTAGGGCGCGACGAAGTCGTGGCCGTCGAAGGCGATCTGGCCGTCGTCGAGGAGCCGCGTGCCATCCGAGCTCATCGGGTGGATCGTGAGCTGGTGGGCGACGCCTGCGCGGCTGAACGCGAACGCGTGGACGAGGTACGCCTGGCCGTCGTCGTCCCAGAACGGGCACGGGTCGATCCAGCCCTGCGCCGCGGCGACCAAGTGGATCGGCTCCCACGGGCCGGCCGGGTCGCGCGCCTTCGTCATAGATCCCGGCGTCCGGGTCGCCGAAGAAGATCCAGAACCAGCCGTCGTGGTACCGCAACGACGGCGCCCACACGCCCTCGCCGGGAAGGACCTCGTCGAAGCGTGGCGAGGGCAAGCGCGGCAGGGCGTGCCCCGCGAGCGTCCAGCTCACCAGGTCGCGCGAGTGGAGGATCGGAAGCCCGGGCACCACGTTGAAGCTCGACGCCGTGAGCCAGAAGTCGTCGCCGACCCGGATCACGTCGGGATCCGAGTAGTCGGCGAAGAGCACCGGGTTCGCGTAGCGACCGTCGCCGCGGTCGGGGACCCACGGCGCGGTGAGCGCGGCGTCTCCGCCGCCACCGTCACGACACCCGGCCAACGTGAGGACGGCGTGGAGCGCGGCCGCGAGTGCCGCGCGTCGGGCCGCGCGCGCCGCCGTCATCCCGGAGCGGAGCCGACGACGCGCCGCTCGGGCTTCGCGAAGTCGAGGATCAGCTTCTCGCCGCCGCGCTCGATCTCCGCTCTCGGCTCGCCGAACGGCGTGGTCGCGTAGCGATTCTCCCAGCGCGGGTAGGGGCCGATGTCCACGGCCGTGCCGTCGACCGTCATGGGGCCCGTCCAGCCCACCTCGACGCGGCCCGCGCTCGGCGAGTCGTAGACCACGCTCTCGCCGATCGTGACCCGGGCCGCGGTGATCGCCGCCACGAAGTCGGCGAACGAGCCCGAGGATTCGGCGTCGCCGAGCTCGATCAGCCACACGTTCTCTTTGGCGTCGGCGATCAGCTCGAAGTCGTTGTCCTCGGCCCAGCGCGTCGGGTGCTGCGAGTAGAGCGCCACGTAGCTCGAGCCCTTGCGGCCGATCACCCAGCCATCGCGCTCGGCGACCTCGTCGAACGACGCGCGCCGGAAGTACGCGTGCGAGAAGTCGCTGAAGAGGACCTGGTCGAGGATCGGGATCTTCGGGCGGCGGTACTGGATCACGCCGACGTTGCGATGGAGGGTGGCGCGCGGCACGAAGCCGCCGGTCCAGGCGCCCGCGGCGTAGCCCCCCTCGGAGCCGCCCGGGTAGGTGGTGAAGACGTAGGCCTGCGCGTCCAGCGTCGCCTGCCAGATGTGGATCTGGCCGGTCCAGCTTCCGGGCTTCCAGTCCTGCGCTCCCGAGAGCTGATAGTGCGGCGTCCGGTACGTGTAGGTGTTGGCGTTCTCGAGGACGAGTCCGCGGCTCATCGGAGCGAGCGCACTCGCCACCTCCTCGAGCAGCGGGCTCCCCACGAACGGCTTCAGGAACCCGAGGCCGTCCCATGGCGGGCCACCGTTCCATAGATCGTAGGTGTCGATGAGGTCGAAGCTCCCCTCGACCACCGGCGGTGCCACGTAGCCCGTGAGCCCCCACCAGTACATGACGTCGCGCAGGTCCTCGTAGCCGATGCCGTATCCGGGGCCTTCCTCGAGGGTGATGTTGTCGCGTTGGCGATGCTCGAAGGACGGCTCGGCCTCCGCGGCGATCGCCTCGAGGATCGCGGGCGGCGCGTAGCGCTCGCTGGTGGCGAGCTCGGTGGCGGCGAAGTCACCGGCGTCGAGCTCGTCGATCGAGCCGGGAGCCGCGAGGCCGAGGAGCAAGTACGTGGCCTCGCGCGTCGAGTCGTTGAGGCCGCCGAGCAGCTTGCTGTCGTAGGTGCGGCCGTGGGTGGTGGCGAAGAGGCCGCGGTAGGAGTTGGTCGCGAGGGTGAAGGCCATCGAGTCGACGAGCATGGCCGCGCGCACGCGGATGCCGTCGTCCTCGGCGAGCTCGGCGAGGTTCACGAGCCCGCCCAGATCCTCGACCCAGTAGACGTTCGAGTGCCACTCGGAGAACCCGAAGCGGCCGCGGGTGTCGAGCCAGCGGTCGAGGAGCTCGGTGGCATGGGCCACGTGATCGCGACCGGTCATCCCCGAGTTGCCGAAGGTGTCGTCGGGGAGGAGCTGGCCGGCGAGGAGCTCGGCGGTGTGGAAGAGGATCTGGTGGTTCTCCGACCACCACACCAGGTCGTCCGAGCCGGGCTCGTCGAGCCAGTACTTGAAGCCGAGCAGCGTCTTCTCGATGTCGGCGCGCAGGTCGTCGGGGAGGCTCGGCGTGCGGCGATCGAAGTAGACGACCCTGAGCAGCGGCTGGATGTGGAAGTCCACCGAGCCGTGGCGCGAGTCGAGCTCCGCGAGGATCTCGCGGATCTCCTCGACGTGATAGTCACGCTGACCGGCGTATGCCGTACACGCCTGCGCGTAGATCGAGCCCTGGGTGGCGTCGGTGCGGTCGAGGCAGTGCTCGAGGTAGGCCGAGGTGCGCGCCGCGTAGGCGGCGCTCGGCGCGAGGTCGGTGGTCGAGGACCCGCCGCTCGAGCCGCCGCACGCGGTGACGAGGAGGATCGGCGAGAGGAGCGTGCGCGAGGCGAGCGAGAGGCGGATCATGAACTCGGGTCCGATGTGCGCGGTGGGTTGGATGGCAATGGGCTCTCCGATCCTACCGCGTCACGGGTGGAGGGCGCGGCGCCGGCTGCGCCCAGCAGCCACGTCCCCCGCGAGCGCGCGGCCGCGACGGAGCGCGGCCCTCCAGGCGGTCGGTGCCGATGTGGAGGGCACGGGGCCTTCGGCCCCTGGTCCCTCGCCGCCGCCGCCGCGAGCCACGACGTCGGGGGGGCGCTAGGTGCGCGGCGCCACGCAGCGCTCGCGCAGGTCCGATTCCCAGCCGAGCGGCGCGAACGGGATCGTGCCTCGTCGCAGGCTCACGAAGGCGAGCTCCGGGACGCTGAAGATCACGCCTTCCCAGCCGCGCCGCAGCAGGGTGCCGCCGTCCCACGGCGCGAGCGCCGCGCCCGCGACGGTGCCGCCCGCGCCGACCGCGAGGTTGAGGACGCCCAGCAGCGGGCGCAGCGCCACCGCGTCGTCGGTGAAGAAGAGGAACAGCGGATCGGCGTCGTTGGGGGTGTAGCTGTGCGCGGTGAGGGTCGAGGCCTCGCGGAGGTCCGTGGCGAGCGCGGAGCCGTCGCAGCGCTCGAACGCGTCGAGGGCGCGGACGCGGAACGACGGTCGCACCTCGGCGCGGCTGCCGGGGTAGGTGTCCGCGACGGCGTGGCTCGCCGCGAGCGGCACGAAGTGGAGGGCGCCCGCGGCATCGACGTGGGCCTCGAGGGGCACGGTGGCGAGGATCGCGAAGAGCTCCGTCACGCAGTTGCGGGTCACGAGGTCGTAGGGATACCGCTCGCGTAGCCGCGCGAGCGCCGCGGCCTCGGCGCGCGCGGCGCGCTCGTGGGCCCCGGCGAGGACGGCGGGCGCGAGTGCGGGCTTCGGGTAGGCGCGCGCGGGAGCGACCCGGCTCGGGATCTGGAACGGGGTCGGGATCCTGAGCGGCGCGCCGCGCTCCAGCGCCCCGGCGAGGTCCGCCCAGGCCGCGCCGGCGAGCTCGAGGCGGCTCAGCCGCCCCTCGTCCCACGAGTCGGGAGCGAAGAGCGCGTCGCGCGCGTAGCGAAAGTCGTCGCCCCGCTCGGCGAGGATGCGGCGCAGCGCCCCGGTGCTGGCGCGCACGTCCGCGGTGGGGACGAGAGCCTCGTCCCCACGCGCCGGATCGAGCAGCACCAGGCGGCCGCTCGCGATCGAGCGCTCGAGCGCCTCGAGGCGCGCGAGCGCCACGAGCAGCGGATCGCCGCGGTCGGGGCGGCTCGACTGGGCGAGGGCGACCGCCGCGTCCGCGACGGTGTCCGCGAGCTCGCGCAGCCGCGTGCGGTCGCGCGCCTCGAGCGCGAACTCGGGCACGTCGAGCGACACCCAGCTTCCCGCCGCTAGAGGCGGGGGATCGGCGAGCAGCTCGACCGCCAGCCACTCCGCCGCGAGGTCCGTGTAACGCCGCGCGATGCCTTCGCCGAGCGACGCTTCGTCGAGGCTCTCGATCGTGAGGGCGAGCTCTCGGGAGCGCCGAGCGAGGTAACCCGCGCCGAGCTCGCCCTCGATCCGCGCGGCCACCCGCCGCAGGGCCTCGAGCCCCGCGCGCCGCGCCTTCTCCTCGGATCCGTCGGCCTCCTCGGGTGGCGCGTCGCCGCTGGCGAAGTAGCCGCTCGCCGCGACGGCCGCCACGCCATGATCGCCGCCGGTCAGCCTCCACGCCCGGAGGAGGTCGAGGTCGCGGCGGCGCTCGTCGAGGGTGCCGAACTCGCCGTCCTGGCGCTGCCGGTAGCCCTCGAAGGCCCAGCGCAGCTCCTCGGCCGCGCCGGGCGGGACCGCCACGCGAGTCACCGTCAGCGTGCGGTTCCCGAGGGCGCGATAGGAGTGATCGAAGCGCGCCGCGTCGACGCGGAAGAGCCGCAGGATCCCGCCTTCGACCTGCTGGAAGTGGTAGACGTTCTCGCCGATGCGGATCGCGACGTGCCCGCCGCTCGCTGCGCCCGAGTTGGGCTCCGCGTAGAGGTATTCGAAGAAGCTCGGCGCGGCGCCGCCGCTCTCGGCAGGCGCTGGCGCTGCGCGCGCGGGGCGCGGGACCGCGAGCGTGATGGCGACGACGAGCGCGAGTCGTCCGTGGAGCGAACGCGTGTGGCTCACACGCCCTGTTCGAAACCTCGCTGGATCCAGCGCGACTGCTCGGGGGTCCTGGCGACCGCGGCGGCGAACGTGTCGACGCCGGTCTGGTTCTGGCCGGCGAGCTTGAGGCCCGCGCCGATGCCGCGGTACGTCGACTGGTTGCTCTCGTAGTCGCTGACACCGTGGCGCTTCGCGGTCTCGGCGAGACTCGCGAGGATCGCCGATGGCGTGGCGCCGGAGCGGACCTGCGCGGCGACGTGATCTCGCACGCCCTCGCGATAGCCGATCTCCGGGCTCGAGCTGCGCGACAGCGAGGTGACCGGGCTCGACACGATGTCGGAGATGCTGGCCGAGCTGTCGGAGAACGATTCGCAGGCGACCGACGAGCCGAGCGAGGCGGCGATCGCGGCGGCGAGCAGGGTGCGGTGCAGGTATTTCATCTCGGACCTCCTGGGTGTCGGGAGACGACAGCAAGCCGCGAGGCTACCAAAGCGACCGCGGACATGCCATTCGGCTCTACGACGCGACGCTGCGTGCGGGGCGAGCATCCTCCGGTTCACGGCAGCCCCCACAGCTCGATCTCGGCGGTTCCCATCGCCATCGCGCGCGTCACCGCCGCGACGGTGACCCGGTCGATCACCCGCGTCCGTCCCTTCAGCTCGACCGCGCGAGTCTGGCCGCCGGCCGCGACATAGCCGGTGATGAGCTTCACGTCCTGCTCCTCGCCGTCCTCGAAGTGGACCGACACGTCCTTGAACACCACGCCCACGTTCTCGACGTGGATGCGGAGCTTGCGGACGGCGCGGTCGGTCTTCACGTTCAACGTCTCGCGCTTCTCGAGGAGGTTGAGGCGCACTTTCGCGAGCCGGACCCAGTCGCCGGTCTTCCCGCCCTTGTCGCTGCGGGCGTCGACCGCGGGCGTGAGCGCCAGCACGAGCGCGACGGCGAGGACCGGGACGGGGAGCCGTGGCGCGGACATGGGGCCTCCGGGTGGGCGAGCATCGCTGTCGCGAGGCTGCCGCAGCGGGCGGCGGAGCGCAACGACCCTACACACGCCGTGCAATTCCTGCACGCCGGAGGGCCTCGGCTGGAACGATCGACGGTCGTTCCCGTCCGGCGCGCCGCGCCGCGCGGCAGAGGCCCGGACGGAGAATCCGCGGTCTTGCGAGGTGGCTCGGCGCGGTGCACGGAAATCGGGCGCCCGCCGGCGCCCGGCTTGCATCCCGTTGCCGCAGGCGAACCAGCGGGGAGGCGTCACGTGCGAAAGTCGAAGCGATCCAGGGTCACCGGTTGGCTGCAGCTCCTGATCGTGGGCGCGTGCGCGAGCGTCACCGCACCGCTCGCTCACGCCGCCGATCGCGCCGCTCTCGAGGCGTGTGCTCCACCCGAGCTCCACGCCGCGGTGGTGCGCGGCCTCGTCGAGTCCGACACCCTCGCGAGATCGATCGCGGCCGCGCCGACCATCGAGGACGCTCGCGCGCTCGCCCTCGCGCCGGCGCAGAGCGCGACGCGCGCGCTCGAGCGCGCGGACTCGCTGGTGCCGTGGCGCGAGCCCGGCCTCGAGCGCGCCCACATGCGGCTCGCCCGTTACCAGCGCGCGGTGACCGAGGCGGCCGATCCGGCGGCGGTGGCGGCCGAGTACGAGGGCCTCACGCGACCGCGCGGCGCGGGGCTCGACGGCGTGCAGGTGGCCGACCTCGGCGGCCCGGCCGCGGACGTGCACGTCGGTAACGTCGGCTGCGGCTACTCGACCGGCGAGATCATCGCGATCATCATCGGTTTCATCCTCGCGATCATTCCAGGGATCATCTTGCTGATCGTGCTGTGCTGAGCGCGGTGCGCCGCGAAGCACCGCGCCGTGGCGACCGGCACGTGCCGGAGGTCAGCGGAGCATCGCGGTGAGCCATGCACCGGCGACCACCGCGGCGGTGAGCGCGCCCACCCCACGCTCGAGCCGCGCCAGGCGGGCTGACTCGAGCTGTCCGAGGCGCGGCAACCCGAGGCCACACGCGAAGCCGAGCACCAGCCCCGCGCCGTGCGCGACGAGGTCGCTCTGCGGCGCGACCCCGGTGAAGGCGAGGAGTCCGAGCGCCGCACCGACGGCGGGGAGCCACCGCACGACCGCGTCGCGAGGACGGCGATGGACGGCCAGGGCCGCGGCGAGACCGAGGAGCGCGAACGTCGCGCCCGAGGCGCCCAGCGAGCGAAAGCCCGCGCCGTGAGCGAGGGCGCTCACCACGTTCGCGAGCGCGCCCGAGCCCACGCCCACCGCCGCGGCCAGCGCGGCCCCCGCGTGGCGCACGGTCGCGACGCCGAAGATCAGCAGGAAGGCCGAGTTGGCGAGCAGGTGGATCACGCTCGAGTGGAGCGTGATGGCGGTGATCGCGCGCTCGAGCTCGCCGCCCTGAAACGCCGCGGCGTCGAGGATCCCGCGCTCCTCCCAGCCCGGCACGTAGGTCTGCGCGAGCATCGAGACCATCAGCAGCCACACCGCGCCGAGCGACCACCGCAGCTCGGCGCCCACGCCCCCGGCGCCGTCTTCGACCGGGGCGGGGCGCGGGCTCTCGGTGGCCGGCGCGAGGCGCGCGCGCTCCGCGGCGTGCTCGAGATCGAGCTCGACCACGGCCCGGTGCGCCCGCGCGGCGTCCTCGCGGCTCACCCACAGCACCACCTCGTCGTTCTCGTCTCCCGCCGGGGTGAGCGTGAACGGGATGTGCATCGCCTCGAGCGCGAACGTCCAGCGCTCGAGGGCCCGAGGATCCCCGCTCTCGGCGATCGGCACCATCGATCGGCCAGTGTGCCAGAATCGGCGGTCACCGTTCACGCCGCGCCGCCGGGGCCGCCGGCGCTGGTCGTGCGGCGGCGTCGATCCTCGGCGACCGGGTTCGGGAATGAACGAGCGACAGGTCTTCGGGCTGATCCTTCGTACCGCCGGGCTCGGCGTGATCCTGCACGAGCTCACGAACCCTCGGCTCGTGCTCGGGTGGCCGAACGTCGTGGTCGGGCTGCCGCTCCTGGGGCTCGGCCTCTACCTCCTGCGCGGCGCGCCTCGGATCGTACGCTTCAGCTATCGCCCCGAAGACCCTGGCGCGGGTCCACGCTGATCCCACGCTCACTCGCGCCGGTCACGACCGGCTGGAAGCGGTGCATGGCCCCCATCGCGGAGGCTCGTCGCGCGCGAGGGTGGCCCGGCCGGGGTGTCGTGGCGGGCCGCGATCCACAAGCTCGAGGCGTTCGAGGTCAAGGCTCTTCGTTGGCATCCGCGGTGAAGAGGCCGGGATCGGCGGCCACGCCGCCGAGCTGATCGCAGGTGCACTGGCGGGGCAACTTCTCGGGGCGGAAGCGCACCAGCCGCGTGCCGTGGCGGAAGCGCCCGCCGCTCACGTGGTCGAACGCGACCTCCACCACCAGCTTCGGCTTCACCGGCTCCCACGTGCTCGAGCGCTCGGTCGCCCAGCGGCTCGGGCCGCCGGGGGCCTTGCCGGTGAAGCCGGGGCCGCCGCGTAGCGAGACCACCCGGCGCGTGATCGCGGCGCGCTCGTCACGGGCGAAGCTCGACGTGAAGCCGACGTGATCGAGCTGGCCGCCCTCGGCGTAGAGGCCGAGCAGGAGCGACCCCACCTGCAGATCGCCCGCGGCGTCGCGTGCGCTCGCCCAGCGGAATCCGCCCACCACGCAGTCGGCGGTGCGCTGGTGCTTCACCTTGCTCATCGCCGCGCGCCCGCCAGGGGTGTAGGGCGCATCGAGACGCTTGGCGACGACGCCGTCCAGGGAAGACCCGCCGCGCGCGAACCAGCGCTCGACCGTGGCGAGCTCGCGCGTCCCCGGTCGGGTCGACCAGCAAGTCGAAGAGCATGAGCCGGCACGGCGTCTCGTGCGCGAGGCGCGCCACCCGGCTCGCGGCCGGGTGGATCCGCGCGAGCAGCGCGTCGAAGGAAACACCGCCCGCGCTCGGGATCACGATCTCGCCGTCCACGACGAGACGCTTCGAGGCGAGCCCCGTCAGGGTTGCGACGAGCTCGGGGAAGTAGCGGTCGAGGGGCTTCCCCGACTTCGACTGGAGCAGGACCTCACGTCCGGCGCGAAACGCGACGCAGCGGAAGCCATCCCACTTGGGCTCGTATTGCCAGCCCGCTCCTGTCGGTATGGCCGCCACCGGCGTCGCCTCCATGGGAGTGAGGGGCGGCGCGACGGGTAGCTCGGCGACGGTGGTGGGTGCGGCTCGCTTCATGGGCCGGGATCGGTGCGTACCGCGTGCCAGAGCGCGCACCTTGGCGCGCCCCCACCGCCGCGCGGGGGCGCATGCCTTGCACCCCGGCATGCTCGAGTGAGCGGTACGGGCGGCCCGCGAGGGATTCACCCTCCGTGGCGAGCGCGCTTCGTAGAAACGCACTCACCGCTCGACAAACACGCCGCGGCCACGGCGGCGTACACGACCGCGCCGCGAAAGGGCATCGATGATGGCGAACGACCACCCGCACGACTCGCACGACCCGCCCTGGACCCGGGACGCCACGCCCCACGCTCGCTCGCCGCTCGCGACCCGCCTGCGGACCGAGGTGTGCGTCATCGGCGCCGGCATCGCCGGCCTCACCACCGCCTATGAGCTCGCCGGGGAGGGCCGCTCGGTGGTGGTCCTCGATGATGGTCCGATCGGGGGCGGCATGACGTCCCGCACCACCGCTCACCTCGCGACCGCGATCGACGACCGCTACTGGGAGATCGCGCGCATCCACGGCACCGTGGGGGCACGCCTCGCCGCGGCCAGCCACGCGGGGGCGATCGATCGCATCGAGGAGATCGCCACCCGCGAGGGGATCGACGCCGACTTCCGGCGCGTCGACGGCTTCCTGTTCCGCGGCCCGGAGCAGCCTCTCGAGCTCCTCCAGCGCGAGCTCGAGGCCGCGCACGAAGCGGGGCTCGCCGACGTCGAGCTGCTGGCGCGCTCGGCGTTGCCGGAGTTCGACACCGGACCGTGCCTGCGCTTTCCGCGCCAGGGCCAGCTCCATCCCATGAAGTACCTGAGCGGGCTCGCGGACGCTTTCGAGAAGCGCGGAGGGCTGATCTTCTGCGGCACCCACGCCGAGGGCTTCGAGGGGAAGCCGCTGTGTGTCACGACCGACCGCGATGCGTCCGTGATCGCCGACGTGGTGGTGGTCGCCACCAACGTCCCGATCAACGACCGGTTCGCCATCCACACCAAGCAGGCGCCGTACATGACGTACGTCGTCGCCGCGCGGGTGCCGAGCGGCGTCGTGCCGGTCGCGCTCTACTGGGACACGCTCGATCCCTACCACTACGTGCGCGTCGCCGAAGGCGTGGACGGTCACGATCTCCTGGTCGTCGGCGGCGAGGACCACAAGACGGGCCAGCAGCACCGGTCGGACGACCGCTTCGCGCGGCTCGAAGCGTGGGCGCGCCTCCATTTCCCCGCGATCGGAGCGATCGAGCGCCGCTGGTCGGGCCAGGTGATGGAGACCATCGACGGGCTGGCGTTCATCGGGCGCAACCCGGGGGACGATGCGGTGTACGTCGTGACCGGCGACTCGGGGATGGGCATGACCCACGGCACCCTCGCCGGTCAGCTCATCGCCGACCTCGTCGTCGGCCGGCCGAGCCGGTTCGCGCGGCTCTACGATCCCGCGCGCAAGCCGGTTCGCGCGGGGCGCGACTTCCTGGCCGAGACCGCCAACGTGGCGGCGCAGTACCGCGACTGGGTCACGCCGGGGGAGGTGTCGAGCGCGGCCGAGGTTCCGCCCGGCTCGGGCGCCATCGTACGACGCGGCCTCCACAAGCTCGCGGTCCATCGCGACGCGAGCGGGACGCTCCACGAGCGCTCCGCGGTGTGCCCGCACCTCGGCTGCATCGTCCGCTGGAACGACACCGAGAAGACCTGGGACTGCCCCTGCCACGGGTCGCGATTCGCGGCCGAGGGGCGGGTCATCAGCGGTCCTGCGAACTCCGACCTCGCGCACGCCTGACCGGCCGCTCGGGGGCTCGCGCAGGTGAGCTCGCCGCGCCGCCAGACGCTTCGCTCGTCCAGGGTGCGCGCCTCCGCCCTTTCGCGTGGCGACCTGGGCGGCGCCACGCTGGCGCTCGATCTCGGCGAGGATGCGTTCCCGGATCGGGGCCCGGTGGGGCGCGGGTCCGGCCTGCGCGCGTGACCGCGAGTCCCCGCGCCTGGCTCGCGACGAACGAGGTCTGGGCGCGAGCACCGGCTGCGCGCCGTCCGCGATCGCGCCCAACCATGCCTCCACCAGGAGGTCACGGAGCACCTGCACCGGAAGCAACTCGGGCGCGAGCGACGTCGCGGACGCGCCGCGCACGGCGCCGCGGCGCACGGGGGATCGACGCGACGTCTTGGCGGAGTTGTCGGCGACTTTCTTCATGGCGACCTCACGAGCGCGGATGGCACGTACCCGGCCAGCGGCTCGATCCGCGCGCCAGCCAGATCCGGTAATCATCGGGAGCGTGCGTGGGACACGGCACCGCGGCGGCCGGCTCGAGGCGGGCGCGGACCCGCGGCGCAGGGCGCAGGCCGGTCCCGGCACAGCGCGCGCACTCGTGGTCGAGGCCGTGGCACTCGCATTCGGCGAGGAGCTGGCCCGGGATCAGGCAGCGGCAGGTCACGTCACGGCTCCGGCTCGGCGCCCGTCGCGCCGGCGCGGTCGGGAGCGCGCTCGGCGCGTAGCGCATCGAGGATGGTGTGGGGCCAGAGCGGCTTGGCGAGGAACGCGTCCGCGCCGGCGGTGCGTGCCGCCGCCGCCGGCTCGACGCCCTCGAAGTGGGGCGCACCCGACATCGCGATCAGGCGCACGTCGGGGTGCTCGGCGCGGATCGCACGGATCAGCCGCGCGCCATCGATCCCCGGAAGCCCGAGGTCGATGAAAGCGAGGTGAGGGCGGTATGCGAGGAAGCGCGCCAACCCGCTCTCGCCGTCGCCCGCTTCCTCGACCGTGCACCCCCCTCGCTGCAGCACGCGGCGGATCACGCGCCGCAGGCTGGCGTCGTCGTCGACCACCAGCACCCGGAGCGACGAGGAGCCGGACGTAGCGGCGTCGGTGGTGGCGGTCGGCGGGATGGCGGCCCTTCCAGCGGAGAATCCAGGGTCGTAAGGATGCGAGTGCCCGGTTACCCGATCGATCGGGTCGGGCCTCGAAATCGAATCGGGCGGCGCCGTACACGCGATGCGGAGCGCAGCACGGCGCTATACTCCGCGGCCCGCGTCGCGGATCGGCGTCGCTAGCTTCGAACCTCGTCGATGACACGATCCCAGAAGCCCGGCTCGGAACCGATGGCCACGCGGCGCCGTGCGCGGCCCCCGGCCAAGCGCCCGGCCACCGCGCGTCCGACGGCGAGGGTGAGCGAGAGCGAACAGCGCTTTCGCGCGATCTTCGCCAACGCCGCCACGGCCATCGCCATCACCGACTGGGAAGGCGGTTTCGAGCTCTGTAACCCCGCGTACTGCGCGCTGCTGGGCTACGGCGAGGACGAGCTGCGCCACCTCCACTTCGAGTCCCTCGTCCATCCGGAGGATCTGGCGGCCAACGTGGCCGAGAACCAGCGGCTCAAGCAGGGCGAGTGCTCGTTCTTCGTGATCGAGAACCGCTACGTCCACAAGCAGGGCCACGTGGTGTGGGTGCAGAAGTTCGTCTCGACACTGCCCGACTCGCGGGGGCGCCCGGCCCACGTGCTGGCGCTGGTGACCGACATCACGGAGCGGCGCCGCGCCGCGGCGGCGCTCCGCGAGAGCGAGGAGCGCCTGCGCGTGGTGCTGCGTGCGGCCCGCTGTGGGGCGTGGGACTGGGACGTCGAGCGCGACGACGCGTGGTGGTCGGACGAGCTGTGCGACATGTGGGGCTTCCCGCGCGGCGAGCGCGTCCCGAGCGACAAGGCGCTGGCAGCGATCCACCCGGACGACTTGGGCGAGATTCGCGCCGCGATGGAGGAGGCGGCGCGGACGGGAGTCGATCTGCGGTGCGAGTTCCGGGTGCGGCGCGCGGATGGCAGCGAGGTCTGGCTCTCGAGTTACGGCCGGCTCACGCCACACCCGCTCGGGCGGTCGACCCGCATGGTGGGGATCTCGGTGGACGTCACGGCACGCAAGCGCGCCGAGCACGAGGCGCGCGAGAGCGAGCACCGCCTGCACGCCTTCTTCGAGCACAGCTCGGTCGTCGCGTGGATGAAGGACGAGGTCGGGCGCTACGTCTTCATGAGCCGGGTTCTCGAGCGGCGGCTCGGCATCCCCCGCGAGAGCTGGCGCGGGATGAGCGACTTCGATCTCTTCCCGGTCGAGGTGGCGGAGCAGTTCCGCCGCCACGATCGGGTGGTGCTGGAGGCGGGCCGCGCCATCGAGATCGTCGAAGAGGAGGTCACGCCGGATCGTGGGCGGGTGTCGTGGCTGAACAGCAAGTTCCCGTACACCAGCGCGAGCGGGGAACGGTTCGTGGGCGGGCTGGGCGTCGACGTCTCCGAGCGGATCCGAGCCACCGAGCAGCTTCGCGATCGCGAGGCGCGCCTCACCGCGATCCTCGAGACCGCGGCCGAGGCGATTCTCACGCTCCACGTCGACGGCCGCATCGACTCGGTGAACCCGGCCACCGAGAAGCTGTTCGGCTACGCGGCGGGTGAGCTGGTGGGCGAGAGCATCACGCGCCTGGTGACCGCGCCGGCGAACCCGCTGGCTCTGGGCGCGGCGGCGGGAACGCGGCTGCTCGAGGACTGGGTCAGCGCCCACGGCCCGGTGGATCGCGAGGTCACCGGCCGGCACCGCGACGGCCGACTCATCGCGCTCGCGGTCTCGGCGGCCGCGCTCCGCGAGCACCAGGCCGTGGTCGCGATGTTCCGCGATCTCACCCGCCAGAAGGAGCTCGAGGCCGAGGTGCTCGACATCGCGGCACTCGAGCAGGGCCGGCTCGGCCAGGAGCTTCACGACGACCTCGCGCAGGAGCTGACCGGCATCCGGCTGCTCGCCGGCGCCCTCGCCAAGCGGGTTGCCGGTCGCGAGGAGGAGGCGCTCGCGGCGAAGGTCATGGAGACCGTGGCGCGCGCGCAGCAGCGGGTTCGCGCGATCGCCCGCGGGCTCGTGCCGCTGGCGGTCGAGCCCGAGACCCTGCCGGACGCGCTCGAGGAGCTGGTGGCGCGCGCCGCCGAGCAGAGCGCCGTCGAATGTCGCTTCGAGCGCCAGGAGGACGTGCGGGTGCGGGACGGCATCGTCGCGACCCACCTCCTCAAGATCGCCCAGGAGGCGCTCCACAACGCGATCCGCCACGCCAGGCCACGCCACGTGTGGGTGCGGCTCGGGGCGGAGGGAGGGCATCTGATGCTGAGCGTGCGTGACGACGGCGATGGCTTCCCGGCCGGCGACGACGGCGGCGCCGGGCTCGGGCTCAAGCTCATGCGCGACCGCGCGGGCGTGATCGGCGCGCACCTCGCCGTCGAGTCGCGGCCCGGCGACGGCACGCGCGTGAGCTGTGTGGTCGCCGACGGAGCGCGCGGTGGCTGAGCGGCGCGCCAGGAACGTCGCTACGCCAGCGGGGCCGAAGCGCATCCTGGTGGTCGACGACCATCCGGTGGTCCGCGACGGGCTCGCGGCCCAGGTCGCCACCGAGCCCGATCTGGTGGTCGCGTGGGCCACCGGCGATCCCGCCGAGGCTGTCACCCTGATCGCGGCCCACCATCCGGATCTGGTGATCGTGGACATCACGCTCGAGAAGCGCAGCGGCCTCGACCTGATCCGCCAGATCCGCGCCCACCAGCACGCCGTGCCGATCCTGGTGTGGTCGATGCACCCGGAGAAGCTCTACGCGGAGCGCGCGCTCAAGGCGGGCGCGCAGGGCTACATCGAGAAGATCCGCGGTGGGGACGACATCCTCGCGGCGATCCGCACCGTTCTGGCGGGGCGCCTGTACGCGAGTGTCGCGGTGATGGAGCGGGTGCTGCAGCGCTTCGGCGCGGGCGGCTCGCAGCGCTCGGGGATCGACGCGCTCTCCGACCGAGAGCTCCAGGCCTTCGAGCTGATGGGCGCAGGGCTATCGACCGTCGACATCGCGGCGCGCATGAACGTGAGCCCCAAGACGGTCGAGACCTACCGGGTGCGGATCAAGGAGAAGCTCGGTCTCATGAGCTTCGCGGAGGTGATCCAGCACGCCACCGCATGGTTGCTGGAGAAGCGCTAGGTGCCGCGGGTGCGGAGATACGCTCTGGCTCTGCCCCGTCGCGAAATGGAACACGGGTGGCCCGCCACGAAGGGCACGAGCAGCGGCCGGGCGCTATATGCAACGTCACGATTCGTAGCGACCGGTCTCGGCGTCCCATCGGTTTCGGCGGCGACGAAGCGCCGCCCTCCAGCCCGTTCGGCGCAAGGGCGATCCAAATCGTGGTGGCCCATTTAGCGGGGCGGTGGCGCCCAGCGGTGGACGAGCTCGTCGAGACGCCCGCTCGCTCGTAGCCGCGCGAGCGCCGCGTCGAGAGCGTCGCGCAGCGCCTCGTCCTCGCGGCGCACGCCCCACGCGAGGTCCTCGTGGGTGAGCAGCCCTCCGACCGCGACCAGATCCCCCGAGGCTCGCGAGGCGGCGAAGGCGCCGGCGATCGGCGCGTCGCACACCACGACGTCGAGATCGCCGTCGGCGAGGTCGGCGAGGGCGTCGGTGAGCTCCGCGTAGGCCCACACGGGCGCCGGCGCGAGCTTGGCGCGCGCGTATTGCTCGCCGGTGCTGGCGCGCAACACGCCGACGCGCGCGCCCGCGCCGCGAACGGCCTCGGGCGTGGCGAGCGACGTGACGTCATCGCTGCGCACCAGCAGCCGCTGGCCGGTGGTGAGATAGGGCTCGGTGAAGCGGATCCGCAGCGCGCGCAGCGGCGTGGTCGTGAGTCCCGCCATCACCACGTCGACGTCGCCGCCGCGGAGCGCCGGGATCAGGTCCTCGAAGTCGTAGGAGTGGAGCTCGATGTCGCGGCCGAGCTCGCGGGCCAGCTCACGCGCGAGCTCGGGTTCGAGCCCGACCAGCTCGCCGTCTTGCTCACTGGAGAAGGGTGGCGAGCTGTTCGGCAGCCCCGCGCTGAGCGGCGGCGCGCTCGGGACGGCGGGGCCGGGCGCGACGCCGCGCATCGCCCCCGCGCAGCCGAGCGCGAAGGTGAGGGCGAGCGCCACGGCGGAACGCTGGAGGCTGCGCGTCACTGAAACCCTCCCGCGACGCGGGTCGCCGTGCCGTCGAGCTCGTCGACGTGAACGTGGAGGATGCGCCTCACCTCCTCGATGGTCGCCGGCTCGGCCTGGGTGCTGTGTCCGGAGCGCACCACCAGCTCGGAGGCGACGCCGTCGATGTGAGCGCTCTTGTATTCGACCACGCCGTCGTCGCCGTCGGTGACCCGGCCGTCGCCGGCCACCGCCACGATCGAGTGGGCGGTGACGCCGCTCGCGATCGGCAGCGTGGCGAGGGCCTGCAGGAACGTGTTGTCCGGGTCCATCTGGTCGACGGCGGTGCGCGACGCGACCCGCAGCTTGCGCTGCGCGATGAGCGTCGGATTGCGGGTGGTCAGCTCCACGCCGAGGCGGGTGACGCCTTTGGGGAGCTCCACGAGGCTCGACGCGATCCAGCCGAGGATGCCGCGTGAGAGGAAGCTGCCGCGGTGGGGCGTCGCGATGAACACCACGCGGTGCACGAACGGCAGCGGCTCGAAGAACACGGCGCGCTCGAGCTCGTCGCGGGTGTCCGGCGAGAGATCGAGAGACTCGATCGGCTGGTCGCTGGTGAGCGCCCAGAAGGTGTTGCCGGGGCTCACCACCTGCATCTTGGTGAGAAGCCCACCCTGACTGTGGCCGATCACCACCATGTCGCGGAGCGCGGGGTCCTTGCCGTCCGGATCGAGAGCTTGGACGGCGCGCGTGAGCGATCCACGCAGGTTCGCCGCCGACATCGCGATGGGCGCACCCGTGTGATAGGTGAAGAGCCAGTACTGGAATCGGCCCGCGAGCCCCGGATCGCCGAGGATCTCGTTGAGCATCTCGGCCCATCGCGCCGGGCTCGAGGCGGTGCCGTGGACGAACACCACGGGGATCCGCCCGGGACGGTAGGGCGCGAGCATGGTGAGCCCGCGGTCGGCGCTTCCGCCCACCAGCGGCAGGTCGCCGGAGCGGAAGCCGGCGATCTCCGTGTCCCACACCGGCGAGGCCTCGAGCCGGTACGCGATCGCCGAGCTGGTCTCGAACTCGAGCGGCACGCACGCGCGGCCGATCGAGACACAGGAGGTCTCGCCCTCGTCGAAGCGCTCGAGCCGGCCGACGAGGTGGCCGTCGTCGAGCCCGCTGCGCAGGTCGTTCACTCGCAGCACCATCGTGAACGGCACCTTGGCGTCGGGCGGGACCCAGCGCGTGATGCGGTCGTCGAGGTGCTGCGCCGCGTCGGCGATGGTCGCGGCGACGGGTGCGCCGATGCCGGGGCGGCGATAGCGGTTGCGCAGGCCGCGCACGCGGTAGTCGGCCACCGCCTCGAACTTCTTGAGGCGGCTCGCGCCCCAGTGGAAGAACTCGTCGTCGCTCGCCATCTCGAGGGTGCCGAACGGCAGACCGAGGCTCCGCGCCGAGAGATCGAGCTCGCGCGTGTGCCCGTCGCCCACGAGTCCCGACGCGAGACCGCGGTTGTAGATGTCGAGGGCTACGCGGTAGCGCGGATCGCTCGGCTCCGGTGCTCGCGCGGGGTCGTCGGGGAACAGGAACGCGCACGCGTAGAGAGCCGACGCCAGGAACCACGGAGGATCCCGCTGGCGATCCGCGAGCGAGAACGCGAGCTCGGCGAGCGCGAAGAGCCGCGCCTGCTCGTCGGGTCCGCCGAGCCCGGCGTGGACGATCATGAGCGTGCGTTCGGGGTCGTCCTCGAAGCGCTTCGCCAGGTCCAGCCTGAGCAGCAGCTGCTGGGAGGCCGCGCTCGGCTCGCGGGTGGTGAGCACGTTCGCGGTGAGCGTGCGATAGACCTCGTCCGGATCGGCGAGATCGACTCCGACCGGCGTCGCGCAGCCGGCGAGGGCCAAGAGCAGCGAGACGAGCGCACGGCACTGCGCCGCGCGGCGGGAGCGATCGGGGCGATGGGTCGAGAGCACGGGGTGCGCCATCCATCCGAGGGGTAGGGGAGGCGGACCATAACAGAAACGAGAGTGGCTCGATTCGCCGTGCCGAGGGCCGGGAAAACGCGCGGGGCGCGCCCCGAGGGACGCGCCCCGTGTGAGGCTCGAGATCGGTCCGGTCAGACCGAGGCGCTGCGCGCCCGCGGTCGCGCCTTGCGACGCAGCCACGGCACCAGCGCGCTGAGGCCGATCAAGGCGCCCGAGGACGCGCTGGGAGCGCCGACCGCGCCGCACCCGGCCGCGAACGTGGCGGTCACGCCCCTCGCCGCCGACATCGTCACCTGGCACGGCGCCGTGCCCGTGCACACCCCGCCGCTCCAGCCCGAGAAGGTCGAGCCCGCGGCCGGCGTCGCGGTGAGGGTCACCACCGTGTTCGGGGCGAAGTTCGCGATGCAGGCGGTGCCACAGTTGATGCCCGTCGGGTTGCTGACCACCGTGCCGTTGCCGGTCTTGGTGACGGTGAGAGGGTAGGAGACGCCGTCGAAGGTCGCGGTGACGGTCTTGGCGGCGTCCATCGTGACCACGCACGGGTCCGTTCCGTCGCACGCGCCACTCCAGCCCGCGAAGCTCGAGCTGGGCGCGGGGGCGGCGGTCAAGGTCACCAGGGCGCCCGAGCCGAAGCTCGCGACACACGTCGCGCCGCAGTCGATGCCGGCGGGGTCGCTGGTGACCGTGCCCGCGCCGGTTCCGCCGAGCGCCACCGAGAGCGAGTAGGTGGGCAGCGTGAAGGTTGCCGTCACGTTGCGGGCCGCGGTCATGGGCACCGTGCAGCCGCCGGTGCCGGTGCAGGCGCCGCTCCATCCGGCGAAGATCGAGCCGTTGGTGGGCGTGGCGGTGAGCGTGACGTTCGTTCCGAAGCCGTAGGTGGCGACACAGGTCGCGCCGCAATCGATGCCGGCGGGGCTCGACGTGACGCCGCCGGTGCCGGTCCCGGCGAGGGCCACGTTCAGCGCGTAGGTCTGGAGCGTGAAGCTGGCGGTGACCGCCTGAGCCTCGGTCACCGTGACCTGGCAGGTACCGGTGCCGGCGCAGGCGCCGCCCCAGCCGGTGAACGTCGAGCCGCCCGAGGCGATCGCGGCCAGGGTGACGACCGTGCCGTGGGTGAAGTCCGCGGCGCAGGTCGCGCCGCAGCTGATGCCGAGCGGGCTCGAGGTGACGCCACCCGAGCCGGTGCCGATCTTCGAGACCGACAGCGTGTAGCTCTGGAGGGCGAAGGTCGCGGTCACCGACTTCGCGGCGGTCATGCTCACCTGGCACGAGCCGGAGCCAGTGCAGGCGCCGCTCCAGCCCGCGAAGCTCGAGCCGGGCGCCGGCGCGGGTGTGAGCGTGACCGTGGTGCCGTAGTCGTAGCTGGCGGCGCACGTGGCGCCACAGTCGATGCCCGCTGGCGCGCTCGTGACGGTGCCGCTGCCGGCGCCGGCCTTGGTCACCGACAGCGCGAAGGTCTGGAGCGCGAAGGTGGCGTGGACGTTCTTCGCGGCATCGACCGTGACGGCGCAGAAGCTGGTGCCCGAGCAACCTTCACCGCTCCAGCCCACGAACGTCGATCCGGCCGTGGGAGTCGCGGCGAGCGCGACCACGGTGCCGTAGTTGTACGTACCCGAGCAGGTGGCGCCGCACGAGATGCCGGCGGGGCTCGACGAGACCGTCCCCGAGCCGTTGCCGTCCTTGGTGACGGTGACCGGGAACGTCTGCAGCGTGAAGATCGCCGAAAGCGTGCGGTTGGTGGTCATCGGCAGGTTGCAGGTGCCGGTGCCGGTGCACGGGCCCGCCCAGCTCGTGAAGGTCGAGCCCGGTGCAGCGACCGCGGTGATGGCGACGTTGGTGCCGTAGTCCCAGACCGCGACGCACGTGGGACCGCAGTCGATGCCCGTGGGCGAGCTCGTCACCGTGCCGGAGCCGGTGCCGACCTTGTTCACGGTGAGCTGGGCGCCTTGAAGCGTGAAGCTCGCGGTCACGGACTTGGCCGCGTCCATCGTCACCTGGCAGGTGCCGGTTCCCGAGCAGCCGCCGCCGCTCCAGCCATCGAAGCTCGAGCCGGGCGCCGTGGCGGCGGTGAGCGTCACGACCTCCCCACCCGGGAAGGACGACGAACACAGCGTTCCGCAGCTGATGCCGAACGGGCTCGAGGTGATGCTGCCGGTGCCGGTACCCGTGGGGGCCACCGACAGCGTGAACGACTGGAGGGTGAAATTGGCGGTGACGCTCGCCGCGCTGTTCGCGGTGATCTGGCAGGTGCCGGTCCCCGAGCAGCCGGCGCCGCTCCAGCCGGTGAACGCCGAGCCCACCGACGGAGATGCGGTGAGGGTCACGAGCTCGTTGAGCGTGAAGGTCGACGAGCAGGTGGCGCCGCAGTCGACGCCGGCCGGGCTCGACGTCACCGTGCCGGCGCCGTTGCCGGCCTTGGTGACGCTGATCGACGGCGTCACGAAGGTGAAGGTCGCGGTCACGGCCTGCGCGGCGCTCATCGTCACCTGGCACGTGCCGCTGCCCGAGCAGCCGGCGCCGCTCCAGCCAGTGAAGCTCGATCCCGCCGAGGGCGTGGCCGTGAGGGTGACGACCGCGCCCGGCGTGAAGCCGGCGCTGCAGGTCGCGCCGCACGAGATGCCCGCGGGGCTCGAGGCGACCGTGCCGGCGCCGGTGCCGTTCTTGGCGACGGTGAGGGTCAGGTTGTTGTCGTAGACGTACGCGGACCCCGCGTCGACGGTGGGCGTGTCGGCCAGCAGCGCGCCGAACGCGATTCGGCCGGCGTCCACCGCGAGGGCGGCGCCGAACGCGGCGCTCGCGGTCGGGTTGCTCGCCACCACCTTGTCGAGGAGCGGCCAGCTCGCGCCGCTGCCCTCGTAGAGGTACGCCGCACCCGCGTCGGAGCCGACGGCGTCCGCTTGCGGCGAGCCGACCGCGAGGATGTTGCCGTCGATCGAGACCCAGGTGCCGTAGTTGTCGCTGGCAGCGCCGTCGCTGGCGGTGAGCTTGGCCTGCTGCGACCAGCTCGAGCCGCTGCGGGTGAAGACGTACGCCGAGCCGCCGTTGCTGACGCCGGTGTCGTCGCCGAAGGCGCCGATCACCGCGGTGTTGCCGTAGACCGACACCGAGTTGCCGAAGCTGTCGTTGGCCGCCGCGTCGCTGGCGGTGAGCTTCGCCTGTTGAGACCAGGTCGTGCCGCTGCGCGTGAACACGTAAGCGGCACCCGAGTAGCTGCCGGCGCCGTTCTTGTACGCGGCGCCGAGGAGCGCCGTGTCGCCGCTGATCGAGACCGAGTAGCCGAGCAGGTCGTTGGAGGCACCGTCGCTCGCGAAGATCTTCGCTTGCTGGCTCCAGATGTAGCCGCTCGAGCGCACGAAGACGTACGCCGATCCCGAGCTCGTGCCCTTGGCGTCTTCCTTGGGCGCGCCGACCACGATGTAGTCGCCGTCGAGGGCGACCGAGCCGCCGAACAGGTCGCCGCCGGCGCCGTCGCTGGCGCGGATCTTCGCCACCTGGATCCACGAGGCGCCGTTCCACTGGAACACGTACGCCGCGCCCGAGTCGCCGCCGAAGTCGTCGTCGTTGTAGGCGCCGACCACCAGCGTGTAGCCCTGGATCGCCACCGACACGCCGAACCGGTCCCCCGCGGCGCCGTCGCTCGCGGTGAGCTTCTGGGTGAGGGTCCAGGTCGCGCCGGTCTTGGTGTAGAGGTACGCCGAGCCCGAATCGGTACCCTTGTCGTCGTCGCGCACCGCACCGACCAGGAGCAGGTCGCCGCTCAGCGCCACCGAGGCGCCGAAGCGGTCGTCACCGGCGCCGTCGCTCGCGGTGACGATCGACTGTGGGTTCACCACCGCATGCGCGGTGCGCGCAGTCGCCGTCCCTGCGATCAGGGTGACGAGTGTCCATGCAAATGCACGGGTCAGGCACGAGCGTCGACACTCCGTCGTCATGCGGCGGGCTCCTTCCGGGGAAGTCGAGCGAGGTTCCCCGTGCGAATCCAGATTTGAACGGCGTTCGATCGTACCATTGCCGCGCGCCGGCGATTCAAGGGGGGGGTGACGTCCGACGCGCGTGGATCGCTCGAGACCCAGCGGGTGAGGTGAGGCGCACCCTGCGTGGATGCGCTCCGAGCTCCCCCCGAAACGAGGCCGGCGTGCGACCGAGGGCCCACGACGAGCGCGGTCTCTCGGCACCGTGCCCGGTGGCCGGTCGGTGCGCGTCGCGGGCGGCGCGCGCCTCGCTCAGTAGTCGAGACCGGCGCCGATGTAGAGCGCGACCTCGTGGACCGAGAGGTCGATGTTGGTGCTGGCCGTGTCGAGGTCGATGTTGCCGTCGTCGGCGACGGTGATGTCGAGCGCCGAGGCCTGGCCTGTGCCGTACGCGTAGCGCAGCGCCACCACGGTTCGCATCGTGATCGCGTCCGGTCGGGGGTCGTCGCGCAGCGAGAAATACGTGGCGCGCTCGAGGCCTGCGGTGAGGCCGTAGTAGTCGACGCTGCGATCGCCGATCTGGTTGCGGTCCGAGCCCGCCCCGATGTCGGTGTAGACGCCGCCGCCGAGCGTCCACGTATCCGAGTAGCGGTACGCGAAGCCGACCCGCCCGTTGACGACGGTGTCGCGGTCGATCCCGAAGTCCGCCTGGCTGAGCGCCGTGTCGATGTCGATCTGCGCCGCGGCCCACCCCCACGACGTTCGGTCCTGCACGCCGACGCTGATCCGTCCTGGCGCCACGAGGTCGAACGCGAAGTCCGAGAACTCGTTGACGGTGGTGCCGAACTCGCCCGCCGCTTCGCCCGCGTCGCTGGTGACGAGCACCGCCGAGCGTCCCTTCCGGTAGAGGCTCATGTCGGGGCTGCGAATCGCGACCCCGAGCGTCCAGCCGGGCGAGAAGTCCCACTGCACGCCACCGCCGAGCTCGAAGCCGTAGCTGTCTCCGCTGGTCTCGATGGTGGCCGAACCGAACGCAAGCTCGGGAAGGCCCGGTGGAAGTGGGGGCAGGGCGACGGCGATCACGAGCCGCTCCTCGAGCGACGTGTAGGTGCCGTAGAGCCCGAACCCGACCCGGAGCGTGGGCTCGATCTCCCACCCGACGGCGGCGGTGACCTGATAGTCGACCTCGTCGATGAGCAGGTCGACGCGCTGCTGGTAGAGGTTGGCGGCGTCGCGCCCCGGGTCGCCGAGGTCGCTGGTCACCAGCGACGACGACGAGAGGTAGTCCTGGTGCGGCGTGAAGAAGCCGATCGCGCCGGTGACGCCATCGCAGAACCGGTAGGTCGCGATCAGCGTGGACGGGATCACGAGGAGCTCGTTCGAGTCGAGGTCGCTCGCGAAGCTGTCGTCGGGCAACTGACTGTGGATGATGTTGTCGAGCGTCTGCGCGCGGAGCGCGAACACCGTCGCCGACACGTCGACGCGGTCGCGCGCCAGGGTGGCGAGACCGGCGGGGTCGTGCCACGCCGCGTCGCCGGTGCCGTCGCGCGCCACCACCGCGCCGGCCGCGAGCGCCGCGTCGTTTCCGATGAACGAGCCGTCCGAGTTCCCGGCGAAGGCTCGGGGCGCCAACGCGGCGGCGAGGGCGAACGCAAGCGCCGCGAGGCGTGCGGCACGCGGCGTGCCGATGGCTGGGGCGGGGTGACGCGCTTCGAGGTCGGGCATGGCGGCGCTCACAGGAATGTGAAGGTGTGCCGGATGGCGTCACGGCCGCCGCGCTCGATCACGTCTCCGTGGGCGAGGACGACGCGGTCGAAGTCACGGGTGAGGAGCTCGTCGATGCTGGCGCGCGCCGCCGCGTGGTCCTTGTACGCCCAGCGCAGCAGCTTCGACCAGCCCACCTCCTTGTAGACCCCGCCGAGCACCAGGAACAGGCGGGTGAAGAGGTGGTCGCAGTGGGTGAAGTTCTCGGTGACGTCCGACGTGATCAGGCTACGGCTCGGCTCGTGGAGGAACACGGTCTCGCAGATGATCGAGCCGCGGATCGTGTGGCCGTCGAGCACGCCCTCCCAGGCGCCGATCTTGCCGTCCACGAGGTCGGCGTCGATCCGGAGGTCCTTGCGTTTGGTCCGCAGCGCGGCGGGGGCGTGGGTCGTGGCGGACGGCCAGCGCGCTTGCGCAGCCTTGGCGTAGACGTGGTGGAACACGTTCGGGCACACGAGGTGCGCGACCCGCCCCAGCGCATCGATCCGCGCGCCGAGCTCGTCGTCGATCGGCACGGGAGAGTGCAGCCAGAGCTTGCCGCTCGGCAGCCGCACGACCGTCATCCGCGCGCCGATCCTCATCCCGAAGTACGGGTGCGGCGCGGCGACGCACCACAGATCCTCCGCCAACCGTTCGAGCGCCACGCCTCCTCCTTCAGGATCACCAAGAAAACGCTGCCGCGATGTTGCGCGAACCGTCGCGAGCTTGCTAAAGGAATGGGGTCGTTCACAAGGTCTACTCGGTTCTCGCGATCCGATCTACCACGTCTCGCTAGCCGGATCTCGCGAGCGCCGCAGTCCACAACCTCACGGTTTCGCGCCGTTCCACGCGACCGGGGCCAGCCCCTCACCGGGCTGTCCGGGGAGCGGCGTGCCACGAGCTTCCGGTCGCAGGGGGGAAGGTTCACGCGATGGCCTCGTCGCTTCGGGACTACTTCAACAAGCTGGACACCTCGGGGGACGGGAGGGTCTCGGAGGACGAGATCCGCGCCGCGCTGATCGCCGGAGACCTCGACGTCTCCGACGAGTTCGTCGCCGAGCTGATCAGGGAGTGCGATCAGGACGGTGACGGCCAGATCGACTTCCAGGAGTTCGTCGACGCCTACGCGCGCCAGACCACCCTCGCGGGGCTCGACCTGGCGCAGGCCAAGGCGAATGCGGACTTCGGCCCGCGGCTGCACGCGGCCATGGCCCGCACCCGCGCCGTCGCGATCAAGTTCGGCGGGCCGGCGCTCGCGGTGCTGGCGGTGGTCGCGCTGCTGCGCCCGAGCGCCACGGCGCACTTCTTCGCGAGCATCCCCACCGCCGTGTGGGTGTTCCTGGCAGGGGTCGTGGCGGCGCTCGCCGCGGCGATCCTGCTCGTTCCCGGCCTCAAGATGGCGGCGGTGCTGCTGGTGCGCGGGCTGGACGGCTTCCACGCCGCGCACAAGATCGCGCTCGGGCTCGACGCGCCGTTCACCGACCTCGGCACCGGCCGCCTCGGCAAACCGGCGATGTACGTGCAGGACGAGCAGCTCGTGGCCCAGGTGCTGCGCGCGCCGCAGAAGTACGCGCGGCTGCCGATGGCCAACTACCCGCCGTTCGAGGCCCTCTCGGAGCTCGGCGCGGGCAGCGGCGAGGAGTGGCTCAAGTACCGGATCGCGTTCAAGGACTACTTCGCGTCCGGCTACAAGGACGACCTGCCCGAGCTGCGCGCGATCGTCGAGGAGCGGATGCCGGCCTGGATCGCCGCGGGGGAGGTGAACCTGCTCGGCGAGCTCTACCGGATCCTGGTGGAGATCCGCGGCCGCCTCTTCTACCAGTCGAGCTTCGATTGCTACGACCCGAACGCGAAGCCCAACTTCGCCGACGAGGTCGACGAGGTGCTGAGCCCGCCGGTGCTGCTGTTCGGCGCCAACGACGGCAGCGTGGACCTCTTCCACGCGCGCATCCTCAAGGCGATCCGCGCCAGCACCAAGCCGGGCTCGGTCGGCCACATCTGCCGCACCATGATCGAGTCCGGTGAGTGGACCGAGGAGGAGGCGATCCAGAACGGCTCGCTCTTCATGCTCGCGCACGCGCCCACCATGGTGCTGTTCTGGGCCATGTACCGGATCGCTCGCGACGGCACCGGCAACGCGCTGCGCGCGAGCCGCAAGAAGATCCTCCAGGCGCTCAAGGAGGAGATGCGGCTCCACCCGGGCGTTCCGACGATGCTCCCGCGGCTCTCGAAGGAGGAGAACGTGATCGGCCCGATGCGGGTCGCGAAGGGCACCACCCTCCTCGTCTCGCCCTACCTGATCCACAACAGCCGGCGGCACTGGGCGAACCCGGAGAAGTTCGACCCCGAGTGCTGGGAGATCGGCGAGAACGACGATCCGCGCGTGCTGGTCGACGGCCGCACCGATCCCGAGGACAAGAACCGCCGGCCGTCCGCCTGCCCGTTCCACAAGTTGTTGCCGGACGCCGACGCGAAGCGCGGCGGGCGCGTGCGCTTCCTGCCGTTCGGCGGCGGGCAGCACCAGTGCCAGGGCCGCTGGTTCGCGGCCGACGAGATGTTCGCGGTCGTCCAGTCGATCCTGAAGCACGTCGATCTGGAGGTCGCGCCCGGGCAGCAGGACCTGCTCTCCCGGTCGGTGTGGGACCGGGTGACGCTGCACGTGTACTCGCGACCCATGAAGGACATCCGCGTGCGCGTGCGACCGCTGGCGAAGGCGGAGAGCGCGGCGTGAGCGACGGCATGACGACGGAGGCGCTCGGAGCGGTCCGCGAGACGGCGCCGGCACCGCTCCACGGGATGCTGGCCCGTTGGTGGGGCTGGCTCAACCGGGAGCTCGTCTTCGACCGCAACTCGATCATCCACATCGGGATCCTGGGCATCACCGCGCTCGCGGTGGCGCGCCTCGGCTGGAGCGCGCTGCTCCTCTATCCGGTGGTGATGATCGCGATCGAGGTCTTGCACTACGCGTTCAAGATCTCGGTCTTCGACACCGAGACCGTGATCCAGCACGGCTACAACCTGAGCCGCCTGCTGAGCGACAACCTGCACTCGGGCGGCCTCGACTACGGCTTCAACTTCTACGACGGCGACTTCACCAAGAGCCGGCAGCAGGCGCAGGAGGACAAGTTCCGCTACGCCTTCGCGCAGCTCGGGCTCGTGCCCGGGATGTCGATGATCGACGTCGGCTGCGGCTGCGGCGACTGGCTCGACTGGGTGCGGCGCCAGGGCGTGCGGGTGGCCGGCATCAACATCACCGCCGGCCAGGCCCACGAGTGCCAGGAGCGAGGGCTCGAGGTCCACTGCACCAACTGGAAGGACGTCGAGTCGAACCCGGAGCTCGCGCGGCGGCTCTTCGGGCGCTTCGACGCGGTCACCTTCTGGGACACCGTCGAGCACTACGTGCCGTCGCGCTACCTGAACGTGACGAGCGAGCGCGACCGCATCTACGGCGCGATGTTCGCGTTCGCCCGCAAGCTCATGCGGAACCCGGGCGAGGGCCGCATCTGGATCTCGTGCCTGCACCGCAAGGATCCGGGGAAGGAAACGATCCCCGAGTTCCTGCGGCGCCGGATGTACTGCTACCTGCTCGACAAGTACCACTCCGGGCTCTACCCGCAGGCGGCGCGTGACGAGCTCGTGCTCAACGCGGGATCGGCCGGCTTCCGGCTGCGGCACCGGCGCGACACCACCCTCGATTACTTCATGACGAGCCGGCTCGAGGCCGCGCACTTCGGACGCCACGAGTTCGGGATCACGCCGCGCAAGGCGCTGGTGATGCTGTGGGAGATGATCGTCGACCCCTCGTGGTTCCAGGCGTTCTTGTGGTTCAGGCTCGAGATCTGGATGTGGCAGTTCCAGTCGGACGACGTTTCGAAGTCCGACGTCGTGAACTGGTGGCTGGTGTTCGACGGGGCCGAGCCGGCGGTGGCCTGAGTCGGCGCGTGCGGACCGGGCGGTTCCGGTCGCGCCGTACGACGCGCCTTCCGCGCGGGTGGAGAAGGTATGCGCAAGCGAGTGTCGGTGATGCTGGCGGTGCTGTTGGCCGCGGTGATGGTGGTGCTGGTCGCGTATCACCGGGAGCTTCATCCCGAGCACGTCTTTCCGGGGTCCGGATCACGCGACGCCGGCTGGCTCGAGGCGCACGTGACGGTGCTCGCGGTCGAGCCGGAGAAGGAGGACATCCGGCTCCGGGTGGCGCTCACCCCGCGCGGCAAGCTCGAGGCGAGCGCCGGTGTCCCGAGGGAGACGATCCGCGTCCATGCCGATGCGGTGGGCTGGGAGGAGGTGGACCTCGAGCCGGGGCGACGCGTGGTGCCGCGCGACCTCACGCTCGACCTCATCGACGGCGAGCCCACCGACTACCCGTTCGACCGCTACCGCGCAGAGCTCGATCTGCTCGCCGAGGTGGGTGAGGGGGCCGCAGCTCACCCGGTGGCCGTGGACGTGCGCTTCGACGATTCCCATCACGGGTTCCGCTTTGACACCAAGCCGCGGACGGCGGACGACGCCGGCTACGGTGGGTTCGAGCTCAGCCTGCGCCGCTCGGGTCTCGTCCTCGGGATGGCGCTCTTCCTGATGGGAATCACCTGGGGCGTCACCTTCGTGGCGCTCAGGCTGCTGGCGATCGTGATCGAGGGCCGGATCCACGTGGACGTCGACGTGTTCGTCGCGTTCAGCGGGCTGGTGGTGGCGATGTACTTCTTCCGCTCGGTGCTGCCCGAGCTGCCGCCGATCTCGGGCACGCTCGCCGACTTCCTCGCGTTCCTGTGGGCCGAAGCCGCTTCGGCGCTGGGCGTGGTCGTGGTCGGCGTCCTGTGGCTGGTCCACGCGCGGCCCGGCCAGCCGTCGCCCAAGACCACCGAGGAGGGGGACGCTCGAGCACCCGAGCATGGGCGCGCCTCGCACGCCCACGCGCCCGCGCTCCCGGCGTCGCGCTCGCGCGCCGCGCCCTCGCTCCGCGACCACCTGCGCGGGTGGCGGCCAGGGCGCCGCGACGGCGGCACGCGTGGCCACGCTCCCACCCGCTTCGATGCCTGAGCCCCTCCGATGAGCTCGTTCAGCGCCACGGCGCGCAAGCCCTTCCGGCTGTTCACGTGGATCTTCGCCGCGGTGGTGCTGGCGGTGCTCGCCGTCATCGTCTTCTACCACCGCGAGCTTCATCCCCCGACCCACCTTCCGGCGGCGGGGTCGCGCGAGCGCGGCTGGCTCGAGGCCCACGTCTCCGTCCTGGCGGTGACGCCGGAGCACGAGGAGCTGAGGCTCCGCATGTCGTTCACGCCGCGCGGGGCGCTCGACCGTGGCGCCGGTGTGCTGAGCCGGGTCGTGCGGCTGCACGCCGACGCCGTCGGCTGGGACGAGGTCGACCTCGCCGAAGGGCGGCGCATCTTCCCGCACGACATCACGCTCGACCTGACCGACGGCGAGCCGGTCGACTACCCGTTCGATCGCTACGTCGCCGAGCTCGATCTGCTGGCGGAGATCGACGACGAGGACGGGAAGAGGCCGATCCCCGTCGACCTGACCTTCGACGACAGCCACCACGGCTTCCGCTTCCGCACCCACCCGCTGCCCGCCGACGACCACGGCTACGGCGGCTTCAAGGTCGAGCTGGAGCGCTCCGGCCTGGTGCTCGGGCTGGCGATCTTCCTGATGATGCTCGCGTGGGGCGTGAGCTACGTCTCGCTCAGGCTCCTGAGCCTCGTGCTCGAAGGCTCGATCGACGTCAACCTCGACATGTTCGTGGCGTTCACCGGCCTGCTGGTGGGCATGTACTTCTTCCGCTCGGTGCTCCCCGAGTTGCCGCCGATCTCCGGTACGCTCGCCGACTTCCTCGCCTTCCTGTGGGCCGAGATCACCGCGGCGCTGGGCACCGTCGCGGTGGGCGTGGTGTGGACGCGTCGCGAGAGCCGGAACGAGAGCCAGAAGTAGCCGGCGGACGGTGCGCGGGTCGCACGCGCGTGGCGCACGCCGCGCGCGACGGGGAAGTGAGCGCCGGTCACTCGAACGGCGAGCGCTGCGGATCGGAGGCGCCGCCTCCCGGCTCTTCGCCGGGGCCGTCGCGGTGACGCGCCTCCTCGGAGATGAGCGGTAGGACGCGGTTCACGATCGACCGACCGGTGGCTCGTACGCCGCGCATCACGCGGACCCATCCCGTCCGCGCGAGCTCGCGAAGCCGGGTGAGGAGGCCGTGCGGCTCGTTCGCGCCGACCACCCGCACCGCTGCGATGTCGTGGGTGGTGCGCACGAAGATCCGGCCGTCGGCGAAGGTCGGGTAGGTCCGACTGCCGCGATCGAAGACCTCGAGCCGTGCCGTCTCGCGGTAGCCCACGGGCGAGGCTTCCGCGATCACCACCGTGCCGCCCGCGCCGAGGATCACCAGGTGTCCGTCGACCAGGATGAGCCCGTCACCGCCCGGAGCGCGTGACTTCCAGCGCCGCGCTCCGTCGGTCGCGGAGAGGCAGGTCAGGAACGCGCCGCTGAATCCGTAGAGGTTCCCCTCGTGGAGCACCGGAGCGGCGAAGGTGCCCTTCAGGTCCGTGGTCTGCCATTCCTCGCGTGCGGCGAGCCCACCCTCGGCGCGTTCGATGCGCAGCGCCGTCGAGCGCCACCAGCCTGGCGCCAGCACCCGGTCCGCGCCGATCAGGACGGGGGTGGGGGAGATGTTGCGCCCCTCGTTGCCAGGTGCCGACCAGAGGCGCGTGCCCGTGGCCGGATCGAAGCCGGTGACGGTGTGGTCGGTGATGCCCACGACCTGAGCCACGTCACCGAGCTCGGCGGGGATCGGCGACGCGAACTCGGCCGTATCGTCGCCCGCGGCCCAGGCGATCGTGCCGGTCGCTTTGTCGACCGCGACGACGCTCTTCCCGCCACTCCCGCCCGCGACCACGATCACCCGCTCGCCCACGACCAGCGGCGAGGTCGCGAAGCCGTGCAGCGGCGCGGCGACGGCGAGCCGCTCCACGAGCGGCAGCCGCCACAGCTCGCGACCGTCCGCGAGCCGCGCCGCGACCAGCACGCCTCGCGGCGAGAGCGCGTAGACGGCGTCGTCCTCGATGGCGGGGGTGCTCGCCGGCCCTCCCTCGGCGCCGTTGAGCGCCGGGTAGGCCTCGCCGATCGGGAGCGTCCAGAGTGTCGCGCCCGTGGCGACGTCCAGAGCGGTGAGATGGTCCTGCGCGCCATCGGTGTGCATGGTCACGGCGCGTCCGCCGACGACCGAGATCCCGGAGTAGCCCGCGCCGAACGAGCGACTCCCAGGCGAGCTCGAGACGGATCGGTGCCGTGCCGAGCACGCTGCCGGCGGCGGCCCCCGTCGTAGGCGGGGCCGCGCCAGTGGGGCCACTCGCCCGCCGCCGCGCCGCGCGCGAGGAGCAGCAGCACGAGACCTGCGAGCGAAGCCCGATTCGTCGCGGGAGCGGTCGCCGCCGCGGGCGACGCCGTGCCGCGGCCGCTCGGGCTCGTCATGGAGGTCGACCGCGCGGCATCACCCGCGTAGCGTAGCGCGGCGGGTACGACCAGGTCGCGCGCCGGCCCGACGGATCCACGAATGTCCGCCCTCGAATCTCGATCGGACCCGCTTCCGGCGGGGGCACGGAGGCCCCCGCCCTACGAGAGCTTCACGACGCCTGCCGTCGTAGCGCCGGGGTTTCCAGCCCCCGCCGCCAGCCGGAATCGAGGCGGGATCGTCGCGCGCGATCCTGGCCTTCGCGTTTCAACCGGGCTCGTCGGCAAATGCGCCGTCGAGGTCGTGCCCGGCGAGCAGCGAGAGCCGCGAGCGCTCGGCGCCGGAGAGCTCGCGCCACGCGGCGCGCAGCTCGCGCCACACCTGGACCTGGAATGTCTTCACCACCGACCGGAACGAGTACCCGAGGAGCTCGCCGTCGTAGAGCGCCTGCCCGCGATCGAAGGCGCGCTCGTTGAAGAGGGTCTGGCCTGCGCGTGTCTGCGCGAGGTACGCGGCCTCGTTCTGGCGCATCAGGGGAACGAACCACCGCGCGATCACCGCGAGGAGCGCGGACGCGCCGGTGAGGTCGAGCGGACCCGTCGATCCCACGTGCGCACCGCGCCACACCGAGTCGAGCCAGGTGAACGTGCGGGGCGCGCGCTCGCGCAGCCGGGCGCGCGCGCTCGGGTCGGCGAAGTTGCCGCCGATCTGCCCGAAGGCGCTCGCATCGGCGATCGTGAAGCGCTCGCCGAGCAGGAAGGGGCGCGAGGAGAGCACCACCTCGAGGGCGTCGACGAGGGCGCCCCATGCCTCGTCGAGCAGCGCGTGGGTGGGAGGGAAGCCCGCGCGCGAGGGTGGGGTGAGATCGCACGCCAGGCCCGGGATCGAGAAGCGCCTGGGCGCGACGCTGAAGAGATAGGGGAGGCGGCGGACCTGGCGGCGGGCGAAACCGTGCGCCACCCGGCGGCGCGTGCCGGGTGGCAAGAAACACGCGAACTCTCTCGTGAGTCGCGGGCCGGCGTCGTTGTCGGCGCCGGACACGACCCAGCGGTTGTGGTGGAGGACGTAGAGGCCGAGCTCGTCGAAGGCTTCGTCGACGAGGATGGCCGCGAAGCGCAGCGCGCGCGGCTCGGGAAAGAGCGGCGGAGCGCCGGCGGCGGTCACGTCGAGCCACCGGCCCCACCGCCGACGAGTCGTAGAGGACCCGTCCCGCGCCGTCGATCACGTACGGCACCAGCGGGTACTCATCGAGGGGAGGTCGAGGGGAAGCGCAGCGCGCGCCGGCGCAGCTTGGCCCACTCGATCGTACGCCCGGCGCGGACGTTCTCGAGCCAGCCGCCGCGCGCCGGCAGGTCCCGGAACGGCACGCGCGCATGTTCCAGGCTGGCGCGGATCTTGAGCGCGAACGGCGAGAGCTCGCTGCCCCACAGGATCGTCGTGTCCGCCATCGTGACACTCTCCCGCAACGGGTGGACCCTGACAACGGACGGGCGTGCCCCGCGGCCTCCGCGACGGTCCCGCCTCACGTCGCGGGAAATGCCGTATTGAACTCCGGGGCCTCGGCCAACGATATCTCGCGGACCAGGAGGGATCTGACCGGATGGATCATGCGCGGGAAGTGGAGCTCATCCAGAGCCTCGATCGGGAAGTCCAGCAGCTACTTGCACGGAGCGGTGAGCTGGTGAACGCGGGCGGTGAACGCCCGGTGCTCACGTTGGTCGGCCGCCGTCTTCGGTCTCAGCTCCAAGACGTCGCCGCGCTGACCGGTGCGCTCGCCGCGCTGCTCGACGGCGAGCCCACGGCGAGGCCGTCGCCGACCGCCGTCGCGAAACGGCGGGCCGGGTCGGCCGTGCGCGCGATCGGGCCCTCGTCGTCGAGGACCGCCACCGACGGCCCGGATCAACCTGCGCCGGTGGTGATTCGCCTGAAGCCTCGGATGCCGCGAGGCGCGTGGCGCAGCCGGAGCGGCGGCCAGCTCACGGGGATCCGCGATGAGTCGACACCTCTCGAGCTCGCGGCACCGATACCCGAAAACCCGGGCGTGACGGCCGCGGCGGTCCAGGCTCGGGAGCCCGTCTACCTGTTGCGAAAGGGCGAGCCGACGCAGTCTGCGCCGCCGGCGGATCGCCCGAGCGAGCGGCGTGATGCGCTCGAGCGCCTGAACGACTTCTTCAAGAGGTCGTCCCGCACCACGGCAGGCGAGCCGTAGTCGTTGGCCCGCGCCTTCGGCCGTCGCCGACCGCAACGGTGCGCCCACTTCGCGAGCGCGCCGCCGATGGCGTAGGGCAGGGCGGCGCGCTCGAAGGCGTCCGCGATCCGCTGAGCGGCCTCCGCGGCGCCGCGCTCAGGGATGCGCACCGGACCAACCCGCTAGCCTGCGCAGCCGCGCCAGCGCCCGCTCGGAGGACTCCGGTAGCGGATCGACCTGATCGAGGATGCGCTGTGGGTTGCGGTTGAGGCTGACCGCCCAGATCACGTCGCGCGAGCACGCGCGCGCCAGCGACCGGCGCTCGGCGGGCGAGAGGTGACGCCATTCGGCGATGTGGGCACGCGCGGACGCCACGTCGATTCCCCCGCAATCCAGGTCACGAACGATCCGAGGGGCGGAAACACGAGCGGCGCTGTCGGCCGATCGTGCTGGGTATACTCGCCGCCCTCCGGGCGCCACACCGAGGCTCGGGAGCGGCCGGCCGAGTGACCGCTCGCGCTGGCGTGGCTTTCGAGGCTCCGTCGTTGACGCTCCCGCCCAGGTCCACCTTCCTTGGCCCCACGGAGCGATCCTCCATGAAGACACGAACCCTGTGCGCGTTGGTGGCGATCGTCCTCCTCTCGGCCTGCGCGAAGCGCCCGCCGACGGCTGGCCTCCGGCTCGAGGATTCCCCTGATCGTTACGTGGATGCGCACTTCCACGTCTCGAACTACGCCTATCAGGGCGTCTCGCTGAAGACGCTGATCGATCGATACATGGGGGAGAAGATCGTCCGGTCCGTGGTCATGCCGCTGCCCCTGCAGCAGAAGTGGGATCCGTTCGAGCACTACGCGCAAGACCGGATGCCGCCCAACTACTACCTGGGGCCCAAGGCCGAGCTCTACTACTACGCGTTCGCGGACGCGATGATCGCCAAGGAATACGGCGCGCTGTCGGAGGCGGACAAGGCTCGCGTCGATCCCATGATCACGGGGTTCAACCCGATGGACCGGTACGCCCCTCAGCACATCGAGCGGGTCCTCCTCACCTTCCCCGGAGTCTTCACCGGGATCGGCGAGCTCACGGTCCACAAGGAGCTGGTCTCGAACAAGATCGCCGGGGACGCCATCGCAGCCATCAGCTCGGAGCCGGTGCCTCCGGACGTCGCCGAAGGCGGCAAGCTCACGCTCTACAGCGCAGCGCTCGTGAGCCTCTTCGATCTGGTGGCGGAGACGGGGCTGGTGGCGACCCTCCACAACGACATCTACGAGACCGACGTGAAGTACGACGGCACGGTGGTCCGGAAATCACCCGACGTGACGTACGAGAGAGGCCTGGAGTACCTCTGCACGAGGAGCCCGGACGCGAAGGTGATCTGGGCGCACACGGGCCTGGGCCGTTTCGTGACGCCAGCGTCGAATCATCTCGCCATCGTGTCCCACATCCTGGACGCGTGTCCGAGCTGGTCGGTCGACATCTCCTGGGACCTGGTCCAGACGATGATCGTGAATCCCGCGGCGGGCATGCCCTCGCTCTCCGAGTGGGCCGGTTTCATCACCCGATACCAGGACCGGGTGCTGTGGGGATCGGACACCGTGATCCACTCCAGGAACAAGGTCGGCGCCGAGGACCAGCTCGTGCGGGGAGGACCGATGTCCGTGGCGGACTACCAGGCGGTGGCCGACCTCTCCAGGCCGCTGTGGGATGCGCTCGGTCCGGACGTCTCACGCAAGGTCCGGGTGGAAAACTCCGTTCGCCTCTTCGATGGCGCGCGAGCCAAGGTGAGAGCCTGGGAAGCCCTTCACGTGGGCGACGACGTGTGGAACCTCGCCCCGCCGAGCCCAGTGACGCCGTAACGGCGCAGCGCGAGGCCGCTGAACCGCCCCGGGAGATCCGGGGCGGGGGAAGAGCGACCGGATCACGGTGAAGGCGTACGACCGGTCCGGGAATTTCTCGGCCGTCGCCAACACGCTGACGCTCGCCATGCCGGTCGGCACCGATCGCACGCCGCCCGCCGCCCCCGGCGATTTGCGGACCAGCGACGCGCCGCAGATCTCGACGGTCAACCTGGCGTGGGACTGGCCCGCCGACGACGTCGGAGTCACCGCGTTCGAGATCTACCGGGACGGGGTGCTCGTGGCAGAGAATGCGTGGGACGTGCACTACCCCGGTGTGGACACGTTCATCACCCTGCGCCACGTGCTCGCTGGGATGACGCACACGTTCACGGTGAAGGCCCGTGACGCGTCGGGAAACGTGTCCGCCGCGAGCAACGTGCTCTCGGTCGCGCTCATGCCGGCGACCGATACCTTGCCGCCGAGCGCGCCCACCCATCTCACGGGCAGCACCTGGCCGAGCTGCGGGTTCATCGACTTGAACAGAGGCGCATCGATCGACGACGTCGACGGGGCCGGTTGGATCGACTACGAGATCTACGAGGACGGCCTGCTGCGAGGCTACTACCGCGGCGAGGGGTTCGAAGCCTCGTTCCGTCGGCACACGTTCCACGTCCGCGGCGTCGACCGTTCGGGTAACACGTCGGCACCGAGCAACTCGATCGTGCTCGACAGTGGTCTCGACTGCTGACCGACACGCAAGCCGGCTCTGGGCGACGGAATGGAGCGCGATTCCCGACCGGCGAGCGCGGTCGGGAATCGCGCGCGGTAAATCGGGCGGATGGTCCCGAAAGCCGCTCTCGAAGTGAAGTCGCTGACCGACGTCCGCGACGACGGTGGATCTCCACATCGGTGGGAACTCGCTGCCGCCGGGGTTCGCGGCGCCCGCGGTGACCAAAGGGTGCTCGGAGCGGGCGATCGCGAATCAGACCGGCCTTCCCTGCCTGCTGGTGCTGCGCGGGTACATCCAGCGCGCGTCGGTGTTCGAGCAGGGTGCGGCGGTCGGGTTGGTATCGGTCTCCTTCCCGTGACCGCGATCGGGCGCACGGTTATCGTGGCGTGGCGATGCCCGTGCTCCGAGGGTACATGCGGCGGACGACGGTATTCGAGAAGAGCGTGGTGGTGGGGAACCCAGTCCGTGACGGATGGCCCGCGAGTGAGTCCCTTTGCGACCATCGATTCGCACCCGCACTCGTGAAGCCGCGGAGGCTGCGACCCTCAGAGGACACGATGCATGCTCTCGTCCGCTCGATGGCGGTGACCGTCGTGCTTTTCCTCTCGGCGCCGCCGGCTGCCGCGCGCGCCGCCACCATCCTGGTCGACAGCACGCTGGACGATCTCGACCAGGGTCCGAACGGCAATTGCACGCTCCGCGAGGCCGTTCTCTCCGCGAACGATGATGTCGCAGTGGACGGATGCACGGCGGGAGCAGGCGCGGACGCGATCGTGCTGCCCCGGGGCTCGTTCACGCTGACCATCCCCGGTCGCGACGAGGACGCAGGGCAGACGGGCGACCTTGACGTCATCGGCGCACTCACGATCCGTGGCGCTGGGTCATCCACCACGTTCCTCGAGGCGGGTTCGGACGCGGTGAGTGCCGTGGACCGCGTCCTTCACGTGCAGCCCACCGCCGTCGTGACGCTGGAGGACCTCACGGTTCGCCACGGCCACGCGCTCGCGGAAACGGTCAGCAATCGAGGTGGCGCGATCGCGCTCGAACAGGGGTCGCTCACGGCGCGGCACATAGCGGTCCGCGAGTCGCTCTGCGAGGCGACTCAGTGGTTCGTGGGGTGCGGCGGAGGTGGGATCGCGAGCGACGGCGGGACGCTCGTCGTCGAGGAGAGCGTCGTCGAGGGGAACCGCTCCGACGGCTCGGGCGGCGGAATCCGCGCAAATGAAGGCGTGACCACGCTGGTTCGCACCGTGGTGCGCGCGAACCACGCGCAAGGCACGGGCGGCGGTCTTTCGCTCTCCGGGCAGTCATCCATCGACCGCAGCGCAGTCGTCGACAACGCCGTGGGCTATCCGCCTTGCCCTCCGTTCGTTTGCCAACCGTCCGGATCGAGCGGTGGTGGCATCTCGAACGCCGGCACTCTCGAGATCTCGAACAGCACGCTGGCACGGAACCGCTCCTCGCACGGGGTGGTCTCGGCGGGACGCGGCGGCGGGATCACGAACTTCGGGGCACTCACGCTCGCCGATTCCACCCTCGTGGGAAACCTGATCACGGCCAGCCTCACCCCACCGTACGCGGAGCCGATTGGGGTGGAGAACGACGACGTCGCCAGCGCCATGCTGCGCAACAACGTCCTCGACGACACGTGCCGAGGCGGCGGCTTCACGAGCCTCGGCTGGAACATCGAGCGGCCGGCCGCGTGTGGGTTGGGCGAACCGCGCGACCTGCCCGCCACCGACCCCATCCTGAGCCCGGCAGTGGTCTTCGCATCCGGGACCGCACTGGTGCCGGTCCAGCTCGGGAGCCCGGCCATCGACAGCGGCGACCCCGCGCAGTGCCCGACGCTCGACCAGACGGGTTCCGCGCGGCCCGCCGATGGCGACGGCGATCAGCTCGCGATCTGCGACCGGGGCGCGGTCGAAATGCCGTTCGGTCCCGACGGAGACGGCGATGGCTGGGTGGACGCGTACGACCTGTGCCCGGCCGACCCGGACCCGGACCAGGCGGACCGCGACGGCGACGGGCTCGGCGACGCGTGCGATCCGTGCACCGACGAAGATGCAGACGGCTACGGGGATCCGGGCTCGGCGGCGTGCACCCATCCCGAGCCGGATTGCGACGACGGCCGGGACGGGGTGAACCCGGGGGAGACCGAGGTCCTCGGCAACGGACGCGACGACGACTGCGAGCCCGCCACCCTCGACTGCCCCGACGCGGACGGCGACGGCTGGTCGCCGCTCGATTCGCCGTCCTGTGCGGGCGACATCGACTGCAACGACGCGAACGCCGCGGTCCATCCAGGCGCCGCCGAGGTCCCCGGCAACGGCGTCGACGACGACTGCGATGCCGCGACACCGGCCGGCTGCTTCGGGCCAGGGCCGCAGAGCGCGGTGGCCGCCGGCTTGGGCCCGCCGGAGCGGGCCGGAGGCGCTGGCCCGTCGGGCTTCGCGCTCGCCTGTCTGGTCCTGCTCGCTCGCAACCTATCTCGCGCGCGGCGACCGGGCCGGCGGATCCGGTAGGCGGGCCCGGTCGCTCCGCGACCGAGCGATCCTACGTCTCGGCTTCGTCGGCGCGTTCTGCAGGGGCGAGCTGGTCGCGCCCGACGTCGACGGCGTCGCCGAGGATCGCCAGGGGCTGGTGATCACCGTCCGGCGCTCCAAGACGGACCCGGAGGCGATCGGGCGGCTCGAGGCGATCCCGATCGGCACCGACGCCTCGACGTGCCCGGTGCGCGCGCTGCAGCCGAGGCAGCGGGCTCGATCCGGCATGAGTGTCCGACCACTCGCTGCGAGCCGGGTTCGTCACGGCGGCGGCTCGGCGGGGCTCGTCGGAGAGGCCGATCGCCAACCAGACTGGGGACAGGTCGATGCTGGTGCTGCGGGGGTACCGCCGGCGTGCCAACAAACATCTTCGACGACAACGCTGCGACGGCCGTTGCGCTGTTGCTCGGGTGCGGTGATCGATTCCTGGCTAGATCGGCTCGATGCAGTCGGCTGGTGCGGCCGGCGCGTTTCCGAGTGAGTCCGTCTTGATCAGGTACGCCGCCAGGTTCGAGCTGACGTCGGGCTGCGTCGCGAGAACGAATCCGCCGTCGTTCGCGAGTCTCAGGATTCCGCGGCTCTGCGCGCAGCTCGGCGTTCCATAGACCTGTGTCCACGGGGCGTCGCCGTTCGCATCGGTGTGGACGATCCCGACGAACGGGTGGCTCTGGATCGTGCGGGTGATGCGCATCGCATAGCCGCCGTCAGCGGCCTCCACGGGGTTGCCGCCCTCGGTGCGTACGTCGCCACCGAAGTGCCGCACCCACTGCGCGACACCCGAAGCGTCGGTCTTGCTCATCCACGCGCGATGGGCCCCGTCCGTGAACTGGCCGTAGTCGGATCCGGCGAGGAGGAATCCACCGTCCGAGGTCGCGACCGGCGGCGCCACCGCGCGGACATCGAGGTCCTCGAAGTGGTGGCGCTGCCGCCACAGCTCGTCTCCGAGCGCATCCAGCTTCACGAGCTCGACGTCGTCGAGGGTCTCGGCATCGGGCACCCGCGTCGTGTAGGCGAACGTGCCATCCGACAGCGCGCGCAGGCCGAGGTTGGATCCTGGACGCGGCTCGAGGTCCTTCATCCAGACTTGATCGCCATTCGCGTCGAAACGCGCCACGTGCGTGACGGCGTCGCCGCTACCCGGATCGATCTCTTCCCAGAACTGGGCGGCGTACCCGCCGCCGGGAAGCTCCTGCACGGCGCCCTCGATGAAGCGCTCTCGTGGCTCGAACACGGGTGTGTACCACTGCACGCCGCCGGTCGCGTCCAGCTTGGCGAGATACATCTGACTGGTCTGGGACGGGAACGGTTCGGCAGGGGCCAAGCCAAAGAGCACGTATCCGCCGTCCGAGGTGGGCGCGAGCGAAGCTCGGCTCTTGCTCTCGACGAGCGGTCCCACGTCGACGCCGATCGGCGAAGCGCCGGCGGAGTTCCCGAAGAGATCGAATCCCTCCACCAGGAAGACATTGGCGGAGTTGTTCGAGGTATCGGTCGAGACCACCGTGTAGCCGCTTGGCTCGACGCGGAGCGTCTCGATTTCGATCTCGTCGACTCCCTCGGCGATCGGGTTGAAGAACACCTGCGAGTCGCAGGCCCCGAGCGAAACGAACACCACCAACGCGGACAGGCGCATCAGGACCATCGAACGGGCCATTCGGCCTCCACAGATTTCGCTCTTTGGCGAGGACTCTCACGGTACGAGTGGCCACCGTGGCGGTCAAACGCAGAACCGAGCCCTCCGCGCGCACGCCGTGCTGGCTGAGCGCGATCCGACCGTCGCTCGATGATGGTCCTCCATGGCTAGACCCCGCCGCGTCAGACCGGCTTCGACCACAACACGGCGACCGCAGCCGCGCTGTAGCTCTCGTCGAATTCGAGGTCTCCAGAACCGACTGGGCGCGGTGATTCGAACCCGGAAGGCGATTTCCACAGGGGGCTGCTACCTGGGCATCGGGTCGAGGGCCGGCGCGGAATGGAGGCCGAAAGCCGCGGCCTACTCGGGGGGGCACCTCGGTGGCGCCCGCGGCGAGACCCGGCGGAGGCATGACCCGCCGATCCTATTCAGGATCCGAGGCTCGGGCGGGGTGTCCTGGGCGCCGAGCCGAGAACGGTGCCCACGCGCACGATCCAAGTACGCGCGGCTGATCCGCGCCGATGGCATCGAGGTACGCCATGGCGACCAAGCGACTCACCCGAGGACAGGCCATTCGCGCGTTCTGCATCGAGTGCATGGGCGGCGACCTGCGCCTGCCCCGCGACTGCACCGTCACCGGTGCCCCTCGTGGACGTATCGGGTCGGCGTCGAGGAGGCGATTCTAGACCCCGAAGCCCGGCGTGTAGCCCGGCCGCCAGGGCTCAACACTCCGACCGCGGACGCCAGGTCCGCGGCCCAGTCGAGCATCACCGCCACACACCGCCCGGCGACGCCGGTCCCGTTGCGCGCGCACGTCGCGGGGAACAACGTATGAATACCGGCGCCGCGGACGATCCCGTGACACCGACGGAGACGTGGCTCTGGCCGCGCTCGTGTCGGACGAAGCCACGCCTGCCATCTCAGTACGACGACGTCGTCGCCCGCCCCGCGCGATGGACTCGACTCGGGCACCGGGTGGGAGGGAGGCCGAGGGACATGCGGCCGCTCCAGCTCCGACCCAGCCGTTGGCGCCGCTCGTCATCCGACTCGAGCCACGACTTCCGCGCGGGGCGTGGCGGCGGAAGGGGCTCGACGTCCACGCCGAGCGCGTCACGGCGGAGGGCGTCGCCGATGACGTGATCGAGCCGGCTTTCGCGCCGGTGCGTGAGCCCGTCTATCGGCTGCGGAAGACCGGTACGACCGAGCCAGAGCCGACGGTCGCGGCTCGCCTGGGCGAGGGACGCGATGCGCTGGATCGGTTGCGCGAGTTCTTCAGCGACACGACCCGCGACGGAATGGTCCAGGCGTATGCCCAACTCGGAGCGAGTGGCTCCTCGCATGCCTCAGGGGCGGGTGCGGCTACTCGGAGCCGGCAGCGTACGCCCCCCGCTCGAGGTACAGGACCCGCCGCCCCGCATCGCAGGCGATCCATAGGTTGCCGTCGGCGTCGAAGTCGATCCCCTCGGGCTGGAGGCGCTTGGAGTCGACGAGTGGCGGTAGCGGTGTCCGCGATCGGAACCGGACCTTCGACGGAACGCGGTGCATATCGCCCGCGAGTCCGAACTCGAAGATCGCCCGGCTCTCGTCCGAGAGGAGGAGGACCGAGCCCGTGCGAGGATCGAACGTCACATCGCTCAAGTCGCGGATCCGCTCGCCCTCCACCGCCGACGGGACCTCGATCAGTGCCTCGGCAGCGAGCGACTCCCGGGCGAAGATCCCGAGCATGCATGGGTTCTTTTCATGCACGGCGAGAAGGTGGCCTCGTTCGTCCGGCGAGACCGAAGCGGCAAGAATGCACAGCCCCTCCCATCCCGACTTCTCGTCTCCCAACTTCGGGAGGACCCGGCGTTCACGGTCGGTCCAAGCTCGACGCCGGCTCCGGCGCGGCGAATGGTCTGCCGCCACAAGGAGCCATCTTCGATGAGCGTGAACACCGATCCCGAAGTGGGATCGAACGCGAGCCCCTCTGCGTTCGCGAATGCGCCGCCGGCGACGGCCTGGGTACGGACTTCGGTCTCGGCCGCCTTCGGCCGCCGAGCCTCGTGAAGCCCCGACTCGTCGTCAACGAGGAGCAGGAACCCGTCCGGCAGGAGCGCGATCGCTGAGGGCTCCTCGAGATCCGTCGTTCGGTAGTCGCCGGCCACGGTGAACGTGACGTCGGGAAGCTCGTCGCACAGATGAAGTGTTCTGGCGATTTCGTGGTGGGTCGCTTCAATAAGCTGAGCCACCGCGAGGCGTGCGGCCGGAGTGAACGTCGTCCCCTCCTCGGCCAGGAGTCGGGCAAGACGGCTACGCTCCCTGGGGCCGACCTGGCCACCCGTCGCATCCCGAAGCGTTCGTGCCGCGCCGACGCCGCGCGGGGCTCGACCCAGCATCTCGATCGCCTTCGCAAGATCCCGCACACCCATCGGTTGGAGCGTCCCCTGTTGCTGTAGGCTGCCTTGGCCACTGCCGCCGAGACAGACATGCGTGGCTATGCGTCGATGCGGATCGTCCTCGTCGAAGAGGCGACGATCCACGGCTCGCCGTACTCCTCGCTCGGAAACCTCTCGACAGTCGGACCCGCGGGGTCGAGGGTGAGCTTGAGGAAGTGCTGGTGGTAGGGCGGCTCGTCCCGACCGCCAAAGGCATCGGGAACGCGACCCGGCGCGCGTTCGTGGACTTCGGGCTCGAGGCGGGTGCGGCGGAGGAGCTGCTGAGCCACGTCACGCACCCGCCGCGGAACACGATGAGGAGCGCCTACGGCCAGCGCCCGTGGAAGCAGCTCTGCGAGGCGATTCGCGCGATCGAGATCCGGCGGCATGTCGTCGCCGAGACCGTCGATGAACCGGACGGCACTGGTCCCCGACGTGGCCTCCCCCAAGTGTGGTCCGCTGTGTGGTCCCCGAGCGGCAACGGCGCCCGAGGGCGCCGCTAAACGCTACGAATCACTACTGAATTCGCGCCGTGCTTCTGGTGCGAGGAGGGGGACTCGAACCCCCACAGCCTTGCGGCCACCAGCCCCTCAAGCTGGCGTGTCTACCAATTCCACCATCCTCGCGAACTGCCGGATCTTCGATTGCCTGGGCGCCGTTGCCGTCGCGGTTGCGAGCGGGTGAGGGCGGCGCCACTCGAAGCGCCCGAGTGTATGTGAGCGGTTTTCCTCGCGTCAATCGCTTGCGGTGCGATCGCGGCGAGGTTTCGCTCGAAGCCACGCGCGGCGGGTTTCCTCGCGTGGATCCGCCTTGGATCAGGGTGTTTTCGGCGCCTCGCCCGCTGGCGCGGGTGCCGCGGCCTCTGCGGCCGGAGCCGGCGGCGGCGTCACGTTCGAGTCGGCAGTGGGCGCAGCCGCCGATGGCGCGGTCGCTGCCGGAGCGGCGCTGGGCTCGGCGCCCGGAGCCGCGGCGCTGGGAGCGGGCTCGGTCGGGACCGCGGGGATCGCAGCCGGGGGAGCGTCCGACTTCTGGGTGGTGGCGGCCGGCGTCTCGTCTTCGGGGATCAAGCTCCTCGCGCGCCCCGCGCCCTCGTCGCCCATCCGGGCCAGCACCAGGGCGACCGCGAAGAACGCGGCCGCGAAGCCGTAGGTGAGCTTGCCCAGGAAGCCGCCCGCGCCGGCCGCGCCGAACACGGTCTGGCTCGAGCCGCCGAACATGGCGCCCATGTCGGCGCCGCGACCCTGCTGGATCAGCACCACCAGGATGAGCATCACCGAGATGATGACCTGAAAGACGACGAGGAACGTGTACAGCATGTCGCGGACTCTCCGAGCTTTCTCGAAGCCCTGGCCCGGCGCGCTCAGCGCGCGGCGAGGACGATCGCTTCGAACGACGCCGCGTCGAGGCTCGCGCCCCCGACGAGCGCGCCGTCGATGTTGGGTTGAGACAGAAGGGTCTTGGCGTTGTCGGCCTTCACGCTACCACCGTACTGGATTCTCGTCGCTTCGGCACGTTCCGCGCCGAGGATCTCGCGCAGCCAGCCGCGGATCTTGGCATGCACCTCTTCGGCCTGCTCGGGGGTCGCGGTGCGTCCCGTGCCGATCGCCCACACCGGCTCGTAGGCGACCACGAGCCCCGGCGCGACGTCGCCGAGGCCGGTCAGAGCGCCGCGGATCTGCCCCTCGACCACGGCTTCCGTGCGCCCGGCCTCGCGCTCGGCGAGGGTCTCGCCGACACACACGATCGGCACCAACCCCGCCGCGGCCGCCGCGCGCAGCTTCTTGGCGACACCCGCGTCGGTCTCACCGAAGAACTGGCGGCGCTCCGAGTGGCCCACGATCACGAACTGGCAGCCCGCCTCGACGAGCATCGCCGCCGAGATCTCGCCGGTGAACGCCCCTTGGGCTCCTCGTGGAGGTTCTGCCCGCCGAGGAGGATCGACGTGCCGGCGATCTCGCCGTGCACGGTGTCGAGCGCGGTGAACGGCGGCGCGATGCCGACGTCCACGTTCGTGACTCCACCGAGGCGCTCCTTCAGGCCCGCGGCGAGCGCTCGCGCCTCTCCAGCGCGTCCGTGCATCTTCCAGTTGCCTGCGATGAAGGGCTTACGTGACATGGGAATCCCCTTCCTCTCAGCCGCGGCTTTCGAGCGCGGCGATGCCCGGGAGCTTGATGCCGGACAGGAACTCGAGCGACGCGCCACCGCCGGTCGACACGTGACTGAGCCGTGACGCGTAGCCGCCGCGCTCGAGCGCCGCGACCGAGTCGCCGCCGCCGGCCACCGTGAACGCCGTGGCGCTCGCGACCGCCTCGGCGACCGCGTAGGTGCCCTTCGAGAACGCGTCGGTCTCGAAGACACCCATCGGGCCGTTCCAGAAGACGCTCTTGGCGCCCGCGATCACCTTGGCGTATTCGGCCACGGTCTTGGGGCCGATGTCGACGCCGAGCTTGTCGGCGGGGATGCCGTCGCGGCCCACCGTCACGGCGCTCGCGGCGTCGTCGATGGCGCTGGCGGCGACGTGGTCCGACGGCAGATGGATCGTGATGCCCTTCTGCTTGGCGTGCTCGAGCACCCCGCGCGCGAACTCGAGCTTGTCTTCCTCGACCAGCGACTTGCCGACGGCGACACCCTGCGCCTCGAGGAACGTGTACGCCATCGCGCCGCCCACGAGCAGCGCGTCGACGCGCTCGAGGAGCTTCTCGATCACCTGCACCTTGTCCGACACCTTGGCGCCACCCAGGATCGTCACGAACGGACGATCGAGGTCGCCGGCGAGCAGCTTGCCGAGCGACTCGATCTCCTTCTGCACCAGCAAGCCAGCGGCGGCGACCTTCACCAGCGGCACCATCCCGGCAGTGGAGGCGTGGGCGCGGTGCATGGTACCGAACGCGTCGTTGACGTAGGCGTCGGCGAGCTTGGCGAGCGCCGCCACGAAGGCGGGGTCGTTTTTCTCCTCGCCGGCGTGAAAGCGCAGGTTCTCGAGGAGCAGGCACTTTCCGGGCGCCAGCGCGTTCACCGCCGCCTCGACCTCGGGCCCGATGCAGTCCTTGGCGAGCGGCACCGGTGTCCCGAGCAGCTCACCGAGGCGCGCTGCCACGGGAGCGAGCGAGTACTTGGGCTCGGCCTTGCCCTTGGGGCGTCCGAGATGGCTCGCCAGCACCACGCGCGCGCCGCCCGCGAGCAGCAGCTTCAGCGTGGGGAGCGTGGCTTCGAGGCGAGCGTCGTTGGTGACTTTGCCGTCCTTGATGGGGGCGTTCAGGTCGGCGCGCAGGAACACGCGCTGGCCGCGTAGATCGAGACCGTGAAGCGTGGGAAGCGCCATGGCTGGTCCTCGCTCTCCTGATCGATCGGATCGAGACCGGTCGGTCCGTGGGACTTCCGGCGTCGGACGCGCGCCCTGCGCCGGGGAAGAAAAGGGGGCCTCACGGCCCCCTGGGGAAGTTCCAGTGTTACGGCTCGCGCCGTGACCTCAGAGCGTCTTCGCGATGTAGAGCATCACGTCGATCATGCGGTTCGAGAAGCCCGTCTCGTTGTCGTACCAGCTCAGGATCTTGGCGAGCGAGCCGTCGATCACGGAGGTGGTCAGCGAGTCGAAGCACGAGGAGTGCGGGTCGCCGTTGAAGTCGATCGACACCAGCGGCTCGTCGACGTAGCGCAAGACACCCTTGAGCGGACCCTCGGCGGCGGCCTTCACGGCGGCGTTGATCGAGTCCTTGGTGGCAGGCGTTGGAGATGATGTGGTGCTTGGCGGGTTCGTAGACGGTGTGGTTCACGCCGTAGCAGAGGGTCACGTCCTCGTTCTTGGCGGGGGCCGAGATGATGACCTTCTTGGCGCCGGCCGCGAGGTGCTTGGCCGCGCCGTCGCGGTCCGTGAACTTACCGGTCGACTCGACGACGATGTCGACCTTCAGGTCCTTCACGGCAGCGCCGCGGGATCCCTCTGCGCCGTCACCTTGATCTCGCGACCGTCGATGATCAGGCTTTCCGCCCCGGCCTTGACCTCGCCGGGATAGGCGCGGTGGATCGAGTCGTACTTGAACAGATGCGCCAGGGTCTTGGGATCGGTGAGGTCGTTGATCGCCACGAACTCGAGATCCTTGCAGCCGAGCCCAGCACGCATCACCAGTCGTCCGATTCGGCCGAAGCCATTCACTGCCACGCGAACGCTCATGCGCAGACCTCCTCCAGTGGAAGCAATGTTCGAAGGTTTCGGATCGACCGGTGCGTGAGCCCCGCGCCCCGCACCGCCCCTGCCGCTTCGAGGCCTGGCGCCGGCCCGTTCCGGCGCAAAACCCCTCGGAAAGCCACGAAAACTACCCACCCTCCTCGCGACGCGTCAAACCCGTTCCGAGCCCGAGCGCCCAGGGAGGGAGTGGGGCGGAGTCGATCGGGGGCAAGGTCAAGCGAAGAGCGTGCCCAATCGTGCCTCGCGAGCCTCGAATCGCACGCAGCACACCGGAATCGCGCGAAATTCCCGCGTGGGACGCATTCGGTGGACGGGACCGCGCGGGGGCCGGCTGGCGGGTCGGCGGTGGGCGCCAGGGCACTGTGTTTCCGCTCGGTGACGGCGTCGCCACGAGTGCACCGCGAGGTGTCCCGACGTGGTGCGAGTACGGCTCGGCTCGCCGAGCCGCTCGGCGCGTCGGCGTGAGGGGCGAGGCATGACCGACCCCAAGCTCGACTTCTCGGGGCGACGCTCGGGGCTGCCGCCCCGCGATGCGGCGGACACCGGCGAGGTGCGGCGGATCGAGGGCGAGGTCGAACGCGTCGTGTACGAGAGCCCCGACGGCGGGTACCGTGTGATGCGAATCAAGCCGGACGGGCGAGGCGACCCGGTCAAGGTGGTGGGGCGCTTCCCGCCGCTCTTCCCCGGGCAGACGGTCCGCGCCGAGGGCCGCTGGGAGACCGACCGCCGCTTCGGGCAGCAGTTCCGCGCGACGTCGGTCGAGGTGGTGGCGCCGACCACGCGGGTCGGTGTCGAGCGCTACCTGTCGTCGGGGCTCGTGAAGGGGATCGGTGCGGGCACCGCGAAACGCATCGTCGAGGCGCTCGGCGACGACACGCTGCGCGTGATCGCCGACGACCCCGGGCGCTTGCGCGGCGTGAAGGGGCTCGGCCGCGCCAAGGCCGCGTCCCTCGCCGAGGTGGTCCAGGCGCAGCTCGGCGTGGGTAGCACCGTGGCGTTCCTGCACTCGATCGGGCTCGGCGCCGGCCTCGCACGCCGGGTGATCGGCGCGTGGGGCAAGGACACCACCCGCCGGATCCAGGCCAACCCGTACGATCTCGCCACGGAGATCCGCGGCATCGGCTTCCAGACCGCGGACCAGATCGCGCGCACCCTCGGGCTGCCGGCGGACTCGCCGCTCCGCATGCGCGCGGGTGTCCTCCACCAGCTCGCCGAGATGGCGAACCGCGGGCACGTCTACGTGCCGGCGGCGGCCCTCGCCGCGGAGGCCGCGCGCGCGCTCGGCGCCGACCTCGTGCTCGTGGAGGCGGCGATCGGCGACCTCGCCGCGGCCGACCGCGTGGTGCTCGAGGACCTACCGGAGCGAAACGAGCGCGCGGTCTACCTGCCGGTGCTGGCGCAGGCCGAGCGTCAGGTCGCGCGCCGCCTCGGCGAGCTGATCCGGGTCGGGGGCCCGAGCGGGGGCCAGAGCGAGAGCGCCGGCGACGCCGCCTTCGAGGCCACCGTGGCCGCCGTCGAGCGCGAGCTCCGGATCGAGCTCGCGCCGCTGCAGCGCGACGCCGTGCGCGCCGCGGTCGAGCGCAAGGTGGTCGTCATCACCGGCGGTCCCGGTACCGGTAAGACCACGATCATCCGCGCCATCGTGCGGCTGCTCCAGCGCGGCGGGAAGCGGCTCGCGCTCGCCGCGCCGACCGGGCGCGCCGCGCGGCGCATGGCGGAGGCGACCGAGCACGGCGCTGCGACGATCCACCGCCTGCTCGAGTTCCATCCGCCGACGAGCGAGTTCCAGCGCAACGAGGACCAGCCGCTCGACGTCGATTGGCTGATCGTCGACGAGGCGTCGATGGTCGACCTGCCGCTCATGGAGGCGCTCCTCGAAGCGCTCAGGCCCGACGCGCGGCTGGTGCTGGTGGGCGACGCCGACCAGCTCCCGAGCGTCGGCCCCGGCGCGGTCCTCGGCGACGTGATCGCCTCGGGTGTGGTCACGGTGGTGCGGCTGAGCGAGATCTTCCGCCAGGCGGCCGAGAGCGGGATCGTGGTCAACGCCCACCGCGTCAACCGCGGCGAGGTGCCGAAGGGCGAGCGCGACGAGTGGCCGGACTTCTTCACCGTCGACCGCGAGGACCCCGGGGACGCGCAGCGCCTGGTGGTCGAGCTCGTCGCGGAGCGCATCCCCGCCAAGTTCGGGCTCGATCCGATGACGCAGATCCAGGTGCTGGCACCCATGCGCCGTGGCGTCCTCGGCACCCAGGCCCTCAACGAGGTGTTGCGGGCGCGCCTCAACCCCGACGGGCCGGAGATCGGCGCCGGCGCGCGTGGCCTGCGCCTCGGCGACCGCGTCATGCAGTTCGCCAACAACTACAAGCTCGAGGTGATGAACGGCGAGGTTGGGCGGATCGAGGAGCTCGCCGCGGGAGGACAGGAAGTACGGGTGCGCTTCGAGGATCGCGTGGTCGGCTATCCGCGCGGCGAGCTCGACGCCCTCGACCTCGCGTACGCGTGCTCGATCCACAAGAGCCAGGGCAGCGAGTACCCGGCGGTGGTGATCCCGTTCCACACCCAGCACTACGTGATGCTGAGGCGGAACCTGCTCTACACCGCGATCACCCGCGGCCGGAAGGTCGTGGTGGTGGTGGGCAACGCCCGCGCAAGGCGGATCGAGGTGCAGGAAACCCAGCTCGAGTCGCGCTTCACGCGGCTGGCCGAGCGGCTCCGAGCGGCCCGCGCTGGCGGCGAAGCCCCTTCGAGCTCGTAGCGCGGGGGGCTCGTCCCCCGCCCGTCAGCTCAGCGCGGGACGAGCCCCCGCGCTACGAGCTCGGCCGTGTCGGGGACGGCCGGCGGCCGCGCCGTATGCGCGAGACGGGTGGCGGAGGGTGGCACGAGCCCGAGACGGCGGGCCGTCGAGCGCGCGAGTGTCGCGGCGTAGTGACGGACGTAGGCGCGCTCCTCGCGCCCGGCGCGGCGAACCACGCCGGCGGCGACCGCCGCGAAGGCCAGCGCAGCGACCAGCGGGCGGGGCCAGCGCGCGAACCAGCGCGGGTCGACGCGCGTGCGCAGCGCCCGCGGCAACCACGGGAAGAGCCGGAACACGAGGTCGTGGCCGCGCAGCAGCGCGCGGCCGCCTCGTCGCCGCCGCTCGCCGCCGCGGAGTCGTGGTAGGCGGCGAGGTCGCCGTCCTCGATGGCATCGACGTCCGCGGGCGTGAGTCTCCTCGCGGCGAGCCCTTGCTGGATCATCTCGGTGCCGGGGAAGTAGGTCGCCCAGTAGATCGAGATCCGCGTCGGCGCGTGGCGCGCGTAGAAGACGCGGGCGCGGTCCTGGGCGTCGTCCGGCTCGCCCGGCAGGCCCAGGATGTGGTCCACCTGCACCGGGACCCCGCGTCCCTCGAGGGCCTCGATCGCGCGCGCCACGTGGTGGGTGCGCTCGTAGCGCTTCAGGTCGTGCTTGAAGCCGTCGTCGATCGACTGCACGCCGATCTGCACGCCGACGCACCCGGCGGGCGCGAGCCAGCTCGCGATCTCGTCGTCGACGTAGCGCGGATGGCTCATGCACCGGAACAGGGCGCCGATCTCGCGCCGGTAGCGCTCGAGAAAGGGCGCCAGCCACTCCCGGTCGACGGTGAACACGTCGTCCTGGAAGTTCACCAGCCCGAGCCCGCCGTAGCGCGCGCGGGCGGCGCCGAGCTCGTCGAGGACGTGCGCGACGCCGCGCTGCCTCACGTAGCGCCCGCCGTCGCCGTCGGGCAGCTCCACGAAGAAGTTGTTGAAGCAGAACGTACACCGGTACGGACAACCGCGAGAGGCGACCGTGAGATAGGGATCGGCGACCCGCAGGTGCTCTTCCCAGAGCGTCTTGTCGAAGTGGGGCAGGGAGTCGAGGTCGGCGAAGAACGGTAGCTGCGGGCCGGCCACCGTCCGTCCCTCGCCGTCTCGGTAGCGCAGGTTGGGCAGCGCGCCGTGCGGACCGCCGCCCTCGAGGGCCCGCAGCAGCGCGGGAAAGGCGACGTCTCCCTCGCCCACGCACACGTAATCGACCGCGTCGTGCTCGAGCACGCGGTCGGCGACGGCCGACGGGTGCACGCCGCCGAACACCACGCGCAGCCCGGGCAGGCGCTCCTTCGCCGCGCGCGCCAGCTCGAGCATCCACCGGTAGGTGTTGGTGAGCACCGAGCACGCGAGCACGTCCGGGCGTTGCGCGACGATCGCCGCGAGGGCCTCGGCGCGGTCGTCGAGCGCGGCGGCGAGGCGCGGCGCGCGCAGGAAGTAGCGATCGTCGAAGAGCGCCGCGCTGAACGCGAGGCCGACGTCGTGGCCCTCCCGGCGAGCGAGGGCCGAGAGCTGGCTCAGCGCGAGCTGCTCACAACCGAGGGCGAGGAAGGTGACGCGCACGAAGCGGACGAGCCGGTGGACGCGGGGTCCACCGACCGTACGCCTCGCTCATCCGCGGGCGCAACCCGTCGGATACGAAAAGCCTCTAACCGCGTTCAGCGGTCTTCAGGCCCCCGCTCGGGTCATGGCCCGGCGGCGGCGCAGCCGGAATGCGAGCGCGACGGCCAGCGGCGAGAGCGGCAGCGCCACGCCGAGGGGATCGATCGTGAGGCCGCGCCCCGGCTCGTTCGCGACCATCGCCATGCAGCCGGGGCGGCGCTCGACGGCGCCGATGTCGCAGGCGCCGCTCTGCGGGCGCGCGACTCCGCGCTCGTCGGTCGCCTGACAGCTCGCGGGATCGGCCGCGTTGTAAGCGGGGCTCGACGCGGCGGGCATGTGAGTCTCGACGAGCGCGAAGTTGCTCGAGAGCGGTCCGATGCCGGCGCTCGCGACGCCCGGCTGATCGAACGGCTGGGTGAGCGGGCAGGTGGTGCCCGGGCTCTCGAGGTTGCCGCCGAGCGACGTGATCGTGCCGGTGCCGAACACGGCGCAGCTCCCGTCGATCAGGGTGTTGGCGAGGGTGGCGGTGCCGCCCTGCTGGACGACGATGTCGTTGTCGTAGCCCCGCTGCGCGAGGGTGAGCGAGAACGGGGCGTGGACGATCGTGAGGTGGCCGGTGGTGTAGGGCACGCTGATCGCCGCGAAGGCCCCGTAGCCCGGCGAGATCGAGACCGCCGTGTTACCGCTGATCGTCGAGTTCACGAGCAGCGCCTGGCCGTAGAACGCCGCCGCCGGCGAGTAGGAGGCGGTGTTGTCGCGGATGGTGGTGTCGCGGATCTCGAGGAAGCCCGCCTGGTACTGGTAGACACCGCCGGCCTCGCCGTAGAGCCCCGGCACGTTGTTGCGGATCACGTCGCGCAAGAGCGCGGTCTTGCCGTTCGACTCGACGTAGATGCCGCCGCCGTGGGCGACGAGCGGGTTGCCGCCGCGGATGGTCATGTCGGAGATCACGGTGGTGTCGTTCCAGCGGATGTGGAACACGCGGTCCACGGCGTGTGCGTCCACGATCGTGAGCGGCGCGCCCGAGCCCTTGATCTGCAGGTCGTCGGTGATGTCGAGGTCGCCGGTGAGGTTCGCGTCGTCGTAGAGGCCGGCGATCGAGAGGTCGTAGGTGCCGGGCGGCAGCGAGATCAGGTCGATGGTGGGGCTGGGCTGGCCGGCCGGGCACGCGTCCACCGCCGCGTTGGTGTTGGCGGCGAGGATCGCCTCGCGCAGCGTGCAGTTGCCGTTGGGGCCGAGGTTCAGGTCGTCGGTGGTGGCGTTGACCGTCATGGTCGTCGCCCTCGCCGAAGTGGCCGCGAGCGAGGTGGCGAGAAGCGCCGTGGCGAGGGCGGCGCGGACGAGGGGTCGATTCGGGATCTTCTTCATGGCGACGATTCTTTCACGAGCACGACCTGCGGCGCGACCGCCCGGGAGCGGCGCTCGAGGCGATAGGTGCGAGGGGCGGCGCTGGCGGCCGTGAAGCGCAGCTCGGTGGCGAGGCCGTCGGGCTCGCCGCCGTCGGGGACGTGGACGCGGCCTTGACCGAGAGCGAGGAGCGCCTCGACCTCGCCGAGGTCGGGCGTGCTGCGCGCGAAGTCGTGGCCCAGCGAGACGAGGTGCGCGCCGAGGACGTTCACCGTCGCCACCAGCGCCTGCAGCGCCGGTGGGATGCCGTCGAACACGATCGCGTCGGGGTCCGCGCCGAAGAGCCGCCCGCCCAGGAACGCGCGCGCCAGCGTGGTCGCGACGTTGTTGCGGATCCCCGGCGAGGCCCGCTCGTTCACGAGCCGCTGCACCGGCGTGAGCCAGCGGTTGGTGCCGTAGGCCGTGTCCGGGCTGAGCCGCTGGCAGTCGACCCAGCCGGTGTTGGCGAGCAGCGGCGCGATCGCCGACACCAGCGTGGCGTCGCCGGCGCCGCGGCGGAGCGCCTCGAGTCCGCGCGCGTACGCCATGGCGCGGGTCGCGCCGCGATCGAAGCGCGCCCCCGGCGCCGCGGCGCCGGTCAAGAAGTCGATCTTGAGGATCTCGAAGCCAAGGGCCACGAGGCGCGCCGCCGTCTCCTCCACGTGGGCCAGCACCTCGGGGTGCGTGGTGTCGAGGGCGTAGGTCGGCGTGGGCTTGCCGTAGCTCAGGATCATCGCGGTCGCGAGTGGTCGGCCGCGCTCGTCGCGCAGCAACCAGTCGGGATGCGCCTTCGCGAGCCGCGACTCGGCGGCGGCCGCGAACGGCGCGATCCAGAGCCCCGCCGTGTAGCCCGCGTCGCGGATGTGGCGTGCCAGTGCACCGAGCCCGCTCGGCAGCCGTGGGCTCGGGTCGAGCCAGTCGCCGTGGGCGGTCTGGTAACCATCGTCGACGATCACGCTGTCGACCGGCACGCGGTGCGCGACGAGCGCGGCGACGCGCTCGTGGACGTAGCGCTCGTCGAGCCCCTTGTAGGCGCCGGCGTACCAGGTAGCCCACGCCACGCGGCGGCGAGCGGGGACGCGCGCGCCGCAGCGCGCGCCGAGCCGCTCGGCCCAGCGCTCGAGCAACACGTCGCCGCTCGCGCCGCTCAGGAACACGACGGGCTCGAAGGCGAGCGACCCACCCGGGAGGAGCTCGGCGCCGTCGGCCCACTGGGTGACGGCGAGGCCCTCGTCGGTGGCGTCGAAGGCGAAGCTGCTGAAGGCGGCGCGGAAGCCGAGCGCGCCCGCCACCAGCGCCGGTCCACCGGGTCGGGTGGCGATCGCGAGCACGCCTTCGCTGGTGGTGCGGCCCTTGCGCGTCGGCGCGGACGGATGCGGGTCGTGGATCATCCACCGCAGCCAGCGCGGCAGGAGCCACGGCGGCACCCGCAGCTCGAGCGCGGGATCGCCGGCGGCGGCGTCGATCCAGCCGGCGGGAGACGACACGGACCAGCCGTGCTTGAAGACCCGCGCGGCGTACCCGCCGCCCGGGACGCGAACGCGCGCCACCGGCAGCTCGAGCGCGTGGAGGTGGACGGTGGCGTTGCCGGTGTTCGCGACCGTGGCCTCGAGGGTGAGTGCCTCGGCATCGGTGCGAACCGTCACGTCGAGGGCGACCCCGCTCAGCGGCTCGGTCGCGCGCGTGGACGTGGCCGTCGCCCTCGCGCGCGAGGAGCGCCGTGCGATGACCCGGGTCGAGCGTCATGCGCGCGCCGGCGAGCTCGAACGTGAGTCGTGGCACGAGCCCCTCGAGGGCGAAGCCGCCCGCGAGCTCGGCGTCGAGCGCGCCGCGCTCCGCCACGCGGATGGTCGGGCGGTTCACGTGGGCGACGGTGGGGCCGACGAGAGAGACGACGTGGCGGGTGCCGCGGACGCGGCGGCGTGACGGGCGAGGCGCGCGGCGAGCGCGATCGCCTCCTCCATGCTCCGCGCCGTCGCGAGCGGACGCCCGCGGCGGCGCTTCCCGGCGAGCTCGAAGGCGGTGCCGTGGTCGGGCGAGGTGCGGATGAGCGGCACTCCGAGCGTCACGTTCACGCCGGTCTCGAAGCCGGTGAGCTTGAGCGGGATCAGCCCCTGGTCGTGATAGAGGCAGACCACCGCGTCGAACTCGCCGCGCACCGCGCGCACGAACAGCGTGTCGGCGGCGAGCGGCCCGGACACGTCCAGGCCGGCGGTGCGCAGTCGCGCCGCGAGCGGCGCGATCCAGGCGGCTTCCTCGGGGCCGATCGCGCCGGAGTCGCCGGCGTGGGGATTGAGCGCCGCGAGGGCGAGCCGCGGGCGGGCAAGGCCGAATCGCTCGCGTAGCTCGCGCTCGGTGACCACGATCGCGCGCTCGACCTTCGCCGGCGTGAGCGCCGCGGGGACGTCCTTGAGCGCGAGGTGAGTGGTCGCGAGCGCGACGCGCAGCTTGTCGTTGGCGAGCATCATGATGGGCTCGGGGGCGTGGATGCGCTCGGCGAGCCACTCGGTGTGGCCGATGAAGCCGGCGATCCCGGCCGCCTGGACCTCGCCCTTGCTGAGCGGCGCGGTCACGATCGCGTCGGCGTCACCCTGGTGCGCGAGGTCGACGGCGCGCTCGAACCAGGCGAGCGCCGCGCGCGCGCCGTCGTGGTTCGGCGAGCCGGGGACGGGCAGGGGGCCGAGCGGGGCGTCGAGCTGGTGGACCGCGATCGCGCCCTCGGGCACCGCGCGCCCGGGTCGATGGCTGACCACGCGCGTGCCGGGGGTGAGCTCGCGGACCAGCCGGCGCACCAGCGCGAGGTCGCCGACGACGATCGGCTCGATGGCACCGTAGCGGCGGTGCCGGGACGGCGCGAGCGCCATCACGGTGACCTCCGGGCCGATCCCGGCGGGATCGCCGAGCGAGATCGCGAGCCGCACGGGCTTGGGTCGGGGTGCGCGCCTCATGGCGCTTCGAGGCTAGCGATCACGGCGCGAGTGGACAACGCGGAGGCCGTGGCGCCGGCGCGTCCGAATGCGATCGAGAGCCTCGTCGACGCGGCGGCAGTGCCTGTCGCCGGCCGCGCAGGCGCGCGGCCCTCCAGGGCGCTCGATCCCGGTCGTTTTGGAGGGCGGGCGGGGACGGGCCCCGCCCCTACGGACTCGCAGGGTCTTGACGAAGACCCCGGACGCGCCGACGGCGCGCGCCGCTTTCGCGGCGGCCTTTGGGGTGGGGCCCCGCGAAAACCACGCTTTTCGTGGGGCGGGGTCTTGACGAAGACGCCGGGAAGCTCAGAACGGGACGTCGTCGTCGTCGCCGCCGCCGCTGGGGGGCGGCCCGTAATCGTCGAAGCCGCCGCCGCTCGGGCCCTGGTCGTAGCCTCCGCCACCTCCGCCGCCGCCACCACCTCCGCCACCGCGCGGACCGCCACCACCTCCGCCACCGCCCTCTCCAGCGCGGTCGAGGAACTTCACGTCTCGGGCGACGATCTCGGTCGTGTAGCGCTTGGCGCCGGTCTTGTCCTGCCACTCGCGGGTCTGGATCCGACCCTCGACGAAGATCTGGCTGCCCTTCTTGAGGAAGCGCTCGCAGTTGTCGGCGGTCTTCCCGAACACCACCACGCGGTGCCACTCGGTGCGCTTCTGGCGCTCGCCGCGCTGGTCCTGCCACACCTCGTCGGTGGTGAGGTTGAGCTGCACCACCTTGCTGCCGCCGGTGGTGGCGCGTCCCTCGGGATCGCGCCCCAGCCGACCGACCAGGATCACCTTGTTGATCGTCACGTTCCTCTCCCTTGGGCGAGCCAGCGTGGCCGAGCGGCCCGCGACCTGCTTCGCGCGCCTCTGTTTAGCAGGGTGCCGTCCACCGCGTCACGTTCGTCGCCGTCGCCGTCGCCGCTCCGGAGAACGGGAGCACCGATTCGACGGGCGTGCATGGAGTGGGTGCGCGCGCGCCGCGCGGCCGAGTCGTGGCGGTTCGGGACCCTGGAAGTACGAAATGGCCCATATTCATGAAAATTCCGTGCAGCAATGAAAGCAAACAGTACCAAGATTCAATGGCTGAAAGTGGTAAATTTAGATGGCGATAAGTGATGATTTTCACTGGCGGACTGTGGAATGTTGATCACGGCCAGCCCAGCTCGGCGAGGCTCGCGTAGCCCTCCTCGCCGACCACCACGTGGTCGACCACGCGGATCCCCACCAGCTCGCCGACCTGCCTGAGCCGGCGGGTGATCTCGCGATCCTCCGGGCTCGGCGTGGGGTCGCCGCTCGGATGGTTGTGGATCAGGAGCACCGCCGCCGCCGACTCGCGGATGAGCGGCTCGAAGACCTCGCGCGGGTGGACCAGCGAGGCCGTGAGCGAGCCCGTGCTCACGACCCACTCGCGAAACGGCCGCCCCTTGCCGTCGAGCATGACGCCCACGAACACCTCGCGCTTCTCGAGCATCAGCCGCTCCCGAAACGCGAGATAGACCTCGTGGCCGGAGCGGAAGCGCGCGCCGGGCGCGCGGCCCTGCTGACCCACCCGGCGAGCGAGCTCGAGCGCGGCCAGGACCCTCGCCGCGCGCGCTGGACCGAGCCCCGCGACGCGCCCCACCTCGCCGCCGGTGGCACGCGCCAGCGAGCGCAGGTTGCCGAAGCGCGTGAGCAGCGCGCGGCCCACGTCGACCGCCGAGCCGAGCCCGGCGCCGCCGCTGCCGATCAACACGGCGAGCAACTCGGAGTCGGTGAGGGTGCTGGCGCCGCGGTCGAGGAGGCGCTCGCGAGGCCGGTCCTCGCGCGGCCACTGGTCGATGGGCAGCGGCTGCGCCGCGCCAGCATCCGGCGGCGCCGCGTCGATCGTGGGACGGGACTCGTGCATGCGTGGGCTCGCTCCTCGCGGCCGGCGCAGCGCAAGCCCGGTGCCGGTCGAGCGGGAGCGGACCATCGCTGAATCTGCTCGTGAAACGGGCGCTGCGGCCGTCGGTGTCGGCCGCGGACCGCGTCGCCCGGGGCGCGCCGGCGCGCCTCGCACGACACACACCCCGAAGAAACGATCGGGTTCACTCGGGCAACCTCCGTGAGCACGCGCGCTGCGTCGGATCGCCCGGCCGAGCGAGCGCGCTCGCGCAAGGCGGGGCACGACGGACCTACCGCCGTGGCCATGGCGGTGGCGCGCGGCTTGCTTCAGGTTCACGCCGATGCGCCGGATCCTCCGATCGATGGCTCGAGCGCTGTGCGGCGGTGGTTTCACCGTCGCGGCGGTCGCGGCGGTGTTGCTCGTCTCCACCGCCGCGGCCCACGCCAGCACGATCACGGTCACCAGCACCGCCGACGACTACGACCACGGCCCGAACGGCAACTGCACGCTGCGCGAGGCGGTGATCGCGGCCAACACCAACACCAAGACCGACAAGTGCCCGGCCGGCGGCGGTGCCGACACGATCGTGATCCCCGCAGGCACCTACACGCTCACGATCCCCGGCACCGGTGACGACGCGGCGCACACCGGCGACCTCGACATCACGGCGAGCGTGACGATCGTGGGCGCGGGCGCCGATGCGACGATCGTCGACGCCGGCCAGCTCGATCAGGGCTTCGACGTGCTGGCAACCAGCGGCACCACCTCGATCTCGAGCCTGACGGTGCGCAATGCCTGGACCGCGTTCGTGAGCCGGGGGAGCAAGCTTCGGCTCGCGTCGGTCTCGATCCGGGCCGGCGGAGGCGGGATCCGTGTCGACGGCGGCGCGGTCACCGTGACCGGCTCCACGGTCGGCGATCCGTCGGGCGAGCTCGTGTCGGATTGCGCGAATCGCGCCGAACTAGGCGGCGGGATCTACCTCGGGTCGGGAAGCCTGGTGGTGGTCGACTCGGTCGTCGCAGGCAACTGCGCCGCCGAGATCCTCGGCGTCGGGGCCGGCGGCGGGATCGCGGTGTGGGGCGGCACGGCGCTGCTCGAGCGAACGGTGGTGCGCGGCAACACCGCGGTCGGCGACCCCCGGGTCGGCGACGGCCGAGGAGGGGGCCTCTTCGTGGCCGGCGGGACGCTCGCGATCCGCGCGTCGCGGGTGACCGCGAACCTCGCCGGAGGAGTCGGTGGCTTCAACGCGGGCGGGCTGGCCATCGTCGGCGCCGGGGTCGTGACGATCGAACGGTCGCTGTTCGACAGCAACGTCGCCGGGGCGATCGACGCCGCCGCGAACGGCGCCGACGTGCCGAGCGTCGCCATCTCGGACTCGACGATCAGCGGCCGGAGGGCCGAGGACCAGGTTTCCGAGTGGCCGCTCGGGGCAGTCGTGGCGATCAGCGCGAGCGGGCCGGTGTCGATCACGGGGTCGACGCTCGACGTCGAGGACGGCGCCCTGGACGGCGGCGCGGTCCTGGCCGGAGCCGGCCCCTTCACGCTGACGGGGACCGTCCTCGATGACGGCTGCTCGCCGACCGCGGTGGTTGCATCCGGCGGGTTCAACCTCGCCAAGGACGTCGACTGCGGTCTCTCGGCGGCGAGCGATCTCGTCGGTGTCGATCCACACCTGGCACCGCTCGGGTTCTACGGCGGTTCAACGCCGACGCGACCCCCGCTGCCGGGCAGCCCGGCGATCGACTCGGGCGATCCGAACGGCTGCACCGCCACCGATCAGCGCGGCTTCGCGAGGCCGGCCGATGGCGACCTCGACGGCGCCGCGCGCTGCGATCGCGGCGCGCTCGAGGTGGCGTGCAGCGGCATCGACGGACAGAGCGACGAGTGCGTGCCGCTCGCGTGCGGCGCGATCCCGCGCTCGCCCCGGGCGGCCGCGGCGATGGTCGTGCCGCTCTTCGTGGTGTCGGCCGCGATCCAGGGCCGTCGCGTCGTGCTTCGCCGCGGCGCCTGAGCCGATCCTCGGGCGAACCTCGATGCGCCGCCATTGGCAGCGGCGCGCCGGCTCCTGTAGAACGGAGCGAGGCCCGGTCCTCTAGGGCCAAACACCTACCCACGCGCGGCCGCGCTGGCGCACCGGACTCCGGTTCGCCTCGTGCCGACCCCTGAGGCGATCCGTGATGGCCCCCCCCACCAACCTTCGCCTGCGAAGCACCCGTGGACCTCGGCGGTGCCTCGGTCTGGTCGGCACGCTGACCGCCGCCCTTGCGGTCTCGTTCGGCGCTTCCGCGGCTCGCGCCTCGGTCATCACCGTCGACAGTACCGCCGACGACTACGACGAGGGCCCGAACGGCAACTGCACGTTGCGCGAGGCGGTGATCGCCTCCAACACCGACACCCGCGTGGACCGTTGCTCGCGCGGCTTCGGCGCGGACACGATCGAGGTGCCCGGCGGCACCTACGTGCTGTCGATCCAGGGCCGCGGTGACAACGCCGCCCACGCCGGCGACCTCGACGTCACCGACGCCGTCACCTTCCAGGGCCTGTCGCGGGCGTCGACGATCATCGACGCCGGCCAGGTCGACGGTGGCTTCGACATCCGCGCCTCGAACGGCACCACCTCGATGTTCGATCTCTCGGTGCGTAACGCCGCGGGCGCGGACACCGCGGTGCGCGGGGGGAAGCTCTTGCTCAGCGAGGTCGACCTCCGCGACGCGCACCCCGCGTCGCCGACCGCCGGCGGCATCGGGCTCGCCGTCGCCTCGGGCTCGGCCACGGTCAACGACGTGCAGATGCTCGCGAACCTCGGCTCGGGGGTGCTCGTGACCGGCGGCTCGCTCACGCTGTCCGACGTCACCATCAACGGTAATCACAGCGAGGCGACCGCGGGTGGCGTGCAGGTCGAGGGTGGAACCGTGACGATCCGCTCCACCACGATCGGCGACCCCGAGGCCACGCCCGGGGCGTGCGACACGGGCAACACCACCGCCGCTCAGGGCGGTGGCGTCGCGGTGCTGGGCGGCACGGTGGACATCGAGCAGTCGCAGATCGCCGGCAACTGCGCGGGCCCGGACCCCGCGCTGGGGGGTGGCGTCGCGGTGCTCGGCGGGACGCTCAGCCTCGTACGCACCGTGGTGACGCGGAACAGCGCGATCGGCGATGCCCTCGGGGACGGCGGCTTCGGCGGCGGGATCGCCGCCACGGCGGGCTCGCTCTCGCTGCTCCAGAGCGAGGTGGTCGCCAACTACGCGAACACCACCTCGGGCTCGCCACGGCCGAGTGGTCTCGGGCTGATGGGCACGGCACAGGTCGACGTCGATCGCTCCACGCTCGACGGCAACCACCGCGTGGCCATCGCCGTCTCGGCCCCCACCGCCACGCTCACGCTGCGCAACTCCACGGTGTCCGCGCTCGGGGCGGAGGACGTGACCGCGCCTCCCGGCGCGCCGCTCACCTCGAGTGTCGCGATCTCCTCGGTCGGCGGCGTGACCCTCACCGGCTCGACGCTCGACGTCGCGGAGCTCGCGGGCGCGCCGTTCGGAGTCCTCGCCGGGACCGGGACCTTCGCCGTGACGAGCAGCGTCTTCCAGGGGCCGTGCACGACGAACGCGCTCGGGACGCCCGCGATCCAGTCGCTCGGCTTCAACCTCGCGGCCGAGGTGGGGTGCGGGTTCGGCGCGCCCAGCGATCTCGACGGGGTGAACCCGTTCCTCGGCCCCCTGGGCAGCTACGGCGGGCCGACCCCCACGCGTCCACCGCTGCCGCTCAGCCCGGCGATCGACTCCGGTGATCCGAACGGCTGCCTGGCCACGGACCAGCGCGGCTTCACCCGACCCCAGGATGGCGACGTGGACGGCACCGCGCGCTGCGACCGCGGCGCGGTCGAGGTCGTGTGCGCCGGCACGATCGGCCCCGACGGCGACTGCATCCCCGTGGCGTGTGGCGCGATACCCGGCGCCCTCGGTGTGGGAGCGGGCGCGAACCTGGCGCCGGTCGCGGGCGGGCTCGTGCTGCTGCTCGGGTGGAGCCGCCGGCGGCGGCGCGCTCGGTCGGGCTGAGACCTTCGCCGGCCGAGGAGCGTCCCCCTCACGCGCCGTCGCCTCCGCGCGGCGCCGCCGGGGGTAGCCGCGGAAGCCGCGTAGCCCAGACGATGGAACCCCGTCGCGACCGTCCCGAGGGCACCGGGGTGCACGGCGCACGCCGGGTCTCCTGGTAGAACCACGGTGTCCGACCCGGGTCGCCCGCCGTGCGCGCTCCCCCCGAGCGCCGGCCGAAGCGCCGGCCGAGCATCGGACCGCCGCCCTCGCCATGCGCCTCTTCCGCAAGTTCCTGCTGGTCTTCGGGGTGTTCCTGTTCCTGACCGCGCTCCTCGGCGCGGTCGCGACGTTCGCCGCCTACAGCTACATCACCCGCGATCTGCCGAAGCTCATCAGCTTCTCCGACTATCGCCCCCCCGTCGCGACCCGGGTGTACGCCGCCGACGGCTCGCTCATGGGCGAGTTCGCGAAGGAGCACCGCCACTTCGTGCGCTTCGACCAGATCCCGCCCGTGGTCGTGCAGGCCTTCCTCGCCGCCGAGGACGCCGACTTCTACAAACACAAGGGTGTGGACCTGATGAGCATCGCTCGCGCGATCCTCACCAACTTGAAGGCCGGTGAGGTCAAGCAGGGCGGCAGCACCATCACCCAGCAGGTGGTGAAGAGCCTGCTCTTGAGCCCCGAGCGCACCGTCCAGCGCAAGGTCCGGGAGTGGTGGCTCTCGTACCAGATCGAGAAGCGCCTCACGAAGGACGAGATCCTCACCCTCTATCTGAATCAGATCTTCCTCGGCCACGGCGCCTACGGCATCGCCGCGGCATGGGAGGTCTACTTCGGCAAGCCGCTCGCGGACGCGAACATCGCCGAGGCCACCGTCATCGCCGGCCTGCCCAAGGCGCCCAGCCACTACAACCCGTTCCAGGACTACGGCGCCGCCAAGCTGCGCCAGCGCTACGTGCTCGATCAGATGGTGCGCAACGCCATGATCGACAGCGAGCAGGCCGAGGCGATCTACAAGCAGCCGATCCCACTCATCGCCCAGGACGGCGGGCCGACGGTGGCGCCCGAGTTTCTCGAGCACGTGCGCCGCGACCTGGTCGAGCGCTACGGCAACGACACGCTCCTCGAGCAGGGCTACAGCGTGTTCACGGCGCTCGATCCGGCGCTGCAGGTGGCGGCGCGGAACTCGGTGCGCGGCGGGCTCGAGACCCTCGACAAGCAGATCGGCTACCGCGGACCCATCGAGCGGCTGGAGTGGGAGCGGGTGCCGGCGCTGCTCGATCGGCTCAAGAGCCAGCCGATCGAGATCGGCACGCGGATCAAGGGGATCGTCAAGAAGGTCGACGACAACACCGGCAAGGTGCTGGTCGACCTCGGCGCCACCGAGGGCGTGATCTCGATCGAGAAGATGTCGTGGGCGCGCCCGCCCGACCCCGAGGTCGACTACCGCAACCGCTCGCTGCGCAAGCCGTCGGGTGCCTTGGGGGTGGGTGACCTGATCTGGGTCAAGCCGATCGGCGAGATCGAGCCCGGCAAGCCGGTCAGCCTGAGTCTCGAGCAGAGCCCCACGGTGCAGGGTGCCCTGCTCGCGATCGACCCCGAGAGCCGCGAAGTGAAGGCGATGATCGGCGGCTACGACCCGGCGTCGAGCCAGTTCAACCGCGCCATCCAGGCGCGCCGCCAGCCGGGCAGCTCGTTCAAGCCGGTCATCTACGCGACCGCGCTCGAGAACGGCTACACGCCCGCCACGATCGTGGTGGATGCGCCGCTCGACGAGAGCGGCGAGTACCGCTCGTTCGCCGAGGGCCCGTGGCGTCCGCAGAACTACGACGGCGAGTTCAAGGGGCCGATGACGGTGCGCGCGGCGATCAAGGACTCGCGCAACATCCCGGCGATCAAGATCCTGCGCAGCGTCGGCCTCAAGAAGATGCACGCGATGGCGAAGCGGCTCGGCTTCGAGAGCCCGATCGCCGACAACCTCACCGCGGCGCTCGGCTCGTCCGACGTCACGCTGCTCGAGGTGGTGAACGCCTACGCGACGTTCGATGCCGGCGGGGTGTGGGCGAAGCCGGTCTTCATCAAGTCGATCGACGATCGCGACGGCAAGACCATCGAGCAGAACGAGCCGCAGGGACGGCAGGCGATGAGCCCCTCGGTCGCCTACCTGACGACGTACCTGCTGACGCAGGTGATCCAGGACGGCACCGGCCGCGCGGCGCTCAAGCTCGGGCGGCCCGCGGCCGGCAAGACGGGCACCACCAACGACTACACCGACGCGTGGTTCGTGGGCTACACGCCGAGCCTGGTGTGCGGCGTGTGGACGGGGCTCGACGACCACCGCTCGCTCGGCAAGGGCGAGACCGGCGGCAACGCCGCGCTGCCGATGTGGGCGGCGTTCATGCAAGCGGCGCTCTCGAGTGAGCCGGCGCGGCCGTTCAAGGTGCCGGGCGGCGTGACCGTGGCGCGGGTCGACGATTCCACCGGTCTGCTCGCCGGCCCCGACTCGGTGGGGCGCATCCTCGACATGCCGTTCGTCGCCGGAACCGAGCCCTCCGAGCGGCCGCCGCTCGAAGAGCTCGGCGAGACCGCCCCGGACTTCTTCCGCCTCGACTGAGCTCGGGCCCGAAGCGGCGGCCCTCGGTCGCCGACTCGACGACGCTGCGCCGGACGGGGACGCCGCCGTTCGTCGCGGCGGCAAGCCCGTCTCGCCGGAGCGACCTTTCGCGCCTGACTGAGCCGGCGCGCTCCAGCAACTCGGGCTCCCTGGAAGGCGCGTCTCGTCGCCGCCCGCCCACTCCGTCGCGTTCCACGTGAACCGCTGGCGAGTTCCAGATGCGGCGCAGCAAACCCGGGGATGCGTCGCGCCAACCGACGTTGGCGTTCGCTCGGCACGGCGCGCTTACGTTTCGCGACGTTCATTCACGTTTCGCGACCGCGCCGCGGGTCCGTGCACGGCACGCCAGTTGCGATGGGCGCTGCGACGAATCGCGGTGCGACGACGACGCATGCCCGGCAGCACGGAGGTCCGGAGCTCCGGCGGCCCGAGGTGCGTCCGGCGCGCCGCCCACGGGGGGACGATGATGATCAGGAGGACGACGCATGGGCGTCGCGCTGGTGAAGCTGCGTTCGCCGCGGTGCTCGCGCTGGTGGGATTCGCGGCCGGCGCGTGGTGGGGCCATCTCGGGCTGGCGTCGCGAGCGGCGCCAGCGTCGCTCGCCGCGCGCGGACTCGACGCGTCGCGACCGCGCCTGACGCCAGCCGTCGATGCGCAACGGCTCGACGCGCTGGCGGAGCTCGGCGACGCGTCCGCCGACGTCGCAGGCCGACTTGCGCTGACACCGCTTCGCGAGCTGGTGCGCGATGCGGTGGCGGCGGTGGATCCGCTGCAGATGCAGCTCGCGGGTGGGCTCCTGGTGGAGCGGATCGGCGCCAGCGTCGACGTCGCGCTGGAGGTGCTCGTGCTGGCGCGGGAGTCGTTCTCCGCCGACGAGCTCGAGCTCTTGTTCCGGGCGGTGGCGCTGAGCGAGGCGGCCCGCGATCCGCGCGTCGTCGAGGCGCTTCTCGGCATGGCGGCGGATCCGGAGCTCGATCCGATGAAGCGGATGGGCGCGCTGCTCACGCTCCAGACTCAACCCTCCCTCTCGGAGGCGAGCCGCGCGCGGCTCACCGCGCTCGCGTCCGATCCCGCGCTGCCCGAGCTCGGGTCCGCCGTGGCGGGCGTCCTCGGCAGCGTGGTGCAGCGCGACCTCGCCAACGCGCCGGGTTACGCGAGCTCCCTGCTCACGCTCGCCGGCAGCGACGTCACGCGGGTGCGGGTCGCGGCGCTCGAGTCGCTGCTCACCAACGAGCTGCTGCTCGGCGGCGCCGAGGTCTCGGCGCTCGCGACGATCGCGCGCACCGATGGCTCGGCGCAGGCGCGCGCCAGCGCGGCCGCGAGTCTGGCCGTGAATCCCGACAAGGCGCTCGTCCTCGACACCTACGCCCGCCTGTTCGAGAACGAGCCCGATCCCTACGTGCGCTGGAACATCCTGGTTGGCGCGGTGCGCGCCGGCGCGAGCGGCGCGCTGCCGCTGCTGCACCAGTTCGCGGTCACGGATCCGTACTTCGCCGAGGATGTCGCCGACTTCGAGGCGATCCTCGCGAGTGGCGAGGTCGACTTCGAGAAGGTGTGGCTCGCCAAGCGCGCCGCCGACGAGCGTGCTGGGCGCACGCGTCCGTGGGAAGGCGAGGAAGGCGTCGGCTGAGTCCGCCACCCCGGGTGCGCGGATCGAGGAGCAGCTCCATGACCACGTCCAATCGATACAGTGTCGTTCCGATCGAGCCCGTGTTGGCGCGCGCGAGCCTCGCGCTCGCGATCCTCGCCGCGGGTTTCGCCGGCGGGCGAGCGTTCGCGATGGCGCGTGTCCCTGGCGGCGCCTCCGGCGCCCTCGGCGCGGAAGCGCCGGCGATCCGCGCTGGGGTTTCCGCGCCTGGGCCGGGCGGGGAGCCGGCCTCGCTGGCTCGCGCGGCTCGGGCCGCAGCGCCTCCCGAGGTGGAGGTGGCCGGTCCGACCTCGTGGGCGGACCTCGAGGGTCTGCTCGCGCGGCTCGATGCACATCCCGGCCCAGCCTATCGTCGCTACCTGGTCGACCTCCTGACGCGCAAGGCGCTCGCCGAGCCCGGTCTCGAGCTCGAGCTCCTCGATCGCGCTCGCGCCGAGCGCGACCCGGAGCGCCTCGCGGCGCTGGGCGAGGCGCTGGTCGGCTACTACCGCGCCACGCAAGACGACCGCATCCCGTCCGAGGCGCGCGCCGCCCTCGAGACCGAGCGCGACCCCGCTCGCCGCCGTGCGCTGCTCGGGTTCCTCGGCTCGATGCCGGGGGTCGCGCTCGCGCTGCCTGATTTCCCGGCGCGTTGCGCGGCGCTCGCGGTGGAGGCGCCCGACGCCGCTACCCGCACCGCGGCGGCGATCGCGCTCGCTTCCCAGGCCGCAGGCGGAGCGAGCCCCGAGTCCGCGGCGCCCGAGATCGCGGGGCTGCTGGTGGACGTGGCGTCGCGCACGCCCGAGACCGCAACCGCCGGGAGGCTGCTCGCGGCGGTCGATCTGCGGCGCGCCGGACCCGAGTCGGTCGGTCGGGTGAGCGATCTCCTCGACGCCCCTGCGCCCGAGGTCCGACGTGGCGCGGCACGTGCGCTCGCGAGCGCCCCTCCGGCGGCCAGGGCGCACGCGACCGCGGCCCTCGCCCGGCGCGCGCGCTTCGAGGTCGATCCCGAGATCCGCGCGAGCCTCGTCGATGCGATCGTGCGCCTCGATCTCGGCGGGGCACGTCCGGTGCTCGCGGGTCTCACCGGCCTCGACCCGGCGCTCGATCAGCACATCCAACGCTACGAACAGGTCCTCGCGCTCGGGTTGTCGGAGTGGCGCCTCGTGCAACGGGAGCTGAACCGGTCCTGACGCCCAGGACCCGCAGGGGGGATCTCATGCAAGGAAGGAAGATCGTGATCGGGTTGATGATGGTGGCCGGACTGGCCAGCCGTGCCCGTGCCTCGTCGGGGGACTTCGAGTTCCCGGCGAACGGGACGATCACCGGGAAGCAGTCGTATTGCGGCGGCGGAAGCGGCCACAACTCCCTCGACATCGCGGGCACGTGCGGCGACTGCGTGGTGGCGTCGCGCAACGGCACGGCGTCGGCCTACACGGGCTGCGGCGACGGTTGCGGCCCCTACAGCGGAGGCTCGGGTTGCAACGGCGGCGCCGGCAACTACGTCGCGATCAACCACGACGCTGGCTACCAGACCCGCTACCTGCACATGAAGCAGAGCGGGATCCTGCCGCAGGGCGCCGGAATCGACAGCTTCCGCGTCGGCTGGCGCGCCAGCACCGGTAGCTCGACCGGGTTGCACCTCCACTTCGACATGTGGCAGTACGGCGTGAAGCTGACGTCGTGGCTCGACTGGGCGGGCGATTGCGGCTCGCAGACCACGATCGGCAACAACATCAACTACGACTTCCCGAGCATCGACGCCGTCAACCCCGACAAGCAGGTGAGCTGCCCGTAGTGAGCGCGCGGCGCGCCCTGGCGCGGGGTGGCCTTCGGTCACTGCCCGCCGGGGACGCGCCCGACCGTGACTGCTTCCCCCCGCCGTCGCCGAGGACACGAACATGAACGTCGCACTGGTGCTGACACTGCTGGTGGGAGGGGGGCTCGAGGCGCCGCGCTGGGACGCGGGCGTTGTGGCGCCCGGCTCCGAGGTGGTCGCGGAGGTGGTGGTCCAGGGACCGGGCGCGATCGAGGTGATGTCGTCGTGCGATTGCGTGGCGACCGAGATCGTTCCTGGCGGCGAAGCGCACCAGCCGCCGCGCATCCGGCTTCACCTGCGCCCGGAGTCGCGCCTCGGCTGGCACCGCGCCGACGCGCAGATCGTGCAGCGCGGTCCCGACAGGACCCGGATCCACCGGATCCCGGTCACCTTCGAGGTCGAGAGCCTGGTGCCGGCGCTCGACCCGGAGCTGGTGTTCGAGTACGGACGCGACGATCCGCGTTCGGGGCGGGCGGTCGAGGAACTGGCGCCGATCCTGGTGCGGCTGGGTCTGACCCACGCCGTCTATCCCGCCGCCGGCACGGCACCGCTCTCGGTCCGCGACCGCGCGGGCGCGAGGGCCGAGGGAGCGGACGCGGTGCGCGAGCACGTCCGTGTCCGGTGCGCCGACGGTTCGCGTGCGGCGCGCGCGCAGCGGGGCGAGCTGCTCTACTTTCACGACCCCGAGACCTGTACCCGCGCCGATGCGATCCGCACCGAGGTCGTCGACCCGACCGTCGCGCGTCACGGCCTCACGGTGCGGGATCTGCCGCTCGATCGGCCCGAGAACCTGCGCCTCTTGTGCGTGCTCACCGCCGAGTCGGCCCGGACGACGTCGGGGACCTACGCGGCGTGGGCCGAGGAGCGGCTCTTCGTCGGCGAGCCCGAGATCCGTGAGATCCTGCCGCGCCACCTGGCTCGGGCGCTCGATCCGCGCCGGCTGGCGGCCACCGCGCCGCGGACCGCGGGCCTCGCCGCCGCGGGCACGGAGCCTGAGTGAGCAGCGCCGCGGCGCGCACTGTCGACGCGGCCGCGGCGAAGCGGACGAGCCAGGGCGCTCGCGCGGCGCGCTTCCGTACCCTCGCGCTCGCCGCCCTCCCGTTCGTGTCGAGCCTGGTGCTCGTGGCCTCGTTTCCGCCCCTCGCCGCGGCGCCCCTCGCCTGGGTCGGCATCGTGCCACTGCTGATCTTCTTGCGCGCGGAGCCGAGCGCATGGCGTCGAGTGGCGATGAGCGGTTGCGCCGGCACGCTGTTCTTTGCACTCGGCACTTCGTGGCTGACCAGGACCACCACGCCGGGCTGGCTCGCGCTCGCCGTCTACGCGGGAGGTCTGTCGTGGGCGCTCTTCGCGGCGCTCGCCGCATCCGCGCTGCGCAGCGATCGTCCTTGGCTTCGGGCGCTCGGCCCCGCCGCAGCCTGGGTGCTGAGCGAGTACGCGCGCGGCGTGCTGCCGGCGAACCTGCCGTGGCTCTACCTGGCGCATTCGCAGGCCACCCATCCGAGTCTGGTCCAGAGCGCCGCGTGGGGCGGCGCGTGGCTGGCGTCGGCGCTGGTGGTGATCGTCAACGCGGCGCTCGCGAGCGCCGCGAGGCCGCGGCACGCCTGGGTGGCCGTGCTGGGCGTCGGGGCGATCGTGGTCCTCGCGTCCCTGACACCCTCCCCGTCCATCGGACGCTCGTTGCGGGTGGGGATCGTCCAGCCCGAGCTGGGACCGCGCGAGAAGACCGATCCAGCGCTGCGCGCCGCCGTGCTGGATCGGCTGACGTCGCTCTCCCGCGAGGTCACCGCGCCCGGAGGCGCCGACGTGATCGTGTGGCCCGAGTCGAGCTTCCCGCGCACCGTCGGCAAGGAGCCGGGGGCGCTCCTCGAGCTCGCCGGCGTGGCACGCGGCCTCGGGCGACCGCTCGTCACCGGCGTGATGACCAAGAGTGACCACCTTCGCAACAGCGTCGTCGCGCTCGACGGAGGTGGGCGCGTTACCTCCGTCTACGACAAGCAACGGCTGGTGTTCGTGGCGGAGTACCTGCCGAGCTGGATCCGCAACACGCCGATCGAGGGGCTGGTCACGCGCGGCGTGCGGTTGCCGCACCGCTTCGACTTCGCTCCCGGCGACGGCACCCGGCTCCTCGACGTCGCCGGCATCCCGGCGGCGGCGGCGATCTGCCTCGAGCATGTCTCTTTCGCGCACGTCCGCGCCGCGGTCGCGGCGGGGGCGAGGCTCGTGCTCAACGTCGGCAACGAGGCCGCGTTCCAGGGCACGGCCGAGCTCGACCAGGCGCTTGCGATCGCGACGCTGCGGGCGGTCGAGAACCGGGTCGCCGTGGTGCGCGTGCTCAACAGCGGCCTCTCCGGTGTGATCGCGCCCGACGGCACGATCCGCACGCTGCCGCTCGGCGCGCGCGCCGAGGTGGTCGAGGTGCCGCTCGCGGAGGGCGCGCGTACGCCCTACACAGTGCTCGGAGAGTGGGTGGTGTGGGCGAGCGCGGCGCTACTGGGCGCGCTGCGCCTCGGTGCGATCCTCTCCCGCCGCCCTCACTTCACCGTGCGCGCGACCCGTGCCGCCTCGGTCCCGGCCGGCGCGAGTCACGCGACCGTGCCGGCGGCCTGGACCACGTAGTCGTCGAGGGCGTCGCCGGGGAGCTCGGCCTTCTCCCACCCCCCACCGAGGTCGTAGCGGCTTGCCCAAGTGGTGCCGCGGGCGCCGCGCTGCTCGAACCACGACACCAGGAACTCGCCGTGACCGATCGGCGCGACGCCGTGCAGGACGGCGCCGAGCGCCGCCTCGGCGGGGGACGAGCCCCCGCGCTGCGAGAACGGTGCGAGTCGCGAGTGAGGTGCTCCAGAACTTCCACGTGGCCATACGGGGCAGTTCTGCCGCCTGGGAGCGGGGGCCAGCGACTGCGATCGCGAACCACGATCCCGCTCGCGTCAACGGCGGATGGGCGAGGAATCGCCCGCCGCAGCCGCTACACTGGCGCCGAGCGCACGACGCGGCCGCGCGGGGAGGTGTGGATGAAGGTCGGAGTGGTCTACGACGATCTCTTCTTGGCCCACGACCCGGGCTACGGCCACCCCGAGCGCCGCGAGCGCGTCGAGGTGCTCGCCGGCATCGTCCGCGGCCCGCGCGCGGTGTCGGAGCTGATCGTCACGCCGTCGCGTCGCGCCGAGCGCAAGGACCTCGAGCGCGTCCACGAGCGCGACCACGTCGATCTGATCGAGGCGACGGCGCGCCGCGAGAGCGTCCAGCTCGACGGTGACACGGCCACGTCCTCCGGCTCGGCCGAGGCCGCCATGCTCGCCGCGGGCGCGGGCCTGCACCTCCTCGATCGCATCGCGGATCACGAGATCGACACCGGCTTCGCGTTCGTGCGCCCGCCTGGCCACCACGCCGAGTGGGACCGAGCGATGGGTTTTTGCCTCTACAACAACGTGGCGGTGCTCGCCGCCTACGCGCGCGTGGTCCATCACCGCCACCGCGTCATGATCGTCGACTGGGACGTCCACCACGGCAACGGCACGCAGCACATGTTCGAGGAGGACCCGAGCGTCCTCTATCTCTCGACCCACCGCTATCCGTTCTATCCAGGAACCGGCGCACTCCACGAGCGCGGCAAGGGCGAGGGCCTCTTCACCACGGTCAACGTGCCGATGCCCGGCGGCGCCGGGGACGCCGAGTACCTCGCCGCGTTCCACGAGGTGGTGCGGCCGGTGGTCGAGGCGTACCGCCCGGACCTGATGATCGTGTCGGCGGGCTTCGATCCCCACGAGAACGACCCGCTCGGCGGCATGCACGTGACCGCGCCGACCTTCGGCGAGATGGGGGCGCTGCTCACCCACGCCGCGAGCGACCTCGGCGCGCCCACCGTGTTCGTGCTCGAGGGCGGGTACGACCTCGACGGCCTCGATCAGTCGGTGCGCGCGGTCCTAGACCGGCTGAAGACCGAGACTCCGCCCGCGGCCGCGCCCGAGCACTCGCGGCTCACGCCGATCCTCGACGCCGTGAAGCACGCGCACGAGCACTTCCAGCCGCTCGCCCACGCGCACCGCTGAACGGCTGCTGAAAAACTCGCGGCCGCGAGTTTTTCGCGCCGGTCGGCCCCTTCCTCGGGGTCGGGCCTTCCTCGGGGAGCGCGCCAAGCGCGCGGGTTCCAGCCCCGCGCCCCACACGGGGCTCGCGGGGTCTTGTGAAGACCCCGCACCCCAGAGCGCGGTCCTTGCGGGGCCCCGCTCCCAAACCGACGAGCGAGGCTCGTCGGCGCGCCTCGAGGCGCGCGCCATGGTCCGCTGCCTGCTCGAGGCGGTAGGCAGCCCCGGGGCCGCGCGGTAATCTGAATCTCGGCTGCGTTCGCGTCGTCCGAGTGGCCTGACCCGCAGCGACGATCGAGGTCCGATGTTCGGCATAGGCACTCCCGAATTGATCGTGATCCTGGTGATCGCGCTCATCTTCCTCGGCCCCCGCCGCCTTCCCGAGGTGGGCAAGGCGCTCGGCAAGGCGCTCGGCGAGCTGCGCCGCGCCAGCCAGGACCTCCGGGATTCGATCGAGATCGAGACCCGCCGCTCGGAGCACGCCGAGCGCGTCGCGTCAGCGCAAGCCGCGAACCCGGCCGTGCGCGCACCGCAGGCTCCGGCCCCTCCCGCCGGGGCGCCCTCCACGCCGGAGGCCGCGGCCCCGGCGACCTCGCAGGAACCGATCCCCCGTGGCGAGCCCGCTCGCGAAGATCCGGGAGACTCGAAGCCCCCGGTCTGAGCGTGCTCGAACCCGGCCGCGCGTGAGCCTCGGAGCGCCGGGGTCGGCGCACCGGCTCGGGGACGCGCACCCGGTGGGCCGCGAGTGCCGGCGAGGCAACGATCTCGCGCCCGCGTCGGAACCCACCCCGCAGGCGTCCCGGATGACGAAGTGAAGCGCCCGTTCCCACAGCCCCCGAACCCGGAACGGCTGATGCCGTTCACCGACCACCTCGAAGAGCTCCGTTTCCGGCTGATCCGGGCGGTCCTCGGGCTCCTGGTGGGCGCGGCGGTGTGCCTACCGTTCCAGCGCGAGATCTTCCACTTGTTGATGCGGCCGCTGCTGGCCGCGCTCAACAACGAGCCGATGATCGCGCTGGGCGTGGCGGACCTCTTCTGGACCTATCTCAAGGTGGCGCTGCTGGGCGGCCTCTTCCTGGCCTCGCCGTGGGTCTTCTACCAGGTGTGGGCCTTCATCGCCCCCGGGCTTCACTCCCACGAGCGCAAGCTCGCGATCCCGTTCATCGCCTCCACGACGTTTTTCTTCGTCTCGGGCGCGGCGTTCGGCTATTTCTTGCTCATGCCGGTCGCGTTCAAGTACCTGCTCAGCTTCAGTGACGAGTACGTCAAGGCGACGCTCGACGTGCAGCGGAACTTCGGCTTCGCGCTGCAGCTCCTGATCGTGTTCGGCCTCGTCTTCGAGCTGCCGGTGATCCTGACGCTGCTCGCGAAGCTGGGCATCGTCGACGCGCCGAAGCTGCGGCGCTTCCGGCGCTACTGGGTCGTGGTGGCGTTCGTGATCGGCGCCATGGCCACTCCGACCCCCGACGCCGTGACGCAGACCTTCGCGTCGCTGCCGCTCATCGCGCTCTACGAGGTCGGGATCGTCTCCGCCAAGCTCTTCGGCCGCAAGCCCTACGATCCGGACGCCGGCGCCGCCGGCCCACCCTCGGGCGCGGCGCCCCCGCCGAGCACGCCCCCCACCGTGAGCACCTGAGCCGAGCCGATGCGCTGCCCCGCGTGCCAATCCCAGCAGCCCGACAGCGCTCGCTCGTGCTCCGTGTGCGGCAAGACGCTCGTGACGGCGCCCGAGCCCGTGGGCGGGGACACCCTCGGCGCCTCGCTGCCCGCGTCGGCGGTGGAGGTGGCCGACTCGACCCTCGAGTTCGCGGCCGCGGCGGTGCTGCGCGAAGGGATGGTGTTCGCGGGTCGCTACGAGATCCAGGCGATCATCGGGCGCGGCGGCATGGGCACGGTGTACCGCGCGCGCGATCGGCACCTCGAGGAGATCGTCGCGCTCAAGCTGATCCTGCCGCAGCTCGTGCCGATGGGCGGGATCCTCGAGCGCTTCAAGCACGAGATCCGGCTCGCCCGCCAGCTCTCCCATCCCAACATCATCAAGGTCTACGACCTCGGTCAGCACGACGACGTGACCTACCTCTCGATGGAGCACCTCGAGGGTGCCGACCTGCGCCAGCTCATCCAGGAGCAGGGGCCGCTGCCGGTCGAGCGGGCCGTCGAGATCGGCAAGCAGATCTGTGCAGGCCTGGCGTTCGCCCACGAGAGCGGGGTCATCCACCGCGACATCAAGCCGCACAACATCTTCCTGACCAAGCGCGGCCGGGTGAAGCTCGTGGACTTCGGGCTCGCCAAGGCGATCGACGTGAGCCAGGTCAGCCTGACCGGTCAGGCGATCGGCACACCGGCCTACATGTCACCCGAGCAGGCCGTGCACGAGGACGGTCGGCCCGTCGACCACCGCACCGACCTCTACTCGCTGGGCGTGGTGCTGTTCCAGATGTTCACCGGGCAGGTGCCGTTCCGGGGTACGAGCGCGGTCGAGGTGGCGCTCGCCCACGTGCAGAAGCAGCCGCCGCGGCCGCGGGAGATGCGTCCGGATCTGCCGCCGCACCTCGAAGCGGTGGTGCTCAAGGCGATGTCGAAGGACCGCGAGTACCGCTACTCCTCGGCGCTCGAGATCGCGTCCGACCTCGGCGGCGAGACCCGGCTGTGGGAGAGCGCGGCCCAGGTCAAGGGCGCCACCCAGCCCGTGAAGCACAAGCGCCCGGTGCCCCACGAGGGGCCCACGATCGACACCTCGCGAGCCGGTCCGGGCAACGAGTGGGCGCCGGTGCTCGGCGAGCGCGGCGAGAGCACCGTCGTCGAGAAGCCGCCGGCGGGAGGTGGCAAGGGCGCCGCCGCGTGGGCGGTGCCGGTGATGCTGGCGCTCGTGGTCGCCGCCGGTCTCGGCGCCTACCGTCTGCACCTCGGGCCGTTCGCGAAGCCTGGAGCGGTCGCCACCAAGCCCACGACGATCGAGGCGGGCAGCGACGGCGGTGCTCCCGACGCGGTCACCACATCGCCGCCGACGGACGCGGTGGGCGGCGCGCCCACGCCGGTCGCCGCTCCGCCGCCGCTCGTCGTGGCGCCGACACCGCCGGTCACGCCACCCTCAGCGCCGAAGGCCACGATCGCGGCGCGCGAGGACGAGCCGAAGGTCGCGAGGCCGGCGATCCTGCCCGTCACGGCGCTCGAGGCCAAGGACGCAGCGAAGGGGAAGGACGCCAAGGACTCCAAGGACACGAAGGTCGCGCTCGCCGAGCCTGCGCCCGTCGGCAAGGACGGTAAGGCCGTCAACGACGCCAAGCAGGCGGCGCCGGCCACCGCACCGCCCGAGGCGAAGGGCGCCAAGGAGACCAAGGAAGCCAAGGACGCCAAGGACGCGAAGACCGGCCCGGACGCGGCGGCCGACGGCAGGACGCGTCCAAGGACACCACGAAGGACCCCAACTCCACGACCGTCTCGGCCAAGCTCCTCGCCTCGCTCCCCAAGGGCACCAAGGTCACCGATCTCGAGCTCCGCAAGCTCGCCTGCCAGGGCGGCGACGGCGAGATCTGCCACGACCTCGCCGCGCTCTTCGAGGAGGGAAGTGGAGCGCAGGGCGTCGCCGCCGACACCGGGCAGGCCGCGTCCTACTACAAGCGCTCCTGCGAGCTCGGCACCGGCGAGGGCTGCATCGACGGCGGGATGCTGCTGGAGCAGACGGGTGACGGCACCGGCGCCGCGGGGCTCTACGAGAAGGGCTGCCGCATCCACAAGCCGCAGGCGTGCTTCAACCTCGCCAAGATGCTGAAGGAGGGTGACGGCGTCGGCGCCGAGCCCATGCGCGCGGCGCTGCTCTACCGCCAGTCGTGCGAGGAGGGGCTCGCCGCGGGTTGCACCAACCTCGGGCTCATGTACGAGGACGGCGTGGGTCTCGACAAGAACGCGGCACTCGCGCTCGATCTCTACGAGCGCGGCTGCAACGGCGGCAGCGTCGCGGGCTGCTCCAACCTGGGTTCGCTCTACCAGGGTGGGCGCGGCGTTCCCGAGGACATGGTGAAGGCCGGCGAGTACTACGAGAAGGCCTGCCAGAAGGGGAACTCGGCGGCGTGCTTCAACCTCGGCCGCCTGACCGAGCAAGGTCTCGGCCGCCCCTCCGACGCCAGCGCCGCGTTCGCCCTGTACGAAAAGGCCTGCAAGAAGGGCAACTCGACCGCCTGCGCCTCCGCCGACCGCCTCGGCGGGCAATGAAGCCGCCGTTTCCGCTGCCGTACTCGTCGTTCACGGTGAAAACGTCGCTCCCGGTTGGCGAGGTCGAGCGGCGCCTGCGGGCCGACACCGTGCCACCGCTGTCACGGGACGACCGGTCCCGCTTCGAGCGCGACTGGGTCCTTCGGTGGGTCGATGGCCGGGAGGTCTGGCCGAGATCGGACTTCGAGGGAACCATCGCCAGGCCCCAATTCGCGCTGCGGAGCCTCCGTTACGATCGAGGCCCTCGCCTCCCGGTTGCGTTCGGCGCGATGACGTCCGTTGAATCCGGCGCCGTGCTCGCTGTGACGGTCGAGCCGAATCCAACCTGGCCGATCTGGGTGATTGTCGGGGCGATGGGGGTGGTGATCGTCTCGGACGCGCTCGGTTCGTGTGTGCTCGGGTCTTTGCCGTTCTCGGTTTGGGCCTGGATTGCCATCGGACGCTTCATCGATGAGGTGCGCTGCGTTCGTCGCCGGCTCGAGCGCTTGCTGTCCGCGGAGTGGAAGGAATGAACCTCTCCGCGGCGCGCGCGCGACTGGTGGAGGCCGAGCTCGCCGTCGCCCACTTCAACGCGCTGCGCACCTGCGCCGCCGGGGCCGAGGGCGCGATCCGGCGCGACGCCGTGGCCGGATTCGAGGTGCTGCTCGATCCGTCGCGGCCTTCGAACCCGTACTACAACCGGTCCGTGCCGGCGCATCCGGCGGCGCTCGCGGAGGAAGGGCTCGCGGCGCTACCGGCGGGAGTCGTCGCTGTCGAGACCGCACCCGGCGAGCTCGACCCGGGTTGCGCCGATCGGCTCCTCGCACGCGGGTTCGGTCCCGCGTGGCAGCTCTGTTATCTCGCGGCCGACCCCCGCGGGCACACCGGCGCCGGGCTCGCCGGTCCCGCCGTGGTCCGGCTCGGCGCGAGCGATCGCGGGCGGTTCTTCGACCTCCTCGAGCTCGAGGGCGTGCCGTTCCCGTCCGAGCGCCGCGCCGCCAAGGCGGCGTACTACTGCACCGACACGTTCCGTTCGTACCTGGCGCTCGCCGAGCACGGCGAGCCGATGGCGTGGACCACGATGTACGTGGGTGACGGCTTCGCGTTCCTCGGTAACTCGTTCACGCTTCCCGAACACCGGCGGAAGGGCGCGCACGCAGCGTTGCTCGCCGCGCGCCTCGCCGACGCCGCGGTGCTCGGGCTCGCGCTCGCGTTCACCGACGTCGAGCACGGCTCGCAGAGCCACGCCAACTGCGAGCGCGCCGGCTTTCGCACGCTCACCATCCGCATCATCTGGTCGAAGCGCGCCTGACCCGCGACCCAGGGCGGGCATGGCATAGCCACGCTCGTCGTTCACCCCAGCAGGCTCACGTCCCCCTCGACCAGGGGCCGGGGAAGCGCCACCGCTCGGGGTCGCGCGCCTGGCGGCGCTGGAGCGCGGCGATGCCGCTCTCGACCGAGGCCTTCACGCGGTCGCGAAGCTCGCGGCAGGCGTCGTCGTCTTGCCACGCGCCACGGTAGCGCCGCGTCGAGATCGGCCGCTGGAACTGGAAGTACAAGCGCTCGGGCCGCGGGATCGGCGTAGGTCCGATGCCGCGCACCAGCGGGAAGAGCATCTCGTCCACGGGCAGCCGGGTCTTCGCCAGGAGCTTCCCGAGCGGCGAGTCGAGCACCAGGTTGGCGTCCGCGACGATGTCCCAGGCATCCTCGGCGCCCACCGCGGCGAACGGCACGATCGGCACGCCGTGGCGGATCGCCATGCGCGCGAAGCCCAGGCGGTCCTTCCAAAGGAGCTGGTAGCGCTCGCCGCGGCGCTTCGCGACCTCGCGCCCCCCACCGGGGAAGACGAGCACGAACTCGCCCGCCTCGAAGAGCCGGGCGCAGCTCTCGCGCGTGCCCTCGACCGCGCCGAAGCGGGTCAAGAAGTCACGCCACACGGGGATCTTGAAGTGGGCGTAGTGGCCGAGCGAGCGCGGCAGGAGGTGGCGCTCCTCCCAGATCCGCAGGAAGAGCAGCGGCAGGTCGTAGACGCCGAGGATGGTGTGGTTGCCGACCAGAAGCGCCGGGCCCCTCGCGGGAACGTGATCGAGACCGAGCGCGAGCGGGTTCGTGTACCAGACCAGGGGCTGGAAGAGCTTCGAGAGGGCGCCGATCTCGCGCGCCGAAGGCAGCTTCCACCGTGCAGCGCCGTCGTCGTCCGGCGTCGCGGCGCCCGGCTTCGACCGTCGAGCTCGCGGCGCCATCGTGGTCACACCGCTCCCAGGTAGAGCTCGCGGTAGTGGAGCCAGTCGCGGATCACGTTGCGCACGTAGTTGCGGGTCTCGGCATACGGGATCGTCTCGGCGAACGCGGCGCCCTTGAGGCTCGGGTCGCGTGCGGTCCAGCGGTCGACGGCGTCCTCGCCCGCGTTGTAGCTGGCGACGGCGCGCTCGACGTCGTCGTGGTAGCGGGTGAGAAGGCTCGCCAGGTAGTGACAGCCGAGTGTCAGGTTGATGCGCGGCTGGAAGAGGTCGCCGAGCTCGAAGTCGGTGAATCCCACCTCGGTCGCGAGCCGCCGCGCCGTGGGCGGGATGATCTGCATCAGGCCCCGGGCGTCGGCGGGCGAGTGGGCGCGCGGGTCGAAGAGGCTCTCGTTGCGGATCAGCGCCGCCGCGAGCAGCGGGTCGAGCCCCTCCGCGGCGGCCAGCCGCCGCAGGTGGTGCGGATAGGGCAGTGGGTAGAGGAAGCGCTCGAACGGGTTGCCGGCGAGCAGCGCGTGGCCTTCGCCGTCGAGCCCGCCGGCGCGCGCCTTCTGCGCCGCCTTGAGAGCGCGGTTGGCGGAGCCGATCGAGGCGTAGAAGCGCGCCATCCAGATCCGCGTGGCGTCGTCGAGCGAGGCGCCGCTCTCGGCGGCGCGCAGCTCGTCGAGGGCGAGGTCGTCGAGCATCGCGTCGGCGAGCCACCGCGCCCGCACCAGGTGCTCGCCGACGTCGCCGCCGGTGAGCGGTGGATCGCCGACGCCGAGACCGTCGAGGGCCGCGAGCGGAGTGAGGGCGCGCCACGCGGGGCTCGCGGTGTCGTCCGCCGCCAGCGGCGCGGGGGCGGGGATCGAGCCGTTCACGCCGAGTGCCGCGAGCCGGCCGTAGTAGCCGTTGGGGTCCTCGCCGGCGAGCGCATCGAAGATCTGGCTCGCGCGCCCCGCCTGGCCTGCGGCGGCGAGGGCGCGCGCTTGCCAGTAGCGGATGCGTCGCCCCACCTCGGGAGCGCGCGCGAGCGCGCGGGTCTGCTCGAAGGTCGCGAGGTGCTTGGCGGGCGGGTCGTGGCGGTACGAGATCCAGGTCCAGCGCCACAACGCGTCGGCGGTACGGTCCGCGCGCGGGTACTCCTTCACCACGCGCTGGTAGAGGGTCACGGCGCCGGCCCACGCGTGCGCCTCCTCCTGGATGCGCGCGCGCATGTAGAGGATCTCGTCGCCCAGCGACGCGGGCGGCGAGAGCGCCTCGAGCTGATCGAGGACCGCGATGGTCTCGCGGTTCTTGCCACGGTTCCAGAGCGCCTGCGCGAGCGTGAAGGCCGCGGTCGTGCCAGCCTGGCTGCGCGGGCTCGCGCGCACCACCGCGCGCAGCATCTCCTCGCGGTCGTCGGGTCGCCCGGCGCGCTTCAGTAGCCCGGCGAGCTCGAGCTGGGCATCGAGCGCGTCGGGCGAGCCGGCGTTGTCACGCACGGTGCGCTCGAGCAGCGCGACCGCGGCCGTGACCTCACCTTCCTTGGCGAGACGCTTGGCCTCGGCGACGGCCCCGTCGAGCGACGGCCGCGGCACCAGCTCGGGGTGGGCGGCGTCGAGGGCGGCGAGGCGTGCGCGCGCCTCGCGGTCGGCGTCCTCGAGCGGCCACTCGTCGCGCAGCTCGAGGAGATAGCGACGCGCGTCGCCCGCGCGCTCGGAGCGCTCGAGGCACTCCGCGAGGCGTAGCGTGGCGTTGGCGCTCACGGTCGCCGAGCGTGAACGCTCGCGCGCGAGCGCGAAGAGCACCGCCGCCTGGTTGCAGTCGCCGGCGCGGCGGCGCAGGTTGCCGAGCTCGAGAGCGGCGTCCGCGGTGAGCAAGCTCGTGGGGTAGATCCTGAGCAGCGTCTCGAGGGTGGTCGTGGCGACCGCATCGTCGCCGAGCCCGGCCTGGGCGCGTGCGAGGTAGAGGTGGGCGTAGTCGCCGAGCTGGTTGCGCTCGGCGGCCACCGGCGCGAGCTGGGCGACGGCACTCGCGTGCTCGCCCCCGCGCTCGGCGCGAAGGCCGGCGGCGAGCCGCGCGAGCGAGGTCGCGCTCGGCGCGGGTGCGGGCGCCTGCGCTCGCGCCAGCGAGGCGATCGCGAGCGGCAACGCCACGAACAGGCCGAGTTTCACGCGGGCGCCGCGTCCGATTGGCGACATGCGCGCGAACTTGGCGTCCGGGGCGGGCGATGACAAGGGGCCTCGCGCGGACCGCGCGAGCCGCGCGGCGTGACCCGGCCGGGCTCAGAAGCGCAGCGTGAGCGCGAGCCCGGTGGTGGGCTCGGGGCGCGGCGCGGGGCCGCACGAGTCGGGCACGCCGTCATGGGTGATCGGTGTCACCTCCGGCGGAGCGACCCAGCGATGGAAGGCTTCGATGCCGTCCGCGAGGACGATGCCGACGTCACGCCACGTCGACGCGGGCTGCTCGATCAGGTACTGGCGAAGCTGGTAGCGCGCCTCGCCGAACAGCGAGCCCGCCGTCGAGGTGATCGCCAGGTCGATCGCGGACGGCTGCTCCACCCACCCCTCGAACAGGTACTCCCACGCCACCGAGGCGACCGAGCTGTACGCGAAGCCGGCCCACGGCGAGTAGGAGCGGTTGCGGACCAGCAGATAGATCTCGGCGCCCATCTCGGGATGGAAGATGTAGTTGATCAGCCCGTTGTCGCCGTCGCTGAAGGTGGGCGGGTTCGTGAACGCCGAGACGAAGTTGTCGATCGACGGGGGCGAGGTGTTCGAGAACTCGGGGTTGATCATGGTGCCGCCCAGCACGACGACGAAGGCCGCGATCGTCTCGATCGTCGGCACCCACAGGTTGTCGCGCTCCGGGGGGTACGGTGCGGTCAGCCAGTCCGCCGCCGGTGTCGGTGACGGCGCGCTCTGGGTCGCGGCTGCGCCCTCGTCGGGGACGACGACCTCCGCCGCGGCGCCGCCGCGCGCGAGCAGCACCAGCGTCACGAGGGTGGCGATCCGCGCGCGGCTCACGGCGACGCGGCCCGTCGAGCGCGGCGCTGGGCCGCGCGCTCGACCTCGCGCTGGATCGGGGCCGCGAGCGCCGCCGCGAGGAGCTCGTGGCCGAGCGGCGTGGGGTGGAAGTCGGCGTCACCCAGGTAGAGGTCGCGCGCCGGCACACCCCGTCTCGCGGCCTCCTCGCGGATCGCCGTGCGCGGCTCCACGAACGGCACGTCGGGGTGCGACTCGGCGAAGGAGGCGAGGAACGAATGCATCGAGCCAGGGTCGCCGCGGTCGAGGTGCTCGAGGTTCGGGATCTCGACGATCACGAGCGGCACGCCGCGCTCGCGGGCCACCTCGGCGATCGCCTCCAGCAGCACGAAGCCATACCGGAAGCGGCGGCAGATCTCCAGGTGTGGGTCGAAGAACGGCACGGCTCGCTCGAGCCCACGTGCGGCGGTCGCGAGCGCGCCGCCGCGCTCGCGGGCCCGTTCGAGCGCGGGCAGCAGCACGTCGTAGCGGAGCAGGTCGCGGCGAAAGCGCAGCTCGGCGACCAGCGACGAGCGGGTCCTGAGCCACCGCTCGAGGCGCTCCGGAAAGAGCCAGAACGAGGGCACGACCTCGTCCGACGACTCGGGTGACGTGCACGCCTCCGGGAAGCGCTGCTGGTAGCGGTACTGGTTGAGCCCCATGTCGGAGACGTCGTTCGAGTAGGCCGCGTAGATCAAGAGGTCGGGTGCGAAGAGCGGCAGCGCGACCTCGCGGGCCGCCGCCTCGATCTCCGTGAGCTGATACCCCGACACGCCGAGGTTGGTCACGTCGATCGAGCCGAGCGGGGCGGGCGCCGTCAGCCGGCGCTCGAGGACGGCCGGCCAGGCCTGATCCCACGCCACGTGGGTGCCGTAGGTCATGCTGTCGCCGATCACCGCGACACCGAACGTGCTCGGGGGCCTGGGCAGCATGGGCTCCGCATCGTGGAAGCCCCACGAGTTCACGGTCGCCCCCTCGATCTCACCGAAGCCGGGCACCTGCACGTAGTCGAGGCCTGGCTTCAAGCTGCGGGTGCGGCCGTTCACGGGCAGCCCGTGGCGTCGCTGGTGGGGCGCGAGCACGCCCGGCCGCTCGGCGGCGGCGAGGCGACGCAGGTGGAGCTCGGCGGCGAGCGCCAGCGGCGCGAGCGTGGCGCACGCGGTCAGGGCGGCGAACGCGAGCCGCCGCGGCAGGCTGGGACGCGCGGACGGCTTCGTCATGGGGACTCGAGGCACAGCTCGGGCGGGAAGAGTGCCGCGTTCGCGCGGTAGACATCACGCAGCGCGCAGCGGACGTCGCGATCGAAGGCGCTCCACACGACGAAGTCGCCGACCTCGCTGGTGTCGTGAGTGGCGCCGGCTCGTGACAGCGCGGCCTCCACCGCCCCTCGAACCGGCGAGACGTCCGAGAGCACCACCGCGGCGTGCGGCGACGCGAACACCTCGCGCTCGTGGTCGGGATAGCGGCTCGGCAGCTCACCGGCGGCGACGATCGCCTCGCGGCTCACGAAGGTGAGCGGCCACTTGAGGGCATCGTCGGTGTAGACCCGGTCGATGCCGCGCGCGCGCAGGTGCGCCACGAGCCGCGTGACGACGTCGTCGTGGACCGAATCGATGGTGCGGGCGCACGTGTAGGCCGAGCCGGCGAGGAAGAGCGCCGCGGCCGGCCACGCGAGCGCGCGCGGCGCGCGCGCCAGGACCGAGCCCCACGCGAGGAAGAGGAACGGCAACGCGTAGAGCCAGTACTTGCTGCCGTCGCGGCTCGAGGCCGCGATCGCGAGCCCGACCAGCGGCGGCACCGCGAGCGCCGCGCGCCTGAACCCGCGGGACGCCTCGGGCGCGACGTCGCCCCGGCGCAGCGCGCGGGCCGCGAACGCGAGATACGACACCGCGAGCAGCCCGGCCATCCCCGCGTCGAGCGCGCCGCCCGTCCGCGGAAGCTCGCTCGCGAAGCCGAGCCCGCGCGCGAGTCCCGCGGTGAAGGTGGCGCCCAGGCGCGCCGCGCTCGCGGCGATCCGCCCGTCCGCGCCGGCGCCGGGCGCGGGACCGATCACGAACGCGAGCGTCGGGCCCCACAGCGCGCGCGTCGCGAGCGCGCCGAGCGCGAGCGCGGCGGTGCCCGCCGCGAGGCGCCGCGGCGCGACCGCCCGCCGGCCGAGCGCGAGCGGCAGTGCGGGGGCCGCGATCACCAGCGCCATCGGGTTGAGCCATCCGCACACCGGAAGCACGGCGCCGAGGAGCGCGGCGCTCACGACGCCAGGCGCGCCGCTCGCGGCCAGCGAGTCGCTCCACGCGATCAGCGCCAGGCCGAGGGCGAGGCCGACGTTGTGGGTGTTGACCCACACGGTCGCGCGCCACAGCTCGGGTGGCGGCAGCGCCACGGACAGCGCGGCGAGGAGCGCCACGGGCTCGCCGAACCCCCGCGCGGCGAGGTGATGGAAGAGCAGCACCATCGCCACGGTGATCGCGACGGTCGCGAGCGCGAGCCAGCGCTCGTCGGCGCCGAAGAGCGCGAAGAAGGGCAGCGCCAGGTAGGCCTGCACCAGCTCGCCGGCGTTGCCGGGGCGGCCGTAGCACTCGAGGATCGGCCGGGCCTCGGCGAGCGCGTGCAGCGCGACCACGCCCGGCACGAGCTCGTCCGAGTAGAGGTTGTGGTGCGCGACGTACGGCAGGCGCAGCACGAGCGTCGCGCCGACGATCGCCGCGCGCGTGCCAGTTCGCGTTCGCAGGAAGCAGCGGCCGGTGGGACTCGTCGTCATGGTGGGAGGGGGCGCGAGCGCGGCGGCGACTTTACCCGAGCCCCCGTCGTTCGATGGCACGCGAAAGCGGCCCTCGGGTAGGATCCGGCGCTCGATCGCAGCACGGCCGGAGGGGACATGACGGACGGAACGAAGCGCGGGGGATGGGCGCGAGGCGTCGCGGGCGTGCTCGGCGCGTGCGCCGTGATCGCGAGCGGCTGCGGTGGCTCCTCGAACGGGACCCGCTACTCCTACGACGTGCCGACCTCGGCCAGCTCGCCGTGGCCGATGATGCGTCGCACCGCGGCCAACGACGGGCGCAGCACCGTGATCCCGCCGCGAGCCGCCGCGTCCGGCGAGGCGCCGTGGCGCTATCCGACCGGCAAGGGCATCTTCAGCGTGCCGGTGATCGGCGAGGATGGGCGGGTGTTGGTGGGGTCCGCCGACCGCACCTTCTATGCGATCGAGCCCGACGGGCGGCTGGCGTGGACCTTCCCGACCGGCGAGATCATCGACTCGGCGGGCAGCGTCGCCGCCGATGGCACCATCTACTTCGGCTCGGGTGACGGGCACCTCTACGCGCTCGATCCCGACGGCGAGCAGAAGTGGGCCTTCGCCGCCCACCACCAGAGCGGCGGCCCCGACGCGAGCCAGGGCAACCGCTGCAGCGACCTGCCGCCCGCGGGCGGACCCAGCACCTGGTTCGAGGGCAACGTGGTGATCGGCGCCGATGGCCGGCTGTGGGCCGGCAACGACGACTACCGCATGTATTCGCTCGACCCCGACGGTACCGAGCGCTTCGCATTCTTCGTCGGCCCGATCCCGTTCGGCGCCGTGTAATCGGCGGCCACCACCCGCGCCGACGACTCGGCGGTGTTCGGCGGCATGGACTTCTTCGTGTACACGGTCTCGGCCGACGGCGAGTGCCTGTGGCGGCGCTTCCTCAACGCCCCGGTGAGCGCGAGCCCGGCGCGCGCACCCGACGGCACGATCTACGTGGGCGGCTGGGACAACGCGCTCTACGCTCTCGACGGCGCCACCGGCGAGATCCGCTGGCGGTTCGGCACCACGTCGCACATCTACGGCTCGGCGGCGATCGCCGAGGACGGCACGATCTACGTCGGCTCGACCGACGGCAGCCTCTACGCGGTGTCGCCCGAGGGCACGCGGCTCTGGACGTTCGACACCCTCGACCCGATCCGTTCGTCGCCGTCGATCGACGGCGATGGCCGCGTCTACTTCGGCGCAGGCGACGGCGTGCTCTACGCGCTGAATCCGGACGGTACGCGCGCGTGGAGCTACGACGCGACCCAGCAGGATCGCAACGACCTCAACTCGTCACCGGTGCTCGGCGAGGAGCGGATCTATCTCGGCTCCGAGGACGGCAGCATCCTGGGCGTGCCGTACGGCCACTGTGCCTCGAGCTCGGACCCGCGCTGCAGCACCTCGCCCGCCTCCGACCTCGGGGACGACGGCGCCGCGCCCTACGACGTGACGCCCGGCGGCCTGAACTTCTCGGCGGTGCCCGAGCCGGTGCAGCGTGGCGCCGGGTTCACCGTGCGGCTGGTGGCCCGGGAGGGCGGCGACACGCTGCTCGCGCGCCTCGACGTCGCGAGCGTGAGCGTCGAGTCCGAGCCGGCGATCGAGTGGGAGGTGGTGGAGCAGGGCGGTGGTCAGTGGATCAACCTGGTGCCTAGATCGCTGCTCGCGGCGGGCACGAGCTACACCCTCGACGTATCGTCGAAGTGGACCGCCGGCGGCGGGCGCAAGGGGAGCGTGTCGCAGCGCTTCGCGTTCTCGACGGTCGCGGAGGAGGTGGCGCCGCCCTCGTTCGCGGTCGGCGCCGACGCGGCCCCGGCGTTCGAGATCCGGAATCTCGCCCCGTACCAGCCGCCGGTGATCGTGAGCTTGAACCAGATCGGCTTCGACAGCCTCGACTTCCTGGCGAGCGTGATCGAGAGCGCGCCCGGGCGCTTCGTGCTGTGGCTCATGGCGGGGAAGGCCGGTGCAGACGGAACCGAGGTGGACCCGGCCACACCGTCTCTGGTGGCGATGGACGGCGTCCTCGACGGCGCGTCGTTCGCGATGAACGGCGTGGGTCTGACACTCGTCACCGGCGGGCCGCCGATCCCGATCGGCGACTTCCGGCTCGCGTCGCAGTTCGACGCCGCCGGCAAGTTCGACGGCGGTACCTCGATGGTGGCGCGCGCGAGCTGCGCGGACCTCGGGCTCATCGGCACCTTCCTGTCGCTCTTCCAGCTCTGTAACGGCGCCGGCGAGTTCGTGTCGGTCGGGACGATCCGCGGCGCGACCTACGACGGCGCGGCGAACCACCGGCCCGCGAACGTGAGCGTCACGTCGATCGAACGCGCCGGTCGCGAGTTCACCGCGACGCTCGACGCGCCCGGCTACGAGCTCGCCGAGCACCTGCCCGCGATCGTGCTGGTCGACCCGGCCACGGGGCGCTCGGTGCAGACCGACTACCGCAAGGCGCTGTCGTCGAGCGCGACCGCGAGCGGTGATCTCGCGTCGATCACGCTGCGCATCCCCGACGACGTGGCGCTGCCCAGCGGCCCCGTGAAGGCGATCGTGGTCACCGACCTCTTCCCCCTCGCGTCTCAGGTGCTCGAGTGACGCTCCACGCGGGCCGGATCGCGGGGACGATCCGGCTGGCGTTCGGCGGTGAGGTCGACGCCACGCGGGTCGAGCACCTCGCGGGCGACGCGAGCGTGCGCTCGTTCCACCGGGTGTGGCTCGGTGGCGGCGGTGGTGCGGGCGAGGTGCCGGCGACGGCGGTGCTCATGCGCGACCCGCGTCCCGCCGCCGACGACGGCTGCGGTGACGACTTCGTCGCGCTCGAGCGCCACCTCCGTCACCACGGGGTCGGCGTGCCCGCGGTGTACGCCCGCGATCGCGACGCCGGCCTCTACCTGCTCGAGGACCTCGGCGACCGCGTGTTGCAGGACGAGGTGAAGGAGGCCGGCGCCGTGCGCCGCCGCGAGCTCTACCGCGCGGCGCTCGAGGTGCTGGTGGTGCTGGCGCGCGACGCCTCGCGGCTCGATCCTCGTCCCACGCCCGCCCATGGACGGGCCTTCGACGAGGCGAAGCTCGGCTGGGAGATGGAGTTCTTCCTCACGCACACCGTGCAGGGGCTCTGGCAGATGAAGCCCACCGAGGGCGACCTCGCGGCCCTACGCGCCGGCTTCGCCGGTTTGGTCAGCGCGCTCGCTGCGCTACCGCGGGTCTTCACCCACCGCGACTACCACAGCCGCAACCTCCTGGTTCAGGGCGAGTCGTCGATTCGCGTCGTCGACTTCCAGGACGCGCGCATGGGGCCGGCGGTCTACGACGTCGCGTCGCTGCTACGCGACTCGTACCTCGACCTCGACGAGGACGAGAACGCGTCGCTCCTTGAGGAGCACCGCCTGCGGCTCCTCGAGGCGGGGATCGACGTGCCGGGACGCGATGCCTTCGTCGGGGACTACGACCGCATGAGCGTGCAGCGCGGCCTCAAGGCCCTCGGCACCTTCGGCTACATGGCCACCCAGCGCCGCAAGACCGGCTACCTCGAAGCCGTGCCGCGGACCCTCGCGCGCGTCCGCGCGGCGCTGGTACGGCTACCCGAGCTGGACGTGCTTCGCACCCACCTCGATCCGATCCTCGGCTCGAACCTCTGAATGCGAGTTCCACCGGTGCGCCGACACTCAAGCCTAAGCCAGCGGCTCAAGGGCAGGATTCTCGCTGCCACTCTGAATCCGGTCCTGTGGTTCCTGAACAGGTTGCCAGTGCCCGCTCGCGAGCCGGATGCGCCACGGTATGCGAGCGCGGAGTGGCTCGCCGCGGTGCGAGAGCGATGCCGGGAAACTGCGCGAATGGATCTCGCCGTGGGAGATTCGGGAGTTGAACCGATCACCAAGATCGGCGGGTCGCCCTGGTGGCCGAGCGACCGGCCGCGTCCGCGGTGCAACCGCGCCGGCCACGCGATGAGCTTCTACGTCCAGGTGCGACTGGACGACGTTCCGGATCTCGGTTGGCCGCACGGCTGGTTGGCATCGGTTCACTTCTGCAACGAGTGCATGTGGGCAGGACTGTTCGACGGAACTGCAACGGCTCAGTCGGTCGAGCTCTTCGACGTGCGCGGCGATGTGAAGCCCGACGGTTTCGGCGCGACCGGTGGGGAGGCTCTTCGACCGCACCGCGTGACTCTCTCGGCCGTGATGGAAGCGCCGGGCCTCGGTGACTTTCGGGCCACTGGCCGGCGGAATCCCGGATGACTGGTGGCCCGGCGACGATCTCGACGAAGATCTCGGCTACGGGTTCAAGCACGTCAAGCGCTCGAAGCTCGGCGGCTGGCCGACGTGGGCGCAGGACGCCGAGTGGCCCGAGTGCGAGCGCTGTGAGCGCATGCGTTTCGTCGCGCAACTCGACTGGGTGATCGGTGCCGAAGCACCGTGGGGCGGCGGGGGTTATGGCTACCTCTTCGTCTGCAGTCCGGGCTGCCCCGACCGGCGCGGCGAGCTGGTGATCCAGACGACGTGACCGCCTGCCGACCGCCGAGCGGAAACTGGCCATTCGAAGTGGCCAGTTGTATCGTCGGCTCATGAAGCAGATCGCCGCAGCCCAGTTCAAGGACCGGTGTCTCGCCCTGCTCGACGAGGTCGACGAGCGGGGGATCGTCATCACCAAGCGCGGGAAGCCCGTGGCGAAGCTCGTGGCCATCCGCGTCGAATCGGGAGACCTCATCGGCCGGCTCAAGGGATCGGTGAGGATCCGGGGCGACCTGATGTCGACCGGGGTTCGGTGGGATGCTGAATCTTGATACCCATGTCTTGGTCCGCGCGATGGTCGACGAGATCTCGACCAAGGAGCGAAAGCTCCTCGCGGGGGCGCGCTGGGGGATCTCGGCGATCGTGCTGTGGGAGCTCGCGAAGCTCGCCCAGCTTGGTAGCGTCGAGATCGATCTGGAGGCGAGCGAGGTCCGGCGCTTCCTCGCGGCGGTCCACGTCTGGCCACTCACGCTCGACATCGCGCGCACCAGCACTCGCCTCGACTTCCGCAGCGATCCGGCAGACGAGCTGATTGCGGCCACGAGCATCGTCGAGCGCGTTCCGCTGGTCACCCGCGACCGGGTGATCCGCCGCTCGCGGCTCGTTCCACTCGCGCGAGCGTGACCGCGGCTCGTGCGGGCCGCGCGCGACCGGGCTTGCATCAGCCCGCGGCGTCCGGCGCGGCGCGTGCGAGGTCGCGGGTGTCGAGCCAGGTCTTGACGGTGGTGGTGCCGAGGATCACCGCGCCGCCCACGAGCGACCAGCCGTTCGGGCGCTCACCGTGGGCGAGCCAGGTCCACATCGGGTTGAGCACCGGCTCGAGCAGGCAGATGAGGGACGCCTCGAGCGCCGCGACCTGGCGCAGCCCGCGGGTGAACAGCACGTAGGCGAGGGCGATCGACATGGCTCCCAGCCACGCCACGATCGCCACGTCCTCGAGCCGCACGGTGTGGACCGGTAGCGCCGGCACGAGCCCGCCAGCGAAGGCGATCACGTTCCCCATCACCAGCGCCGACGGCACCGCGCTCTCGCCGCCACCCGCGCCCTCGGTCATCCGCAGCCGCCGGAACCCGATCACGGTCAGCGCCCAGGTCACGCCGGAGACGAGCCCCAGTGCGTTTCCGGCGAGCGGCGCGGGCGCGGTGGTGGAGGGAGGATCGCTGCTCACGAAGAAGAGCGCCATCCCTGCGGCGAGGAAGGCCATCGCGACGCCGTCGCGGCGGCTCGCGTGCTCGCCGAGCCGCCACGGCGCGAGCGCCATCACCCACAGCGGTGCCGTGGCCTGGAGGAACACGGCGCTCGCGCCGGTGGTGAGCTTGTTGGCGAGGGCGAACGACATCATCGTGCCGGCGTAAGCGGCGCCCACCGCCACCGCCCGCGCGCTCGGCCAGCGCCGTGCCTCCGGAAGCAGCGCGAGGAAGACGAGCGCGCCGACGCCCGAGCGAAAGCTCGCGACCTGCCAGCTCGTGAGCGCGCAGCCCTTGATGAAGGCGCTGTTGCCCGACCAGAGCAGCGACGCCGCGGCGAGCGCGAGGCGCGCGCCGAGAGCCGGAGGAGTGGAGGCCATGGGGGCGCGCTCGGCGTGATCGACGAGGGGAGTGGCGGCGGGCGAGGGGGTTGAATGTAGCGGATCGCCGGACCACGATCGCGCGGCCATGGATCCCAAGCTCGGCTCGCACGTCCCTCGGCGGGCGCTGGTCCTCGCCGCCGGCAAGGGCGAACGCCTGCGTCCGCTCACCAGCACCGTTCCCAAGCCGCTGGTCGAGGTGGCGGGGCGTCCGCTGATCGCCCACGCGCTCGGGTGGCTGCGCCACTTCGGAGTGCGGGAGGTGGCGATCAACCTCCACCACCTCGGCGACCAGATCCGCGCGGCGGTGGGCGACGGCTCGGCTTACGGCGTCTCGGTCCACTACTCGGAGGAGCCCGAGATCCTCGGCACGGGTGGCGCCATCCGCCAGCTCGCCGGGTGGCTCGCGGACGGACCGTTCGTCGTTGCCAACGCGGACATCGTCCACGGCGTGGACCTCGCCGCCCTCGCCGAGCTCCACCACGCCTCGGGCTCGCTGGCGACGCTCGCGCTCAGGCCCGACCCCGAGAGCGCGCGCTACGGGGAAATCTTCATCGACGGTACCGGTCGGATCGTGAGCTTCCTGGACGAGCCACCGCGGCGGGACGAGCTCGAGGCGCTCATGTTCACGGGCGTCCAGATCGTCGAGCCCTCGATCGTCCCGCGCATCCCGTGGCCGGGCGCCTCGAGCAGCACCGCCCACCTCTATCGACCGCTGGTTCGCGAGGGCGCGCCGCTCTACGGCCTGCGCTACGACGGCTACTGGAGCGACGCGGGCACGCCCACCTCCCTCGAGGCGCTCCGCGCGGATTTCGCGGCAAGACGGGTGGTGCTCGGCTACGACCTCGGTTGACCCGCACCGGGCCGTGGGCTTACGGTCGAATGGGAGTCCATGATCGGGCCTCCTCTGGATCGAGCCTCAGCCGTGGATTCACCCCCCCTGACCACGATTCCCGAGACGGTGCCGGCGGTCGACGTCCGCCTGCTCTCGATCAGCGCCCGCGAGTTCTTCGTCTACACGCTGGTCGACGGCCGCGCCGACGTGCGCCAGCTCGTGGCGCGCTCCGGCCTCCGCCAGGCCGATCTGCTGCGGAGCCTCCGCATCCTCGCCGGCGCGGGAGCGATCCAACTGCCGGGCTTCGAGCCTTCGTCGGACGAGGGGATCGCGCTGCCGAGCGCCGCCGCCGCGAGCGAGGCCGCGCGGGGCAGCGAGCCGCTGGTGCGCGTGCTCGCGCGGGTGCACCGCGGCGGGGGCTCGGGGACGGTGGTCGTCGAGCGCGGGCGTGCCGCGATGCGCATCACGTTCATCCGCGGCGAGATCGTCGACGTCTCCGCGGCCTTCACGGGTGAGTTCTTCGGCACCTTCCTGCTCGAGCGCGGCAAGATCACCATGGGCGAGTTGCAGCTCTCGTTGCAGCGCATGTATGGCGAGAAGCGCCGCCAGGGCGAGGTGCTCGCGGAGATGGGGCTGGTCCGCGACGACGAGCTGCCCGGGTTGCTCGCGGCGCACGCCGCGGAGCGGGTCGCGGATGGGGTCGGCTGGGAGGGCGCCGAGGTCCGCTTTCTCGACGGCGAGACCGTGATCGGCCGCCCGCTCGCGATCGCGACCTCGCAGGTGCTCTTCCGCGCGATCCTCGAGCGCACACCGGTGGGGGTGTTGAGCGCGGAGCTCGACCCCCACGTCGCCGACCGGCTCGTGCCTCGGGTCGCCGCGGAAGACCTCGATGCGGCCCGCCTCGGCTCCACCGAGGGCCGGGTGTGGTCCGCGCTCCACGGACCGGACGCACGGATGGCGGCGGTGCTCGCGCAGCCCGATCTCGCCGCCGACCGCGCGCGACGCTTCCTGCTCGCGGTGCTGGTGCTCGGCTACGTGGACGTCGACCGAGAGGATCCGCCCGCGACCCCCGAGGCGACCGCTCCGTCCGCGGCCGAGCTGGCGCGGGTCGCCGCCGACGCCAGCGCCGTCGCGGCGCACTCGCGGGCGCGGCCCGCCGCGCAAGCGCCTCCCGCCGCGGCGCCGGAGCTCCTCGTCGCCGGCGTCGCGGTGCCCGACAGCGGCGATCTGGCGCGGATCCCCGCGGTGGCGGTGCTCAGGGCGTTCCTCACCTCGCCGCGCGCGGGGCGGCTGGTGTTCGAGCGTGGCAAGGCCCAGAAGATCGTCGACCTCGGTGGCCGCGGCGCGATCGGCACGGTGCTCAGCGTCAACGCCGACCCGCCGTTCGGGAACTACCTGCTCGAGCGGGGCGTGATCGGTTTCGACGCCTACGAGCGCACGCTCCACCGCATGTACGCCGAGCGCCGTCGCCACGGCGAGGTGCTGGTGGACGATGGCGTGCTGAGCGCGGCGGAGCTGGAGCTCCACCTTCGCGCGCACCTCGAGCACCGGCTCGTCGAGCTCTTCGGCTGGAGCGACGGCCACTACCAGTTCTCGGACTCCGCCGTCGCGGCGCGCGAGAGCCACGTCGATCCGGTCCGACTCCTCTATCTGGGCGCGCGGTCCTCGCTCGGTGACGGCTGGATCGCCGCCGAGATCGCGCGGGTCCACGAGGACGTGGTGGTGGCGTCGCCCCGGACGGACGTCAGCAACCTCGGGCTCGAGCCCGAGGATCAGGCGCTCTGGGAGTCGCTGGTGGGTGCGGGCCGCACGGTGCGCGAGCTCCTCGACGAAGCGGGGGCGAGCACCGACGCGCGAGCCCGCCTGCTGGTGTCGCTCGCCTTCGCGGGAGCGATCGAGTTCCGTCCAGCGGGTGCCGCCGCGCCGGTGCGAGCGCAGGCGGTGGACGAGCCGGGGGCCACGCCATCGGCGCACCACCGCCGCGAGCCGTTGCCCGAGTCACCGACCGACGCCGTGTTGCTCCAGCGCGAGGCTCGCAGCCACATCCGCACCATCCACATCCGCCAGACGACGCGCGCCCCGGCGGCTGCCGACCGCACCCAGCCGGGCTACCGGCGGCCGCGGCTCTCGGCGCTCTCGGGCTTCGGCGAGCAGGCCGAGTTCGAGGACAAGATCGCGGGCCGCGCCTGGGAGGGCGACGTCGACATCGAGTTCGTGCGCGAGAACCTCTCCAAGACGCTCAAGTGGATGAGCCACCAGCACCGCTTCAAGATCCTCGACGCCCACGAGTCCCTCACCACCGACGAGCTCGAGGAGCGCTACCAGAAGCGCCGCGAGGGATTCGACCCCGACAACCGCCGCTACGCCGGGATGCCCGAAGACCTTCGCAACCTGGCGCGCGAGATCTGTCAGGTGATCGACGAGGCGTGGCAGTTCCTTCGCGACGAGCCGCGCCGCATCGAGTACCGGCGCGGGATCTTCGGCGAGTCGAACCTGGCCCTCGAGGCCGACGTCCAGTTCAAGAAGGGCGACGTGCTGCTGTTCTGGAAGCGCGAGCCCGAGGCGGCGATCCCGCTCTACATGTCGGCGATCGACCTCTACCCCAAGAACCCCGACTATCACGCGGCGCTCGGGCTCGCGGTTTACCGCGCCAACCGCAAGCGCTTGGGCGAGGCCCTCGGCCACATCGAGCGCGGCATCCGGCTGCGGGGCGAGTCCGAGCTGCCGTACATGTACCTGGGAATGATCTACCGCGACGAGGGCGCGCGGCAGAAGGCTGCGGACGCCTTCAAGCGGGCGCTCCAGGTGAACCCGCGCAGCAAGGACGCGCGCGCGCTCCTCGAGCGGCTGCTGCGCGGCGCGAGCGGCGATCCGTCCGACGACGCCACCTCGGAGTGAGCGGGCACCGAGCAGGGGGCTGTTCCAGCCCCCCGCCCGCGCGGAGTGAATCCGCGCGGGTCCCACCCCCGAGTCACTCGCTTCGCTCGTGGCGTCGCGCTGAGGCTGTGAACGTTTCCCTCTGGGTTGCTCCCGGAAGCCGCGTAGGCCCGGCGACGGGGGATGGAACCCCCGTCGCTACGATGACTTTCGTAGCGCGGCGGGCTCCGTCCCCCCGCGGCGCTTCGCTCTGGCTCGATTTCTTCACAGGCGCGCTGCGACGCGCCATGTGACGGGTCCATTCGTGGCTCGAGCCGGGACGTGCCGCTGGCCGCCGGGGCCATCGAGACACGTCCGGGCGCGCGCTAGGGCTTCCGGGTTCATCGCATCACCGGCGGTGCCGCGTTTCCGCGGCGTCGTCCACGAGGACCGCATGGCTCCCGCCAAGAAATCGACTCGCCCGGCGAAGTCCGCCGCGCCCGCCGCGCCGGCCCCGCTGCTCAAGCTCGGCCTGCCCAAGGGCAGCCTCCAGGACGCCACCGTGCGGCTCTTCGCCAAGGCCGGCTGGAACGTGATGGCGAGCGGCCGCGGCTACTATCCCCCCATCGACGACAAGGAGATCCAGGCGCGCCTGATCCGCGCGCAGGAGATGGCTCGGTACGTCGAGGACGGACTGCTCGACGTGGGCCTGACCGGGCGCGACTGGGTGCTCGAGCAGAACGCCAAGGTCCACGAGGTCGCCGAGCTCCAGTACGCACGCGCCGGGCTGGGCAAGGTGCGCTGGGTGATCGCGGTACCCGAGGCGTCGCCCATCCACCGGGTCGAGGACCTGCAGGGCAAGCGCATCGCGACCGAGCTGGTGGGCTTCACGCGCCGCTACCTGAAGGGCCGGGGCGTGACCGCCAAGGTCGAGTTCTCGTGGGGCGCCACCGAGGTCAAGCCGCCCGAGCTCGCCTACGCGATCGTCGAGCTCACCGAGACCGGCAGCTCGCTCAGGGCCAATCACCTGCGCATCGTCGACACCATCCTCGAGTCCACCACGCTCTTGATCGCCAACCGTGAGTCGTGGAAGGACCCCTGGAAGCGCCGCAAGATGGAGAGCATGGCGCTGCTCCTGGGCGGCGCGCTGCGCGCCGAGACCAAGGTCGGCCTCAAGATGAACGTCCACGAGGGTCACCTGGGCGAGGTGCAGGAGCTGCTCCCGGCGCTGCACACGCCGACGCTCGCGACGCTCTCGGACAAGGGCTGGTTCAGCCTCGAGGTGGTGGTGGACGAGCAGCTCGTGCGGGACCTGGTGCCGCGGCTCAAGCAGTTCGGCGCCACCGGCATCATCGAGTATCCGCTCAACAAGGTGGTGCCCTGAGCCAGGCGTGGGCCTCGCGCCGCAGCCGCGAAAAGCGCCCGGAAATGAACCCTCGTGACGGCTCGCGCGTCGTGTAAGATCGCGAGCCAGCCGCCATGAACCCATCCGATCTCTCGCTCAAGCTGCGCGTCAACATGGGTGCGCTCAAGGGAGTGCGTCTCACCTCCACGGACGGGCTCTTGCTGTCGCTCGTCGACGGCAACCGATCGGTCGACGACGTGGTGCGCTCGGCGCCGCTGCCGCGCGACCAGGTGCTGGAGGCGGTCACGCGGCTGCGGGCGGCGGGAGTGCTGCTCGCCCCCGGCGAAGCGGCACCTGCCGCGGCACCCGCTCGACCTGCGCCCCCGGCGTCGACCCGCGTCCGGCCGGGTGGTGGGGAAGACGTGCCGTTCGTCGAGGTCAAGACCGACGAGGTCATCGCCAACCCGGCCACGTGGGTGAAGCAGGCGATGGCGACCAGCGCGGAGCCACTGCGCGACAAGACGCCCTCCGCGGTGGTGCGTGCCGCCCAGGTCGAGGCCGAGTTCCTCGACCGCCTCGACCTCGACGGAACGCCCGAGCTCGACCCCAAGCCGCCGCCCCCGCCGGTGCGCCGCGTGCGCTCGGGACCGTGGCAGGCCAAGGGCAAGACCGAGACCGGCAGCCTCAAGAACGACCCGATCTACCGGCTGCTGCGCGACTACTACAACGACAAGCGCTCGGGACTGCTCAAGGTCGAGACCGAGAAGGACTGGCGCGAGATCTACTTCTTCCGCGGCCACCCGAACTACGTCCGCGAGCCCAACCCGAAGTACCGCTTCGGCGAGTCGCTCGAGCGCAGTGGGCTCGTGAGCCCGTTCGACGTCGCCGACGCCCAGAAGATCGCCGAGAAGGAGAAACTCCTCCTCGGGCTGGTGCTGGTCGAGCTCGGCAGCCTCACCGAGTTCCAGATCAAGGGGATCGTGCGCACGCTCGTCGAGGTGCGGATCTCCGACATCTTCGGCTGGGATCGCGGCAACTACACCTTCACCGCCGACGACCGCGAGCGCGACGACCTGGTGCTCACCCAGGTCGACATGAGCCGTATCCTGTTCTTCGGGCTCAAGACCAAGTTCCCGTGGGAGAAGGCGCGGATCGAGCTCGAGCGCGACCAGGACCGCTACCTGGTGCGCAACCCGGAGATGGCGCAGGCCGTGGCGCGTCTCAAGCTGGCGGATCGCGAGCGGCGCTTCCTCGACGACGTGATCGACGGCGCGCGCACGCTGCGCCAGATCATCGGCTACTCGACCCTCAAGGGCTCCTCGACCTGGCAGCTCCTGCACGCCCTGATCGTCACGGGGTTCGTGACCTTCGCGGAAAACGCGCAGATGGACGTGGTGTCGAGCAAGCTCGCGCTCGACGTCGAGAAGAAGATCGCGACCCTGCGCGGCGCCACTCACTTCGACGTGCTCGAGGTGCACTGGACCGCGCTCGACTTCGAGATTCGCGCCGGCTACGAGCGACTGCTCAAGGAGTACAGCCTCGACCGGCGTGAGGTGCAGAACGCCTCGCAGGAAGTCCACGACAAGTACAGGATCGTGCTCGACCGGGTCGAGCTCGCCTACCGCAGCATCCACGAGTCGGGACCGCGGCGGACCTACCGCGAGAGCGTGATCCCCGACGACAAGATCCGCTTCGCGGCGACCTTCAACGTCCAGCAGGCCAAGAACTACAAGTTCATGGGTGACATGCGCCAGGCGAAAGAGTGCTTCGACCGCGCCCGCGAGCTCGCGCCCAACGTCAAAGTCGATCTCTGAGTGCGGGTCTCTCGGGGGGCTGTTCCAGCCCCCACCCCGCCGGACCGCAGTGTCAATCCGGCGGGTCACCAAAGGCCGCCGCGAGGGCGCACTCGCTTCGCTCGTGGCGTCGCGCCGCGACGGAGGATGGAACCCCCGTCGCTACGATGGTTTTCGTAGCGCGGGGGCTCCGTCCCCCCGCGGCGCGAGACCGCCGAATGGCTTTGCGCTCGAGCACGTTCCAGCCCCTCGCCCGCGACGGGCTCTGCGCGGCCCGCCGGAGGCGGGCCCTCCAGACCGGGAGGGGCACGCGCCGCGTGCCCGGCGAACCGGGATGGCGTCACGCCGCCGAGGCCGTGGATCGCGGTCGGCCGCCGCGCGTCCGCCCGGCTCAGCCGCTCGGGTCGGTGCCGGGGATGGCGAGGATGGCGATGCTGGTCGCCGAGAGCGGTACGCTCGCCACACCGCCCGCCACGTTCAGGTCGGCCTTGCGCACGATCGTCGCGCCACCGTCGTTCGAGTAGAGCCGCGCGGCCCCCGACGGCGAGAACGCGCCCACGCCGACCTTCACCGTGCGCGCCGACGCTCGCTCGTTGACGAGCACGATCGTCAGTCCGCTGGCGCCTGTGGCGGCGTAGGCCTGGAGCTCGGTCTCGCTCACGCTCGCGCGCACGCTCGTCGACTCGAACGCGGCGCCAGCGCCGTCGTAGTTCCGGAACAGCCGGTACGCCGCGAACGCCCGCTCGCCGGCTCCGGGGGGCGCCCACGCGGTGGCGAGGTCCATCCCCTCGCGGCCGAGGATGCCGAGGACCTCGGCGTAGGTCACCGCACCGATCGCCTCGTCGTGGTGGTAGAAGTCGAACTCGCTGAGCGCGAGCTTGGTGCCCGGATAGTTCTGCGCCACCCAGTCGCGCATGCGCGGCACCAGCCGGATCTGCGCGTCGATCCACGATGGGTCGGTGTACGTCGGGTCCCACAGCGAGCGTGTAATCGCCGGCGGGCTCCCGCCCTGCGGGTAGTAGTGGAGATCGAGGTAGTGGAGGATCCGCCTCCCGTGCGCCTGCTCGTAGGCCTTCGCCTGCTGGAGCAGCCACGCCGTGAGCTCGACGCCACCGTGGGCGGCGCGGTCGGGTGAGCTCGGGAAGCAGCCCTGCGAGACGTCGTCGGCGTCGGAACAGAAGTAGTTGGGCCAGCCCCACTCGGCGGGGCCGGCGATCTGGGCGGTCGGGTCGGCGTCGAGGATCGCCACCGCGTGATCGCGCATCCGCTGCCACAGCTCGTCGTAGGTGAGCCGGGTCTTGCGGATGTCGTGGTGGGTCGAGCTCCACAGGTTGGGCTCGTTGTCGAGGGCGTAGATGCGCTGGCCGTTCGAGGGGCCGAACTTCTGCACCAGGTAAGCCGCCCACTGGCCGACCCACGCCGGATCGACCGCCATGCTGGTGCGCGTCGCGCTGCCGCAGTCGATGTAGGCCCCCGAACTCGGGTTCACGCCGCTGCCGCAGTTGGTGTCGTAGGGGTCGAACGACGTCTGGCTCGGGTACGCACTCTTCGGGCAGCCGCAGTCGAATGGGTGGCCGTACCTGGGGGGCGCCTTCGCCACCCAGCCGATCGTCGGCACCGTCAGGAGCGCCTTCGCGCCGTGGCTCGCGAGTGTCGCGAGCAGGGCGTTGGCGCCGCTTTGCTCCTTGGGATCGGCGGGCGGGTTCGCGCACCAGCCGTCGGCGTCGTTCCAGCAGCCCGGGACGTTCTCGAAGTACCAGTCGGCGGCGGTGTTCTGGACGTCGATCAGGTAGTTGTAGCGGGTGACCGAGTTGCCGCCCCAGCGCCCCGCCGCGATCCGACCGGCCGAGAGCTGGGTGGCATCGGGGAAGTTGAGCCCGTAGATCCCGGGCGAGATCGCGCGCCGATCGGCGGCGGTGTCGACGCTCACCGAGAGCAGGTCACACGTCGCCGCGAGGTTGATGGCGAGCGCGAACCCCGCCACCGCGATGGCCGACCGTCGTGTGCGTTTCACCCCACGATTTCAGGACTCCGCGAGGCACAAGTCAATCGGGAGAAGCGCTCGTTCCGGGGCGCCGACCGGCGAGCGCCTGCGGTGTCGCCTCACCTCGACGGCCAGATCCTGCGCGCGATCGGTAGGCACAAGAGCATCACCGCGCCGTTGGCGAAACCGAACCAGGGTGGGGCGAGGAAGAAGGGGGCGCCGAGCCGGTGCCCGATCCAGTTCATCGCCAGACGCTCGGCGCTCGACACGATCAGCAGCACGCCGCCCCAGTACTGGATGTCGTTGGAGAGCGGGCGCAGCACCCGGAACAGCGCCGCGCCGCCGAGGCCGATCGCCCACGCCATCCCGAGGTAGGCGTGCTTCGCCTCCGCCCAGACCGGCGAGCGCGCGCACATCTTGTCCTGCGCCCACACCGGGAAGATCGCCAGGATGATGAGCAGCAGCCACAGCAGGTTGCGCTGGTTGCGGCGGTGGTCGGCCGAGAACTCGAAGCCGAACTGCTTGGGCGTGGTGCGCATCATCTGCGCGCACACCTTGCAGTAGAAGCGTCGGTAGGGCTCGAGACCGGCCAGCTCGATGGTGCGGCCGCAGCCGCGGCACTCCGTGGTGGGCGGGATCTCGAGAGGTGGGCGCTGCCACCAGCGGCGCCTCGCGGGCGCCTCCGGTGCGCCCTCGGCGTCGGCGGTGGTGGTGTTCATAGTCCGAAGGGAACGGTCGCTTCGTTGACCTTGTACTTGAGGTGTTCCTCGATGTAGGTGCGCAGCGTGTCGCGGGCGATGTCGCCGACGTCCTTGAACTTGGAGGCCCATGCCCGGTCCGCGCGCCTGCTGGGTGTCTTCGCGGCGCGGCCGCACGTAGACCACGCGCGCCTCGAGCTCGAGCATGACCTCCAGCGCGGGGAGCTGGAACCGCACCTTGAGCTCGGTGCCGAGCGCGCACGGCTCGTTGGTCTCGAGAAAGCAGCCGCCGAGCCCGATGGTGCGCGCGTAGGCGGTGTGCACCAGGTCGTCGACCCGGTACTCGACCGGGAAGTGCACCGAGACACGCGGGTGGCGGCGGTGGGGCGGAGTCTCGTTACCGCGGAGCATGCGGTTCACGAGGTCGGAGAGCTCGCCCGGCAGGATCGACTTGTCGAGGAAGCCGGACACCCCCATCGCCTGGAGCTCGGTGTCGCCGCGCTTGTCGAAGAGCGGCTCGATCACCCACACCGGCGCGCCGACGAAGATCGACGGGTCGGCGAGCCGCTCGAGCAGCTCGCTGCCGCCGAGGCGCGGGTCGATCAAGTTCACGATCAGCAGCGCGAACTCGCCCCGTTCACCCTGGATGTGCTCGAGCGCTTCGGCGGCGGTGCCCGAGAGCACCACCGGCGCCTTGAGCTCCTTGATCACGTCGCTGAGCATCACGTCGTAGAACTCGGTGTTGCCGAGGATCAGCACCGAGCGCCCGTGGGTGACGAGGTCGATGGGCCCGGTGTGGGGCCCGGTCTTGGGTGTGGCGGCGCCGCGCGGCGCGCCAACGCCGGGACGGGGTGTCGGCGTCGCGTGCGGGTCGGTCCGCTTGCGGCGTAGCTCCTCGATCGCCACCCGGGCGGCGTCGGCGAACGGCTCGGCGATCTCGCTCAGGCGGAACACGAACTTCTTGTCCTCGGTCTTGACCACGAGCTTGGGCTCGCGCGCGCCCTCGAAGCCGAGGTCGAGGACGTTGCGCAGCGAGATCGCGACCTCGTGGATACCCACGGTGCGGTCGAGGCGGCTGGTGGGCACGAACACCAGCCGCTTGTTCGTGAGGTGGAGGATGCCTTCCGCCGCCAGGATCCAGTTGAACGAGTGGATGGCGCCCTCGAGCGTCCAGGACGCGTTCGTCGCGGAGAAGCTCGAAGGAGTCGGTCACGAGGGCGGTTCCGTGAGAGGGGGGCCGCGCCAGTCGGCCGGCAGGGCGCGAAATCGTACCCCGCCTCGGGTGAGCGTGTCCTCTCTTTTCGCCATTTCCTCGTTGGCCGCCCGGAAGGCACGCGCGAGCGGGCGGCGCGAGGCTCGAGGCGTGAGCGGTGTGCGGCGCGACCGCCGAGCGTAACCAGAGGCGGGTCTGGGGCGGGGGGGGCCCCCGGGGGGGGGCCGCGCACTGCGGGCGGGAGCGTGTGGTAACAGAGTCGCGCGGGTTGCGAAGGGGGCGGGGAAGGAGCGAGGCCGATGGGAGAGCTCAGGCAGCACGAGCGGCGCAAGATCGAGCTCAAGGCCATCGTGAAGGGGATCGACCCGGCCGGCCAGATGTTCGCGCGTGACGCGCGCATCGTGAACCTGAGCCGCGGCGGTGCGTACCTGATCGCCCACGGCGACATCCCGTCGCGGGACGCGGTCGAGGTCTTCCTGTGGTTCGGCGATCCCGACGAGCCGGGCTCGACGCCCCAGGTCTCACCCACCCCGTCGCGCGTGGTCCGCGTCGAGCCCGTGATGGTGTCGGACGCGGTCGCGGGTGGCGTGATCCCGCGCCACGGCGTCGCGGTGCGCTTCGACCGCGAGCTCGACGTGGTTTGAGCGAGCGCGGTGCGGTCGTGACGATCAGCCTGCTGCCTCGACCGGCCCTGACCTGTGCCTCCGGCGCTCGTCGGAGCTCGCGCCCGAGCTGGTGGCTCGTCGTGGGCGTCGTCCTCGCGCTCGGCTGCCGCACCGAGCACGCGGCGTTGCCGGCGGCCGGCGCCCCCGCACCGGCGCCCGCGGCCGCGGTGGGCGCAGCTCGCCCCGCGTGGGTGTACCTCTACGCCGGCTCCACCGAGATCCGCGCCGAGGTGGCGGCCACGCCCAGCGCGCGCCAGGTCGGCCTCATGCACCGGCGCTCGCTCGAGCCCGACAGCGGCATGGTGTTCGTGTTCCCGGACCGGCGGGAGCTCGACTTCTGGATGCTGAACGTGCCGATCCCGCTCTCGATCGCGTTCCTCGACGATGACGGCACGATCGTCCGCGTCCACGAGATGCCCGCCGGTGACGGCGTCCCCGCCCAGGACCAGGCGCGCTACCGGTCCGCGGCGGCGGTGCGGCTCGCGCTCGAGATGGAGGCCGGCTGGTTCACCCGCCACGGCCTCAAGGAAGGGGACAAGCTCGACCTCGGCACGCTGCTCGAGGACGTGAAGCCGAGCGAGTGAGCCGGGAGAGGCCCGCGCCAGGGGCGCGCGGCGCGTTGCCGCGCCGGCTTTGGGGTGGGGCCCCGCCCGGATTCACTCCGGACGGGGCGGGGTCTTGGAAAGACCCCGAGGAAACACCGAGATCTGGCCCTCGAAGGTGCGCTGGACGATCGCGGGGGTGAAGGCTCGCGCCACGATCGCGACCACCAGGGCGCCCAGCATCACCGTGCCGAGACCGGTCGGCGCGAACGCGGCGACCCCCGGCGAGGTGGAGGTCCGAAACGTGCTCAGCACCTGCCCCGCGAGCAGGAGCGCGGTCCCCGCCGGCGCCACGACCGCGAACATCACCTTGAAGACCCGCTCGGGGATCCCCGGGCGCGCCTCGGGCGCGAACACCTCGCGATACAGGCGTTCCGCGCCGTAGCGGGTGATCGCGTAGCCCACCAGCGCCGGGCCGGCGAGCGCCAGGGTCTCGAAGATCCAGCTCTGGCCGTCGAGCACGGCCATCGAGCGCGCCGACGGAAAGCCGAGCACCGCCGCCATGAGCGCGAGCGCGCCCGAGAGCCGCACCCGCTCCGCGCCCAGGTCGACGCCGATCCGCACCACCGTCTCGAGCTGCGCCACCAGCGTGAGGACCGTGGCGAGGGCGAGCGCGCCGCAGAGGAGGATCGCGAGGATCGAGCCCCACGACACGCGCCCGAGGAGCGTCGGTACCCACACGAACATGAAGCCGCCGGCCCGCGACACCAGGTTGCGACGCAGGGCGTCCGAGACCTCGGCGCCGTAGGCGAGCGGGATCAGCGCGAGGGTGGCGAGCAGGCTCGCGATCACGCACCCCGCCACGACCCGGCCCACCGCGCGGGCGCGGTTCGTCCCGGGCGCCATCGAGCCCGAGTAGGTGAGCATCCAACCCCAGCCGGCGGCGGTGGTCCCGACCGCCTGGAGCAGCCCGCGGTACCACAGGTGAGGCTCGGTGAGGCGCCACCAGTCGATCCGGAACACGTGGCCGAGGCCCGCCGCCACGCCCGCGATCGTGAGGCCGCGCACCGCGAGCACGAACAGGATCGAGAACACCAGCGGGACCGCGAAGCGGTGCATCCGCTCGATGCCGCGCCGCACCCCACGGCTCACCACCGTCCATGCCACGCCGAGCGCCACCACCAGGAACGGGACCGCGTCCCAGGTGCCCGCGAAATCGAGCCACTCGCGCTGGTGGTAGTAGGTCTGCCCGGCGAGCGGGCTCGCGAACAGGTCGTGGGTGAGCGCGTCCACGAAGTAGTGGATGCACCAGCCGCACACGACCGCGTCGAAGCACAGGGTGCCGAGCGTGGTCACGGCCAGGAAGGTCCCGAGCGAGGCGTTGCGCCGATCGCCGAGGTTGGCGAAGGCGCCGACCAGCCCCTGACGCACGCGTTGCCCGAGTGCCGCCTCGGCGACCAGCAGCGGGTAGCAGAAGAGCAGCAGCCCGACGAACCACGGGATCAGGAAGACCCCGCCTTCCTGTGCGATGATCCGCGGGAAGCGCCAGACGTTGCCGGTGCCGAGGGTGATGCCGAGCGCGGTGAGCACGAACGACCACTCGCCGTCGAATCGTTCGTGTGCGACGCGCATGGCGCGAGGCTAGAAGATTTACGGGTCGATGTCAGGGAAACGATGAAGGTCGCGTACGTATTGGGCCGCTTCCCGGTAGTGTCGGAGACGTTCGTCGCCGGTGAGATCCGCGAGATGGAGCGGCTCGGCCACGAGGTGCGGATCTTCGCCCTCGGCGAGGGCGACGAGGGCGGGCGCGCGCTCCTCGGCGGCCTCCACGCGCACGTGTCGGTGATGGCGCGCGAAGGGCGCGTGCGGGCGCTGGCGCGGATCGCGGCGTACGTCGCGAGCGAGCCCGGCCGATTCCTGCGCGGGGTGCGTGAGTCGCTGCGGATCGGCGGGTTGCGCGAAGCGGGGCGCTTCGTGCGCACCACGAGCTGGGCCTGGGATGCGTGGCTGGCGGAGGCCGATCGCCTGCACGCTCACTTCGCCAGTGAGCCGGCGCGGGCCGCGCACCGCCTCCATCTGGCCACCGGCGTGCCGTTCGGAGTGACCGCGCACGCGACCGACCTCTTCCCACTCGCGCCCGACGTCGCGGCGCGGCTCAGGGCCGCGCGCTGGCTCGTCACGGTGTGCGAATACAACCGCCGCGCGCTCCTCGAGGCCGAGCCGTGGCTCGGCGAAGACCGGCTGCACGTGGTGCCGTGTGGTGTGGACGCTCGGCGCTTCCGCAGGCGGACCGAGCGCGGCGGCGCGAGCGCCGTGGACCGGCCGCCGCGAGTGGTGGCGGTCGGCCGGCTGGTGGAGAAGAAGGGCTTCGCCGATCTCGTCGCGGCCGCGGCGCTGCTGCGGGCGCGCGGCCGCGTGTTCGAGGTGCGGATCTGTGGCGAGGGGCCCGAGCGCGCGGCGCTCGAGGAGCGGATCGCGCGCGCGGGCCTGGGGGGCGTCGCGCGGCTGCTGGGGCCACTCGATCACGAGGCGGTGCGCGACGAGATCGAGCGCGCCGCGGTGCTCGCGCTGCCGGCGGTGATCGCCGCCGACGGCGACCGCGACTCGATGCCGCTGGTGCTGAAGGAGGCGATGAGCCTGAGCGGCCGCGAGCGCGTCCTCGCCGACTTCGACCTTGCCCCGCTCACCGCGCGTTTCGCGGCGGTGCTGACTTCCGCGGGGGCTCCGCCGTGAGCGACCTCCCTCGGTACTTTCGCTACCCGCGCGTGGACGTGGTCGAGCTCGTGCCGCGCGATCGCGTCCGCATCCTCGACGTCGGCTGTGCCGCCGGCCTGGTCGGCGAGGCGCTCAAGCGCCGCCAGCCGTGCGAGGTGGTCGGGATCGAGCGCGAGCCCGCGGCGGCGGCCGAGGCGCGGCGCCGCCTCGACGAGGTGATCGTCGCCGATCTCGAGGACGCCACGCTCGACTGGCCGGCGCGCCTCGGCGGCAGGCACTTCGACTGCGTGATCTACGCCGACGTCCTCGAGCACCTGCGCGATCCGTGGTCGCTGCTCGCCGCCCAGCGCGCGCTGCTGGCACCCGGCGGCGTGCTCGTGGTGAGCGTGCCGAACGTCCGGCACTACCGCGTCGTGCTCGGGCTCTTGCGTGGCCGGTGGCGCTACGAGGACGAAGGGGTCCTCGACCGCACCCACCTGCGGTTCTTCACCCGCGCCTCGCTGCTCGAGCTGCTCGCCGGCGCGGGCTACCGCATGACGGAGCTCCGCCGCGAGATCCACGCCTCGCGCGGGGCGCGCTGGCTGGGGGGCTTGTGCTCGCGCGCCTCGCGCGATTTCCTGGCGCGGCAGTTCCTGGTGCTCGCGGTACCCTTCGACGCCCCGTCTAGCTGAATCCTGCTCGTTCCCGGAACCGCTCATGGCCGACTCGCGTGGCTCGCCGCTGCGGACGCTCTCTCGCGCCGCGCTCGCCGCGTTGCTCGCGTGGCGGCGCGGCGTGTTCCTGACCCGGCTGCGGCTCTCGGCGCGTCTGCGGGGCGTCGCGCTCGAGCTGCGGGTGGGTCGGAACTTCGTGGTGGGGAAGGGGTGAAGGCCGAGCTCGGCGGGCGTCGCGTCCTCCTCGAGATCGGTGACGACGTCACCTTCGCCGATCAGGTGCGCTTCACGCTGGTGGACGCCGAGGTCCGCCTCGGCGCCGGCAGCGCGCTCAAGCGCGAGTGCGTGATCCACGTCTTCGGCGGGCGCTTCACCCTCGACGGGATGTGTGGCCTCAGCCAGCGTTGCGTCGTCCACTGCGCCGAGGAGATCACCATCGCGAAGTGGACCGTGGTGAGCGAATACGCGACCCTCGTCGACTCGCTGCACGCCGTGCCGACGGCGCCGGTCGAGCGCAACTGGCTGCGCGACGAAGCGGCGGTCGAGAAGGCGCCGATCCGCATCGGCAGCCACGTCTTCGTCGGCGCCAAGGCCACCATCCTCAAGGGCGTGACCATCGGCGAGTGCTCGATCGTCGCCGCCAACTCGCTGGTGATGGCCGACGTGCCGCCGCTCACCATGGCGATCGGCGTGCCCGCGCGCCGCATCCCGCGCCGTCGTCCCGAGAGCTCGCCGGGCGGCGCGTGAGCGGCACCTTCCAGCGCGTGCTGCGCACCACGGGCCTGGTGCTGGCGGGGCAGCTCTTCGGCCGCGTCACCAGCGCGATCGTGTACGTGTCGATGGGCCGGCTGCTCGGCAAGGCGGAGCTCGGCCGCTTCAGCTTCGTGGTCGCGTACGTGGGGATCTTCCAGGTCATCGGCGACCTCGGCCTGCAGCAGATCGTGGTGCGCGAGGTGGCCCGCGGCGGGGCGGATCGCGCGCGGGTGGTGTTCAACGCGGCGCTGCTCAGGCTCTTGCTCGCGTCGCTGGCGTGCGTCGCGGTCCTCTCGCTCCTGCCGTGGGTGGGCGCCGAGCACAAGAGCGCCGAGGTGCAGTGGATGGTGTTCGCGGGGTGCGCGTGGATCCTGAGCTACGCCGCGCTGCCGCTGGGCGCCGTGTTCCGCGCCACCATGCGCATGGGCACGCCGGTCGCCGCCAACGCGGTCGGCAACGCCTGCTACGCCGTGCTCGCGGTGCTCGGGATCCTGCTGGTGCGGCACGCGTGGGCACCGTGGCTCGCGCTGGTGGTGACGAGCGTCGGCCCCGCGCTCGCCATCGCCTGGTTCGGGGTGCGGACGCTGAGGCCGGATCCGCGCCCGAGCGCCAGGCTCATGTTCGAGCTCGCGCGCACGAGCTGGCCGCTCGCGCTGAACTCGCTCTTGATGGTGATCTACAACCGCATCGACCAGGTCATGATCCAGCACTACCTCGGCCCGGCCGAGCTCGGCGGCTACGCCGCGGCGGTCAAGCTGATGGAGATCTGGAACGTGGTGCCGTTCGCGGTGATGGCGTCGATCTTCCCGCTGCTCTCGCGCTACGCGGGCGAGCACGCCGAGCGCCATCGCGAGGTCCTCAAGCGCACCCTCGAGCTCCTCGTGATCGTGATCGTCGGCGCGGTGCCGTTCGTGGCGCGCTACGGTGGCTGGCTCCTCGGGCTGGTGTTCGGACCCGCGTTCGTGAGCGCGCACAAGACGCTGGTGATCCTCACCATGGCCGAGCTCTTCCTCTACTTCCTGTTCGTGTTCCGCGACTCGTTCGTGAGCGAGGGACGCGAGCGGCTCGTGTTGCTGTTCGCCGGCAGCACGATGGTGGTGAACGTGATCCTCAACTGGATCTTGATCCCGCGCCTCGGCATCGAGGGCGCCGCCTGGGCGACGCTGGTGGCGCTGGTGGGAGTCCTGGTGCTGGCGTTCGCGATCCGCGACGTACGTCACTACGGCTGGCTCGCCCTCGGCGCGCTGGTGCGACCCGCGGTCGCGGGGGCGGCGGCCGCCACGATCCTGTGGTGGATGGCGGAGCGCCCGATCGCGAGCGGCGCGCTGGCACTCGCCGCCTACGCGGGGGTGCTGGTCGCGACCGGCGCGATCGATCGCGCCGAGGTGGCGCTGGTCCGTGACCTGCTGGCGCGGCGGCGCCCGGATGGCCCGCCGACACCGCCGTCGGGCGTGCCGTGAGGGCCTGCTGGCGGCAACGCGCAGCCGTCGCGCTACGGCGTCGCGCGCGGCTGCTGGCCGCGATGGCGGGGACGGCTGGCCTGCTCGGCGATACCTGCCGCCTCGAGCCACAGCCCGCGTCGGTTCCCCGCGCGATGTGCCAGACGACGGCCCCTTCGACCACGACCGCCGGGTGGGTCGACGACATCGTCCACCACGACGGCGTCTACTACCTCGGTGGCGAGCTCACCGGACTACGCGAGCCGGACGGCACGGGCGCGGTGACCCGCTCGCACCTCGGCGCCTGTGACGCCGGGACCGGGGCCGTGCTGCCCTTCGCGCCGACCACGGACGGCCGCGTCTACGTCCTCGCCGTGCACGGCGACCACCTCTACGTCGGCGGCGATTTCTCCCAGCTCGACGGTGTGCCGCGGCCCTATCTGGGGCGGGTGAGTCTCGCGACCGGAGCGCTCGATGCGAGCTGGACACCGACACCGAACAAGCGCGTCGAGACGCTCCTCGTGGACCCCGCCACGTCGACGCTCTACGTGGGCGGCAAGTTCTCGAAGCTGAACGGCGTGACCCGGGAGCGGCTCGCCGCGGTGGACCTCGCCACCGGCGCGCTCACGGCGTTCGCTCCGGCGCTGGTCTACCAGGGCCCCGAGACCACCGGGAATGTGATGGCGCTCGCGCGCGACGGATCGTGGCTCTACGTGGGAGGGGCCTTCACCCACGTGAACGGCCAGGCGCGCTCGAGCCTGGCCGCCGTCGACGCCGCGACCGGCCTGGTGACGGCGGGGTTCGCGCCGGCGCTGGCGGATCCCAATCCCGACTTCCCGGTCGTCGAGGTCGAGCGCCTGTTCGTCCACGAGGGCTGGGTCTACGCGTGCGGCGACTGGTGGATCACCGACGGGATCGGTCAGACGGCGCGCCCCGAGCCACCGGATCCGCCAGCCGAGGACCAGCGCCAGGCGGCGCGGTTCGATCCAGGCACGGGCGACGCCGATCCCACGTTCCTGCCGCGCACCGACGGCGGCGTCCAGGACTGCGAGCTCGATCCCGTCGCGGGGCTCTTCTACATCGGTGGTCATTGGGATTATCTCGAGGGCGTCGCGCACCGGAAGCTCGCGGCGATCGACCTCGCGAGCGGAGCCGTGCGCGGCGCCTGGAACACCAACACCAACTCGAGCCGCGGCGTCGACGCGCTCGAAGCGATCCCCGGCGTGGCACTCGCCGTCGGCGGCTCGTTCACTCAGACCGGCGGTGCGGCCCGCGACGGCTTCGCCGCTTACGAGATCCTGGGAGGCTCCCCATGACGAAGTGGCGCTGCACGATCTGCGATCACGTCTACGACCCGGCCGAGGGCGATCCCGCCGCAGGCATCCCGGCTGGCACGCCGTTCGAGGCGCTCCCCGACGACTGGGCGTGTCCGGACTGCGGCGCGACCAAGGGCGACTTCGTCCCGGCCTGATTCGCACCGGGCGGTCCACCTCCGTCCCCGGCGCCGGGCGCACCAACGAGACGCGAAAGTCACGATTGCGTGACGCTCGCGTCGCTTGGTAGCCTTTCCCCTGTCGCACACCAGCCGTCCCGATGTGCCCCGCGAGGGGTGGCCCGAGCCGCATGTCGCGGCTCGGCAGAGGACGGTGCGCGCGGCGGAAAGGCCCACCGATGCTGGACCGTGTTTCGCTCGGCAAGCTCGTCCTCGCGGCATCGCTCGCGGCGGGTGCGTTCGGCTGCACGCCGACGATCAGCCGCGAGGCGTATCTCCAGAACGCCACTCCGGACAGCATCGTGGTGCGCTGGCGTACCGGGACCCCGTCCGATTCGGTGGTTCGCTACGGACCAGCGCCCACCACGCTGACCTCGCAGGTCAGCGACGCGGCCCAGACCACCGAGCACGAGATCACGCTCACCGGGCTGAGCTCGAACACGACGTACTACTACTCGATCGGTACCTCCACCGCGACGCTGGCGGGCGGCACCTCCGACTACCAGTTCATCACCCAGCCGTCGGTGGGTACCCCGCAGGAGATGCGGATCTGGGTGCTCGGCGATCCGGGCACCGGCACCGGCGCCCAGACCGCGGTGCGTGACGCCTTCTACGGCTACACCGGCACGCGCGACCCCGACTTCTGGCTCATGCTCGGCGACAACGCCTACTCGAGCGGCACCGACCTCGAGTTCCAGCTCAAGCTCTTCGACATCTACCCGACCATGCTGCGCAAGCGCGCGCTGTGGCTGACCCTCGGCAACCACGACGGCGGCAGCGCCGACTCGGCGACCCAGACCGGCCCGTATTACGACAACTTCACGCTGCCGAAGAGCGGCGAGGCGGGTGGGGTGGCCTCCGGCACCGAGGCCTACTACTCGTTCGACTACGGCAACATCCACTTCATCTGCCTCGACTCCTACGAGACCGACCGCTCCCCCGGCGGCGCGATGATGACCTGGCTCCAGGCCGACCTGGCCGCGGCGGCGAGCGACTGGACGATCGCGTTCTGGCACCACCCGCCCTACTCGAAGGGCAGCCACAACTCGGACACCGAGGGCGCGCTCATCGACATGCGCCAGACCTTCCTGCCGGTCCTCGAGGACTACGGTGTCGACCTCGTGCTCGCTGGCCACAGCCACTCGTACGAGCGCTCCTATCTCCTCGACGGCCACTACGGCACGTCGTCCACGCTGACGCCGTCGATGATCCTCGACTCGGGTGACGGCGCCGTCGACGGCGACGGGGCCTACGTGAAGAACGGCCTCGGCGCGATGCCGCACCTCGGCGCCGTGTACGCGGTGCCGGGCAGCTCGGGCCAGATCAGCGGCGGCTCGCTCAACCACCCGGCGATGGTGGTGTCGCTCAACGTGCTCGGCTCGATGGTCCTCGACGTGGCGGGCGATCGCCTCGACGCCGCGTTCGTGAACTCGCTCGGAGACGTGCAGGACCACTTCACGATCGAGAAGCAGCCCTGATCGCACGCGTCGCGTCGCCGAAGCTCGGTTTCGCGATCTTGCTGGGCGCCGTGACGTTCGCGGCGCCCAGCGTCGTCTGGGCCGACGACGACGTCGCGCTGCGCATCCAGGAGATCTCGAAGAAGATCGCGGAGTCGCCCAAGGACGCCTCGCTTCGCGCGTTCCGCGCGGACCTGCACCGCTTCACCCGCGATTTCGACGCGGCGCTCGCCGACTGCGAGGGGGCGCGGGTACTCGCGCCGCGCGACGCGACGGTGTGCACGGTGTGCGGGCGGGTGCTCGCCGACGCGGGCTTCCCCCGCGCCGCGAAGGCGGTGGCCGAGACCGGGCTCGGGACGGCGCCGGACGACCCCGAGCTCAGGTTGTTGCACGCCCGGATGCTGGCGAAGCTCGGCGACGCCCTCGGCGCGTGGGACGACTACAGCGCCGTGATCCGCGCCGTGCCCGCGCCGAGCCCCGACCTCTTCCTCGAACGATCCGACGCGCTCGCGGCGACGGGACCCGAGCACCTCGATCGCGCCCTCGGCGGGCTCGAGGAGGGAATCGGGCGGCTCGGACCGGTGATCACGCTCGAGATCCGTGCCCTCGAGCTCGAGGAGAAGCTCGGCCGGGTGGACGCGGCCGTGATGCGCGTCGATCGCCTCATGGCCGACGCCAAGCGCAAGGAAACCTGGCTGGTGCGAAAGGGCGACGTGCTGCGCCGCGCCGGGCGCGACGAGCAAGCGGCCGAGTCGTACCGAGCGGCGCTGGCCGCGCTCGAGGCGCTGCCGCCGCGCGTGCGCGACTCCAGGGCGATGCAGGACCTCGAGAAGCAAGCCCGCGGCGCGCTCGACGGACGTTGAGCCTCGTCGGTGCGTTTCGTCGGGACGAGCCCCGTGCCCGCCCGCGTCGTCGCCAGCCGCGAAGGATCGCGGCCCCTCCTCCGCTCGGACCGTAGGGGCTGGCCCCGTGCCCCTACGATGGGGCGGGTTCTTGGCTGCGGGCGGGGGCAGGCCCCGCCCCTACGAAGGTGCGGGGGCGGGGGCCAGGGTCGTAGGGGCGGGCCCCGTGCCCGCCCGCAGCGTCTCCAGCCGCGCTAATCTCGGGCGGGATCGCCGCCATGCCGCCTCGCAGCATCCTGCACGTCGACATGGACGCGTTCTTCGCGTCGGTGGAGGTCCGCGAGAAGCCGTCGCTCCGCGGGCTGCCGGTGCTGGTCGCCGGCGCCGGCAAGCGCGGCGTGGTGTCGGCCGCGAGCTACGAGGCGCGGGTGTTCGGCTGCCGCTCGGCGCAGCCCACCGCCGTGGCGCTCAGGCTGTGTCCGAGGGCGGTGGTGATCTCGCCGCGCCACGGCATCTACGAGGAGGTCTCGGAGCAGGTGTTCGCGATCTTCGAGCGCTTTACACCGCTCGTCGAGCCGCTCTCGATCGACGAGGCGTTCCTCGACGTGACCGGCTCCGAGCGGCTCTTCGGGCCGCCGCGCGCGGTGGCCGAGGCGATCCGCGCCGCGGTGAGCGCCGAGACCCGGCTCACGTGCTCGGTGGGGATCTCGGCGGTCAAGTTCATCGCCAAGATCGCGAGCGGACGGAACAAGCCGGACGGCCTCACCGAGGTGCCGCCCGGCGGCGAGCACGTCTTCCTCGATCCGCTGCCGATCGGCGAGCTGTGGGGCGTTGGCCCCAAGGCCAAGGAAGCGCTCGAGTCGCGGGGAATCGCGACGATCGGCGACCTGCGCCGCCGCGACGCCCGCGATCTGATGCGGTGGTTCGGCGAGTCGGGGCTCCACTTCCACCAGCTCGCCCACGCGATCGACGAGCGCGCCGTCGAGCCGGTCCACGAGCGTAAGAGCATCAGCCACGAAGACACCTACGCCGACGACATCGCCGGGCGCGACGTGATCGAGCGTCACCTCCTCGATCAGGCCACGCGGGTCGCTGACCGGCTGACCCGCAAGGGGCTGCGTGGACGCAAGGTCCACCTCAAGATCCGCGACGGCCGCTTCGTGACCGAGAGCCGCCAGACGACGCTGCCGCGAGCGACGGCGCAGGCCCGCGAGATCTACCGCGCCGCGTGCGGGCTGCTCGACAGCGTGGTCCTCGACGGGCGGGGCTTCAGGCTCACGGGCGTGGGCGTGAGCGACTTCGTGGAGCCGGCCGAGGAGGAAGCGCAGCTCGACCTCTTCGGTGCTGGTGGGATGAAGCCCACGAAAGAGGAGACCCATCACCAGCGCGGCGACGCGCTGCAGGGAGTCCTCACCGCCGTGCGCGAGCGCTTCGGCGCCAAGGGCCTCTATCCCGCCGACACCGACCCCCACGCCCCCGCAGACACCCTCGGCGGCAAAGCCCTCGCGAAGAAGAAGGCCGACCCGTGAGGAGTCTCCACGACCAGCTACTGTCCCAACGCACGACGAGCGGTCCAATACCGCTGGCGCCAGTTCGGCCCGATCCGTTCGGCCAGCGCCTTTTCGAGTGCCTCGCAACCGACGTCGTCCACCGTCATCCCAGCATCGATCAGGGCGCCCGAATCCCGGTCGGCACGGGCCGCGATCTCGGCGGCGAACCCTTCGCGCGCAGTGCAGAGCGTTGCCAGGGCTCGGTGGGTGACGTCCTCGAACTCGAGGTAGGCCAGCCCGTATAGGTTGCGCATCGGGTCGGCGGCGGTCGCCGTCTCGATCCCGTCGGCGTTTGGTTCGGCCTGGTCGCCAGCGATCACGATCCGATCCCCGGACCACGCTCCGGCGACTGGACCGAAATCGTGTTTTACGTGATCGAAGTCAGTGGTGAGGACCGCGATCGCCAGAGCGTGGCTGCCGTGGAGCAACGCCCCTGCCTTGGCACCTTCGCCCGCGAAGCGAACGGGGTTCAGGAACTGGCGCTTGCGGAGGTTCACGAAGAGGAAGTGCTGTCCCATTGCGCCGCCCCTCACGCCGTCGCGACGGTGAGGCCGACCTCCTGGCCGTAGGAGAGCTCGAGGCTGTTGCCGTCGGGGTCGGCGAGGAAGCACCAGTAGCCGACCGGCGGGCCGGAGTCGGTGGGCGGGCGGCGCAAGCAACCGTTCCGGGCGCCCTCGGCGGCGAGACGATCCACCTCCTCGCGGCTCGCGCAGCCGACGCCGAGGTGCTCGAACGAGAAGAGCCACTTCTTCGCCGTGCGCAGAACGAAGCGTGGCACCACGCGCGGCAGCTCGACGCACACGAGCACGAACGGGCGAGTGCGGTCGCTGAGCCACGCCACACGGGTTCCGGAGGTCGCGTCCTTGCGCTCATGGACCACGACCATGCGCGCGTACTTCGCGTAGAAGGCGATGGTCGCGTCGAGGTCGGCGACCAGGAAGGCCATGTGGGTGAGGCCGTGATCGATCGTCATGGCGTGTCTCCGCTCGGACGTGCGAGCTTGCGCGCCGCCGCGAGGCATCGCAGTGGGCCGATCGCAGCGCGCCGGCCACGGGTTCGGTCCTTGCGCTCGCGTCCGGTCTGCGCCCCCCGCACTCTCCGCGGTCGCTGTAGTTGGTCGGAGTCGCCTCCGGCTCGCCGGGCAGAGTCGCTGCGGGCGGGGCCGGCCCCGCCCACGAGGTCGTCGTGGTCTTGGTCGGAGGGCGCGTCGCCTGCCCGGCGCCGCGGTGGCGGAGTCGGTGCCGGGTCGTTCGGCGGGCGCCGGGAGCGGCGGTCCCCGCCCCGCTACCGAGGTCGTCGTCGGTCGTGGACGGAGGGGCACGCGTCGCGTGCCCGGCGAAACGTGATGACGGAGCGTCGGTGCCGAGGTCGTTCCCGGTAGGACGCCGGTGTAGCGGCGGGCGCGAGTAGGGCGGATCGGTCGCGATCCCGGGCGACCTGACGGTCGCCCCTACACACCCACGTTCAGCGAAGGGTGGAGGGGCACGCGTCGCGTGCCCGGCGATACGTGGTGAGAAGCTGGCGCCGCCAGGTCCGGCAGGTCTCACACGGTGCGCGGACACGAGTTTGCGGATCGTTTCCTCTCCCGGGCGGGCTCGCGCCCGCCCCTACGCTTCCACGTTCAGCGAAGGGTGGAGGGGCACGCGTCGCGTGCCCGGGCGTTGTGCCGATCCGTCGATCTGGAGCGGCGTCGGCCGAGCGGTGCGGATCCCGGCACCGCGCCCGTCCCTCGCGTCTTTGACGGCCGCGCCCGGCGCGGCTCATTCTGCCCGGCGATGGGGAGGTGAGCCGTGGCGACCAAGAACGCTGCCGACTCGGCCGAGAAGCCGAAGAAGACGACCAAGCGTGCCGCGCCCGCCTCTGGCACGAGCTCGCGCAGGAAGAAGACCGCCGAGCCCGGCTCGCGCGGCTTGCGCGCTCCCGACCTCCAGGATGACGCCCCGCCGGCCGACGTGGCCGAGCTCACCCGCGCGATCGAGGACGACGGCGGGGCGGTGCTCGGCGTGTACCGCGATCCGCTCGGCGGCCACTGGCAGGTCCTCGCCGGGCTGCCGATCGAGCAGGTCGCACCCACGCCGTTCCAGCGCGACCTCTCCGAGGCCCACGCCAACCGGCTCACCCGGGTGATCGACAAGATCGGCCGCTTCCTCGACCCGGTGATCGCCATGCGCCAGGGCGAACGCAGCTACTGGACGCCGAACGGCAACCACCGGCTCGCGGCGATGAACCGCCTCGGTGCGCGGGCGATCGTGGCGCTGGTGCTGCCGGACCCCGCCGTGGCGTACAAGATCCTCGCCCTCAACACCGAGAAGGCTCACGCGCTGCGCGAGAAGGCCCTCGAGGTGATCCGCATGGCGCGGAGCCTCGCGGGCAGCGACGGCCGCACCGAGAACGACTTCGCCCTCGAGTTCGAGGAGCCGGCGCTCTTGACACTGGGCGTTTGCTACGAGGGGCGGCCGCGCTTCGCCGGCGGTGCTTACTCGGCGCTGCTCAACCGCGTCGACACCTTCATCGACGAGCCGATCGCCCACGCTCTCGAGATCCGCGCCGAGCGCGCGCGGCGGGTGCTGGCGCTCGAGGACGCGGTGGCGGAGGCGGTCGCCGCGCTCAAGGCGCGCGGCTTCGAGAGCCCGTACCTGCGCGCCTTCGTGGTGGCGCGGGTCAACCCGATCCGCTTCTACAAGGGCTCGAACGTGCCGCCGTTCGACGCCACGTTCGACAAGATGATCGCCTCCGCACGCGCGTTCGACGCCGCGCGGGTCAACGCGGCCCAGCTCGCCCGCGCCTCCGGCCCGCCCGAGGAATGAGCCCATGAGCCTGCGGGTCGCGAACTGCAGCGGCTTCTACGGCGACCGCCTGTCCGCGTCCCGCGAGCTCGTCCTGGGCGGCCCGATCGACGTCCTGACCGGCGACTACCTCGCCGAGATCACGCTGCTGATCCTGGCGCGCGAGAAGGCGCGCGATCTCGCCCGCGGCTACGCGCGGACCTTCGTGCGCCAGGTCGAGGACGTGCTCGAGACGTGTCTCGAGCGCGGCATCCGCATCGTCTCGAACGCGGGCGGGCTCAACCCAGCCGCGTGCGGCGACGCCATCGCCGCGGTGGCGGCGCGGCTCGGGCTGAGCCCGCGGATCGCCGTGGTCGAGGGCGACGACCTGCTCGCGCGCCTCGGCGAGCTGCGCGCGCAGGGCGAGCCACTCGCCCACGCCGTCACCGGGGCACCGTTCGAGTCGCTCGAGGCACCGGTGCTCTGCGCCTCGGCGTACCTCGGCGCGTGGCCGATCGTGGCGGCGCTCGAGGCCGGCGCGGACATCGTGGTGACCGGGCGGGTGACGGACTCGGCGCTCACGCTGGCGCCGGCGATGTGGCACCACCGCTGGCGCGCCGACGACTGGGACCGGCTCGCGGGCGGGATCGTCGCCGGCCACCTGATCGAGTGCGGCACCCAGGTCACGGGCGGGAACTACTGCTTCTGGAACGAGGTGCCCCGGCTCGCGGCGATGGGCTTCCCGATCGCCGAGATCGAGGCCGATGGCCGCTTCACGATCACCAAGCACCCGGGCACCGGCGGCGCCGTCACCCGCGACACCGTGATCGCCCAGCTCGTCTACGAGATCGGCGCGCCCGCCTATCTCACGCCCGACGTCACCGCGCACTTCGACGCCGTGTCCGTGGAGGAGCTCGGCCCCGACCGGGTGCGGGTGAGCGGGGCGCGCGGCACGCCGCCGCCCGCGACACTCAAGGTCTCGGCGCACCATGGAGCGGGGTTCCGGAACCACGTGGACGTCGTGGTCGGTGGAGCCGGAGGCCGAGGCCAAGTCGCGGGCCCCTCGAGAGCCGCTTGGGACGCGGTCGGGGGCCGGCATCGCTTCCAGGAGGCGCGCGCCGAGCGCTTCGTGGACCTCTCGAGCGCGGCACCACGCTCACGCGCTTCGCGGTCCGCGACCGCGATGAGGGCAAGGTCGGGCGCGCGTTCAGCGGCGCCGCTGTCGAGCTGGCACTCGCCAGCGTGCCGGGCATCACCTTCGCCGGACCGCCCACGGGTGCGGCGCCGTGTGGAGGCACGTGGCCGACCGCGGTGGCGCGCGGCGCGGTGACGGCGCGGGTGACGATCGGCGACGAGCGCTTCGAGGTCGCGGCGCCGAGCTTCGCCGAGGGCGGCTCGGAGCGGTCCGCCGAACCGCCGTCGCTCGCCGGGTCCGGCGTCGCCGCGGCTCTGGCCGGTTCACTCCTCGGCGACGTGTGCGGCGCTCGCTCGGGCGACAAGGGCGGCGACGCGAACCTGGGCGTGTGGGCGCGCGACCCACGGCACTTCGGCTGGCTCCGTGACTACCTGACGGCCGAGCGGCTGCGCGCCTGGCTGCCCGAGCCCTTCGACGGACCGATCGATCGCTACGAGCTGGCAAACGTCGCGGCGCTCAACTTCGTGCTGCGCGGGTACCTGGGCGAGGGCGCGGCGGCGAACGTCCGCATCGACAACCAGGCCAAGCTCCTGGGCGAGCTGATCCGCGCACGGCCGATCGAGCGGTGAGCGGCGCCGCCGACCGTCCGCGGGGCGCGGGGCTGGCGTGAAACGCGGGTTTTCGGGCGCCAGATGTCGCACACGCCCGAGCGCGCGAAAGCGGGGCCGTTTCGGAGGCACGCTGGGCCGAGCGGGATTCGCTGACCGTTTTTACTGGCATAAAGTGATGATTGGGTTCAATGGCGGAGTGCAGTGAATTTCACTGGCAGGTTGTGAAATCCACCGCACTCCGATTCGGCCCGCGAACCCGCTCAGCAGCAGCCGCTGGTGCACGCAGCCACCGAGACCGTGACGTAGTCGGTGCTGGTGACGCCGTTGGCGGTGCTGGTGAGCTTCACCGAGGTGACCCCCTTCGGCAGCAGCACGGATGGATTGCTTCCGCTCGCGCTGCCGCCCGCGAAGCTCCAGGTGTGGGTCACGGCGGCGCCCGCGGGCGCGCTGGTCTTCGAGGCGTCGAGCGTCACGTAGGCACCCGACGAGGAGGTGGCCACGGCGCACGCGTCGGCGCCCGCGTCGGCGACGACGGTGCCGAGGTAGTCGGTCACCGGCAGCGTCACGCCGGACATCGGGTTCTTCCACACGTGGAGGAGCGGCTGCGCCGAGCGCGTGTAGCTGGGATCGGCGAACGCCGCGTCGGTCGTGTAGACGTGCGCCGGCAGCCCGGCGGCGGTGGTCACGTATTCCCAGAGCGGCAGGGTGTCCGCGGGTGGGCTGGCGGCGTCACCGGGGAGCGCCCAGAAGGCCGGCTCGGTCTGGGGTGCGCCGCCCGCGAGGAGCGCCCGCGCCCGGCACGCCGCGTCCGACCACCACACCGGCACCAGGCCCGCGGCGGCGCGGTCGCGGGCGAAGAACGCCGCGGCGCGGTTCGCGCTGCCTGCGCGCAGACCGCTCTTGGTGACGAAGCCGCCCGGGTAGGTCGTGGCGCCGGCGGCGATCCCCAGGTCGTAGACCGGTACCGGCAGCACCAGGCGCTCGTCGCCGAGGTCGAGGCGCATCATCTCGTTGTTGTACTCGTAGCGCGGGGTCTCGATCTGGCCGCTCGTGAAGAGCGTGGTGTAGGTGCCCTCGAAGTAGATGAGCTGGCCGCCTTGCTGGTCGAGGAAGGCGTGGTGGTTGGGGTTGTAGAAGCTGTAGTTGTCCTGAGTGGCGACCTTGCGCGCGTAGACCCATGGGCCCATTGGCGTGTCGCCCTCGGCGAACCAGGTCTCGCCGATCAGCGACGTGCTGCCGAAGCCCTGGGTGAACACCTGCACGAAGCGCTTGCGGTACTCGTTCCACTCGGTGTGGGCGCCGTGAGCGAGCGGCGCCTCGAGGGTCTCCGGGTCGAGGTAGTGGCCGTAGAGCGTCTCCTCCGGGGCCACGCCCGTCGACGTGCTCGAATCGCCCGAGATCGGCGGCGTGCCGGTCTTCCACGAATAGACCAGCCGGCCGTTGCCGTCGCGGACGAGCTGGCTCCAGCTGCCCTGGGCGAGCGCGGTGAACGCCTGGTACGTGGCGGGGTTCACGATCGACGCCGCGTTGGCCGGCACACGGACCGGCGCGTCGTGGGGGACGCCGAGCCCCGACATGTAGCGCGGCTCGAAGTGCACGTACTGGCTGCCGCCCGGATAGCTCCACTTGAACGCGTGGCCTTCGGCCTTCACGGTCTCGTTGCCGGTCAGCACCACCGGCTGATCGAACACGCGCGTGGCGTCGTTGAAGCGCGCCCAGCCGACCTGCTGCGGTGTCGAGAGCCCGGGGACCAGCGAATACTGGGCGAACAGGCGCTCGACGCCGCCCGCGTCCGGCACCGCGATCAGCGAGCTCACCCACGCCGCGAGGAAGCCCGAGTAGCCGGGTGGGTTGGGGATGGTCGAGCTCGGCAGCATCTCGGCGGCCGAGCCGTCGGCGCGGGTGAAGTAGACGTGGTTCACGCCCAGGCTCGGGTCGAGCCCGCCCTGGCCGGGCAACAGCGACGTGGCGGCGGAGGTCTTGAAGTTGCCGAGCGGGTAGCCGGGGAAGTTCGTGTCTCCCCACACCCAGAAGACCTTGCCCTGGTAGAGCGTGCTCAGGACCGAGTCCGAGCCGAGCACCTTGGCGTTGAGCAGCGGCAGCGCGGTGGGCGCGGTGAGGCCGAGCAGGTCGGTCTCGCGGTACACGCCGCCACCGGTCTGCCGGTAGAGACGCTCGGCGACGTTGGTGCGGGTGAGGGCGACCTGGCCGGCGCCGCCCGGTGTGGTGGTGGAGGTCGCGAACGTGGAGGCATAGCCGAAGCTCGCCACCTCGAAGGTCACCGAGCGGCTCATGAGCTGCGGGTCGTAGAAGGCGAGGTAGCCGTTCGAGTCGGTCTGCTCGGTGCGGCGCGGCGAGCTGACCTGGACCAGCGGCACGCCGCGCCCCGTCGCGGCGTCGACGACGCGCAGCTTGAAGCGCTGGCTCGCGCTCGGGACCGGCGCCGTGAGGAGCGTGGTCTCGTCGGTGCCGGGTGAGCAGGTGCCGGGCGACTGGCCGACCACCGGGCTCATCGAGACCGTCGCGCTGCCGCCCTCGGTGGTGGTGTACGCCTTGCCCGAGAAGCCGAAGCCGTCGGGGTCCGGGAAGCTCGTGCCCTTGTAGCCCTGGCGCGAGATGTAGAACCACACGCTCTGGCCCATGAGCCCGGGCTCGTAGAACGCGGCGTTGCCGTTGGCGTCGGTGACGAGCTCGACCCCATGGACGGTGCGCAGGTGGACGCACCCGAGCGGCGCGCTGGTGGTGGCGTCGCGGGCGTTGAACGCGAACCACGCGTGCGCGGCGTGGACCGGCGCGGGTGCCGCGGCGCCGCCTGCGAGTGCGGCGAGCGCCACGAGCGCCGCGCGCACGAACTTCTCCCGTCCCTTCGCGATCCCCATGTTCCCCCTCCCCCGGCGCCGTCGTGAGGGCTTCACCTCGGTGTGTGGACGGCGCCAACCGTGCGCTGAGCAATTTCGGCGCCGCGTGGGCCACCGCGGCGAACCGCGCGGTTCACGGCGAACCGACGGAAGATCGCCTGGTCCGCCGATGGGCGCGGTGCCAACCACCGTTGGCACGTGCCCGCCAACCGCGCTTGGCACGCGGCCCACGGGCGCAGGGGTTTCTCACCCGCGGCGCCGGGCATAACCTCACGCTCTCATGAGTCACCCCGACGTCCTCGACGTGAGCGTGGTGGTGCCGACGCGCGATCGGCCCGAGCGCGTCGCCACGCTGGTGGCGAGGCTCGCGGGGGTGCGGACTGAGCGCTTGCGCGCCGAGCTGATCGTGGTCGACGACGGCTCGCGCACGCCGGTCGCGAGCGCGCTCGCCGGCGCGCGCGTGTTCGGCGAGCCGGTGGTGGTGTTGCGGCAGGGTCGGCATGGGCCGGCGCGCGCGCGCAACCTGGGCGCGAGCCACGCCCGCGGCGAGCTCCTGCTCTTCTTCGCCGACGACCTCGAGCCGAGCGCGGCCTGGCTCGACGAGCACGTCCGCGCGCACCGCGAGCCCGGTGCCGCGCCGTGGGCGATCGTGGGTCGGATCGATCCGCCGCCCGGCGGCGGCGACACTCCGTTCGATCGCTTCACCTGGCGCGCGGGTGTCCACTTCGACTTCGCGGGCGCGGCGCGCGAGCTCGAGTCCCAAGGCAGCGTGTCCTTCGCGCGCTATTCGTCGAACCTGTCGGTGCCGCGTGCGGCGTTCGACGCGGCGGGCGGCTTCGACGAGCTCTTCCCGGGTGCCGCGTGGGAGGACGTCGAGCTCGGCTATCGCCTCCGCGAGCGCGGAGTGAGGCTCGGTTACCGTCCCGCCGCCGCGGTGCGCGCGCTGCCGGGCGCGGGGCGTTCGCTCGGCGAGTACCTGCGCTGGCGCGAGACGGCGCTGCCCTCGGCGCAGCGCGCGATCCGCCTCGCGCCGCCCCTCGCGGAGCGGGTGGCGCGGCGCGAGCCGCCGCGCTGGCGGGGCGCGCGCGCGCGCTGGCTCGGCGCAGCGATCGGTGCCCTCGACCGCCTCGATCGGCTCGGCGTGCCGCTGCCACCCGCGCTCTACCGGCGGCTGCTCGGCCACTTCGCACCGCTCGCCGAGGCGCCCGACGGCGCCGAGACGCCGGTGCGCGCGGGCCGCATCGTCCGCGATCCCACCACCGGCGCGGTGCGCTTCGACGCGCGCGGCTCGGACTCGGTGATCGCCGGCGAGCTCCTCCTCGAGGCGCTCCATCCGTTCCGCCAGCGCCTGGCCGGGCGGCTGCTCGACCTCGGCTGTGGCGACGGGCCGCTGCGCGCGCCGCTCCAGCTCGCGAGCGAGGGCTACCTGGGCGTCGATCGCTCGCCGCGCGCAGTGCCGCCAGCGTGCGCGCCGACGCGGCGGCGCTGCCGTTCGGCGCGGGCTCGTTCGACGCGGTGATCGTCGCCGAGGTCCTCGAGCACGTGCGGGCTCCGGACGCGGTGCTGCGCGAGGTCCACCGTGGCGTCGCCGGGTGCCGCGGTGCTGGTGACGGCGCCGTTTTTCTACAAGGTCCACGACGCACCCGAGGATCGCTGGCGCTTCACCGAGGACGGGCTGCGCTTCTTGGTGCGCGACGCCGGCTTCGCGATCGAGCAGATCCGCGCGGTGGGCGGCGCGGGCGCGGTGGTGGCGGATCTCGTGGCGCGAAACGTCGTGACGCTGCCGGGTGTGGCGCTGATGGCGCTCGGGCGTCGCCTGCGGGTGCGCGCGATCGAGCGGTTCGGTGGCGCGCTCGCCCACTGGTCCTCGGTGGGCTTCCAGCGCGCGTTCCTCGCCGCGCGTCGCGGCGTGCTCGCCCTCGCGACCCGCCACGGCGAGACGTGGTGGCTGACGCGCTTCCTGTGGGACCGAGGCTCGCGGATGGCGAAGGGCTACGTGTTCTTCGTCCGGAAGCCCGCGGCGCGGTGATGCGCACGATCGCGAGCCTGCTGCTTCACCGCCCGCGCCCGCGGTCCGCCGCCGCGAACCCGTGGCCGGCGCCGATCCTGCTGCTCGCCTACACCTCGCAGCTCGGCGGCGCCGAGAGGAGCCTGCTGGAAGCGACGGCGCGCCTCGATCGGCGGCTCTTTACGCCGATCCTGGCCGTGCCGAACGAGGGTCCGCTCGCGGTGGCGGCACGCGAGCGCGGCATCGAGTTGTTCCTCGACGGCACGCCGCACCTCGAGCGGCTCGGGCCGGTGGCCTGGCTCGGCGTGGTCGATCGCCTCGCTGCGCTGGTGATGGAGCGCGGCGTGCGGCTCATCCACGCCGGAACGGTGTGGCGGCTCACCCGCGCCGCGGCGGTGGCGGTGCTCACGCGGGTGCCCGCGATCGGCCACGTCCGCGACGAGGACCTGCGGCTCTTCCGCAGCCTGCGGTTCCGTCTCGCGGCGAGCCGCATGCAGCGGCTGATCGCGATCTCGGCGTCGGTGATGCACGAGCTGGTGGCGGCCGGCCAGCACCCGCTGCGCGTGCCGGTGCTGTGGAACGGCCTCGACCCCGAGCCGTACGAACGCGCCAGCGGCGGCGCGGCGCTGCGCGCCGAGTGGGGAGTCGCGCCCGAAGCGCCGCTGGTGGGCGTGGTGGGCAACGTCGAGCCGCGCAAGGGACAGGTCGACTTCGTGCTCGCCGCGGCGCACGTGGCGCTGGCGCGGCCGGACGCGCGCTTCGTCATCGTCGGCAGCGACCTCCACGGCGTGTGGCGTGAGTACGGCGACGAGCTCGCGCGCGCGATCGCCGAGCGCGGCCTCGGCGAGCGGATCGTGCTGGCGGCCGCTGCGAGAACGTGCCCGACGTGATGGCGGCGCTCGACGTGGTGGTGGTGCCGTCCCACCGCGAGCCGTTCGGGCGCGTGGTGCTCGAGGCGATGGCGGCCGCGAAGCCGGTGGTCGCGTACGGCGTGGGCGGGATCCCCGAGATCGTCCGGCCCGGGGTCACGGGAGTGCTGTGCGAGCCCGGCGATCCGTACGACCTGGCCTGCGAGGTGATCGGTCTGCTCGGCGACCCGGCGCGCGCCGCAAGCTGGGGCGCGGCGGGGCGCGCGCGGGTGAAGGAGCGCTTCGGGCTCGATCGGCACGTGTCCGACCTCGACATCATCTACCGCGGCATCCTCGGCAGCGCGCTCACCTCGCGAGGGTGAGGCGCGGGCCGTGGGCCCGGGCGGCGCGAGGGAGCCGCTTCGTCGGCGCCGCCGGGGGCGACCTGACGGTCGCCCCTACACAGCCACGGGACAGCCGGATGGCAGGGACGGCCCGGCGATCCCTCCTCATGCCGGCACCATGTACCGTCGGTGGAGGGCGAGCGTGAGCTCGCCCGATGTCACGCTCGGCAATCGGCGTCCCGGGCGCAGTCGCGGACGATCGCCGCTGGAGGGCGCCGCTCCGTCGGCGCCGCAGCGGGCGACCTGAGGGTCGGCCCTACACAGCCACGGGACAGCCGGATGGCAGGGACGGCCCGGCGATCCCCTCCACGCCGGCACCATGTACCGTCGATGGAGGGGCGAGCGTGAGCTCGCCCGATGTCACGCTCGGCGATCGGCGTCGCGGACGCAGGCGCGGACGATCGCCGCTGGAGGGCGCCGCTCCGTCGGCGCCGCGGGCGTCACGCGGGGACGAGCGCCGGTGCGGCGCGGCGGGGCCGCCGAGCTCGCGGCGCTTCCACAGGAAGTAGATCGCCGGGTAGACGAGCAGCTCGAGCAGGAAGCTCGTCACCAGCCCGCCCACCATCGGCGCGGCGACCCGCTTCATGAGATCGGCGCCGGTGCCGGTCGACCACAGGATCGGCAACAGGCCCATCATCGCGGCGAACACCGTCATGGCCTTGGGGCGCACGCGCTTCACGGCGCCGTGGATGATCGCCTCGACGAGCTCGCCCTCGTTCCTGAGCCGTCCCGCCTTGCGGGCCTCCTCGTGGGAGAGGTCGAGGAAGAGCAGCATGAAGACGCCGGTCTCGGCGTCGAGGCCCATGAGCGCGATCAGCCCCACCCACACCGCGATCGACACGTTGTAGTCGAGCGCCCACAAGAGCCACACCGCGCCGATCGCCGAGAACGGCACCGCGAGCATCACCAGCGAGGCTTTGAAGGCGCTCTTGGTGTTCATGTAGAGCAGCGTGAAGATGAGCACCAGCGTGAGCGGGATGACCAGCTTCAGTCGCTCCTTCACGCGCAGCATGTTCTCGTACTGGCCGCTCCAGCTCAGCGAGTAGCCGGTGGGCATCGGACGCCGCGGCGACCGCCTTCTTGGGCGCTCGACGTAGTGCCCGACGTCGATCTTCGAGGTGTCGAAGTCGACGTACACGTAGCCGGCGAGGAGGCCGTTCTCGTCGCGGATCATCGCCGGCCCCTGCGCCAGCACGACGTCGGCGATCTCCTCCATCGGGATCTGGCCCTGGCCGCTCGGCAGCGGCAGCAGCACGCGCTTCAGCGCCTCGAGGTCATCGCGGTAGTCGCGGGCGTAGCGCACGTTGATGCCGTAGCGCTCGCGGCCCTCGACGGTGACGCTCTGGTTGTCGCCGCCCACCGCGGTCATCACCATCAGGTTGGCGTCGTCGATGCTGAGCCCGTAGCGCGCGAGCTGCTCGCGCTTGAGCACGAAGTCGAGGAAGTAGCCGCCGGCGACGCGCTCGGCGTAGGCGCTGCGAGTGCCGGGCACCCGCGCCACCACCGCCTCGACCTCGCGGGCCAGCCGCTCGATCGTCGGCAGATCGCTGCCCATGATCTTGATGCCGACCGGGGTGCGGATGCCGGTCGAGAGCATGTCCAGGCCGCCCCTTGATCGGCATCGTCCAGGCGTTCGAGATCCCGGGCAGCTGCAGCGCCGGGTTCATCTCGTCCTCGAGCTCGTCCTGGCTGATGCGGTCGGGCCAGAACGGGCGCAGCGGCCCCTGAGCCACTCCGGCGCCCACTCGGAGTACCACCGCGGCCGCTGGCGCCACTCGCTCTCCGGCTTCAGGAGATGGTGGTCTCCATCATCGTGAAGGGCGCCGGATCGGTCGAGGTGTTGGCGCGGCCGGCCTTGCCGAACACCCGCGCGACCTCGGGAAGGTCATCAGGATCTTGTCCTGGAGCTGCAGCGCCTTCTGCGCCTCGGCCACGGACATGCCCGGGCTCCACCGCCGAGGGCATGTAGAGGATCGAGCCCTCGCAGAGGGCGGCATGAACTCGGAGCCGAGCCGCAGGTAGACCGGCACGGTCGGGCGCACGATCAGCACGGCGGCCAAGATCGTGGCCTTGGCGTGCCGCACCACGAAGCGACACGGCCGCTCGTAGAGCCGATGCAGCAGTCGCGAGATCGGGTGCCCCTCCTCGGAGTGGTACTGGCCCACGAAGAGCCGCGTCGCGATCGACGCCGCGAACCGCGGCCGGAAGCGTGAACGGCTCGATGCGCGCGAACATCATCCGCATCGCCGGATCGAGGGTGATCGCGAGGATCGCCGCGATCGCCATCGCCAGGTTTTTGGAGTAGGCGAGCGGGCGGAAGAGCCGCCCCTCCTGGTCGACCAGGGCGAAGATCGGGAGAAAAGCAACGGCGATCACCAGCAGCGAGAAGAAGACCGAAGGACCGACCTCCTGCAGCGCCGCGAGGCGCACCTGATGGAAGTCGCCCTTCTTCCCGCCGGCGATCCAGTGATGGATCTTGTTGTAGGCGTTCTCGACCTCGACGATGGCACCGTCCACCAGCACGCCGATCGAGATCGCGATCCCGGCCAGCGACATCAGGTTCGCGTTGAGCCCCATCGCGTTACATGGGGATGAACGCCAGCGCCACCGACACCGGGATGGTGACGATGGGGACGATCGACGAGGGGAAGTGCCAGAGGAACAGCAGGATGATCAGCGAGACGACGATGATCTCCTCGATCAGCTTGTCGCGACCGTCTCGATGGCCCGGTCGATGAGCTCCGAGCGGTCGTAGGTGGTCACCACCTCGACGCCCCCGGGCAGCGACGGCTCGAGTCTCCTCGAGCTTGGCCTTCACCCGCTCGATCACGCTCAGCGCGTTCTCGCCCTGGCGCATCACGACGATGCCGCCGACCACGTCGCCCTGGCCGTCGAGGTCGGCGATGCCGCGCCGCATCTCGGGCCCGAGCGACACCGTGGCGACGTCCTTGATCGTCACCGGCGTCCCGCCCTCGGCCTTGAGCACGAGGCTCTCGATGTCGGCGATGCTCTTCACGTAGCCGCGGCCGCGCACCATGTACTCGCGCCCCGAGAGCTCGACGAGCCGCCCGCCGACGTCGTTGTTGCCGCGCCGCACCGCCTGGATCACCGCGTCGAGCGGCAGCTTGTAGGCGGCGAGCTGGTTGGGGTTGACCGTGACCTGGTATTGGCGGACCTGGCCGCCGACGGTGGCGACCTCGGCGACGCCGGGCACGCTCTGCACCGCGTAGCGCAGGAACCAGTCCTGGTAGGAGCGCAGCTCGTCGAGCGAATGGCGGCCGCCGCGGTCGACGAGCGCGTACTGGAAGACCCAGCCCACGCTGGAGGCGTCCGGGCCCAGCTCGACCTTCACCTCGGGCGGGAGCTGCGCGGTGATCTTCGACAGGTACTCGAGCACCCGCGAGCGCGCCCAGTAGAGGTCGGTGCCGTCCTCGAAGATCACGTAGACGTAGCTGAAGCCGAAGTCCGAGAAGCCGCGGATGGCCTTGACCTTCGGCGCGCCGAGCAGCGACGTCGTGATCGGATACGTGACCTGATCCTCGATGATGTCCGGGCTGCGATCCCACCGCGAGTAGACGATGACCTGCGTGTCGGACATGTCCGGGAGCGCGTCGAGCGGGATCGTCCGCATCGACCACCACGCGAACGCGAGCGCGACGACCGTCGCCGCGATGACCAGAAAGCTGTTCTCCGCCGAGAACCGGATGACGCGCTTGATCACGGGTGCGCGCCGGTGTCGCGGCGGGTGCCGGCGGGGGCAGGGCTCGCCCGGCCGCCGCGCCGCTCGGCGTGAGCGCCGCGAGCGAGGCCCTGAGCCGCGACTCGGAGTCGATCAGGAAGTTGGCGCGGGTCACCACCTCCTCCCCGAGCGACCGGCCGCAGGCCCCTCGACGCCGGCCCCGTCCGCTCGCCGGTCTCCACCTGGCGCGGCTGGAACCTGCCGTCGCCCAGTCGCCAGGAACACGACCTTCACGGGGCCCGAGTCCACCACGGCGTCCGCGGGGATCTTCAGCCCCTCGCGCGGCGCGCCCCTGAGGACCACTTCGCCGAACATCGCCGGGCGCAGCTCGCCCATCGGGTTGGCGAAGACCAGGCGGACCTTCACGGTGCGGGTCGCCGGGTCCATGAGAGGGTCGATGAACGCGACCTTGCCCTCGAATGCGCGGTCCGGGAAGGCCTTGAGCGTGAGCGCCGCCGGCATGCCATGCCTTCACGCGCGACAGGTCGCTCTCGTAGACGTCGGCGAGCACCCACACCTCGGACAGGTCCACGATCTCGTACGGCATCGCACCCGCGTCGAGCTTCATCCCCTCGACCACGTCCTTCTTGGTCACGACCCCCTTGATCGGCGACACGAAGGTGAGGGCCTTCATCGGCTCGCCGGTCCGCGCGACGCGGTCGATCTCGGCCTCCGGCACATCCCAGAGGGCGAGCTTGCGCGCGCGGCGCCGCAGCAGCGCCGCACCGTCCTGCGCCGAGCGCCCGGTCGCCGGCGAGCTTGCGCTCGGTGCGCGCCGCGAGCAGCAGCTCGTCCTGCGCCGCGACCAGCTCGGGGCTGTACATCGCGAAGAGCGGCTCGCCGCGCCCGACCGGCCGGCCGACGAAGTCGACGAAGATCCGCTCCACGTAGCCGGGAGTCTTGACGTTGATGTGGCGGACCCGGGTCTCGTCGACGCCCACCCGGCCGACGGTGCGCCAGGCGCCGCCCACGACGCCGTGGCGGACGGTCGCCGTCCGCAGCCCGATGAGCTGCTGGCGGGCCGGGTCGATGGCGACGGTGGCGAGACCGGGGACCGCCGAGTCGCCGCCCACCTCGTCCGAGTAGACGGGGAGGTAGTCCATCCCCATGTCGTCCTTCATGGGGGTGGGCGACGTCTGCGCCGGGTTCATCGGCGATCGGTAGTGGACGACGCGCCGTTCGTGGCTCGTGGCGCCGCCGCCCGCCGCGGTGGTGGCGGAGCCGGCCGCGGCTCGACCTTCACGAGCTTCATGCCGCAGATCGGGCAGTCGCCGGGGTGGTTCTTCACCACGGTGGGATGCATCGGGCACTGGTAGAGCGTTTCGGGCTGCGCGGCGGGCGCTCCCGCGGACGCGCCGCCCGCGCCGCCGTCGAGCGCGCCGAGGCCGGACACGAGCAGCGTGCCGCCGGCCGCGAGCGCGGCGGCGACGGCCGCCGCGGCGATCAGCGCGCCGAGCCCGAAGCGGCCGCGGGGTCGCGGCGGTGAGGGGAGGTGGAAGGCGAGGTCATGGTCTGTTCCTCACGTCCGTCACATGCCGCCGCCGCTCGCGGCGGCGCCCGTGGCGCCCGATGTCTCCGCGGCCGCGCCGCTCGAGGTCGCGCCCGCCATCGAGCTCGCCGAAGCCGGCTGCATGCGTCCGCTCGTCGGCGCGCCGCCGCGCATCGGCGCCGCGCCGGCGACGTTCACGCCACCGGTCGGCGCGAGCGACACCTCGTCGCGGGCGATCGCGACGCGGTGCGCGTCGGCGAGGGTGAGGAGGTAGCCCTCCTCGTCGCCGATGTAGCCCACGTTCGCCCTCGAGCACCGCGGCGAAGGGGACGTTGCCGACTCGGTACTGGGCGAGTGTCGCCTCCGCCGTCGCCTGCGACTGCACCAGCAGGCCACCGGTGTGGAGCTCGAGGTGTCGAGGAGCGCCGCGAGCACCGCACGGCGCTCGGCGACCCGGAGCGCCAGCTCGTGGCGGATCGCCTCGACGCCGCGGGCCTGCGCCGACGATCGCGCTTCGTTCTCGGTCACCGCCGGTCCCTGCTTCGACGCCGACCACAGCGGCACGTTCACCGAGAGCCCGGAGGCCACATCGGCTCGAGCGAGCCGCGCGGCATGACGCCGGCGTTCACCGCGAAGTCGGGGTACTGCTCGCGGCGCGCGAGGTCGAGGCGCTTGCCGGCCCGCGCGCTCGCGAGCTGCGCCAGCGCGAGCTCCGGGCTGCGCGCCTCGGCGTCGGCGAGGTCGTCCTCGGGGCTCCGCACCCGCGGCGTGCCGAGCTCGGTGAGCGCGGCGGCCGTGGCCACCTCGTCGTCGAGGGGGCGGTCCCGGAGCCGGTTCAGGGTTTGGACCGCGGTGCGCTGGTCGGCGCCGAGGGCGAAGCGGCGCTGGCGGATCCGGTTGAGCTCGAGCTGGGCGCGCAGCACGTCGGACTGGGCGCCGGCGCCGATCTCGTAACGCGAGCGCGCGAGCTCGATCGACTGCTGCCACACCACCTCGAGGCGGTCGGCGAGCCGAAGGCGCTCGCGCGCCAGCACCAGATCGAGGTAGGCGCGCGCCACCTCGGCCCGCGTCGAGAGCCGGATCCGGCCCACGTTGGCGTCGGCCTCGGCGCTCCCGAGCTCCGCCACCTCGGCCCGCAGCCCGCGCTTGCCCGGCCATGGCAGCCCCTGGCTCACCATCACCTGATAGAAGCTCGTCTCCATCGTGCCGATCTGGATGGAGTCGAAGCCGTCGTTCTGGATGCCGAGGGTGAGCACCCGGATCGGGGAGCGCGCTCGCTTGCGAGACCCGCTCGCGCTCGGCGCGCACCAGGTCCTCGGCCTGCCGGATCTCGGCGCGCGCCGCGAGGCTCTCCTCGACCAGGGCGCCGAGGCGCGGATCGGCGGCGCCGAACGGCGCGTCGGACGAGTCGCCGGCGGCGCGCGCCGCGGGAGTGGCGGCGAGCGCGAGCGTCAGGGTGACGAGGAGCGGCGCGAGGCGCATGACGGTTCCGGTCGGCAAGGGCGGCCGACGCTGCAGGATCGTTGCCAGGCGGCGTCTCGATTCAAGGCTCGCACGCTCGCGCGATTCTGCGGTGACTCCAGCGAATGGGCTCGATGCCGCCGCGACCGGGGTGGCACGCCAGGGCCCCGCCGCGCCGCGAACCGTGATCGCGCCGGCTACCTGTGACCGAAACCGTCACACCGGCGGTGCATCGAGGGTCCCGGATGGGAGGTGCCGGGAGTGGAGGCCGTCGCCGCCTCCTACGATGCCCGGGTCGAGGAGCTTGACGGACTCGTGGCCGAGCACGAGCAAGTGAAGAGCGACGAGCGGAGGATTCACGTCGGCCTGAAGCCCCGGCGCGAAAGCGCCGGGGTGGGGAAGGATCAACACTGCACCGCGATCATCCGGGCCGCGCGGAGGGCTTCGGACGGACCTGCGGGACGCGGCGGCGTGGCACGGGGCGAGGGCGGCCGAGCTGAGCCGCTGACCGCGCGTCGATCGGCCCGGGGCTCATCCTCGCGACGCCGGGCCGACGCACGCCGCCATCCGGTGGCGGCCTCGCCACACGGTGTTCTCGAACGACGCTGGTCAGCGTGCCGGCTCAGCCTCGCCGATCGGACCGGTACCCGGAAGCCGGCCGCGCGGCGAGGAGGATCTCGCGGGCCTCGGCCTTGCCGTCCTCCACCGCGAACTTCACGACCACCCGGTCGGAAGGCCGGACGTCCGCACCAGTCGCCGGTGCGTCGCCCAGCTTGAACGTGGTCTCGCTCGTGAGCTGGATCGAGCGCACGCTTCCGTCCGTCGCCTTCACCTCGATGTGGCTCGCGTCGACGGCGACGACCGAGCCCATCACCTTGTGCTCGTGCCCCTCGTGGGCCAGCGCCGGTGGGCTGAAGCCGAGCAACAGGCTGAACACGACCTCTCGACTCACGCTCGCTCCCATCGTCAGCCTCCTGCCGCCGTTCGTGTGAGGGTCCCGTCCGGCTGTTCAAGGGCAGTGGTCCGCCGTGGCAGCGGGCGCCTCGCCACCGTTCAGGAAACGCCGGCTCTCTTCCTCGTCCTGGCGCTCACGGGCGGTCTTCGGGTTCAGCCGCTCCATCTCCGCGATCTCGCCGGGGCCGAGCTCGGGGAGGTGGCGGATGAGTGTACGAGATTCCAGCTCTCGGAGGTGGGCGAGGGGTCGCCGGTGCCCCAGGCCGGCATCGCCGTGAAACGGACACCGTTTTCGATGATGTAGAAGAGCTCGCCGTCGGTGAGGCGCTGGGTCGCGGCGAGTCGCATGTCGGGCGCGCGGGGGTACGTGCCGTTCACGATCGCCGTGTCTCCCCGGCCGTCATTTCCGTGGCAGATGGCGCAATGGTCGGCCCAGTGCTCGCGGCCAGCGCGCAGCGCCTCTTCGGTCCGGGGGAGCGGGTTCGGCATGTCGCGCATCGCGCGTGGGACGAGCAGATGCCGTGCGCGGCGCGCCACGATCGTCTCGAGGGCCGACGGCGCCGGTCGCGCGCCGATCCCGGCGTGGAACAGCGCCAGGGTCCCAGCCAGAGCGACGACCCCCGCTCCGGCCAGGCCGATGAGTATTCCCGCGGCTAGCCGCGCACGCTGTGGGTCCCGCCTCACGGGTGGACTCCGTTCCGTCGCAGCTCGTCCGCATCCACGGACGCCGCGACGGTCTCGGGTGGGTGCCGGTACCAACCAGGATCCTCGCGGTCCTCGGCCAGGTCCTCCCGAAGTGCGCCCGGTGGCGCGTCTCCCGGCTGAGCCGGTGTCCGGTCTTCGCTGCCCGCCCGCGGCGACGCGTGCGCCGCCGGGGTCGGCGGGTGATCGATCACCGCCGACGGCTGCATCGTGCTCCCCACGCAACCGCTGGCGACGAGCAGCCCCGTGATGGAGAGAACGGGACGTCGTGCCACCGAGAACCTCCTGCGAGGCCACGGGCGGCGCGCCGATCGCGCGCCGCCCGCCACGCGCCGGATCGCGTGATCGGCTCGTTCACTTCTGCAGCTCGGCGGCCCGCGCCTTGTGCCAGTCCGCGAGCTCTCGCATGTCGCCCTGCAGCTTCTTCGTGTCCTGGATGATCCGATCGCAGTGCTTCTCCATCTCCTTGTTCTGCGGGGTCGGAGTGAGCCTCGGATTGACGAAGAAGCGGTGCTGGTCGCGCTTCATCTGCTCGTGCTCGGCGACGACTCCGTCGAGCTCCTGGATGCGCGCCTCGTACTCGCTCGCGCGCGCGAGGTGATCCTCAGCGACCTTCGCCGGATCGTTCGCGACCTGCGCCGCCTGGTTGGCGGCGGCGGGCTCTTGCGCGCGCGCCGAGCTCGGAGGCGCGGAGATCACCGCCAGAAGAACGAGCGGGACGACTTGTTTGACGAGCGTTGTCATGGCGTCTCCTCTGGGCGGATCCGAGTGAGGTCCGCCGGATGAGTGGGGCCGGACGCTCACCAGGAGCAAGTGCCGTACCGGGACCCGTGATCGCCCCCGGGCGCGTGTGCGTGGCGCTGGAGGTCGGGCCTCGAAGGCGATCTCCCAGTCGATTTGCGAGCCGACCGATCCAGATCCCGAGCCGGGGAGCCGCGAGCGCCAGGGCTTGGACGGGACGACGAGCGACCCGCGAGGGGGACGGCGGACATCCCGTGTGACGCCGCGGGTCACATCTTCACGCGGGGCTCATCCCGCCTTCACCGAGGAAGCGGGTGGGCGCGCCGCGCGGGCTCGTCACTCGCCGCGGTCGCGATACGCGTCGGTGCTGAGCCCGTAGCGGCGCACCAGGCGGTGCAGGCTCTCGCGCTCCATGCCGGCGTGCTGCGCGGCGCGGGTGACGTTGCCGCCGAACTGCCGGAGCAGCTCCTCCAGGTACTCCCGCGACGCGCGGTCGCGGGCGACCTCGAGGGCCTTGCGATAGGTGAGCTGGGCCAGGCTCGAGCCGAAGCCGTTCGCGCGGCGCGCGCGGCGGCCGCCGCGGCGGGCCCGGCGACCACCTCGTCGGGGAGCGCCTCGAGGTGGACCCGCCTCTCGTCGGTGACGGCGAGCGCGCGCTCGACGGCGTTCTCGAGCTCGCGGACGTTGCCGGGCCACGCGTAGCGGAGCAGCGCGGCGAGGGCGTCGGCCGAGAAGCCCTCCACCGCCGGGGCGGAGGCCGTCGCTCGGGTCGCGTGCCCGGGCTTGCGCTGGTGGACATCGAGGAAATGCGCCGCGAGCAGCGGGATGTCGTCGGCGCGCTCGGCGAGCGACGGCAGACGGATCGGGAACACGTTGAGGCGGAAGAAGAGATCCTCGCGGAAGCGGCCCTCGGCGACCGCCGCGCGCAGGTCGACGTTGGTGGCCGCGATGACGCGCACGTCGACCTTGCGTTCGTGCGCGGCGCCGACCGGCCGGATCGCGCGCTCCTGGAGGGCGCGGTTGAGCTTGACCTGGAGCGAAAGCGGCAGCTCGGCGATCTCGTCGAGGAACACGGTGCCGTGGCTCGCCTCCTCGAAGAGGCCGCGGCGGTCGGTGGCGGCGCCGGTGAAGGCGCCGCGGACGTGGCCGAAGAGCTCCGACTCGACGAGGTTCTCCGGGATCGCGCCGCAGTTGATCGCGACGAACGGCCCACCCTGGCGCTCGCTCGCGTGGTGGATGCCGCGCGCGACGCCCTCCTTGCCGGTGCCGCTCTCGCCGGTGACCATCACGGTCACGTCGCTCGCCGCCGCGCGCGCCATGAGCTCGAAGACCTTGCGCATGGGCTCGCTGCGGCCCACGAGCCCCTCGAAGCGGGTGCTGCCGGCGAGCGCCCTGCGCAGGTCGCGAGCCTCGTCGCGCAGCCGCTTGCGCTCGGCGGCCTTGGTGACCGTGAGCAGCGCCTCGTCGGGGTCGAAGGGCTTGGCGAGGTAGTCGTAGGCGCCCTGCTTCATCGCCTCGACGGCCTTGTCGATGGTGCCGAACGCGGTCATCAGCACCACCTCGATCTCCGGCCGTGCGCGCTTCACCTCGCGCAGGAGCTCGAAGCCGTCGGCGCCCGGCATGCGGATGTCCGAGACCACCACGTCGAAGTCACCGTTGACCGCGAGCGAGATCGCCTGCGCGCCGTCGGCGGCGGTCTCGACGTCGAAGTCGGGCCAGAGGATCTTGCGGAAGAGCGAGAGGATCGTGTCCTTGTCGTCGGCGATCAGCACCCGGGTCCGGCTCGTGGTCATGGAGCGATCCTTGGGGGGCCGGGGGAGGAGCGGCCGGTGGTGGCGGCGGGAGGCCGGCGCGGCAGCCACACCACGGCGCGGGTACCGCGCTCGCGGCCGGGCTCGAGGCGGATCGTGCCGCCGTGGGCCTCGACGATCGCGAGCGACACCGCGAGCCCGGAGCCCGGTCCCGCGCGGCTTGGTGCTGAAGAAGGGGTCGAAGACGCGCGCGCGGTCGTGCTCGGGGACGCCCGGACCGCCGTCGGCGACGACCAGCGTCACACCGTCGCGCTCGGGGCTCACCTCGATGGCGATCGTGCCGCCCCGCGCGGTGGCTTCGGCGGCGTTGTGGACCAGGTTTCCCACCACCTGGCGGAGCTTGCGCTCGTCGCCCTCGACCTCCGTCGCATCGCCGCCGGCGCCCGCAGTGGCGCGAGGTGGCTCGACCGCGAGACCCTCGAGCTTGCCGGTCTCGCCGATCCGCTCGAGCACCTCGGCGGCGAGCGCCGCGAGGTCCACCGGCGGGCGCTCGAGCCGCGCCGGGCGCGCCAGGTCGAGGAGACCCTCGACGATCCGCTGGCACTGGCGCGCCTCGTCCTCGACGATCTCGAGCTCCGCCTCGAGGCTCGCGGGCGCGGCGCCGCCCGCAGCGACCTCCTTCTTGAGCAGCTTGAGGTAGCCGAGGATCACGCCGAGCGGGTTGTTGATCTCGTGGGCCACGCCGGCGGCGATCTGACCCACCGCCGCGAGCCGCTGCGAGCGCACCAGCTCGTCTTGGTGGCGGGCGAGGTCGGTGGCCATGCGGTTGAGGGTGTCGCCGAGGGCCGCGAACTCGTCGCTGCGGTCGAGGTCGATGCGGGCGGAGAGGTCGCCGCCGGCCATGCGCGTGGCGCCGGCGGCGAGCCGCGCCACCGGGCGCAGGATCGAGCGGCCGAGGAGGTACGCGACCGCGGCCGCCGCGACGATCGCCGATACGAAGAAGGCGATCTCCACGCGCCGGGCGCGGCTACGCAGCGCCTCGGCGTGGTCGAACGCGCGGTTGCGTTCGCGGCTCAGCTCGACGTGGAGCTCGTCGTGGAGCGCGACCGCCTGCTCGAGG
>JADJOY010000030.1 GCA_016713535.1 Deltaproteobacteria bacterium
CATCGTGTTCGTGCGCAGCGAGTCGGGCACCGACGACTGTGCCGCAGTTCCGCTGGGGCGTGTGTACCGGATGCGGTGGGACCCGGACGAAGGCGACCCCGAGGAGGCCATCCGCGAGCTTCCCGTGGCCCTCACCGATCCCGACTCGGACCCGACGATTCAGGCAGCCTGCGAAACGTGGGAGTCCGGAGACGTGCAACTCGGGGACTACGACCCCGAGATCTCGCCGAGCCCCGTGAAAGTCCGCAGCGACGACACAGCCCGCATGCGCGTCGCCTTCGCCCGGCGCTTCGACCAGGTCAACCTATCGGCCAACCCGAACCACACGGCGTTCGGCGACTGGGACATCCTGGTGGTGGACCTCGAAGAGACCACTCCCGAGGCGAGTGTCGAGAACATCACGGACTGGAGGGATTCAGGCAGCACCATTTACGCCGATCAGATCCCGTCCTGGAAGGACCACTCGGGAGTCACGGATCTGACTCACCGTCTGGCTTTCTCGTCGGTGAGCAGCGTGCCGCAGGACGACCGGGATATCTTCACGGCGGCCGCTCGAACCGACGTTCAGGACTATGTCAATGCTCAGCCCTGCGGGTCCGGAAGCGGCGAGCCTTCCTGCACCGAGGTAGACAGCTACTGGGACTCGGCACCCACCTGGATTCCAGCGCGGGCCGAAGGCAACACGGAATCGCTTCCCGACCTCACCTTCCACCGCTTCGACGTCGGCCCGGGTCAGTACACCGGGAGCCTGTTGAACCTTCTGGGTTTCCACTGAGGAGCCGTCATGGGCAGGCGACGCGGTCTGATCATCGGATGGCTCCTCTTCGGGCTCGCCGGGTGCGTGGCGCCGACGATCAGCGAGATTGCCCCCGGATCGGCAGCGGTAGGCGATGCCGTCACCCTCACAGGCACGGGTTTTGGCAATACCCAGGGGACCAGCAAGGTCTTCTTCGCGGGAGTCGGAGCCGGCCCGGCGAGTGCCTGGTCCAACACCGGGATCACGGTGGCGGTCCCCGCCGGGGCGACCACGGGCGAGGTGACGGTGAAGGTGGGAAGCACGGTGAGCGCACCGCATGCGTTCATCGTGTCCGGCGCGCCGCTGTCGGCGGTTCGGATCGCGACGACCCCGACCCCTGGCGACAGCGTCTTGAACGCGTACCGTGCCGCGGCCGATGAGGGCGTCACGTCGAAGGGAGTGCTCATCGCCGATTTCAACGGCGATGGTCACTTGGACTACGTCGGCTCGGGTTCGGATTTCATCTGCTTGCATCTCGGGTCCGGTGACGGGCGGTTCGCCGATCCGGACTGTCAGGTGGTGCTTCCCTCGTCCGGCTCGATGACGAGCCCATCGGCCGCAGACTTCAACGAAGATGGAATGATCGATCTGGCCTTCACGGACTTCGTTTCGGCAGGCCAAGCCGGGTTGATGCCGGGCCAAGGTGGTGGCGTCTTCGGCCCCCCGGCCTTCTTCCCGCTGGGTGAGTTTCCGGCGCGGTCGATCGCCGCCGATCTGAACAGTGACGGTCACGTGGACCTCGCGGCGCGGGCCACGTCATCCACAACAGGCTCCATCCGCATCCTCTTCGGCGACGGCGCGGGCAGCTTCGCGCCCTACGTCTCCGTAACGGTGGCACGCGATCCGGCCGCCGTCGGCGCGGCGGACTTGAACGGGGATTCCCGGGTGGACCTGGTGGCCATCAGCAGCAACCCGGGGCGGGGATCGGGGGACTGCTCTCGCTCATGTTCAACGATGGGCAGGGGGGATTTGCGCCCCCGGTCGAGATCCCCACCGATGCGTCACCGTCGTGGCTGCTGCTCGAAGACGTGGACGAGGACGGCCATTTGGACATCGCGGTCGTGCACGCATCAGCCAGCCTGCAGAACAACCTCGTGGTGTACCGCGGCAACGGCGCGGGCAGCTTCAGCCGCGACATCGAGATCTTCTTCGAGGATGAGCTGTGGGCCTTGGCGTCGGGCGACCTGAACGGCGATGGGGTGCTGGACCTGATCGCCGGTGGCGCGATCTACCTCCACACGCTGCTGGGCTATGGCGGGGGCGAGTTTTTTCGGTATGACCTCGCCGATTCGGTGGCACCGTTCTCGATGGCCACCGCGGACTTCGACGAAGACGACCGCCTGGATCTCTTCGCCGTTGGATCCGGCAGTGGCGGAATCTTCCTGGGTGACGGCGCCGGTGCACTGGGTGCCGCGACGATCGTGCGGGTGAGCTCGAGCGTGTACGACCTGACCCGCAACCTGGTGACGGGCGACTTCGACGACGACGGGAAACTCGACATCGCGGCGGGGGAGGTCGCTTATCCTCAGACCTGGATGCACGTGTTGCTTGGCGACGGGGCAGGGCGATTCACTGCGAGCAAGGTTGAGCTTGCCCATGGCCCGCAACATGTGTTGACCGCAGATTTCAATGGTGACGCTGACGAAGATCTCGTGTCTCACGCCGCGGGAGGTGCCACGCTCAACGTGTTACTGGGCGGTTCGGGGGGCACATTCGGAGCCCCCATCGTCACCACGATCACCCGCACGATCCTGGGCTTCGTGGCAGGCGACGTCGATGGTGATGGGGACGACGACCTGATCCTCAACACCGCTGGGTCACCCAGGCAGCTCTTGCTGTTGCGCTCGAACGGCAACGGGACCTTCGCCGCGCCTGTCGTGGCTTTCTCGGGGATCTTCTACGGCGACCTGCAGATGGGGCACGTCGACGCGAACGAGACCCTCGATCTGGTGTTCGGCGGTGGGCCTGGTTCGGCGAACTCGATCCGGGTCAACCTCGGTGACGGCACGGGTGGATTCACCGAAGTGGCCTCGCTTGCCACGATCCCGGGTGCAGTCCGCCTTGGGGACTTCAACGGCGACGGCTTCCTGGATGTCGCCACGACCGCGGATGACACCCTGCATCCAGTCGTGATGGATGCGTGGTTGGGTGACGGGACGGGGCAGTTTTCCCCAGTCATCACCTCCGCGTACCAAGGCAAGCTCGGAGGCGTCGGCGACTTCGACGGCGACGGCCTCGCGGACCTCACGGCCCACCCCGGTGGCTTCATGACGCGCCTGCTGCACAGCGATGGCGCGGGCGGCTTCACGGTGGGGCCGGACCGCTTCTTCACCCAGGCTGACGCGACCGGAGTGGCAGGCGACGTGAACAGCGACGGGAAGCTCGATCTGATCCAGATCGACTCGCAGTTCCGCAGCATCTGGATCCTCTTCGGCGACGGCCAAGGAGAGTTCGTCGACCTGGGCGTCCCATGAGGTGAAGCCCAAAAGCCTCCGGTGTGCGTCAGCCCCACACGGAGCTGCCACCGGACGTAGAGCGCTGCTCCACCAACGCCGGGTCGTTGCCAGATGTTCGTGGTCCCTCGACCGACCGGGTCCCCTCAGCGCTGTACTTGATCCTGACTCCAACGTCGTCAGGAGGGCGGCTCGCGACGTCGACGAGCACGCCCTGCGCGCCTTCCTCGAGACCAAGATCGCCAAGTGGTGGATGCCGGACGCGTTCGTGTTCATCGACGCCATCCAGCGCACCTCGACCGGCAAGTTCCTGTAGGCGAACCTGCGCGACCGCTACGAGGACTGGACGTGGTCGTGAGGTGACGGATCGATTCCGCACGACCGCCTGGAGGGTCGTCGCTTCGTCGACGACCCCAAGACGGGGTTGGGGCGGCCGACGAAGCGGCCGCCCTCCCGCCAGGGATCACCCGATCCAGCGCAGCACCAGCGGCAGGATCACGCTCGTGGCGAGGCCGTTGAGGCCGATCGCGAGGCTGCGCGACCGCTACGAGGACTGGACGTGGTCGTGAGGTGACGGATCGATTCCGCACGACCGCCTGGAGGGTCGTCGCTTCGTCGACGACCCCAGGACGGGTTGGGGCGGCCGACGAAGCGGCCGCCCTCCAGCCAGCGTTCGCTCAGCCGACCCAGCGCAGCACCAGCGGCAGGATCACGCTGGTGGCGAGGCCGTTGAGGCCGATCGCGAGCCCCGCGACCGCGCCGCCGAGGGCGTCCACCTCGAGCATCCGCGCGGTGCCGATGCCGTGGCACGCGGTCCCCACCGCGAGCCCGGTGGCGACCGGGTCGCGCAGCCCCATCCAGCGGCAGAGCTCGGGCCCGAGCGCGGCGCCGATGCAACCGGTCAGCACGACGGCGCACGCGGTGAGCGGCGGGATGCCGCCGATCCGCTCGCTCAAGCCGATCGCGATCGGCGTGGTCACCGACTTGGGCGCGAGCGAGAGCACCACCTCGTGGCTCGCGCCGAGCCCCTTCGCGGTGAGCGTGGCGGTCACGATCGAGGTCACGGCACCCGCGAGGATCCCCGCCGTGATCGGCAGCGCGCGCTCGGCGAGCCGGGCGCGCTGCACGTAGAGCGGCACCGCGAGCGCCACCACCGACGGCCCGAGCAGGAAGAGCAGGAGCTTCCCGCCCGCGGCGTAGGCGTCGTACGGCACCGCCAGGAGCAGCAGTGTCACGATGATCGTGACGATCGAGACCGGCACCGGGTGCGCGAGCGGCGCACGCAGCCGCGCGTAGAGCGCCTCGGCGAGCACGTACACCACGATCGTGAGCGCCACTCCGAAGAGCGGCGTGCGCGCGAGCTCAGCCACGCCGCCGCCCCCGGAGCCGCGCCACGGCGCGCTCGGTGAAGCCGGTCGCGGCGAGCACCGCCACCGTGCTGACGAGGAGCGCGGCCACGATCGGCATCCACTCGCGCCTGAGCAGCTCGGTGTGCGCGATCACGCCCACCCCCGCCGGCACGAAGAAGAGCCCCATCCGCGACAGCAGCACGTCCGCCGCGCCCTTCACCCACTCGAGCTTCACGACGCGCAGGCCGAGTGCCGTGAGCAGCAGCACCATGCCCACCACCGGCCCCGGGATCGGGAGCGGCAAGAGCGGCGCCACCCCCTCGCCCGCGAGCTGGAAGGCGAGCAGCAGCGCCAGGCCGGCGAGCAGGCCCCGGTTCACGAAGGCGCCGCCGTGCCCGGCATGGCGGCGTCGCGCGCTCGCCGCCGCTCGCGGACGCCGCCGCCGAGCACGCCGTACGCCGCGGCCGCGGCGAGCAGGAGCGGCAGCGTCCCCACCAGCAGCACCACGGTCGCGGCGCCTGGCACACCGGCCCGTTCGAGGCGGCCGCGCGCGGCCTCGATCAGCGCCGGCAGCGTCCAGGCGCAGCTCCACACCACCCACGTGATCGCCGCGCCGGCCATCAGCCCGGTCACGAGCTGGCCCGCCATGCCGGGTCCGCGGGTGCGCGGGATCTCGAGGACCAGCGGCGCGATGACCGCCAGCCCGACGGCGATGGCCGCGATCGTCACGTTACGGGAGCGTTTGCGGAAGCGGCTGGCGGCGGCGGTGCGTTCGTCGCTCATGGCTCGGGGCCCCTCCATCCCAATGTTATAAGACCGGGATGCGCGCGCTGGTCCTCGACGGCGGCCTTCGTTACCGCGCCGACCGCAAGGAGGCGCGGCTGCGCCCCGGCGAGGCGCGGGGGCAGGTGCTGGTGGCCGGCCTCTGCAACACCGACCTCGAGCTCGCTCGCGGCTACATGGGCTTCACCGGCGTGCCCGGTCACGAGTTCGTGGGGCGGGTCGTCGAGGGGCCGGCGAAGCTGGTGGGCAAGCGCGTGGTCGGCGAGATCAACGCCGGCTGCGGGCGCTGCGCCGGCTGCCGCGCCGGCGACTCGCGCCACTGCCCGAAGCGCACCGTGCTCGGCATCCTCGGCCGCGACGGCGCCTTCGCCGACACGCTGACGCTGCCGGTCGTCAACCTGAAGCGCGTGCCCGACGCCCTCGCCGACGAGAGCGCGGTGTTCGTCGAGCCCACCGCCGCGGCGTTCGAGATCCTGGACCAAATGCCCGAGGACGCGGGCACCCAGGCCGTGGTCCTCGGCGACGGCAAGCTCGGGCTGCTGGTGGCGCAGGTCCTCGCCCAGGCGGGCTACGCCGTGACCGCGATCGGCAAGCACCCCGACAAGCTGCGCGTGCTGCGCGGCAGCGGCGCGCGCGTCCGCCTCGCGAGCGACAAGCCGCCCGCGAACGTGGACGTGGTCGCCGAGTGCACCGGCACCGCGAGCGGGCTCCAGACCGCGCTCGCGGTCGTGCGGCCGCGCGGCACCGTGTTCCTGAAGAGCACCGTCGCCGGCCAGGCGACCCTCGACCTCGCCCCCGCGGTGATCAACGAGGTGCGCATCCAGGGCTCGCGCTGCGGCCGCTTCGAGCCGGCGATCGAGGCGCTCGCCGCGGAGCGCGTGAACGTGAGCCGCATGGTGAGCGCGGTGCTGCCGCTCGAGAAGGGTGTCGAGGCGTTCCACCGCGCGGTCGCGCCCGGCGTGCTCAAGGTCCTGCTCCGCGTCGCGAGCTGAGGGTGGGTCGAACGTCGCCTGGAGGGCTGCGGTCCCTCGCAGCCGGCCGCCGCGTCCGGGGGCAACCGCCGCGGACGCGAGGGACCGCGTCCCTCCAGCCGGTGGTCGTCGGTGTGGACACCGGCGGCACCTTCACGGACCTGGTGTGGCTCGACGGCGCGACGCCGCGCGTCCACAAGGTGCCGTCCACGCCCCACGACCCCTCGCTGGCGATCCGCACCGGCCTCGCCGAGCTGCTCGGCGAACGCGCCGCCAGCGAGGTGATCCACGGCACGACCGTCGCCACCAACGCGGTGCTCGAAGGCAAGATCGCGCCCACCGCGCTGGTGACCAACGCGGGGCTCGAGGACGTGATCGAGATCGGCCGCCAGGACCGGCCCGATCTCTACGATCTTTTCCAGACCCGCCCCGCGCCGCCGGTGCCGCGCGCGCTGCGCTTCGGGGTGCGCGGGCGGCTCGGCCCCCACGGCGAGCGCGTCGAGCGCCTCGACGAGCGCGCCTTGCGCGCGCTCGTCCCCACGATCACCGCGAGCGGCGCGCGCGCCATCGCGATCGTGTTCCTGCACAGCTACGCGAACCCCGCCGACGAGGAGCGCGCCGCGCGCATCCTGGCTCGCACCGGCTTGCCGATCACGTCCTCGGCGCGGCTCTGCCCCGAGTTCCGCGAATACGAGCGCACCACCACCACCGCCCTCAACGCGGCGCTGGTGCCGGTCATGGCGGGGTACCTCGCGCGGCTGGACGCTGCGGTCGGGACCGCGCGGCTCAGCATCATGCACTCGGCGGGCGGCATGACGAGCGCCGCGCGCGCCGCCGAGCGGCCGATCGAGACGGTGCTCTCGGGGCCGGCGGGCGGCGTGGCGGCGGCGGGTCGCTCGGCCGCGCCCTCGGCGTGACGAAGCTCATCACCTTCGACATGGGTGGCACCTCCACCGACGTGGCGCTGGTCGACGGCCACTCGAGCCTCGCGAGCGTGACCCGCATCTCGGGCTGGCCGGTCAAGATGCCGGTCCTCGACATCCACACCGTCGGCGCCGGCGGCGGCTCGCTGGCGCGCCTCGACGCGGGCGGGGCCCTCGTGGTGGGCCCCGAGAGCGCCGGCGCGGTGCCGGGGCCGGCGTGTTACGGCCGCGGCGGATCGATCGCGGCCGTGACCGACGCCGACCTCGTGCTCGGGCGGATCGTGGCGGACCGCTTCCTGGGTGGCCGGATGACGCTCGACGGGGACGCGGCCTTCGCGGCGATCGTGCGCCTCGCCCGCGCCGCGCGCCTCACGCCGCGGGCCGCGGCCGAGGGAGTGGCGCGGGTGGTCGAGGCGAGCATGGCGCGCGCGGTGCGGCGGGTGAGCGTCGAGCGTGGCCACGATCCCGCCGGGTTCGCGCTCCTCGCGTTCGGCGGCGCGGGACCGGTGCACGCGGTGCCGCTGGCGCGCGAGCTCGGCATCCGCACGGTGATCGTGCCGCCCCACCCGGGGATCTTCTCGGCCCTCGGCATGGCGTACGCGGACGTGCTCGTGGACGCGAGCCGCACCCACTTCGCGGTCGGGCGCGCCGCGAGCCCGGCGCGGCTCGCGCGCGCCGCTCGGCCGCTCGTGAGCCAGGTGCGCGGCGAGCTGCGCGCACGCGGCTTCGAGGCGCGGGCGATCGCCGTCGAGCTGCGCGCCGACGTGCGCTACGTGGGCCAGTCGCACGAGATCGAGGTGGCGCTCGGCGAGGGCCTCGTGGCGGCCTTCCACGCCGCCCACGCCAGCCTCCACGGCCACGCTCATCCCGAGCGGCCGATCGAGGTCGTGACCTTGCGGGTGCGCGGGCGCGGCCACGTCGAGCGCCCGGCGTGGCCCGAGCTGCCGCGATCCCGACCGCGGCGCGCGCGCGGCGTCCGGACGCGCCCGGCGCGCGGCCACCTCGCCGTCCACGAGCGCGCGGCGCTCGTCCGCGGCGAGCGGCTCGCCGGCCCCGCGATCGTCGCCGAGGAGACCGCCACCACGTTCCTGCCGGCGGGCGCGCGCGCCACCGTGGGACGCCTCGGCGAGCTGGTGATCGAGGTGGGCTCGTGAGCGATCCGGTCCGCCTGCAGCTCATGAAGGACCTCTTCGGCTCGGTCGCCGAGGAGATGGGCACCACCCTCGAGCGCACCGGGCTCTCGCCCAACATCAAGGAGCGCCGCGACTTCTCGTGCGCGGTGTTCGACGGTGCCGCGCGCCTGATCGCGCAGGCCGCCCACATCCCGGTGCACCTGGGCTCGATGGCGTCGGCGGTCGAGAGCGCCGTGGCGCAGCTCTCGCTCGCGCCCGGTGACGAGGTCCTCGTCAACGACCCGTTCGCGGGCGGCACCCACCTCCCCGACCTCACGCTGGTGACGCCGGTCTTCCTCGACGGTGCGCGCGCGCCGCGCTTCTTCGTCGCGAGCCGCGCCCACCACGCCGACGTGGGCGGCATGTCGCCCGGCTCGATGCCGCTCGCCCGCTCCATCTACCAGGAGGGGCTGCGCATTCCGCCGGTTCGGATCGCGCGCGTGGGTGCCCTCGACCGCGAGGTGCTGGGGCTGGTGCTCGCCAACATGCGCGTCCCCGAGGAGCGCCTCGGCGACCTCGCCGCGCAGCGCGGCGCCAACGCGGTGGGCGCCAACCGGCTCGGCGCGCTGGCGGCGCGCTTCGGCGCGCGCGCCCTCGCCACCGCCACCGACGAGCTGCTCGACTACTCCGAGCGGCTGGTGCGCGCGCTGGTGCGCGAGATCCCGCCCGGTCGCCACCGCTTCGCCGACGCGCTCGACGACGACGGCCTCGGCCACGGCCCCATCCCGATCGCGGTCGAGGTGCGCCGCGAGGGCCGCCGCGGCGCCGACGTGGTGTTCGACTTCACCGGCTCGAGCCCGCAGGTCGAGGGGCCGGTCAACGCGGTGCGCGCCGTCACGCTCTCGGCGGTCTTCTACGCGCTGCGCACGTTGCTCTCCCTCGACGTGCCCACCAACGCCGGGATCTTGCGTCCGGTGCGGCTGATCACGCCGCCGGCGTCGGTGGTCGACGCGGCGCCACCCGCCGCGGTGAGCGCCGGCAACGTAGAGACCAGCCAGCGCCTCGTCGACGTGGTCCTCGGAGCGCTGGCGCGCGCGCTGCCGGGCCGGGTGCCCGCGGCGAGCGCCGGCACCATGAACAACCTCGCGGTGGGTGGCGGAACCGGAATCGCCGCGTTCGCGTATTACGAGACCATCGCCGGCGGCATGGGGGGGCGCCCCGGCCTCGACGGGCTCTCGGCGGTGCAGACGCACATGACCAACACGCGTAACACTCCCATCGAGGCGCTCGAGCACGCGTACCCGCTGCGGATCACCCGCTACCAGGTGCGGCGTGGTTCGGGGGGCGCCGGTGCGGCGCGCGGAGGAGACGGGGTGATACGCGAGATGGAGGTGCTGGCGCCGCTCACGGCGACGGTGGTGAGCGAGCGGCGCGCGAGCGCGCCCTACGGCCTCGCGGGCGGCGCGCCCGGCGCGCGCGGCCGCAACGTGCGGATCGACGTGGCGGGCGCCGAGCACGAGCTGCCCGCGAAGGTCACCCTCGCGCTGGAGGCGGGCGAGCGGCTGCGCATCGAGACTCCGGGCGGCGGCGGGTACGGGGTCGAACGCGCGGCGACGGGGGATGGAACCCCCGTCGCTACGACAGCCTTCGTAGCGCGGGGGGCTCCGTCCCCCCGCGCGAAGCGCGTCCGGAGCCGCTCATGACGCGCGCGGACGACGAGCCGATCGCGCTCGCCGTGTTCGACGTCGACCACACGCTGGTGCGCGGCTCCTCGGGCGGCGCCTTCATCGGCTACCTGTGGCGCAACGACGTCTTCACCAGGGCGCAGAAGAAAATGGTGGTGCGGGAGATGTTCGCGCACCGCTTCCAGGGGCGCTCCGGCCGCCAGCTCGTCGAGCTCGGCGCGCGGGTCTTCGACGGCCTGCCCGAGCCCGAGCTGCGCGAGCACGCGCGCCGCTGCGTCACCGAGGACGTCCACAAGATCGTCTACCGCGAGGCCCTCGAGGCGATCGAGCGCTGCCGCGCGCGCGGGCTCACCGTGGTGCTGGCGTCGGGCTCCACCGAGCTCGTCATCGAGCCGCTCGCCGAGCTGGTGGGCGCTTCCCTCGGCATCGGCTCGCGCGCGCTGGTCCGTCACGGCCGCTTCACCGCCGAGGTCGAGCAGCCGGTGCCGTACCAGCAGGGCAAGGTGACCCGCGTCGAGCAGGCCTTCGCCGCTCGCTCGATCGACTGGAAGGCGAGCACCGCCTACACCGACCGCGCCATCGACGTGCCGCTCCTCGAGAAGGTGGGGCGCGGCATCGCGGTCAACCCGCGCGGCAAGCTCGGACCGCTGGCACTCGAGCGCGGCTGGCGCGTCGAGCGCTGGAGACGCGTGGTGGGTGCCCCCGGCAAGGCGCGCGGCGAGTGAACCGCGAGGGCACAGGAGAGCACGCCGGAAGTCGTTGCGACGCACGCGAGCGCTGGCATACGATCGCTTTTTGACGCAGCCTCCGGACGAGGTCCCCATGAGTGAACGATCCAGCCGAGAAGGGACCGGGATTCACCGCATGGAGCGGACCGGCGACGGTCCCGCGACCGGCCGCGCCGAGCAGCGCACCTCGCCTCGCTACGAGGTGTCGCTGCCGGTGCGCTTCACCGTCGACGGCGAGACCTTCCACGAAGGGGTGTGCACGTCGATCAGCGCGGGCGGTGTCTTCATCCAGGCCGAGCTCCTGCCGTCGATGAAGGCGAGCGTGTGGATCGACCTCGGCCTCGCCCCCGGCGAGCCGCGGCTGCGCTGCTCGGGCACCGTCGTGAACCTCAACCGCCGCTATGGCGCCGAGGTGATCTACGGCTTCGGCGTGCGCCTCGCCGACCGGCCCACCGACCTCGACGAGCGCGTGGAGCGGTTGCGCGCCGCGTGCCCGGGGCCGGTGCGCCTCGACGGCCTCGGCTTCCTGGTGTGGCCGCTCTACGGCGGCTCCGATCGCAGCCTCGACGGCCAGTCGAGCCCCGGGCTGGTGGTGTGGAGCGGCAGCCGCTGGATCGACGGCGGACCCGCCACGCACGTGGTCACGCCGGGCGAGAAGGGCGCCGTCCTCGGCCGCCCGCTCGACCAGTACCTGCGCGCGGCGCGTGGGCTGGGACCGCAGGTGCAGGCGGTGCGCGAGCCACTGGTGCCGTTCGGCTACTACGGCAAGTGTCTGACGCCCCAGGAGGGCGTGCCGCGCGAGGCGCTGCTCGCGGCGTTCGCGGGCCAGACCGGTGAGGTGCTGCCGTGGCTGCGCGCCCTCGCCGCCCAGATGCGCCTGATCGACGACCTGACGAGCGCCGCGTGGCGGCTCGAGAACGTCGGCGCCGAGCAGCTCCGCGCGCTCGCCGAGACCGGCCAGGTGATCGCCCAGACCCGCGGCGACGTCGCGGCGATCGGCGGGATCGCCCACGACGAGGAAGCCGTGGCGTCCGCGCAGCAGGCGGTGCGCGGGCTCGAGGCGCTCGAGCGCTACGTCGAGCGGGTGTCGTGGGCCGCGCGCACGCTGGTGCCGGTGGGCGAGAGCGCGCGCGCGTTCGCGGACTGGAAGGCGGCACGCCGCACCCAGGCGTTACGGCTGCGCGCGAAGGCGGCCGCGGAGCACGTGACGATCGCGGCGCCGGGAGTCGAGGTGGTGGCGGTGCCGCGCCGCCAGCTCGTCGCGGCGCTGGCGCTGATGGCGGTGATCCTGGGCGCGATCGGCGTGCTGGTGGTGCGTGTCCAGACGTTCCAGACCGCCAACTCGGTGGTGCCGTCGGCGGTGCTCGCCAAGGAAGAGCTGCACCGCTACATCCCCCTCGAGAAGGTGGTGGTGATGGGGCGCAAGGTGGTCGGCATCGTGCCCGAGGAGTGGGTCAAGCTGCCGCAGAAGGAGCAGGCCCGCGGGTTCGTGGCGCTGTGCGAGGTGCTCGCCGATCGCGGCTACGTCGAGGCCGAGCTCAAGACCGCGTCGAGCACCGACGTGGCGACCTGGAAGAAGGGCGAGATCCACTTCGCCGAGCGAGGAGAGACGCCGTGACCTGGCTGACCGTGATCGCCGTGCTGGTGTTCGTGTATTCGTTCTACTCGGTGGTGCTCGGCGAGCCCTCGACCAGCCCCTACGAGGACGAGCGCGCCAAGCTGCCCGCGCACCAGTACGCGTACGCGAGCAAGCTCTCCGCCAACTACACCCGCAAGTCGTGGCGGATCTGGGCGGGCGCCAACCTGGTGCTGGCGGTGTTCCTGCTCGGGCGGCTCGGCGAGGTGCGCGGGTTCTGGGCGTACCTGCTGTTCGTGCTGGTCGGGACCGTGATCGTGCGCGTGGTGTGGGTCGAGCTGCGCAAGCCCTACCTCCCCGACAAGGTCACGGGCGGCTGAGCCTGGCGTGGCGCGACGGAGGGGCACGCGTCGCGTGCCCGGCGACACGCTCGGGCGTGGGTTTCGATCGAACCGCTGATTCCAGCCGGATTCTGGCCGTACAGGGATCGACGGAACCGTCGGTGCAGCGTCGAGGCGTATCGCCGGTCGCGCGACGCGCGACCCTCCGGTCCGGGCGATGGCACGGCGTGGAGGGGCACGCGTCGCGTGCCCGGCGACACGCTCGGGCGTGGGCTTCGATCGAACCGCTGATTCCAGCCGGATTCTGGCCGTACAGGGATCGACGGAACCGTCGGTGCAGCGTCGAGGCGTATCGCCGGTCGCGCGACGCGCGACCCTCCGACGTCGCGATCAGGACGCGCGCGTGCGGCGCAGCCGGCGGCGCAGCATGCCGAGGACCGCGACGGCGTCGTCGACGCGCAGCGCCACGAGTAGCGCGGCGTACGCGGCGAGGGGGATCAGCCCGTAGATCGTGCCGCGCGCCAGGGTGGGCAGCGCCGCGAGCGGCGCCTCGAGCGCGCCGCGTGCCCACATCCCCACGGCGATCGAGCCGCTCACCGCGGGAATCATGCGCGCGAAGAACCGGAGATAGTGGTCGGCGCCCGCGGGGAAGCGCCGCCGCAGCGCGACCATGAGGATCGCCACGTAGACGGTGATCGCGATCGAGCTGGCGCTCGCGAGCCCGACTGCGCCGTAGCGCTCGCGCAGCACCGTGTAGAGCGGAAACGCGAGCGGCACCAGCGCGGTGCCGAGCACGGTCGGGAACCAGGTGTTGCCGATCGCGTAGAAGCCGCGCGCCACCACGGTGTGCGCCGCCCACGCCCACAGCGACACCGAGAAGATCGCCAGCGCGAGCCCGATCTCGGCGTGCTGCCCGGGCGTGATGCGCCCGCCGTAGATCACCCGCGCGATCTCCGGACCGGCGCACGTGAACGCGACCTGGGCCGCGAGCGCGAGCACCAGCATGCGCCGCACCGCGGTGGCGAGCGTCGAGTAGGCCTCGGCGCGCTGCCCCTGGCTCACCAGGCGCGTGAGCGTCGGGTACGCGGCGACACCGGTCGCGAGGCCGAAGACACCCATCGGCACCTTGGTCAGCTCCTTGCCGTACTGGAGCGTCGACACCACGCCGGCGCCGATGAGCGCGCCCTGGATCTTGAGGATCCAGTCGTCCACCACCACGATCGACCACCCGAGCATGATCGGCAGCGAGCGCACCAGATACGTCCGCAGGTCGCGGTTGGCGAAGCTCAGGATCGGCCGCCACCGGAAGTCGGCGCGCAGGCAGCCGATCAGCGGCAGCGCGAACGGCCCGAGGATGCTGCCCACCAGCACACCCCACGCGAAGCCGTAAGCGCCGATCGCGTGGCCGCCGGCGAGACCGCCGAGCACGATGCACGCGTTGTAGACGAGCGGTGCCAGCGCCGGCAGCGCGTGCTCGTCGCGCGCCTGGAGCGTGGCCGAGAGCAGGCCGCCGACGAGGTGGAAGATCTGCGCCGGCAGCATGATGCGCGTGAGCGCCACGAGGAGTGCCTGCTGCTCCTCGGTGAAGCTCGGCGCCACGTGCGGCACGACGTAGGGCACCGCGATCCACAGGATCGGCAGCGCCACCGCGAGCGCCGCGACGAGGAAGTTGGCGATGGCGCTGAACGCGTCCCAGCCGGCGTCGGTCTCGCCGCGTGCGAGGTGCTCGCCGAAGATCGGGATGAAGACCAGCGACAGCGCCCCGCCCGCGAGCAGGTAGTTCAGGAAGTCGGGGAGCACGAACGCGACGAAGTAGACGTCGGCGTCGCCGCTGGTGCCGAGCACGCGCCCGATCGCGGCGGCGCGCACGAGGGCGATCACCCGCGAGAGCAGGATCGAGGCGCTCCAGATGAGCGAGGCGATGCCGATGCGGCGCGACATGGAGGATCGGATCGTACACGGTGACCCGGGTCGCAGAAACGCAGCCAGCGCCGAGTGCCTACGGTACGCTCCCGCATGGCCACGTCCGGTTCGAAGTCGCCGCCCAAGTCGAGTCGCAAGCCCACCGCCAAGCCCACCGCCAAGCGCGCCGCCAAGGGCGCGCCGGCGGCCTCCGCACCGCCGCCTCCGTCCGCGCCCGCCGCCGACACACCACCGCCGGTGGCGGTCGCGGTCGAGCCGCGGCCTCCCGCCGCCGCCGTGCCCGCTCCGCAGCCGGCGGCGCCCGAGCCGAGCTCGTCCGAGCCGTCCGCGATCGAGCCAGCGGCCATCGAGCTGCCCGCCGCCGAGCCCGCCGCCCCGGCGCCCGCCGCGGCGCCCGCCGCGATCGAGGTCCCGGTCACTCCCGCGCCGGGCCGCGGCCCGCTCAAGATCCTCTTCGTCGCGTCCGAGTGCGGCCCGTACGCCCGCACCGGCGGCCTCGGCGACGTGGTGTCGGCGCTCTCGAAGGAGCTCGCGCGCCTCGGCCACGAGGTGCGCGTGGTGATGCCGCTCTACCGCTCCATCGACCGCGTCCGCCACGGCGTCACGTTCCAGCGCACCTCGTGCGTCCACATGGGCTACGGCGAGGAGGCGTGGGTGGGCATCCACACCGCGGTCCTCGACGGCACGGTGCCGGTGTGGTTCGTCGACTACGATCGCTTCTTCGGCCGCCCCGGCATCTACGACGAGCCCGGCGCCGAATACGGCGACAACGCGTTCCGCTTCGGCTTGCTCAGCACCGCCGCGCTGCAGGCGTCGCTCGACGCGGGCTTCGTGCCGGACGTCGTCCACGTCCACGACTGGCCGAGCGCGCTCAGCGCCTACTACCTGAAGCGCTGGGGCGGCTCGCCGTCGCCGTTCGCGCGCACCGCGTCGGTGCTCACGATCCACAACATCGGCTATCCGGGGCTCTACCACGCGAGCGCCGCCGGCTACCTCAAGATCGATCCCAGCGACTGGCGCTCCGACCGCTTCGAGGACTTCGGCCAGCTCAACCTGCTCAAGTGCGGTCTGGTGTTCGCCGACGCGCTCACCACCGTCTCGCCCACCCACGCCCGTGAGCTGCTCACGCCCGCGGGTGGACGCGGGCTCGCGCCGTTCGTGAGCGCGCGCGAGGCGGACCTGTTCGGCATCCTGAACGGCATCGACGAGGACGTCTGGGATCCCGCGCTCGACCGCTACATCCCCGCCCACTTCGACGCCGACCACATGGAGGGCAAGTCGCTCTCCAAGCTCATGGTGCAGCGCTTCTTCGGCCTCGAGCAGCGCGCCGAGATCCCGCTCTTCGGCATCGTCACGCGGCTCGCGCACCAGAAGGGCATCGACCTGCTCATGCAGGCGATCCCCGCCGCCCTCGATCGCATGGCCATCCAGTTCGTGGCGCTCGGCAACGGCGACGCCCACGCCGAGGGCTTCCTGCGCTGGCTCGAGCGCGCCTATCCAGGCCGCGCCGGCGCCCAGATCGGGTTCTCGAACGAGCTCAGCCACCTCCTCGAGGCGGGGCTCGACTTCTTCGTGATGCCGTCGCTCTACGAGCCGTGCGGCCTGAACCAGATGTACTCGATGCGCTACGGCACGCTGCCGATCGTGCGCGCCACCGGCGGCCTCGACGACACCGTGCAGAACTACGACCCGTTCACCGGCGCCGGCACCGGCTTCAAGTTCTGGGACGCGACGGCGCAGGCCCTCTACGACACCCTCGGCTGGGCGAACGCCACGTGGTGGGATCGGCCGCACCACATCGGCAGCTTGCGCCGCCACGCGATGGCGCAGCGCTTCTCGTGGCGCGACGCCGCGCTGCGCTACCAGGACGTCTACGCCCACGCTCTCGCCAAGCGTCACGGCTCGGGTGGCTGACGAGCGAGCTCGCCGCAGGATCGCGTTCGCGAGCGCCACGGTCTTCGCGCTCACGGTGTCGGTGTTCCGGGTGTGCGCGCGCCCCGGCGCGAGCGGCGACCCGATCCCCGCGCGCCACATCCCGATCAGCCTGCTGACCGAGGGAGACCTCGACCTCGACGAGTTCTCGTCGATCGTCGACGTCCCGGCCCCGTACTACCTCACGCGCCGCGGTGGCCACGTCTACTCGATCTTCCCTCCCGCGGGGGGAGTGCTGGCGACGCCGTTCTTCGCGGTGGCGCGGGCGCTGGGCGCCGACGTGGTCCACGACGACCGCGCGCGCCTCGGCGTGGCGGCGTGGACGGCGTCGATCCTGAGCGCGCTCGCGGTGACGCTGGTCTTCGCCACCTACGCCGGGCGGCGCGGGTTCTCGGGCGGGCTCTTCGTGGCCGCCGCGCTCGCGTTCGGCAGCGGTGTGTGGCCGCTCGCGTCGCAGGACCTGTGGCAGCACACCTTCGGGTTGCCGCTGCTCGCGGCGGTGCTCGCGATCCTCGAGACGCGCGGCGATCGCGAGCGCCTCGGCTGGATGGCGTTCGCGGGGGCGCTCGCCGGCCTCGCGGTCGCGGTGCGGCCCACCAACTCGATCCTCGCCGGCATCCTCGCGCTCCACGTGCTGGGCCGCGCGGGGTGGCGCGCCTTCGCGGCGTTCGGCTTCGCGGCGGCGTGCTCGGTGGTGCCGCAGCTCCTCTACAACTTGATCCAGTTCGGCCACCCGGCGGGCGCCTACACGAGAGAGGTCACGTACCTCGAGCCGCGCCGGATGTGGTGGAGCGGGCTTCCGGGGCTCTTCGTGTCGCCGGCGCGCGGCCTCTTCGTGCTGTCGCCGGTGATGCTCCTGGGATGGCTCGCGTTCCGGCGGCGGGCCGGCGCCGAGCGCCTCGGGCTGCGGGTGGCGATGGTGGCGGCGATCGTCGCGCAGGCCTCGTTCTTCGGCAGCTACCGGCTGTGGTGGGGCGGGTGGTGCTTCGGGCCGCGCCATCTGCTCGAGGTGATGCCGTTCGCCGCGAGCCTCGCCGGCTACGGGCTCGAGTCGGTGCGCGGGTCGCGGGCGGGGCGGGTGCTCGCGGGGCTCGCGCTCGCGGTCTCGATCGCGATCAACGGTCTCGGCGCGCGCCTCGGCACCCAGCAGTGGGACGCTCACCCGCCGATCGACCACGCGCCGGCGCGCCTGTGGGACGTGCGCGACAACCCGGTGGTGAGCGGCTTCCTCGGCCTCGACCCGGCGAACCGCTACGCCCGCTTCTGGGCGCCGGGCGCCTATCGGGTGGTGCCGGGCGAGCCTCCGAGCGACGAGCTGCGGAGTGGGAGCTGGCTGCAGCGCGGCTGGACCGAGCGCTGGGGCGAGCCGCGGCCGATCGGCACTGGACGGGAGGTCGAGCTGCGCTTCCGCTTCGACGCGGGCGATCTGCCCGCGCGGATCGTGCTCGGGTTGCGGGCGAGCCCACGGGTGGAGGGCCCGGTGTCGGCGCGCTTCGCCCTCGACGGCGCGCCCGTCGCGAGCCTGGAGCTCGACAGCGGGCACGTCCGCGAGGTCGTGATCCCGGTCACGGCCCGCGGCCCGTTCGAGCGTGCGTACCGGGTGACGGCCGAGCTCGGGCGGTGGCGGAGCGTCGACTGGCGCGACACGTTCCGGGCGCTCGCCGATCCCTCGGCGCTCGACCTGACCCGCGACGCGGTGGTGCTCGAATTCGCGCGAATCGACGGGCCGAGTGGCACCACCGCGCTGCTCGCAGCGCACGAAACTGCCCCGAAAGGGGGCCCCTAGAGGGCCAAAATGCCCATGTTTCGCAGGGATTCGCGCGAAAACCGGTCTGTAAAGCTCAAGCCGTACAAATTTGTAGAGCATCAGCTTTACGATTTTGTATAGCAAGTGCTTTACAGTGGGACCGTCGCGCGGCCCACCCGAGTCGGGTTAGGCTCGACGCACCATGGCCCCAACCCGTGCTCTCGGCCGTCTCGCGATCGTGGCGCTGACTTCGCTCGGCGTGCTCGCCGGCTGCGGCGACGACGCTGGCGCGCCTCCGCTCACCAGCGAGGAGGTGCTCACGCGCGGGCCGTTCGCGGTCGCTCACGAGTACTTCGATCTCGTCGACGCCTCGCGTCCCACGCCGCCCAACGCCTCCGATCCCGGCGCGCCGACCCGCACGCTGAAGACCAACCTCTGGTATCCGCTCGCCGCGGCGGGCGGCCCGGCGGCCGCGCCCGGGCGTCACCCGGTGATCCTCTACAGCCACGGCTTCATGTCGTGGGGCACCGAGGGGCGCTATCTCGACGAGCACCTCGCGAGCCACGGCTACATCGTGATCTCGCCCGACTTCCCGCTCACCAACATCCTGGCGCCGGGCGGGCCGGACGTGAACGACGTGGTGAACCAGCCCGCCGACGTGCGCTTCCTCCTCGACGCGCTGCTCGGCTTCGATCGGCAGCCGGAGCACCCGCTCTTCGGTGCGGTCGACGCGGAGCGGGTGGGCGCCGCCGGGGTCTCGCTCGGCGGCATGACCACCTCGCTCGTCACGTATCACGCGACGCTGCGCGACCCGCGGATCCGCGCGGCGATCTCGATCGCGGGCCCCGGCTCGATGTTCGACGCCTCCTTCTACGCCACCACCGACGCGCCCTTCCTCATGATCGCCGGCGACATCGACGCGATCGTCGACTACCCGAGCAACGCGCTGGTCGCGCGCGAGATGGCGGGGGCCAAGGGGACCCTCGTGACCCTCCACGGCGCCACCCACACCGGCTTCGCCAACCAGTCGAGCGAGTTCATGGGCGCCATGGACAACCCCGACAACCTGGGCTGCGCCGCGCTCACCACGCAGCTCGAGGTCGACGACGTCGACTTCACGGCGCTGCTCGGCGGCGCCGGGGCCGGCATCGTGGAGCGGGAAACTCCGCTACCGTGCTCGGTCTCGCCGCTGCCCACCTCGATCCGCCCGTGGCGCCAGCATGACCTGGTGATCCTCGCCGCCGCGAGCTTCTTCGAGAGCCACCTCGGCGAGAGCGCCGCCGAGCGCTCCGCCGCCGCCCGCTTCCTGCGCACCGGGCTTCCCGCGGAAAATCCCGAGGCGAGCGTGGACTGAGGCGTGGAGCGTCGGCGGCGATCGAGGAGGATCGCACCCGAATCCGGGCGACCTCACGGTCGCCCCTACGAGCTGCATCCGTTCGATCCCTGGCGGCCGACGGAGCGGCCGCGCTCCAGGGGGCGTTGGAGCGTCGGTGCTCCGTCACCGACCCGATGCTCGCCGCGCAGCCTGTGTAGCGGCGGGTGATCGAGCGGATCAGTGTCACCGGCGACCCCACGGTCGCCCCTATGAGCTGCATCCCTTCGATCCCTGGCGGCCGACGGAGCGGCCGCGCCCGAGGGGGGTGCTGAGCGTCGGTGCTCCGGCACGACTCCACGCTCGCCGCGCACCCGGCGGGCGCGAGCCCGAGTTGCGGCGGTGATCGAGCGGGATCACGTCCGAATCCGGGCGACCTCGCGGTCGCCCCTACGAGCTGCATCCTCGTCCTGGCGGCGACGGGCGGCCGCGCTCCAGGGGGGTTGGCGCGGTGCTCCGGCACCGACCGGCGCTCGCCGCGAAGCCCGTGAGCGGCGGCGATCGAGCGGGATCACGTCCGAATCCGGGCGACCTCGCGGTCGCCCCTACGAGCTGCATCCGTTCGATCCGTGGCGGCCGACGGAGCGGCCGCGCTCCAGGGGGTGTTGGAGCGTCGGTGCTCCGTCACCGACCCGGCGCTCGCCGCGCAGCCCGTGTAGCGGCGGGCGCGAGCGCCGGGGCCGATCGAGCGAGGATGATCGTCCGGATCCGGGCGACCTCACGGTCGCCCCTATGAGCTGCATCCGTTCGATCCCTGGCGGCCGACGAAGCGGCCGCGCTCCAGGGAGGCGTTGGAGGGTCGGTGCTCCGGCACCGACCCCGGCGCTCGCCGCGAAGCCCGTGTAGCGGCGGCGATCGAGCGGGATCACGTCCGAATCCGGGCGACCTCACGGTCGCCCCTATGAGCTGCATCCGTTCGATCCCTGGCGGCCGACGAAGCGGCCGCGCTCCAGGGAGGCGTTGGAGCGTCGGTGCTCCGGCACCGACCCGGCGCTCGCCGCGCAGCCCGTGTAGCGGCGCTGATCGAGCGGGACCGCGCCCGATCCCGGGCGACCTGGCGGTCGCCCCTACGAGCTGCATCCGTTCGATCCGTGGCGGCCGACGGAGCGGCCGCGCTCCAGGGGGTGTTGGAGCGTCGGTGCTCCGTCACCGACCCGGCGCTCGCCGCGCAGCCCGTGTAGCGGCGGGCGCGAGCCCGCCGAGGAGCGGCGGCGATCGAGCGGGACCGCGTCCGATCCCGGGCGACCTGGCGGTCGCCCCTACGAGCTGCATCCGTTCGATCCGTGGCGGCCGACGGAGCGGCCGCGCTCGAGGGGGGTGTTTGGAGCGTCGGTGCTCCGTCACCGACCGGCGCTCGCCGCGCAGCCCGTGTAGCGGCGGCGATCGAGCGGGACCGCGTCCGATCCCGGGCGACCTGGCGGTCGCCCCTACGAGCTGCATCCGAGCGATCCCGGGCGACCGACGGAGCGGCCGCGCGCCGGCGCTCACCCCACGCCGAGGGCTTCGAGCACCCGCGCGGTGTCGGAGAGGTCGGGGAAGAGGGCGTCGGGACGGCGCGCGGCGAGCTCGGCGATCGGAGTGCCGCCGGTGGCTACGGCCACGGCGACGGCGCCGCCCGCGCGCGCGCACTGGATGTCGCGCAGCGAGTCGCCGATCACGTAGGTGTCGGCGGGAGCGAAGCGGATGCGTCGGAAGTCGTGGGCGCGGGTGAGGGCGATGGGGACGAGCTCGTCGCGGGTCTCGGCGTCGTCGCCGAAGGCGCCGAACGGGAAGCGCGCCCACAGCGAGAAGCGCTCGAGCTTGATGCGCGCGCCTTCGCGGATGTTGCCCGTGAGCAGGCCCACCGTCACGTCCTCGCAGGCCTCGAGGGCGGCGAGCAGCTCGTGGATGCCGGGGTGTACGTGGCCGGTCTCGGCACACGCGCGTTCGTCGGCGAGGACCTCGAGGTAGCGCTGGAAGAACGCCGCGCGCGTGTCGTCGCAGTGACGATGGCCGAGCCCGTGGAGCTCGAGCAGCTCGCGGAGGATGCCGGGGTCGGTCTTGCCGTCGAAGAGAACCCCGGTGGTCGCGTCCTCGACGCCGAAGACCTCGTGGAACGCGCGCTTCACGGCCCGCGAGCCGATGCGCCCGCTCATGACCAGCGTGCCGTCGATGTCGAAGAGGACGAGCCGAGGTCGCGCGCTGGGGGGCATCGAGGGGGAGCTCACGAGGCGACGGGGGCGCGGCGGACGTGCCCGCGGGAGACCTCCCAGCTTGGCTGGCGTCGGGGCTCGCTGGCTCGGTCGGCGGCACGCCCCGGCGCCGCGCCGACGCCGCCGTCGAGCGGCAGCGTGACCGAGAAGCGGGTGCCGCGCCCCGGCTCGCTCGCGACGCTGATCGTGCCGCCGTGGCGCTCGACGATGCTGTGGCTGATCGAGAGCCCGAGCCCGGTGCCCTGGCCGACCTCCTTGGTGGTGAAGAACGGGTCGAAGATCCGCTCCAGGTTCTCCGGTGGGATGCCGACGCCCGAGTCCTCCACCTCGATCACCACCCGCTCGGGCGCCTCGCCGCTCGGCAGCGCGCGGGTGCGGATGTGGATCGTGCCGCGCTCGCCGACCGCGTCGCAGGCGTTGGCGAGCAGGTTCATGAGCACCTGGTTGAGCGGCCCCGGGAAGCACGGCACCGGCGGCAGCGCGCCGAGCTCCTTCTCCACCACGATGCCGGCCTTCAAGCGATGCGCCAGCAGCCGGAGCGTGGTCTCGATCGCGGCGTCGAGGTCGATGGGCTTGCGCTCGTGCTCGTCGAGCCGCGAGAAGGTGCGCAGGTCCTGCACGATCGCCTTGGTGCGGCGCGCGCCCTCGCGGCACGACTCGATCAGCTCGGCGAGCAGCGCGTGGTTCCGCGCCGCGTCGCCGTCGCCGTTCCTGAGCCGCGCGAGATAGCGCTCGATGTGGTCGAGATTGGCGTAGAGGAAGCCGATCGGGTTGTTGAGCTCGTGGGCGACTCCCGCCACCAGCTCGCCGAGCGACGCGAGCTTCTTCGATTGCAGGAGCTGCCCCTGCATCTCGCGCAGCTCGGCGAGGGTGCGCTTGAGCTCGTCGTTGGCCTCGGTGAGCTCGCCGGTGCGGCGCTCGACCTCGCCCTCGAGCCCCGCCATCACTGCCGCGAGGTCGCGGTAGCTGCGCGCGTTGTGGATCGCGATGGCCGCCTGGTCGGCGAGCGTCCGCACCAGCGCCAGGTCCTCGGAGTTGAAGAGCGCCCCCGAGCGCTTGGCGCCGAGCGCCAGGATCGCGACGGTGTCGCCCTTGAAGCTCGCCGGCACCAGCAGGTTGGCGCCCAGGCGTTCGATCTCCTCGAGCGCCTCGGCGCGGTCCCAGCGCAGGAGCGGGTTCTCGCGCAGCTCCCACTTGGTGAGCTCGGTGGCGCGGCGCTCCACGATGCGTACCAGCGGGCTCGTCGCCACCAGCTCGATGTCGGGCTCGTGGCTCGCGCCGTAGTGGACGAACGAGCCGTAACGCTCGGGGCGCACCAGCACCAGCGCGCGGTCGAGCTGGAGGGTGTCGCGCAGCGTGGCGTCGATCTCGGCGAGGATGCGGTTGAGATCGAGCTCGCTCACCAGCGCGTGGCTGAGCTGCTGCACCGCCTCGCGGTAGTCGTAGGGCGTGCGAAAGAGCGTGCGGTCGACGAACGCCACCACCAGCCGCCGCGCCGGCGGGAAGAGGAACGCGTACACGATGACCAGGAACGTGTTGAGGTAGGGCGTGACCTCGAGGCGCGGGTGGAAGAGCGTGTGCACCACCAGCACCACGCCGACGTACGACGCCACCATGAGAGAGGTGAGCAGCACGTACGCGACCGAGCGGCGCAGCACGAAGCTCACGCCGAACAGGTCGAAGCGCACGATCGCCCACGCCACCGAGAGCGGGAACACGTTCGCCGACAGCAGTAGCCAGTGCGCCGGCAGCCACGGGGTGGTGAGCTCGGGCCACACGCTCACCGCGAGCAGCCCGAACCCCGACGGCACGAGCCCCACGAGCGCGCCGATCCCCACCACCATCGCGCGGCGCCGCTCGAGGGCCTCGCGCTCCATGTTGCGCGCGCCGCGGTAGATCGAGGCGAGGAAGTACATCCCGGCGCCGGCGGCCGCGAGGTGCTCGAGGCGCTCGGCCCAGATCCACGCGCGGTACCAGGCGTGGGTGGGGAAGTAGGCGAGCAGCGCCGCCACGCCGAAGAAGGCGTAGGCGCCGAGCACGGTGCGGCGCGCGCGCTCGGGCTCGAGGCGCTCGCGCGGGAACATCACGCCGAGGTGGATGAGCGTCGCCGGCAGCAGCACGCCGGCGAAGAAGAAGAGCGGCTCGAGGACGGACTCGGAGGTCTCGACCTCGAACACCGTGATGCTCGACCAGCCGGTGAAGAGGCAGAAGATCAGGAAGGCGAGGGTTCCCGCGTTGCCGGGCCGGAGGAAGAACACCGCGAACCCGACCACCAGGATGAAGACGCCCTCGACGAGGTGGATCGCGAACGTGAGCAGCAGGTCGGTGCCGGAGAAGACCCGCACCGGGAGGGTGGCCTCGAAGATCTCGCCGCTCGGGCGCTCGATCCGGTAGTGGACCAGCGCGCCGGGCGCGCGCGACGCGGCGTGCTCGAGCACCTCCGCGGTGGTCGCCACCTCGCGCCCGTCGACCGCGAGGATGCGATCGCCGGTGCGCACCACCAGCCCGCCCTCGTTCCACGCCGGGCGCGTGAGCATGCCCACCGTGGTGGCGTGGTGCAGCAGGAAGCCGGGGAAGGGGCGGTCGAGCCAGCCCCACGCGTGCCGGCTCACGGCGATGACCGTCGCCAGGCACGCGAGCTCCACCACGAACGCGAGCAGCTTGGCCGCCATGCGGCGCTCCTCGAGGACGGTGTCGCTGACGCTCATGGTGAGACGGACCTCAGCGCATGCCGAGGCGGCGCATCATCTTCTGCAGGCTCTGGCGGGTGAGGCCGAGGGCCTCGGCCGCCGTCGACTTGTTGCCGTGGACGAGGAGCGCGCGCTCGATGAGCACCCGCTTGAGCTCGTCGACGCGGTCGTTGAGGGTGCCGCCTTCGCCCGCGGGCGCCGCGGGCAGCGGCGCGGCCGGGGACGGCGCCACCGTCGACGGGGGCAGCGCCCGCGCCGCGCCGCGCACGCGCTCGGAGAAGAGCTCGACGCCGATCGGCTCGCCCTCGCTCACGAGCGTCACGGCGCGCTCGATCTCGTTCTCGAGCTCGCGCACGTTGCCGGGCCAGCCGTGTGCGATCAGCGTCTCGAGGGCGTCCTTGCGCAGCGCCGGCGCCGGCACGCCGAGCTTCCTGGCGACCCGCTCGACGAAGTGATGGACCAGCACCGGGATGTCGCCGGTGCGCTCGCGCAGCGGCGGAACGGTGAGCGTGAACAGGTTGAGACGGTAGAAGAGATCCTCGCGGAAGCGCCCCGCGGCCACCTCCGCGGCGAGGTCGCGGTTGGTGGCGGAAACCACCCGCACGTCGACGCGCTTGATCGCGGTCGCGCCCACGGCCTTCACCTCGCCCTCCTGGAGCACGCGCAGGAGCCGCGCCTGGAGCGCGGGGCTGGTCTCGCCGATCTCGTCGAGGAACACGGTGCCGCCGTCGGCGAGCTCGAAGAGCCCCTTCTTGTCCTCGATCGCGCCGGTGAACGAGCCGCGCTTGTGGCCGAAGAGCTCGCTCTCGGAGCGTCTCGGTGAGCGCCGCGCAGTTCTGCACCACGAACGGCCGATCCTTGCGCTTGCCGCTCACGTGGATGGCGCGCGCGATCAGCTCCTTGCCGGTGCCGGTCTCCCCCTGGACGAGCACGGTCGCGTCGGAGCGCGCGATCTTCTCGAGGAGATCGAAGAGCCGCGTCATCGGCTCGCTGCTGCCCAGGATGCCGTCGAAGCGGTGCTTGCCGGTGATCGCGCGGCGCAGGTCGACGTTCTCCCGCAGCAAGCGCTGGTTCGCGAGCTCGAGCTCGCGGGTGAGGCGCTGGTGGTCGCGCGTCAGCAGGTGCAGCTCCATCGCGCGCTGCACGGTCAGCTCGAGGTCGCGCGGCTCCCACGGCTTGGAGACGTAGCGGTAGACCTGCGCCTCGTTGATCGCGTCGACGAGCGCCTCCACGTCGGTGAAGCCGGTGAGGAGGACGCGCACCGCCTCGGGGTGGGTCGCGCGGCGCTTCGCGAGAAGCTCCACCCCGGTCATGCCGGGCATGCGCTGATCGGTCAGGATCACGCCCACGTCGGGGCGGCGCGCGAGCACCTCGAGGCTTGCTCGCCGCTGGTGGCGGTCAGCACCTCGAGCTCGTCCATGAACGAGATCTCGAGGCTGCGCACCGCCTGGATCTCGTCGTCGACCACCAGGAGTGGCGCGCTGGCGGGCGGCGCGGCGGGAGCGGCCATTCCCCGGACTCTAGCGCGGTTCGCGGCGACGCTCGATCGACCCGGGGGCCGTCGACGAAGCGACGGCCCGCCAGCCCCACGGCTCGACGCCATCTCGATGCTAGGGTTGGGTCGCATGAGAATCGGGCGAATCGTCGCGTGCGCCGCGTTGCTCGGTGCGGTCGGCGCCGGCTGCGGCTGGTCGGTGAAGGTGCGGCCGGCCAAGGAGGCGCTCGGCGCCACGCCGCTCGTCGCCGGGACGTTCAGTCGCACGGTGATGGTGGGAGATCGCGAGCGCGAGTACCTGGTCCACGTGCCGCCCGGCTACGCCGGCGACCACGCGCTCCCGGTGGTGCTCGACTTCCACGGTTGGGCCGCCGACGCCCACAGCTACGCCGCCTACACCGGCTTCGACAGCAAGGCCGACGCGGCGGGCTTCCTCGCGGTGCATCCCGAGGGCACCGGGTGGTTTCCGTCGTGGAACGCGGGCGGCTGTTGCGGCTCGGCGCAGCGCAACGAGGTCGACGACGTGGCGTTCGTCGATGTGCTCCTCGACGATCTCGCGCGCGTGGCGCGCGTCGACCCCGCGCGCATCTACGCGACCGGCATGTCGAACGGCGCCATGTTCGCGTACCGGCTCGCCTGCCAGCGTTCGGAGCGCATCGCCGCGATCGCCGCGGTGGGGGGCGCGATCCACGTCGAGCCGTGCCACCCGTCGCGCCCGGTGCCGGTGCTCCACATCCACGGGCTCACCGACCCCGTCGCGCCCTTCCGCGGCGGTGGCCGGTGGTGGTCGAGCTACGACGCGGCGTCCGTCCCGGACGTGGTCGCGGAGTGGGGCGCCCGCAACGGGTGCGCGCTCACGCCGTACGCGGTCCTCGAGCAGGGCGAGGTCACGTGCACCGGCTATCCGAGCTGCCAGGGAGGCGCGGACGTCGAGCTCTGCACCGTCCGCGGCGGCGGCCACACCTGGCCGGGCGCGCGCTACGAGATCGGGGCGCTCGGCGCCGCCACCGAGGACCTCAACGCGACCGACGCCATCTGGCGCTTCTTCGAACGACATCCGCTGCCGCTCGGGCCGTGAGTGAGTTAGGGTGCGGCGGCTGAACCCTGGGAGACGATCGACATGACGAAGGCTGGCCGGAACGGTTGGATCGCGACGCTGACGTTGGTGGGTGGGCTCGGGCTCGCGGCGCTCGGCGCGACGCACGCGCGCGCGGCCGAGGGGCCAGCGCCAGTGCCCGCGCCCGCGGCTCCCGCGGCGCCGACGACGCCCGAGGAGCTGGTCCAGCACCTCAAGACCCAGAGCGACCCGTACTACGACAGCTCGGTGCAGCAGCTCCAGAGCCTCGGCGTGAAGGCGGTCCCGGCGCTCACCGCCGCGCTCAAGGACCCGAACCCGAACCTGCGTGGCCGCGCCGCGGCGATGCTCGCGGGCGTGGGGGCGGGTGCCAAGGAGGCGGTGCCTGCGCTCATCCCGCTGGTCGGTGACGGCACGACGGCGGTGCGCGTGCTCTCGATCTCGGCGCTCGGCGCGATCGGCCCCGACGCCGCCGAGGCCGTGCCGGCGATCACCAAGGCGCTCGCCGATCCGATGCCGGACGTGCGCCGCGCCGCGGCCGAGTCGCTGGCGCGGCTCGGCGCCGCGGCCAAGAGCGCCGTGCCCGCGCTCACCGAGGTTGCGCAGAAGGACGCCAACGCGGACGTGAAGGCCGCCGCCGCCAAGACCGTCGAGACCCTCGGTGGCGCGGCGCCCGCCGCCGCCCCCGCCGCAGCGGTGGCGCCGGAGAAGGCGCCCGCCGCTCCCGCCAAGCCCTGAGGCCATGTCCCTCGATCGCGGCTCCGAGCAGTCGCCCGAGGTCACGGGCGTCGACATGCTGGTCGACACCTTCCGGCGCGCCGAGAAGGCGCCGGAGGCGTTCCGGGTCGGCATGGAGCACGAGAAGATCGGCCTGGTCGCCGCCGATCTGTCGCCGCTGCCGTACAGCGGACCGGCCTCGATCGAGGCGGTGTTCGAGCGCCTCGTCGACCGCTACGGTTTCGAGCGCTTCAAGGAGGGCGAGGACACCATCGCCCTCGTGAAGGCGGGCACCAGCGTGTCGCTCGAGCCGGGCGGGCAGCTCGAGCTCTCGGGTGCCACGCTGCGCGACATCTTCGCGACCTGCACCGAGCTCACCGAGCACCGCGACCTCACCCGCGCCCTCGGCGACGAGCTCGGCATCCTGTGGCTCGGCGTCGGCCACCGGCCGTTCGCCACCAAGGATCAGGTCCAGTGGGTACCCAAGACCCGCTACCGCATCATGCGCAAGTACCTGCCCACGCGCGGCTCGATGGGCCTCGACATGATGCTGCAGACCGGCACGGTGCAGTCGAACTTCGACTACGCGAGCGAGGAGGACTTCGTCCTCAAGATGCGCGCCGCCACCGCGGTGAGCTCGATCGTGAGCGCGATCTACGCCAATGCGTCGATCGTCGAGGGCAGGACCGTCGGCTGGGCGAGCTGGCGGCAGCGCATCTGGCGCGACGTCGACCCGGACCGCTCCGGCATCCTCCACTTCGTGTTCGACCCCGACTTCGGCTACCGCCGTTACATCGAGTGGGCGCTCGACGTGCCGATGTTCTTCATCCGCCGTGGCGGCAGCTACGTCGGCGAGATCGCGGGCACACCGTTCCGCCACTTCCTGGAGAACGGCTGGGATGGCACGCGCGCGCGACTCTCGGACTGGAACGACCACCTCACCACGTTGTTCCCCGAGGTCCGCGCCAAGGGCTACATCGAGGTGCGCGGCGCCGATTGCTGCGACAAGGACCTCAACTGCGCGCACCCCGCGCTGTGGAAGGGGATCCTCTACGACCGCACCGCGTGCGAGCAGGCGCTCGAGCTCGCCGGCGCCTGGACCCGCGAGGAGCGCGAGGCGTCGCTCACCGACGTCGCGCGGGACGGGCTCGGCGCGAAGGTGCGCGGTCGCACGCTGCTCGAGCTGGCGTGGGACCTGTTCGCCATCTCGCGCGACGGGTTGATCCGGCAGCGCCCCGGCGAGCACCCCGACATGACCGAGGCGCCGTTCCTCGACCCCATCCGGCGCGTGCTCCAGAGTGGCAAGTCGCCGGGCACGATCGCCGCCGAGCTGTGGGACGGCGAGTTCCAGCACGACAAGCACAAGCTCGTCGAGCACTATCGCTTCTGAGTTTTTCGGGGGGCTTTTCAAGCCCCCCGCCCGCCTGGAGGGTCGCGCGCCGCGCGACCGGCGATACGCGCCGGTGTCTCGCCGACGGACCGTCGATCCCTGTTCGCGGCCACCCCCGAGGCACTCGCTTCGCTCGTGGCGTCGCGCCGCGACGCGCCGGGTGACGAGTCGAGACGTGGCTCGAGCGGGGATCGAGTGGGAGGCGGGCTGCTAACCGCGCGGCTGTTCCAGCCCCCCTGGCGTCGCGCTGCGGGTGTGACGCTTTCCATCGGGCTCGACGGGGATGGAACCCCCGTCGCTACGGTGGGCTTCGTAGCGCGGGGGCTCCGTCCCCCCGCGGCGCGAGCCGGCCGAGTGGTCTCCCCGCTTTGGCACGTTCCGGTTTTTTTCCCACCGTACAAATTGCAGACCTGCGGTCGCGGCGAGTGATCCGCGACGCGGCTGATCGCCGGCCGTTTGGGAGGGCTCTGCGAGACCGGGTCGCTGGCACGCGCTTCGCACTGCTCGCCGCCAGGCGCCCGGGGAGGCGCGGCTGTGGTCCCAAGCGGACCGCCGTCGGGCCGGAGCGATCGGGGGACGAAAGCGAGCCGACCCTCAAGCGGAGCACGCGGGACGTCGATGACTACGTTGGGACGCCACCAACGATGACCCTGCCCGACCAGGAACCGAGGGATGCCGATGCAACCCCACCCGAGCCCACTTCAGCCAGCCTACGCGCTGGTGCTGGTGAGCCTGGTGGGGCTGTCGGGCTGGGTCGCCGAACGCCGTCCCGTCGAGACGTTCGAGGTCGTGTCGCGCTCGATGACGCCCACCCTCGTGGTGGGTGATCGGGTGCTGACGATCTCGTGCGACTGGTCGGCCGCGCCGCTCGAAACCGGAGAGCTGGTGGTGTTCCAGCCGCCGGCGTGGATCGGCTCCGAGATCCCGGTGGTCAAGCGCATCGTCGCGCAGGGCGGCGACCGCGTGGAGATCCACGACGCGGCGCTCTACGTGAACGGCGGCCGCCGCGAAGAGAGCTACGCCCGGCGCTATCCGCCCGATTTCCGGTACGGTCCGCTGGTGGTGCCGCCGGGGACGCTGTTCGTGCTCGGCGACAACCGGCCGCTGAGCGAGGACTCGACGACGTTCGGGCCGATCTCGGTCGACCAGATCCAGAGCGTGGTGCTGGCGCGGCTCGGCAGCGAGCCCTGCGCGCTGGGCGTACGCTTCAGCGGTCTTCCCGAGTGCTGAGAACCGGGCGCTCCGGACCGAGGCTCGCGCCCGCGGCGTTGCGGGTGCCGTCGGCACGCAGGTAGCCGCTGCGGATCAAGAGGTTCGCCTGCTTGATCGCGGGCGGCGGTCCCCAGCTCGAGACGAGCGCCGCGCGCGAGGCCGGGAACCACCCGAGCGCTTGCGCGAGCACGGTGTCGAAGGGAACGCGCTCGCGCGCGCGGGTGGCGTCGTCCCACGCCAGGAAGCGGTGCAGCTCGGCGCGGGTCTCGTCGTTGCGCGGTTCGTAGATGCGCCGCTTCGGGTGGTGCGCCCACGCGTCGCCGAGGAGGAGCGCCAGCACCAGGCTCGCGGCGAGTACCGCGCCAGATCGGGCGCGGGGGTGCGCCCCGCCGATCGCAAGGCGGCCGAGCCCCACCGCCAGGGCGACCGGACACCAGGCCAGCGCGCCGAGCACGAAGCGTGGATCGGGGTAGAAGTAGGCGCCGAACACCAGCCAGTGAGTGACGCACCACAGCGCGACCGCGATGGCGCCGACACCGAGGCTGGCGAGGGGCGCGTCCGCGCCACCGGCGCCACGACGAGACGCGCGATCGCCGGTCTCGTCGATTCCCGCGGGATCCGCCGAACCCGCTCGGCCCAGCACGCGCCGCGCGAGCGGCGGTACCGCGAGCACCCCGAGCGCCGCCCAGCCGAGGAGCGGCCACGCGGTGCCGAAGCGCATCCAGTTGTGCGGCCCGGCGAAGCCCAGGAAGGTGAGCCCGTAGGCGCGGAGCTGGCCCACCGGGCTCACGTCGACGTACGCGGGGATGTGCGGGTTCGCGACCCACGCATAGGTCCAGCTGAAGGTCACCGAGAGATCGCCGAAGCGCTCCGGTGCCCAGTGCTCGTAGGCCGACCAGCGCCACGGCGACACCCCGGATCGGGCGAGCACCGCCATCGTCGCGAGCACCGGCGGCAGCGCCCCGAGCGCGGCGAGCGCCACCACGCGCGCGACGTGCCGCACGCCGCGGCGGCGCGCCGCGTGGAGGGCGAGCCCGGCGAGGGCGGGGCCAGAGCAGCCCCTCGACGCGCGCATCGTGAGCGCGAAGCCCGCCGCGAGCCCGCCGCCGAGGGCCAGCGCGGTGGCGGCGCGAGCCGCACCGATCCCCGGATCGCGACGCGTGAGCGCGAGGCCGAGGGCCGCGAGCGCCACGAAGCACGCGAGCGCGGTCGGCTCGTCGCTCATCGCCGTGCCGCCGCTGGTGGCAGCGAGCGGCGAGAGCGCCCACGCGAGCCCCGCCGCGATCCCGGCCACGAGCGCGGTGCGGCGCGCGGGTTCCTCGCTGGATGCGCCGCCCGCCGTGGTGGACGAGAAGGTGATCTCGAGCGCCGTCTTCGTCACGCCCGCGATCGCGCACGCGAGCGCCGCGCCGAGGAGCGCCGTGAGCCGCCACAGCGCCGCGCCGTCGACCCCGGCCCCGAGCGCCACCGCCTGCACCAGCGGCCAGCCGGGCGAATAGCGCGGCCGGACGCGATGCTGCGCGACCTGGATCAGGAAGGTGCCGTCCGTGGCGATCGACTGCGCCGCGGCCGCGTACTCGAGCGCGTCGGGCGACGGCAGGTAGGCCGGCCCCTGGCCGTCCTGGTACCACGACCAGCGCGCGAAGAGCGCGACCGGCGCCACGATCGCGACGATCGCGAGCCACCCGCGGATCCGACGCGCGCCGCTCACGAGCGCACCTCGGCGAACGCCGTCACGCGCGCCCGCCCACGCGCTGCCGCGTTCCGGGGAACGATGCTAGAAAGCTCCTCATGGCCGACACCAAGACCCTTCCCGAAGAGCTCGGCTTCGCGCCCGACGCGAAGCTCCTCATCATCAACGCCGACGACTCGGGGCTCTGCCACAGCGCCAACATGGCGACGCTGCGCGCGCTCGAGATGGGCGCGATCAGCACCACCACGGCGATGCCGCCGTGCCCGTGGTTCGCGGAGATGGCCGGCATCGCCGCCGCCAACCCGGAGCTCGACGTCGGCCTGCACCTGACCGTGAACTGCGAGTGGCGGCGCTACCGCTGGGCGCCGGTGGCGGGGTCCGGCGCGGTGCCGAGCCTGGTCGGACCCGATGGTTTCTTCTGGCCGAGCGAGGAGGACACCGTCGCGCACGGCACGGTCGAGGACGCGCGCACCGAGATGCGCGCCCAGATCGAGCGCGCCCTGGTGCTCGGCATGAAGCCGACCCACCTCGACAACCACATGGGCCCGCTCCACTACCGGCTGGACTTCTTCGAGGCGATGGTCGAGCTCGGGCACGAGTACGGGTTGCCGGTGCGAACGCCCTTCTATCACGAGGTCGCCGCCGCTCACGACATGCCCTGCATCCAGTCGTTCGGGATGTACTACGCGCCCGACGGTGGGAAGAAGAGCAAGTTCGACCTCTACGAAGCGCACCTCGCCAATCTCGAGCCGGGCGTCCACGAGATCGCCGTCCACCTCGCCGACGACACCGACGAGTGGCGCGAGCTCTGCTACGTCGCGGTCGACGATCATCCGTGGGAAGACCGGATCTTCGACTACGAATACGTGACCTCGACCGCCACCAAGAACCGCCTCGAGACGCTCGGCATCCACCTGATCGGGTACCGCGCGCTCCAGGAGCTGTGGAAGAAGCGCCTGGGCAGCCGGTGAGCGCACGCAAGCCGGGATCCCGCACGGGTTGGCGCGAGCTGGTGCTCGTGGTCGCGCCCGACGTCGCCGACGACGCGGCGTACTGGCTCACCGAGCTCGGCGCCGAGGGCGCGTGGCAGGAGCTCGGCGTGGAAGACCGCGGCTCGGTCGAGATCCGCGCCTACGCGGCGCCGAAGGTCGACGCCGACGCGATCGTCGCCGAGATCGAGAAGCTGGCGCCCGGGTGGCTGCGCGCGCCGGCGCTGGTGCGGCCGCTGGTCGAGCGGCCGTGGGCGGAGATGTGGAAGAAGCACTTCCGGCCGGCGGAGGTCGCGGACGGGCTGTGGATCGCGCGGCCGCGGGCGCGGGTGCCGATGAAGCGCGGCGACGTGTGCGTGCGCATCGAGCCGGCGAACGCGTTCGGCACCGGGCTGCACGGCAGCACGCGGGTGTGCCTCAGGCACCTGCGGCGGATGTTCGGCGGCGGGCGCGGCGCGCGCGTGGCGAAGGTGCTCGACGTGGGCACGGGAAGCGGGGTGCTCGCGATCGCGGCGCTCCACCTCGGAGTGCCGGAGGCGATCGGCCTCGACGCCGACGTCGAGAGTGTCCGCGAGGCGCGCCGCAACGCGGCTCGCAATCACGTCGAGAAGCGGATCGCCCTCGTCGCGGGAGGACCGGAGACGGTCACCGGACGCCATCCGCTGGTGCTCGCGAACCTCACCGCGCCGACACTCGCGGCGCTTGCCGACGTGCTCACCGCTCGGGTGGAGCGCGAGCGCGGTACGTTGGTGGTCGCGGGGATCACCCGCGCCGAGGAAGACGACGTGCGACGGCTCTTCGTGAAGCGCGGGTTCGTGGCCGGAGCGCCGCTGCGCGACGGTGACTGGTCGTCGTTCGCGCTGCGGCGCGCGCCCGCGAGGAAGACGCCAGCCGGCGCCTCGAAGGCCCGCGCCGCGAAGCCGGGGCGCGCGAAGCCGGGCGCGGCGAGTCGAGGCCGGCGATGAAGGTGCGGCGCTTTCGCATCGAGCGCTCCGACATCCACGGCGAGAGCGCGATCCTCGAGGGCGACGCCGCGCACTACGTGCGCTCGGTGCTGCGCCTCAGGCAAGGGCAGATCGTCGAGCTCTTCGACGGCGACGGCAACGAGTGGGTGGGGCCGATCGAGCGCCTCGAGAAGCACGTGGTCCAGGTGCGCATCGAGCAGCACCACTTCACGGCGCCGCGCGAGGAAGGACCGCGGGTGATCTTGCTCTTCTCGCTCGCGCGCGGCTCCCACACCGACCTGGCGATCCAGAAGGTCACCGAGCTCGGCGTGTCGGAGGTTCGGCTCTTCACCAGCGAGCGGACGGTGGCGGTGCCGCGCCCGGGCGGTGACCCGGTGCGGATCGATCGCCTCGAGCGGATCGCCACCGACGCGGCGCGCCAGGCCGGCCGTGCGCACGTGCCGCCGGTGCGCGCGCCGGAGCCGTTCCGCGACGTCCTGGACGCGCTGGCGGGAGGCGAGACCCGGCTCGTGTTGTGGGAGGGCGAGCACCAGACCTCGCTGGCGAGCGCCCTCGGCGAGTGGGACCAGGCCAAGCCGCTGGTGATGCTGGTCGGTCCCGAGGGCGGGTTCACCCGGGACGAGGTCGAGATCGCGACCGGCGAGGGCTTCGTGCCGGTCCACGTCGGGCCCTTCATCCTACGCACCGAGACCGCGGCGATCGCCGCCGTGGCGGCGGCTCGGATCCTGTTTCCCGAGGGAGATGGACCCGGCGGCCGGCCGCGCGAGGTGGGTGGCACCGCACGCGGCTCGAGCGGCGAGGGGGACGCGGACGACGATGGTCCCGAGTCGGCGGAGGTGGTCGTCGACTAGGGGAGCCTGTTGCGCGCCCTACGCGCCAGGCTCCCAGGCACCCGAAGGCTTCCCCAGGCGCCGGATCCAGGTGGCTCGGGCCTGGCCGAGGTACTCGCCGGGTCGGGGCTCGCCAAGCGGCCGTAGGGGGTTGCGGTGCCCCGCACCACAACCGCTTGGGGTCGGGCGGACCCGAAGCTGTGGGATTCTCGGATTCCCTAGGGATTCCGGGTTTCAGCCCGGAGCTTGCTCGAGGAAATTCTTCTTGACCGGACGCAACACCTTGGCTACGCTTGGCGCGTTCGTTTCGGCGATATTCGCACGACTCCATCCGTGTCCAGACGCAACCGCGGTAAACGACCGGGTCCGGAAGGGGTCACCCCTCCGCCTGGCTCCCACCTCGACGGCATCGTCGAGATGACCTGGGACGAGCCGGCGACACGCTCGTCGGCGGGTCCGCGGGTCATCGAGCCGCCCAAGCCCGAGGATCGATTCGGCCGCGAGGACACCCGCGAGCCCGACCTCTTCAGCTCGCTCACCCCGCCCCCGCGCTCGAACCGCTCGGCGCCCCAGGAGAGCCCGGCTCGTCCCAAGTCGCCGAGCAGCGTCCTGGCGCGTGCCAGCGCGGACAGCGCGGCGGAGTCGACGGTCGACCTCGACGTCCCGACGTTCGATCGCCGCGGCGTCCGCCCGCCGGTCGACGCACCGCGCTCGGCGCGGACGCAGAGCGAGCCGCCGCGACTCGAGCCCGAGATCCTCGGCGAGCGCGAGCCAGCGTTGTTCGAGCCCGCAGCGCGCACGGCCCACCGTGCGCCGGCGCCGCCGCCCGCGCCCATCCCCGCAGCGCCGCCCGCGCCGACGTTCACGGCGACGCCCCCGCCCGCCAGCCCGGCGCATCGCGCCGAGCCGATGCGGAGCGCTCCCGAGCTCGACGCCTTCGAGGACGACGATCTGCCGCTGCACTCGTCGTCGTCGGATCCCGGCGCCCTGGACACCATCGCGTACCTGACCAACGAGCTCGCGGGCGACATCGCCGCGTTCGAGCAGCGCCCGACGCGCCCACGCGCGAGCACCACCACCGACCCGTACGCGTCTTCTCGCCCGGCGCGGACCTGGATGGACACGGCCGAGACCCAGCTCGACGACGCCGCACCGCCGCCGCGCGGTCCAGCGCACGACCTCGACTTCGACCTCGAGGACGAGCCCCTCGAGACGGCGCGGGCAGCGCCGGCGATCGACTTCGGCACCGCGCCGAGCGACCCGGTCAGCACCACCGTCCCGCGCGGCGACGAGCCGCTCGTCCCCACCGCGCGCGAGGCGGCGTGGGCGCTCGACCCGGCCGAGCTCGCTGGCGACCTCGAGCTCGACCCGCACGCCGCGGACTTCGAATCGAGTGACGTGGAGGCCGCGGACCCGGATCCCAGCCACCGGCCGGCCTTCGCCACGTTCGTGATCGAGCGCACGGCGCCCGCGGCGACCGAACCGCCTCCCGCGGAGGAGGGGACGCGTGCCGGCGACGGCGCCGCCCGCGGCGCCGAGCGCGCCACGATCGACTGGGACGAGCTGCGTGCCGCACGCGCTCGTGACTGGGCGGCGTTCGACGCGCAAGCGCCCCCCCCGCCGGTGGCCCCGCGTGCGCCTCGCCTCCCCGATCCCGAGCCGGTCGCGGAGCCGCCGCGCCGCGCGGTGCCGTTTCGCGAGCCGCCGCGGGTCGAGCCGCGCGTGAACGCCCGCGAAGTGACCCGCGACCTCGACCGCGAGGCGCCTCGCGCGGTGGTTGCTCCCGTGGTCACGCCGCCGCCGAGCGAGACCCGCATCGAGCCGCCGCCGTCGCGGTGGCTCGACACCGAGCCGGCCCGCGCGCCTCGGCGCGGCTGGAACGATGTCGCGGAGCCCGACCTCCTCGATGACATCGACGAGACCGCGGACACCAGCGCCGAGGGACTCGACGAGGTCGCGCCGTTCACCGGCCGCGCGATCGCGTTCGCCGTCGATGCGGCGATCGTCGCGTCGACCGCGGTGATCGCGGTGCTGCTCGGCGTGATCGCGTTCGGCACCACCGACTATCAGGCGATCGACTTCGTACGCAGCTTCCAGGTGCTGGACGATGCCTTCAACTTGCTGCTCGCGCTGATCGGCGTCGTGTACTTCAGCGTCTCGCATGCCTGGACGGGGGCGACGCTCGGCAAGGCCATGGTCGGTCTCAAGGTCGTCGGCCCGGATGGGCAAAGCGCGCCGAGCGTGGGCCGCTCGCTGGTGCGGACCGTCGCGTACGTCGCGTCGTCGCTGCTCGGGATCGGCTTCCTGTGGGCGCTGCGCAAGCCGCATCGCGCCTGGCACGACTACGCCGCGGGCACCACGGTCGTCCGCACCAAGCCCAGCGACTCGCTCTGAGCGCGCCGTTCGTCCTGGAGCGCGGCCGCGCCGTCGCCCGCCAGCGCGCGCGCCGGCCGGCCGTCGGAAGGCCCGCGCGCTGGCGGGCCGCGGAGGGTCGCCTCCTGCGGCGGCGCGGGCGGGGGCAGGCCCCGCCCCTACGGTCGATCACGGCGTCGGAGGGGCACGCGCCGCGTGCCCGGCGATACGCGCGGGCGCTGGCATCGCGAGATCGTCGATTGCGGAAGGGCGATTCGCACCCGGTCTGGAGGGCCCGCCTCCCGGCGGGCCGGCGATCACGCGAGGAAGAGCTTCGCCGCCGGGTTCGCGGTCTCCTCGACGTACGGATAGTCGAGGGCCGCGAGGTGCGCGGCCAGCTCGCTCTCGCGCTCGGGCGTGAGCCGGAAGCCGGCGAGCACGCGTCCTACGTCACCGCCGTGGTTGCGGTAGTGGAAGAGCGAGATGTCGAAGTGGGGCGAGAGGTGCTCGAGAAAGCGCCTGAGCGCCCCGGGACGCTCGGGGAACGAGAACCGGAAGAGCCGCTCGGTGTCTCTCTCGCCGCGCGGGGCGTGGCCGCCGACGAGGTGCTTGAGGTGGTTCTTGGCGAGCTCGTTCGCCGACAGGTCGAGGACCTCGAAGCCCGCCGCGCCGAGGCGCTCGCACAGCGCGCGCGTCTCCGCTGGCCCCGAGACCGCCACACCCACGAACACGTGGGCGCGCGCCGCGTCCGAGCGGCGGTAGTTGAACTCGGTCACGTCGCAGTCGCCGACCGCGCGGCTCAGGTCCAGGAACGCACCGGGCCGCTCGGGGATCGTGACCGCGAGCTCGGCCTCGCGCTGCTCGCCGAGCTCGGCGCGCTCGGCGACGAAGCGCAGCCGGTCGAAGTTCATGTTCGCGCCCGACGCGATCGCCACCAGGGTGCGGTCGCGTGCTCCTTCGCGAGCGCACCACGCCTTGAGCCCCGCGACCGCGAGCGCGCCTGCGGGCTCGAGGATCGAGCGGGTGTCCTCGAAGACGTCCTTGATCGCGGCACAGATCGCGTCGGTGGAGACCAGGATCACCTCGTCGATCAGCTCGCGGCAGATGCGGAACGTCTCGTCGCCGATGCGCTTCACCGCGACCCCGTCGGCGAAGCGGCCGACGTCGGGCAGGTCGACGGGATGGCCCGCGGCGAGCGCCGAGTGGAGGGTGGCGGCGTCCTCGGGCTCGACGCCGATCACCTTCACCTCCGGGTAGAGCCGCTTCACGTAGAGCGCGACACCGCTCGCCAGTCCGCCGCCGCCCACGCACACGAAGATCGCGTCGATCGGGTCGCGGTGCTGGCGCAGGATCTCGAGGGCGATCGTGCCCTGGCCGGCGATCACGTCGGGATCGTCGTACGGGTGGATGAACGCCATGTGGCGCGCCTCGGCGAGCTCCTTGGCGCACTCTGCCGCCTCCTGGAACGTGTCGCCCTGCAGCACGACCTCGCCGCCGAGCGCCGCGACCGCCTCGTGCTTGATGCGTGGGGTCGCGGCCGGCATGACGATGACCGCGCGGCAGCCGAAGCGCTTCGCCGCGAGCGCCACGCCCTGCGCGTGGTTGCCCGCCGAGGCCGCCACCACGCCGCGGGCGCGCACCTCGGGCGCGAGGCGCGCGATCTTGTTGTAGGCGCCACGGATCTTGAACGAGAAGACCGGCTGCAGGTCCTCGCGCTTGAGCAGCACGGTGTTACCGAGGCGGTGGCTCAGGCGCGGAGCGGGATCGAGCGGCGTCTCGATGGCGACGTCGTAGACGCGCGCGGTGAGGATCCGCTCCAGGTAGGTGTCGAGCTCGGGACGGGACATGGCGGCGGGGAGTGTGGCCGAACGCGGCGCCGCTGCCGAGCGCCGCGTGCGGCCGGCAGCGGTCCTTGACGCGCGCCTCGCGCGCTGCATACTTTGCCCGCTTTCGTGTCGCGCCTCGTCGACACGGCCAGGTAGCTCAGTCGGTAGAGCAGGGGACTGAAAATCCCCGTGTCGGCGGTTCGACTCCGTCCCTGGCCACCAGAGTTCGCGCTCGCGCCGTGCTCTACCGGCGCATGGCGCCGAGCCTCATGCGCTCTTCGCGCTGCGTTTTCGGGAACGGCCCTGTGCCACCGCGCGTTCGGGGTGCTCGAACGCATCCGTGAAGGGCTCGATCTCGGCAGGGGTCATCCCGATCGTTCGAGCTTCCTTGCGCCAGCGAGCAACCGCACGCTCGACCTCGGTGAGGATCTCCCGTGCGCGGACCGCCGGTATGCGGAAATAGGGCGTGACCGAGAGTAGCGCTTCCACGGAAGCTTCTGGGCCCGCCTCCTCGGAGATCCACGTCTTCAGCTCGCGGACGCGGTCGGGGAACGGATTGAGGTCGAAGGCAGGCGAAAGGCGCCATTTCCCGAAAGCGACGTGCAGGAATCCGTGATTGAGGAGGTGGTCGTCGACGTTGGTGACCAGGATCGAGAATGCGATCCGCCGCCACAGCTCCTCGATGTCGGTCTGAGCCTCCGCACCGTGCACACGCAACGCGTCCACGATCTCGGTGTAGGAGTGCACGTCCGGGGCGCTCGGCTCGGCGCCAAGCATCGTGGCCGCCGACACGTACATCAGTCGCTGGCCGCGTTCGGACCGATCGAACCGGCGGATGAGAGCAACCGGGGTGCCTGCGCTGTCGACGAGCCGCGCGCCCGCCGCGTTGATACCGGCACGAGCGGCGAGCCGCATCGTCAGAACCTCACCCTTGGTCACGGCACGCTCGTCGGCGACGCTCGGGAACTTGCCGATCGAGCCTTCCCTCGTCATCGACCACGGTACACTTCGGCCGCAGGCCGCCGAGCGAGGTGCCTCGACCGCGTAGGTACGCGAGGTCGGCGGCGGTCTCGAGGTTCATCTCGACCGCTCGAGAGGCGGCGAGCAGATGCCCCAGCTCGATGAGCGGCGGGGCCGTGCGGCGGCCCTCTTCCGGCGCGCGCTGGAACGAGCCTGCTTCATCTCGAAAGCGCAGCGCTCCGACCCGGCTGAAGTCGTCGACCGCGAGGAGAAGGTCGAGAGCGTTCAGGCGCTGAGGCTCGACGCGCTTCCCCGAGTGGCGAGCCTCTTGCCGACGTTTCGCGTAGTCACGGAGGATGACGCGGCGTCCCCAACCGTCCGGCTCGGTGTCGGCGATGGCCGAATGAAACAGGGATCCGTCAGAGGCCTTGCGGTGAAACTGGGGTCCGGCGACGAGCGCGAGCGTCGGGTCGATGGTGAAGCGGTCGGGCGCAGCAAGCCACGCCGCGTCGTACTCGACGACCGCGCTTTCTCTCGCGCCCTGGGAGTCGTAGCGGATGACGCCCAGCGAGCGGGCGCCCTCGCCGAGAGAAATGCCGATCGTTCGCCTCATAGGGCGGTGGGCTCGCTCTTCACACGAACTCGCCTCGGCAGCCGCTGCTCATCGAGCAGCAGACCCTGTTGATCGCGGCGCGCGTCGACCAGGTCGCCGAGAGGATCGCCGAAGCCGAGTACGAAGAGCGCCATGGCGTATGCACCCATCGATACGGTGGGATCACCCTTCTCGACTCGCAGATATGTGCTCCTCGATACGCCCAATCGCTCGGCCATCATCCGTGTGGTGGTCTGGCGCTTCCGGCGCGCGGTGGAGATGTCCGTGCCGAGCTTGACGAGCGAGCGCCGGACGCTTTGCGGCAGCACGTCGGTGACGGAGGATCGCATGATAATGTCTTATGTATGAGTCGCTAAGAGCATATTACGACTCATGTATAAAACGTAACTGGAGTGGGTGTCCAGTCGGCGCGGCACGGCTCGGTCGGTCCCGTTGTCGGGTCCACCAAGCCACGGAAGTGCCGCTCGCGTGACGAACCGAGACACGCCTGGAGCGCGCCCGCTGTCCGTGAGGCTCGAGCCGAGTTCCGCAGGTGTACGGCTTTCGCCGCGATCTGCTGGTACAGGGGCGCCTCGTCGGGTTCCAGCAGCAGCACCCGAGCGCGACCTCGGCCGCGGTTCGAATTCTTTGCGAGCGGGGCCACCAGCGTTCGCGCTCGCGCCGTGCTCTACCGGCGCGTGGCGCCCGCGAAGCGCGTTGGGGGTGGTGGCCCTCCCGGGATCGAGTCGGCCTCGGCGGCGCTGCGGAGTCTCGTATCGCTGGCCCGGCAGGAGCCGGGCCCTCCGAACGGGCGACGCACGCGAGTGGGTCAGGCTCGGCGGCTCGACTCCGTCCCTGGCCACCAGCGTTCGCGCTCGCGACGATCGTCGCCCGCCTGTCAAGCGTGTGGACATCGCGATTCGACCGATAAGGAGGTGATTTCGAACGCGCTCGTTCGGTAATGTCCCGGGCCCCTTCGCCGCCAGGAGACAGCATGCGAAACGGAATGCTTCGACGCGACTTCCTGCGCCTCGCCTCGGCGGCGGGTGCGAGCTTCGTTCTGCCGGGATGCGGCGACGACGGTTCCGGCGGTGGTGAGTCGGAGGAGATCGTGGTGCTGGGCGCCGGCATGGCGGGGCTCACCGCCGCCTTCGAGCTGGCAAGGCTGGCCACCGCGTGACGGTGCTGGAAGCGCAGGAACGGGTCGGGGGTCGCGTGCTCACGTCGCGCGGCTTCCCGGGCGGTGCCTACGGCGAGCTCGGTGCGACCCGTATCCCCGACGTCCACGAGCAGACCCTGGGCTACGTCGACGAGCTCGGCCTCGAGCTCGAGGAGTTCGACTCCGGCGACTCGCTCTACTTCCTGAAGGGCAACCGCTTCGTCCACCGGGAAGGAGACGCGTATCCGCTCGACATGAAGCCGGTCGAGCAGGAGAAGGGCCTCGGCATGTGGGAGGACTACATCGCCGCCAACTTCGACCTGTTCGGCAACATCCGTGAGGGAACGTTCCCTGCGCCGGGCGCGCTCGAGGCCTTCGACGACCTCGTCTACGTCGACTTCCTGCGTCAGCAGGGAGCCAGCGAGGACTGGCTGCGACTCTATTCCTCCGACCAGGGCTCGGAGATCTTCAAGATCGGCACCCTCGCCTGGATGGTGCTCGAGGTCGCCGACCAGAACTGGGACAAGACCTTCCACATCAAGGGCGGCAACGACCTCCTCCCCCAGGCGCTCGCGAGCCGCCTCGGCGAACGCATCCGCTTCGGCGCGGCGGTGCGAGCGATCGATCACGGCACGGGCTCGGTGAAGGTGACGTACGAGCAGGGCGGCAAGACCCGCTCGGTGACTGCCGAGCACGTGGTCTGCACGCTGCCGTTCTCGATCCTCCGCGACATCGAGGTCACGCCGGGCTTCTCGAGCGAGAAACAGCGCGTGATCTCGGAGCTCTACATGATGCCGGCCTCGCGCGCGTGCCTCTCGACCGCGACCCGGTTCTGGAAGGACGAGGGCATCGGCGGGCTCAAGATCGCCAAGACCGACACGCCGATCGAGCGGCTGTGGGACCTGGGCTCCGCCGTCGGTGGCGACACCGGCATGATCCAGGCCTACATGCAGTACCAGAACGCCGAGGTGTTCGCGGCCATCGCCGCCGACCGGCGCCAGGAGTACACGCTGGCGCAGATCGAGGCGTTCTACCCGCAGATCCGCGACCAGCTGACCGGCTACTCCGAGTACGTGTGGGGCGACGACCCCTACGTGAAGGGGGCGTGGACGGACCTGCTGCCGGGACAGGCCTCGTTCCTCTCGGTCGCCGGCGTGGCCGAGGGGCGCGTCCACTTCGCCGGTGAGCACACCTCGGTGTGGGCGGGCTGGATCCAGGGCGCGATCGAGTCCGGCAAGCGCGCGGCCTACGAGATCGACGCGTCGATCGCGTTTCCGTACCCGCTCGTCGACGTCGGCGGCCGCGCCGCGCGCGCCGTCGTGAAGGCGACGCGCACCTCCTCGCGACCGCGCTACCGGCCCTGGGCTCGCTGAGCCTTCGCACGGCGGACCGGAATGCAGGCGGTCCGCCCGCGCTCCTCGCCGTCGCGAAGAGCGCGGCGCGGGCCGCTGCGCCACGTCGTGCCGCCGCGAGTCACCACGCCGCGTTTCCAACTATGCTTGCCGGATGACCGGCCGCCGTTCGGCGGCCCTCCCTGAGGTTGCGCGGTTCGCCCTCGGAGGATTCGCGGCATGCAGAAGAAGCGACTGAAGCTGCAGGGCTTCAACAACCTGACGAAGACCCTGAGCTTCAACATCTACGACATCAACTTCGCGACCAGCGAGCACCAGCAGGGCGATTACATCGCCTACATCGACGAGACCTACGACGCCGAGCGGTTGACCCAGATCCTCACCGAGGTGGCGAACATCATCGGCGCCAGCATCCTCAACATCGCGCACCAGGACTACGATCCGCAGGGCGCCTCGGTGACGATGCTGATCTCGGAGGAGCCGACCACCTCCGAGGCGCTCGTGAGCGCCGCCGGCCAGGACGAGATGCCTGGCCCGCTCCGCGCACCCCATCGCCCGCCGCTCCACGAGGCGGTGGTCGCGCATCTCGACAAGTCCCACATCACGGTGCACACGTACCCGGAATCGCATCCGGACAACGGCATCAGCACCTTCCGGGCCGACATCGACGTGTCCACCTGCGGCCGCATCTCGCCGCTACGCGCGCTCAACTACCTGATCCACTCGTTCGACTCCGACATCGTGATCATGGACTACCGGATCCGCGGCTTCACGCGCGACATCAAGGGGGTCAAGCACTTCGTCGATCACGACCTCACCAGCATCCAGAACTTCCTCTCCGACGACACGCGCGAGCGCTACGACCGCGTCGACGTGAACGTGTACCAGGAGAACCTCTTCCACACCCGGATGCGGGTGAAGGACTTCGTCCTCGACAACTATCTCTTCGGCATGTCGGCCAACGACCTCGGACCGCGCGAGGCTGGCATGGTGCGTGAGCGCCTCCAGCACGAGATGGACGAGATCTTCTATGGCCGGAACATGAAGAAGGGAAAGCTCTCCAAGTAAGCGCGTCGTGGGCGTCCGCCGATCCCGGCTTCGGCTGGTGCTCGTGGTCGCGCTCGCGACGGCGAGCGGTTGTGCGCGCGTGGGGTCTTCGCCCGGGACGCCTGCCTCGTCCGGCGCGCCTGGCATCGGCGGCGCATCCGCCACCCGCCTGGTGCGCGGGCGGTACGTGATGGGCACCGAGATGGTGCTCGAGCTCGCGGGCGCCAGCCGCGAGCGGCTCGTCGCCGCGAGCGAGAAGGCCTTCGCCGAGCTCGAGCGCGTCGAGGGGGTGTTCACGGACTGGAAGCCGGGAAGCGTGATCTGGGAGCTGAACGAGCGCGCCCAGGGCGCCCCGGTCACGGCCGCGGCCGAGGTCCTCGACCTCCTCGACCGCGCCAGCGCCGTGAGCGCCGAGACGGATGGCGCGTTCGACGTCACGTACCGCACCGTGGGGCGCTACTGGTCGTTCGCCGCGGGCAACGAGCGGATCGCGAGCGATACCGAGATCCGCGCCGCGCTGCCCCACCTCGGTTTCCGCAACGTCGTGCTCGATCGTGCCCGGAGCACCGTGCGCCTCGCCGACGCCGAGACCCGGATCGGACTGGGCGGGGTCGCCAAGGGTTATGCCGTGGATCGGGCGGTGGACCTGCTGCGCGCCGAAGGCGTCACCTCGGGCGTCGTGAACGCGGGTGGCGATCTGGCGGTCTTCCACGGCGGCTCGCCCGCCGCGGAGGCCACGCCGGTCGGCATCCGCGACCCGTCCAGGCTGGAGATCACGCTCACGACGATCCGGGTGTGCAACGCGTCGGTCCACACCAGCGGTGACTACGAGCGCTACTTCGAGCGTGACGGCGTGCGCTACCACCACCTGCTCGACCCGCGCACCGGCCGCCCCGCGCGGGGGGCGCGGGCGGTGACCGTGGTCACGCCTGGCGACGGCACCCGCGCGGACGCGCTCGCGACGGGGCTCTTCGTGATGGGAGCGCAGCGCGCGGTCGCGTGGGCCGACGCCCACCCCGGGGTCGAGGTGCTGGCGGTGGCGCCCGACGGTGCGGTGCGCCGCAGCCGCGGCTGGGCCACGCTCGAGAACGACGGTGGCGGCGGATCGGCCGCCGATCGGGGGCGCGTCGACGGCTGCGCCGGCGCCGGCTGAGATCGGTGCGGTCGAAGGAGGGGACGATGTCCAAGCTGGTACGTGTCACGATGTCGCTCGAGGAGTCGCTCATGAAGCGCCTCGAGAAGCTGGTCGAGTCGAGCCGCTACACCAACCGATCCGAGTTCATCCGCGACATGATCCGCGAGCGCCTCGTCCAGCAGGCGTGGGACGGGAACGAGGATGCGGTCGGCACGGTGACGCTCGTCTACAACCATCACAAGCGCAAGCTCACCCAGAAGCTGACGGAGCTGCAGCACCACCACCACACCAAGGTGCTGGCGGTGACGCACGTGCACCTCGACGAGCACCTGTGCGCGGAGACGATCCTGATGCGCGGACGGGCGCGCGAGATCCGTCAACTCGCGGATCTGCTGCGCCAGCAGAAGGGCGTGCTGCACGCCTCGCTCTCGACCAGCTCCACCGGGCAGGACCTGGACTGACGAGATGGGCCGGGCCAGTCGAATCATCCGGGTGGTACGATCGTCCGTATGAGGAACGATTCGGTCGTATGAACGGCCGAACGCACGACGAGCGCCCCATGCACATCCTCGACGGTCTGGTGAGCGGTCCCATCAACGCCGCGACGTACCTGGTCTCGGGTGTGGCGGTGGCGGTCTCGGTGGCGCGCTCGCGCCGCACGCTGGAGGAGCGCCAGGTCCCCTTGCTCGGGGTCACCTCGGCGTTCGTGTTCGCGGCTCAGATGCTCAACTTCCCGATCGCCGGCGGCACCAGCGGCCACTTCCTCGGCGGGGTGCTGAGCGCCGTGATGCTGGGACCGGCCAACGCGTGCCTGATCTTGTTCCTGGTGCTGCTGGTCCAGTGCCTGGGTTTCGCCGACGGTGGCATCACGGCGCTGGGGAGCAACTTCTTCAACATGGGGCTGGTCGGAGCGGTGGGCGGGTACGCGATCTTCCGTGCGCTGGTCGCGGTGCTGCCGCGTGGCCGCACGACGTTCCTCGCGGCGGTGGCGATCGCCTCGTGGTGCGCGGTGGTCGGCGGCGCCGCGGCGTGTGCGGTCGAGCTCGGCCTGTCGGGCAAGATGCCGATGGGGGTCGCCCTCGCCGCCATGGTCGGCGTCCACGCGCTCATCGGCATCGGCGAGGCGCTCATCACCAGCGTGGTGGTGTCGACGGTGATGGTCGCGCGGCCCGACCTGATCCAGGCGTGGCGGCGTCTCGCCCCACCCGCGGCGGCGCTCTCACCGGCCGCGACCTGAGCGGCGGAGGTCTCTCGTGGATCGACGGGATCGGACGTTCATCGGCGTCGCGCTCGGCGTGACGTTGCTCCTCGCCGCGTTCGTGGCGCCGTTCGCGTCCAGCAAGCCCGACGGGCTCGAGAAGGTGCTCGCCGACAACGAGGTCACGGTGCCGGAGCCCGCGAAGAAGTCGGAGAGCGACTCGCCCTTCGTCGGCTATCAGGTGCCGGCGGTCGAGGACGAGAAGAAGATGATCGCGATCACGGGAGTGATCGGGCTCGCGGTGATGTTCTTCGGCAGCTACGCGATCGCGAAGATGATGGTGCGCGCCAAGAGGCGCGACGACGAGCGCAAGCAGCCGTGAGCGGGATCCACCTCCACGATCACGCCCACCCGCAGCCGCATGCGCACCTCGCGAGCGACGTGCCGGCCTGGATCGCGGGCGCCGACGCCCGGGTGAAGCTGGCCACCGCGCTCGCGATGGTCGTGATCGCGGTCAGTACACCCCCCGAGTCCTTCATGGCGGCGGCTTGCTACTTCTCGATGCTCGGGCTGCTCGCGATCTGGTCGCGGATCTCGCCCCACGTGATCGTCACGCGGCTCGCGGCGGTGGTCCCGTTCGTCGCCTTGATCGCGCTCTTCGTGCCCTTCCTTCCCGACCCCTCGGGCGGGGCCGCGAGCTTCGGCGTGGGTGCGCTGCGTGTCCATCGCGCCGGGCTCGTCGTGTTCTGGAACGTGCTGTGGAAGGCGGTCTTCGGCGTGCTCACGCTCAGCTTGCTCACGTGGACCACGCCCTTCGAGCGGATCCTGCGCGCGCTCGAGGACCTGCGTACGCCCGCGGTGCTGGTGATGCTCACGAGCTTCACGTACCGCTACGCGTTCGTGCTCGCCGACGAGGTCCTGCGCATGCGGCGGGCGCGTGACTCGCGCGGATGGGAAGGGCGCACGCTCGCGCAGGCGCGCACCATCGGCCAGATGATCGCGATGCTGTTCCTGCGTAGCTACGAGCGCGCCGAGCGCATCCACCTGGCGATGCTCGCGCGGGGCTACGAGGGGCGGCCGCCGAGGCTCACGCGCGCGCCGCTCAGGCTGCTCGATCCCGCGGTCGCCGCGGGGATCGTCGCGCTCTTCCTGGTGTTTCGGCTGGGGGTGCGGTGACGGCGCCAGCGGTCGCGATCGAGTCGCTCGCCTTCGCATACCCCGACGGGACGCGCGCCCTCGACGGGCTCGAGCTGCGCGTGGCCGCGGGTGAGCGTGTGGCGTTGCTGGGCGCGAACGGCGCGGGGAAGTCGACGCTGCTGCTTCATCTCAACGGCATCCTGGCGTGCTCGCCGAGCGTCTCGATCCTCGGCATGACCGTCGAGAAGTGCAACCTGCGCGAGATCCGGCGGCGCGTCGGGCTGGTGTTCCAGAACCCGGACGATCAGCTCTTCTGCCCGACCGTGTTCGACGACGTCGCGTTCGGTCCGCGGAACCTCGGCCTCGCGGAGAGCGACGTCCGCGCCCGCGTCGCCGACGCTCTCGACGCGGTCGGGCTGCCGAACGCCGGTGAGCGCACCTCGTTTCACCTCAGCGTCGGTCAGAAGAAGCGGGTGGCCCTCGCCTCGGTCCTGGCGATGGGGTGCGAGGTGCTGGTGCTCGACGAGCCCACCAGCGCGCTCGATCCGCGGGGCCGCCGGGAGCTCATGGCGCTGCTCGAGGGGATCGGGCGCACGCAGCTCATCGCCACCCACGACCTCGACTTCGTCGCGCGGCTGTGCGGCCGGGCGGTGGTCATGGCGCGGGGCCGCGTGGTCGCCGACGGTACTCCCGAGCGCATCCTCGGCGACCACGGGCTCCTCGAGGCCCACGGTCTCGCCTGAGGCCTGCCGGCTCGGATCCGCGCGGGTCCGCGCTCGATTCCTGGCGCCCGACGAAGCGGGCGCGCGCAAGCCGCTCGGCACCGGTCTGGCGCAGAGTCAGGAGGCCGGTCCGGTTCGTCCGTGACCGCCGTTCGGGAGGGGCACGCGTCGCGTGCCCGGCGATACGAGCGGGCGCGTGCGTCGACGAAACCGCGGATCGCTGCACGATCGATCGTGGCGTACAGGGATCGACGCCCTCGTCTACGCGGCGCCGAGGCGTGTCGCCGGTCGCGCAACGCGCGACCCTCCGGCCCGCGGGGAGGGCGACGCGCCGCCGGCCCGGCGATACGAGCGGGCGCGTGCGTCGACGAAACCGCGGATCGCCGCACGATCGATCGGCCGTACAGGGATCGACGCCTTCGTCTACGCGGCGCCGAGGCGTATCGCCGGTCGCGCAACGCGCGACCCTCCGAGCCGTGGGACGGGCACGCGTCGCGTGCCCGGCGATACGAGGGTGCGCGTGCATCGACGAAACCGCGGATCGCTGGACGATCGATCGGCCGTACAGGGATCGACGCTTTCGTCTACGCGGCGCCGAGGCGTGTCGCCGGTCGCGCAACGCGCGACCCTCCGAGCCTGGGAGGGTACGCGTCGCGTGCCCGGCGATACGAGGGTGCGCGTGCGTCGACGAAACCGCGGATCGCTGCACGATCGATCGTGGCGTACAGGGATCGACGCCCTCGTCTACGCGGCGCCGAGGCGTGTCGCCGGTCGCGCAACGCGCGACCCTCCGGCCGAGGGAGGGGTACGCGTCGCGTGCCCGGCGATACGAGCGGTGCGCGTGCGTCGACGAAACCGCGGATCGCTGCACGATCGATCGGCCGTACGGGGATCGACGCCTTCGTCTACGCGGCGCCGAGGCGTATCGCCGGTCGCGCAACGCGCGACCCTCCGAGCCGTGGGACGGGCACGCGTCGCGTGCCCGGCGCGAGGGCGCGTGCATCGACGAAACCGCGGATCGCTGGACGATCGATCGGCCGTACAGGGATCGACGCTTTCGTCTACGCGGCGCCGAGGCGTGTCGCCGGTCGCGCAACGCGCGACCCTCCGGCCCGAGGAGGGCACGCGTCGCGTGCCCGGCGATACGAGCGTGCGCGTGCGTCGACGAAACCGCGGATCGCTGCACGATCGATCGGCCGTACAGGGATCGACGCCCTCGTCTACGCGGCGCCGAGGCGTGTCGCCGGTCGCGCAACGCGCGACCCTCCGGCCCGAGGGGAGGGGCACGCGTCGCGTGCCCGGCGATACGAGGGTGCGCGTGCGTCGACGAAACCGCGGATCGCTGCACGATCGATCGGCCGTACAGGGATCGACGCCTTCGTCTACGCGGCGCCGAGGCGTGTCGCCGGTCGCGCAACGCGCGACCCTCCGAGCCGTGGGAGGGCACGCGTCGCGTGCCCGGCGATACGAGGGTGCGCGGGCGTCGACGAAACCGCGGATCGCTGCACGATCGATCGGCCGTACAGGGATCGACGCCCTCGTCTACGCGGCGCCGAGGCGTGTCGCCGGTCGCGCAACGCGCGACCCTCCGAGCCGTGGGAGGGGCACGCGTCGCGTGCCCGGCGATACGAGCGGGCGCGTGCGTCGACGAAACCGCGGATCGCTGCACGATCGATCGGCCGTACAGGGATCGACGCCTTCGTCTACGCGGCGCCGAGGCGTATCGCCGGTCGCGCAACGCGCGACCCTCCGGCCCGAGGGAGGGCACGCGTCGCGTGCCCGGCGATACGAGGTGCGCGTGCGTCGACGAAACCGCGGATCGCTGCACGATCGATCGGCCGTACAGGGATCGACGCCCTCGTCTACGCGGCGCCGAGGCGTGTCGCCGGTCGCGCAACGCGCAACCCTCCGAGCCGTGGGAGGGCACGCGTCGCGTGCCCGGCGATACGAGGTGCGCGTGCGTCGACGAAACCGCGGATCGCTGCACGATCGATCGGCCGTACAGGGATCGACGCCTTCGCCTACGCGGCGCCGAGGCGTGTCGCCGGTCGCGCAACGCGCGACCCTCCGGGGCCGGTGGAGGGGCACGCGTCGCGTGCCCGGCGATACGAGCGGGCGCGTGCGTCGCCTCGATCGTTCGATCCCGGCACACCGGTTTCGGAGGGCCCGCCTCCCGGCGGGCCGGGGCGGTCGATCCGCGTGGGTCCGCGCTCGAGTTCCTGGCGCCCGACGGAGCGGGCGCGCTCCAGCCGCTCGGCGGTCGGCATCTGCGTCCAGCTGCGTCCAGCTTCCCTTGCGACGTCTTCGAGGCGCGCGCTAGGTTCCCTCGGCCTTTCTCCGGGGGGACTCATGACTCGACGATCGACCGCGTTTGCGACGGTGCTGACGCTGGCGGCACTGCTGACGACGACTCCGCGCTCGCACGCCAAGGATCTCTCACAGCGCTTCGGGCTCGGCTTCCAGCTCAACGCCAGCAGTGCCGCGCCGGTGAGCGGTGAGCAGGGGCTCGGCGCGGGGTTCTCGGGACGCTATTGGATCGACCAGACCTGGGGCATCCAGGGGATCGCCGGCTTCAACGTGAGCTCGGTCGACGCGTTCGAGGTGGACGACGTCCAGGTCACCGAGAACGTGGACACGTTCGGGGTCTCCTTCGAGGGCAGGCTTCTCGCCAACGTCGTCGACGAGACGAACATGCACCTCTACGCCGGCGGCCTCTTCGGCGTCTCGTACGCCGACGTGACGTACAACGACACGGGCGTCGACCACGTGGTGGGGAGCTTCGGCGCGCTGGGCGGCGCGGAGTTCTTCCTCCAGGGCCTGCCCAACCTGAGCCTCTCGACCGAGATCGGGCTCGCGGTCAACGTCGGTTCCGATCCCGACTTCGTGTCCGCCAGCACCACCGGAAACCTCTTCGGTGGGGTCGCGATCCACTATTACTTCGCCGAGGTCGGTCCGCCGCGAGGTGCGGCGATGGAAGCTGCGCCGAATCCGTCGGTCGTGCCGGCGCCACCGCCACCCGCACCGGCCGTCGCCCCGACACCGCCTCCGCGCGCGCCCACGCCGCCCCCGGCACCGAAGCCGGCGCCCACGCCGCCCCCGAAGCCCGCTCCCGCGCCGGTCCCGCCGCCCACGACCTCCCCGGACGGCTGGGAGATCCAGTGAACCTCGCGTCGAGCGCGCGAAACCTCGCGGAGCCGTCTCAGTAGAGCGTCGCGCGAGGCTCGAGGCTCCCGATCACCTCGGCCTCGATCTCCGCGAGCTGCGCCAGCCGCGAGCGGATCTCGTCCTCGCCGAAGTACTTTGCGGCGAGTGACGGATAGAGCTCGGCGTGACCCGCCTCGCCGACCGCGAAGGTCCGGTAGGCGACGGCGAGCTCGCGGTCCGGGAGCGCGTCGCCCAGCAGGCCGAATCGCTCGGCGGCGCGAGATTCCACCACACCCGCCAGCAGCATCCGGTCGAGAAAGCGCTCGTCGCGGCCATGACGGAGCTTCTCGAGCATCGGGTTCACGTACCGATCCTTGCTGTCGGGCCGCAGCGTGAGCCCGCGGCGCTCCATGAGCGCGTAGACTTGCTCGAAGTGCGCGAGCTCCTCCTGGGCGAGGCGGATGAGCGGCGGCAGGATGCGCGTGCGGTCCGGGAACTTGACCACGAAGCTCATCGCCTGGACCGAGGCCTTGCGCTCGCAGTTGGCGTGATCGGCGAGGAAGCCGTCGAGATCGGCGACCACCGCCGCGACCCAGCGTGAGTCGCTCGGCACCAGCAGGGGGACACTCCGGGACGCCATGGCTCGTGAATCTCCGATCGCCGAGTATCTGCGAAAGCAGCGAGGTTTCCGACCCCGGCTCGCAGCGCCTCCGACTCCGGACACTCGCCTGGTGGTGGTCGTCCCGTGCAAGGACGAGCCGGCCCTGGGCGAGACGCTCGCCTCTCTCTGCCGGACGACGCCACCTCCGCGCTTCGCCGAGGTGATCGTGGTGGTGAACGCCTCGACCGCGGACCCAGACGCGGTGCGCGCGCGAAGCGCGGCGAACGCCGCCGAGGCGCGCGCCGTCGCTCGCGCCCGCGGCGCCGCGGCGCCGGTGCTCCACGTGATCGAGGAGCTCGAGCTCGAGCCCCGCCACGCCGGCGTCGGGCTGGCGCGGAAGCTCGGCATGGACGAGGCCGCCGCGCGCCTCGATGCGGTCGGCGCGGCCCGCGGCGGCGTGATCGTGTGCCTGGACGCGGACTGCACCGTGGCGCCGACCTACCTCGCGGAGATCGCCGCCTGGTTCGAGCGCCACCCGCGCGCCGACGCCGCGTCGATCGCGTTCGAGCACGACCTCGAGTCCGTCGTCGAGCCTCGTCACCGGGCCGGCATCGCCGGCTACGAGCTCTTCCTGCGCTGCCACGTCCACGGACTGCGACTCGCCGGACACCCGAGCGCCATCCACACCATCGGATCGAGCATGGCGGTGCGCGCCGAGACGTACGCGATCCACGGCGGCATGAACCGCCGCAAGGCGGGCGAGGACTTCTACTTCCTGCAGAAGCTCGTCGAGCACGGCGCGGTGGGCACGATCCGCTCGACCACCGTGTTCCCGTCGCCACGGGTTTCGGACCGCGTGCCGTTCGGCACCGGCCGCGCGATCGGCGACTGGCTCGCGGGCGACGAGGCCGAGTTCCTCGCCTATGACGCGCGGGTGTATTCGATGCTCGGTGAGCTGGTCGCGCGGATCGAGCGATGGTGGGGCGCACGGCAGGCCGATCCGCTCGACGGGCTCCCGGCCGTCGTCGTCGATTTCCTCGTGGCGGAGGGCTTTCCCGAGGCGCTCGGCGGGATGTTCGCGAACGCGACCACGCTCGCGAGCTTCCGCGCGCGCTTCCTCGCGTGGCTGAGCCCGTTTCGCGCCCTCAAGCTCGTCCACCACCTCACGCGCGAGCACCTCCCGAGGCGGCCCGTCACCGAGACCGCCGCGGCGCTCGCGGCGAGCGCCCGGCCGGGCGGAGGCGACCCGCCCCTGGTTGCTGTGGGCGTCGAGCCGTGGTTGGAGTGGTTCCGGCGGATCGACCGCGAGGCGCCAGGCGAGGAGGATCGATGAGCGAGCGACCACCCTTCATCAAGCACTGGCGCGAGATCCAGGACGCCGACGCCTGGAGCTATCCCGGTAGCGACGAGCTGCACAGCATCGGCTCGCCCTTCGGACGTGCCTTCGGCCTGGCCCGCATCGGCATCCACCACGAGGTGCTGCCGCCGGGGCGACGGCTCTCGTATCCCCACGCCGAGAGCACCGAGGACGAGTTCGTGTACGTGCTCGAAGGCGCGGTCGACGCGTGGATCGACGGCGAGACCTACCGCCTCGAGCCCGGCGACGCGGTCGGCTTCCCGGCGGGGACCGGGATCTGCCACACGTTCATCAACGACGGCGACGTGCCGGCGCGGCTGCTCGTCGTCGGCGATCGGACCCGCCCCGACAACCAGCTGGTCTACCCGGTCAACCCGGAGCGCAAGGCGCAGATCGGCGACCAGTGGTGGAGCCATGCCCCCGAGCGCCCGCGCGGCCCACACGACGGGCTGCCGGCGGCGCGGCGCGGCCGGACCGAGCCCTGATCTGCGCAGCAGCTCGGCCAGCGCTTGGCTGGTCGACGCCGCGCCAGCGGCTCGCGCCGAACGGCCTCGCTCGCGGGGTCCTCGGTGTTGCGCCACTCACCGCCGCACGCGTAGCATCGAAATTAGGGCGCGACGTAATCGTTCGTTCCTAATGTTGTTCGGCGGCGTGGCCGGTCGAACCGGCTGGCCCGGGGGCTGGGGGTCGAAGGGGATGATGGCGGGAGAGGTGTGCCCGCAGGGCGGGTCCGTCCGCCGGGTTGCTTGCTCGCTTCGCTCGCTCGGGCTCGCGGTCGTCGTCGCGGGCTTCGCATGGGCTTCACTGGCGGGCACCGCGCTGGCGCAGAGCGGGCCGGTGTTCGTGCCCGCGGGTGCGCCCACGGCGGGTAGTGCGGCCTCCCCGGCTGCCGTGCTGGAGGTGCCGATCGCGCTCGACCTCACGTCGCTCGCGGCGGGCAGCCCGTCGGTGGTGCTGTCACGGGTCGACGGCACGACGTACAAGGCGACGCGCACCGGCTTCGAGGCGCGCGGCGCGGGCAGCTTCGTGTGGCGCGGGCGCAGCGATGCCGCTTCCGGCGCGTCGGAGGGTGACGTCACGCTGACCGTGAAGAACGGGTTGCTGGCTGGTCTCATCACGCTTGAGGACGAGGTCTACGAGGTCCAGCCGCGCGGCGGGAGCCACCGGCTGCTCAAGCTGGACCAGTCTCGATTTCCACCGTGCGGCACCCACGATGGAGACGGCGTACACGCCGATCCGATCCCGGGCCGGCCGCTACCGGACGTCGCCGCCGGTGACGTCTCGGGGAGCGCCATCTCCCAGATCGACGTGATGGCGGTCTACACACCGCAGGCGCAAGCGGGGGCCGGCGGCCAGGCGAGCATCGAGGCGACGATCCAGTCGGCGGTCGACGTGGCGAATACGTCGTTCACGGCGAGCGGCATCGACGCCCACTTCAACCTCGTCCACACGGCGCTCGTGAGCCACAACGACTCCGCCAACACCGGCACCGACCTCGCGTGGGTGGCCGGAGACCCTGACGGTGAAGGCGCTGCGCAACCAGCACTACGCCGACCTCGTGGCCTTGGTGGTCGAGAGCGGCGGCTCGGGCGTGTGCGGGCAGGCCTACGTGCAGCGCTCGATCTCGTCGGGCTTCTCCGAGTCCGCGTACCAGGTGACCGTGCGCTCGTGCGCCGTGGGCAACATCTCGTACGCCCACGAGCACGGCCACAACCTGGGCTTCGAGCACAACCCCGAGAACGGCATCTCGCCGCCGAGCTCGGCGTCCTACGTGTGGTCCTACGGCCACTACGTGAACGGCTCGTTCCGCACCGTGATGTCGTACGCGGACCCGTGCACGTCCGGCTGCACGCGAGTGCAGCGGTTCTCGAACCCCGGCATCTCGTTCAACGGATTCCCCACCGGGATCGCCGACCAGCGCGACAACCACCGCACCGGCAACATCTCGGCACCGATCGCGGCGGGCTTCCGCGTGCCGGGGTTGGACACGGACGGGGACGGTATCGAGGACGTGCACGACAACTGCCCGACCACGCCCAACTCCGATCAGCACGACTCCGATGGAGACGGGCTCGGGGACGCGTGTGACCTCAACGTCGACCAGATCGCGAAGCTCTTTCCCAGCGACTTTGCATCGAGCGATTCGTTCGGTCGCAGTATCGGAATCGACGGTTCCACGGCGATCATCGGCTCGCCCAACGACGACGACCAGGGCGCGGAGTCTGGGTCCGCCTATGCGTTCGTCTGGAACGGCTCGTCGTGGCAGCAGCAAGCCAAGCTGTTGCCGTCCGTTGGCGCGGCCGGGATCTTCTGGGGCAAGACCGTCGGCTTGAGCGGTGATTCGGCCGCGATCGGCGATTACGGCGGCGCAGCGGCTCACGTGCTGCGCCGGACGGGCTCGACCTGGAATCAGGAGGCGGTGCTGACCGGTCCAGTCCCGCGCTTCGGGTCGTGGGTGGCGATCGACGGTGATTCGATGGCGGTGGCCGCCCCCGATTTCACGACCGGGGTCTCGGAGAAGGTCTACGTGTACGAGCGAGGGGGCTCGGCGTGGACGCTCAAGCAGACGCTGGACACCGCCGTCGCCTCCCCAAACGGGGGCTTCCTCGCCATGCAGGACTCGCTTCTCGCCGTCGGCATCTACGATTCAGGCTCACAGGTCAGGGTGTACAAGAAAGAGCTGAGCGGCAGCTGGTCCTTCCAGGCGACGCTCGCCCCATCGGACGGCGGGGTCGGAAGCTCGTTCGGTCAGACGATCACGCTGTCGCCCACCACGATCGTGGTGGGAGCGCCGAGTCATGGCAGCCCCGGGGCCAGCGCCGGAGCTGCCTACGTGTACGACTGGAACGGGTCCGCGTGGCTCCAGAGCCAGAAGATCCAGTCGTTCGACATCGCCGCTGGTGACAACTTCGGAAAGAGCGTTTCGTTACAGGGCACGTTTCTCGCCGTGTCTGCACCGGGTGACAACAGCTCGAGCGGGTCGGTCTATCTCTTCCGGCGAAGCGGCGGATCGTTCGTCTTCTACGCCAAGGTCACCCCGGCCGATGCGGCGACGTCGAAGTACTTCGGCGGCAGTGTCGCGACCGACGGGCCCTGGCTGCTCGTGGGCGCCGACGGGGACGATCAGAAGGGCTTGAATGCGGGTGCAGCGTACGTGTTCTCGATGCCGCCCCTGGACGGCGACGGTGACGGAGTTCCCGACAGCACGGACAACTGCCCGACGGTCGCGAACCCCGGCCAGCAGGACGTGGACAGCGACGGAGTCGGTGACGCCTGTGACACCTGCACCGACGTCGATCACGACGGGTACGGGAACCCGGCCTCGGCGAGCTGCGCTCATCCGGAAGCGGACTGCAACGACGACGACCCGAACGTGAATCCCGGCCACGCCGAGGTCGCGGGCAACGGCATCGACGACGACTGCAACGCGACGACGCTCGACTGCGTGGACGGCGACGGTGACGCCTACTCGGTCTCGGGCGGCGTGTGCGGCGCGGTCGACTGCAACGACGCGAACGGCCAGGTGAACCCGGGCCACGCGGAAGTCGCGGGGAACGGCCTCGACGACGACTGCAGCGCCGCCACGCCGGACTGCGTGGACGGCGACGGCGACGGTTCCTCGGTGAGCGGCGGGGTGTGCGGCGCCATCGACTGCAACGACTCGCTTCCGAGCGTGCACCCCGGAGCGACCGAGGTCTGCAACCAGACCGACGACGACTGCGACGGCTCGATCGACGAGGGCGTCACGACCCCGTTCTACCGGGACGCCGACGGCGACACCTACGGCAACGCGGCGATCACGGTGCAGGCATGCTCGGCGCCGAGCGGCTACGGTGCGAACAACACCGACTGCAACGACGGCAACCCCGCGGTCAACCCGGGCCACGCCGAGGTCCCCGGCAACGGCGTCGACGACGACTGCAACGCGGCCACGACCGACTGCCTCGATGGCGACGGCGACGGCTACTCGCCCTCGGGGGGTAGCTGCGGTCCGGTCGACTGCAACGACGGCAACTCCAACGTGAACCCCGGCCATGCCGAGGTTTACGGCAACGGCGTGAACGACGACTGCAACGCCGCGACGCCGGACTGCGTCGACGCCGACAGCGACGGCTACTCGGCTTCGGGTGGCGTGTGCGGTGCGGTCGACTGTGTCGACTCGAACGCGAACGTGAACCCGGGCAAGACCGAGGTCCCGGGCAACGGCCTCGACGACGACTGCAACGCCGGCACGAGTGACTGCAAGGACCTCGACGGCGACGGCTATGGCAACCCGGGCTCGGCGCAGTGCGCGCACCCGGAGGCCGACTGCAACGACGCGAGCGCCGCGGTCCATCCCGGCGCGACCGAGATCCCGAGCAACGGCATCGACGACGACTGCAACGCCGCGACACCGGGCGGGTGCTCGGCGCCGTGACATGCACGGCCTGGCGATGAGTCGCTGACCGGCGCTCGTGGCTTTCTCACGGGGGTGGCACCGATCCGGGTGCCGCCCCCGTGGTATCTCCTGACGACCGCGCACGTCCGGAGGGCCCGATGACCATCGCCGTCGCCGCGCAGCAGGCTGACGATCGCCCGTTTCCGCTCAAGATCTTCCTGTTCGCGTTCTTCGGCTGGACGTTCGACTTTTACGACCTGGTGCTGCTCGGGTTCCTGAAGGAGCACGTCGGCCACGACCTGCACCTCACTCACAGCGCCGAGGCGTGGATGCTCGGCGTGGCGCTCGGTACCTCGGGGCTGGGCGGCATCGTCGCGGGCGCGCTGGCCGACCGGATCGGCAAGCGCACCATGCTCGCGAGCACGATCCTGCTCTACTCGCTCGGCTCGCTCGTGGCGGGCCTCGCGCCCAACATCACGGTGTTCCTGATCGGCCGCGGGCTGGTGGGGCTCGGGGTCGGTGGCGAGTGGGCGATCGGGCACGCGCTGGTGGCCGAGGCGATCGGCAACCACATGCGCGGGCGCGGCTCGGCGCTGCTGCAATCAGGCGAGCCGGTCGGTGTCGCGCTCGCCGCGGTGGCCGGGTACCTGATCACCCCGCTGGTCGGCTGGCGGTGGGTGATGATCGGCTCGAGCGCCACCGCGTTGCTGGCGCTCGCGGCGCGTCGCTCGATGCACCTGCCCGACGAGCCGGCGGCGGAGAAGGCCTCGTGGAGCATGGTGCGACGGGCGGGGATCGGCCGCAGGATGCTCGCGGCGTGGGTGCTCGGCGTGTTCAAGCTCGGCACCTACTGGACCTGCTACACGTGGCTCCCCGGGTTCCTCCTCAAGGAGATGAACCAGGGTGTGGGGAGGAGCTTCGCGTGGGTGCTCACCGCCCAGATCGGGCAGTTGAGCGGGATGCTGCTCTTCGGTCAGGCCTCGGATCGGATCGGCCGCCGTCCCTCCTTCACGATCTTCTCCCTGATCACCGCCGTCGCGATCGGGTTGCTGGCGTTTCGGTGCGAGGTGCTCTCCGCCACTCCGGTTCTCTTCTGGGGGACGATGCTCATGCTCGGGTTGGGCTCGGGTTGCACCGCCGGCTTCGGCGCGTTGCTCGCCGAGCTCTTCCCGACCGAGGTGCGCGGGCTCGCCATGGGCACCACCTACAACCTCGCGCGCTCGATCCAGGTGTTGGCACCCGTCATCGTGAGCTGGGCCGTCCTCCGCAACGGCCTGAGCGGGGGCCTCGGCGTCCCGCTGGTTCTCGCGCTGGCGACGGCCACCTGGGTCTGGGTGCTGCCGGAGACGCGCGGCATCGAGCTGCCGCGCCTCGCGCGCGAGGGCGATTGAACCAGCGATGCGAAGGCCGATGAACGACCGTTTCCTCGTGGCCGCCTGGGCCGCTCGCGGCTGGTGACGGCGCCTGGGGTCATGACACTCGGGCGATCGCGGATCCGGAGCCTCGCGATGAGCGCGCTCCGGATCGGTACGGCCACCTACGTGGGACTGCTCGCCTTCGTGGCGGTGAAGGCGAACGATGTGGTGTTCCCGGCACCGAGCTCGGACGATGGCCCGATCGTGAAGGGAGCCCGCGCGATCACGGCGCGCGCTGCGGATGGTCATCCGGTTCATGCGCTGGTGTTCGATCCACCCGACTCGAGAGCACCGGTGGTCGTCCAGTTCCACGGCAACGGCGAGGTCGTGGGCTGGAACCAGCCGCTCGGGCTCGAGCTGAAGCGTCGCGGTTTCGGAGCCGTGCTGGTCGAATACCGAGGGTACGGGAAGTCGACGGGCGTTCGTCCCAGCGAGGACGGCCTCTACGCCGACGCCGAAGCGGTGATCCAGTGGCTCCGCGCCGCCGGGGTCGGGCCAGGGCGGACGGTGTTGTGGGGCTTTTCGCTGGGAACCGGTGTTGCCGCCGAGATGGCCGCCCGCGGCGCGGGCAGCGCGCTCGTCCTTCAGGCGCCCTTCACGTCGGTCCCTGACGTCGCCAGCCGGGTCGCGTGGTTCTTACCGGTGCGGACGTTGGTGCGTGAGCGCTTCGACACGCTGAGCAAGGCCGCGCGGATCACGATTCCGACGCTGGTGATCCACGGCAGCGCCGATCCCGTCATCCCCTTCCGGATGGGGGAGGCGGTGTCGCGGGCGATCGCGGGAGCGAAGCTCGTGCGCGTACGGGGCGGTGGCCACGACTACACGTACGGCCGTGGCGGGTGGGTGTTCGACGAGATCGCTGCATTCGTGCGAGGCGGAGCGTGAGCTCGCGCCGAGCGCCGCCGCGTCACCCGTCCCCCAACGACGTCCAGAGATGCAGCACTGCGTACGATCGCCATGGTCGCCACGCTTCGGAGAGCTTCTCGGCTTCGCGCGCGGTGACTCCGCCGAGGGCCTTGCGGACGGCGATGTCGGCGGCAGGGAAGGCGTCGGGCCAGCGCAGCGCGCGCATCGCGAGGTAGTGAGCGGTCCACGAGCCGATGCCGGGTAGCGCTTCCAGGGCGCGCAGGGTGTCGTCGAGGGGCGCGTGGCGATCGAGGACGAGCGACCCGTCCGTGACGCTGCGGGCGAGGGCGACGAGCGCCCGAGCGCGGGCACCGACGATGCCGAGGGACGCGATCTCGTCGACGCGGGCCCCGGCGAGACGAGCGGGCGCGGGAAAGAGCAGCGAGAGCGTCGGCCCGGACGGGTCGGTCGAGCCCGGGACCGGCGTGCCGAAGCGTGCGACCAGCCGGCCGGCGAGCGTGGTGGCCGCGCGCACCGTGACCTGCTGGCCGAGGATCGCTCGGCAGGCGGCCTCGAACGGGTCGAAGGCACCCGGAACGCGCAGACCGGGGCGGCGCTCGATCAGCGGTCGAAGGCGTAGGTCGGCGCCGAGCACCTCGGCGATCGTGGTGGGGCTCGCGTCCAGATCGAAGAGCGAGCGCGATCGAGCGACGATCGCCATCAGCGAGCCCGCGAGCGACGGCGACACGCTGACCCACAGCGCCCCCCGAGTCGGATCGTTTCGCACGGCGAGGGTGCCGGTCGCGTCGCCGAGGGTGACCGTGCGGCGGTAGGTGCCGTCCGCGACGAGCTCGACACCCGGGATCGCCCGTCCGGCGAGGAACGCGAGCATCGTCTCCCAGTCGAGCGGTGGGCGGTAGCCGAGGCGCAGCGCCAGCGTGCCCGGCTCGCCGGGATCGACGTGGGCAGCGTGGTCGCGGCGCAGCGACGACGGCGCCCGGCCGAAGCGCTGCCGGAAGAGCGCGTTGAAGCGGCGCACGCTGCCGAAGCCGCTCGCGAACGCGATCTGGGCGAGTCCCGCGTCACTGTCCTGGAGAAGCTGCTTGGCGAGCGCGAGGCGGCGGGTCTGGGCGAGCTCGATCGGCGTCACGCCGAGGCGCGCTTCCATCGCGCGGCGCAGGTGGCGTCCGGTCACGCCGAGCCCCCGCGCGAGCTCGTCGACGGAGGCCCGGTTGAGGAAGCCCTCGTCGATGTGGCGTGACGCCTCGGCCACCAGTCGCGGGATGGACTCGAGCGGCGTGGTTCCTGGGGCGAGCTCGGGGCGGCAGCGGAAGCACGCGCGGAACCCGGCGCGCTCCGCCTCCGCGGGTGTCCGATAGAAGCTACAGCGATCGCGGCGAGGAGTGCGCGCGGTGCAGATCGGCCGGCAATAGATCCCGGTGGTCGAGACCGCGACGAAGAAGACGCCGTCGAAGCGGGCGTCGCGGGCGGTGAGCGCGCGATAGCAGTTCAGGGAGTCGAGGGTCACGCCGCCAGTATGCCGCGCCACCCGCGCGCCGCTGGCCGCTTTCGGACCTCGGCGTGGCCGGGGCGCGGAGCCCCGGTGACGGCTTACTCCTCGTCCTTCACGCGCGTGCCGTACTTCTCCTTGAGGGCCTTCTGGACCTCGTTGGGCGCCGGCAGGTAGCGCGAGAACTCCATCGAGAACTCGGCCTTGCCCTGGGTCGTGGAGCGCAGGTCGGTGGCGTAGCCGAACATCTCGGCGAGCGGCACCTCGGACTCGATGGTCGAGTAGTCGCCCTCGTCGGTGGTCATCAGGATCTGGCCGCGACGCTGCATGACGGTCTTGAGCATCGCGCCCTGGAACTCGGTGGGGCCCTGCACCTCGAGCTTCATGATCGGCTCGAGGGCGACCGGCTTGGCCTTGGTGAAGCCCTCGCGGAACGCGCCACGGGCCGCCGACACGAACGCGATCTCGGACGAGTCGACCGCGTGCGCCTGACCGTCCTCGAGCACGACGTGGACGCCGATCACCGGGAAGCCGATCAGCCGCCCCTTGTCCATGCAGCCCTTGAAGCCCTTCTCGACAGCCGGGAGGAATTCGATCGGGATCGAGCCACCGCGGATCTTGTTGGTGAACTTGAAGTCGCCTTCACCGGAGGGCAGCGGTTCGATGTAACCCGCGACGCGCCCGTACTGGCCGGAGCCGCCGGTCTGCTTCTTGTGGGTGTAGTTGAAGTCGGCGCGCTGCGAGATCGCCTCGCGGTAGGCCACCTGCGGCTGGCCGGCCTCGACGACGCAGCTGTACTCGCGCTTCATGCGCTCGATGTAGACCTCGAGGTGCAGCTCGCCCATGCCCGAGATGACGGTCTCGTTCGACTCCGGATCGAGCCCGGCGCGGAACGTCGGGTCCTCGCGGGTGAACCGGCCCAGCGCCTTCGACAGGTTGTCGGACGACTTCTGGTCGACCGGCTTGATGGCCAGCGACACCACCGGGTCGGGGACGTGCATCGACGTCATCGCGACCTGGATTCCGGCGTCGGTGAAGGTGTCGCCGGAGGCGCAGTCGATGCCGAAGAGCGCCACGATGTCGCCCGCGCCCGCGTCGGAGATGTCTTCCATGTCGTGGGCATGCATGCGCGCCAGCCGCCCCACCTTGTGCTTGCGCTTGGTGCGGCTGTTGATGATGGCGTCGCCCTTGGCGATCTTGCCCTGGTAGATCCGCAGGTAGGTGAGCTGGCCGTAGGGTCCGTCTTCCAGCTTGAACGCGAGGGCCACGAACGGCTTCGCCGAGTCACTCTCGAGGATGATCGGCGTCTCGCCCTTGGAGAGGTCGAGTCCCTTGTTCGTGCGGTCCGTCGGGTCCGGGAGGTACGCCGCGACGGCGTCGAGCAGGTTCTGGACGCCCTTGTTCTTGAAGGCCGATCCCATGAGCACCGGCGTGAGCTCCATGGTGAGCGTGCCCTTGCGGATCGCGTCGTGGACGAGCGGCTCGGTGACGTTGCCGTCGAGGATCGCCTCGGTGAGGTCGTCGGAGTACATCGACACCTTGTCGAGCATCACCTCGCGCGCCTCTTCGGCCTCGGCGCGGAGGTTGTCGGGGATCGCACGCTCGACGAGGTCCTCGCCCTTCACGCCCTCGAAGTAGAAGGCCTTCATCGTGACCAGGTCGATCACGCCCTCGAGGTTGCCCTCGAGGCCGATCGGAATCTGGATGGGGACCGCGTTGAGGCGCAGCTTCTCGCGGAGTTGCTCGACCACTCGCGCGGGGTTGGCGCCAGAGCGGTCGAGCTTGTTGATGAACGCGAGCCGCGGAACACCGTAGCGGCGCATCTGGCGGTCCACGGTCATGGACTGCGACTGCACGCCGGCCACGCCGCACAGCACCAGGATCGCGCCGTCGAGGACGCGCAGCGCGCGCTCGACCTCGATCGTGAAGTCGACGTGTCCCGGGGTGTCGATGATGTTGATGTGGTAGTCGCCCCACTGCGCGTTGGTGGCGGCGGACTGGATGGTGATGCCGCGCTCGCGCTCGAGCTCCATGAAGTCCATGGTGGCACCGACCTCATCCTTGCCCTTGACCTCGTGGATCTGACGGATGCGCCCCGTGTAATAGAGGACGCGCTCGGTCAGCGTGGTCTTGCCCGAGTCGATGTGGGCGCTGATGCCGATGTTGCGGATCTTGCTGAGGTCGCTGAGCATGGAACTTCCTCGTGCGCCGCCGGGTCGCGACGAAATCGAGTCCCGGAAAACCGAATGATTCGGGAAGCCGGGCCTGGATAGGCTCGGGCCGATCGCAAAGCCCCGCACTGTAACGCGGGGCGCAAGTCGCGGCGACCCCTGGTGAAAAGGTCGGCCCTGCCCGCGAGGGGACTCGCGTGTCCGCGCGTCGCGGCGAGCCTGTGACGAGATCGATCCAGAGCGAAGCGCCGCGGGGGGACGGAGCCCCCCGCGCTACGAAAGCCATCGTAGCGACGGGGGTTCCATCCCCCGTCGCCAGGCCCACGCGGCTGGAGCCCGCCGCTTCGTCGGCGGGAAGCCTCTCCGATCGAGCTCCGCGCGGGCGGGGGGCTGGAACGTGCTCGAGCGAAAAGCCACTCGGCCGGCTCGCGCCACGAGCGGACTCGCACCATGGCCGGTCGCGGCGCGACCGCACGAGCGAAGCGAGTGCCTCGGGGGCGGGACCCGCCGGGGCGGCGGCGAAGGATCGCCGCCCTCCAGCGGGCGGGGGGCTGGAACAGCCCCCCGAGAAACACCAGTCAGTCCGTCTCGTCCCAGTGGCGGCCGACGCCGGTGTCGACCACCAGCGGCACGGCGAGCTCGATCGCGTGGGTCATCTCGTGGACCACCATGTCGCGCACCGCGTCGAGCTTCGCCTCGTCGACCTCGAGGACCAGCTCGTCGTGGACCTGGAGCAACATGAGCTGCCCGGGGAACTCTTCGGTGAGGCGCCGGTCGATGGAGATCATCGCCTTCTTGATCAGGTCCGCCGCGGTTCCCTGGATCGGCGTGTTGAGCGCCATGCGCTCGGCCTGGGCGCGGTCGACCTGGCTGCCGCTCGTGAGGTCGCCGAGGCGGCGGCGCCGGCCCAGCAGCGTCTCGACGTAGCCCTTCTCGCGCGCGGTCGCGATCGTGGTGCCCTGGTACGCGGCCACCTCGGGGAAGCGCTCGGCGTAGCGAGCGAGATACCCTTGGCCTCGGTGCGAGTGATGCCGGTGGTCTGTGCGAGGCCGTGGGCGCCCTGGCCGAAGAGGATCCCGAAGTTCACCGCCTTGGCGATCCGGCGTTGCTCCTTGTCGACGCTCTCGACCGGCACGCCGAAGATCCCGGCCGCGGTCTGGGTGTGGACGTCGATCCCCGCCGCGAAAGCGTCCGCGAAGCCGCCCTTGCCACCCACCAGGTGGGCGAGCACCCGTAGCTCGACCTGCGAATAGTCGGCCGCCAGCAACAGCCGGCCCTCCGGCGCGCAGAACGCGTGACGGATCCGCCGCCCCTCCGGCGTGCGCACCGGGATGTTCTGGAGGTTGGGGTCGGACGAGGAGAGCCGGCCGGTCGCGGCGGTGGTCTGCGAATAGCTGGTGTGGATGCGGTGGGTCCGCGGGTTGACCAAGGACGGCAGCGGATCGACGTAGGTGTTCTTGAGCTTGATCAGCGAGCGGTAGTCGAGGATGGCCTGCGGCAGCGGGTGCTGGAGCGCGAGGTCCGAGAGCACGGCTTCGTCGGTGGACGGGCCGGTCTTGGTCTTCTTGAGCACCGGGAGCTGCAGCTTGTCGAACAGGATCTCGCGGAGCTGCGGCACCGAGCCGATCGAGAACTTGGTGCCGGCGGCCTTGTAGCAAGCCTGCTCGGCCTCGACGATGCGCCCGTCGAGCTCGGCGGAGAGCTGCTTCAGGCTCGCGAGGTCCACGGCGATGCCGTTGGACTCCATGCGGGTGAGCACCCCGATGAGCGGCACCTCGAGGTCGCGATAGAGCGTGCCGAGCCCCTCGCTCTCGAGGCGCGGCGCGAGGCGCTTCTCGAGCAGCCAGGTGACGTGCGCGTCTTCGGCCGAATAGTCGCGCGCCTTGTCGATCGCCACGGCGGCGAACGTCTCCCCCTTCGCCACCGTCTCGGCGAACGAGATCATCTTGTGCTGGAGGTGGACGAGCGCCAGGTCGTCCAGACCGTGGGAGCGGCGATCGGGTGTCAGCAGGTAGTCGGCGAGCAGCGTGTCGCCGTCGATCCCGCGAACGTCGACGCCGTGGGTGGAGAAGACCTCGACGTCGTACTTGAGGTTCTGTCCGAACTTCCCCTTGCGGGGGTCCTCGAGGAACGGCTTCAGCACCTCGCGCACCCGCGGCCAGGGGAGCTGCGGCGGGCAGCCGAGGTAGTGGTGCGCGACCGGGACGTACCAGGCCACGTGGTCGTCGCAGCACAGCGAGATGCCGACCAGGCGCGCCTCCAGCGCACGCAGCGAGTCGGTCTCGGTGTCGACGGCGAAGCGCGGCGCCTTCTCGAGGGCGGCGCCGAGCTCGGCCAGGTCGTCCTCGCTCAGCACCAGCCGGTAGCGGCTGCGGTCGACCGACACCATCTCGCCGCCGAACTCGCGCAGGAACCCGCGGAACTCGAGCTCGGTGAAGAGCGGGCGGGCGCGATCGACCGGCGGCGGGAAGTGGAGCGCGAGCGAGTCGAGCGTCACGTCGATCGGTGTGTCGGTGCAGACCGTCGCGAGCTCGAGCGAGAGGTAAGCGTTGGCGCGGTCGGTCTCGAGCTTCTTGCGGGTGCCCGGCGGCTCGACCTTGTCGAGGTTGGCGTAGATGCCGTCCAGGCTGCCCCACTGGGCGAGGAGCGCCTTCACACCCTTCTCGCCGACCCCTTTGACGCCCGGGATGTTGTCGGACGTGTCGCCCCAGATCGCCAGGGCGTCCGGGACCTGCTCGGGGGCGCAGCCGAACTTCTCGAACACCTCGGGGCGGTGGATGCGCTTGTCCTTCATGGTGTCGAGCAGGCTCACGTGGTCGTTCACGAGCTGCATCAGGTCTTTGTCCGAGGACACGATCACCACGTCGAGCTCGCCCTCGTGCCTCCGCGCCAGGGTCGCGATCACGTCGTCGGCCTCGTAGCGCGGAACCTCCAGGAACGGGATGTCGAAGGCCTCGGCGATGCGCGGGAAGTACGGAACCTGTGCGCGCAGGTCCTCGGGCATGTCGGGGCGGGTGCCCTTGTAGTTGGCGAAGCGCTCCTCGCGGTGAGTCTTGCCGGGCGGGTCCCAGGCGATGGCGAGGTGGTCGGGACGCTCGTCCTTGATCAGCTTGAGCAGCATGTTGGTGAAGCCGTAGAGGGCGTTGGTCGGCTGCCCTTTGCTGTTCTTCATGCCGCCGATGGCGAAGAAAGCCCGGAACGCGATGTTCGGTCCGTCGACGAGGTAGAGCGTGGGGCGCTTGGCTGAGCTGGTCATGGCGCCAGTGTGAACCAGCCCCCCCGCAGCGCCAACCGCGGGTGGTGGGTCCGTCTGGACGCGAAACGGCCTTCGAGTCGCGAGGGTCCGGGGGCCCGTCGGCGGGCACGGCTCGCCCACGTTCGATCCCGGTAGAGGGGAGGCTCGCCTGCGCTGCGGCTGCGCGACTGGGGCTCACGGCCCTCGGGACGGGAGGGGAGCGCAACCTGAGACGCGCCCTTCGACAGGCCCCCAGCCCCTCACGCCTCGCGAGGGTCAGCGCGAGCGTGACCCACCACCCAACCGCGACCCGCCTTGCAGGGATTCCGCCGATTTGCGATACAACTGCGATCGGCGGTTCGGTCGTCGCCACGCCGATGCCGCCCCGCCCCGTCGCCACCCCATGACCTTCGACGACGAAAGCCCGACGCTCGCCACCCGCGGTTCGGTGATCTTCCTGGTGGTGCTGTTCGTCCTGATCGGGGCCGACGTAATCGAGGACACCCACAAGGGCATCGAGTGGGGCCATCTCCTCCTCGAGCTGTCGATCGAGGCGGTGATCCTGGTAGGCATCGCCGCGCTGTGGAAGCGCATGCTCGCGATGCGCTCGCAGGCGGTCCACCTCGAGCAGGACCTGGCGCGGGCGCAGGACGAGGCCAAACATTGGCGAGCCGAGGCGCACACGTACCTTCAGGGGCTCGGCCAGGCGATCGACCATCAGTTCGAGCGCTGGAACCTGACCGCCGCGGAGCGCGAGATCGGGCTCTTCCTCCTCAAGGGCCTGAGCCACAAGGAGATCGCGAACATCCGCAAGACCAACGAGCAGACCGTGCGGCAGCAGTCGCTCTCGCTCTACCGCAAGTCCGGGCTGAACGGGCGCAACGACCTGTCGGCGTTCTTCCTCGAGGATCTGCTGCTGCCGTCCGCGCTCGCCGAGTCGTCGGATCGGGGTGCGTGAGTGGCCGAGCGTAGCGGTCTGCCCGCCTACACGCTGGACGACGCCAAGCGCCTCGCGGGCGAGGTCGAGATGCTGCGCCGGGTCGGCGCGCTCATCGCCCGGCTCGAGGTCGACGAAGCGGAGCTCTTCCGCGACCTCGTCGCCGTGGTTCGGTCGCGCTTCCGCGCCGACCGCGTGACGCTGATCCTCGCCGAGCCCGAGTCGAGCGAGCTGCTCGTCATCGACGGCGACCGCCTCGGCGCCGGCGGCCAGCTCCCGGTGGCCCGGGTGCGCGCCGAGGACTCGCCGTTCGCGCAGGTGGTGCGCGGCAAGCGCTCGCTCCTGGTGTCGAACCGCAGCGACCTCGACCCGCTGCAGCCGATCGCTCGCTACCTCAAGGAAGAAGGCTCGAAGAGCGCGATCGCGGTGCCGCTGATCGCCGGCCGCGCGGCGATCGGCGCGCTCGTCCTCTCGGGCACGGTGGCGCTCGCGTACCAGACCGACGACGTCTCGACGCTCGAGCTCCTCGGCACGCTCATGGGCACGGTGGTGGAGAACGTGCGTTTGTTCGCGCGCGTGTCGAACGCGCGACGCGAGACCCAGGCCGTGTTCGACCACTTCGACGAGCCGATCGCGGTCGTCGACCCGCGCGGACGTGTGATCCGCGTGAACCGCGCCATGCGCGACCTGGTGGGCGGCGACTACACGGACATCCTGGGGCGCTCGTGCACCGACGTCCTGGCGCAGACCGAGCTGCGCGGTGGAACGTGCGCCCACGAGCCGGTGATCCGGACCGGGAAGGCGTCGGTGCGCGAGATCGCGCTCGAGAACGGCACCGTGCTCGAGGTGCGGATCGCGCCGCTCGAGACCCGCGACGGCAAGGTCGAGAAGGTCGTGCACGTGGTCCGCAACCTCACCCGTGACCGCGCCGCGGTGACGGAGGCGCTGAGGCTGCGGGCCGCGCTCGACGAGGTGAGCGACGGGGTGCTGTTCGTGGGCACGGACGGCGTGATCCGCGCGGCCAACGTGGCGATGGCGCGGCTCCTCGACGTCCTGATCGGCGAGCTGATCGGAAAGACGCTCGCCGAGTTCCTGGGCGGCCTCGGTGAGCCCGAGGCGGCGGCGAAGCTCTCGGCCCTCGACGCGGGCGGCGAGCCGCCGAGCTGGGACGGCACGCTCGCGGACGTGGGCGGGACGGCGATCGACTACACGGTGCGGCCACTCGAAGCGGACGATCGCCTCGACGGGCTCATCGTGGTCTTCCGGCCGGCGTCGTCGGAGCCCGTGCAGTCCGAGCTGGCCTGAGCCGAGCGGGCGCTGCGTGGAGAGGGGGCGGATGTCGCGGCGCTGGCGAGCCTTGCTGGGCGCGTGTGCCGCGAGCGCCTTCTTCGCGAGCGCGGCGTGCGACTCGGGCGGCGGGTCCGGCGCGAGCAGCGCCGCGGACGCGCGCGCGCTCCATCAGCGGCTCTTCGTGATGGACATGCACCTCGACTCGATCCTCTTCACCACGCTCTACGGCACGGACTTCTCGCAGCCCCACCCACCCCCGCAGGGCGCCGAGTACTTCTTCAAGCCCCCGGCGGATCTGCCCGGGCTTCTCGAGGGTGGCACCGACGCGGTGTGGCTCGGGATCGTGGTGTTTCCGCTCTGCGAGCCGCAGCACTGCGTCGACGACGCGCGGAACACCATGCGCACCGCGAGGCGCGTGATCGCGGACAACGGCGATCACATGCAGCTCGCGCTCACCAGCGCCGACATCGAGCGCATCCACCAAAGCGGCAAGATGCCCGCGCTGATGGGGCTCGAGGGCGCCCACGGCGTGGGGCCGGATGCCTCGAACGTGAACGTCCTCTACGAGGAAGGGCTGCGCTACATCGGCCTCGCGCACTTCACGCCCAATGGCTACGCGGGCACCAACCTGCTCGCGGCGCTGCCGAACGGCGGGCTCACCGAGCGGGGCCAGGAGCTGATCCAGCGCATGAACCGGCTGGGGATGATCGTCGACCTGGCCCACACGCATCCGGACTCGATCCGCGACGCGCTCGCCATCAGCGAGGCGCCCATGATCGTGAGCCACACCGGCGTGCGCGGCGTTTACGACATCTTCCGCAACCTCTCGGACGACGATATGAAGGCGATCGCCGACAAGGGCGGCGCGATCGGCGTCTTCTTCGCCAGCCTGTGGCTCGCGCCCGGCAACGAGTCCACCGTCGACACCGTGATCGATCACATCGACCACGTCGTGAAGACCGTCGGCATCGACCACGTCGCCATCGGCTCCGACTTCGACGGCTTCGTGAAGCTCCCCGACGACCTACCGAGCGCCAAGTCGCTGCCCGTGCTCACCGAGCGGCTCGTCGCCCGCGGGTACAACGAAAAGCAGCTCGCCAAGCTCTACGGCCAGAACATGCTGCGAGTGTTCCGCGACGTCGAGCAGACCGCCGCGCGCCTGCGCGGAAGCTGAGCCGTGGCGACCTACTGCGCGCTCCACGTCCGGACGAGCGACCTGGCCCGGGTCGTGGCGGAGCTCCGCGAGTGGCTCGCGTCCGTTGCCGAGGCACCCGTCTCGGTCGAGTCCGAGCAGCCCTGGCCGCCGGTCTACGACCAGCTCTTCCGGACCGGCTCGACCGTCCCGAACCTGTTCGCGGCCGCGCCGCAGGGTGCCACCTGGATCGTCGCCCACTTCAACTGCTTCTCGGACCTGGCCGAGCTCGCCAACCGCCTCTCGGAGCGGCTCGACACCCGGGTGATCGTCATCCATGCCCAGAGTGTCAGCGACGCCTACCTGCTGGCGGTCCACGAGAACGGTATCCCGCGGCGCGTGCTGGAGTATGGCGACCGGTTGACCCGGAACGAGGGGGCACCGTTCGAGTTCGAGGGCGAGATCTTCGGGGTCGACGACGACGAGCTCCCGCCCGAGGACGAGCTCACCGTGGGACACGCCGAAGTCCAGGAAATCTGTGCGCGCCTCGGCCTCTCGATCTGGGACCAGCAGGAGGCGGTGGACCCGCCGGACCGCTGGACCGTGCTGCGTGTGTCCGACGACGCACGCGTCGCCCAGCCAGGATTCTTCGAGCGCCTGCGGCGGCTCCGACGCTGATCCGAAGCTTCGTGCCATTCAGTGGTTCGATTGGCTCTCTGACACGGGACTGATTCCGGCAGCTGTTGCGTCAGGTCACGCGCTGCTCCGCTGCATCTCGACGCCTCCCGTCGGGTCCTCGGTCTTCTCGCCGCGCTCGACCCATGCGTGCTCCTCGAGCCGGCGAGCGTGGTCGCCGAGGCCTGGGCTCACGTCGAGCGGATCGGCGGTCGAGCCCGTTGGCAGCCCGAGCGCCTTCTGGTCACCGGAGCGGGCCCGATCGGCTTGCTTGCCGCGCTCCTCGGCAGGCAGCGCGGGCTCGAGACGCACGTGCTCGATCGCGTGACGAGCGGCCCGAAGCCGCGGTTGGTCGAGGCGCTGGGAGCCACCCACCACAGCGGCGCCATCGAGGAGGTGGGTCTCGTCGACGTGCTTTTCGCGTGCACCGGCGCCGCGTCGCTCGTGCTGCGCGCGACGCGGGCCACGCGGGCGAACGGCATCGTTTGCCTCACCGGGGTCTCGTCCGGCGGCCGCACGATTCCGGTCGATGCAGGCGCCCTGAATCGCGACCTGGTGCTCGAGAACAACCTGGTGTTCGGCTCGGTGAATGCGAACCGCTCGCACTACGAGGCGGCCGCGCGCGCCCTCGCGAGCGCCGACCCGGACTGGCTGGACCGGCTGATCATGCGCCGCGTGCCGCTCGAGCGGTCGGCCGAAGCCCTCGAGCCGCGGCCTGACGATGTCAAGACGGTCCTCACCTTCATCGGGGAGTGAGCTCGGCGCCAAGAGCGCCCGCGGCAGCTCGGACGCGGCGCTCGACCTCCATCCGGCACCTTCAAGCGATGGCGCCCGAGCCGCGATCCTCCGAGGCAACGCGTTTCCACGATCTCCACTTCGAAGCTTCTCGAACGGAGACCCACCGAGCGATGCGGTGGAGCTCGGGTTGGAATCCCGAGCTCCACCTGGAGTGCGCGTCGCGTCAGTGCGTCGGTGGAGGCGCGGGTGCGGACGGTGTCTCTGCCTTCGGAGCGGGTGCGGTGCCCGGAGCGGTGGAGGGCGTGCCCGCAGTCCCTTCGATCACACCGCACGCGATGCGCGCGCCGGCGTTGCCGCTCGGTTGGGTGGTGAAGTCGTCCTTGTTCTCGTGAACGATCACGGCTTTGCCGATGACCGAGGCGTCGCCCTCGAGCTCGATCATCGAGTCGATACGGTCGGCGTCAGCCTTGCCCGATGCGTCGGCTTCCAGGTTGCCGAGATCGCCGACGTGCCGATGGGAGGGCTCGGCGTCGGGCGCGCCGTGAGGCGAGCCGTGCGGTGCGAAGTGACCGCCTGCGGAGGAGGCGTCGGGCGCCGAGCAATCACCCTTCTCGTGGACGTGGAAGCCGTGGGCGCCCATCTCGAGGCCCTCGACGTGCACGACCACCCGGACCCCGCCTTCGGCGGGTGTGAACGTCACGGTACCGTGCGCTTGATTCCCTTGCGTTGGCGCGAGCTTCGCCTCGGCGCTCTTCGGTGTCGCCGCGGGCGCTGTCGCCTCGGCGGGCGTGGGAGCAGGCGGAGGTGATGGCGGCGTGACCGCGGCCCGAGGGGCGGTCGGCGCGGACGCCTGGGGCGACGGCGTCGAGCTCTCGCCCTGGTTGCATCCGAACACCAGCGCCAGCGCACACACGAACGTCGTCGGGATGACGGGCCAAGCGGTTCTCGTTCGCATCGTTTCTCTCCTGACGTCTGACGCGTCCGGTCGACCACCGCGTCGGTTGGTGGGATGCCTCGTCGGCCGGCGAACGAGTCGATCGGATCGATCGGCGAGCACTGACATGTTGGATCCATCTCGAACGCGTGCGGCGGCGAGCGCCGCGATCTCGGTGGGGCCGACGGAGCCGCTCGTCGCAAGGGACACGACGGAGCTTCACGCATAGCTAACCGCGGGACTTCGTCTCTGCCGACGGCGCGCCACTCGAGGCGCGGTCGCTCGCAGGCCCGAGACCGCGCTTCCGCGCCACGATCACGCCGTTTCTCACGGCCTTTTCGTACGCTGGCGGTGCGCGGGCCGACCCGCGGCGGGCTCAGCAATCAGGGCAGGCCGGGCACGCTAAATGGGCCACCACGATTTGGATCGCCCTTGCGCCGAACGGGCTGGAGGGCGGCGCTTCGTCGCCGCCGAAGCCGATGGGACGCCGAGACCGGTCGCTACGAATCGTGACGTTGCATATAGGTCCGTGCCGTGGTGGGGCGCCCAGCCTCGCGAGGGATCCCGAGGTCGGTGACCGGTTTGCTGCCGAAGAGCACCACGCTGACCAGGTCGTCGGCGAACGCCGCGCGCGCCTGTTCGACGAACCCGTCGAGGATCGCCGTGGCGGGCGCCGTGCGCGGGCGTGTGGGATCCGACATGGGGCCGTTCGGTCCTGCGCTCAGCGCCTGAGCGCGCCCGTCCCGCCGTAGGTGTCGATCAGCTCGGTCGAGATCCGGCGCGTGTGGGCGACCTCGCTCAGCACGTCGGCCGCCTCGGTGGGCGTCCGCGTGAAGCTCTCGCGATCGACGGTGTAGAGGCCGAAGCGGACGGCGAAGCCTTGCGCCCACTCGAAGTTGTCGATCAGCGACCAGTGGAAGTAGCCGCGCAGGTCGATGCCGGCGTCGAGGATCTCGCGCACCACCACCAGGTGGCGCACCAGGCTCTGGGCGCGCAGGTTCCCGCCGATCGCGAAGTCTTCCTCGCGCACGCCGTAGCCGTTCTCGGTGATGAGGAGCGGCGTGCCCGGGAACCGCGAGGCCCAGAGCTTGGTCACGTCGAGGAGAGCTTCCGGGTCGTGGACGCCGCCCCAGTGCCGCGGACCCGTGCCCGTGAAGTTGGGGATCGGGAAGTCGGGGTAGGGCGCACGTGGGCAGCCAAGGAGGTCGAGCAGCACGGGGCCGAGCGGGCCCACGAAGGTGGCGATCTCGTCCTCGCACGGCACCGAGCTGAGCGGGTACTTGCCGAGGAACGGCAGCACCTTGGCGTCGCGGTAGTACTGCAGGCCGAGCCAGTCGAGCTTGTTCGCGTAGGCGGGGCGATCCTCGTCGATCACGCCATCGAGGTCGCGATCGAGGCCGCCGGCGACCACGCCGTTCACGAACGAGTAATCGGGCGCGCCCGAGGCCTCGGCGGCGGCGACGTGCGCGGGGTCGCTCGGATCGACGGGCTGGTAGGCGGTGGTCGCGATCGTGAGCCCGACGCGCGCGGGCTCGCCGTCGCCATCGGCGTCGGTGGCGTCGTTGGCGCGGATCGCGTCGTAACACTGCGCGTGGCCGCTCAGGTACTGGTCCAGGACCTTCGAGAACGAGCGGCTGATGTCGCTCGGTAGCGGCGCGAAGAGCCCGGGCGGGAAGCTCCCGCCCGTGTAGCCGCTCAGGAAGTAGACGTTGGGCTCGTTGAAGGTCGCCCACCAGTCGACGTCGCCGCCGAACTCCGTCGCCATGCGCGCGCAGAACGTGGCTAACTGCGCCGGCACCTCGGGGTTCGACCACCCGCACAGGTTGGTGTCGGTCGGACCGCCGGCGCAGTCGAGGTGGGTGAGGTCGTAGACCCAGATCGGGTTGGTGAAGTGGTGGAGCGTGACGTACGGCACGAGCCCGTGCGCGCGCACCGAGTCCATCACCGCGTGGTAGTGGGCGATCTCGCTTTCGTCGAAGACGCCCTTTCGCGGCATGACCCGGCTCCAGTCGATCGAGAACCGGTAGGCGTCGAGGCCCATGTCCTCCACGAGCCGATGGTCGGTGTCGAAGAGCTCGTAGCTCGAGGCCGCCGCGCCCGCCGGCTCGGCGGACTTGCCCTCGAACGCCGGCAGCGTCGTGAACTGGTACCAGTCGGTGTTGGTGAGCCCGCCCTCGACCTGCTGCGCGGCGGTGGCGGCGCCGAGGACGAAGCGCTTGGGGATCCTGAGCGAGCCGTCGACCGACCCATCCCCCGAGCCGCCGCAGCCGAGCATCAGCAGCGTGGCCAGGCCCAGCGTGCGCAACGTCCAGCGGCTCGTCTGCGAAGTCATCGGCCCATGCGAAATGTCAGCACGGCGGGCGGCCGCGCTGGGTAGACTCCAGGCTCGCGGATCGTACCACCCGTCCTCGCGGCGAGTGAGGCCCATGCCCGAGAGCACCGTCGCCCGTCCCGACAAGATGCACCCCGGCACGCTCGAGCTGCAGGCGCGCTTCGGCACCACCGAGCTCGGCGCGCGGGTCGCGAGGAGCGTCCAGCCGCGCCTCGACGCCCGCGAGATGGAGCTGATCCGGAACCAGGAGTGGTTCTTCTGGGCCACCGCGGACGAGACCGGCCGCCCCGATTGCTCGTTCCGGTCCGGGCCGCGCGGCTTCGTGAAGGTGCTCGACGAGTGCACCCTCGCGTTCGAGGACTACGATGGCAACGGCGCCTTCATGAGCCTCGGCAACCTGCTCGTGAACCCGTCGGTGGCGCTCTTGTTCGTGGACTTCGAGCGCGCCAAGCGCCTGCGCGTGGGCGGCACGGCCGAGGTCCTCGACGGTGCGGCCGCCGCGGCCGTGTGGCCGGGTGCCAAGCGCGTGGTGCGGATCCACGTCACCCACACCCACGCCAACTGCCCGCGCCACGTCCCTTACCTCGTCAAGGGGATGGTTCCGACCACCTTGCCGGCCCGGATCAACTGCTGGGTCCGCAAGAACCTCGGCCGTTCGGCGACGGTGCGACGGATCTACGACTGGATGCAGGAACACCTGTAGGGCGGCGCCGAAGCCCTTCTACGACGGCGAAATCATTCGCGAGGTTCCGGCGGGGCACGAGCGCCGAAAAAGTTTCGCCATTTCGTTTCCCGAATGCTCGGGAAACGGGCAGTCTACGGCATCCCACCAGGGGCTCCCGTACCCCGTTTCCCGGGTCCGACGCACGCCTGACCGGGCGCCTCGGGCGCGAGCAAGTGAGAGCATTTCGTGAAGGTGTTCCTGGTCTACGTCCGCGACGAGAACTACTACCGGCTCCTCCCCGATCGTCTGCGACGGCCGCACTTCGAAGACCGCCTTCCCGTGATGGCGTTCCCGCCGCTCGGGATCCAGACCCTCGCCCCGGTGCTCCGCGAGCGCGGTCACGAGGTGCGGCTCTTCGACACGTGCCACCCGCAGATGAAGCCGGCGCACATCGCGCGCGCGGTCCAGGACGAGCGGCCCGACCTGGTCGGGCTGTCGTTCCTCTCGACCACGTCCTATCCCGCCACCAAGGCGATGGCGAAGACGCTCAAGGAGGCCTCGCCCTCCACGCCGATCATCCTCGGTGGCCCCTTCGCTTCGATCAACCCCCGCCAGATCCTCCAGGACTGCATCCACGCGGACCTGGTGGGCGAGGGCGAAGGCGAGGAGCTCCTGCCCGCCTTCCTCGCCAACATGGACTGCCCCGGCGAGGTGCCGAGCCTGTCGTGGCGTCGCGGGGACGAGATCGTCACCAACCAGGACGGGGCGATCCTGCGCGACCTCGACAAATACCCGTATCCCGATCGAGAGAGCCTGCCGATCGAATACGTCGAGTCGATGCCGCTCGACGTGCCCGCGGTGCTGTCGCTCGATCGCTTCTGCACCATGCAGACGTCGCGCGGTTGTCCGTATCCCTGCATTTACTGCGACATCCCGGCGCTCGCCGACGGCAAGTGGCGCTCGCGCTCGCCCGAGCACGTGCTCGGCGAGATGCAGATGCTCAACGACCGCGGCTATCGCTCGGTGTACCTGACCGACGATCACTTCCTGCTCAAGCGCAAGCGCATCGAGGCGATCTGCCAGGGCATGATCGACCGCAAGCTCGAACTGCGCTGGGGTTGCGAGGGACGCGTCGACTCGATGGCGATCAACGAGTTCCCGATCATGGCGAAGGCCAAGTGCTCGATGCTCGCGTTCGGCGTCGAGGCCGGCACCCAGAAGGTCCTCGATCGCCTCAAGAAGGGGCAGCGCCTCGAGCAGATCGAGCTCGCCGTGCGCAAGGCGAAAGAGGCCGGGATCGCGAGCGCCCACGGCTTCTTCCTGATCGGCGCCCCCGACGAGACCGCCGACGACGTGCTCGAGAGCTTCCGCTTCGCCGCGCGCCTCGAGCTCGACACCTTCGGCTTCAACCGCCTGTGCGCCTACCGCGGCACCCCGCTGTGGCAGGAGTACGTCGAGAAGGGCGTCATCGACGACGAGCGAGACTGGCAGAAGTGGTTCAAGTGCTCGGACATCGATCCCACCATCCTGCCGAGCGAGGAGCTCAACCGGCTGCGCATGAAGGGCTACGGGCTGCTCTTCTGGCACCGCATCACGCGGCGCCCGATCCGCACCGCGAAGCTGCTGCGCAACTTCGGCCGCTACATGCGCAAGCGCGACATCCTGACCTTGCTCGCCAGCCCGTTCCGGCGCCGCGCGCTCACCAAGGCGCCGGACCTGCCGGTCCAGATGATGGCCGCGGGCCTCACCGCGCCGATCCGCGAGCCGCTCGCCGCCGCGGCGTGACCTCGTCTTCGCCGCTTCGCCCCGTCATCGCGCTGCGCCTGGCGGCCGTCGCCGCCGTGGTGGCGATGCTGGTGCTCGCCCAGCGGGCCGGTATCCTCGGGCGCTTCTCCGATCCCGCCGGAGCGCGCCAGGCCCTCCTCGACCTCGGTCCGTGGGGGTACGCGGCGTTCGTCGGCGCCTTCGCGCTACTCCAGCCGTTCGCGCTGCCGGGCACCGTGTTCGTCTTCTCAGCGCCGCTGGTGTGGCCGTGGCCGATCGCCTTCGCGCTCTCGATGGCCGGCTCCATGGCCGCGAGCGTCGTCGGCTTCTCGTTCGCGCGTTTCATCGCCCGCGACCTGCTGGCGCCACGGATCCCCGAGCGGCTGCGGCGCTACGACGACGACCTCGCCCGGCACGGCTTCCGCACCGTCTTCTGGCTACGCCTGGTGTTGTGGATGCCCCAGGTGCTGCATGCCTTCCTGGGCGTGTCGCGGGTGCCGTTCTGGACCCACTTCTGGGCGTCGCTGCTGGGCTACGCGGTGCCGCTGTTGCTGGTCAGCTACTTCGGTCAGCGCATGGTGGACGTCGTGCGGTCCGCTCCGCCGTCCGCGTGGGTGGTGCTGGGCGCGGTCGCGATCGGAGCGGGCGCGGTGTGGATGATGTGGCGCCGCCGCCAAGGGGCGTCCCCTGGCGGCGGCGAGAGCCTTCCGCGGCGTTGAGCCCGCTCCGGGTCGGAGGGCGGGGCTCCCGCCCCGCCGCTGACGGCGCCCGACGGAGCGGGCGCGCTCCAGCCGGTTCGGTCTGGGAGGGGCACGGCCCGCGTGCTCGGCGATCCCGGTAGCGCCCGCCACCGCCACGCGCTCGACGGAGCGCGGCCCTCCAGCCGATCGAGCGACTGGAGGGCAGGCGCCGAAGGCGCCGTGGTCCCTCGGCCCCGGAGCCTCGGATCGCGGCCGCGAAGGATCGCGGCCCTCCAGCAACTCGTGGCCCTGGAGGGGCACGCTTCGCGTGCCCGGCGACACGCAACAGCGCCCGCGCCGGGGGGCCCGCCGACTGCGTCGATCTCGGTCAGGTACCCGTGGCGGCCGGGGCCTCTTCGCGACCCTTCACGCCGTATTCGCGGTAGCCGTCGGCGCGGATCTCGCGCAGGTAGTAGCGGTCGGTGGGGATTTTCGCCCACTCGCTGGTGAGGCGCGCCGCGTACTTGTCGCGGTCGAACTTGTCGAACGCGACCTGGTCCTCGTAGTCGCCGGTCTCGGAGCCAGTTGCGGTGCTTGAGCTTCTCGCCGAGGCCGATCTGGCCGATCGCCTCGGCGGCACCCGGGACGATGGTGCCGGAGTAGACGACCATCGTGTTGCCGCTGCCGTACGAGGCGAACAGGATGCGCTTGCCCTCGAGCTCGTCGCCGATCCGCTTGAGCTCGCTTTCGAGCAGGTTCGCGAGGCACAGGTAGAGCGAGCAGGTGTAGAGGTTGCCGGCCAGCGACGTGCCCATCAGCGACTCGGGCAGGCGCAGCCGCGCGCTCTCGGCCTCGGCCGCTTCCTGCGAGATGTGGCGGGCCTTCGCGAGCAGATCCGTCAGCGCCTCGACCGGCATCTGCCGGAACGGCGCGTGCAGCAGCACGTAGTCGAAGTTGTCGAGGAAGTGCTTGCCGGGCGGTACCTCGATCAGCCCGCTGCGCAGCGCCTTGTCCTTGAAGCTCAGGTAGGCACCGAGGAGCGCGTCCTTGTAGCACTGCACCGAGAACTTGCCGCGCGCCTTGGCGACGGTGGAGCCGATGTTGCGGAAGAAGTCGTCGACGCTCTGGCTGTTGTAGCCGACCACACCGAGGTCGAGGCGGATGAGCTTGGGATCGGTCTCGACGAGCAGGCTGACCGCGCCGGCTCCCTGGGTGAACTCCGCGGTCGACACCAGGTCGTAGCGCGAGGTGTCGCCCATGGTGACGATCGCCGGCGCGGAGAGTCCGCGCAGCGAGTCGATGGCGATCTGGCTCATCGCGCCGAGGAGCCCGTAGGTGCCGCCGGCGCAGGCGTGCTTGACCTCGTAGATGCTGGTGTCGGGTCCGATGCGGATGCCGTCTTGCTCGAGCAGGCCCTGCGCGAAGCTCGAGAGCGGCTTGGCGTGGTCCATGGCGGTCTCGGTGCCGCACACGAACTGGCTCACGCGCGTGGCGTCGACGCCGGTGGTCTTGACGAGGTCGCGGACCGACTCGGCGATCATCGTCACCGTGTCCTCCCAGACCTCGGGGATGCGCATCTCCTCCTGGCCGGTGTAGCGCAGCGACTTCACGAAGTCGCGCGAGTCGCCGTCGGGCCGCAGCGCGTTGCGCTCCTCGGCGAGCGGCTTGAGCTTCACCGCCGGCTCGGGGAGGTACACGCTGAGACCGCTGATGCCGATCGCGGGAACCGGGCTCGCACCCGTCCACTTCTTGCCGTCGTTCGTCATGCCGTTCGTCCTTTCTCGTTGCGCCGGAGTGTCGGGGAGCCGTCCACCCCTGTCAAACTGACGCAGTGAGTCATCGCAAACTTCCGGGCCGTCCGAGCGTGAGGTTTTGCCCGCGGATCGTGGACGTTTCGTGCAGGCGCGGCCCTCGACTCACGAGTACCTCCGGTTCGCGGCCGCACGCGCGAACGCCGCGACCAGCGGATGGGCGCGGCCCGCGAGCGCCGCGCGCTCGGGCTGGAAGAGCGTCGCGACGAAGAACGGGTGACCGTCGAGCTCCACCGCTCGAACCTCGCCCGCCTCGTCGGTGGCGGCAATCCGCAGCGGTCCCGAGCCGAGCCGGTGCGAGTGCGCGGGCGAGAGCCCGAAGCGGCAGTGATAGCCCTCGACCGCCGGTTGCTCCGGTTGCTCCGATGCGTAGATCGAGGCGAGGCGCGAGCCGGGTACCAGGCGCACCGTGCCGGTCACTTCGACGAGGCTGCACGCGAGTGGCGCGACGAGCGGATCCTCCGCGGTGGGATCGAGCTCCGCGTGCGCCGCGCGCTCGAGCCCCCACTCGCTTCGCGCGTACTCGAGGAGCGCGTGCTGGAAGCCGCCGCAGGTCCCCAGGAACGGGCGCCCGCCGCGGCGCGCGAACCCGATCGCCGCGAGCGCGCCTGCGGTGCTCGCGTACCGGCTCGCCGGCACGCACCACACGCCGTCGTAGCCGGCGAGGGCGGTGGCGACGTCGGCGCGATCGAGTGTGCGCGTGCCGACCCAATCCCAGGCGAGCGAGAGGCGGGCGTCGCGGCGAGCGCGCTCGAGGGCCAGCGGGATCGCGCGGTGCGCGGTGACCGCCGGGTCGAGGTCGCCGACCAGCGCGATCCGCGCCGGCTCGCGCCGAGGTTCAGCGCTCCCCATGTCCGGTCCACACCTCGGCCGCCGCCCACGATCCCCGAGCGGCGCCGACGCCGCTCCGGGGAGTCATGGCGCGCCCGGCCTCACGGCACCACCTCCGGCGCCGCGCCCAGGCAGCTCGTGCCGTAGTCACGCAGACCGACGTGGCCCCATGCGACCTCGGTCACGTGGGGCGCCACGACGCGCTTCAGGAACTCCGCGTCGGCGATCAGCAGCGCGGTCGCGAGGAGGCTGCCGGCGATCACCTTCCGCATCGAGCTGTCGTCGCCGGGACGCTCGTCGAGGGTCACCCAGAACGGCATCGCGAGCGCGAGCCACGTGCCATACGCGACCGTCCCGAACGTGAGCGCCATCGCCGGGTGATCGAAGCAGTAGAGCGTCTTCATCCACGGGTTGGCGTTGAGCAGGCTCTCGACGCCGGCGATGACCACCGGCACGGCGAACGCGAGCGCGCAGCCCTTCACCCGCGAGCGCGGCATCACCCGATCGCGCACGAACCGCCACCCCATGCAGGCGAGCACCGAGTAGGTGGCGAAGTAGGTGATCGTCATGAAGGTGAGGAAGACCGGCACCCCGTTGAGGTTGAAGCGGGTGTCGAAGCCGTAGTGGGCGTGCAGCGCCTCGTAGAAGAACGAGGTGCCGAAGGTGTTCGCGAGGAACGAGTAGATCGCGAGCCACACCAGGATCTTGGTCGCGTAGCGCTCGCGCAGCGGCTTGGCCTTCTCCTCTGCGGGCGCGAACACGTAGGCACCCGCGGCGGTGCCTGCGCTCAGCAGCAGCGCGAACGCGAGCAGCTCGACGTCGCCCCAGCGGTTCGCGACGCCGGTCAGCATGACGCTGGCGGCGAGGACACCCCACACCGGCGTGTAAGCGAGGAAGAAGCGCTCGGCGGCGCGCTTGCCCGGATGGGCGGCGAAGAGCGACGGCTGGGTCGGTTCGGTCATCCGGTGGGTGCCCTCCGCTCGCATGGTACCTCTCGGCGCCTCGCCGTCCCATGCCCTCTCCCACCCCACGGGGCTCGAGCGCTGCGCGGTTCTACATTCCGCCGCGCTCGTGGCGAAGGCGCGAGCGCGATGTGAGCATCGGACGCGCCGCAAAACCGCGTTTTGCGCGTGGAGTGTCCGGTGGGCGCGCCGCTTGCTTCGTGTCGACGTCCGACGGCGTTCGACGACGGCCCCAGGTCTGGGCCCGTGCCGCTCGCAGCCGCCGGGGAGGGCGATCGTGAAGACACCGATGCGTGTGGGAGACGTGATGACGCCGCGGCCGCAGTGCGTCGGTCCGGAGAGCACCGTCGAGGAGGCCGCCGTGCTCATGGCGCGCCTCGACGTGGGCGTCTTGCCGGTGATGCGCGGCGAGGAGCTCGTGGGGATGGTGACCGACCGAGACATCGCGCTGCGCGTGGTCGGCCAGCACCGCGCCCTCGACACCGAGGTCGGCGAGGTGCTCTCGGGCGACGTCGTGTGCGTGCGCGAGATCCAGACGCTGGGCGAGGCGCACGCGATCATGCAGAAGCATCAGGTGCAGCGCCTCCCGGTGGTGGACGAAGAGAAGCAACTGGTCGGGATCGTGTCGCTCGGCGACATCGCACGAGCCCAGGTGACGCAGGTCGACTCGACTCTGCATCGCTGACCTTCGCACCGGCGGAGGCGCACCGGCCGAGTGGTAGGCTCGGCGCGTGCGGGTCCCGTCTCGGTCCTCGATCGTTCGCGCTGCGTCGCTCGGCGTCGCGCTCGTGGCGGCCCTCGCGGGTTGTGGCGGGGACGGCGGCGGCGATCCCGCCGCGAACTCGGTGCGCCTGCGCGTCGAGGGTCGCTGGCTCGTCGACGCCGAGGGTGGCGTGCGGATCCTGCGCGGCGTGAACGTGAGCGGCCGCGCCAAGGGCCCGCCGTTCGTCGCGCTCGAGGATCCCGCCGGGTTCGACCAGGTCGCGGCGTGGGGCTTCGGCGTGGTGCGCCTGCTCACGAGCTGGGAGGCGATCGAACCCGAGCGAGGCGTCCTCGACGCCGCCTACCTCGACCGCTACGTGGCGCTGGTGCGCGAGGCCGAGGGGCGCGGCCTCCAGGTGCTGGTGGACATGCACCAGGACCTGTGGTCGCGGGCGTTCTGCGGCGACGGCGCGCCGCCCTGGGCGCTTCCCGACGACGTCGAGCCGTTCCCGCCCGAGACGTGCGGGCCGGGCTGGTTCGCGTACCAGTTCACGCCGGCGGTGGCGAAGGCGGTGGACCACTTCTGGGAGAGCGACGAGCTGCGCGCCCACTACCGCGACGCGGTGGTGGAGCTGGCGCGGCGCCTTCGCGACGAGCCCGCGGTGCTCGGCTACGACCTCATGAACGAGCCGATCGGCTACTCGCCGATCCTCGGCCAGCCCGACTACGAGCGTGATCGCCTCGCGCCGCTCTACCGCGACATCGCGGCGGCGATCCGCGCCGTCGATCCGGCCGCGCTGGTGTTCCTCGAGCCGACCGGCGCGGCGGGCGTCGGCTTCGGGAGCTTCCTCGAGCCACTCGGGGCGCCGGGCGCGGTGCTCGCCGCGCACTGCTACGACCCGATCCAGGCGACCCTCGGCGTCTATCTCGGGACCAAGGACGCTCGCGAGCGCCGCTACGGCGAGATCGTGGAGTTCGCGGCGAGCCTCGGGATGGCGCCCTTCATCGGCGAGTGGGGCGTCTACGAAGCGGTCCCGAACAAGAGCGAAGCGCTCACCGACGAGATCGCGATCCACGACCGCTGGATGCTGAGCAGCACGATCTGGAACTACGAGCCGACCGGCTACGACTGGAACGGCGAGGGTGGCAGCATCGTCGAAGCGGGCGGCGCCGAGCGCCCGTTCATGGACGTGCTGGTGCGGCCCTACCCGTGGCGGATCGCCGGCGAGCCCGAGCGCTACGGGTACGATCCCGCGAGCGGCGTGTTCGAGCTGGTGTTCCGCGACCGCGCCGGCGCGCGCGGCGAGACGATCGTGTTCGTCCCCGAGCGTCGCTATCCGAGCGGACCGGTGGTGAGCGTGACCGACGGCGCGAGCACCCTCGAGCGCGTGCCCGGCGGCTGGTGGGTGCGGTGGACCGCCGAGTCCGGCGGCGCCGAGCACACGCTCCGAATTTCGCGCTGAAGACGCAGGAATCGGGCGCAAGGGAACGCGCCGCGGGGGGACGGAGCCCCCCGCGCTACGAAAACCATCGTAGCGACGGGGGTTCCATCCCCCGTCGTCGGGCTCACGCGGCGTCCGTGAGCGACCCAGAGGGAACGACTCACAGCCTCGCCGGCGCTTCGCTACGACGCGGAGTCCTCGCCGGTGCGCCGCGCGGGCGCACGCATGCGGTCCAGCACCGCCGCCAGATCGGGGGCGAGCGGGCTCTCGAGGACGAGGCGCGCGCCGGAGACGGGGTCGTCGAGCTCGATCCGCGCGCAGTGCAGGAACGTGCGGTCGAGCCCGTAGCGCTCGCCGACGTGGCGGTTGCTGGGCGCGTGGCCGTAGCGCACATCGCCGAGCACGGCGTGATCGATCGAGGCGAGGTGCTGGCGGATCTGGTGGGTGCGACCCTGGTCGGGACGCACGCGCACCAGCGAGTGCCCGGCGATCACCTCGACGCGCTGGTAGCGGCTGCGCGCCGGTGAGCGTCGCTTCCCCTCCCGGATCTCACGGCTGATGGAGCCCTTGGCGCGCACGATGCCGCGCACCAGCGCCAGGTAGCTCTTCTCGGCGCCGTCGTCGCCGAGCGCCTTCGCCCAGCCCGCCACGTGCGCCGGGCGCTTCGCGAACAGCACCACCCCCGAGGTGCCGGAATCGAGGCGGTGGATCGGCACGGCACCCTCGCAACCGGGCAGGCGGCGCACCCGATCGAGGAGCGAGCCCGGGTGCTCGGGGTGGGGGATCGTCGGCTCGGGAGCGGGCTTGTCGACCGCGACGATCGCGTCGTTCTCGAAGAGCACCCGCGGCGGCGGGGGTGACGCCGGAGTGAGCAAGACCGCGCACTCCACCTCCTCGGTGAGCGGGATCATGTCGAAGGGCACGAGCTGCTCGGTGGCGAAGCCGAGGACCTCGAGGTGGGCGAGGTCGCGCGCGAGCGTGTCGGGGTCGCAGGAGATGTAGACGACCGCCCGCGGCGCCAAGCGCACGATCGCCTCGCGCGCCTCCGCGCTCACGCCGCGTCGCGGCGGGTTCACGAGCACGGCGTCGAAGCGCTCGCCAGCGGCCGCGAGCGCACCGATCACCTGGTTCGCGTCGCCGGCGCGCGCCTCGTAGCCCGGTACGAGCGCTCCTTCGCCTTGGAGGGTCGTCGTAGCGCGGGGCTCGTCCCCCGCTGCGCTGGCGGGGGACGAGCCCCCGCGCTTCGGTCGCGGATCGATAGCCCGGCGTCGAACGCGGCGTCGTTCGCGCGCTCGACGGCGGGCACGAAGCTCTCGATCGAGAGCACGCGCGCGCCCGCGTGGGCGAGTGGCAGCCCGAGCGCGCCCGAGCCGCCGAAGAGCTCGAGGACCCGCGCGCCGTCGAGCGTGCCCAGCGTGTGGCCGAGCGCCGCGCCGACGGTGGCGCCGAGCGCCAGCGCCTGGCCGCGGTGGACCTGCACGAACGCACCATGGGCGGCGAGCTGGTGGAGGCCCGCCACGCCGAGCTCGTCGGGCACCGCGTGACGACCGCCCAGCACCCGCAGGCGCCGCCCGAGGAGCTGGGGGGAGATGCCGTCGTGGAAGCTCACGGCGAGGCTCGCGCAGCGCGGGATCGCCTCGAAGAGCTCGCGTCCCACGGCCAGTAGCGCCTCGCCGTTGCGCTCGGACTCGGCGCTCAGGACCAGCGTCGCGAGCACGCTCACCTGCTCGCCGGTGCGCGCCTCGCGCAGGTCGACCGCCCGCACCGCCACCGCGTGCCGGACCGGATGGCGTGGGTCGAACGCGCCGAGCCGCTCGCCGCCCGCAGCGAGCGCGCGGCGCAGCACGTCCGCGGCCTCGACGAGCGCCGGCGTGAGCGCGCGGCACTCGGGGATGTCGGCGACCTCGTGGTCCGTGTCGCGCGCGAACAGGCCGAGGCGCGCGGGCGCTGCCGCCACGAGCTTCGCCCGCCGCCGGTACCCGGCCATCGGCTCGGCCGCGCGGATGGGTTCCACGTGCACCGCGCTCAGGTCGGCGTACGGCGCGAGCGCCGCGCGCACCCGCTCGGTCTTCCACGTGAGCTGCGTGGGCGGGTCGAGCCCGATCAGCGGGCACCCGCTGCAGCGCTCGGCGTGTGGGCAGAGGATCGGAGCGGCAGGAATCATCGCGGGAAGAGTATCGTCACGGCGTTCGCGCGGGGTGGTCCGGCGTGCGCCCCACGGATGGAGGTCACGATGTCGTTCATGGACTCGCTGTCCCGGGGCACCCAGCGCCTCCACCATTACTTCCAGGATCGGATCTGGCGCCCCGTGCCGGATGGGCTGCCCGTGGCGGCGCGGCTGCGGCGTCGCGCGGCGCGCTTCACGTACGTCGTGGCGCACGGCTTCCGCGACGACCAGGTGCTGCTCACGTCGTCGGCGCTCACCTTCATGACGCTCTTCTCGCTGGTGCCGTTCCTGGCGCTCGGCTTCTCGGTCGCCAAGGGGCTCGGGCTGCAGAGCCGCTTCGACGAGGAGTTCTTCAGCACCCTCGCCGTCGGGCAGCGCGACCTCGCGCGCTGGATCATGTCGTACGTCGAGGGCACCAACCTGACCGCGCTCGGCACCATCGGCCTCATCGTGGTGCTGTGGACCGTGGCGGTCATGCTGGGCGGGATCGAGCGCTCGCTGAACCAGGTGTGGGGCGTCGTAGAGAGCCGGGCGCTGCACCGGAAATTCGCGGATTACGTCGCGGTGCTGCTGTTCGCGCCGCTCTTGTTCGTGGCGTCCACCACGCTCACGGCGAGCTTCGCGTCGAGCGCCTTCGTCCAGCATTTCCTCGGGGACGGGATGGCGTCGCGGGCGTGGAACCTGACGCTCAGGCTGCTGCCGGTGGTCTCGATCTCGGCGGCGCTCACGTTCCTCTACGCGTTCGTGCCCAACACCCGGGTGCGCTTCCCCGCGGCCCTCATCGGAGGGCTGGTGGCCGGGCTGATCTGGCACCTGGCACAGCGGCTCTACATCCACTTCCAGGTCGGCGTCGCGAACTTCAATGCGCTCTACGGCACGTTCGCGTCGCTGCCGATCTTCCTGGTGTGGCTGCGCGTGAGCTGGATCATCGTGCTGCTCGGCGGCGAGATCGCCTACGCGGTCCAGCACGAAGAGACCTACCACCCGCCGATCAAGCGCCACGACCTCTCGATCGCGGTGCGCGAGCGCGCGGCGCTCGAGTTCCTGACGCTGATCGCGCAGCGCTTCGCGGCGGGGGAGCCGCCGCTCACGGCGAGCGACCTGGCCGCGGGGATCGACCTGCCGCGCGCCACGACCCTCGAGATCCTCGACACCCTGGTGCGCAGCGGCCTGCTGGCGCGCTCGCTGCAGCCCGTCGACGCGCTGCTGCCGGCCCGCGACCTGAGCCGCATGGCGGTCGGCGACGTGCTGCTGACCTTCCGTCACCAGGGCGTGGGAACCCGCGCCGACATCGCCCACGGCGTCCTCGACGAGCGGCTCGCCGCGATCCACCGCGGGCTCGGGGAGGCGCTGCGCGCCGCCGGAGGCCAGGAGGTGGGGCGGGTGATGGCAGGACTCGCCCCGACCCGCGCCACCGCCGGCGCGTGAGCGTTCGGGGTGCCGTCACCGGCAAAGGGGTGATTCCGGGGGACCGGGCGCAAAATGTCGCGCCGTCGACGTGAATTCGCGACGTCGGCCAAGTACATTCCTCCCCTCGCGCGCGGCACGGCGGTGCGCGCTGTGCGACCGCGCGTGAGCTCTCGTTCCTCGGAGCTCACCATGCCTACCTCCGACGTCCTCGGTCTCGTCCTCGGTGGCGGCCGCGGCGAGCGGCTCTGGCCGCTCACTCGCGAACGCGCCAAGCCCGCCGTGCCCATCGGCGGCAAGTACCGTCTCATCGACGTCCCGGTCTCGAATTGCCTGAACTCGGGCGTGCACCGGGTGGCGATCCTCACCCAGTTCAACTCGGTGTCGCTCCACCGCCACATCTCGCAGACCTACAACTTCGACTTCTTCCGTCCCGGCTGGGTGCAGATCTGGGCGGCCGAACAGAGCCTCACCAGCGACGACGGCTGGTACCAGGGCACCGCGGACGCGGTCCGCAAGCAGCTCTTCGAGATCCGCGCCACCGGCGTCAAGCACGTGCTGATCCTCGCCGGCGACCACCTCTACCGGATGGACTACGCCGAGATGATGAGGCAGCACATCGACGCGAAGGCCCACATCACCGTGGCGGCCAAGCCGGTGTCGCGCGACGAGGCGGGGCGCTTCGGCATCCTCAAGCACGACACCTCGCATCGCATCACGGCGTTCTGCGAGAAGCCCAAGACCGCAGCGCTCCTCGAGGAGTTCGCGTGCCGCGACGACGCCGAGAATCCGTACCTGGGCTCGATGGGCATCTACGTGTTCACCATCGAGGCGCTGGTCGAGCTGCTCGCGTCCAAGCTCGACGACTTCGGCTCCGACATCATCCCCGCGGCGATCGGCGACCACCGCGTGTTCGCGCACCCGTTCCAGGGGTACTGGGAAGACATCGGCACGATGCGCTCGTTCTACGAGGCGAACCTGGCGCTCGCGCAACCCAACTCGCCGTTTCGCTTCCACGACCCGGCGCGCCCCATCTTCACCCACCCGCGCTTCCTGCCCGGCTCGCGGATCTACGACGTCCGCCTCGACCACGTGCTGCTCTGTGACGGCTGCCTGATCGACGGCGCCGAGATCCACAACTCGCTGGTGGGGATCCGCAGCGTGATCGGCGAGGACGTGCTGATCCGCGACTCGATCCTCATGGGCGCCGACCACTACGACGTGGTCGACTTCAGCGAGAGCGCCGACCTGCCGGCGATCGGCATCGGGCGCGCGTCGCACGTCCGCGGCGCGATCATCGACAAGAACGCGCGCATCGGCGCCAACGTGCGGATCGAGCCCTTCCCGCGCGGCACCGAGATCCGCGAGCACGACTGGACGGTCCGAGACGGCGTGGTGGTGATCCCCAAGAACGCCGTGATCGTGCCCGGGACGGTGATCTCGCCGGATGCGTGAGCCGGCGTCGGGTCGGCGCATGCCGGCGGTGTTCCTCGGCCACGGCTCTCGGTCCCTCCGAAACAGCGCTCACCCCCTGCGTCGTTGCGGGAGTGTAGGGGCGGCCGTGAGGCCGCCCGGGAGTGGGATCGCTCGGCTCCGCTCGTGTCCGCTCCCCGGCGGGCTGGCGCCCGCCGCTACACCTACGGTGGGAACCGCGTTCGATGGCGATCGATCCCTCGGCCGCGACGGAGCGCGGCCCTCCAGGGGGATCGTTGGAGGGCTGCGGTCCCTCGCAGCCGTAAGCGGCCGGAGGGCCGCCCCAAGCGGTCACCCGCGGCTCGATCTCCATGACCAGCGTGACCGTCGGCGCCTGAGCGCGGACCGCCAGGAGGCGGTCCCTCCGAAAAGGCACGTCGAACCGGACTCGGGCGGCCCGCTCTGCTCGGAGGGCCCGACTCCCGTCGGGCCGCCGACGAGCGGGGTGGCTCGCGGGAGTGTAGGGGCGGCCGTGAGGCCGCCCGGGAGTGGGATCGCTCGGCTCCGCTCGTGTCCGCTCCCCGGCGGGCTGGCGCCCGCCGCTACACCTACGGTGGGAACCGCGTTCGATGGCGATCGATCCCTCGGCCGCGACGGAGCGCGGCCCTCCAGGGGATCGTTGGAGGGCTGCGGTCCTCGCAGCCGTAAGCGGCCGGAGGGCCGCCCCAAGCGGTCACCCTCGGCTCGATCTCCAGGACCAGCGTGACCGTCGGCGCCTGAGCGCGGACCGCCGGGAGGCGGTCCCTCCGAAACGGCACGTCGAACCGGACTCGGGCGGCCCGCTCTGCTCGGAGGGCCCGACTCCCGTCGGGCCGCCGACGAGCGGGGTGGCTCGCGGGAGTGTAGGGGCGGCCGTGAGGCCGCCCGGCCCTCCAGGGGGATCGTTGGAGGGCTGCGGTTCCTCGCAGCCGTAAGCGGCCGGAGGGCCGCCCCAAGCGGTCACCCTCGGCTCGATCTCCAGGACCAGCGTGATCGTCGGCGCCTGAGCGCGGACCGCGAGCGACGCATTCGCGTTGCCGCTCGTAGGGGCGGCCGCGAGGCCGCCCGGAGTGGGACCGATCGGCTCCGCTCGCGTCCGTTCCTCGGCGGGCTGGCGCCCGCCGCTACACCTACGGTGGGAACCGCGTTCGATGGCGATCGATCCCTCGGCCGCGACGGAGCGCGGCCCTCCAGGGGATCGTTGGAGGGCTGCGGTCCCTCGCAGCCGTAAGCGGCCGGAGGGCCGCCCCAAGCCGTCACCCTCGGCTCGATCTCCATGACCAGCGTGATCGTCGGCGCCTGAGCGCGGACCGCGAGCGACGCATTCGCGTTGCCGCTCGTAGGGGCGGCCGCGAGGCCGCCCGGATGGGGACCGCTCGGCTCCGTCGCGTCCGTTCCTCGCGGCGGGCGCCCGCCGCTACCGACGGTGGGCCGCGTTCGATGGCGATCGACCCTCGGCCGCGACGGAGCGCGGCCCTCCAGGGGATCGTTGGAGGGCTGCGGTCCCTCGCAGCCGTAAGCGGCCGGAGGCCGCCCCAAGCCGTCACCCTCGGCTCGATCTCCATGACCAGCGTGATCGTCGGCGCCTGAGCGCGGACCGCCGGGAGGCGGTCCCTCCAGGAAACGGCACGTCGAACCGGACTCGGGCGGCCCTCTGCTCGGAGGGCCCGACTCCCGTCGGGCCGCCGACGAGCGGGGTGGCTCGCGGAGGAAGGGCGGCCGCGACGGAGCGCGGCCCCTCCAGGGGATCGTTGGAGGGCTGCGGTCCCTCGCAGCCGTAACCGGCCGGAGGGCCGCCCCAAGCGGTCACCCTCGGCTCGATCTCCATGACCAGCGTGACCGTCGGCGCCTGAGCGCGCGGACCGCCGGCGGTCCCTCCGAAACGGAACGTCGAACCGGACTCGGGCGGCCCGCTCTGCTCGGAGGGCCCGACTCCCGTCGGGCCGCGGGCGGTGGCCAGCGAACGTTCAGGCGCTGGCGGCGTCGGCTTCGAGGGCGTCGTCGTCGACCACGATCGCAGCCTCGCCGCAGCCGGCATCGAGCTCGGCGCGCAGCAGCGTGTCGAGCTTCGTCACCCGTGCCGTCGCCGCGTCGAGGCCGAGGAGCTCGAGGATCTCCTTCGGCTTCGCGGTGCGTCCCTCGACGCAGCGAGTGGTCAGGTCGAGCGCCGCCGCGCCGTCCGCGGAGCGGCTCACCGCGAGCGAGCCGATCGTGCCGCGGATGCAGAGCTTCACGCGCGTCTTCTGGCCCTTCGACTTGGCGAGCCGCTCGACCACCAGGCTGCTCGAGCCCATCACCCGCGCGACTCGCTCTTCGAGGTCGGCCGGTGCCACGCCCTCGGCGAGGTCGATCCGGTACACGAAGCCCTCGACCTGGCACTGGAGCGAGGGTGCCCGCCGCGGGACCTCCCGCGCCTCGTAGACCCGGAAGCCGAGCGGCAGCACGTTGCGCACGACGTCCGCCACGCTCTCGACGCACACCGTCTGCGAGAGCAGCACGTCGAGCCAGTCGCCGCGGGACTCCTCGCCCACCGGCGGCGCCGTCGAAAACGCCACCCGCGCGTGGGCGTGGAAGCCCTGCGAGTAGGCGAGCGGCAGGCGCGCGCGCCTAAGCGCGCGGATCCACACGTTCATGGTCTCGAGGTGCGAGAGGAAGCGCGCCTCGCCCTCGCGGCCGATCTTGAGCCACAGCCGCTGCACCGGGTCGGGCTCGATCGGGCGCGCGGTGGGCCGCGGCGCGGGCGTGAACGTGGTCTCTTCCTTCGCGCCGGCGCGCGAGTTGCGCAGCATGTAGAGGCAGAGGTCGCGCTCGCGGTCGATCACGCCGCACTGGTGGCACTTGGCGGAGCGGCAGTCGCCGGCGTACTCGAGCTCCACCGCGCGCTTCCAGTCCTCCTGGAACCACTCCTTCGGGATCAGCACGTCGAGGTGATCCCACGGCAAGCGCTCGTCGAGCGCGCGCTCGCGGAGCGACTCGGCGGGGTCGTAGCCGGTCTCGGCGATCGCGTCCTTCCAGATACCGAAGTGCCGGAACTCGTCCCACGCGTCGAAGCGCGCGCCCTTGCGGAACGCCGTCTCGATCACGTCCGCGACGCGGCGGTCGGCGCGCGACACCAGCCCCTCGAGGAACGTCTCCTCGGGGTTGTGGCGACCGAACTTGACCGCGGGGTGAGCCCGGAACTGCTCCCACAGCCGGCGCTGCTTCTGCTCGCACTCCTCGATCGTGATCTGGCGCGCCCACTGGAAGGGCGTGAAGGGCTTGGGCACGAACGTGGAGACCCCGGTGTTGATGCGCGCCTTGCGGTTGATCGAGCGGCCGCGCTTCAAGGTGCGGATCGTCAGGTCCGCGATCGCGTCCACGTCCTCGTCGCGCTCGGTGGGCAGCCCGATCATGAAGTAGAGCTTCACGTGGTCCCAGCCCTTGTCGTAGACGGCCGAAGACATGCCGAGCAGCTCCTCGTCGGGGATCCACTTGTTGATGAGCGCGCGCAGCCGCGGGCTCGCCGCCTCGGGCGCGAAGGTGAGGCCGCTGCGGCGGTAGCCGGCGACGCGGTCGGCGAGGTCGACCGAGAACGAGTCGAGGCGCAGCGACGGCAGCGACACCGAGACGTGGTCCTGCTCGGCGCGCACCGCGGCCTGCTCGACCAGGGTCCGGACCCGCGAGTAGTCGCAGGTCGAGAGCGACACCAGCGACACCTCCTCGTAGCCCGTGGCCGCGAGGGTGCGCTCCATCAGCTCGCCCACGTTCACCAGGCTGCGCTCGCGGACCGGGCGGGTGGTCATCCCGGCCTGGCAGAAGCGGCATCCCTGGGTACAGCCGCGCAGCACCTCGAGGCTCGCGCGATCGTGGACCTGCTTGGTGAAGGGCACGATGTAGCGGGTGGGGAAGGTCGCGCCGTCGAGGTCGCGGGTGGTGCGCTTCACGATCTTGGGGGCGTCGAGGGCGGGCACGATGCGGCCGTCCGGCAGCGTGTCCATCGGGTAGAGCGCGGGGACGTAGACGCCCTCGATCTTCGCCAGCTCGGCGAGCTTCTCGGCGCGGGGCAGCCCGCGGATGCGGCGGAAGGCCTCGGCGAGCTCGAGCACCACGTCCTCGCCGTCGCCGATCACGAAGAAGTCCATGAACGGTGCGAGCGGCTCCGGGTTGAACACGGCGGGGCCGCCCGCGAACGTGAGCGGGTGATGGTCCGCGCGGTCGGCCGTCCGAAGCGGCAGCCCGGCGAGGTCGATGATGTTCAGGATGTTGGTGTAGGTGAGCTCGGTCTGGAGGGTGAAGCCCAGGCCGTCGAAGGCGGCCAGCTCGTCCTTCGATTCCCACGCGAAGAGCGGCAGGTCGCGCGCGCGCAGCTCTTTCTCGAGGTCGAGGGCCGGCGCGTACGCACGCTCCGCCCAGCACCACTCGAGCTGGTTCAGGATCACGTAGAGGATGTGGAGGCCGAGGTTGCCGAGGCCGAGATCGTAGAGGTCCGGGAAGATCAGCGCGATGCGCGCCTCGATGCGGCCGGCCGCCAGATCTTCGTGCTTGTGCGCGGTGTTGAGCTCGTTGCCGAGGTAGCGCGACGGCTTCTCGACGATGGGCAGGAGCTCGCGCGCCAGGCGTTCGCTCAGGTTTCGCGGCACTCGGTCGACGCTCATTCGCACTCTCGGGAGGCCGATCCAGCGAGGATCCGGCCGGTCCTGCGGCTGGCGGTCGTTCGGCGCTCCCCGCCCTACGGGGTGATGACGACCGCCTTCGGTTCTTCGAAATGGGCCACGACCCAAGCCTCGAGCATCTCGAAGTGCCCGCAACCTAACCAACCTCCGCGAGCTTCGGCCAACCTGAGCGCCCGTGACCGATCGGCAACGGCGCGGTGGCGGGCCGTCCACGGCCGCGCGCGGGCCGGCCGCCGGGCGGCTCGGCCGAGGGCCCGTCTGTAAAGCAACTGCTATACAAAATTGTAAAGCTGATGCTCTACAAATTTGTACGGCTGATGCTTTACAGGCTCGTTCGGGCCAGTTTCCCCGCGAAAGGTGGCGATTTCAGGCCCCTGGGGGGCCAGGAACGGGCCCATTTCCCTCGCCGGCGGGGGCGCGGAGGCCCCCGCCCTACGAAGGCGACGTGGTCGGAAATCGTAGCGACGGGGGCTCCATCCCCCGTCGCCGGGCGCGGTCCGTGGCCTCACTCAGGACCCGGGCCTCAGGCGGCGTGTAGCGGCGGGCGCAAGCCCGCCGAGCCGACCGCGGTGACCTTCCAGCCGATCCGCACCCGGTCTGGAGGGCCCGCCTCGGCGGACCGCGTCGGCATCATCTCGGCGGACCGCCAGGCGGCGGGCCCTCCGAATCGGATCGCGCGCGCGGGTTGGAGGGCGGCCGCTTCGTCGGCCGCCCCAACCGAACGCCCGGGGTCGTCGACGGAGCAGGGGCGAACCCCCGCGACCCTCCTGCCGATCCACACCCGGTCGGGGGGCCCGCCGTCGCACTCCAGCCCGGCCCGCCGACAGATAAAGGGCACCTGTGCGCGCCTCCCGCGGACCTGGAGCACGAAGGTGCCGCTCATGCCTTCCCGCGCCTCTTCTTCGCGCGTGGCGGGGCGGGCTTCTCGAGCTGCTTCGCGATCGCATCGAAGGCGGCGTCGATCATGCGCGGCTTCGCGTCCTCCCGCGCTTGGTAGCGTGCGTACTCGCGCTCGGCCTTCGCCTTCGCGACCTCCGCGGAGACGGTCCCGGCGTGATCGAGCAGCTTGCGGCCCGATGCCTTGAGGAACTCGTCGAGCTTGTCGACCCAGTCGCGCATCGTCATCGGCTTCCGCTCGAGCGCCTGCAGCTCGGCGAACTCGATGTAGAGGTTCACGATGCGGTGGAGGACCTGCAGCTCGGGCTCGGTCAGGTAGTTCTTCGCGATCGCGGCGTCGGCTTTGTGGACCACGCCTCCCGGCCGCGTCGTCTGCATGCCCATGAAGGGCTTCTCCCCGTCGGCGCGCTCGTGGATGATCTCGGCGGCCGTGCGACCGTGCACGGCGAAGTGCATCTTGTTCTGCACGGTCGCGAAGAACTGCTGCGAGAGCTCGATGTCGGGTTGGTAGTCGACGCTGGTCGCGTAGATGTCGAGGACCTTCTGGTAGAAGCGCCGCTCGGACGCGCGGATGTCGCGAATCCGCTCGAGCAGCTCGTCGAAGTAGTCGGTGTGGCCTGGACCGGGCGGGTTCTTCAGCCGCTCGTCGTCCATCGTGAAGCCCTTGACCAGGTACTCCGACAGGCGCGCGTTGGCCCACTTGCGGAACTGCGTGCCGCGATGGCTGCGGACACGGAAGCCGACGGCGAGGATCGCCTCGAGGTTGTAGTGCTCGATTTCGCGAGACCTGCCGAGCGCCCTCGCTTCGAACTCGTAAGAACGGCTTACAAGTTGCCGCCTCGTCAGCTCCACCCGCCGCGTAGATCTCGCGCAAGTGCTGGGTGATGTTCTGAGGCGTGGTCTGGAACAGCTCGGCCATCAGCGCCTGCGTGAGCCAGACGGTGTCGCCCTCGAATCGGCACTCGATGCGCGTGCGCCCGTCCTCGGTCTGGTAGAGGAGCAGCTCTCCCGTGGGGGCGGCCGCGCTCGTCATGGCTCGTCGCCCTCCAACTCCTCCCACGTCCTGCCCGCTTCGATGGCGGCGAGGTTGAAGCGCGCGCCTTGGTTGTCGTTCGGGTTGAGCCACAGCATCTGGGTGAACAGGGCTCTGGCCGCGCGGATGTCCCGGAGCCGCCACGCACAGAGCCCCGCCCCGTTTAGGCAGCGCAGGAACGGCCGGTTGTCGATGAGTCCCCACGGAAGCACGCCGGCGAAGTCCTGCCCGAGCGAGAGCGCTCCGATCGACACTCCCACCTCGTAGTGCGCGAGGGCTTGCTTCGGGCGCCGTTCGAACTCGAAGTTGCCGAGGTGGGAGTGCGCGTCCAGGCAGCGCAAGTCCCTCTCGAGGAGCTTCATCAGGCGGTCGTAGGCACCGCGCAGATCGCCGGCTTCGCGCAGCTCGGCTGCTTCGAGAATGGGGTCGGACTCGAAGTCCTCGGGGTCGACGCCCGGGAGGACCTGCTCCATCTCGAACATGGGCCGCTTGCCGCGCGCGATGATGGGCTTCGCCCAGGCCTCGATGGGCTCGCCTTCTTCGCCCCAATAGTCGTTCACCGGGTCCCAATCCCCTTGCTCGTGCAGCGCGAGCGGCGTGAGGCCGAGCGCAGCGACGGCGAAACGCGTGCCCTGGACATCGCCCGACACGTACGGGTGGCGCTCGTGCGTCCACTGCTTCTTCGGCGTCACGGTGATGATCGAACCCGGCACCTCGTCCTGCACTGCCGTGCGCAGCGTCACCTCGCGCGCCGTGCCGAGCACACGACAGCGCAGCGCGTTCTGCTTGCACGCGAGCACCACCAGCTCGATCGGCACACCGATGACGAGGTCGCCGCTCGTGGCCTTGGCTCGGCCCGCGGCTGCGGCGCCGACCGCGCGCTCGTGGTGCGCGAGCTCTCCGACGCCGAGCCAGGCCCGGTAGAGCGAGACGAAGCGCGCGCCCTGACTCCCTTCGGCGAAGACGACGTCCGCGAGCCCGACGCTGAAACGTCGCTCGCCACGAACGCCGGCGAGCATCAGCCCCGCACGCGGGTGCCCCGGATAGCCGATGGCGACGGCGGTGATGGGCTCGCCAACGACGAGGGCTTCCGCGGGCAGGGCGACCTCTCGCTGTGCGGCGGCCTCGAGCGCCCGGAGCTGCGCGTCGTCGGTCTTGGCCCCGGCGACGATGCGCGCGAAGGGCGCATCGGGCTTGCTCGCCGAGCTCGGCTTCTTGCGCGTCATCCTCGCCTCTCGGTGGCCATCCACGCCGGGCTCGACCCTGAACCTGCGAGCGCGCGTCTCGCCCGTCGGAAGCTCCGCTCAGGGACCTCTGGCCCGAGCCGTCGCCAGAAGGGCGTGCGGGAATCTGGCCAGGTCCTCGAGGATTGGCGGGCACAGCCGTGCGGCTGAACCCGCGTGAGCGTCGTGAGCGCGTCGAGCCCCGCCTCGCGCAGAAGCGCGGGCGGCACGGAGCAGCGCGTGGCGTTCGTGCGTCCCGACTGCTCGACGCGCCACCACGCGAGGAGACGCGCGAGCCAGGGGCGCAGCGCGCTCACCTCGGCCAGCTCGGTGGCCGAGATGCTCTCGGTCTGCAGGACGAGGGCGGACGTGATGCGCTCGCGCTGCATGAGCTTGTACCGCCTGGCCGTGGCCGAAGACGATGCGGTCACCGCTGAGTTCGCCGGTCTCGCGTTGCGAGCGCGTCCACCTCGCCCTCAGCCTGATCGGGTCGACTGGAGGTATTGGCGAGCCTGTCGAACGCCCTCCTCGAACGTGGTGCACCGCGTCCGCGTGTTGCTCCTGCAGAGCGCCCGCCGATACTGGGACTTCTGCATACCGGGGGTCAGCGTGCCGTCGACTTATCCATGAAGGCCTGGCGGCGTGTCAAACGCTGCCGGGCCGAACGATCCTCTGCGTGCCGACGAGTTCCGGCCACATTCCCGCGAACACGAACGTCCGGGGTGCGGGCTGCTAAGCCCCGGGTAGCCCGGCAATTGCCCCAGCAGGCTCGCGCGAAGTCGACCGCGACTGCGCGGCTAGGATGGACTCGGGTTCTTGCTGGCGCTGGGTAAGCCAGTCACGTACTCGAGGCCTGCTTCACCGAGGAGCCGTGGGCGAGCGGGCTCACCACGACGGAGACTCCAGGGTGCATCCCGGGGCGCAGGCGGTGTGGGTGGCCCGCTGTAGCAACTTGCTATACAAAATCGTAAAGCTGATGCTCTACAAATTTGTCCGGCTGATGCTTTACAGGCTGGTTCGGGCCAGATTCCCCGCGAAAAGTGCCGATTTCGGGCCCCTGGGGGGCCAGGAACGGGTACATTTCCCTCGCTGGCGGGGGCGCGGGGGGCCCCGCCCTACGAATGCATCCGGGTCGGAAATCTAGCGACGGGGGTTCCATCCCCGTCGCCGGGCGCGGCGACGACGGAGCAGGGGCGAAGCCCCGTGACGCTCCAGCCGATCCGCACCCGGTCTGGAGGGCCCGCCTCCGGCGGGCCGCGTCGGCATCATCTCGGCGGACCGCCAGGAGGCGGTCCCTCCGGATCGGATCGCGCGCCGGGCGAACGCTGGGTCGGCGACGGAGCGCCGACGCTCCAGACCGCGTGGAGCGCGCTCGCTCCGTCGAGCGCCGGCTGCGGCGCCCGTCAGCTCCGCCGTCTCGCCCCAGCGGGTCGGGTCGGACGACTGAGCAGTCGATCGAAGGCGGCGCCGGCCGTGTTCCGCCACGGCGAGCTGCAGTACTCGAGCAGGTACCCCATCTCGGTGATCTCGACGAAGTGGTCGGGCGATCCATCGCGGCTCGGGGTCCACGGGATCTGGCCGTCCGGCACCGACGGCGACCACAGGTCCCAGTTGGGCCACGGCGCGTAGTGGTCGACTGCGGCCGAGTAGCGCGCGACCAGGTGCTGGGTCTCGGCCGAGGTGAGCGGCAGCCCGCTCGCCGCCGCCACCGCACTGTAGCCTTAGCGTCGCTCCAGTAGCTCGGGTCGTCGCTGTTGGGGACGGTGCCGGCCATCATCTGGTCGGCGCGCTTGATCAGCCCCTGCAGGAGCTGCTCGGCGACGGCGTTCTGACCGGCGGCGAGGGTGTTGTCGATCGCCGCGAGGTGGAAGTACCGGATGATGTCGTAGTTGTAGTAGTGGCCGATCTCGGCGATCTGGCGCCGTAGATGTTGCCGAAGCCGATGCCGCAGTCGAGGCAGCGCGCGTCGTCGTAGGCGACTATCGCCGACGCGAGCTTGGGCTCGCATTGCGCGTTCGGCACCAGCCAGTTGTAGAGCGAGAAGCCCGCGAGGTCGGGGATCGGGCGTCGGGGTAGTGGGCACTACGCGCCTTCACCGACTTTGCGGATGAACCAGCCGGTGTCGACGATGCCGCGCGCGAACTGCTCGAGCTGCGCCGCGCGTCAGCGGCGGCCTGCCGCACGTCGGTCGGGCCAGCGCGCCACGCGGCGAAGCTCCGGCACCACCCCGGAAGATGTGCGGCACGTCGTCCTGGCTGCGCCAGATGCGCAGCCAGATGTCGCCGAACACCGGGTTGGTGGGGTTGCGGACGGTCTTGGCGTTCCAGTCGTCGGCGGGGTGCTTGGCGTTGTCGTAGGTCACGACGGTGGGGCGGCCGTCCTGCACGAAGCTGTGTTCTGGTTGAAGACGGGCGCGCGGTGGATGCCGGTCTCGGGATCCTCGGCGTCATGTAGAGCGAGCCGAGGAATGGCGCGCGGCTACCCTTGGCCCAGGCCTTCGGTGAGGTCGCCGGAGCGCCGGGTCGCCCGTCGCGAGGTAGGCGCTGGCCGCTGCGGCGAGGACCTTGGGCGTCGGGATGGTCAGGTTGTCGGCGACGCCGGTGCGGTCGAACGTCTACCGTGCCGCCCGACTTGACGGAGCGCGTGTCGTACGCCAGTAGAGCCGGGTGAAGTCGGGAAGACCCTCGACGAGTGCCGGGCGCCATGCGCGTGGGTCACGCGGCGCAACCAGTCGAAGTAGCCGACGTCCTTCCAGAAGCCGGCTGATCTTGGCGGTGAACTCCGGCCACTTCGGTGGGCGTGGCGGCGCGCCGACGTCCGGCCGGGTGACCGGGAAGGGCAGCGACTCGAGGCCGAGGCCGGCGAGCGCGACCGGCTTCCGCCGCCGCGCTCGCCGCGGCGGAAGCGGCGGACGCACCACCTCGGCGCTGGTCGCGATCGTCCGCACTACCGGAAGCCCAGGTGCTTGTCGCGGTAGCCCGGCGTGTGACCCGCGCGCCCGGCCGAGGGCAGAGCGCGGCGCCGTTATAGAAGGCCGCGCCGCCGCGCACCACGCGGTAGTAGCCGCTCGCGGCAACCGGTCGGATCGGTGGAGGTGACCGGCGTGGCGGCGGCGTACCAGTCCCACGTCCACTCCGCGACGTTGCCCGCGGTGTCGTAGACGCCGAAGGCGTTGGCGGCCTTGGTGCGCACCGCGTGGGTGGCCTTGGAGATGCCGTTGGTGCCGCAGTACCAGGCGATCGCGCCGGCCGCGGGATCGACGGGGGTGCACGAGGTCTGGGTGATGTCGCCGTTGGGGAAGGCGGTGTCCGCGCCGGCGCGCGCCGCGTACTCCCACTCGGCCTCGGTGGGCAGGCGATAACCCGCGCACTCGTAGACCGAGGAGACGCCGTCGAGGGCGACGCTCGCCCCCGCGATGCCGCCGTTGGCCGCGCAGGCGGTGACGTCGTCGCCCGCGCTGCCGTCGGCGCACACCACGTCGCCGAGGGTGAAGCACGGCGCGTAGCCGCCCGCCGAGAGCCTTGTTGGCGAAGGCGAGCGCGTCGTACCAGCTCACGGTGTCGACGGGGTAGCTGGGACCCTCGCCGCCTTCGGGCCAGTAGCTCGGGTTGAAGCCCGACACCGACTGGAACTTGTCCTGGGTGACCTCGGCCGTGCCGATCTCGAAGCTGTGGCTGAGTGCCACGCCGTGCTGCGCCTCGTCGAGTCGCGCCCGGGCTCGGTCTCGGGGCTACCCGCCACGAAGCTGCCGGCGGGCACCGTCGTGTAGTCGGTGGTGCAGGCGGCGACGAGGCCGATCGTGAGGGCGCCGAGCAGTAGTTGCGCCGGGAAACGGGGGGAGCGAAGGGAGCACGAGCGTCGCGAGGGCATGGCGTTCTCCAGGGGAAAGGGGCGCGTGGACGCACGTCCAGCGCCCTACTCCTGTACACACTTGAGGGGCGCGCTCGGGGGCTTTCGCCGTGCCCCGGCGCGCCCTCACCAGGCAGGGGCGGAGCCGTTCGAGTGCAGGAAGCGGCCGCTGCTGGCGGGGGTGAGCTCGTCGATCCGGGCGATCAGGTTGCGCGCGGCGTCGGCGGGCTCGGGGTCGCCGTTTCCCCCGGTCATCTCGGTGCGGACGTAGCCCGGGTGCAGGATCGCGACCGCGATGCCGCGGGGCGCCAGGTCGTGGGCGAGGGACACGCCGGCGGCGTTGAGCGCGGCCTTCGACATCCGGTAGCCGTACATGCGGCCCGAGGTGGTGTCGCCCATCCAGCCCATGCGGCTGGTGACGAGGGCGACCTTGCCGCCGTCGCGGAGGAGCGGCGCAGGCGCAGCGGTGACCGCAGCGGACCGAGGGCGTTGACCTCGAACTGGCGGCGGATCGCTGGCTCGTCGAGCTGGTCGAGGCTGTCGACCGAGAGCTGGCCGGCGTTGTTGACGAGCCAGTCGAGGGGGGCGGCTTTCGAGGCGGCGAGCGAGGGCCTCGACGGAGAGGCGCCGATGCTCACGTCGACGTTCGCCTCCACGGTGGCGCCGCTCGCGGCGAGCTCGCGGCTGGGGTGCGGCAGGGGCGATGACGCGATCGCCGCGTGCGACGAGCTGGCGGGTGATCTCGAGGCCGATGCCGCGGTTGGCGCCGGTGATGAGCACGGTCGAGATCATGGTCGTTCTCCGGGAGGTTCAGGGCGGGCTGCGGCGCGCAGGGTACCTGCTCGCGTTGACCGGGCATTCTGGCTGGGCGCAAGATCCGTCGCGAAGGAGGCCGTCATGAAGAAGCCCGCCAGGAAAGCCGTGAAAGCGACCGCGAAGAAGCCCGCCGCCAAGGCCGCGAAGCGTGCCGGGAAGGCCCCCGCCCGTCGTGCCGTGGCGGCGAAGAAGCCCGCCGTGAAGCGCGCCGCGGCGACCAAGGCTGCCCCTGCCCGCAAGCCCGCGCCGAAGAAGCCGGCGCGCCCTGCGGTGGTGAGGCCCGCGGCCAAGCCGGCGCGCCCCGCGCCAGCGAGGCCGGCGGGTCCCGAACCGATCCCCGAGGGTTTCCGCACCGTCACGCCGTACCTCTCGATCGACGGCGCGGCCAAGGCGATCGCATGTTCTGGGGGGACCTTCGGGAAGCTGCGCGATCCCTTCGGCCACGAAGTGGGAGTGTCGACCCACGTCGAGGACGTTGCGCCCGAGGAGATGGGCCGGCGGATGGAGGAGGCCATGAAGTCGATGGCGAGCGCCGGCGGCGCCGAACCGCCCGAAGCAGCCTGACGCGGTCGCGGCGTCGCGACCCGGACCGCCGCGGACGACCAGGAGGCCGTCCCTCCGAAGCGGTCGGTGGCGTTCGTAGCGCGGGGCTCGTCCCCGCCCAGCGCCTAGCCGCCATTTTCGGCGATGGGCTACCCTCGCGCGTTCGCGCGCGAACGCCCCTCTTTCCGCACAGGGACCGACCCCATGGCTGGCAAGTACTTCGGGGATCTCGGAGCTCGGCGGCACCCTCAAGCACAACGTCGGGCGCACGCTGACCGAGATGGACAACGTGCTCTTCTCGAGCCTGACGCTGAACACCCAGCCGCTCCACCTCAACGAGGACTTCGCGAGCAAGACCGAGTTCAAGCGCCGCATCGTGAACGGCATCTGGACCTCGGCGTGGCGGTCGGCGTCACGGTCTCGGACCTCACCGAGGGCACGCTCATCGCGAACCTCGGCTTCGAGACGGTCAAGCACCCGCACCCGATGTTCCACGGCGACACGCTCTACGTGGAGACCGAGATCGTCGAGAAGCGCGACTCCAAGTCGCGCGCCGACTGCGGCGTGGTGCGCTTCCGCCACATCGGCCGCAACCAGGACGGCACCGTGGTGATCGACTTCCAGCGCACCGTGCTCCTCAAGAAGCGGCCCGTCGCCCACGCCTGAGGCGAGTCGTCGCACGCCCGCCGCGATCCCCGTTCGTGGCACGCGTCCTCGCCCGCGGAGAGCTCACCCCCATGCGCCTGCGCCGATCCGTGCTCTTCATGCCGGGCGACAGCCCGCGCAAGATCGAGAAAGCCGCCGCCCTCGACGTCGACGTGGTGGTGATGGACCTCGAGGACGGCGTCGCCGCCGCGCGCAAGGAAGAGGCGCGGCGCAGCATCGTCGACGCCCTCAAGCACCTCGACTTCGGGCGCACCGAGCGCTGGGTGCGCATCAACGTGCCGACCGGCGACCTGTTCCGCGCCGACATCGAGCAGACCGCCGCCGGCCAGCCCGACGGCTACATGATCCCCAAGGTGTCGTCGGCCGAGGACGTGCGGCGGGTCGAGCGCGTGCTCGAGGCGGTCGAGGCCGAGGTCGGGGGCGGCACGTGGCGGCCGCGCCTCATGGCGCTCGTCGAGACCGCGCGCGGGGGTGGTGAACGCGTTCGAGATCGCGCAGTCGAGCGAGCGGCTGGTGGCGCTGCTCTTCGGCGCCGAGGACTTCGCGGGCGACGTCGGCGCCGAGCGCACCGTGGAGGGCGCCGAAGTGGCGTACGCGCGCGGCGCGGTGGTGGTGGCGGCGAAGGCCGCCGGCATCGAGGCGATCGACACCCTCTGCACCGACCTCAAGAGCACCGAGGTGCTGGCGCGTGACTCGGTCGCCGCCCGTCGCATGGGCTACGACGGCAAGATGTGCATCCACCCCAAGCACGTCGACACGATCCACCGCGCGTTCGATCCCACCGCCGAGCAGATCGCCCACGCCGCCCGGCTGGTCGCCGCGTTCGAGGCCCACCAGGAGCGCGGCGCCGGCGTGTTCGACTTCGAGGGGAAGATGGTCGACATGCCGATGGTGCGCGCCGCCGGGAAGGTGCTGGCACGGGCGCGCGCCGCGAACCTGGTGACGCCGCCGTTCGAGGCGTGAGCGCCAGCCGATCCGTTTCACCGTAGGGGCGGGGCCTGCCCCGCCCGCCCCATCCCGGCGCGAGGCCCCGCGGCCGCGCTCGTTCCGGATCGAGGACCTCTCGCATGGATCCGTTGCTCGCGTTCCTCCAGAAGTGGCTGGCGCAGAAGATCCAGCGCTACGGCGTCGAGCGTGGTGCCATCTCGATCGAGGAGTCGATCGACCAGCTCCTCGCCGACCCCGCGAAGCAGGGCTGCACGGTGAAGCTTGGCGACGCCGAGAAGGCGCTCCTCGCCGCGCTCAAGGAAGTGAACCGCGCCAAGAAGCCGTTCCTGAACCTGTTCGGCCGGCAGGACCGCGGCATCGCCGTGCTCGGCCCCTCGGGAGCGGGGAAGACCGTGATCGCCGACCGGCTGCGCGACGCGACCTCGCTGCGCGTCGACCGCGCGGTGCGGTGGTCGCCGCGCGAGCGCCCACGCTCCTCGATCCACCTCGAGAAGACCCGCACCGTGGCGCGCGGCAAGATCCTGCCCGTGCTCACCGTGCCCGGCACGCAGATCCAGAGCCGCGACGGCTGGGACCGCCTGGCGCAGACGTTCCTCGACTCGCCGCCGCAGGTGGTGGTGGTGACGGTCGCGGGCGGCTTCCTCGCCACCGCCGACCGCGACCTCGAAGGCACCTTCCGCCGCCCCAACTCGAGCAAGGTGCTGGCCAACCTCGAGGAGTACCTGCGGGCGTGCCGCGCCGAGGAGGCGCGCCACGTCAACGAGTTCATGGACTTCGTGAAGGCGCGCCGCAAGGTGGCGCTCGGCCGCGAGAGCATCGGCGACGAGGACGTGCTGACCACCCGCATCCGCGCCTTCGTCACGGTGGTGAACAAGCGCGACCTGTGGGGCATCGATCCCAAGGGTCGCCTCGCCGAGACCTACCGCGATCCGTTCTCCGACTACGGCAAGGCGATCAACCGCATGCGCGGTACCTGGGGGCCGGGCGACGGCAGCACCCACGACGTGCTGCCGATGTTCACCTTCGGCGGCGGCTTCCACCCCTACGCCGAGGCGCGCGGGCTGATGCTCACCGAAGCGCACGCGGCGGCCGACACGCTGCTCCTCAAGGCGCTGCTCCTGTATCGGTTCGCCGGGGCGAGCGGCGGCGCGTGAGCCGCGGCGCGTGGCTGTGAGCGATCCGCGACGACCGAGGCGTTCGCGGGGGGCCGGAGCCCTCCGCGCTACGAAAACCTCCGGAGGGACGGGAGGGCCATCCGCCGTCGCCGGATCGGTGGCGCGGGTCCGCCTGCGGCGGGCGCGGCCGTCCGATCTGGCGGGGTGTGCCGCGGTCTTCGCCGAGTCGTCCGCCGACCTGGCGCGGCGTCAGGGGCAGATACCCGCGCCGCCCGACCCGCGCGTCATCGCACTCAGGCTCGGCCACCTCCTCGGCACCGATCCCGCCGGCTTCCACGTCGCGGTGCGCGGCCCGCGCGTGGTGGCGTTCGCCAGCACGATCCTGCGCGAGCGCGTCCACTTCCTGTCGATGGCGTGGGCGCTGCCCGAGGTCCAGAGCGGCGGCCTCGGGCGCGCGCTGGTGGGGCGGGCCTTCGAGCAGCCGGGGGCACCCGCCGGCGCCGCGCGCTGCGTGTACGCGTCCCTCGACCTGCGTGCGCAGCGGCTCTACCTCGACCTCGGCATGGTGCCGCGCACGCTGATCTACGTGCTCGGCGGCGCGCCACACCGCCTGCCGCCCGCGCCCGCCGAGCGGCTCGAGCTGGTGCCGCTCGGCGCGCCCGGCCACCCATCTCGCGAGGCGCTCGCCTGCGCCGCGGCCTTCGACCGCACGGTGCGTGGCTGCCGTCGCGACGCCGATCACCGCTTCGAGCTCGCACAGCCCGGCGCTCGGCTCTTCGCGGCGCGCCACCGGGGTCGCCGGGTGGGCTACGTGTCGATGGACGGAGCCGGCAGCATCGGCCCGGGCGCGGTGACGAACGAGCGCTTCGCCGCGCCGCTCGCGTGGGCCGCCCTCGCGAAGGCGCGAGAGGCCGGGATCGAGCGCGTGCGGATGCGGATCCCGGGGCTCAACGGCGCCGCGCTGAGCGTGGCGTTCGCGGCCGGTCTCGGCGTGCAGCTCATCGGCGCCTGGATGTCCGACCGCCCGGTCGGGAGGCTCGAGGGCTACCTCGGCACGTTCGGCGATCTCTTCTGAAGCTCGGGCCGGGCCGCGCCGGCGCCGCGGCTTCGGTCGGCGCTTGTGACGTTCGAGGGATCCGAGGGCTACGCTGCGCCCGTCGGGGTGTGGAGACACGAATGAAGCGACGAACGTGGGCGGTGGTGGCAGGGCTCCTCGGGCTCGTGCTCGGGTGCGGCGGCGGCAGCGGCGGTGGCAACGACGGCGGCGGCATCGGCGATCCATCGGCGCGGGTCGCCGAGGTCGAATACGTCGACGGCAAGCCGGCGCTCTTCGTCCAGGACGGCAACGGCGCCAACCGCCAGCGCATCCACTTCACCGGCGCCACCGACTCCATCCCCGGCAACGGCGCCGACCTGGTCGTGGCGGACGACGAGATCCTGGCGCTCGGCCCGCTGCGCTGGAGCCCCGACGCGCGCCGCCTCGCGGTGGTCGTGACGCTCGCCTTCGAGCAGTCCGAGATCGTGGTGGTGAACGCCGACGGCTCGAACGCGACGGTGGCGAGCGTCAACACCCCGCTCGTGCTGGGCCGTCCCGACTGGTCGCCGGACGGCACGCGCCTCGTCTACGGCATGAGCACGCTGCCGGTGGCCGGCGGCGTCGACGCGTTCCAGACCGAGCTCGCCACGTCCACCGTCACGCGCCTCACCGAGGGCGCCAACGTGGGTGGCCCCGGCGGCGAGCGCGCTACGCGAGCGATGGCCAGTCGGTGCTGTGGTCGAAGGCGAGCGCGGGCGGTGACGATCCCTGCGCCGATCCCAAGAGCAGCGTGAAGCGGCTCGCCCTCGGCACCGGCGTCGTGACCGACGTCGCGACCGCGGTGCAGGGCGAGGTCCAGGGCGTGGTCCGCGACGGCACGCGGGCGCTGGTGGCGCGGAACGAGTCGCTCGACGCGGGCGGGCGCACGGTGCGGGCGCTGGTCTCGGTGCCGCTCGACGGGCGCGGCAGCGAGATCGAGCTCGCCAACGGCGTCCTCCAGTACGCGGTGGTGATGGAGGGCGACGCGCGCGCGCTGACGGTGATCGACGTCTCCACCGATCCGAGCACGCCCAAGGTCGCGTACGTGACGCTGCCGGTGACCGGCGAGGCGGGTCAGCCCGGCGCGCTCGGGAACCAGACCGTCGCGGCGGACGTGTATCGTCGCTGAAGAAGCGGGGTCGCGGGGCGATGACGAAGGGGCGCGCCGGCGGCGAGGACGACAGCGACGTCGTCGACGCCGAGTTCGTCGAGGTGGTGGTCGCGCCGGCGCCGCGCCATTCGACCGACGACCTGGTGCGCGATCGGCCGCCGCGCCCCTCCCGGCCGCCGTCCGCGCCGCGCCGCGGGCGGCGCTCCATCGGTGGCTACGGCGCGGTCGCCATCGTCGCCACGGTGCTGATGGGCGCCGTGGTGGCCACGATCCACCACGCGCGCACCGCGGGGCGCGCCGCGGTCGAGCGCGGCCGCCTGCTCGCCTTCTACGAGTCCCTCATGCCGGAGGCGGGTCCGAGCGCGATCGCGCCCGACTTCGTGCCGCGCGGCCAGGTCGAGAGCGGCGGGCTGCGCTCGGTGAGCCTCCTCGACGCGGCGAGCGCGCGGGTGAAGGCCGAGCTCGGCGACGATCCTGCGCTCGAGTCGCACGCCCGGCTCGTGCTCGGTAGTGCCTATCGAGTGCTCGGCCTCGGCGATCCGGCGCGCCGCGAGCTCGGCCGCGCGCTCGAGCTGAGCCGCGCCCACGACGGCGCCGAGTCGCGCGCCTACGCGCGCCGCGCCACCGCGCTCGCGGCGGCCGAGGCCACGGGCGGCGACGTGCGGGTCGCCGAGCGCCTGCTGCGCGAGGCGCTCGCGATCCTCGAGAAGGGCAGCGTGAAGGACGAAGCGCGCTGGCTCGCGACCGCGGAGCTCGGCAGCACGCGCTACCGCCGCGGCGACCTCGACGGCGCCGACCACGAGCTGGCCGCGGCGCTCGAGGGCCTGCGCGCCCACGTCGACGTGAAGCACGCCGCGCTCGCGGTGATCCTCGCCAACCTCGGCGTGATCGCCGACGTGCGCGGTGACCTCGGTGCCGCCACGACCGATTTCCAGCACGGCCTCGACGTCCTCGCCGCCGGCCCCACGGGCGCGAATCCGGAGGCCGCGTGGATGGCCACTCGTCTCGCGGCGCTGTGGCTCGTGAAGGGGCGGGACGCGGAGGCGCAGGCGCTGCTCGAGACGGCCATGGACACGTGGGGCCGCACGGTCGGCGGAGATCACCCGAGCACGATCGTCACGCGCGCGCGGCTGGCGCAGGCGCTCGCGCGGCAGCACGACGCGGCGCGCGGCGAGCCGATCGCGCGCGAGGGACTGGCGCTCGCGACGCAAAGCGCGCCCCGAGGGCCACGACGATCGCGCGCTGGCCCAGACGGCACTCGGCGAGGTGCTGATCGAGCTCGGCCGCGCGAGCGAGGCGGAGGCGCTCTTGCGCACGGCGCTCGCGAGCCGCCGCTACGCGGCGCCCGACGGCAGCGCGGCGGCGGCGGAGACCGCGGGGCTGCTGGTCGACTGCCTGATCGCCGCGAACCGCATCGCCGAGGCCGAGCCGATCGCGGTCGAGGCGGTGCGTGAGGTCGAGACGCACCAGGGCGCGGCGAGCCCGCGCACCCGCCGCGCGATCTCGCGTCTCGCCGAGCTCTACGAGCGCACCAACCGCCACGCGGAGGCGGCCGAGCTGCTCGGCCGCCTCGACCTGAAGCCGCCCCGGGCGAGCCGTAGGCGCGGCGACGGATGCCATCGCGGTGCCGGCTGGAGGGCGGTCGCTTCGTCGACCGCCCCAGGACGATCCGCCCGGAGCGCGTCCGCTCCGTCGGACGCCAGCGTTCCCCGTGCTATCACGGGGCGATGCCGCTTCGATCGCGTCTCTCTCGGGCCGCCGCGGCGCTCGTGTTCGCCTCGCTCGCCGCGTGCGGCGGCGGCTCGGGCGGCGGCGGCGCCTCGTCGCCGCCGCTCGACGATCTCGCGCGCTACGTCGATCCGATGATCGGTACCCTGGGCTCGGGGAACGTGATCCCGGGACCGAGCCTGCCGCACGGCTTCGTGAAGCTCTCGCCGGACACCAACGCCGGCACCGGTGACATCGACGCCTACGAGTACGCCAACGACAAGATCGAAGCCTTCAGCCACACCCACCTCGAAGGTCCGGGGGGTAGCTTCAACGGCTACAGCCAGCTCGGCGTGATGGCGGTGGTCGGGAACCCCGGCTTCACCGAGAGCGCTTACGCGCAGCGCTTCTCGCACGCGAGCGAGGTGGCCGAGCCCGGCTACTACGCCGTCACCCTCGACGACTCGGGCGTGCGCGCCGAGCTCACCGCCACGGCCCGCGTCGGCGTCCATCGCTACACGTTCCCGGCCACCGACCGCGCGCGGCTCTTGATCGACGTGAGCCACAACCGCGGCTTCGCGGTGGGCGGGTGGGTGGAGGTGGTCGACGCGCGAACGGTGCGCGGCTTCGGGCTCTACCAGGCCAACCCGCTGGTCGCGGTGTTCACCGGCTCGGCGCCCGGCGACACGGGCTTGAGCCCGCTCTACTTCCACGCGGTGGTCGATACGCCGAGCCGCGCCGCGGGCACGTGGAGCGGGACCAGGGGCCAGCCCGGAGTGTTGCGCGCGGAGGGCGCGGACATCGGCGCCTTCCTCGACTTCACCACCGGCGAAAGCCAGGCAGTCGTGCTGCGCGTGGGCGTCTCCGCGATCGACGTCGAGCAGGCGCGCGCGAACCTGGAGCAGGGCGCCGGCGAGCTGCCCTTCGATGCCATCCGCGCCAGCGCGCGGGCCGCCTGGAACACGGTGCTGAACCGGGTCGCCGTCGACGGCGGCGGCGACGACCAGCGCGTCCAGCTCTACACCGCGCTCTACCACACGCTGCTCCAGCCCGTGGACTTCACCGAGGGCGGCCGCTACTGGAGCGGCGCCGACGGCGTCGGGGCGGTGTACGAGGCGCGGCGCGGAGGCGCCTTCTACTCCGACGACTGGTGCCTGTGGGACACGTTCCGCACCACGCATCCGCTGCAGACGCTCGTCGAGCCCGAGCGCCGCGACGACGTGGTCCAGTCGTACGTCGACGCGTACCAGCAGTCGGGCTGGCTGCCCAAGTGCAGCTGGCGGGCGACCGGCGACTCACGGGTGATGATCGGCAACCACCAGGGCTGCATGGCGCTCGACGCGTGGCGCAAGGGCTTCCGCGGCTTCGACGCCGAGACCTTCTACGACGCCGCGAAGAAGAGCGCCGACCTCGACGAGAACCCGGTGCCGGCGCTCGGCTGCGGCTACTTCGAGCGCGGCACGCCGCCGAGCTACGTGAAGAACGGCTTCGTGGGGCTCGAGTGCGACGTGACGCAGGCGGCGGCGATGACGCTCGAATACGCCTACGACGACTGGTGCCTGAGCGAGCTGGCGGGCGAGCTCGGTCACGGCGACGACGCCGAGCGCTACGCGGCGCGCGCCCAGAACTACCGCAACCAGTGGAACGCGGCGAACCAGTCGATGCAGGCGCGCTTCGGCTGGGGAGCGTGGCTCGAGCCCTTCGATCCCACGGCGACGTGGGGCTTCACCGAGGCCAACGCGTGGATCTACACGTGGTTCGTGCCGCACGACGTGCCCGGCTTGATGGAGCTGATGGGCGGCGCCGCGCCGTTCGCCGCCAAGCTCGACACCTTCTTCGACGGCGGCCACTACGACGCCTCGAACGAGCCCGACTTCCACGCGCCCTACCTCTACGCGTGGGCCGGCCAGCCGGCGAGCACCGCGCGCCGCGTGCGCGCGCTCCTCGACTCTTCGTTCTCGTCGCGGCCCGATGGGCTGCCCGGCAACGACGACGCCGGCGCCACCAGCGCCTGGCTCGCCTTCTCGATGCTCGGGCTCTACCCGGTGACGCCGGGCGCGCCCGTCTACGTCCTCGGCACGCCGAGCTTCGAGCGCGCCGAGCTCAGGCTCGGCGACGCGAGCGGGCGCCACGCGCGCAGCTTCGTGATCGAAGCGCCCGGCGCCTCGCCCGCGAGCCCGTACGTGCAGCGCGCCACGCTGAACGGTGCCGCCCTCGAGCGCGCCTGGCTCACCCACGACGAACTCGCCGCCGGTGGCACGCTGGTGCTCGAGATGGGCAGCACGCCGAGTACGTGGGCGACGAACGGTTCACCGCCGCCGCCCAGTGGTGGAGCTCTCGAACGAGATGAACGGGTCTTCGTGGCGCCTGGGTGAACCGACCTGGCTATAGACGGCGGTTGCCGAATCGTGAGGCGTCGGTCGCAGGTCCGGCGCCTGCGTGGTGGCTCTGTCCTCCTGCTCGTCTCGTTGGCCTCCGAGGCGCAGGCGCAAGCGCCGGCCGTCCGTTTGGCGGCAACCGCGCCGCCGAGCCCCGTGGGTTCGGGGCACGGGCCGTAGGCTCGGGGTCGGCCTTCATCGCGCTCTCGCGGACGATGCGACGGCGGCTTCGTGGAATCCCGGCGGGCTGGTCCAGCCGAGCGGCCCGAGATTTCGGCGGTGGGCCCAGGGACCTACCAGACGTCGTCGGGAGCGAGCTTCGACGACCAAGACGGGCCGATCGCCGTCGAACGCGAGGTGGCCGACGCCGAGGTGGGGGCCCTCGGCGTGAACTACGCGAGCGCCGCGGTGCCGTTCGCGGTGCGCGGCCTCAACCTCGTCGCCTCGCTCAACTACCAGCAGAAGCTCTCGTTCGCCCGCGAGGCCACCGCCTTCATCCAGAGCACGGGTCCGGGGCTGGTGGAGGAGGACGTCGTCGAGTTCGAGCAGCAGGGCTGGGTCTACGCGATCGCACCGGCGCTTGCCGCCGAGATCACGCCGAGCCTCTCGGTGGGGCGGCCGTCGAGCACTGGTTCGACGGGATCGGACGGGAGTACGCCTGGCGCCAGCGGGTCCGCCAGTCGTTCGACCTGGTGCTGAACGGCGAGCCGGCATCCGGAGCCTCGCGTTCAACCACGGACTTCCGGGACTTCGACGGGACGGGTGGGACGATCGGAGTGTTGTGGCGGGATCCGGCGGGGATCTCGGCTGGCGCGGTCGTCCACGTGCCGTTCCAGGCGCACTTCGATCTCGCCGGCCAGGTCACGGACGCCAACGGCGCCGAGTCCACGCGGGCCCAGCACCTCACGATGGAGGTGCCCGTGTCGTACGGGTTCGGTATCTCGATCCGGCCGTCGGATCGGCTCACGTTCGCCGCCGACTTCACGCGGGTCGAGTGGGGTGACTTTCGCTTGATCGACGAGCGTGGCAACGAGTTCTCCGCCGCCGGCGACCCGGTCGGCGCGGGCAACGAGTTCCTGAACCCGGGTGACCCGGTCTCGCCGGGGGTAGACGCGACGAACACGATCCGACTCGGCGTCGAGTACGTGATCGCGGCCGAGCGCCCCGGGTTCACCACCCGCGCAGGTGCTTTCTACGACCCGGAGCCGTCGCGAGGCGCGCCCGCATCGTTCTGGGGTGGCAGCGTCGGCCTCGGCTTCACGACGGAGCGGTTCAGCGTCGATCTCGCCTACCAGCTCCGGGTTGGGCTCGACGTGACTCGCACCGCCACCCAGCGCAGCGTGCTCCAGACCCGCGATCGCGCCGGGATCGACGAGTTTCGTCACGAGTGTTTGTTGTCGACCGTTTACTACTTCTGAGAACGCATTCCGGAGCAGCTGGACGGCGGCGCGCTGCGCCTCCCGGCCCAGCCGCTGGCGCTCGGGCGCCGCTTCTCGTGGCGCGGGCGTGAGCAAAGCCGCGGAAATCCGCGGAGATCGCGACCTGCGCGGTTGGCCTCGTGCTTGCGTGACGAATCGCCCGAGCTCGCCTCCCCGTCGGCGAGGAGACTCCCTTGTACGCACCCACGACGCGCACGCGCACCGACGCAGACCAGCGCTGGCTCGCCGTGTGTCGCGCCGACGAGGTTCCGCTCGACGGCGGCGCGTGCGTGCGGGTGGCCGAGCGGCGCATCGCGATCTTCCGCTACGCCAGCCGCGAGCAGTGGTTCGCGACCGACAACCGTTGCCCGCACCGCGGCTCGGAGGTCCTCGCGCAGGGACGCCTCGCCGACGTGAGCGGCGAGCCGAGCGTGGTCTGCCCCATGCACCAGAGCGCCTTCGCGCTCACGGACGGGCGGTGCGTGAGCGGCGGCGAGGGTGGTGTCCGCACCTATCCGGTCGCGGTCGGAGACGGGATCGTGCGGATCGCCGTCGATCTGGAGGTCGAGCCCTGACCGTGCCTCGCCCCGTGGCACGGCTGCATTTCCCGCTCCTCCGAGCGGTTCGCCTGACCGACGCGCGCGCCCCGGCGGTGACCCGATCGGCACCGACCGGCGGCGTGGGCTCGCGAGAGGCCTGATTCGGGTGCCCATCGGGCGCTCGCGCGATGGCGTCGGACGGCGCGACGCTCCGCACAATTGCCGCATCCCCTACAGGTAAACGTAGAATCCGGCTCTCGCTTGCCGAGAGCCCGATGCCGCCCGCGACCGCGACCCCGCTCGAAGTGCCCATCCCTCACGCCGCCACGGCGCGGGGGCTCGCCCCCGATCGGCTCGTCGCGTACCTGCAGGACGCGCGCGAGCGCACGATCGACGAGATCCGCGAGCTGGTGCCGGCGCGGCGCCGCCACTCGGGGCGCCTCTACGAGCTGATGCTCGACTACCCGCTGCGCGAGGCGAAGGCCCTTCGCCCCGCGCTCTGCATCGCCACCTGCCGTGCGCTCGGTGGCCAGCTCGCGGCGGTGTTGCCGTCGGCGGCGATGCTCGAGCTCTTCCACAACGCGTTCCTGATCCACGACGACGTCGAGGACGACTCCGAGCTGCGGCGCGGCGCGCCGACGTTGCACCGCGCCGAGGGTGTCCCGACCGCGGTCAACGTGGGCGACGGGATGCTCGCCCTCGCGCTCCGGCCGCTCCTCGACAACACCCGCACCGTCGGGCTCGGCAAGGCGCTGCGGATCCTCGAGCTGGTGGCGCGGATGGCGCGCGAGTCGGCGGAGGGGCAGGCGATCGAGCTCGACTGGATCCGCGCCAACGCGTGGGACCAGCGCGACGCCGACTACTTCCGCATGGTGCACAAGAAGACCGGCTGGTACTCGTTCATCACGCCGGTCCTCCTCGGGGCGCTGGTCGGTGGGGTCGAGCCGGCGCGCCTCGCGCGCCTCGGCCGCTTCGCGACGCTGCTCGGGCTCGCCTTCCAGGTCCAGGACGACGCGCTCAACCTCGACGCCGACGAGACCGCCTACGGCAAGGAGCTCGCCGGCGATCTGTGGGAAGGCAAGCGCACGCTGATCCTCCTCCATGCGCTCGGGGCCGCCTCGCCCGGCGAGCGCGCGCGGGCGATCGGGATCCTGGCCAAGCGCCGCCCGGGCGCGGGCATCTCCGAGCTCGAGGCCAAGTCGGTGGCCGACGTGGAGTTCCTGCGCAGCCTCGTGGATCGATCCGGCGCCATCGCGTTGGCGCGCGCGCCGCGCGGCGGCGCGCGCCGAGCGGAGCCGCGAGGTGCTGGCACTCGCGACGAGCGACGTCGCGCCGTCGTCGCACCTCGATTTCCTGTTCGGCGTGGTGCGCTACGTGATCGAGCGGGATCGCTGGAGCGGAGCCGAGCGCTCGAAGCTCGGCGGGGAGAACGCGCGTGGACTGGAAAGATCTGCTGGAAGCCGACTCACCCGACGCGCTGGTCGAGCGCCTGCGACGGCGCTTCGAGGAGCGCAGGGCCTCGCTCGGCGCGGACCCGGGCGCCACCGCGGACGACGCGGCCAGCGCCAGGACGCCCGCCGACACTCGAGCCACGCCTGCCGGCCAGGAACCCGACGCGGGCTCGCTCGGCGAGCGCGCACGCGCCCACTTCGCCGACCTCGAGGAGCGCGAGCGCAAGCAGGCTCGGCTCACCCGCGACCTCCTCGACGCGCTGCGCCCGGAGCGCGCCGCGGAGCTCGGCACGGCCCCTCCGCAGCGGCTGCTCGAGCTGCACGCGGAGGCGGGCGCCGTGACCGGCGGCGCGTTCGTCGTGGAGAACGCCAGCGCGGTGACGGTGGCGCTCTCGTTCGAGGTCGTCGGTGTGCGCGACGGGCTCGGCGTCTCGCGAGCCGCGCCGCCGATCGCGTTCGAGCCGAGCGCGCCGTCGCTGGCGCCGCGCGAAGCGCGTCGGGTGCGGGTCCGGATCGACCTCGCCGACGCCCCGTCCGAGCCCGGCGCGCGCCTCGAGCTGCAGGTGCGGGTCCATGCCGACGGACGCCACCACCTCACGCTGTGGATCGACGTCGTGGTCGATCCCCGGACGTTCGAATGAGCGCCGTGCCGGCCGAAGACGACGGGCTGCCGCGGCTGGTGGTGCGCGGGGCCGAGGACCACCTCCTGCAAGCGCTGCGCGACCTGCAGCTCGCCGTGCTCGGCCACCCCGCGGCCGCGCACGCCGCGTACGCGGCGCTGGTCGCGGAGGGTCGTCGTTTCGCCGCGACGCCGGAGGGTGAGCGCTGGAGCACACGCCTGGCCGGCTCCGACCTGCTGCGCCGGGTGCGCATGGTGTGGGACGCGAGCACCCTCGAGCAGCTCGCGCACCCCGACGCCGCTCCGCCCGTGACGCTGCCGTCGGTGGTGCTCGACGCGCTGGTCGGCACCGCGCAGAGCCCGGCGCTCGAGAAGCCCTCACCCGCCTGGTGTTTCGTCGCTCCGCCGACCGGGGTGCGGATGATCGACGAGGTCCGCGAGCCGACGCCCGAGGGGACGAGCTTCGCGCTGCTGGTGCTCGGCCTGCTCTCCACGCTCGAGCGGTTCGAGCGCTTGCTCGGCGCTCCCACCTCAGCGCCGGCGCGCGGCCCGGGGACGCTCGAGCCGAGCCCCGCTGGCGATCCCGCACTGCTCGCCGTGCTCGGTGTGCTGGGCTTCGCGCACCGCTTCCGCGAGGTCCTCGGAGGGCTCGAGGACGACGCCGCCCGGCCGCCAGCGTCGAGCGTGGCCGCCGCGACCCCGTCCGAGCCACAGGGGAGCTGGCTCCGGTGAGCGCGCTGCCGTCTCGGCTGCTGCGGCCGGCACCCGCGGCACCCCTCGCTGGCGCGATCGCCGAGGCCATCCGCGCCACCAATCACCTCCGCCGCGGGTCCAGCGAGCCGGCGGTCGCCGGTGCCTGGAAGGAGTGGTTCCACTTCTGCGTGCTCGCGCCCGAGGTGGCGGTGCTGGTCAACCTGAGCGTGTTCGAGGACCCTCGCCCGGCCGCACGCGGCGCCGAGGTGGGGCGGGCGCTGGTCCTCGTCCACGCCGGCGGCTGGCACGGCGGCGCGGAGACGTTCGCCGCGGAGGCGCTACGCCTGCGAGCCGGAGCGCTCAGCTTCGCGCTCGGCCCGCACACGGTCGACTTCCGGGACGGTCGCTTCCGCGTCATGGGCGTGCTCGCCCGCGCCGACGTGAGCTTCGAGCTCGACCTCACACCGCTCGCGTTCCCCACCGCCACTCGCAACGCCGCGTTCGCGCACGGCTCGCCGGTCCACTGGCTGGCGGTGCCGCGGCTGGCCGCGACCGGCACGGTGACCGTGGGTCGCCGCAGCCACACGTTCGACGGCGTGCCGGCCTATCACGACCACAACTGGGGGCGCTTCCGCTGGGGGGGCGACTTCGCGTGGGAGTGGGGAGTCGGGCTGCCCGACGATCCCGGCTCGCCGTGGTCGCTGGTCTTCGATCGCCTCACCGACCGCTCGCGAGGGCGAGTGCTCACGCAGGGGCTCTACCTGTGGCGGGGAGCCGAGCCGGCGCGGATCCTGCGCGAGCGCGCGGTGCGCTTCGAGCTCTCGCGCCAGCACCTGCGCGCCCGTCCGTTTCGCATCCCGGCGGCCCTCGCGGTGCTCGCGGAAGGCGAGGCGGCCGACGTGCCCGCCACGCTGAGCCTCGCCGGGCTCGCGGGCGACGACCGCGTCGAGGCGGAGTTCGCGATCGAGAGCCTCGCGCAGGTGCTGGTACCGAACGACGCCGACGACCTGCGCCTCACCACCATCAACGAGACCGTCGCGCGCATGCACCTGCGCGGGCGCGTGGACGGTGAGGCGCTCGACGTGCCCGGGCGTGCGTTCGTGGAGCTGGTCCGTGGCTGAGCGCACGCTCGACGGCTTCGTGCGGCGCTCGCTCGCGATCCTCGAGCACGAGCATCCGGCCGGCTACCGCCGGCTCCACGCCGCGCTCGGGCGCCGCCGGGTCGAGCTCGGCCTCGACGGAGACCCGTTCGTGCTCGCCGTCGCGGGAGCGCGCATCCGCCTCGAGCCGGCGGCGAGCGAGCGCGCTTGCGCCGCCGTCGAGCTGGGGCGCGCGACCGTCGTGTCGATCCTGGACGGCGAGGTCGAGCTCCTCGACGCCCTGCTGGCGGACCACCTGCACGTGCGCGGCTCGATCGCCGAGCTGGGCGAGCTGTGGGACGCCACGCGCCTCTACCTCCACGGCCTGATCCGCTGCCCCTCGATTCCGCCGCTGCTCGATGCGCTGCGCGCCGGCGACGACCACGACGCACCATCCGTCGACCTCGTGTCGACCAACAGGGAGAACCCTCGTGACCAACCCGACCCCCCGTGACGACTTCTGGGAAGTCCTGCCGGACGGCAAGAGCCAGCCGGTCCCGCGGCCCGTCATCACGATCCTCGGCGCCGGCATCACCGGGCTCACCATCGCGCACGAGTGCGCGGAGCGCGGCTTCATCGTGCAGGTCATCGAGGCTCAACAGGCCGCAGGGGATGCGGGCGGCGTCGCGATCGGCGGGATCGCGAAGACGCAGTACGCGGTCGCGATCGACGGCGAGCGCTTCACGCGCCCGCCGGTGCCGCACCTACCGTGGCTCACGATCGGTCGAGACGACGATCGCGGGAACTTTCACCCCTACTCCGAGGGCGCGGCCGACGCTCGCGGGGTGACGAACGCTCGGAAGATCGAGGTGATCGCGGAACGACTCGTGGCGTACACCGGAGCGCTCGACGTGTTCGGGAAGGCCGCGGCGCCGCTCGAGGTGGTCATCGTCGGCCTCCACGACGACGAGCGGCTCGTCGATCCGGTCGCTGGCAGTCTCGAGGTCGCCGTCGAGCGGGTGTCGGAGGCCCTGAAGCTGGCGCTCGGAGCGACCAAGCGCCTCACGATCGATCACAGGATCGAGCGCCTCGATCCGCACGCCGTCCCGCCCGGCGACCCCCGCCCCGGGTGGCGCATCGAGGTGCGGCCGGTGGTCGACGGCGTGGTGCTGCCGGGGGATCACGGCTACCGGTTCTTCCCGGCGTTCTACCGCCACGTCTTCGACACCATGCGCCGAACCACGGTGTTCGAGGGCGACGAGGCGACGCCGCGCACCACCTTCGACAACCTGGTCCCCACCCTCGACATCTCGGTGGCGCGCGAGAACGGCCGCTCCACCCACGACATCGTCAAGAAGCGCGCGCGTTCCCTCGAGGACGTGCGCTCGCTCTTCGAGTCCGTCGGTACAGGCCTCGGTTGGTCGCTCAAGGACATGGTCCGGTACGGCTACTTCGTCCTCAAGTACCTGACCTCGTGCACCGAGCGCCGCACCGAATACGAGACCGGCCGCTACGAGGAGCGCCTGCGCAACGACCTCGGTCTGCCGCGCGTGAACCCGACGCGCACGTGGTTCGATTTCATCATGGGTCGCGCCGACGTCTCCAAGGGCTACCCGTACGCGGAGGACTTCCTCAAGCACCTGCGCTCGACGTCGCAGGCGCTGATCGCGATGTCGGAGCAGGAGGTGGACATCCAGACCTTCGGCAACGTCCAGATGCAGCTCCTCCTCGACCACGTCCGGACCGGTGACGACACGGACATGACGCTCAACGGACCGACCACCGAGGCGTGGCTCCGGCACTGGAAGAGTCACCTTCGCCACCTCGGCGTGCGCTTCTTCCCGGGAACCGTCCGGAAGCTGGTGCTCGACGAGCGCGGAGAGCTCTTTCCGGAGGTCGTGGACGCCGATTCGGGCGAGACCGTCTCGCTCGGACCGTCCGCCGACGCCACGCACGAGCGGCGGTGGCGGGACGAGACGGGCGCGCACGGCTTCCTCGTGCCGTGCGCGGACCAAGATGGCTCGGACGACGTCAGTGGCAAGACCGTCACCGACCCACACCGAAGCTACTACTGGGCGAGCGCGCTCGCTCTCGACGAGCTCTGGCTGTTGCTCGCGGCGGTGGAGTCGAACCGCACCGCGGTGACCGCGGACGTCGCGATCGTCCACCTCGCGAACGGGGTGTTCGAGGCGACCGGGACGCACGCGCTGCGAGACGGGAAAGACCGCTACGAAGCGGACGACAGGGCCGGCGTGATCCTGGCGTACAGCGCCGCTCCGAACGCCGGCGCCGGCACCCCGGCGGGTGACCTGATCGTCACGCGCCTCTCCGACAAGAAGCAGGCGCTCGAGGCGTTCCCGGGAAAGGCCGACTTCGACCTGCACCTCGTGACGACGGCCGCTGGCAAGAAGTGCGCGGTGCTCTGCGAAAGTGGGCTGCTCGATCGCAAGGCCGACTTCGAGGCGGTGGGGCTCACCGTCGCCACCATCGACGCGCGCATCTTCGGCTTCCTCTATTCGCGTGGCGCGAGGCGCGACTTCGAGCCTTACGACCCGGTCGTCGCGGACATGCAGGCGGGGCTCGGTCCCTCCTTCCGCCAGCTCAACCGCTGGCGCCTCAAGACCGAGCGCGACTCCGGCAAGCGCTGGCGTGCCGGCGAAGGCAAGCCCGCCGGGCACTTCATGCGCGGCTACACCTTCCGAGACTTCTCCGGCCTGCAGTACTTCTGGGACTTCGACTTCAAGTTCAACCAGGGCCACAGCTACTTCCCGGACTCGGAGTACGGGCTCAGCTCGATCTCGCAGCCGCAGTTCTGGAAGCACGTCTCGTACAAGGGCTACCGCAGCATCGTCTCGTTCGACGTCGGCAACCTCTACCGCGGCTACCGCACCTCGCTGGCGCTCGCGGACCGCTACCGCGCGAACCCGAAGACCCGCTTCGTGCCGCATCCCGTGAGTGCCTGGAACAGCACGCGCGAGGAGCTCGACCTGCGCGTGTGGGACCAGATGAAGCGCGGCATGCGCGAGAACTTCGCTGACCGGCTGCCGCAAGCCCGCTACGTCCACGTCGACGACTTCCTCGAGTACGGCCGCCGCGACGGTCAGGTCCTGCCCGTCCGCAACCGCGCCCCGTTCCTGATCAACGCGCCCGGACAGTGGCAGCACGATCGCCCGACGCGCACCGGTTACGGACCCACCATGATCGGGGACCCGTCCGACACGGGCGCCTGGTACCTGCTTCCGCAGACCCTCGACTGGTACGAGGTCAACAACCGTCGCTGGGTGGTCGCCGGGCCGCACATGAAGACGTTCACGCGCATGACCACCATGGAGGCGGCGAACGAGTCGGCGCGCCACGCGGTCAACCGGATCCTCCACCACATGGGCTTCGAGCTCGATCGCAACGACCGCGTGCGCCCCGGGTTCGCCACCTCCGGCCTCTTTCTGGGCGACTTCTGTCCGATCTGGAACATGGTCGACCACGAGCTCCCGGACCTCGAGAGCCTCAAGCGCATCGACAGGCGCCTGCTCGACGGCGGGCTTCCGCACTTCGTGGACATCCTCGACCTCGAACCGCAGATGGAGGCGATCCTCGCCTCCCTGGAGATGGCCGACGGCGCCGTGGACATGGCCAAGGCGATCGGTGCGATCGTCGGTCAGCTCGGCAAGCTCAAGCTGCCGAAGGGTGGCGGGGTGCTGGCCGATCGCGCGGGAAAGCAGCTCGAGAAGGACTGGCACGTGCCGAACCTGCTCGGGCTCGTCGGTCGATTCTTCGACCCCGGCGCGATCTCGAGCGCCGCGGCGGAAGGGCCTCGGGGCTTCGCGCGCGAGATGCTGAAGGCCGTGCGCAAGGTGGACCCGGAGACACGCTCCAACGCCGGACCGTTGCTCAAGGCGGCCGAAGCCATCCTCGGCAACCTGTCCGGAGACGACTGAGCGCCGGCCGAGCCACCGCTCGACCGGCGGCGGCCGTCACCGTCTCGCGGGCGGCATCAGGAGGTCGGCGAGCCGTGCCCCGGCCGCCACCTCCTGCGCGGCGAACCAGACACTGGCGCGAGCCCGGGTGCGGTGGGCGTCGTCCTCGTCGGTGAGCAGCCCGGCGAGGTGGAGCTCGGCGCTGCGGGCGTGCAGCTCCATGTGCACCGCGTCGTATCGGTCGATCGCCTCGCGCCACAGCCGCACGGCACGGGCGCGGTCGCCGCGCGCCTCGGCGATCCCCGCGCGCAAGCTCTCCGCGAGTGGCGGCGCCGCGGGGAGCGGGAGGCCTCGCAAGGTGCTGGCGTCGCGCGCGGCACGACGCAAGAGCCGCCGCGGTCGCCACCGCGCGAGCCCGGCGGGCGGCGCGAGGTGGCTGGCGGCCGCGGCCACCGCGATCCGTCCCCGCAGGTGGAGCATCTCCATCCGCACGGCGGCCACCGCCAGGAACTGCGCCGCCTTCAGGCCCGGCCACGCTTCGGTGAGCACTCGCCACGCGTCCCACGGCCGGCCGTCGTAGAGGTGTGCCTGGGTCACGGCGAGCAGATGGTGATAGTGCTGGAAGAAGAACCCGTCGCGCGGCCAGGACGCGATCGCGCCGTCGGCCTCGGCGAGCGCACGCTCGGGCGCATCGGCGGCGAGGTGGCGGAGCGCGGGCAGGCCCATCCGGTAGATGTTGGCCGCGAACTGGTCGCCGCGATCGAGCGCCGCGTCCAGCACGCCGTCCACGCGCGCGGCGAGGCTCGTGAGGTCGCCCCGGTACGCGAGCGCCGCGAGCAGGAAGATGTTGGTCACCGCGACCTCCCACTCGGCTCCCACGCATTGCAGCCGGTAGGTCTCGATCGCGCGCTCGGCGGCCTCGATCGACGACTTCCAGTCGGTCGAGAGCCAGTGCACGACCGCTTCGCACGAGAGCTGCCACGCGCGGTCGTACGGGCGTCCGGTCTCGTCGGCGAGGCGTCGCACCTCACGCAGGATCCGCAGCGAGCGCTCGCGCAGGCGCGGGTGGATGCGGAGCTCGAACGCCGCTTCGTAGGCCAGCGACCGCAGCACGCGCGACGGTTCACCGGCCGTGAGCGCCTCGCGCAGGTGGCGGACGCCGACCACGTCGGGCGCCGTGTTGTCCACGAAGGCGATGCTCGTGGACGCGGCCCACAGCGTGTCGAGCCGCGCCAGGATGGCCGGCTCGATCTCCGCCTCGTCGCGCCGCTCGAAGCGGAAGCCGCCCGCCACCGCCCGGGCTCGATTCCACATCGCGGATGCGATCGCGCGCGGAACGCTCGCCGGAACCTCGATGGCGAGCGCCGCGAGCACCTCGCGCATCAGCGCGCGACCACGCTCGACCTCGCCGGCGTGCAGGTACTGCTCGGCCGCGAGCCGGCGCAGCGTCACGTCGTCGGGCCCCACGTCGCCGCGCGGCGCGCCGAGCCGGGCGGCCTCCTCGTAGACCGCGCCGGCCCTGGCGCCGCGTCCGCCGAACGCCAGCGCGCGCGCGAGCCGCACCCGCAGCGCCCGACCTTCGCCATCGGCGGCCAGCTCGAGCCGCAGCTCGTAGAGCTCTGCCGCCTGGTCGAAGGCGAGCGCCGCCTCGGCGCGCTCCGCCGCGAGGCGCGCGTAGCTCGTGGCGAGCGCGCGTTCGCCGGCCTCGATCAGGTGCCCGACCAGCCGCCCGGGATTCTCGCCGCCGCGCTCGATCAGGGCGTCCACCAGCTGGCGGTGTCCGTCGCGCAGCGCGGCGGGAGCGAGCTGCGCCACGATCGTCTCGCGGAGGCGGTCGTGGAAGCACACCAGGGCGCGCTCGCCGCCGAGCGTGGTGGCGCGCAGGAACTGGCGCTTGACCAGGTCGTAGACGAGCACGCCCGCGCTCCCGGGGACGCGCGCGGCGCGCAGGATGACGTGCTGCTCGAGGGGCGCGCCCGCGACCGCCGCGGTCTCGACGATCGCTCGCTCCGCGGCCGAGAGCTCGGCGAGGCGCTCCGCGATCAGCTCGGCGACGATGTCGGCGGGGCGGGAGCCGTGCCGCACGAGTCCGCGCCTGAGCGCGCGAGCGATCTCGTTCGCGAAGAACGGCAGTCCACCCGACTCGCGCGCCAGCGCGGCGAGATCGACCGCCATCCCCGGAGGCCGAGGGCCCGCGATGCGCTCGATGAGCTCGCGCGCAGGCTCGTCACCGAGCGGCTCCAGGTCGAGGGTGGTCACGTCGACCTCGTCGCCGAGGACCTGACGGGAGTCGAGCGCTTCGAGGAGCGGGCTCGCCCGTGGCGCTTCGCTGCGATGGGAGAGGATCAGCAGCATCGCGGGAGCCCGTGGCCCTCGCGCCAGCTCGCGCAGCAGCGCCGCGCTGTCCGCGTCTCCCCACTGCAGGTCGTCGATCCACATCACCAGACGCTGGCGAGCGGCCACGCGCGCGAGCAGCTCCTTGAGCGCCGCGAAGCCTTGCCGCCGACGCTCCTGCGGCTCGACCGCCTGCACCGAGGGCGCGGCCCCGCGCAGCACCGTCGCCGCCGCCAGCACCGGGAAGAGCTGGATCAGCGCGTCCGCCTGGAGCGGGACGAACGCCTGCGCAAGGTCGCGCGGCAGTCGACCGAGGAAGCGGCTCAGCTCGTCGACGATCTGGTCGAAGGCGCGGTACGGCACCGACTCGTGCGGATGGCAGCGGCTGCGGAGCACGAGCGTCGAGCGGGTGGTGACGTGGCGTCGCAGGAAGCGTCGGATGAGCTCCGACTTGCCGACTCCGGAGACTCCGCGGATCCGCACCACGACGGCGCCCTCGGCGCTCACCCGCCGCGCCGCTCGCGCGAGGACCTCGAGCTCGGCGTCCCGGCCCACGAACGGCGCGCTGGTGGCGGGCTCGGGCCCGAGCCCATCGGCTGCCGTCGCGCCCCGAGCCGGAGAATCGGGCGGCGCGTCCGACCCGAGCCCGCGCGCGAGCGAAGTGGGGAGCGTCAGCTCGATCGAGGTCGTGCCGAACGCCGGCGTCGCGTACGGGTCGCGGAGGGGGTGAACGTCGCCGCGCACGGCGCTCACGATCGCGGCGCCGTCGGGGCGCGTGTCGGGATGGGGATCGAGCAGGGCCTCGACCAGCCGGTCGAGGGCCGGCGCAGTGGCGGGCGCGAGGGCGCTCGGAGGGCGTGCGAGGCCGCGCTGCTGGTCGCTGATGAGCTGGGGCCAGGAGCCGTCGAACGGCAAGCAGCCGGTCAGGGCCTCGAAGAGCATCACGCCGACCCCGTACCAGTCGGTGGCCGGAGTGAGGGGACGCCCGAGCGCCTGCTCGGGCGACATGTAGTGAGGGGGCCCGACGGCGTCGACCGAGTGGTCGCCGCCGTGGATGAACGCGAGCCCGAAGTCGAGGAGCACGACGCGCCCTGTGGGAGTGACCAGCACGTTCGACGGCTTGACGTCGCGGTGCAAGAGACCCGCCGCGTGAATGGTCGAGAGGCCGGCGACGAGCTGAGGAATGGTCGCCGCGAGCCGCTCCGCGAGCGTGCCGTGCGTGCTGCGGCCGACGTGCTCGCCGCGGCGCACGAAGTCGACGAAGGGCTCGCCGTCCACGACCTCCATCGTGAAGAGCGCCTGGTCGCCGTCCACCACGAGCTCGTAGAGCTTCGCCAGGTTGGGGTGCGCCAGGTCGGCCACCGAGCGGAACTCCTGCTTGAGCCGGAGCAGGTCGCGGACGTCGACCTTGCGCAGCGTCTTGACCGCGACCTCGGCGCCGAGCTCGCGGTCGAACGCGCGATAGACGATCCCCATCCCGCCCGCGCCGAGCTCGCCGCGGAGGTCGAAGCGGTCGGGAAGCCCGGCGAGCACGTGCAGCCCCGCGGGCGTCGCGTTCCAGGAGGGGTCGCGTGCGCGCATCGTCGTGTCGGTTCCGCGGCTCCGCTCGACCGGGCGCGATCGTAGACCGGGGGGGGGCGCGGGAAAAGCCGCGCCGCGCCACGGGCTAGTCCGGAGCGCCACGCATTGACCGCGGCGCGCCGCCGTTCCTACGATCGAACGGCGTGGTTCGCAGCGGACGCGCGGGAGGGGAGACATGAGGCATCGGCTCGGAGGGCGAGGATCGCTCGTGTGTGCGCTGGCTGCGATGCTCGCCGCCGCGGCGCCGGCGCCGGCGGCGCCGTACGGCATCAACGCGCACGTGCCGGACGCGGCGCGGCTCGATCGCGCGGCGCAGGCGGGGATCGGCTGGATCCGCTGCGACTTCAACTGGACCATGCTCGAGCCCGCCCAGGACCAGTTCGCCTGGGCGATCTTCGATCAGCTCGTCGCGCTGGCGAACGCACGCGGGCTCCAGATCTACGCGACGATCGCGTACACGCCGTCGTGGGCGAACGGCGGCCAGGGCGGCAACGTGCCGCCCTCGAATCCGGCCGACTGGTACGCCGCGGTGTTCCAGATCGTGAGTCGCTACAAGGGCTCGGTACACCACTGGGGGATGTGGAACGAGCCGAACCTGGGTGATTTCTGGAGCGGCACGCGTACCCAGTACATCCAGGACATCCTCGTGAACGGCGCCGCCGCGGTGAAGGCCGCGGATCCCACCGCGCTGGTCGCGGGGCCCGATCTCGCGCACTTGAACTCGGGGAAGTGGGACCAGTGGCTCCGCGACGTGCTGCTGCAGGCCGGCGGCTCGCTCGACATCGTCACCCACCACCAGTACTCGGACGACGCGTACGGGACGCTCGACGCCCTCGACGGTCCCCTCAACGTCGCGAGCGTCAAGAAGATCATCGACGCGAACGGCGGCGGCTCGAAGCCGTTCTGGCTCACCGAGACCGGCTGGACCTCGAACGAGGTCGGCGAGCCCGATCAGGCGGACTTCTACCTCGAGCTCCTCGACGGCATGAACGCGCGTCCGTGGTGGCAGCGCATCTTTTTCTACGAGCTCATGGACGACCCCAACATCACCTCCAAGTGGGGGGTGCTGCGCAGCGACCTGAGCGCGAAGGAGAGCTACGCCGCGTACGCGGATCTCGTCGCGCTACGGCCGAACGGCGGGCGCCAGGCTCTTCCCGGTGGCGGCGCGACCTGGGAGGCGGAGAGCCAGCTCAACCACCAGGTCGGCCACGCCGACGGCTCGGCGTGGACCGCGACACCCGCCCTCGATCCGCAGGGCTACCTCGCGTTCGGGCCGTACACCACGGCGCTCCCGGGAGGGCTCGTGCTCGAGGCGCGCTTCCGGCTGCGCTCGTCGGTGGCGGGAGGTGCCGCAACCGTCGCGCGCGTCGAGGTCTACGACGCGAGCCGCTCGAACGTGCTGGTGCAGCACGACGTGCTCGCCAGCGAGTTCCCGAGTGCTTCGAGCTGGATCGACGTGGCGGTCCAGTTCACGCCGCTCACGACCCACGAGATCGAGCTGCGCACCTACTTCAGCGACGTGGCCGAGGTGAGCCTCGACCGCGTCACCGTGGTGGAGACCGGGCTCAGGCCGGGGCCGCCGGCCGCGGGTGGCTGCGGCACGATCGGGACGATCGGCGGCACCGCCGCGCCGAGTGCCGACCTCACGCCGTGGGTGGGGCTGGCGGTGCTGGCGCTCGCGCGTGGCCGGTCGATCCGGTCGCGAAGGATCGCGACCCTCGAGCGTGGAGGGCTGCGGTCCCTCGCAGCCGCGCGTTCGCGGCTGAAGGATGCGGGCCGGGCGGGCCAGCCGGGTCCGCGACGTGCCACCCTGCGGTCCGCCGCGTGAGGCACGTCGCCGTGCGCGATCCGAGAGAGGACACACCGCCATGCTGAACCGCGCCGTGCTGATCGTGCGACCGAAGCAGCCGTATCTCGACTGGGCCGCGAGCCTCGATGACGCCGGGGTGCTGCCCGACCCGAGCGGAGAGCAGACCGCCTACCTCATCCCCGACTGCGAGACCGAGGAAGAGACCTGGGACTTCATCGAGGCGGCGAGCGGCGAGGTGTTCGAGCGCGAGCTCTTCGGCTGGAGCGCCGACCCCGAGCGCTGGCCCGAGAACCGCGACTTCGCGACCTTCCAGGAGTGGTTCTCGATCGAGGTCCACACCGTCGTCGAGGACCTCGTCGACGACGAGCTCATCGACGACCACGAGGAGCTGCTGGGCGACGACGAGGCCGAGCCCGACGCGGAGGACTGAGCGCGCCGGCGCGGCGGGAGCCGCGCCCGCTGAGGGTCGCCGTCGCGTCGCTTCGGAGGGACCGCCTCCGGCGGTCCGCGACCAGCGCCGCGCGGTCGCGCCCGGCTCGGGCCGATCGCCGCTCACCCCGCGGCGGCGGTGGCGTCGATGTCGACGAGGCGCTGGCCGCGCTCGACGACCTGGCCGACCTGCACCAGCACCGCCGCGACGGTGCCGTCGTGGGGGGCCTTGACCTGGAGCTCCATCTTCTTGGCCTCGGCGAGCACCAGCGTCTGGCCGGCCTTCACGGTGGCGCCGGGGTCGACGAGCACGGCGCGGACCTGGCCGGGCATGGTGGCCTCGAGCACGTCGTGGCCGCTCTCGCTGGCGCTGCCGGCGCGGCGCCTGGGCGAGCCGTCGATGCGCTCGAGCTGCCAGGTGCGATCTCCGATCGCCACCCAGCGGCGCGTGCCGACCGCCGCGACGTAGGCGGAGCGCCGCACGCCGCCGATCGTGAGCTCGAGCCGGCCGCCCGCGTGCGGCTTGACCGTGATGTCGTGAGCGCGGCCGTCGATCACCACGCGCCAGCCGTCGCCGACACGCTCGATCGCGACCCCGTGCGGGGCGTGGTCGCCGGCCTTGTAGTGGAAGCCGCTCACGACGCCGACCCCTCTCGTCCGCCGCCGCCGAGCCGGAAGCCGTCGGTGCGCCGCCACGGCCCCCACGCGTCCGCGCCGCCCGCGGTGGCTGCGGCACAGCCGCTCGCCGCCGCCGCGGCACCGCCGCCGAGCGCGTCCGCGAGCGCCGCCGCGATCAGCACCTCGTCGGGCGGAACCTCGCGGGCCGGCTGCCAGTCGCTCATGTGCTGGTCGATGAAGCGCGTGGTGGCGCCGCCGCGCTGGAAGACCTCGTGGTCGAGGACGTCGCGCAGGAGCGGCAGGTTGGTGGTGACGCCGAGGATCACGTACTCGCCGAGGGCCTTCTGCATGCGGCGGATCGCGCTCGCCCGGTCCTCGGCGAGGACCACGAGCTTGGCGATCATCGGGTCGTAGTGATGGGTGATGACGTCGCCGCTCGCCACGCCAGAGTCCACGCGCACGCCCGGTCCGCGCGGCTCGACCACCGTGAAGAGCGGGCCGGTGTCGGGGAGGAAGCCGTTGCCGGGATCCTCGGCGTAGACCCGGCACTCGAGCGCGTGGCCGCGCTGGCTGAGCTGGTCCTGGTCGAAGGGCAGCGGCTCGCCGGCGGCGACGCGGAGCTGCGCCTGCACCAGGTCGCGGCCCGTCACCAGCTCGGTGATCGGGTGCTCGACCTGCAAGCGCGTGTTCATCTCCAGGAAGTAGAAGTCCTTGTCGGGGCCGAGCAGGAACTCGATGGTGCCGGCGTTCTCGTAGTCGACGGCGCGCGCGGCCGCGACCGCCGCCGCGCCCATGCGCCGCCGCAGGTCCTCGTCGACGACGGGCGAGGGTGTCTCCTCGACGATCTTCTGGTGCCGCCGCTGCACCGAGCACTCGCGCTCGAAGAGGTGCACCACGTGGCCGTGGCGGTCGGCGAGCACCTGGAACTCGATGTGGCGGGCGCCGTCGAAGTACTTCTCGAGGTAGATGCGGTCGTCGCCGAAGGCGTGCGCGGCCTCGCGGCGCGCGCCACCGATGGCCTCGCGAGCCTCGGCTGCGGCGTTGACCACGCGCATGCCCTTGCCGCCGCCCCCGGCGGTGGCCTTGACCAGCACCGGGTAGCCGATGCGGTCGGCGGCGGCCGCGAGGTCGTCGTCCTGCTGGCTCTCCTGATAACCGGGGACGATCGGCACGCCCGCCTTGGCCATCGCCGCGCGCGCCGAGGTCTTGTGGCCCATGGCGCGCATCGCGGCGCCGCTCGGGCCGATGAACGTGAGCCCCGCGTCGCGCACCGCGTCCGCGAACACCGGGTTCTCGGAGAGGAAGCCGTAGCCGGGGTGGATCGCCTGGGCGCCGGTGGCGCGCGCCGCGTCGAGGATGCGGTCCTCGAGGAGGTACGACTGGGCCGCGGGCGCCGGGCCGATCTCGACCGCCTCGTCGGCCATGCGCACGTGCATCGAGTCGCGGTCGGCCTCCGAGTGCACGGCGACGGTGGCGACGCCGAGCTCGCGGCACGAGCGCATCACCCGCACGGCGATCTCGCCGCGGTTGGCGATCAGGATCTTGCGGAAGGGAGGCATCGTCAGGGTTCGCCTGCTACCGGTCTCCGTAGCGCGGGGGCTCGTCCCCCGCCGGAACCGCTGCGGGGGACGAGCCCCCGCGCTACGAGCGCATCGATCATCCGGTCACATCCGGAACACGCCGAAGCGGGTCTTGGGCAAGGGCGCGCTCATGGTCACCGCGAGCGCGAGCCCGAGCACGTCGCGGGTCTGGGCCGGATCGAGGATGCCGTCGTCCCACAGCCGCGCGGTCGAGTAGTAGGGGCTGCCCTCGACCTCGTACTTGTCGGTGATGGGCGCCTTGAAGCGCTCTTCTTCCTCGACGCTCATGGCGGTCTTCTTCTCGCGCGCGAGCTGATCGCGCTTCACCGTGAGCAGCACGTTCGCCGCCTGCTCGCCGCCCATCACGCTGATCCGCGAGTTGGGCCAGGTGAACAGGAAGCGCGGGCTGTAGGCGCGGCCGCACATGCCGTAGTTGCCGGCGCCGAACGAGCCGCCGATCACCACCGTGAGCTTGGGCACCGCGGCGTTGGCGACCGCGTGCACCATCTTGGCGCCGTCCTTGGCGATGCCGCCCTGCTCGTACTCCTTGCCGACCATGAAGCCGGTGATGTTCTGGAGGAAGAGCAGCGGCACGCCGCGCAGGCGCAGAGCTCGATGAAGTGCGTGCCCTTAAGCGCCGACTCGCTGAACAGGATGCCGTTGTTGGCGACGATCCCGACCAGGATGCCGTGGATGCGCGCGAAGCCGGTGATCAGCGTGGTGCCGTAGCGCGCCTTGAACTCGCGGAAGCGGCTGCCGTCGACGAGCCGTGCGATCACCTCGCGCACGTCGTAGCTCTGCTTGAAGCTCTTCGGCACCACGCCGTAGATCTCGCGCGGGTCGTAGAGCGGCTCCTCCGCCGGCGCGATGTCCGCGTTGGCGACGGGCCGTGCCGGCACCGTGGCGACGATCTCGCGCACCAGCTCGAGGGCGTGGTCGTCGTCGACCGCGAAGTGGTCGGCGACACCCGAGAGCCGCGTGTGGACGTCGGCGCCGCCGAGCTCCTCGGCGGTCACGTCCTCGCCGGTCGCCGCCTTCACCAGCGGCGGGCCGCCCAGGAAGATCGTGCCGGTGCCCTTCACGATCACGGCCTCGTCGCTCATCGCGGGCACGTAGGCGCCGCCCGCGGTGCACGAGCCCATCACCGCGGCGATCTGCGGGATCCGGGCGGCGCTCATGGTGGCCTGGTTGAAGAAGATCCGCCCGAAGTCGTCGACGTCCGGGAACACCTCGTCCTGCATCGGCAGGAAGGCGCCGCCCGAGTCCACCAGGTAGATGCACGGCAGGTGGCTCTCGGCCGCGATCTGCTGGGCGCGCAGGTGCTTCTTGACCGTGGTCGGGTAGTAGGTGCCGCCCTTGACCGTGGCGTCGTTGGCGACGATCAGGCACGGCCGCCCCGACACCATGCCGATGCCGGTGACGATGCCCGCCGCGGGTGCCTCGCCCCCGTAGAGCTCCCACGCCGCGAGCGCGGAGAGCTCGAGGAAGGGCGAGCCCGGGTCGGTGAGCCGGTCGATGCGCTTGCGGACGAAGAGCTTGCCCTGCTCGGCGTGGCGCTTCTGCGCTCGCTCGCCGCCGCCCTGGTGGACCTGCGCGAGGCGAGCGCGCAGCTCGTCGGCGAGGGCCGTGTGGTGGGCGGCGTTTTCCTGAAAGTCGGGATCGGTGGCGCGGATACGAGATTCCAGGGCTTCCATGGCCGCGGGATCGTACGTGCCGTGTCGCGGACGTGGCAACGGCGCCGCGTGCTCCACGGATCCCATTCCCTCCCGCCGCGTGATCGCCGTGCGGCGCTGCCCCGATGACGCGCGGCCGTGGCACATCGGGCAGCGGCTTCACCGGGCGAGTCGGCAGTGGTAGAGGTAATCGTGTAGTCCGACGTGCGAGCGCAGACCCGCCAGCGAGCGTGGTGCTCAGCCAACCCTTTTGAGGGCCCACCGACGATGGAAGCGAGTGCCGGACGGATCGTGCTGGTCGAGGACATGCCGTTCGCGGGCGCCGGCCTCGGGCGGCTTCTCGAGCTCTACGGCTATCAGGTTCAGGTCGCGGGCAGCTACGAGGCGGCGCTCTCCGAGTGCCGCTCCGGGATCGCGCCGGCGGTGCTGATCACCAACGCGTGCGCGGCCCGCGACGCCCTCGGCGCGTTCCTCGATCGCGCACACGCCGAGAAGGCGCTCTCCGGCATCGGCGTGATCGTGGTCGCGCGGCTGGCCGAGCTCGAGGACGGGGCCTTCTACGGGCTCGGCGTCGAAGCCGCCGTGGACGTCAACGCGATCCCGGAGGAGCTGATCTTCCGCGTCAACGAGGCGCTCTTCCAGGGCCGCAATCTGCGCCGCTACGCGCGCGTCTTCACCAACCTGCCGGTCAACTGCACGGTGGGCGAGCGCAGCGTCGAGGGGCGGGTGACCAACGTCGGGCAGGGCGGAGCGTTCGTGCAGAGCGACTCCAAGATCGCGCACGGCGACTCCGTGCGGTTCCGGATCCGCCTGCCCGGCGCGGTCGTGGCCTCGGGCGAGGCCGAGGTGCGCTTCATCGTGGACCGCGAGCCGATGGCCGGCGCCATGAAGCTCTCGGGCTTCGGCCTCGAGTTCGGGCGCATGGACGGCAACAGCGCCGACTCGATCGCGCGGTTCGTGGGCGAGGTCCAGACCGAGCTGCGCGTGCTCCTCGGCTGACCGCGCCCCCTCCGCCGTGCGCCCAGCGTTCGGCACATCGTTTGAATCAGCCCTCTGGTGAGAGGCACCTCGACGGTCGACCCCGCCGAGGCTCGCCCACCACCGCCATCCGCACGGATGGCCTTCACAGAGGGGAAAAACGATGACGTCGAAGCGCTCTTGTACGCGAACCTGGGCGGTTTGCACCGCTCTCCTGGCCTGTGCACTTGTTACAAGTGGTTGTCCGAGGAAGGGACCGGCCGAGCGCGCGGGCGAGAAGATCGACCGCGGGGTGGAGAAGGCGGGAGATAGCCTGGAGAAGGCCGGCGACAAGATCGAAGACGCCACCGACCGTTGAGCTGCGTAACTCCCGGGATGACGAGACCATGGCCGAGACCCCCACGACGCCGCCCTGCCCGGAGTGCGGCAGTACCAACGTCGGGCCCTTCAGCAAGACCCTCGCGAAGCAACGTCCGCGCGACAAGACCGTGCGGATCCATCGCTGGGTCTGCCGGGCGTGCTCGCACCAGTGGTCGGACGAGTCGCGCGACGAGCGCCGTGGGGGGTGAGCATGGGCCCCAGCCAGGCGCGTGAGCTCGCCGCGACGCTCGCCGACCTGCTCGATCGGCGCTTCCGGCTCCCCGGCACGGACGTCCGGGTCGGCATCGATCCGCTGCTCGGCCTGATCCCGGGCGCGGGCGACGCGATCGCCGGAGTCCTCGGCTCGTTCATCGTGTACGTGGCCGCGGCGCAAGGCGTGCCGCGGATCACGCTGGTGCGAATGGCGCTCAACATCGCGCTCAACGGATTGCTCGGCGCGATCCCGGTCGCCGGCGATCTGTTCTCGTTCTGGTTCAAGAGCAACGTCCGCAACCTCGAGCTGCTCGAGCGCCACGCGCCGCTCGCCGGGCAGGGGCCGACGGCGCCCGACTGGGGCTTCGTGCTCGGACTGCTGGTCGTGCTGGCGGCGCTCGTCGCGGGCTCGATCGCCGCGCTGGTGTGGTTCGTGAAGCTCCTCTGGTACGCGCTTCCCGCCGGGAGCTGAGCCGCATGGCCACGACCGTCGTTCGGCAGCACGTGAAGGCGCCGCGCGCGCGGGTCTATCGCGCGCTCCTCGACGCCGGCGACGTGGCGCGGTGGATGGTGCCGGACGGGATGTCGAGCCACGTGCACGTGTTCGAGCCCCGTGTGGGTGGGGCGTTCCGGATCTCGCTCACCTACGAGACGATGGAAGGGCAGGGGAAGACCACGCCTCACACCGACACGCACCACGGACGCTTCGTGGCGCTGGTGCCGGATCGGGAGGTCGTCGAGGTCGTGGAGTTCGAGAGCGACGACGTCTCGATGCGAGGCAAGATGACGATCTCGATCTCGCTCGCGGACGGAGCGCACGGCGGGACCGACGTCGCGGCGATCCACGCGGGTCTGCCGGGTGGTGTGTCGCCCGCCGACAACGAGACCGGCTGGCGGATGGCCCTGGCCAAGCTCGCCGATCTGGTCGAGGCCGGAGCATGAGCCGAGCCGGGGTCGGCGCATGAGCGGCCGCGGCGCGCCGGGCTCGCCGCTCGATCCCTTCATCCCGCGGCCCGACGTGCGCGAGCGCTTCGAGATCGAGGTCCGGGCGCCGGCGGAGCGCGTGCTCGCCGCCGCCACCACCTTCGATCTCCAGTCGCCCCTCGCCATCCGCGCGATCTTCCGCGCCCGTGAGATCGTCATGGGCGCCGCGCCGGCGCCGCCGCGTGAGCCGAAGGGGCTGCTCGACGAGCTGCGCGGGCTCGGCTGGGGCGTGTTGCAGGAAGTTCCGGGGCGGTTCGTGGTGTGTGGCGCGTGGTGCGAGCCGTGGCGCGCCGACGTCCGCTTCCACGCCATTCCGTCCGCCGACTTCGCCGCGTACGCCGAGCCCGAGCGGGTGAAGATCGCGTGGACGCTCGAGGCGGAGCCGCTCGCGCCGGACCGCACGCGCTTCGGCCACGAGACCCGCGTGGTCGCCACCGACGAGGCCGCGCGACGTCGCTTTCGCGGCTACTGGAGGTGGGCGCGCTTCGGCATCATCTCCATCCGCTTGCTGCTCATGCCGGCCGTGCGCCGCGCCGCCGAGCGCGAGTGGCGGGGGCATCGCTGACGAAGGGTTCGAAGGCGTGGCGGGCAGGCGCCTCCGGCGCCGTGCTCCGTCGGCGCCGCGGCGCGTCTCCTGTAAGCTCGCCGCCGCCATGAGCCCCGTGTCGTGTCACGGCTCCCAGCGGACCCGCGCCTTCGGAGAGCTGGTGCTCGGCGCCGAGCCGCGGATCGTGGCCGTCGTGGCCGCGCCCGACGTGGCGGCGACCGCGCGGCGGGCGCGCGAGCAGGGCGCCGATGTGATCGAGGTGCGCCTCGACCGGGACCCCGAGCTGAGCGCGGACCGCGCGCGTGCGGCGCTGCGGGCCGCCCGGGAGGCCGCGGGGCTGCCACTCGTGGCGACGATCCGCCTCGCGAGCGAGCTCGGTGAGTGGAGTCGTCCCGACGCCGAACGGCTGCCGATCTTCGAGGTGGCCGCGGCCGAGGCGGAGCTGGTCGACGTGGAGCTCGCCGCGCGGGAAATTCGCGCGCAGGTGGTGGCGCTGGCGCGCCGCAACGGGCGCGGCGTGATCCTCTCGCACCACGATGTCCGCGAGACTCCCGCCACCGCGGTGCTCGCCGCGCTCGCCGCCGAGGCGGTCGAGGAGGTCGGCGCGGACGTGTTCAAGGTCTGCCCGATGGCGCGTGGGCCGCTCGACGTCGCGCGCTTGCTCTCGTTCGTGCAGGAATTCCGGGATCGCTACGAGCGCGCCCAGGTCGTCGGCATGGCGCTCGGCGCCGAGGGCTCGATCAGCCGCGTCATGGGGCCGGTGTTCGGCTCGTGCCTGACCTACGGCTTCGTCGAGGGCGACGCTCCCGCGGCCCCCGGCCAGCTCCCGATCCGCGAGCTGCGCGAGCGCTACGCGCGCGGGGTCTGACCTGGCCGCGGGGATCGCGGCGATCACGCCTGTGGACGCCGAGCTCGCGCGCATCAGCAAGTTCCTGAGCTTGGTGCTGCGCCATCGGCCCGAGGTGATCGGGCTGCGTCTCGACGAGCGCGGGTGGGTGGACGTGGACGAGCTGCTCCGGTGCGCGAGCGAGCACGGGCGTCCACTCAGCCGCGACACCCTCGACGCGGTGGTCGCGACCAACGACAAGCAGCGCTTCGCGTTCAGCGACGACCGGACGCGGATCCGGGCCAGCCAGGGGCACTCGCTCGCCGTCGACCTCGCCCTCGAGGCGCGTGAGCCGCCCGAAGTGCTCTTCCACGGCACCGCCACCCGCTTTCTTGCGGCGATCCTCGCGCAGGGGCTGACGGCTCGCACCCGCCAGCACGTCCACCTCTCGCGCGACGTCGAGACCGCGACCCAGGTCGGCGCCCGCCACGGTCAGCCCGTCGTGCTGCGGGTCGCCGCCGGCGCCATGTTCCGCGCCGGCGCCCTCTTCTTCCTGTCCGCCAACGGCGTGTGGCTCACGAACCGAGTGGCGCCCGAGCACCTCGCGCTCGAGCGGGGCCGGCACTGATCCGGGCGCATTGCGGCACGCCAATCGAGTGGACTAAGGTTAGTCCATGTTGAACGTGAACACGCACGAGGCCAAGACCCACCTCTCCAAGCTGCTCGCGCGCGTGGAGGAGGACGGCGAGACAGTGCTGGTGTGCCGGAACGGCACGCCGATCGCGGAGATCCGGCCGATTCGTCGCGTCGTCGATCGCCTGACGCCGGATCCGAAGCTCGCCAAGATCCGGCTCCTCGAGGACCCCACCGCACCGCTCGAGCCGGCCGACTGGCCCGACGCCGAGTGAAGGGCGTCCGGCGTGTTCCTCCTCGATACCTGCGCGCTGTTGTGGCTCGCGTCGGGCGATCGCGCGCTCTCGAAGGCGGCCCGGGAAGCGATCGGGGCGCCCAACGCGCCGCTTTCGTGTCGGCGATCTCGGCCTTCGAGATCGGCATCAAGGAGCGACGCGGCGCGCTCGCGCTACCGCTCGCGGCCGATCGCTGGTACGTCCGCGCGCTCGCTCACCACGGGGTGGAAGAGATCGCGGTCGACAGCGCCATCGCTCTGCGTTCCACCCGGTTGCCGCCCCTCCATGCGGATCCGTGTGATCGAATCATCGTCGCCACGGCGCTGCGCGATCACCTCGCAGTCCTGACACCCGATGCGCTGATCCGCCGCTACCCGGGCGTCACCACGCTGTGGTGAGCCTCAGCCGATCGCCGGCACTGCTTGCCGACCGCCTCATCGGCTGCCTCGTGGGCGGCGCGATCGGTGATGCGTGGGGCTTCCCGCACGAAGGCTCGGCCATCCCGGCCGCGGTCGGTCCGTATCCGGTTGGTCCGTTCTCGGACGAGACCCAACTCGTCATGGCCACCTGCGACGCGATCATTCGAAGCGGGCGCGTGGATCCGGCAGAGATCGCGGACCGCATGGTCCTCCGCTTCGGGCGTCACGCGATCCCCGGGCTCGGCGCGAGCACGCTCCAGGCCCTGCGCAACCTCGAGGCCGGAGCCCACTGGGCGCTGGCGGGCGCGCGCGGCGACCGTGCGGCGGGGAACGGCCCGGCGACGCGGATCGCGCCGCTCGCGTACCTCCTCGATCCCGAGGTGCGGGCCGATCGGGATCGGATCCGCGACGTGTGCCGGATCACGCACCACCACGAGCAGGCGTACGCGGGCGCCCTCGCGATGATCCTCGCGATCCGCTGGGCTGCCTCGGTCGAGGCCCACGCCGCGGAGCCGCTCGTTCGGCACGTGGCGGACCGCCTCCCCGACTGCGCGGTGCGGGACCGTTTGCACGAGCTCGAGCCCCTCGATCCTCTGCTTCCACCCCGTGAGGTCGCGGCGCGTTTCGGCGCCAGCGGGCACGTCGCAGAGTCGGTGCCGCTCGCCCTCTTCAGTGCGCAGGGCGCCCACGAGCGGCCGTTCGCCGAGGTGGTCCGGGCCGCGATCGAGGCCGGTGGCGACGCCGACAGCATCGGCTCGATGGTCGGCCAGATCGCCGGCGCGGCGGTGGGCATCCAGTCGATTCCGGCCCGGCTGCGGGACCGAATCCCCGACATCGCCAGGGTGCACGACTTTGCCGTGGCGCTCGCTCGGGTAGCGCAGGGCGACCCCGGGATCCCGCCCGATCCCCCGGTCCCCGGACACCCGTGACGCGGGGGCGTCAGCGGGCGCTAGACTCGACCGGACGAGCCGCGGCGACCCTCGCCGCGGCGTTCCCGGGAGATCGACCGTGTCCTGGCACGTGTGGCTGCTGTTCGTGGTGACCGAGACGGCGCTGTGCTTCACGCCGGGGCCGGCGGTGCTCTTGGTGGTGTCGACGGCGATGAGCCACGGCTTCCGCCCCGGCGTGAAGTCGTCGCTCGGGATCCTGACCGCCAACGCGCTCTACTTCTTCCTCTCGGCGCTGGGCGTCGGCGCGGTGCTGGTCGCGTCGACGCGGCTCTTCCTGGCGCTCAAGTGGCTGGGCGCGGGCTACCTGATCTACCTCGGCGCGAAGATGCTGCTGTCGCGCGAGGCGGTGATGTTCCAGGCCGAGGACGAGGTGCGCCAGGCGCCCCGTCCGCCGCGCGGCGGGTTCTACCTGCGCGGGCTGGTGGTGCAGGGCGCGAGCCCCAAGGCGCTGATCTTCTTCACCGCGCTCCTGCCGCAGTTCATCGACGCACAGAGCGCGGTGGGCCTGCAGGTGGCGATCCTCGGCATCACCTCGGTGCTGATCGAGGTGTGCGTGTTGGTGCTCTACTCGGCGCTCGCGGTGCGCGCGCGCCGGCTCGCGGGGTCGCGCTACGCCGACCTCTTCGAGCGCCTCGGCGGCGGCTTCCTGATCGCCGCGGGTGCCAGGCTCGCGGCGCTGACGCGGCCCTGAGCGGCGCCCGTCACCGCGGCGCTCTAGAGCCGCGCGGCGAGCAGCGTGCCCTGACGGATCGCGCGCTTGGCGTCGAGCTCGACGGCGACGTCGGCGCCGCCGATCACGTGGTAGCGCGGGTCGCTGGGTGTGCCGTCGGCGCCGGCCGGTAGCAGATCGCGCACCGACTCCTGCCCGGCGCACACGATCACGCTGTCGACCGGGATCGTCTGCGTCTCATCGTCGTAGCGGATGCGGAGCCCGGCGTCGTCGACGCGCAGGTACTCGACGCCCCCGAGCATGCGCACGCCTTCGCGAGCGAGGTCGAGCCGGTGCGCCCACCCGCTGGTCTTGCCGGGGCCGGCGCCCATCGAGCGCGTGGCGGGCTTGCGCTGGAGCAGCCAGATCTCGCGGCGCGGCGTGCGCGGCGCGGGCTCGCCGAGGCCGCCCTCTCGAGACACCGCGGGGTCGATCCCCCACGCCTTCTCGAAGTGCTCGGTGGTCTCGTTCGGGTCGTGGAGCAGGAACGCGCACACGTCGACGCCGATCCCGCCGGCGCCGATCACGGCCACCCGCCGTCCGACCGGCCGCCGCTCGCGCAGCACGTCCGTGTAGAGGAGCACCTTGGGGTGATCGAGGCCCTCGATCCGCGGCCGGCGCGGGACCACGCCGGTGGCGATCACGATCGCGTCGAAGCCGCCTTCGAGGTCGCGCGCGGTCGCCTTGGCGCCGAGCCTCACCTCGACGCCGGTGCGAGCGAGCCGGGTCTCGAAGTAGCGGATGGTCTCGCGGAACTCCTCCTTGCCGGGGACCGCCGCCGCCATCCGGAACTGGCCGCCGATCGCGGTGTCGGCCTCGAAGAGCGTGACCCGGTGGCCGCGCTCGGCGGCGGTGGTCGCGGCGGCGAGCCCGGCCATGCCCGCGCCCACCACCGCGATCTTGCGCGGCGTGCGGGCGGGCGCGATCACCAGCTCGGTCTCGTGGCACGCGCGCGGGTTCACCAGGCACGAGCAGCGCTTGTAGACGAACGCGTGATCGAGGCACGCCTGGTTGCAGGCGATGCAGGTGTTGATCTCGTCGGCCCGGCCGGCCGCCGCCTTGGTCACGAACTCCGGGTCGGCGAGCAGCGGGCGCGCCATCGAGACGAGGTCGGCGTCGCCGCTCGCCACGATCTCCTCGGCGACCTCCGGGGTGTTGATGCGGTTCGACGCGCACACCGGGATCGAGAGCTCGCGCTTGATGCGCGCGGTCACGCCGCGGAAGGCCGCGCGCGGCACCGACGTGACGATCGTGGGGACGCGCGCCTCGTGCCAGCCGATGCCGGTGTTGAGCAGGTTCACGCCCGCCGCCTCGAGCGCCTTGGCGGCGACGACGATCTCGTCCCAGGTGTTGCCGCCCTCGACGAGGTCGAGGAGCGAGAGCCGGTAGATCACCAGGAAGTCCCCGCCCGTGGCCGCGCGCACCGCCTTGACGATCTCGGCCGGCAGTCGCACGCGGTTCTCGATCGGCCCGCCCCACTCGTCGGTGCGGCGGTTCACGCGCCTGCACAGGAACTGGTTGAGCAGGTAGCCCTCGCTGCCCATGATCTCGACGCCGTCGTACCCGGCGTCGCGCGCGAGCGAGGCGCACCGCGCGTAGTCGGCGATGGTCGGAGCGGATCTGGCGCGCGGTCAGCGCCCGCGGCGTGAACGGGTTGATCGGCGACTTCACGCGCGACGCCGACACCTGGAACGGGTGGTAGCCGTAGCGCCCCGCGTGCAGGATCTGCATCGCGATGCGCCCGCCGGCCTCGTGGACGGCGCGGGTCACGCGCCGATGGCTGAGCACGTCGAGGCGGTTCCGCATCGAGCCCGCGCCGGGCAGCAGCCAGCCGCGCCGGTTCGGCGCGATGCCGCCGGTGATCGAGAGCGCGACACCGCCGCGCGCCCGCTCGGCGAAGTACGCGGCGAGCTTGGGGTGGTGGAAGAATCGGTCCTCGAGCCCGGTGTGCATCGAGCCCATCACCACGCGGTTCGGAAGCCGGAGGGGGCCGACGTCGATGGGTGAGAGCAGGTGCGGGTAGGGCGACATGGGAGGCGCTCCTCGAGAGCTCGCGACCGGCGCGATCTGAACGGTGTCGAGCTCGAGGCTAGCCCGATGTGCTCACGAATCCTCGTCGGTGCTCCGTCACCGACCCGCTGCTGGAGGGTCACGGGGCTTCGCCCCTGCTTCGTCGCCGACCCCAGGGTAGGGTTGGGGCGGCCGACGAAGCGGCCGCCCTCCAGCCGATCGTGCTCGAGATCGGTGGAGCGTCGGTGCTCCGTCGCCGACCTGCGGGCGGGCACGGGGCCCGCCCCTACGATGACGGTATCGCGCGCCGTTCGCCGCCAGCACGATCCCGGAGGGGCACGCGTCGCGTGCCCGGCGATACGAGGAATCGCCCGCATCGCCGATCGCACGGATCATGGTCAGTCGCGATCGGACTCGGGCGGCCGACGAAGCGGCCGCCCTCCAACGCCCCGCTACGTCTCGTCCCGGTCGAGCCACTTCTCCACGTGGGGCGGGCGGTGCGCGCGTAGGCGCGCCAGGAGCCGCGCCGCGTCGGTTTCCACGAGCAGCGCGTCGCGGTGCTGGGCGTGGAGCAGCTCGCTCGTGACGGCGCCGTCGAGGAGCTCGACGAGCGGCCGGTAGTAGCCCTCGACGTCGAGGATCCCGCACGGCTTGGCGTGGATGCCGAGCTGGCCCCAGGTGAGCGTCTCGAAGAGCTCCTCGAAGGTGCCGATCCCGCCGGGCAGCGCCACGAACGCATCCGAGAGCTCGTGCATGAGCTGCTTCCTCTCGTGCATCGAGTCGACGACGCGCAGCTCGCTCAGCCCGAAGTGGGCGACCTCGCGCTCGACGAGCGAGCGCGGGATCACGCCGATCACGCGCCCGCCCGCCTCGAGCACCGCGTCCGCGAGCACGCCCATCAGACCGACGTTGCCGCCGCCGTAGACCAGCTCCAGCCCGTCGGCGACGAG
>JADJOY010000031.1 GCA_016713535.1 Deltaproteobacteria bacterium
CCCGCCACCCCACGCGGACCGACTGCCAGCCCAGTAGAGTCCAGGCCCCGATCGACAGGTCTAGCAAGCCGAAGCAGTAGACAAGGACCCACGGCTCAAGAGAAAGCGCCATGGCGGTCCAGAAAGTTGCGATCATCGTCCGCGTGTTGCTCCTGCAGAGCGCCCGCCGATACTGGGACTTCTGCATACCGGGGGTCAGCCTGCCGTCGACTTATCCATGAAGGCCTGGCGGCGTGTCAAACGCTGCCGGGCCGAACGATCCTCTGCGTGCCGACGAGTTCCGGCCACATTCCCGCGAACACGAACGTCCGGGGTGCGGGGCTGCTAAGCCCCGGGTAGCCCGGCAATTGCCCCAGTGCAGGCTCGGCGAAGTCGACCGCGACTGCGCGGCTAGGATGGACTCGGGTTCTTGCTGGCGCTGGGTGAGCCAGTCACGTACTCGAGGGCCTGCTTCACCGAGGAGCCGTGGGCGAGCGGGCTCACCACGACGGAGACTCCAGGGGTGCATCCCGGGGGCGCAGGCGGTGCTGGGCGGCCCGCTGTAAAGCAACTGCTATACAAAATCGTAAAGCTGATGCTCTACAAATTTGTCCGGCTGATGCTTTACAGGCTGGTTCGGGCCAGATTCCCCGCGAAAAGTGCCGATTTCGGGCCTTCAGGGGCCCTGGAAGGGCCGATCCGGGCGCGGATCCGCGGTGGATTCGGCCTCGCCGAGGGGCTGGAGGGCGGCCGCTTCGTCGGCCTCGCCGTGCGAACGCTGGGGTCGACGACGAAGCGTCGACCCTCCAGTCCTGGGGGTCGGCGACGAAGCTCCCGCGTGACGCTCGAACCGATCCGCCCACGGTCCGAGGGTGTGCGGCATCGCCGCGGCGGACCGCCAGGAGGCGGTCCCTCCGAATCGAATCGCGCGCCCCGGCTGGAGGGCGGCCGCTTCGTCGGCCTCGCCGTGAACGCTGGGGTCGACGACGAAGCGTCGACCCTCCAGTCCTGGGGTCGGCGACGGAGCAGGGGCGAAGCCCCGTGACGCTCCAGCCGATCCGCACCCGGTCCGGAGGGGTGTGCGGCATCGCCGCGGCGGACCGCCAGGAGGCGGTCCCTCCGAATCGGACCGCGCTCCCCGGCTGGAGGGCGGCCGCTTCGTCGGCCGCCCCAACCGAATCCTGGGGTCCGCGACGAAGCGCGGACCTCCAGCAGCGGGAGCCCGTGAGCGTCAGCTCGGGACTTCGCCCCAGCGGTTCGGGTCGAGGACGATCGAGCAGTCGACGAAGGCGGCGCCGGCCGGGTTCTGCCACGGCGAGCTGCAGTACTCGAGCAGGTACCCCATCTCGGTGATCTCGACGAAGTGGTCGGGCGATCCATCGCGGCTCGGGGTCCACGGGATCTGGCCGTCCGGTACCGACGGCGACCACAGGTCCCAGTTGGGCCACGGGGCGTAGTGGTCGACGGCCGCCGAGTAGCGCGCCACGAGGTGCTGGGTCTCGGCCGAGGTGAGCGGCAGCCCGCTCGCCGCCGCGACCACCAGGTAGCCGGCCGCGTCGCTCCAGTAGCTCGGGTCGTCGCTGTTGGGGACGGTGCCGGCCATCATCTGGTCGGCGCGCTTGATCAGTCCCTGGAGGAGCTGCTCGGCGACGGCGTTCTGGCCGGCGGTCAGGGTGTTGTCGATCGCCGCGAGGTGGAAGTACCGGATGATGTCGTAGTTGTAGTAGTGGCCGATCTCGGCGATCAGCTCGTAGATGTTGCCGAAGCCGATGCCGCAGTCGAGGCCGCGCGCGTCGTCGTAGGCGATCATCGCCGACGCGAGCTTGGGCTCGCATTGCGCGTTCGGCACCAGCCAGTTGTAGAGCGAGAAGCTCGCGAGGTCGGGGATCGTGCCGTCGGGGTAGTGGGGCACCTCGACGTCGCCGCTCACCGACTTGGTGCGGATGAACCAGCCGGTGTCGACGATGCCGCGCGCGAACTGCTCGAGCTGCGCCACCGCGTCAGCGGCGGCCTGCCGCACGTCCGGGTCGGGGGCCAGCGCCGCCACGCGGCGAAGCACCGGCACCACCCGGAAGATGTGCGGCACGTCGTCCTGGCTGCGCCAGATGCGCAGCCAGATGTCGCCGAACACCGGGTTGGTGGGGTTGCGGACGGTCTTGGCGTTCCAGTCGTCGGCGGGGTGCTTGGCGTTGTCGTAGGTCACGACGGTGGGGCGGCCGTCCTGCACGAAGCTGTGGTTCTGGTTGAAGACGGTGCGCGCGCTGATGCCGGTCTCGGGATCCTCGGCGTCGTAGAGCGAGCCGAGGAATGCGGCGCGCATACCCTTGGCCAGGCCTTCGGTGAGGTCGCCGAGCGCCGGGTCGCCCGTCGCCAGGTAGGCGCTGGCCGCTGCGGCGAGGACCTTGGGCGTCGGGATGGTCAGGTTGTCGGCGACGCCGGTGTGGTCGAACGTCACCGTGCCGCCCGACTTGATGGCCCGCGTGTCGTGCCAGTAGAGCCGGTAGTCGGGGAAGCCCTCGGGCGTGCCGGGCGCCATGCCGTGGGTCACGCGGCGCAACCAGTCGAAGTAGCCGACGTCCTTCCAGAAGCCGGTGATCTTGGCGGTGAACTCGGCCACTTCGGTGGGCGTGAGCGGCGTGCCGACGTCCGGCCGGGTGACCGGGAAGGGCAGCGACTCGGTGCCGAGGCCGGCGAGCGCGACCGGCTTCGCCGCCGCGCTCGCCGCGGGCGGAAGCGGCGGACGCACCACCTCGGCGCTGGTCGCGATCGTCCGCACTACCCGGAAGCCGAGGTGCTTGTCGCGGTAGCCCGGCGTGTGGCCGCCGCGCTCGGCCGAGCGCAAGAGCGCGGCGCCGTTGTAGAAGGCCGCGCCGCCGCGGACCACGCGGTAGTAGCCGCTCGCGGCGCCGGTCGGATCGGTGGAGGTGGCCGGCGTGGCCGCGGCGTACCAGTCCCACGTCCACTCGGCGACGTTGCCCGCGGTGTCGTAGACGCCGAAGGCGTTGGCGGCCTTGGTCCGCACCGCGTGGGTGGCCTTGGAGATGCCGTTGGTGCCGCAATACCAGGCGATCGCGCCGGCGGCGGGATCGACCGGCGTGCACGAGGTCTGGGTGATGTCGCCGTTCGGGAAGGCGGTGTCCGCGCCGGCGCGCGCCGCGTACTCCCACTCGGCCTCGGTGGGCAGGCGATAGCCCGCGCACTCGTAGACCGACGAAACACCGTCGAGGGCGACGCTCGCCCCCGCGATGCCGCCGTTGGCCGCGCACGCGGTGACGTCGTCGCCCGCGCTGCCGTCGCCGCACACCACGTCGCCGAGGGTGAAGCACGGCGCGTAGCCGCCCGCCACCGAGAGCTTGTTGGCGAAGGCGAGCGCGTCGTACCAGCTCACGGTGTCGACGGGGTAGCTGGGACCCTCGCCGCCTTCGGGCCAGTAGCTCGGGTTGAAGCCCGACACCGACTGGAACTTGTCCTGGGTGACCTCGGCCGTGCCGATCTCGAAGCTGTGGCTGAGTGCCACGCCGTGCTGCGCCTCGTCGAGGTCGCGCCCGGGCTCGGTCTCGGGGCTACCCGCCACGAAGCTGCCGGCGGGCACCGTCGTGTAGTCGGTGGTGCAGGCGGCGACGAGGCCGATGGTGAGGGCGCCGAGCAGCAGGTGGGCTGGAAAGCGGGGGGAGCGAAGGAACCACGAGCGTCGCGAGGGCATGGCGTTCTCCAGGGGAAAGGGAGCGCGTGGACGCACGTCCAGCGCTCCCTACTTTTGTACCAAATTCGCCAGGGGGCGCGCTCGGGGGGGGCTTTCGCCGTGCCCCGGCGCGCCCCTCACCAGGGCAGGGCGGAGCCGTTCGAGTGCAGGAAGCGGCCGCTGCTGGCGGGGGTGAGCTCGTCGATGCGGGCGATCAGGTTGCGCGCGGCGTCGGCGGGCTCGAGGTCGCCGTTTCCCCCGGTCATCTCGGTGCGGACGTAGCCCGGGTGCAGGATCGCGACCGCGATGCCGCGGGGCGCCAGGTCGTGGGCGAGGGACACGCCGGCGGCGTTGAGCGCGGCCTTCGACATCCGGTAGCCGTACCTGCGGCCCGAGGTGTTGTCGCCCATCGAGCCCATGCGGCTGGTGACGAGGGCGACCTTGCCGCCGTCGCGGAGGAGCGGCGCGAGCGCAGCGGTGACGCGCAGCGGACCGAGGGCGTTGACCTCGAACTGGCGGCGGATCGCTGGCTCGTCGAGCTGGTCGAGGCTGTCGACCGAGAGCTGGCCGGCGTTGTTGACGAGCCAGTCGAGGGGGCGGCCTTCGAGGCGGCGAGCGAGGGCCTCGACGGAGGCGCTGTCGCTCACGTCGACGTTCGCCTCCACGGTGGCGCCGCTCGCGGCGAGCTCGCGGCTGGGGGTGCGGCAGGTGGCGATGACGCGATCGCCGCGTGCGACGAGCTGGCGGGTGATCTCGAGGCCGATGCCGCGGTTGGCGCCGGTGATGAGCACGGTCGAGGACATGGTCGTTCTCCGGGAGGTTCGGGGCGGGCTGCGGCGCGCAGGGTACCTGCTCGCGTTGACCGGGCATTCTGGCTGGGCGCAAGATCCGTCGCGAAGGAGACCGTCGCCAGAAGAAGCCCGCCAGGAAAGCCGTGAAAGCGACCGCGAAGAAGCCCGCCGCCAAGGCCGCGAAGCGTGCCGGGAAGGCCCCCGCCCGTCGTGCCGTGGCGGCGAAGAAGCCCGCCGGGAAGCGCGCCGCGGCGACCAAGGCTGCCCCTGCCCGCAAGCCCGCGCCGAAGAAGGCGGCGCGCCCCGCGGTGGTGAGGCCCGCGGCCAAGCCGGCGCGCCCCGCGCCAGCGAGGCCGGCGGGTCCCGAACCGATCCCCGAGGGTTTCCGCACCGTCACGCCGTACCTCTCGATCGACGGCGCGGCCAAGGCGATCGAGTACTACGAGGCTGGCTTCGGCGCGGTGGAGATCATGCGCCTCGAAGCCCCGGGCGGGCTCCTCGGCCACGCCGAGATCAAGATCGGCGACTCGATCGTCATGCTCGCCGATCCGTGGCCGGGCCAGTACACGAAGGCGCCCACCACGCTCGGCGGCGCGACCGCCTCGATCATGCTCTACGTGCCGGACGTGGACGGCTTCATGGCGCAGGCGGTGAAGGCGGGTGCCTCGGTCACCCAGCCGCCCACGAACATGTTCTGGGGGGATCGCTTCGGGAAGCTGCGCGATCCCTTCGGCCACGAGTGGGGAGTGTCGACCCACGTCGAGGACGTTGCACCCGAGGAGATGGGCCGGCGGATGGAGGAGGCCATGAAGTCGATGGCGAGCGCCGGCGGCGCCGAACCGCCCGAAGCAGCCTGACGCGGTAGCGGCGCGTCGCGACCCCGACCGCCGCGGACGGCCAGGAGGCCGTCCCTCCGAAGCGGTCGGTGGCGTTCGTAGCGCGGGGCTCGTCCCCCGCCCAGCGCCTAGCCGCCATTTTCGGCGATGGGCTACCCTCGCGCGTTCGCGCGCGAACGCCCCTCTTTCCGCACAGGGACGGACCCCATGGCTGGCAAGTACTTCGAGGATCTCGAGCTCGGCGGCACCCCTCAAGCACAACGTCGGGCGCACGCTGACCGAGATGGACAACGTGCTCTTCTCGAGCCTGACGCTGAACACCCAGCCGCTCCACCTCAACGAGGACTTCGCGAGCAAGACCGAGTTCAAGCGCCGCATCGTCAACGGCATCTTGACCCTCGGCGTGGCGGTCGGCGTCACGGTCTCGGACCTCACCGAGGGCACGCTCATCGCGAACCTCGGCTTCGAGACGGTCAAGCACCCGCACCCGATGTTCCACGGCGACACGCTCTACGTGGAGACCGAGATCGTCGAGAAGCGACTCCAAGTCGCGCGCCGACTGCGGCGTGGTGCGCTTCCGCCACATCGGCCGCAACCAGGACGGCACCGTGGTGATCGACTTCCAGCGCACCGTGCTCCTCAAGAAGCGGCCCGTCGCCCACGCCTGAGGCGAGTCGTCGCACGCCCGCCGCGATCCCCGTTCGTGGCACGCGTCCTCGCCCGCGGAGAGCTCACCCCATGCGCCTGCGCCGATCCGTGCTCTTCATGCCGGGCGACAGCCCGCGCAAGATCGAGAAAGCCGCCGCCCTCGACGTCGACGTGGTGGTGATGGACCTCGAGGACGGCGTCGCCGCCGCGCGCAAGGAAGAGGCGCGGCGCAGCATCGTCGACGCCCTCAAGCACCTCGACTTCGGGCGCACCGAGCGCTGGGTGCGCATCAACGTGCCGACCGGCGACCTGTTCCGCGCCGACATCGAGCAGACCGCCGCCGGCCAGCCCGACGGCTACATGATCCCCAAGGTGTCGTCGGCCGAGGACGTGCGGCGGGTCGAGCGCGTGCTCGAGGCGGTCGAGGCCGAGGTCGGGGCGGCACGTGGCGGCCGCGCCTCCCTGGCGCTCGTCGAGACCGCGCGCGGGGTGGTGAACGCGTTCGAGATCGCGCAGTCGAGCGAGCGGCTGGTGGCGCTGCTCTTCGGCGCCGAGGACTTCGCGGGCGACGTCGGCGCCGAGCGCACCGTGGAGGGCGCCGAAGTGGCGTACGCGCGCGGCGCGGTGGTGGTGGCGGCGAAGGCCGCCGGCATCGAGGCGATCGACACCCTGTGCACCGACCTCAAGAGCACCGAGGTGCTGGCGCGTGACTCCGTCGCCGGCCGCCGCATGGGCTACGACGGCAAGATGTGCATCCACCCCAAGCACGTCGAGACCATCCACCGCGCGTTCGATCCCACCGCCGAGCAGATCGCCCACGCCGCCCGGCTGGTCGCCGCGTTCGAGGCCCACCAGGAGCGCGGCGCCGGCGTGTTCGACTTCGAGGGGAAGATGGTCGACATGCCGATGGTGCGCGCCGCCGAGAAGGTGCTGGCACGGGCGCGCGCCGCGAACCTGGTGACGCCGCCGTTCGAGGCGTGAGCGCCAGCCGATCCGTTTCACCGTAGGGGCGGGGCCTGCCCCCGCCCGCCCCATCCCGGCGCGAGGCCCCGCGGCCGCGCTCGTTCCGATCGAGGACCTCTCGCATGGACCCGTTGCTCGCGTTCCTCCAGAAGTGGCTGGCGCAGAAGATCCAGCGCTACGGCGTCGAGCGTGGTGCCATCTCGATCGAAGAGTCGATCGACCAGCTCCTCGCCGACCCCGCGAAGCAGGGCTGCACGGTGAAGCTCGGTGACGCCGAGAAGGCGCTCCTCGCCGCCCTCAAGGAAGTGAACCGCGCCAAGAAGCCGTTCCTGAACCTGTTCGGCCGGCAGGACCGCGGCATCGCCGTGCTCGGCCCCTCGGGAGCGGGGAAGACCGTGATCGCGGACCGGCTGCGCGACGCGACCTCGCTGCGCGTCGACCGCGTGGTGCGGTGGTCGCCGCGCGAGCGCCCGCGCTCGTCGATCCACCTCGAGAAGACCCGCACCGTGGCGCGCGGCAAGATCCTGCCCGTGCTCACCGTGCCCGGCACGCAGATCCAGAGCCGCGACGGCTGGGACCGCCTGGCGCAGACGTTCCTCGACTCGCCGCCGCAGGTGGTGGTGGTGACGGTCGCGGGCGGCTTCCTCGCCACCGCCGACCGCGACCTCGAAGGCACCTTCCGCCGCCCCAACTCGAGCAAGGTGCTGGCCAACCTCGAGGAGTACCTGCGGGCGTGCCGCGCCGAGGAGGCGCGCCACGTCAACGAGTTCATGGACTTCGTGAAGGCGCGCCGCAAGGTGGCGCTCGGCCGCGAGAGCATCGGCGACGAGGACGTGCTGACCACCCGCATCCGCGCCTTCGTCACGGTGGTGAACAAGCGCGACCTGTGGGGCATCGATCCCAAGGGTCGCCTCGCCGAGACCTACCGCGATCCGTTCTCCGACTACGGCAAGGCGATCAACCGCATGCGCCGTACCTGGGGGCCGGGCGACGGCAGCACCCCGACGTGCTGCCGATGTTCACCTTCGGCGGCGGCTTCCACCCCCTACGCCGAGGCGCGCGGGCTGATGCTCACCGAAGCGCACGCGGCGGCCGACACGCTGCTCCTCAAGGCGCTGCTCCTGTATCGGTTCGCCGGGGCGAGCGCCGGCGCGTGAGCCGCGGCGCGTGGCTGTGAGCGATCCGCGACGACCGAGGCGTTCGCGGGGGGCCGGAGCCCTCCGCGCTACGAAAACCTCCGGAGCGACGGGAGGGCCATCCGCTGTCGCCGGATCGGTGGCCCGGGTCCGCCTGCGGCGGGCGCGGCCGTCCGATCTGGCGGGGTGTGCCGCGGTCTTCGCCGAGTCGTCCGCCGACCTGGCGCGGCGTCAGGGGCAGATACCCGCGCCGCCCGACCCGCGCGTCATCGCGCTCAGGCTCGGCCACCTGCTCGGCACCGATCCTGCCGGTTTCCACGTAGCGGCGCGCGGCGCGCGCGTGGTGGCGTTCGCGAGCACGATCCTGCGCGAGCGCGTTCACTTCCTGTCGATGGCGTGGGCGCTGCCCGAGGTCCAGAGCGGCGGCCTCGGGCGCGAGCTGGTGGGGCGCGCCTTCGAGCAGCCGGCGGCACCCTCGGGCGCCGCGCGCTGCGTGTACGCGTCCCTCGACCCACGCGCGCAGCGGCTCTACCTCGACCTCGGCATGGTGCCGCGCACGCTGATCTACGTGCTCGGCGGCGCTCCCCACCCGTCGCCCGCGCCCGCCGAGCGGCTCGAGCTGGTGCCGCTCGGCGCGCCCGGCCACCCATCTCGCGAGGCGCTCGCCTGCGCCGCGGCCTTCGACCGCACGGTGCGTGGCTGCCGTCGCGACGCCGATCACCGCTTCGAGCTCTCCCAGCCCGGCGCTCGGCTCTTCGCGGCGCGCCATCGGGGTCGCCGGGTCGGCTACGTGTCGATGGACGGAGCCGGCAGCATCGGCCCGGGCGCGGTGACGAACGAGCGCTTCGCCGCGCCGCTCGCGTGGGCCGCCCTCGCGAAGGCGCGAGAGGCCGGGATCGAGCGCGTGCGGATGCGGATCCCGGGGCTCAACGGCGCCGCGCTGGGCGTGGCGTTCGCGGCCGGTCTCGGCGTGCAGCTCATCGGCGCCTGGATGTCCGACCGCCCGGTCGGGAGGCTCGAGGGCTACCTCGGCACGTTCGGCGATCTCTTCTGAAGCTCGGGCCGGGCCGCGCCGGCGCCGCGGCTTCGGTCGGCGCTTGTGACGTTCGAGGGATCCGAGGGCTACGCTGCGCCCGTCGGGGTGTGGAGACACGAATGAAGCGACGAACGTGGGCGGTGGTGGCAGGGCTCCTCGGGCTCGTGCTCGGGTGCGGCGGCGGCAGCGGCGGTGGCAACGACAGCGGCGGCATCGGCGACCCATCGGCGCGGGTCGCCGAGGTCGAATACGTCGACGGCAAGCCGGCGCTCTTCGTCCAGGACGGCAACGGCGCCAACCGCCAGCGCATCCACTTCACCGGCGCCACCGACTCCATCCCCGGCAACGGCGCCGACCTGGTCGTGGCGGACGACGAGATCCTGGCGCTCGGCCCGCTGCGCTGGAGCCCCGACGCGCGCCGCCTCGCGGTGGTCGTGACGCTCGCCTTCGAGCAGTCCGAGATCGTGGTGGTGAACGCCGACGGCTCGAACGCGACGGTGGCGAGCATCAACACCCAGCTCGTGCTGGGCCGTCCCGACTGGTCGCCGGACGGCACGCGCCTCGTCTACGGCATGAGCACGCTGCCGGTGGCCGGCGGCGTCGACGCGTTCCAGACCGAGCTCGCCACGTCCACCGTCACGCGCCTCACCGAGGGCGCCAACGTGGGTGGCCCCGGCGGCGAGCTGCGCTACGCGAGCGATGGCCAGTCGGTGCTGTGGTCGAAGGCGAGCGCGGGCGGCGACGATCCCCTCGCCGATCCCAAGAGCAGCGTGAAGCGGCTCGCCCTCGGCACCGGCGTCGTGACCGACGTCGCGACCTCGGTGCAGGGCGAGGTCCAGGGCCTGTTCCGCGACGGCACGCGGGCGCTGGTGGCGCGGAACGAGTCGCTCGACGCGGGCGGGCGCACGGTGCGGGCGCTGGTCTCGGTGCCGCTCGACGGGCGCGGCAGCGAGATCGAGCTCGCCAACGGCGTCCTCCAGTACGCGGTGGTGATGGAGGGCGACGCGCGCGCGCTGCCGGTGATCGACGTCTCCACCGATCCGAGCACGCCCAAGGTCGCGTACGTGACGCTGCCGGTGACCGGCGAGGCGGGTCAGCTCCTCGGCGCGCTCGGGAACCAGACCGTCGCGGCGGACGTGTATCGTCGCTGAAGAAGCGGGGTCGCGGGGCGATGACGAAGGGGCGCGCCGGCGGCGAGGACGACAGAGACGACGTCGTCGACGCCGAGTTCGTCGAGGTGGCGGTCGCGCCGGCGCCGCGCCATTCGACCGACGACCTGGTGCGCGATCGGCCGCCGCGCCCCTCCCGGCCGCCGTCTGCGCCGCGCCGCGGGCGGCGCTCCATCGGTGGCTACGGCGCCGTCGCGGTCGTCGCCACGGTGCTGACGGGCGCCGTGGTGGCCACGATCCACCACGCGCGCACCGCGGGGCGCGCCGCGGTCGAGCGCGGCCGCCTGCTCGCCTTCTACGAGTCCCTCATGCCGGAGGCGGGTCCGAGCGCGATCGCGCCCGACTTCGTGCCGCGCGGCCAGGTCGAGAGCGGCGGGCTGCGCTCGGTGAGCCTCCTCGACGCGGCGAGCGCGCGGGTGAAGGCCGAGCTCGGCGACGATCCTGCGCTCGAGTCGCACGCCCGGCTCGTGCTCGGTAGTGCCTATCGAGTGCTCGGCCTCGGCGATCCGGCGCGCCGCGAGCTCGGCCGCGCGCTCGAGCTGAGCCGCGCCCACGACGGCGCCGAGTCGCGCGCCTACGCACGCCGCGCCACCGCCCTCGCCGCGGCCGAGGCCGCGGGTGGCGACGTGCGGGTCGCCGAGCGCCTGCTGCGCGAGGCGCTCGCGATCCTCGAGAAGGGCAGCGTGAAGGACGAACGCGCTGGCTCGCGACCGCGGAGCTCGGCAGCACGCGCTACCGCCGCGGCGACCTCGACGGCGCCGACCACGAGCTGGCCGCGGCGCTCGAGGGCCTGCGCGCCCACGTCGACGTGAAGCACGCCGCGCTCGCGGTGATCCTCGCCAACCTCGGCGTGATCGCCGACGTGCGCGGTGACCTCGGTGCCGCCGACCGATTTCCAGCACGGCCTCGACGTCCTCGCCGCCGGCCCCACGGGCGCGAATCCGAGGCCGCGTGGATGGCCACTCGTCTCGCGGCGCTGTGGCTCGTGAAGGGGCGGGACGCGGAGGCGCAGGCGCTGCTCGAGACGGCCATGGACACGTGGGGCCGCACGGTCGGCGGAGATCCCGAGCACGATCGTCACGCGCGCGCGGCTGGCGCAGGCGCTCGCGCGGCAGCACGACGCGGCGCGCGGCGAGCCGATCGCGCGCGAGGGACTGGCGCTCGCGATGCAAGCGCGCCCCGAGGGGCACGACGATCGCGCGCTGGCCCAGACCGCGCTCGGCGAGGTGCTGATCGAGCTCGGCCGCGCGAGCGAGGCGGAGGCGCTCTTGCGCACGGCGCTCGCGAGCCGCCGGCACGCGGCGCCCGACGGCAGCACGGCGGCGGCGGAGACCGCGGGGCTGCTGGTCGACTGCCTGATCGCCGCGAACCGGGTCGACGAGGCCGAGCCGATCGCGGTCGAGGCGGTGCGTGAGGTCGAGACGCACCAGGGCGCCGCGAGCCCGCGCACCCGCCGCGCGATCTCGCGTCTCGCCGAGCTCTACGAGCGCACCAACCGCCACGCCGCCGCCGCCGACCTGCTCGGCCGGCTCGACCCGAAGCCGCCCCGCGAGCCGTAGCGCGCGGCGACGGATGCCATCGCGGCCGGCTGGAGGGCGGTCGCTTCGTCGACCGCCCCAGGACGATCCGCCTGGAGCGCGTCCGCTCCGTCGGACGCCAGCGTTCCCCGTGCTATCACGGGGCGATGCCGCTTCGATCGCGTCTCTCGCGGGCCGCCGCGGCGCTGGTGTTCGCTTCGCTCGACGCGTGCGGCGGCGGCTCGGGCGGCGGCGGCGCCTCGTCGCCGCCGCTCGACGATCTCGCGCGCTACGTCGATCCGATGATCGGCACCCTGGGCTCGGGGAACGTGATCCCGGGGCCGAGCTTGCCGCACGGCTTCGTGAAGCTCTCGCCGGACACCAACGCCGGCACCGGTGACATCGACGCCTACGAGTACGCGAACGACAAGATCGAGGCCTTCAGTCACACCCACCTCGAAGGGCCGGGCGGCAGCTTCAACGGCTACAGCCAGCTCGGCGTGATGGCCGTGGTCGGGAACCCCGGCTTCACCGAGAGCGCCTACGCGCAGCGCTTCTCGCACGCGAGCGAGGTGGCCGGAGCCCGGCTACTACGCCGTCCACCCTCGACGACTCGGGCGTGCGCGCCGAGCTCACCGCCACGGCACGCGTCGGCGTCCATCGCTACACGTTCCCGGCCACCGACCGCGCGCGGCTCTTGATCGACGTGAGCCACAACCGCGGCTTCGCGGTGGGCGGGTCGGGTGGAGGTGGTCGACGCGCGAACGGTGCGCGGCTTCGGGCTCTACCAGGCCAACCCGCTGGTCGCGGTGTTCACCGGCTCGGCGCCCGGCGACACGGGCTTGAGCCCGCTCTACTTCCACGCGGTGGTCGATACGCCGAGCCGCGCCGCGGGCACGTGGAGCGGCAAGAAGGGCCAGCCGGGCACGATGCGCGCCGAGGGCGCGGACATCGGCGCCTTCCTCGACTTCACCACCGGCGAGGGGCAGGCCATCGGGCTGCGCGTCGGCGTCTCCGCGATCGACGTCGAGCAGGCGCGCGCGAACCTGGAGCAGGGCGCCGGCGAGCTCGGCTTCGACGCGATCCGCGCCGATGCGCGCGCGGCCTGGAACGAGGTCCTGAACCGCGTCGCCGTCGCGGGCGGTGACGACGACCAGCGCGTCCAGCTCTACACCGCGCTCTACCACACGCTGCTCCAGCCCGTGGACTTCACCGAGGGCGGCCGCTACTGGAGCGGCGCCGACGGCGTGGGGGCGGTGTACGAAGCGCGGCGCGGAGGCGCCTTCTACTCCGACGACTGGTGCCTGTGGGACACGTTCCGCACCACCCACCCGCTGCAGACGCTCGTCGAGCCCGAGCGCCGCGACGACGTGGTCCAGTCGTACGTGGACGCGTACGAGCAGTCGGGCTGGCTGCCCAAGTGCAGCTGGCGGGCGACCGGTGACTCGCGAGTGATGATCGGCAACCACCAGGTCTGCATGGCGCTCGACGCGTGGCGCAAAGGCTTCCGCGGCTTCGACGCCGAGACCTTCTACGAGGCCGCGAAGAAGAGCGCCGACCTCGACGAGAACCCGGTGCCGGCGCTCGGCTGCGGCTACTTCGAGCGCGGCACGCCGCCGAGCTACGTGAAGAACGGCTTCGTGGGGCTCGAGTGCGACGTGACGCAGGCGGCGGCGATGACGCTCGAATACGCCTACGACGACTGGTGCCTGAGCGAGCTGGCGGGCGAGCTCGGTCACGGCGACGACGCCGAGCGCTACGCGGCGCGCGCCCAGAACTACCGCAACCACTGGAGCGCGGCGAACCAGTCGGTGCAGGCGGGCTTCGGCTGGGGAGCGTGGCGCGAGCCCTTCGATCCCACAGCGACGTGGGGCTTCACCGAGGCCAACGCGTGGATCTACACGTGGTTCGTGCCTCACGACGTGCCCGGCTTGATGGAGGTGATGGGCGGCGCCGCGCCGTTCGCCGCCAAGCTCGACACCTTCTGCGACGGCGGCCACTGCGACGCCTCGAACGGGCCGACTTCCACGCGCCCTACCTCTACGCGTGGGCCGGCCAGCCAGCGAGCACCGCGCGCCGCGTGCGCGCTCCTCGACTCTTCGTTCTCGTCGCGGCCCGACGGTCTGCCGGCAACGACGACGCCGGAACCCTGAGCGCCTGGCTCGCTCGCCTTCTCGATCACTCGGCCTCTATCCGGTGACGCCAGGCGCGCCCGTCTACGTCCTCAGCACGCCGAGCTTCAGGCGCGCCGAGCTCAGTCTCGTGGCGCGGGCGTGAGCAAAGCCGCGGAAATCCGAGCTCTACGCGACTGGCGCGGTTGGCCCCGTGCTTGCGAGACGGATGGCCGAGCTCGCCATCCGGAAATCCGGGAAAGAGCACCCCTTGTACGCACGCACGACGCGCACGCGCACCGACGCAGACCAGCGCTGGCTCGCCGTGTGTCGCGCCGACGAGGTTCCGCTCGACGGCGGCGCGTGCCAGGTGGCCGAGCCGGCGCATCGCGATCTTCCGCTACGCCAGCCGCGAGCAGTGGTTCGCGACCGACAACCGTTGCCCGCACCGCGGCTCGGAGGTCCTCGCGCAGGGACGCCTCGCCGACGTGAGCGGCGAGCCGAGCGTGGTCTGCCCCATGCACCAGAGCGCCTTCGCGCTCACGGACGGAAGCAGTGCGTGAGCGGCGGCGAGGTAGTATCCGCACCTATCCGGTCGCGGTCCGGAGACAGGATCGTGCGGATCGCCGCCGTCGATCTGGAGGTCGAGCCTGACCGTGCCTCGCCCGTGGCACGCTGCATTCCCGCTCCACTCGAGCGGTTCGCCTGACCGACGCGCGCCCCGGCGGTGACCCCATCGGCACCGACCGGCGGCGTGGAGCTCCCGAAGCCTGATTCAGGTGCCCATCGGGCGCTCGCGCGATGGCGTCCGGACGGCGCGACGCTCCGCACAATTGCCGCGCATCCTACGGGTAAACGCGTAGAATCCGGCTCTCGCTTGCCGAGAGGTGATCCCACCCGCGACCGCGACCCCGCTCGAAGTGCCCATCCCTCACGCCCGCCGGCGCGGGGCTCGCCCCGATCGGCTCGTCGCGTACCTGCAGGACGCGCGCGAGCCACGATCGACGAGATCCGCGAGCTGGTGCCGGCGCAGGCGCCGCCACTCAGGGCGCCTCTACGAGCTGATGCTCGAGCTACCCGCTGCGCGAGGCGAAGGCCCTTCGCCCCGCGCTCTGCATCGCCACCTGCCGTGCGCTCGGTGGCCAGCTCGCGGCAGTGTTGCCGTCGGCGGCGATGCTCGAGCTCTTCCACAACGCGTTCCTGATCCATGACGACGTCGAGGACGACTCCGAGCTGCGGCGCGGCGCGCCGACGTTCCACCGCGCCGAGGAGTGTCCCGACCCCGGAATGATCCCGGCGTGGGGCGACGGGATGCTCGCCCTCGCGCTCCGGCCGCTCCTCGACAACACCCGCACCGTCCGGGCTCGGCGAAGCGCTGCGGATCCCCTCGAGCTGGTGGCGCGGATGGCGCGCGAGTCGGCGGAGGGCAGGCGGTCGAGCTCGACTGGATCCGCGCCAACGCGTGGGACCAGCGCGACGCCGACTATTTCCGCATGGTGCACAAGAAGACCAAGCTGGTACTCGTTCATCACGCCGGTCCTCCTCGAGGCGCTGGTCGGTGGGGTCGAGCCGGCGCGCCTCGCGCGCCTCGGCCGCTTCGCGACGCTGCTCGGGCTCACCTTCCGGGTCGGGACGACGCGCTCAACCTCGACGCCGACGAGACCGCCTACGGCAAGGCTCGCCGGCGATCTGTCAGGAAGCAAGCGCACGCTGATCCTCCTCCATGCGCTCAGGGCCGCCTCGCCCGGCGAGCGCGCGCGAACGATCGGGATCCTGGCCAAGCGCCGCCCGGGCGCAGGCATCTCCGAGCTCGAGGCCAAGTCGGTGGCCGACGTGGAGTTCCTGCGGGCCTCGTGGATCGATCCAGCGCCATCGCGGTGGCGCGCGCCGCCGCGCGGCGGCGCGCCGAGCGGAACCGCGACGTGCTCGCGCTCGCGACCCGGGCGACGTCGCGCCGTCGTCGCACCTCGACTTCCTGTTCGGCGTGGTGCGCTACGTGATCGAGCGGGATCGCTGAGCGGGCCGAGCGGTCGGACCGCTCGGCGGGGAGCAGCGCGTGGACTGGAAAGATCTGCTGGAAGCCGACTCACCCGACGCGCTGGTCGAGCGCCTGCGACGGCGCTTCGGAGGCGCAGGGCCTCGCTCGGCGCGGACCCGGGCGCCACCGCGGACGACGCGGCCAGCGCCAGGACGCCCGCCGACACTCGAGCCACGCCTGCCGGCCAGGAACCCGACGCGGGCTCGCTCGGCGAGCGCGCACGCGCCCACTTCGCCGACCTCCAGGGCGCGAGCGCAAGCAGGCTCAGCTCACCCGCGACCTCCTCGACGCGCTGCGCCGGGAGCGCGCCGCGGAGCTCCAGCACCGGCCCCTCCGCAGCGGCTGCTCAGGCTGCACGCGGGGGGCTGGCGCCATGACCAACAGCGCGTTCGTCGTGGAAACGCCAGCGCGGTGACGGTGGCGCTCTCGTTCGAAGGTCGTCGGTGTGCGCGACGGGCTCGGCGTCTCGCGAGCCGCGCCGCCGATCGCGTTCGAGCCGGAAGCGCGCCGTCGCTTAGCGCCGCGCGAAGCGCGTCGGGTGCGGGTCGGATCGACCTCGCCGACGCCCGTCAAGAGCCCGGCGCGCCTCGAGCTACAGGTGTGGGTCCAGCCTGGACGCGGACGCCACCTCACGCTGTGGATCGACGTCGTAGTCGATCCCCGGACGTTCGAATGACGCCGTGCCGGCCGAAGACGACCGGGCTGCCGCGGCTGGTGGTGCGCGGGGCCGAGGACCACCTCCTACAAGCGCTGCGGCGACCTGCAGCTCGCCGTGCTCAACCACCCCGCGGCCGCGCCACACGCCGCGTACGCGGCGCTGGTCGCGGAGAGGTCGTCATTTCGCCCACGACGCCGGAGGGTGAGCGCTGGAGCACACGCCTGGCCGGCTCCGACCTGCGCCGGGTGCGCATGGTGTGGGACGCGAGCACCCTCGGCAGCTCGCGCACCCCGACGCCGCTCCGCCCGTGACGCGCTGCCGTCGGTGGTGCTCGACTGCTGGTCGGCACGCGCGCAGACCCAGCGCTCGAGGAAGCTCCTCACCCGCCTGGTGTTTCATCGCTCCGCCGACCGGGGTGGGACGATCGACGGGTCCGCGGACCGGCGCCCGGAAGGAAGGCCTTCGCGCTGCTGGTGCTCGGCCTGCTCTCCACGCTCGAGCGGTTCCGAGCGCTCGCTCTCGCCGCTCCCACCGCGGCGCCGGCGCGCCAGCCCGGCGACGCTCGAGCCAAGACCCCGCTGGCGATCCCGCACTGCTCGCCGTGCTCGGTGTGCTGGGCTTCGCGCACCGCCTCCGCGAGATCCTCGGAGGGCTCGAGGACGACTGCCGCCCGACCGCCAGCGTCAGGCGTGGCCGCCGCGACCCCGTCGAGCCACAGGGGCTGGCTCGGTGAGCGCGCTGCCGTCTCGGCTGCTGCGACCGGCACCCGCGGCACCCCCTCGCTGGCGCGATCGCCGAGGCCATCCGCGCCACCAATCACCTCCGCCGCGGGTCCAGCAAGCCGGCGGTCGCCGGTGCCTGGAAGGGGTGGTTCCCCACTTCTGCGTGCTCGCGCCCGGTGGCCCGGTACTGCTCAACCTGAAGCGTGTTCGGGGACCCTCGCCCGGCCCCACGCGGCGCCGAGGTGGGGCGGGCGCTAGTCACCGTCATCCGCGGCGGCTGGCACGGCGGCGCGGAGACGTTCGCCGCGGGCGCTACGCCTGCAGGCCGGACTCAGCTTCGCGCTGGCCCGCACACGGTGGTCGACTTCCGGGATAAGTCGCTTCCGCGTCGGAGTGCTCGCCGCGCCGACGTAAGCTTCGGGCTCGAGCTCACCACCTTCGCGTTCCCCACCGCCACTCGCAACGCCGCGTTCGCGCCACGGCTCGCCAGTCACTGGCTAGCGGTGCCGCGGCTAGACCGCGACCGGCCCGGTGACCGTGGGTCGCCGCGACCACACGTTCGACGGCGTGCCGGCCTATACGATCCACAACTGGGGGCGCTTCCGCTGGGGGCGACTTCGCGCGGGGTGGGGGTCGGGCTGCCGACGATCCCGGCTCGCCGTGGTCGCTGAACTCTTCGATCGCCTCACCGGCCACTCGCGAGGGCGAGTGCTCACAGAGGCCTCTACCTGTGGCGAGACCGAGCCGGCGCGGATCCTGCGCGAGCGCGCGGTGCCCTTCGAGCTCGCGCCAGCACCTGCGCGCCCGGCCGTTTCGCATCCCGGCGGCCCTCGCGGTGCTCGCGGAAGGCGGGCAACCGACGTCCCCGCCACGCTGAGCCTCGCCCAGGGCTCGCGGGCGACGACCGGGATCGGGCGGAGTTCGCGGTCGAACTCGCGCGGTTGCCGATACCGAACGACGCCGACGACCTGCGCCTCACCACCATCAACAGAGACCGTCGCGCGCATGCACCTGCGGGCCCAGGCGTGGACGGTGAGCGCTCGACGTGCCCCGGGCGTGCGTTCGCAGGCTGGTCCGTGGCGAGCATACGCTCGGCGGCTTCGTGCGGCCTCGCTCTCGGATCCTCGGTACGGGCATCCGGCCAGCTACCGCCGGCTCCTGCACGCCGCGCTCGGGCGCCGCCAGGTCGAGCTCGGCCTCGGCGACGACCGTTCGTGCTCGCCATCGCGGGGGGCGCATCCGCCTCGAGCCGGCGGCGAGCGAGCGCGCTGCGCCACAATCGAGCTGGGGCGCGCGACCGTCGTGTCGATCTGGACGGCGAGGTCAGGCTCCTCGACACCCCGATCGGCGGACCACCTGCACGTACGCGGCTCGATCGCCCGGGAGCTGCTGGGCGAGCTGTGGGACGCCACGCGCCTCTACATCCACGGCCTGGTCCGCTGCCCCTCGATTCCGCCGCTGCCCATGCGCTGCGCGACCGGCGACGACCACGACGCACCATCCGTCGACCTCGTGTCGACCAACAGGAAGAGAACCCTCGCTGACCAGACCCGACCCCGTGACGGCTTCTGGATCACTGCCGGACAGCAAGAGCCAGCCGGTCACGCGGCCCGTCATCCACGATCCTCAGCGCCGGCATCACCGGGCTCCATCGCGCACCGAGTGCGCCAGGGCGCCAGCTTCATCGTGCGGGTCATCGAAGCGCAACGAGCCGCAGGGGACGCGGGCGGCGTCCCGATCGGCAGGATCGCGAAGACCAATACGCGGTGGCGATCGAAGGCGGGCGGTTCACGCGCCCGCGCCGGTGCCGGCACCTACCGTGGCTACGATCAGTCGAGACGACGATCGCGGGAACTTCACCCCCTACTCCGAGGGGCGCGGCCGACGCTCGCGGAGTGACGAACGCTCGGAAGATCAAGGTGATCGCGGAACGACTCATGGCGTACACCGGAGCGCTCGACGTGCTGGGAAGGCCGCAGCGCCCGCTCGAGGTGGTCATCGTCGGCCTCCACGACGACCGAGCGGCTCGTCGATCCGGTCGCTGGCAGTCTCGAGGTCGCGGTCGAGCGGGTGTCAGGCCCTGAAGCTGGCGCTCGGGGCGACCAAGCGCCTCACGATCGATCACAGGATCGAGCGCCTCGATCACGCA
>JADJOY010000032.1 GCA_016713535.1 Deltaproteobacteria bacterium
CACGGCGCGATCGAGCCGGCGCGCTCCTGCGATATGATCGGCCGGCTCGCGTCGCCGATCGACGTGACGGCACCCGACCGATGGAAACCACCCGCACGGCCGCCACCCAGCCGCTCCGCTTCGTTTGCGAGCAGTGCAGGACCGCGTACGCGGCCCGCCTCGCTCGAGGTCGGCAAGGCGTACCGCTGCCGGCGTTGCGGCCACGCCACCCGCTACCGCGGACCAGCCATGGCCGGCGCCCCCGGTGCGCCCGCCGACGGCTCGACCCACGGCACTCACGCGTCGGACGTCCAGGCCACGGTGGTGGCGAGCGCCGCGGCTGTGCTCGCGAGGTCACGCCGCCGGTCGGTGCCCCCCCGCACCTCTCGACGATCAACCTGGATCCCGCCGACGACTCCGCGTTCATCAACATCCCGGACGATCCGGGGGCGGCGGTGTCGTTCGACGACCCGCCCCGTGCCGGCGATCCGCCGAGCAGCGTCCCGCCGCCCGAGAGCCGCGACTGGCTGATGTCGAGCTTCGATCAGGACGAGCGGCCGACTGCACCGGCGGACTCGATCCCGCGCCCGGCCGCGCACACCACCGCGCCCGACCGCGGGCTACCGACCCTCGCGTCCGGGATCACTCCGCTGGTGCCGCCCAGACCCGTCGCCGAGCCGCCGCCCGCGCCATCACCGGTCACGCCCCCGGCGCGGCGCACCTTCGGCCCGTACGAAATCGTCGCCGAGATCGGCCGCGGCGGCATGGGCATCGTCTACAAGGCGCGCGACCCGAAGCTCGACCGCTTCGTCGCCATCAAGACCCTGATCGGCGGCCACGCCTCCAACCAGTCGGCGATCAAGCGCTTCGAGCGCGAGGCGCGCACCATCGCCCGCTTGGCGCACCCGGCGATCGTGCCGATCCACGAGTACGGCGAGATCGACGGCACCCGCTACCTGGTCATGGAGTTCGTCGAGGGGCGCACGCTGGTGGACCTCGCGAAGGGCGAGCGGGGCAACACCCGCGCCTCGCTGATGTTGATGTCGAAGGTGGCGCGCGCCCTCGCCTACGCCCACGCCCAGGGCGTCGTCCACCGCGACCTCAAGCCCGCCAACATCATGGTCGACGCGCGCCGCGAGCCGCGTGTCATGGACTTCGGTCTGGCCAAGGACCTCGACTCGTCGCAGAGCATGCTGTCGCAGACCGGCGACCTGATGGGCACGCCCAACTACATGGCGCCCGAGCAGGCCGACGGCCGCATCCACGAGGTCGACCAGCTCAGCGACGTCTTCAGCATGGGGGCGATCCTCTACGAGCTGCTCACCGGCTCGCCGCCCTTCCACGGCGCGTCCCTCGCCGAGACCCTGCGGCAGGTGCTGTTCGAGGATCCGCCGCCGATGCGGACCCTGAACCCCAAGCTCGACCCCGAGCTCGAGCGCATCACCCTCAAGGCGCTGGAGAAGGTGCGCGATTCGCGCTACGCGAGCGCCGCGGCGCTCGCCGACGACCTCGAGCGCTTCCTGCAGGGCCAGGAGATCTCGGTCGCGCCGCCGTCCGTGCTGACGCGCGTGACCAGGACGGTGAGGCGGAAGCGCTCGTGGGCACGCGGTGCCGCGATCGCGGTGCTCGCGCTGGCGGCGATCGCGGGTGGCACCGCGTTCTTCCTGCGCGACCCGCTCGGCGGCATCCGCGAGCGCCTCTCGAGCCATGACGCCGAGGTGCGCCAGCGCGCCATCGAGACGCTCGCCACCGATCGCAAGGCCGGTCGCCTCGGCGAGGCGAAGCGCGCGCCGCGCCGGCCTTCGAGATCGTGACCAAGGCCCTCGGCGACGCCTCGCTCGCCGTGCAGCTCGCCGCCACCCGGAGCCTGCCCGACTGGCGCGACCTGCTGCCGCCCACCGCCGAGCGGCAGCGCGACACGCTGGCGCGCACCCTCGAGCCGAACCTCGAGATCGACGCCCCCGCCGAGCTCAGGGTCGCCACCCTCGACGCGATCGAGGCGCTCCACCTCACGGAGACCCAGGAGCCCTTGATGTTCATGGTCACCGACCTGCGCGAGGACCAGGACGTGCAGCTCCGGGCGGTGCGCACTCTCGGCGCGATCGGCAAGCTCTCCGCTTTTCCGGCGCTGATGCAGGTGCTCAACCGCGGCGGCGTCTATCGCGTGGAGGCGCAAGCAGCCATCGACCGCCTCGCGACTCCCAAGCAGCCGGGCGGCGCGATCGGCGCGCCCGACGGCGACAAGGTCGGCCTCGGCGATCTTCCAGCGGCGATCCGCGGCTTCGAGAAGGACGTGGCCGGCAACCGCGCCCGCGAGATGGAGGCGCTCGAAGGGCTCGGCATGGCGCCGAGTCCCACTCGCCAGGCCGACTCGCTACGCCAGGCCCTCGAGCAGGGCACGCCCACGCAGCGTCTCAACGCCGTCTACCAGATCTCGCAGCGCCGCATCCCGGGAGCCGAGAAGCTGCTCCTCGGCTCGATCTCGGACATCGACTCGAGCGTCGCACAGGCAGCGGCCACCGCGCTCGCATCGATCGCCGGGAAGAGCTGCCGTGACGAGCTCGAGGGCGTGCTCAAGACCGGCGGTGCGCGGGCGCGCGCGGCGGCGGCAATGGGTCTCGCCGAGCTGGCGCTGCCCGAGTCCCTCGATCCGCTGATCGTGGCGCTCGGCAACGAGACCGACGCCGCGGCCGCCGTGGAGATCATGAAGGCGCTCGCCGCCCTCGGCGACAAGCGCGCCGCACCGCACATCATCGAGAAGCTCTCGAGCGCCGACCCGCGCGTGAGCCGCACGGCCCACTCGGCGCTGACACGGCTCGCCGGCCAGGATCTGGGCGACACCGCGGACAGGTGGCGAGCCTGGGCGGCTGCCGGCTGAGTCCGTCCCCGGTGCGCGCGCATGGCGATCTCGGGCTTCCCCGCGGCTGACGGCCGCCCTCGCCGGCCTCCCGCCGCTCCGGCGCCACATGGCGCGACCGCGTGGGTCGAGGAGGACCACTCCCCGCCGGAGCGAGAGACACGGGTGGACGTCGTCGAGTCGCCACAGGAGCTCACTGTCACGATCCATCGCGACCCGCGGCCGGACCCGGCCCTCGACGCCGCGCTCGCGGTGTGGGGCTGGCTCGAGGTCGCGCTGCTGGTGGGGGTCGCGCGGCTCGGCTTCGGGACCGCGGGCGCACCGAGCGTCGCGGCGAGCGCCGAGCCATGGCTGGTGGCGACGCTGCTGACCACGCTGGTCGTCGCGAGCGCGGCTGGCGCGCTCCTGATCCGCGTCCGATTCCGTCTCGCCGAGCACGAGGTGGTGCGCACCGACGCTCGGACCGTGTGGGTCGAGCGCCACGCACCGCTCGAGGTCCACACCCGGGCGTTCGACCTCGAGCACATCCACGAGCTCCGGATCACCCGCCCGCGATCCGGCGATCCGGCGCGGCTCCCGCGGCGCTGGTGGCCCGAGAGCCGGCTCGCGTTCGAGGTCGAGGGGCACACCACGCGCCTCGGCCGCGGGCTCGACGACGAGGAAGCGACCCGGGTGCTGGAGGCCCTCGCGCCCTGGCTGACCGCTGGCGAGGGCGGCGAGCGCCGGGTGGTCCCCTACGGCCCGGCGCTAGCGAGCGCGGTCCCGCCCGAGCTCGGCGAGGGTGGCGCGCGATGCAGCCGCTGTGGCGCCGAGCGAACGTTCGGTGGCGGTGCCGGCGAAGAGCTCGGTGAGCACGCGAGCGCGGGGATCGCATGGTGCGACGGTTGCGCGGCCTGGGTCGAGGTGCTGCGCGAGCCATCACCGCACGACGCCGCCGCCACCTCGAGCCAGGTCTCGGTGAATGCGGCGGACGAGGTCACCATGCTCGTGCTGACGCCCCGCCCCACCCTCGCCGCGCGTCTCCGTTCCGGCGCGGCGGTGCTCGGCTTCGGCGCCACCCTCGTCGCGGCGGTGAGCGCTCGCCATCGCCGCGCCGACGATCCCGGAGCCCGGGGTCCGCCTCGCTGTGCTCGCGATCGGTGTGACGAGCGCCACGGTCACCGCGCTCGCCGGGCTCACGTGGGCCCCTCGTGCGGCAAGCCCCACCGCATCCTGCTGACGCCCGACGGCATGCGGATCGAACGGCGGCGCGGGCCGTGGACGCGCGCGGTGCAGCTCGCCTACGAGCGCACCACGTCGCTCGACGCGCACCTGGGCGAGAAGCCCGCGGTGGTCGCGCGCATGGGTGCGGTCACGGTGACGATCGCCGCGGGGCTGGGTGGCGCGGAGGCGCTCCGTCTCGCCGCCGCCCTGCGCTACCACGCCGCCCACGCGGCGTGGCGTGCTGGCCGCACGCCGGGCTGGGTGCCGAGGATGGAGCTCGCGTGCCGGCGCTGCGGCGAGGGGATCGAGCCGACGCGAGGGCCGCGCGGCGAGGCGCCCGACCCGGTTCGCTGCGAGCACTGCCAGCGGCTGTGGCCGCTCGCCGAGGCGCTCGCGCCGAGCCTCGCGCGGGTCGCGCTCGAGCCCGAGCTCTCCGACGACCTCGAGGTCTCGACGAGCCCCCTTCACGGGACCGTCGTGCGAGTGTGCAACGCGCCGCCGTGGCGGCGGCTCGGTGGATTCGTCCCCGCGCTGGTGCTCGGAGGCGGCGGGTGGATCGGGTTCCGGTGGCTACCGACGCTGGGCGTCACGAGCCTGCGGACGTGGTCGATGATCGCGGTGGGCTCCGGCGTGCTCCTCGCGCTGCGCGCGATCGCGATCGCCACCGTACGCGCGCACGAGCTCCGCACCAGCCACGACGCCCTCACGCTGCGGCGGGTGCGGTGGATCGGCTCGACGGCGCGGCGGATCGCCATCGAGCGCATCGCCGCGGTGGTGCGCCCGGTGCGAGGACGCCGCGCCGCCGAGGACGAGCCAGGGCGAGCGGCGGTGCGCCTCCTGATACGCCGGCGGCTACCGATCCCCGGCCTCGGTCCCGAGCGCATACGCCTCGGAGCGCACCTCGCCGCCCACGACCAGCTCTGGCTCGCGCGTACCCTCGACAAGCTGATCTTCGAGACCGCGTATCCACCCGAGACGCCGCCCCCAACCGCCACCGCGGCCACGCCCGCGGCGCACGTGGCGCGGACGCCGGACGGCGCGAGCGAGCCGGCGCCCGAAGACCGCGTCGAGCCTGCACACGCCGACGTCGATCCCGCCGCCGAAGCTCACGGCTAACAGGCTGCTGAAAAACTCGCAGGTGCGAGTTTTTCAGCGCCTGCGGATGTTTCCTCGGGGGTCTGTTCCAGACCCCCGCCCCGCAAAAAGCGCGGTTTTTGCGGGGCCCCACCCCCAAGTCGACTCGCTACACTCGTCGGTGCGCCTCTGGCGCAGCCCTTTTTCAGCAGCCTGCTAACCCGGATCATTCGTGAGGCGCCCTACTGCGGCCGCCGATCGTCGGCATCCTGGGGCGTACTCGCATTTCCGGTCCTCGACGTACTCCCGGTACGCCTGCGGACCGAAAACGCTGCGTTCGCCCCAATCCGCTCGACGCTTGGCGGCCTCGCTACGGGCTTCATGAATGACCCGGGCTAACAGACGAACGAGCGGATGCACTCGACGTAGGGCCGCCCGCCCACGTCGACGGTGTCGTTGTGCCCCGCGCCCTCGATGGGCACGAAGCGCTTCGGCGCGTGGCACGCGTCGAAGAGCTTGCGGCCCATCGCGAACGGTACCAGCTCGTCCTCGGTGCCGTGCAGGACCAGCACCGGGCACGTCACGCGCCCGATCCTGGTGATCGAGTCGAAGATTCGCGGCACGACCGCGCGCGGCACCACCGGCATCGCCACCGCGGCCATGTCGGCGATCGACGTGAAGCTCGACTCGACGACCAGCCGGTGCGCCTCGACCTGCGTGGCCAGCTCGATCGCCACCGCCCCGCCCAGGCTGCGCCCGAACAGGCTCACCCGCTTCGCCGGCACGCCGCGCTCGCGCACCAACCAGTCCCACGCCGCGCGCGCGTCGCGGTAGGCACCCGGCTCGGTCGGCTTGCCCTCGCTTCGCCCGTAGCCGCGGTAGTCGAAGATCAGCACCGCGATCCCGGCGTCGTGAAGCAGCTTCACGTTGTGGACGCGGTCGCCGATGTTGCCGGCGTTGCCGTGGCAGAAGAGCAGCACCGGCGCGTCCGCCCCGGCGGCAGGCACCCACCACCCGTGGATCCGCACCCGGTCGGAGGTCGTGAGCCACACGTCCTCGTAGGCGAGCGCCGCGTCCGCCGGCGTCCAGTCGAGACGGCGGGTGGGCTGGAAGACGAGCCCCTCCACGAGCCCCGTGAACATCCTCACTCGGTGAACTTCCGCGACGCGGCGCCCACGAAGCGCGCGGTCAGCCCGCGCGGAACCAACCGCATCCCCTCCCGGGTCAGGCGGTTGAGCGCACCCGGGATGTGGACGATCTCGCCGCGCTCGATCGCGGCGAGCGCCGAGTCCACGACCGCCTCGGCGCTCATCCACGCCAGCGCCGGCACGTGCCCGATCCGCATGTTGGCTCGGCTCTGGAACTCGGTGCGCGTGAAGCCCGGGCAGAGGGCCATCACGCGCACGCCCGTGGCGCGGGCCTCCTCGGCGACGGACTCGCTGAGTGAGATCACGAACGCCTTGGTGGCGCTGTAGGTGGCCGTGTAAGGCCCCGGCGCGAGCCCCGCCATCGACGCGACGTTCACGATCCGGCCCCGCTTTCGCTCGAGCATCGGCGGTAGCGCGGCGCGGGTGAGGCGCGCGAGGGTCACCACGTTGAGCTCGACCTGGTCGATCTCCTTCTGAGGCGGCAGGCGCGCGAACTCCCCCACCGTGCCGAAGCCGGCGTTGTTGACCAGGTAGTCGACACCGCGCGCGACACGCTCGGCCGCCCGCTCCCGCCCCGTCGCATGGCTCAGGTCCACCGCCAGCACCTCGCTCGCCGCGCCGTGGTCGACCTCGAGCGTCTCGGCCAAGACCGTGAGACGAGCCTTGTCCCGCGCCACCAGCACCAGGTCGTGCCCGTGCGCCGCGAGCCGCTCCGCGAACACGGCCCCGAGCCCCGCCGAGGCGCCGGTCACGAGCGCGACCGGGCGCGCCTCCCCCCTCTTCGTCGCCGCCATCGGACCTCCCCTGCCGCGCGTTTTCCGCGCTCCGGACCGCATGGTATGCCTAACGTCGCTCCAAAGCCGAGTGAACCGACACCCGCGCGCCGTCCGCGCGCGCGAGGGAGGAATGTCATGGGCGAGGCCGTCCGCAAGCTCGAACCCGAGCGTCCCGTCATCGAGAGCTTCAATCCCGCGACCGGCGAGAAGATCGGCGAAGTGCCGTCGATGAGCGAGTCGGAGGCCGTCGACGCGATGCGCCGCGTCCAGGCCGCGCAGAAGAAGTGGGCGAAGACCTCGTTCGGCGAGCGCGCCGAGAAGGTGCTCGCGTTCCGCCAGCAGATCCTCGACCACATCGACGAGCTGGCCGAGCTCATCACCAAGGAGAACGGCAAGACCAAGCAGGAAGCGATCAGCATGGAGCTCATGCCGGTCGCCGACCTCGCGACCTACTTCGCGAAGCGGGCCGAGAAGATCCTGTCGCGGCAGCCCATCAAGATGCACCTGCTCAAGCACAAGCGCAGCTACATCCACTACCGGCCGCGCGGCACGGTGCTCATCATCTCGCCGTGGAACTTCCCGTTCTCGATCACCTTCGGCGAGGTGTGCATGGCGCTCATGGCGGGCAACGGCGTCGCCATCAAGCCGGCGAGCCTCACCCCGCTCATCATCACCCGCGGCGCCAAGCTCTTCTACGACGCGGGCCTCGACCCCGACCTGGTGCAGGTCGTGACCGCGCCTGGCCGCGTGGCGTCGAAGATGATCGAGACCGGCCTCGCCAACTACGTGAACTTCACGGGCTCCGTCGAGACCGGCAAGAAGGTCTCCGAGCTGTGCGGCAAGATGCTGATCCCGTGCTCGATGGAGCTCGGCGGCAAGGACGCCCTCATCGCCTGCGAGGACGCCGACCTCGAGCGCACCGCGCGCGGCGTGGTGTGGGGCGGGTTCGCGAACGCCGGTCAGGTGTGTGCTTCGGTCGAGCGCGTCTACGCCGTCGGCAAGATCTACGAGCCGCTGGTGAAGCGGGTCGTCGAGCTCACCAACGAGCTGCGCATGGGCAACCCGCTCGACGACAAGACCGACGTCGGCGCGATGTGCGACCTCGGCCAGCTCGAGATCGTCGACAAGCAGGTCAAGGCGGCACTCGCTTCGGGCGCCAAGGCGCTCACCGGCGGCAAGCGGCCGGAGGGCAAGGGCCAGTTCTATCCGCCCACCGTGCTCGTCGACGTCAACGAGGGGATGGAGGCGATCTACGACGAGACCTTCGGGCCGACGCTGCCGATCATGAAGGTCGCGAGCGAGGAGGAGGCGATCCAGCGCGCCAACACCTCGCGCTTCGGCCTCAACGCCTACGTCTTCACCGCCGACGTCGCCAAGGGCCGCCGCATCGCCGAGCAGCTCGAGGCGGGCACGATCATGATCAACGACGTGCTCTACACCCATGCGGCGCCCGAGACGCCGTGGGGCGGCGTGAAGGAGTCCGGAGTGGGCCGCGTGCACTCGGACGAGGGTCTGCGCGGACTGTGCGAGGGCTACCACATCAACTATCCGGTGATGTCGACCGGCAAGAGCGAGCTCTTCTGGTACCCGTACAGCGGCGCCCGCTACAAGCTGCTCCGCAACGTGACTCGAGGGCTCTTCTCGAGCGGCGTAGGCCGCAAGCTGAACGCGTTCCTGGGGCGTTGAGTTTTTGCGGGGGCTGTTCCAGACCCCCGCGCTGGGCTTCCTCGCGGTCTTCCCAAGACCCCGCCGTCCGGAGTGAATCCGGACGGGGCCCCACCCTGGATCCGGCGCGGCAATGCGCCGCGCGCCGCCGGCGCGAGTCGATCGCGGGTCTGGACTCGCACCGGTCCCGGCGGGTCCCACCCCCGAGGCACTCGCCTCGCTCGTGGCGTCGCGCTGCGGCTGTGAATCTTTCCATCGGGGTCGCACACGGAAGCGCGGAGGCCCGGCGACGGGGGATGGAACCGCGTCGCTACGATGGATTTCGTAGCGCGGGGGGCTCCGTCCCCCCGCCCGTGTCTCTTCGGGGTCTTTCCAAGACCCCCGTCCGCCGGCGGGCCGACGCTCGAAGCGGCTCCGCTTCCGCTCGCTCAAGGCCAGTGCCGCGTCGGGACGAGCCGAGGGCCGCGACGACTTCTCCGGACGCGCGGCTCCCTCAGGCGGCGCGGAGCTGCGCCGGGTCGCCCGGCTCGATCCCCACGGCCTCTCCGCGGGCCGCGCGGAACGCCAGCTCGGCCACCTTGGCGCGCGGATCGACCTGCCCACCGTCGGACCGGAATCGCGCCACCTGGTGATCGAGCTCGGCGGCCATGCCGCGCAGCTCGCTCGCCGCATCGCGTACATCATCCGCGCCACGCAAGGTGACCTGCGCGGCGTGCGCCACCTCCGTCACGGTGCTCTCGATCTGGGTCGCCCCCCGTGCCGCATTCGACACGTGCCGCGTGATCTCGTGGGTAGTGGCGCTCTGCTCTTCGACCGCGCTGGCTATCGAGCTCTGACGATCACGGATCTGCCCGATCACCCCCGCGATCTGCTCGATCGCGCCGACGGCTCCCGCACTGCTGCTCTGGATCGCGCGCACCCGCGCCCCGATGTCGTCGGTCGCCGCCGCCGTCTGCTTCGCCAGCTCCTTGACCTCGTTGGCCACCACCGCGAAGCCCTTGCCCGCCTCGCCCGCGCGGGCCGCCTCGATCGTCGCGTTCAGGGCCAGCAGGTTGGTCTGCTCGGCGATCGAGGTGATGAGCTTGATCACGTTGCCGATCTCCGCGCTGGAACGGCCGAGCTCTTGCATCGCCTCGTGGGTGTGGGTGGCGACCTCGACCGCCTCCTGCGCCACGGTCGAGGCCTGCCCGGCGTTGCTGGCGATCTCGCGGATGCTGGCGTCCATCTGCTCGGCCGCGGCCGCCAGGGTGTGCAGGCTGGTGTTCACCTCCGCCGCGATCGACGAGGCCGTGGTCACCTGCGATGCGGTCGACTCGCTCGACGAGTGCATGCCCTGACTCACGTTCGCGAGCCCGCCCGCCGAACCCGACACCCGCGTCGAGACGTCAGCGATGCGGTCGATGGTGCCACGCAGCGATTTCACGAAGCCGTCGAACGCGCGCGTCAGGTCGCCGATCTCGTCGCCGCGCTGGTCGTTGAACAGGGTGTGGATGTCGGCGCGTTCGAGCTGCTCGGCGACCTTGCGGATCGGCGCGACGACGACCCGCCGGAGCCCCACCGCGACGGCGCCCAGCACGACCACCAGCACCGCACCGAGCACCGATACGAGGACGGTGGCGCGGCCGAGGTCCGCGACCATGGCCGCATGCGCCAGCTCGGACCGCTCCTCGATGCCGCTCGCGACCTTGGCGACGCTCTCCACCGTCGCGCCACAGATCCGGTCGTACTCCTCCATCACACGATTGCCGTCCGCGGCGCCACGCGAATAGGCGTCGACCATGCGCCGGCCCACGTCCTGGATCCGCGTGAGGTCGGCCGCGATCTCGTCGAGTTGCGCTCGCAGTTGCCCCGCGCCGTCCTCGGCCTTGCGCAGTGCGGCGATCGCCGCGTTCGCCCGCTGCGACGCCGCGGACGCCTCGTCGAGTGCGCCGGCCTCGCGGGTCAACGAGGCGTCGGTCAGGAACTGCCAGACGTTCGCGACCTCCAGGCGGAGCTCGTTCGCGGCCTCGGTCCGGGCGAGCTCGACCTCGAGGCGCTCGGCACCGGCCCGTGACGCCATCATGGTCCGCACCGAGAACCCGATCGCGAGCAGGGCCACCCCGCCCAGCACCGCGAAGCTCGCATTGCTCTTCGCACCCAGCGTCCAGCGCATCGTCGCCTCCTCGAGCTCGGTCGCGCCACCGGCGACCGGATCTCGTGTTCTCACAGGTTGAGCGTCACCCGCACGGTTCCCACCCACGCATCGCGCGCGGTGGGGTCGCCGAGCGGGCTCGTGATCCACTGCAGGTCGGGCTGCACGACGAGCCAGCCCGCGAGCGGTGCCGCGTAATAGATCTCGACCGCGACCTCGTGATCGCGCGGGGTCGGCGGATCGAGCGCGTCGCCTGCGCTCACCCAGCTCGCGCCCACGCCGAGCTCGTCCTCGTCGCGTCCCGCGATCGGCCCCCGCCACGCGAGACCGCCTCCGAGGTGCGCCTCGATGGGCGAGGTGGACGGCTCCGTCCAGCCCCACATCCCGAACGCCACGAGACCCTGCGGGTCGCCCGGCTCGTCGAGCTCCTTCCACAGCCGCTGGTCGAGGACCGCATACGCGCCACGGGTTCCGTGGTGGTGTTCGAACGCACCGTTCGCGCTGGTGACGTCGAAGCCGCCGTCGAGATACCAACCGCCGAGCGCCAGCCGTCCCATGCCGTCTTCGCCCCAGCGCATGCCCGCCTCGCCGATGGTGAAGAGCTCGACGTGGCCGGTGAGCGCGGTCCGCGGGCCGCACGAGCCGGTGTGGACGCCACGGTAAGACGCGCCGTCGTACACGCCGACTCCGGCGTACGCCCACGACACCGGCGAGAGGAACACGGTCACCGAGCTCGCCGGATCCGGATAGGTCGGCATCGGCGTCGTCGGGCTCATGCCCATCGACGACTGCAGGAAGCCTGCGGCGTTCTCGGCGAACCCGAACTCGGTGTTGGCGTCGACCTTCCCGACCTTGATGCGAAGCCGATCCTCGAAGAGCACGACCTCGAGCCAGAGCTCGGAGAGCTGCGCGAGCTCGCGCGCGTCGATGCTCGAGTACCCCTGGATGTCGCCGACGTCCTCCGAGCCGTTGTCGCCGACGAGGGCCTGGAAGTCGGCGAAGGCCGTGACTCCCTCGAGCCCCCCCAGGCGCTCGAGATCGACACGCAGCGCCAGGTCGAAGAGGGCACGCCCGGCGCCGCGCTCTTCGAGCCCGCCGTCGAGCACTCGCGACAGGTCACTCGTGACGCTGCCCTCGAACGCCACGCCGTGCTCGTCGGCGGCGGTGCGCACGGCGAGCCACGTGCCGGTGAGGGCGTCGCCATCCCACCACTCGGCGAAGGCCGACGGCGGGGTCGCGTCGTTCTCGGCCCCGTCTGCTCGAGCCGGCGGTGGCCGCGACGCGGCGCACGCCACGAGCACCCCGAGCGCGAGCCAGGCGGCGCGGTGGGCGGAGCGCCGACGAGCGCGCGCGATCCGCGGGATCGAGCAGAGTGGAACCGGCATGTCGGCCGGCGACTGTGCAAGGCATGCGCCGCGAGCACCGATCGCGCCCACGCACGGACGGCGCGCCCTCGTCCCGGGAAAACACGGCGCCCGTACCGCCACGGCGGCGAAAATCCGCCGCTACGTACCCGCCGGACTCCCCTTCCCCGGCAAGAATTGCCGGCGGTTCGGCGAGCGACGGGTTGCCCAGGCGGGGCCGCCCGCCGTGCTCAGGTGGCGGCGGGTGGCGCTTCGCCCGGCGTGGACACTGGCGCGCTCGCCGCGGCAGGGGCTTCGGTGGGCACCGCGCCCGGCTCGCTCCACACGTTGCCGGTGCCGCAGCTCGGGCACGGCGCCGCGATACGCGGGGTGTATTCGGCCTGAGCCTCGAAGACGTGCAGGCAGATGCCGCACGTGAGCTTCCAGCGGGTCGGCTCGACGCGCGTGCGCTGACGTGGTGTCACGTTCATGGGCGAGCTCCTCTCGGCAGGCGCCGACGGGGGCACCATCGCACGCGCGCGAGACCCCAGCAACGGCGCAAACGACGCGATTTCCGGGGTGCTCCCCCGGGTGCTAGCCTGCCTCGGACATGACCCACTCGACTCGCCCCGCGCGTTTGAGCGCGCTTCGCACGGCCGCCCTCACGCTCGCCCTGATCTCGGCCTCGGCGTGCCAGCGCGGCACGTCGACGGCTCCCGCGGTCCCCATCGACTTCGCGGCTCCCGATCTGTTCTCGAACACCAGCATCAAGCTCAGCGACTTCGACGGCGACGTCATCCTGGTGAACTTCTGGGCGAGCTGGTGTGGCCCGTGCCAGGTCGAGATCCCCGGGCTCATCGAGCTCCACCGCCGCTACAAGGACAAGGGAGTCACGGTGATCGGCGTCGCGATGGACGACACCGAAGACGACGCTCGTCAGGCCGCGCGCCAGCTCGGCATCGACTATCCGGTGGTGCGTGGCAGCGACGCCGTGAGCCGCCGCTTCGGCGGCATCGTGGGCTTCCCCACCACCTTCATCCTCGATCGTCGCCGCGTGCCGGTGGTGAGCTATCCGGGGCTCGCGTCGCCGCGGGCGATGGAGCAGCAGATTCTCGCGCACCTCGGCGCGCCCTCGTAGTCCCGCGCGGCGAAACCGGGCGACCGCGCGACGGGTCCCCGGCGCCCGCGCGGCCCCCCCTCTCCATGGGCCGCTCGTCCACGCCCCGGCATGCCGCGCCCTCGAACGAGACGCCGTCCGCCGTCCCCGCGCGCTCCAACCGCGGTAGCCGCGCACGCCGCGTCGGGCTCGCGCTCGCGGGAGTGCTGCTCGGTCTGGTGGTCTCGGCCGCGGTCACGCTGTGGCGACTGAGCGACGTGGAGGGGGCGCTCGACGCCGCGGCGGCGCGGCTCGCCGCGTCGACGGCGCTCGAGCTGACCCACGGCCCGGTCGGCGTGAGCGTGGGGCGCCGTCTCGGCGTCTCGGTCCAGGACGTGAAGCTGGTCGACCGCCATACCGAGCGGACCCTCTTCGACGCGTCGTCGCTCATCATCGCGCTCGAGCTCGCGCCGCTCGCGCACGGCTCGGTCGAGCTCCGCGACATCGTCGTGGCGCGGCCGAGGGTGTTCGGCCGGCGCGCCGCCGATGGCACCATCGACCTGATCGAGGCGGTCGACCGGGTGGTCGCGGCGGCCAAGGCGCAGCGCCCGGCCGAGCCATCGCGGCGCCGGGCGTTCGTGAGTCACATCGCAGCCGATCGGATCGAGATCCACGGTGCGCGGCTCGATTGGCTCGACGAGCTCCACCCGCGCGGCACCGAGCGCGCGGTGCTCGAGCCGGTCGACGTCACGGTTTCGCGCCACGGCGACACGCACACGCTGACGGTCGCAGCACGGGCCACGCTCGCCGAGCCGCGCCCCCACGGCGACGATGGCCTCGCGCCGGTGACCACGCTCTCGGTGAACGGCTCGCTGGGCGGCCTCGGTACCGCCGCCACCATCGCGGAGGCCACCTGGGACGTCGAGGTCGCCGCCGCCGGGGTCGACGCGATGCTGATCGAACCGTGGCTCACGCCGTCGCTCGGGCCCGGCTCGGCGCTGGCCGGGCGCGCGCGGCTCGAGGCGCACGTCCGCGGCTCGTGGGCGGAGGGCCTGGGCGGGCGCGCGCAGGTGGTCGTCGACGACGTGCGCGTCGCGCTGCCGAGCGCGTGGGGCGAGCCGCAGCGTTTCCGCCGCATCGAGCTCGACGCGCGCGTCGCGCGCCGTGCCCAGCGATGGTCTCTCGACGACGGACGAATCGACACCGGGGACGTGACGCTCGCGGTGCGCGGCGCGATCGATGGTCCGGGCGGCAGCGATCCCGCCGTCGAGATGGAGGTCACCAGCCCGTGGCTCGACCTCGCCAGGGTCCGGCATCGCGTGCCGACCCGCGCCCTCGGTCGCGTCTTCGCGTACTTCGCGCGTGTGATCGAGGAGGGCCAGGGGCGGATCGATCGCCTCGCCGCGCGGGGCCGCGTGAGCCAGTTCGCGGCGCTCGGCGATCCCGCCAACCGCGACGTGCTCAGCGGCCGCTTCTCGTTTTCCAGGGTCGCCGGCACGCCCCACGCCGGGCTCGACCGCATGTCCGCGATCGCCGGCACGCTCGCGCTCGAGCGCGGCGACCTCGCGCTCGTCTGCTTCACCGGCCGCTCGGGGAGCTCCGACCTCGGCCGGGTCACGGGCGAAATTCGCGAGCTGTGGGGGACGACGCGCTCCGAGATCCGCACCGAGGGCGCGGACGTCGCGCTCGCCGACGTCCCCCGCCTACTCGCGAGCGACCTCTTCCCCGCCGCCGCGCGCGCGGTGGCTGGCGACCTCGAGGTGAGCGACGGGCGCGCCCGCGCTCGCACCACGCTGGTCATCCAGCAGCGCCGGCCGATCCACTTCTCCGGCGACGCCACGCTCGTCGGCGGCGCGCTCACGCTGGGCTCCCGCGACGTCCACGTCACCGAGCTCGCCGGACCGCTCTCGTTCTCGGGCCGGGAGCTCGCGAGCGGTGGGCTCGCGTTCCGCCTCGGCGGCTCGAGCCCGATGCGCGTCGCCGGCTCGGTGGCGGACTACGCGGGCCAGCCGGTGCTCTCCATCGCCGTCGAAGGGCGTGGTCTACCCGTCGCGGACGTCGAGCGGCTGCTCGTGCCCCAGCACGGCGCGGCGCCAGGAGGTGGCGGACGCGTGAGTGGCTCGGTGCGGCTCGAGGGGCGCGTCGGTGTGTCGCCCTCCGTGCTGCGCTCGGCCGCGCTCACCCTCGAGCGCGTGGACGTCTGGCCACCGCTGGTCGCCCAGGCGCTCGAAGACGTGACCGGCGACGTGGCGGTCGACTCGGATGGGGTGCGGTTCGACGCGTCGTCGCTGACGTGGCGTGGACACCGCGTCGCCGCGAGCGGCCGGGTCACGGGGCTCGGCGGACGCTCGCCGCGCGTCGAGGTGGTGGGCCGCGCGCTCGAGCCGCTCGACATCGGGCGCGTGACCGGCGCACCGGCGAGCACCTCGCGCACCGCCCCGCCGATACGGCCGACTCCCCACGCGACCGCGGCCGACGACGACGGCCTGGTGGTCGAGGGACACTACCGGGCGGACCAGGCGCGCCTGCGCGACACCCCGATCCGCGATCTGGCGGTGGCGTTTCGCTTTCACGGCGACACGCTGCTCTTGGAACGTGTCACCGGCGCGGCGCTCGACGGCACCTTCGACACCCGCGCCAGCGTGCGCTTCGACGGCGGACGTCCCATCGACATCGGCGTCGTGCCGAAGCTCGAGGGCGTGACCGCCAGCGGGCTCTCGGCGCTCCTCGACCTGCCGTGGAAGAAGGTCACCGGGCACGCGGACCTCGCGGGCGAGGTCCGTTTCGCGTGGCCGCCCAAGGAGCATCTGGACAGCCTCGCAGGACACCTCGAAGTGACGCTGCGCGACGGCCGGATCCACGAGGCGGTCGGGCTGTGGAAAGTGCTGGATCTGGTAGACTTCTCGAGCTGGATCAGGAGACCGATGGGGTGGCGCGAGCTGGGGCTGGCGTACGACGAGCTCCACGGCCGCGTCGAGTTCGGCGCCTCCCGAGTCGTGACGCGTGACTTCTCGCTCTCCGGACCCACGGTGGATCTGGCTCTCGACGGCACCATCGGACTGGCGGATCGCTCGATCGACGCGCTCGTCACGGTGTCGCCGCTGCAGCTCGTCGACCAGCTGGTCGACCCGATCCCGGTGGTCGGCCCGGTGAAGCGCGCCCTCGATCTCACGTCGTATTCGTTCCGCCTCCAGGGGACCCTTGGCTCGGTGCGGGTCACGCCCGCGACGCTCGACCGCGTCGACGACCTGCTCGAACAGGCGGTGCCCGGCGGTAACGGTCGCGACGCGGAGCTGCGCGCACCGTGAGCTCGCGCCAGTCGGTGTTGCTCTGCGATCGCTGCGGGGCGCGCTACACCCTCACCTCGCTGCCCAAGGGCGGGCGGTTTCGTTGCCGCAACTGCGGCAAGGCGTTCCAGATCGAGCTCGACGATCCCGAGCCAGCGACCCGCGAGCTGAGGAGAGCGGCAGTCAAGGCCGGGCTCGAGCCACTCACCGGGCCCGTCTCCGGTCCAGTGGTGAAGGTCGAGGATCCGGCGAGTCCGCCGGCGACCGCGGCGACGCCGAGCGCGGCTCCGCAGGCCACGCCGACCGCCGCGAGCGAGCCCGCCGCCCGCGGCTGGGACCTGGACGTCGGGGAGGACGAGTCCGCGCGTGCCCGCTCCGACGAGCCGGGACATGCCTCGCACGAGCCGACGGACGGCGGCGCCGGCGACGGCGGCGGCTCCGACGAGATGCTGTTCGGTCGCTACTCGATCGAGGGTGAGCTCGGGCGTGGCGAGATGGGCGTCGTGTATCGCGCCGTGGAGCGCACCACCGGCCGCAAGGTCGCCCTCAAGACGCTGCTGCCCGGTGTCACGCTCGGCCGCGAGGGCACGCTGCGCTTCGGCCGCGAGGCGCGCGCCATCGAGCGCCTACGCCCGGCCGGGCTCGTGCCGCTGCTCGACCACGGCGAGTCGTACGAGACCCGCTACCTCGTCTCCGAGCTCGCCCTGGGCACCCCCTCGACCGCACCGACGCGGCGCTCTACGCCGACCCGCGCGTCGCGGTACGCCTGGTCGCCAAGCTCGCGCGAACTCTCGACGAGGTCCATCGCCAGGGCGTGCTGCACCTCGACCTCAAGCCGTCGAACGTGATGCTCGACGCGAGCGGCGAGCCGCGCATCCTCGACGTCGGCCTCACCCGCGCCGTGCACACCCCCGAGGAGCACGGCTACCAGTCGCCGACCGACGAGGTCGGTGGGCGCACGCTCTACCGCGCGCCCGAGCAGATCCGCGACGACGCCGGGGCAGTCGATGCGCGCGCCGACGTGTGGTCGCTGGGCGCACTGCTCTACGAGCTGCTCACCGGGGTGCCGGCATTCACCGGCGGCACCCGCCGCGACACGGTGCGTGAGGTGCTCGACGAGGAACCCAAGGCGCCGAGCGCCATCGACGCCGACCTCGCACCGGCGCTCGACGTGATCGTCGCGAAGGCTCTCGAGAAGCGTGCCGCCGACCGCTACGGGAGCGCCGCGGCGCTCGCCGACGACCTCGAGCGGTTCCTCGCCGGCAAGCCGATCGAGGCGCGCCCGCCGAGCGGTGTCCGCCGGCTGACCCGCGCGCTGCGCCGCCATCGCCACCGCATCTTCGCCGGGCTCGCCGCCGCGCTCGCCGTGGCCGCGCTCGCCGGTGGGGCGTGGTGGTGGCTGCGCGACCCGCTCGTGAGCGTGCGCGAGGACCTCGCGTCGCCGCGCGCCGACACGCGCGCGGCCGCGCTCGAGCGCGGCCTCGGCCTGATGGAGCTCGGGCGTCTGGACGCGGGGCAGCGGGTGGCGATGATCGATCTCACGACCGCCGCGCTGGGCGATCGGTCGGACGCGGTCCGGCGCGTCGCGCTCGAGCGCCTGACGCGCCAGCCGGGCGCGATTCCCGACGATGGCAGCCCGCGCCGCGAGCAGCTCGAGCGGGGAATCGCGGCGTGCCTCGCGAGGCCGCGCTCGGCCGAGCTCCGCGAGGCCGCGTTCCGCGCCACCGAGGTCTTCCAGGCCCGCGGCGTCACGCCCGCGCTGATCGAGCTGGCGCGCGACCCGGAGACGCCCGAGGCCATCGCCGGGCACGCCATCCGCGTGCTCGGCGCGGTGGCGCACGACGACGTCATCGTCGACCTCATGCACCTGGTCGGTCGCGGCGGCGCGTTCCGCACCCGCGCGATGCAGGCGATCTCGCGAATCGTCGAGCGCTCGGCCGCCGGACAGTCCGGTGCTCCGGCGGCCGCTCCCACGTCGAGCCCGGGCACCGGGTCGAGCGGGATCGATCGCAATCGCACCACGCGTCACGCCGGACCCGATCGAGTGGTCGCGAACGTTCTCGCCACCGTGAAGGCCCCGGCCGGCGAGGACCCGATCCTCTACGCGCTGCGCGCCGGTAACACCGACACCAAGCTCCGGGTGATCTGGGTGCTCCATCGCTCCCGCGACGCCCGCACCACGACGCTCCTGCCCACGCTCTTCGCGGACGACGATCCGGTGGTGGCGCGTGCCGCCGCCGCGATCCTGGTCGAGTTCGGCGGTCCGGTGGTCGAGCGCAAGCTCCAGGAGGCGATGGCGTCGGACAGCTCGCGGGTGCGCGGCAACGCCGCGTTCGCGCTCGGCGAGCTCAACCATCCCGACGCGCTCGACACCCTCGTGAAGGCGCTCTTCCGCGAACCCGACCCGGGCGCGCGCGCCGACATCGCACGCGCCCTCGGGCGCCTCGGTCAGAAGAGCGCCATGCCGCATCTGATCCGCGCCCTCGACGACATCGACCCGCGCGTTCACCAGGCAGCACACGCCGCCCTCGCCACCCTCGCGACGGAAGATGCCGGCGAGACCTCGACGGCGTGGCAGGAATGGTGGGATACGCATTGAAGCCCGAACCCCGGGGACCGGCCCCAGGAGACGTCGACATGACGAACGTTCGCCACCGCTGCCGTTTCCCGTGCTCCGTCTCGCGCTCCGCCGCGATCGGCGCGCTCGCCCTCGCCCTCGGCGGAGCCGCAGGGTGCCTCGGCGACTCACAGATCCCGACCCCCGTGATCGGCGCGAATGCCGGTGACCTGAGCTGCTCGGCGCGCTACCCGCTCCTCGACGACTCCGCGGGTGCCGGCGCGGTGGCGTTCGGCACCCAGGGCATGACCCAGTCGACCAACCCGTGGGGCGCCGGCGCGCGCTTCCACCTCGGCTTCACGTTCCGCAACCAGAGCACCGAGCCGGTGCACTTCAACCCGGCCGGGGTGCGCCTGCGCGACGCCTTGGGCGTGGACCTGCGCCTCGTCGAGGTGAAGCGCGGCGATCAGCCGGTGGCGGAGACCACCGTGGATCCAGGCGCCGAGGCCACGATCGACCTGTTCTTCGCCGGCACCGGCCTCAAGCTCACGCCGCAGAAGATGGCGACGTTCAGCGTCGACTGGCCTTACGCCGTCGGCGAGTCGTGGTGGACTCGCACGACGCGCTGCAAGACCACCCAGCAACCACCCGTGGGGGACGAGGGCTTCGGGCCGTGGGTCTCGGTCCGCAATGCCAGCGAGCCGGCCACCGAGCGCGCGCAGCCGCGCCCCAAGCCACCCCAGCCGACCGGGTGGGACCTGCACTACACGAGATGATCCGGGGGGCTGTTCCAGCCCCCCGCCCGCGCGAAGTGAATCCGCGCGGGTCCCACCCCCAAGACGCTTCGCTACGCTTGCGGCGTCGCGCTGAGGCTGTGAAGCTTTCCATCTGGGTTGCGCACGGAAGCGCGTGGGTCCGGCGACGGGGGATCCCCGTCGCTACGGCGGTTTCCGTAGCGCGGGGGGCTCCGTCCCCGCGGCGCCGCACCCGCCCGGCGTCAGGAGCGGACCCGGCAACAGGCCGCGCCAGCGGCGCGCGCCCCTCCGGCCGTCTCGCGCCACGATCGCACTCGACACCCTGCCCGTCGCAGCGCGACGGCGGTGAGCAAGGCGAGCCGACTCGGGGAAAGGACCCCGCCCCTGGTTCGCGGAGGGAGCTACGACCCGAGACGACGATCGGCTCGCGCCAGCGGCGCGCGTCGCGTGACACGCGACGGCCTTTGGGGTGGGGCCCCGTCCGGATTCACTCCGGACGGGCCGGGGTCTTGACGAAGACCCCGAGGAAGCAAAGTGCGGGGGGCTGGAACAGCCCCCCCGCAACTACTTCGTCGAGCGCTCGCGGCGGTGGATGGTCGAGGGGTCGATGCCGAGGACCTCGGCGGCCTTCTTCTTGTTGCCGCCGCACTTCTCGATCACCCACGCGATGTACTCGTCCTCGAGCTGACGCAGCGGGACCAGCTCGACCTTCGCCAGATCTACCGGCGAGCGCTTGGCGAAGAGCTCCGGATCGAGGCGCGCCGCGTCCTCCGGCTCGACCACCTCGTTCGCGCACAGGATCACGAGCTGCTCGATCAGGTTCTCGAGCTGGCGCACGTTGCCGGGCCACTCCAGGCTCGAGAGCGTCGAGATCAGCGGCGGCGAGAGCCGCTTCACCACCGACCACGCGTTGCGCTCGCGCGCCTTCTCGAGGAAGTGCTCGATCAGGAGGGGGATGTCGTCGGGGCGATCGCGCAGCGCCGGCACGTGGATGGGGATCACGTTGAGCCGGTAGAAGAGGTCCGCGCGAAAGCGCCCGTCGCGGATCCGCTCCTCGAGCGGCTGGTTGGTGCTCGCGACGATCCGCACGTCCACCTTCTTCGCCACGTCGCTGCCGACGGTGCGCACCTCGCCGTCCTCGATCACGCGCAGGATCTTGGATTGCAGGGTGGGCGCCATGTCGCCGATCTCGTCGAGCAGCAGCGTGCCGCCGTCGGCCTCGATGAAGAGCCCGCGGCGATGCTGGGTGGCACCGGTGAACGAGCCCTTGAGGTGCCCGAAGAGCTCGCTCTCGAGCAGCGGCTCGGGCAACGCTGTGCAGTTCACCGCCACGAATGGCCGCTCGCGACGCGAGCCCAGCACGTGCAGCGCGCGCGCCACCAGCTCCTTGCCGGTTCCGCTCTCGCCGCGGACCAACGCCGGCGCCTGCGCGGGTGCCGCGCGCTCGATGACGTCGAAGAGCCGCTGGATGGCCGCGCTGCGGCCGACGATCGCGTCGAGCCGGCTGCGGTCGAACGCGATCTTCTTGAGGGCCCTGTTCTCGTCGCGCAGCCGCCGCTCGGAGAGTGCGCGCTCGACGCAGAACACGATCTCCTCGAGCCGGAACGGCTTGGTCAGGAAGTCGTAGGCGCCACGCTTCATCGCCTCGACCGCCGAGTCCACGGCGCCGAACGCGGTGATGATGATCACCGGCACCTGCGGATCCATGGCGTGGACCGCGGCGAGCACGTCGAAGCCGTCGGCGCCCTCCATGCGCAGGTCGGTGAGCACCACGTCCGGCAGCCGCGAGCCGGCGATGCGCATCGCCTCGACGCCGCTGGTGGCTGTGTCGACCGCGAAGCCGAGGTCGCCGAGCTGATCGGCGAGGAGGTGCACCATCTCGACGTGGTCGTCGACCACCAGGATGCGGCTCCCCGCGCGCGGGTTGACGTCAGCCGGCACCGATCTCGACCTCCTCGCGGACCGCGCTCGCGCGCTCGCTCGCCTCGGCCACCGGCCAGAGCAGCGTGACCGTGGTCCCTTGACCGGGGGTGCTGGTGATCTCCACCTGCGCGCCATGGTTGCGCACCATCTGCTCCACCACCGCGAGTCCGAGCCCGGTGCCCTGGCCGCGCTTCTTGGTGGTGTAGAACGGGTCGAACGCGCGCTTGATCTGCTCGGGAGTCATGCCGCAGCCATCGTCACTCACGGTGAGCCGCACCGGTCCACCCGGGACGGCTTCCTCGTCGGCGGGCGTGCCGATCTGGATCTCGACGTGACCGCCGTCGATGCACGCATCGTAGGCGTTGATCACCAAGTTGGCGATGACCTGCTCGAGCTGATCGGCGTTGGCCGCCACCAGCGGCACCGTCCCGTGGGTATGGACCGAGAGCACGACCGAGCGTCGCTCGCCCTCGATGCGCAACAGCTCGACCACCCGCCGCGCCGCCCCGACCAGCGACACCGGCGCCACCACCGCCGGGCGGATGCGCGAGAAATCGAGGAGCTGTCGGATGGTGCGGGTGACCCGGTCGATCTCGTCGATGATGATCGCGGCGGTCGCGTACTGGGGGTGGCTCGCGCCGAGCTTGAGCTGGATGTACTCGGCGCGGCCGCGCACCACGCCGAGCGGCGTGCCGAGCTCGTGGGCGATCCCGGCGGCCAACACGCCCACCGTGGCGAGCTTCTCGGCGCGCATGAGCTGCGAGCTCAGCCGCTCGAGCGCGGTCACGTCCTCGATCACCAGCAGGGTGCGCGCGCCGAGCAGGCGCGCCTCGTCGAGCGGGATCGCGTGGATGCTGAAGCGCCCCGGATACCCGAAGAGATCGAGCGCTTCGGCGTGGAGGTACTGGACCTCATGGGAGGCGCGTGCCGCCTCGACCAGCTCCATGAGCCGCGCCCGCGTGGGCTCGGTGGCGGAGACCAGCGCGCGCTCGAGCTTGGCGCCGATCTGCGCGTCGGGAACGCGAACGCGCAGGTCGCGGTTCATCACCAGGATGCGGCCGTCGCCGGCGAGCGCCAGCACGCCGACCGGGATGTGATCGATGATGCGCAGCGAGATCTCGTTGAGCTGCACCAGGTCGCCGGCGCGCTGCAGACGCTCGTTCAGCACCCGCGCGCGCACCGAGCTCACCACCAGGTAGGCGCCGACCACCACCAGCGCCACCGCCACCGACAGCGCCCCCGAGGCGAAGCGCCACAGCACCGCGCGCGCCTGATCGGTGAGCGCGCGCGTCGAGTTGAAGGTCGCGAGCTTCCACGCGCCACCACCGCGCACCGGGATCGACGCGAACTGCACCACGACGTCGGCGTCCTTGAAGCCCAGACTCACCGCCTCCTCGGCGGGGATCTGGAGCGTCCCGGAGTCGCCCTTGCGGATCGTCGCGAGGAGCTTGCTGAACACCTTGAGCTCGCCCGCTTCGGTATCGGCCCGCGCCACGTCGGTGCGCAGCTTGGCGCTCGAAACGCTCGCCGCCAGCCCATGAGGACCGAGCAGCAGGGCGTCGGCGTCGAGCAGGCGGATGTGCTCGAAGATCGGCAGCGTGTCGACCAGGAACGCGAGCGACCGCCGCGGTGCTCGATCGGTGGCCTCGAGCGCGGTCGCGAACGCGCGGAACCGGTCCTCGCCGTGGTCGCCGAGCGGCCGCGAGATGGTGAGGCCCGAGGCCGCCGGCTCGAGCGCCGCGAGCGCGGTCGTCGACATCACGTTCTCTGCGCCCGCGGGCAACGGAGCCACGCTGCGAGGGTCGTCCATCGCGGCCACCAGGGCACCGTCCGCCTCGTAGATGCGCGCGGCGCGATAGGGCCGCACCGAGCCGAGCAAGGCGTTGAGGCCGTGCACCGCGGTCTCGTCGCTGCTGGCCTGGCGCACCAGGTCCGCGGCGAAGCCCAGGTCGTCGCCCACGTCGTCGAGATCGCTGCGCACCTCGCGCGCGATGCGATCGAGCTCGGCGCCCCGCTCCGCCACGAAGGTGCGCTCGAGAGTGCGCAGCTCGCTTCGCACCAGCCCGGACGCGGAGCCGACCACCACCACCAGCGCCGCCAGCAAGAGCGCGATCAGGAGCAACGTGGCGCGCGGCATCGAGGATCTCATAACACGCCGCGCGCGTGGCGGGGCGGCCGGCGGCGGCGCGGTGCGTGGACTCGCCCGGTCAGCGTCCGGCCGCGCGCGCCACGTCGATGCGGCTCGCGCACACCCGCGCCGAGCCGGAGGTCTCGACGCGTAGCTCGAGCGGCTGGGCGTGCTCGAGGACGAAGGCGAGCTTCACGGTCTCCGGCCCGACGGCGCACGCCGGCACCGCGCGGCGCGCCCACACCGGCACGCCGCCCTGGCTCACGACGTCGACCACCGCCGCCGGCTCGGCGCCCGCGCACTCGCCGGCCTGGGGTGCACGGTCCACCGCGAGACGGAAGCTCGCCTGCCACGCACCCGCGCCGAAGCGGTGACCGGGCCCGAACGCCAGGTATCCCCGCCCGCTCTCGCCGGGCGGCGCGCACGCCACGAACGGCTCGTCGCCGAAGCGTGCGTCGGGCGCGACCTCGCCCACCACGCGATGCATCCGGCCCACCACGTAGCGGTCCCGCGCGATCCCCAGCCACTCGTTCCAGCCCGACCAGAGCTGACCATCGGACCAGCTCCACAGCCGCGCAGGGTACTGGTCGACGTTCGGCGAGCCGCTCCAGCGCCGCCCCTCCTCACCGAGGAACGCCGGGAGCTGGGCGAGCACTCCCCACGTCAGCAGCGGCGCCAGCAGCGCGAGCGCGGCTCGCGGCGCCGCGCCGAGCGCCGCGTCGACCGCGAGCGCGGTGAGGAACGCGAGGTAGGGCAACACGTCGAGCGGATAGCGAGGACCGTAGCCGTGGCCGGCCCACCACTCGACCCGCATCCCGACGATCACGAAGAACACCGCGACCGGCGCGAGCAACGTGGCGGCGAGCCCTGGCGCGCGGCGCACAGCCAGCACGACGCCGGGCACGAGCGCCGCCAGCCACGGCGAGAACACGAGCACACCGCGGCTCGGGCTGACGGCGTTGCCGGCCAGCGCGACGAGCGGGTTGCCCTGCCAGATCGACCCCCGCAGCTCGCGCGAATAGCCACCCACCAGCGTGCCGAAGACCGCCAGGTTGCAGGCCGCGCCCACCAGCAGCGGCGCCGCGAGCCCCGCCGCGAGCAAGACGAGCGAGCGTCGATCGCGGTGGCGCGCCAGCCACACCAGCGCGGTCACGCCGGCCACCGAGAGCAGCATCGGCCGCATCAGCGCGGCGAACCCGAGGCCGAAGCCGAGCCACGCGGCGTCGCGCGGACCGCGCTCGGCGAGCGCCCACACCGCGATCGCCAGGCCGAGCTCCGCGGGGCCGTGTTGCCACAGGTCCTGGCTCGCGAGCGCGAGGTTGCCGGACGCGAGCGCGAACCCGAACGCCACCGGCGCCGCCGCGCGCGCGAGCCCGTGGCGGCGTAGCGCCGCCTGGAGCACCGCCGCGGCGAGTGCCACCGCAAACGCCGCCGCGGTCTTGGCGAGGGCGTAGACAGGGGCCGCCTTGGCGTGGAAGCCCGCCAGGCGAAAGAGCGGCCAGAGCGGCGCGGCGAAGAGCGAAGCGCCGGGCGGATAGGCGTTGTAGAGGTGGCCCTCGTGGCGATGGACCCAGTAGGCGGGCTTCACGATCTCGAGCTGCTCGGGCCACTCGTCGAGGTCGAAGTCGCCACGCTCGGCGAGGCTCACCGCGAGGTAGCGGGTGCCATAGGTGTCGAAGCTCTGCGGCCGGCTCGGCGTGGCCACGAACGCGGCGAGCAAGGGTGCGATCCACCACCGGCCGAGGCCCGCCAAGCGTGTGTCGCGGAAGCCGAGGACGATCGCGCCCGCGGCCAGAGCGTCCGCGGCCCACAGCGCGGCGAAGGTCGCGTTGGTGGCGCGATCGCGGGCGACGAGCTGGATCGCGACCAGCGCGAGCCCGATCGACGCCGCGACGCCGAGCCAGCCGAGCGCCTCGAGCGGCCGGCGCCGCGCCGCGAGCGGCGGCGCCGGTTGGCGCGGTCGCGACTGCGGCGAAGGCCCGCGCGCCGCCTTCCCGGGCGCCGCGCGCTTCGGCCGCGGCGCGCCCTCACGGGGCTCGTTCGCCGCCTTCTTGCGCGGACGCGGCTTGGAGCGAGCGCTCAACGCGTCAGCACCGTCACGCACTCGACGTGCGCGGTCTGCGGGAAGAGATCGATGGGCTGGACCTCGCGGACCGTGAAGCCCTCGGCCACGAGCCGGCCCAGGTCGCGGCCGAGGGTCGCCGGGTTGCACGACACGTAGACCAGGCGCTCGGCGCCCAGCCGCGCGATCGCGGGCGCGGTCTTGGCGGGCAGGCCGACCCGCGGCGGGTTCATCACCACGATCGGCACCCGCGGCGCGCGACCGCGCAGGAACGGCCCCACGCTGGCGCGCACGAAGCGCACGCTCGCCGAGCCCCGCGGTAGTCGCTCGGTGAGCCGCTCGCCCGCGGCGACCGCGTGCGGGTCGTGCTCGACGGCGATCACCGGATGGCCGGTCGCGGCGATCGCGGCGCTCAGGTTGCCGCTGCCCGCGTAGAGCTCGAGCACCGTCCCCTCGCCCGGCCCCACGGCCGCGGCCACCTGCTCGCGCAGCCCCTGGTTCGCGCCCGGGTTCGCCTGGCGAAAGCTGCCGGGCGGCGCCGCGGCGCCATCGGCGCCCGGGGCGCCGCCCAGCACGATCCTGCGCGTGCCGTCGCGCGCGACCACCTGCGCCACGCTCGGCAAGCCGGCGAGCGCCGTCGCCACCCTCACGGGGTCGGCCGTGCCACGCTCGACGAACGACACCGCGACCGAGGTCGTGTGGCCGTCGTCGACGATCTCGAGCTCGAGCGCCGTGTCCGGCCACGCGCTCACCGCCGCCGCGAGCGCCGGCAAGATCGCCTCGATCCCGACCGATGCCACCGGGCACGACGCGACCTCGACCAGTTCCTGGCTCGCGTGGCGGAAGAGCCCGAGCCGCCCGCGTCGCGCGTGGAAGCGCATGCGGTGGCGGAAAGCCCACACCTGCGGCGAAGGGCGCGTGGGCAGCAGCCGCTCTGCGGCCACGTGACCGGGGCGCACCAGGTGATCGGCGACGATCCGGTCCTTGGCCGCGAGCTGCGCCGCCGCCGACAGGTGCTGGAACGTGCACCCGCCGCACTCCCCGAACACCGCGCAGCGCGGCTCGACGCGCTCGGGCGAGCGCCTCAGCACGACGAGCGGGCGGGCCCGCGCGAAGCGCTCCTCCGCCTCGGTGATCTCCACCGCGACGTGCTCGCCGGGCGCCGCGAACGGCACGAACACCACGCGGCCGTCGGCGAGGCGGCCTACCCCATCGCCGCCGGTCGCGATGCGCTCGATGGTCACCTCGGCTTCGCGGCCGACCAGCGATGCGGTGCCTCTCGCGGGAGTGGCTTCGTCCTCGGACATGGCGGGCGGCGTGGGGAGTGGGACGGAGGGGGCAAGCGCCACCGAGCCATCGGCGCGCGGGCGCGCTAAACATGATCGCGATGAACGAGATCCGCAACGCGATCGAGCGCTCGATCCTCGACCTGACCCACAAGGGCAAGTCGGCGCGGCTCGTGGTCGACTCCACCCTCGACGGCGTCGAGATCCCCGACCACGTGCGCGAGGAGTGGGGAGCGCGGCTCTTCATCGACCTGAACCCGGCGTGGCCGCTCAACCTCGACTTCGACGAGCAGGCGATCTACGCGGATCTCGGCTTTCAGGGCGTGCTGATGCGCTGCCGGCTGCCGTTCCGCGCTGTGTGGGCGGTGATGGACCTGGCGAAGGGCGCGGGCTTCGTGTTCAAGGAGCACGTGCCACCGGCGTTCGCGAAGGAGCTGGCACCCGCCCTCGAGAAGGCCCCCGGCGCCGAGCCCGCTGCGGCGCCCGCGCCGGCCCCCCTCCCCGCTCCGGCGACACGCACCGAGCCCGCCCCGCCGTCCGCGCCGAAGCCCAAGAGCGGCGCGCGCCGCGACGCCTCGCACCTCAAGCTCGTCAAGGGCGGCAAGAGCGAGTGATCGCTTCCCGCCGACGAGGCGGCGGGCTCCAGCCGCCTGGAGGGCCGCGGTCCCTCGCGGCCACGGGCGATGGGTCGCCTACGCCACCGCGTGCGTGAGCACCGCGAGGGTGCGCGGCGGGAGCTCGAGCTCCTGCGCGCGGCCGCGGTCGATGGCGCGGCTGCCGGTCTCGATCTGCTCGATCCGTCCGGGCAGGTTCTCGGCCATCATCGTCGCGCCGGTCACGAAGTGGAGCGCGGCGTCGCCCGCCGGTGCCGCGCCCTGGTAGTCGAGCTCCAGGCGCACCGGCAGCTCGTGGTGGCGGTTGAGCAGGAACACCGCGACGCGCTGGCCGTCGTCCGAGGCGGTCGCCGAGACCGACACCAGCGGCGCCCGCTCCACCGGCCGGATCCCCTTGAGCCGCGCCGCCGAGTAGCTCGGGCCGTGGACCACGCGGCTCGCCACGCGCCGCGAGAGCGCGTGGGTGGTGAAGAGCTTGAACACGTGGAACATGCTGGTGCGCGCCACCCGGTCGCGGTCGGTGAGGATCGGCGGCGAGATCAGGTTCACCAGCGACGACAGGTTGGCGATCCGCACGAGGTCCGCGCGGCGCTGGAAGGTCATCAGGATGGTGGCGGCGCCGAGCGAGTCGCGTAGGCACGCGCGTGGGCGGATCGCCTGCGCGAAGTTCCACCACAGGTTCCACTCGTCGACGGCGAGCGGGATCGCGCGCCCCGCGACGCGCCGCACGGTCTGCTCGTGATGCTCGAGCTTGGCGAGCACGGTCTCGCCGATCGAGAGCGCCGAGTACCACGACGCCACCGTGGGCGGCGGAGCCGTGAAGATGTGCGAGAGGCGGTAGTCCTGCGGCTGATACGAGTGGATCGAGAGGTACTCCGCCTCGCCCGCGGTGAGCTCGAGCACCCGCGTGTTCCAGCGGCTGCGCAGGTCGTCGTTGCCGTTGAGCACGGTCTCGATCGTGGGATCGACGGCGCGCATCGCGGCGCGGTAGCGCAGGTAGCGGCGCGCGTAGTCGCGCGCCGTGGTGTGGCCCACCTCCCACCACCCGAACTGCTCGTTGCCGATGCTCCACAGCCTGCAACGCGGCAGGCTCGGGTCGTGGCCGGTGGCGTGGCGGTTCACGTATTCGACCCACGCCGCCGCCTCCTCGGCGTCGCCGGTGCCGGCGTTGGCGCAGAAATACGGCTCGCAGTCCCAGTCGCGGCAGAGCCCGAGGAACTCGTCGGTGCCGAGCTCGTTGTGGACCGCCGGTCCCCACGCCGGGCCGAAGCGGTGGCCCCAGAATCGGTTGGGGTAGCTGCGCTCGCGGTGCACTCCGACACCGTCGCGCCAGCGGTAGACGTCGGCGAAGCAGCCGCCCGGCCAGCGCAACAGCACCGGCGACAGGTCGCGGCACGCCTCCCACACGTCCTGGCGGTAGCCGACCTCGCGCATGAGCGGTGCGGTCGAGCCCTTCTCGGGGAAGAGCCCGCCGCTCACCATGCGGCCGATCTCCTCGAGGAAGTGGCCGTAGATGCGGCGGTCGATCGCGACCGTGGGGGTGCGCAGGTCGACCGCGATGCGAGTGGCCGCGAGCTCCATCCCTTCCCCCGGACTCTTGCTCAGCGCGCGGTGCGCTTGGCGGCGCGCGCGACCTTGGCCGTGCCGCGCTTGGCGGCGGCGCCACGTGCCGGCGAGGCATGCGCGCGCAGGCCGCGCTCCCACAGGTATTCCTGTTCGCCGGTGCGCTTGGCGACCCAGCGCCCCAGCACGAAGAGCAGGTCGCTCGTGCGGTTGACGTAGTGGAGGAGGTGCTCGTTCACCGGCTCGTAGCGGCCGAGCGTCACGATCTTGCGCTCGGCGCGACGGCACACGGTGCGGGCCTGGTGGAGAAAGCCGCTCACCCGTCCGCCGCCCGGCAGGATGAAGGACTTGAGCGGCTCGAGGTCCTCCTGGCAGTGGTCGATGAGCTTCTCGAGCCCCGCGACCTCGGCCGGGCCGACGCGGTGCATGCCCTCGTATTCGCCCTCGGGCGGGGTGGCGAGCTCCGAGCCGAGATCGAAGAGCTCGTTCTGGAGCTTGCGGAACACGGTGTCGAGCCAGCGGTGGTCGGGGCCGGCCTCGAGCCGCTCCGCGTTGAAGACGCGCGCCAGGCCGAGCGCCGCGTTGAGCTCGTCGACGTCGCCGTAGGCCTCGATGCGCGGGGAATCCTTGGGGACGCGGCGTCCGCCGACGAGGCCGGTGTCGCCGTCGTCGCCGGAGCGCGTGTAGACGCGGTTGATGCGGATCGCCATGGTCTCGGAAGCGTCGCGTCGCGGCCGAGCCGGCGCGAACGAAGGTGGATGGATAGGCTGGCCAAGAGGGTGCGGCACGCTAACACGCGCGGCGCGCGGGCAGGAAACCGCGCCCCATGTCGCGCGGGCACCCGGCGGGCGGTCGCGAGGAGAGCCCGTGGAGAGCTGGCGTGAACACCTGATCGAGGACGACGAGGGGATCGCACGCGTGGTGCGCGGGTCGCACCGCATCGCGGTGCTCGGCATCAAGACCGAGCGCCAGCGCGGCCAGCCCGCCTTCGACGTACCGGCGTACATGGCCGAGCACGGCTGCGAGATCGTGCCGGTGCCGGTCTACTACCCCGAGGTCACGACGATCCTCGGTCAGCCGGTGAAGCGGCACGTGGCTGAGATCGGCGGCGTGATCGACCTGGTCAACGTGTTCCGCCGGCCGGGCGACATCCCGCCCCACGTCGACGACCTCGCCGCACGCCCCAAGGCCGTGTGGTTCCAGCTCGGCATCCGCAACGACGCCGCCGCCGAGCTCCTCGCGCGGGCCGGGATCGACGTGGTCCAGGACCGCTGCCTCCTCGTCGAGCACGCGCGCCTCGGGCGGCGTCCCTGGCCGCGCTGAGCCGATCGGCCCGGCGTTGACGACCCGTGGCCCGGGCGCGCATAGTGAACATCCGTTCCCATCGGCGAACGAGCCCCGGCCATGGACGACCTCCTCGCCCGCCTCGAAGGCGACCTCGTGCGGATCCGCGCGCTCTATCGCCTGGCGCGAAAGCGCGGCATCTCGGGCGACGAGCTCGCGGCGCTCGAGGCCCTCGGCAAGACGTTCCGCAGCGAGCTGGATCGGTTCCGGTCCACCTGGGACCCAGCCGAGCGCAAGGAGGCGGTGCTCGCCGTGGGGCGGATCCTCGGCCGCCTCGACGGCTGGGTGGCCACCCGCGGCAGCGACTTCGCCGAGGTATGGAAGCGCATCGAGCCGGCCAAGCGCCGCCCCGTGCGCCGCCCCCCGGCCGCCATCCACTGACCGCCGACCCAGGCGGGCGGCCAGGAGCGACCCGCTAGCAACTGCTAGCAAAAACTGCTGCGAACGACTAGCGATTCTTGCCAGAAACCACTAGCACGCGCACAAGCCAGGGCGCGCCAAGTGCCCGTTGCCATGGTTTTTGGCGTTCATTGGGGCACTTCCAGCAGCCGATAGCTGCCCACCAGCCCGAAGAGCACGTTGGTGATCCACGCCGAGACGAACGGCGAGAGCCGCCCGGCATGTCCGACCGCGATGGCGGTGCTCTGGATGAAGAAGTAGCTCACCGCCACCACCACCGCGAACGCCAGGCTCCGCACCAACCCGGCGCCGCGTCCGCCCACCAGCGAGAACGGAATCGCGACCAGCGGCACCACGAAGCACACGAACGGGAACGCCAGCTTGTTGTGGAGGTCGACGCGGTAGCGGGTCGAGTCGTAGCCCAGGTCCTCGACGCGCGAGATGTAGCGCCGGAGCTCGGCGAACGACATGGTGTCGCTGTACTGGCCCTCGGTGGAGCGGAAGTCCTCGAGCTTCCAGTCGAACTCGCGGTCGAAGGTCCTGTGCTCGCGGATCCCGCCGGTGAGCAGGTTGCGCTCGACCACCTCGCTCAGGCGCCACTTGCCCGAGTCCTCGAGCCAGCGCGCCATGCGCGCGTCGAGGCGCCCGATCGGCTTGAAGTCCTCGTCGAGCCGGTAGACCGTGACGTTCTCGAGCACCCCGATCTCGGGGAAGAAGCGCTCGATGTGGATCATCTCGTGCTTGTCGCTCGTCCCCTGGAACCACACGTTCGGGTCGCCCGCGGGGCGCATCAGGTTGAGCCCCTTGACCTGCATCATGATCTGGCGCGCGGCACCCTTGGTCCACGGCACGAGGAGCTCGTTGATGCCCAGGCACAGCACGCTCACGGCGAGGCCGATCACCGCCACCGGCAGCACGATCGCGCGGTAGAGGCTCACCCCGCCCGCCTTCATGGCGGTGATCTCGTTGAGCTGCGAGAGGCGACCGATCGCCACCGACGTGGCCACCAGCATCGCCACCGGGATCATCTCGAAGACGAGCTCCGGGATCCGGTAGAGGAAGAAGAGCGCGGCGGTGTGGAACGGGATGCCGCGCTGCGTGAAGGAGTCGACGCGCTCCAGGAAGTCCACCATCACGAACAGGATGAGGAAGCCCAGGAAGCACAGCGCCAGCACCCGCAGGAACTGGGAGGTGACGTAGCGAGTCAGGACGCGCATCGGCCCGCAACATAGCGAGCGGCCGTGCAGCGCGTCTGCAAAGGCGGATGAGCCGGGGGGGCGGCCGGCGACGGGGGATGGAACCCCCGTCGCTACGACGGCTCTCGTGGCGCTGGAGACTCCGTGTGGCGGATCGTGGCGAGGATCGTGCCGAGCTCGTCCACGGTGACCGGTGGCGCGCCGTCGAGCGCGGCGATCGTCACCGACGTGCAATGGCCATCGTCGCCGTGGACCTTCGCCCACCCGGCGCCCTTCGAGCCCCTGGGCCGGTAGTGGATGGCGTGGGCGTGAGGAGAGCGGAGGACCGAGACCGCTTCGAGGTCATCCGGCAGCGCGACGTCCTTCTGGTAGAGCAGCAGCCAGACGCGGAACGACTCCTGCTCGGATACCCATAGGTGAAGCTCGGCCGGAGTCGTCCGCAACACGACGTCGAGCGCCTTCCAGACGTCTCCGCCCGCAGCCTCGCCGAAAAGCGCACGCGCCTTCCCACCGGCTGGATCTTGCTTCATCGCCTCACGCCAGATCGGAAGCGGATCGCAATACGGATCGGCTGCGTTGAGCCGTACGCGCCGGCCATCGGGAAACTCGATCCTGCGCGACAGGAAGATGGCGGCGCCTGGAAGCGACTTGAGGTAGCTGAGGCTCGGCGCGCCCCACGGCACCGCGAATGTCCAGCCGTCTTTCGACACCTCGGTGAGCCGGCTCGGATCAAAGCGCGGCAGCGAAGCGGCGGTCGGCAGGAGCCACGTCACGGGCTTGGCGCGAACCCGGCCGCTCCAGAAGAAGCTCACCTGCGGGATCCGCGAGATGAACCAGCCGCTCGCGGCCAGCAGCGCCACACCGAGCACGCGCTTGCGATGGCGGCGAAGCGTGTCGCGGATCGCCATCGAGGGACTCGTTCGCGAGGATCGCGACGACCGAGGCCGGGCGGCCGCAGGGGCCGCCCTACGAGGCTCTGGGGAGCGCGGCGTCGACGTGGCGGGCGACGATGCGGCCGGCGGTGTAGATCGAGATCTGGGGCGGCACGCCGATCGAGGTGGGGAAGAGCCCGCCGTCGGCGGCGTAGAGGTTCTCGACCTGGTGGTGGCGCCCGTCGGGCCGCACCACGCCGTCTTTCGCCGAGCCGCTCATGCGCGCGGCGCTCATCGGGTGCACCGCGAGCACCGGCAGCTCGAGCGGCCCGAGGCGCTCGGCGGTGATGAGCCCGAGGTCACGCTCGCTGGTGACCTCGACCGGCTCGACGAACGGCACCACCACGCGCTTCGCCCCGGCGGCCAGGTGAAGCCGCGCCGACTCGCGCAGCCCAAGCGCCATCTGCTCGCGGTCACCGGCGCTCAGCGTGTACTGGAGCTGGATCCGGCCGCGCCGGGTCACCGTCACCCGTCCCTCGGTACGGTCGTGGAGCATCGGCGTGAACACCACCAGGTGCGCGTACTCGCCCATGAGGCGCGCGTGCTCGGGGCCGAAGCCAGGCAGGTTGGTAGCGGTGCCGATCGGGTGCGCGAAGTTGCCGACGATCCACACCCGCTTGTCGTCGCGCTCGAAGTCGAGGAACTCCATCACCTCCCACGACTGCGGGATCCCCTTCCAGCCCAGCACCGGCTCGTCGTAGACACCGGCCACCGGCGCTCCCGGGTGGAGGTGGAGATGGCGCCCCGCCTCGGAGTGAGGATCGGGGAGGCCCGAGCGCAGCATCAGCGCCGCGGTGCCGACCGCCGAGCCCGCCAGCACCACGGCATCGGCGCTGACCTCGAACTCGCCGAGCGGCAGACCGTCGGCGTCGACGTAGCGCCCGCTCACGCCGACGGCGCGGCCGCGCTCGACCTTCACCGCCGTCACCTCGCAGTCGGAGTAGACGTCGAGGCCCGCGGCGAGCCCGTCCGGGATCAGCACCTTGAGGGCGTTCTGCTTGGCGTTGAAGGCGCAGCCGAGCTCGCAGAAGCCCGAACCCACGCACCCCACGCGGTTGTGCGACAGGAACCCGCCCTTCCAGCCGAGCGCCTCGGTCCCCGTCTTCATGATGCGGTTGGCGGCGTTGAGCTGCGCCTCGCCGAGGACCGACACCGAGAGGTCCTTCTCGGTGGCCGCGAAGTCCGCCGCCACCTCGGCCGGCGACCAGCCGCTCACGCCGAAGCGTCGTGCCCACTCGTCGAGCACCGCGTCGGGTGTGCGCTTGCAGAGGTTGGTGTTGTGGACCGTCGAGCCGCCCACGCCGCGCCCCTGGAGCACGGTCACGGACATGTCCTTGGTGGCGCGCGCCGCCCGCTCCTGGAAGAGCATCGGCAGCATCTCGTCCTCGCGCTGGGTGAACTCGCTCGGGCGGTGGAAGCCGCCCATCTCGAGGGCCACGACGTCGCGGCCGGCGCGCGCGAGCTGGCGCGCGCACATCGCGCCACCGGCGCCGGTGCCCACCACCACCACGTCGCAGCGGCGGTGGAAGGCCTTGGTCAACGAGCGCCCTTTGACGATCACGTGGCACTCGCCTTCCTGCGGCGCCCATCGGCGCCGACGAGGTCGTCGCCGTCCGCCGCGGCCCACGCGGGATCGAACCACGCGCCCTCGCCGCCTGCGTAGCCGCGCGGCACGATCGGCCCGTCGTAGCCGAGCGCCGGCCACGTGGCGTCGCGGCCGTAGTGGGCCATGAACGAGAGCTGCTTGAGCGCGGTGAAGCCCATTCGCATCGGGTGCGGCCCGCGCTCCCAGCGCACGAGCACGCGGGCCTGCTCGTCGAGCGGCAGATTCACGAAGCGCCCCGGCAGGCCGACCGAGAGCGGCCCCACGCCATCGAACGCGCCGAGCAGCGCGCGCAGGTCGCGCCGCACCTCGGGATGCGCGAGGTGGAGGAAGCGATCGAAGAAGCGGGTCACCGCGAGCAGGTCGGGCGCGGCCGCGTTCTCGGCGTCACCGGGATCGAGCAGGCGCGCGGCGACCGCTGCCACGATCACCGCCTCGACGCGGCTCAGGACCTTCCACGGCCCCGCCGCCCACGCGGGCTCGGCGAGGGGCGCGCGGCGCGCCCGCCACACCAGCGAGCCGACGCCGAGGAGGAGCGTGCCGCCGACGCCCCACCTGAGGAGACGGCGGCGAGTGATCGCCACCGAGCTCGGTTCCCGCGCCGCGCCGCTCATGACCGCCGATCCTATCCAATCGCGGCGCGAAGCATGTGCCCGGACGTCGACTCGGAGCGCGCACGCGCCACGATCGGGCTCGCGGTTCGCGCCACGATCGGACCTGGCACTCGGCGCGTCGCTGCGCGACGCCGTGAGCTCGAGCCGAGTGGCTCGGGGTGGGGCCCCGCCGAAACGCGGGCGGCCACAGGGGCCGCCCCTACCGGGCGGGGCGGGGGTCTGGGCCAGACCCCCGAGAAAATGTGCGGCGCCACGTCCGCCTTTGCGCATTACGTTAGGGCGCGCCTTTCCCAGTCAAACCCAGGGGCCACCGTCTCGATGCGAATTCCATCCCGACGACTGCCGTTCGCGCTGCGCATCCTCGCGCCGCTCACCCTCGCGGGCTGTGCCGCGACGGTGCCGCCCTCGCAGATGCCGCCCGCGGCGCCGCCCGCCGAGCCGCCGGTGGCGGTGACCGGCAACGCCGAGTCGTACCTGGCGACGATCCAGGCCAACCGCGCGCTCATCTTCCACCAGTACGGCGACGCGATCCGGTGGTTCGAGATCGCCGCGATGGCGGACCCGCAGTCGCCCTATCTCCAGACCACGCTCTCCAAGGTCTACTTCGATCTCGGCCAGCCCGAGCGCGCCCTCGAGCACCTCAAGCACGCGCTCGCCCTCGACCCGGGCTACTCCGACGCACAGTTCCAGCTCGCGCGCATCTACGCCACCACCGACCCGGCGCGCGCCGCGCAGAGCTACGAGTCGATCCTCGCCGCCAACCCGCAGGACCCGGGCGCGCTCTTCCAGCTCGCGCTGCTGCGCGTGCGCCAGAACCGCCTCGACGACGCGGTCGCGCTGCTCACGCGGCTGGTCGCGGTCGATCCGCAGTCGTTCCAGGCGCGCTCGACCCTCGCCCAGGTGCAGGCCAGCCTCGGCCAGTACGCCGAGGCCGAGCAGCAGTTCCGGGCGGCCCTCGATCTCCAGCCCGAGTCGGAGCGCGCGCTCATCGAGCTCGCGATGCTCTACGAGCGCTGGGGCAAGGCCGATCGGAGCGGCCCGAGATGGTCAAGGTCGCGTATTACCTCGGCCTGGCGCGCGCCAAGAAGGGCGACGTCGACGGCGCCCTCGACGCGTTCGCGAAGGTCGGCCCGGAGCTGCCCGAATACGTCGACTCGCGGCTGCGGATGGCGGTGCTCCTGGTCGAAGAGAAAAACGACCCCGCCGCCGCGACCAAGCTGCTCGAGGAGGCACTGGTCCACGCCAACGCCGCCAACGACGCCGCCGATACCCCCGCCGGAGCCGAGCCTCCTGGCCCCGTGGCCGAGCCGAGCGAGGAGGGCGCGACGCCGGTGCGCGAGGCTCCCGACCCCAAGGTCCGGCTCTATCGAGTCCTGGCGTACACGCACGAAAAGGGCGGCCAGCCGCTCCATGCGATCGAGGCGCTCGAGAAGGCCAAGGCGTTGGCGCCCCACGACACCAACGTGCGCTTCGACCTCGGCGTGCTCTACGACAAGCAGGGCCGCGCGGCCGAGGCCGAGGCCGAGATGACGGCGGTGATCGAACGCGATCCGCGTCACGCCCGCGCCCTCAACTACCTGGGCTACACGTGGGCGGAGCGCGGCCTGAACCTCGACGAGGCCGAGGCGCTCATCCGCCGCGCCCTCGAGGTCGACCCCGACGACGGCTACTACGTCGACAGCCTGGGCTGGGTGCAGTTCCGGCGCGGCCACTACGACGAGGCGGTGGCGACGCTCGAGCACGCCGTCGAGCTGGTGCCCGAGGACCCGGTCATCACCGAGCACCTGGGCGACGCCTACGCCAAGGCCGGCAAGAAGCAGCGCGCGATCGAGACGTACCGCCGCTCCCTCGAGCTCGACGCCTCGAAGGCCGAGGTCCGCAAGAAGCTCGAGGAGCTGACCGGCCACCCGGAGCCGGCCGCCGGCACGGCTCCGTGAGCCGGGGCGCGTCGGCTGCACGGCGAGCCGCGCTCGGCGCGCTGGTGCTCGCGTTCGCGGCGGGTTGCCCGCCCGTTCCCCCGCCCAAGCCGATCGGCCCGACGCTCGCCCCCGAGGAGGCGCTGCGGCGCGTGGTCGAGCGCCGCGAGCGGGTGCGCGGCTTCCGCGCCAAGGCCGGGGTCGAGGTCACCGTCGACCAGGACTCGTACTCGTCGGACGCGGCGCTGGTGGCGATCCGCCCCGCCTCGCTGCGCTTCGAGACGCTGAGCCTGATCGGGCCGACGCTGGTGCTCGCCATCGACGGCACGCACCTCACCGCCTACAGCTCGATCGACAAGCAGTTCTTCCACGGCACCGTCGGCCCCGAGCAGGCGAGCTACACGCCGTCGCTGGTGCTGCCGCCGCTGCCGGCGTCGTCGCTGGTCGATGCGCTCCTCGCGACGCCGCTCGCCACCGCGCAGGGCCTCACGATCCACGCCAGTGACGACGGCGAGGCGTACGTGGTCGACGTGCCGGCGTCGGCGACGGTCGGCCCGCGCCGCCTCACGCTCGACCCGCGCACCGCCGCGCCGCTCTCCCTCGACGAGCTCGCTCCCGACGGCGCGGTCCGCTACCACGCCGCGTGGGAAGGCGCCGACCAGGCGGTGCCGAGCGCCACGCTCCTCGAGGTCCCCGGCCACGCCTTCAAGCTCCGTATCTCGGTGCCACGCGCCGACCTCGACCCGCAGGTGCCCGCCACGCTGTTTCGCGTGAACCCACCCGCCGGCGCCACGATCGTCGATCTGGACGCGACAACCCCGATCGAGGGGCCATGGTCGCCGTGGCGGGACGGGACCCGCGCGCGACGGAACCATCGTAGCGACGGGGTTCCATCCCCTGTCGCCGGACACCCTTGCGCCACGCGTGCCCCGTTAAGTACGGTCGAGCGTGACGAGGACGTGACGGGAGACGTGACGTGAGCCTGCGGAGACCCAGCCCATGACGCCTGTCGCGCGACGCTGGACGAGCGCGCTCGGCACGCTCGCGATCGGCGCGCTCGCGTCTTTCTCCGCCACCTGCACCAACAACCCGTATCCAGCCGCGGACCAGGGCCGGAAGGTCCTCTACACCGCGTTCGAGGAAGCGCCCAAGACCCTCGACCCGCAGGTCTCGTACACCACGGTCGAGCACGCCTTCACGGGCAACATCTTCGACACCCCGCTCGAGTACCACTTCCTCAAGCGCCCCTACACGCTCATCCCGGGCATGGCGAAGTCGATCCCGGTCGCCGAGCACCTACCCGACGGCAAGATCCGCTACCGGATCGAGTTCCTGCCCGAGCTGATCTACGCCGACGACCCCTGCTTCGAGCTCGGCGGCGCGGGCCGCAAGACGCGCCCGATGGTCGCGAAGGACCTCGAGTTCGCGTACATGCGGGTCGCCGACCCCAAGGTCGTGAGCCCGTTCGTCGACCCGATGTCGAACGTGCTCGGGTTCAAGGAGTTCATCGAGCGGCTCGAGGCGCGCCGCAAGAGCGACCCGTCGTTCGTGACCAAGCCCGCCCACGAACAGTACGCCGCGGTGGGACCGATCGAGGGGATCGTGGTGGTCGACGACGCCACCCTCGACCTCGTCCTCGATCACCCCTACCCCCAGATCCTCTACTGGCTCGCGTTCCCGTTCTCGACGCCCGTGCCGTGGGAGGCGGTCGCCTACTACAACGGCAAGGACGGCCACCCGCTCATCCAGGACCACCCGGTCTCCACCGGGCCGTACACCATCACCCACTACGACAAGCAGGCGCGCATCGTCCTCGAGGTGAACAAGAACTGGTACGGCTACCGCCACCCCGAGTGGAAGCTGCCGGCCACCGTCTATCCATCCGAGGGCGAGCCCGGCGACGCCGAGATGGGTCGCCTCGACGCGGCCTACGTCGGCAAGCCGCTGCCGTTCGTCGAGCGCCTCGAGTACCGCCGCGAGAAGGAAGACATCCCCCGCTTCAACAAGTTCCTGCAGGGCTACTACGACGCCTCGGGGATCGTGAAGGAGAGCTTCGACAAGGTGATCGCCAACGGCCAGCTCACGCCCGAGATGGCCGAGCTCGGCATCCGCCTCGAGAAGACCATCGAGCCCGCGTTCTACTACCTGGGCTTCAACATGATGGACAAGACCGTCGGCCACGGCGGCGGCGAGAAAGCGCGGCTCCTGCGCCAGGCGATGAGCCTGTGCGTCGACACCAAGGAGTGGCTGCGCCTCTTCCTCAACGGCCGCGGCGTGCCCGCCGAGTACATGATCCCGAGCTCGATCTTCGGCTACGAGGCGAGCTACCAGAACCCGTACCGGAAGGTCGACCTCGACAAGGCGCGGGCGGTGCTCGTCGAGGCGGGCTACCCGGGCGGCATCGACCCCGCGACCGGCAAGCCGCTGCGACTCACCTTCGACACCGGCGACACCACCGTCGACGGCATCCTGCGCAACCAGTTCTTCGTCGACGAGTGGCGCCAGATCGGCCTCGACATCCGCATCGACGCGACCAACTACAACCAGTTCCAGGAGAAGCTCAAGAAGGGCGCCCACCAGGTCTACTTCTGGGGCTGGTCGGCCGACTACCCGGACCCCGAGAACTTCCTGTTCCTTCTCGACACCGCGCAGGGACGCGTGAAGTTCGGCGGTCCCAACGACATGAACTACTCGAACCCGGAGTACGACCGGCTCTTCGAGCTCATGAAGGCGCGCGACAACGACGACGAGCGCATGCGCCTGATCCGCGAGTTGCGCGCGATCACCGAGCACGACGCGCCGATGATCGACCTCATGTTCAACGAGGCCTACTCGCTGCGCCACCAGTGGGTGAAGAACGTCAAGCCGTTCGGCATGTCGACGCCGATGACCAAGTATCGGGACGTGGAACCCGAGATCCGCGACGCCACGCGGCTCGCGTGGAACCACCCGGTGATGTGGCCGGCCTACACCCTCGCGATCCTCGGCATCGCGGTGACGGTGCCCGGCATCGTGACCTTCCTGCGCGAGAGGCAGTGAATGCTCGCTTACGTGCTGCGCCGCCTGCTCTACGGGGTCGTCACCGTGCTCGGCGTGCTGCTGTTCCTCTTCATCTTGTTCTTCTCGGTGGCGAGCCCCGACAACATGGCGAGGCGCGCGGTGGGCGAGAAGGCGTCGCCCAAGGTGATCGAGAACTGGAAGAAGGAGCATGGCTACGATCGTCCGCTGTGGCCGTGGCAGGACCCCAAGTCGAACCTGCTCTTCGATCACTTCCGCAAGGCGCTCACCTTCGAGTTCGGCAAGAGCGACGCGGACAGCGCGCCGATCGTCGAGCGGCTCAAGGCCGGCGCGGGTCCGAGCCTGACGCTCACCGTGCCGCTCTTCGTGCTCGGCGTGCTGATCGGGGTGCCGCTCTCGCTCTTCGTGGCGTTCTTCCGCAACACCTACATCGACCGCATGGGGCTGGTGCTGTGCGTGGTCGCGATGAGCGTCTCGATCCTGCTCTACATCGTGGGTGCGCAGTTCCTGATCGGGAAGCTCCTCAAGTGGTTCCCGATCTCGGGCTTCGACCGCTCGATCGCCGTGATCGCGCGCTTCGTGGCGATGCCGATCGTGGTGGGGCTCGCGGCCGAGCTGGGCGCCGAGATCCGCCTCTACCGCACCGTCTTCGTCGAGGAGACGAGCCGCGACTACGTGCGCACCGCGCGCGCCAAGGGCTGCGGCGAGGCGCGGGTGATGGGCCGCCACGTGCTGCGCAACGCGCTCATCCCCGTGCTCACCAACGTGGTGATCCAGATCCCGTTCCTGTTCACGGGCGCGCTCTTGCTCGAGTCGTTCTTCGGCATCCCGGGCCTCGGCTCGGTGACCGTCGACGCGATCCAGGGGAACGACTTCTCGACCCTGCGCACGATGGTCTACATCGGGGCGTTGCTGTTCGTGGTGGCGCAGATCCTGACCGACGTTTCGTACGCCCTCGTCGACCCCCGCGTGCGACTGGAATGAGCGCGGGCGGAGGGCTCCCCGTGGAGGGTCGCGATCCTTCGCGACCGGACCCTGGCGGCCGCGAGGGACCGCGGCCCTCCATGCGATGAGCACCCCATGAACGAGCCCTGGATGATCTCCAACCTGGTGGTCGTGGCGATGCTGGTGGGCGCCGTGGGGGTGGCGCGCGCCATCCGCCGCGACCGCCTGTGGCTCGAGGCCTCGCGCGACCTGGTGCGGCGCCGCCCGGTCGCGCTGGTGGTGATCGCGCTCTACCTGGTCGTGGCGCTCGTCGACTCGGTGCGCTGGGTGGGCGGCGCCGCCGTGGGCGGCGACGCGGTGGCCGCTCACGAGGCCCGCAGCCCCATCGACCGCCTGTTCGCAGGCTCGCAGGAGAAGAGCTACTCGGCGCCGTTCGCGAAGGTCGAGTTCTACGGCGGCGCACCGCTCGAGCATCCCGGCAAGCACCCGCTCGGCACCGACGTGCTCGGGCGCGACTGCCTGTACCTGCTGCTCAAGGGCGCGCGCGTGGCGCTCCTGATCGGCGGCGTGACCAGCCTGATCGCGATCCCGCTCGCGCTGCTGTTCGGGGTGTCGGCCGGCTTCGTCGGCGGCAAGGTCGACGACGCGGTGTTCTTCGTCATGTCCACCCTCGCGTCGATGCCGGCGCTGCTCCTGGTGATCGCGCTGGTGATGGCGCTCGGACGCGGCACGCTGCAGGTGTGCATCGCCCTCGGCGTCACGAGCTGGGTCAACTTCTGCCGCATGTCGCGCGGCGAGACCTTCAAGCTGCGCGAGATGGAGTACGTGCAGGCGGCGCGCGCCCTCGGCGTGAGCGAGGTGCGGATCGTGTTCCGCCACATCCTGCCCAACCTGTCGCACCTGATCGTGATCACCTTCGTGCTCACGTTCTCCGGCCTGGTGCTCTCGGAGGCGGTGCTCTCGTTCCTCGGCATCGGCGTGCAGGGGAGCTGGGGGCAGATGATCGACCGCGCCCGCGACGAGCTCGCCCGCGAGCCCGCGGTGTGGTGGAACCTGACCGCGGCCGGCATCGCGCTCCTGGTGCTGATCCTCGCCGTGAACGTGGTCGGCGACGCGATCCGCGACGTCCTCGACCCGCGCACGCTGCGCGAGAACCAGTGATACCCGACCCGCGCCGAGAGCCTCCCCGATGCCGCCGCTGCTGACCGTCTCGGACCTCACCACCACCTTCCCCAGCGACGGGCGACGTGTGCCCGTGGTCGACCACGTGAGCTTCACGATCGAGCGCGGCGAGGTGTTCGCGCTGGTCGGCGAGTCCGGGTGCGGCAAGTCGATGAGCGCGCTCAGCCTGCTGCGCCTCGTGCCCAAGCCGGGGCGCATCGACGCCGGCTCGATCGTCCTCGAAGGACGCGACGTCCTGGCGCTCTCGGTCAACGAGATGCGCGCGGTGCGCGGCTTCGACATCGCGATGATCTTCCAGGAACCGATGACGAGCCTGAACCCGGTGGTGCCGTGCGGCGCGCAGGTGGTCGAGGCCATCCGCCTCCACGAGAAGGTCACCAAGGCGGCGGCGCGCGAGCGCACCGTGGCGCTCTTCAAGCGCGTCGGCATCCCCGATCCCGAGCAGCGCTTCGACGCCTACCCGCATCAGCTCTCGGGCGGCCTCAAGCAGCGCGTGATGATCGCGATGGCGCTCTCGACCCACCCCAAGCTCCTGATCGCCGACGAGCCCACCACGGCCCTCGACGTGACCATCCAGGCGCAGATCCTCGAGCTGCTCCGCGACCTCCGCCGCGACCTCGGCATGACGATCATCCTCATCACCCACGACCTCGGCGTGGTGAGCGAGCTCGCCGACCGGGTCGCGGTCATGTACGCCGGGCGCATCGTCGAGACCGGCCGCACCCGCGACGTCATCGACGCGCCGCTGCACCCCTACACGCGCGGCCTGGTGCGCTCGATCCCGGCGCGCGCGCCGCGCGGCGTGCGGCTCCACGAGATCGCCGGCGTGGTGCCTCCGCCCACCGAGTGGCCGGACGGCTGTCGCTTCGCCAACCGCTGCCCGGCGGTGCTCGCCTACTGCGCCGAGCGCGTGCCTCCCGTCGAGACCCGCGAGCGCGACCACCAGGTGTGGTGCCACGCGGTCACCGCGGGGCTCCTGCCATGAGCGCGCACGCCAAGCCGGTCGCCACGCAGGCCTCCCCGCTGCTCCAGGTCGAGGGCCTCTCGACCTGGTTCCCGATCAAGAAGGGCGTCTTCCGCAAGACCGTCGGTCACGTGCGCGCCGTCGACGGCGTCGATCTCACGATCGAGGCCGGCAAGACCCTCGCGCTGGTGGGCGAGTCGGGGTGCGGCAAGACCACCGTGGGGCGCTCGATCCTGCGGCTGATCCCGGCGCGCGCCGGCCGCGTGCTCTTCGAGGGCACCGACCTCCTCGCGCTCGCGCGCGACGAGCTCCATCCCTACCGGCGCAAGCTCCAGATCGTGTTCCAGGACCCCATGGCCTCCCTCAACCCGCGCCTGCGGGTGCGCGAGATCGTGAGCGAAGGGATGCGCTCGTTCGGGATCGGAGCGAGCGACGCCGAGCGCGGCGAGCGGGTCGCGGCGCTGCTCGAGCGGGTCAAGCTCGACCCGCGCCACATGACGCGCTACCCGCACGAGTTCTCGGGCGGCCAGCGCCAGCGCATCTGCATCGCGCGGGCGCTCGCCGTCGAGCCCGAGCTTCTGATCTGCGACGAGGCGGTCTCCGCCCTCGACGTGTCGATCCAGGCGCAGATCCTGAACCTGCTGCGCGACATCCAGCAGGAGCTCGGCCTCGCCTACCTCTTCATCACCCACGACCTCGGCGTGGTGCGCTACCTCGCCGACCGGGTCGCGGTGATGTACCTGGGGCGGGTCGTCGAGCACGGCGACACCGAGGCGCTGATGGCGGCGCCGCAGCACCCCTACACCCAGGCGCTGCTCGCCGCCGTACCGACCATCGACCCGACCGGCGCGCGCCGCGTCGTGCCGGTGCTCGGTGACGTGCCGTCGCCCGCCAACCCGCCCGCGGGCTGCCACTTCCACACCCGCTGCCCGAAGGTCTTCGACCGCTGCCGCGCCGAGACGCCGCCGCTCTACCCGGTCGCCCACGGCGACTCGCGGTGCTTCCTCTCCGACCCCGCGCGCTGAAACCCACGGGACGCCCTGGAGCGCCCCCGCTCCGTCGGAGCGGAAGCCAATCGAGTGGCGTTCACCGAGTTTCGTTGACTCGTCACTCCCCGCTTGTTAGCGTCGAAATCGGCGCTCCGGCGCCACCGACATCATGACGTCCTCGTCCCCTCAGCGGGTTCCGATCGGGCAGCTCTTGATGGCCCGCAAGGCCATCTCGCAGCTCGAGCTCAACGCCGGGCTCGCTCACCAGAACCGCTGGGGCGGCAAGCTCGGCACGATCCTCAACAAGCTCGGCTTCATCAAGGAGTCGACGCTCAACCAGGTGCTGAGCGAGATCTTCCAGATGCCGGTCGTCAGCCTCGCGCAGACCGAGGTCGAGATGGACGCGCTGGAGCTCGTCCCGGCGGCGTTCGCTCGCGATCACTCGGTGCTGCCGCTCAAGCTCGAGCGCGCCCCGCGCAAGGTGCTGCACCTCGCGGTCTCGCGCCCCGAGGACACCGCGTCGGTCGACGAGCTCAAGTTCCTGTCCGGCATCCCGCAGGTGCGGACCTACCTGGCCGGCGAGACCGAGCTGCAAGGCGCGATCTCGAAGTGCTATTCGGCCGCACCGGTGCCGGGAAAGAAGATCCGCCTCGGTGGAGTCGAGCTCGACACCGCCCACCACCCCTCGAAGGAGATGGTGATCGAGCGCTTCAGCAAGGAAGAGCTGATCCGCGCGATCGACACCCGCGACCAGGGCGTCGCCGGGACCCTCGAGGAAATGGGCATCCTCGACATCCTCCAGATCCTCGGCGCGGGCGGGAAGACCGTCGCCATCCACCTGAGCGGTCCACTCGGCAACGCTCGCATCTTCCTCACCGACGGGCACATCGTTCACGCCGAGACCGACCACGTCCAGGGCCCCCAGGCCGCGTACGAGCTGGTGAACTGGATCGCCGGGACGTTCACGCTCAAGCCCCACCCGCCCGAGGTCCAGCGCACCATCTTCGAGAGCAACGATGCGCTCATCCTCGAGGGCCTGCGCCGGGCCGACGAGCGCGAGGCGGACGATGGCGGCATCTCGCGGCTCCACTTCTACGAGCCGCCCACCACCAACGTGGTGGTCCCGCCTGCGCCGAATCCGGCCCCCGAGGTGGCACACGGCCCGTCGCACCCACCTGCGGCGGGCGCGACGGCGGCCGTGCCTCCGCCCGCGAGCGCGCCAGCCGATCCGGAGATGCTGTCGGTCGACAAGCAGATCCGGCTCCTGTTGCGGATCCTGGTACGGAAGGGCCTGCTGACCGAAACCGAAGCTCGCGCCATCCTGTACGGGAAGGTGTGAGCCGGTCCGCGTAGCTGCGCCGTGGAGGCGGACGCGCGCGGCCGGCGCAGCGCCCCGCGCCACCCGAGGCCCGATCCGTGACCCGCGCAGCCACCGCGACGACCACCACGCCGCTCCTCGAGGTGCGCGGGCTGCGCACCGTGTTCGGGCGCGGCGCCACCGAGGTCGCAGCCGTCGACGGCATCGACCTCAGCCTCGAGCGCGGCGGCACGCTCGGAGTGGTCGGCGAGTCCGGATGCGGCAAGAGCCTCACGGCGCTCTCGATCCTGCGGCTCGTGCCGTCGCCGCCCGGGCGAATCGCCGCCGGTGAGATCCGCTTCGACGGCACCGACCTGATCACCCTCCACGAGCCCGAGCTGCGCAAGATCCGCGGCAACCGGATCTCGATGGTGTTCCAGGAGCCGATGACGTCGCTCAACCCGGTGTTCACGGTCGGCAACCAGATCGGCGAGGCGATCCGCCTCCACCAGGGAGTGCGCGGACGCGAGCTCACCGAGCGCGTGATCGAGCTGCTCGAGCGCGTGCGGATGCCGGACCCCGCGCGGCGAATCGACGACTACCCCGGTCAGATGAGCGGCGGCATGCGCCAGCGCGTGATGATCGCCATGGCGCTCGCGCTGCCGGCCCGACCTGCTCATCGCCGACGAGCCGACCACCGCCCTCGACGTCACGGTCCAGGCGCAGATCCTCGACCTCCTCGCCGAGCTGCGCGAGGAGCTCGGCATGGCGATGCTGCTCATCAGCCACGACCTCGGCGTGGTCGCCGAGGTCACCGACGCGGTCGCGGTGATGTACGCGGGCAAGATCGTCGAGACCGCACCCACCACGCAGCTCTTCGAGAACCCGCGCCATCCCTACACGCGCGGGCTGATCCGCAGCCTGCCGCGCCAGCAGATGCCAACGGCGGCGGCGGGCGCGCGGCTCGCCTCGATCCCGGGCGCGGTCCCCGACATCGGCTCCCGCCCCAGCGGCTGCGCCTTCCGCGACCGCTGCGCGCTCGCGCGGCCCGTGTGCGCGAGTGACGCGCCGCCGCTCCTGGCAGTGGCGGGCGATCCCGCGCACCTCGTCGCGTGCCCCTACCACGAGCTCCAGGGCGACGCGCCATGACCGCCGCCGCGCACGCCAGCCAACACGCCGGTCCAGCTTCGCGCGAGACCGCCGAGCCGCTGCTCGTCACCCGCGATCTCACCAAGAGCTTCCCGGTGCGCGCGGGAATGCTCTCGGGACGGCGCGGCGAGGTGCGCGCCGTCGATCACGTGAGCATCGAGGTGTGGCCGGGCGAGACCCTCGGGCTGGTGGGCGAGAGCGGCTGCGGGAAGTCCACGCTCGGCCGCCTGGTGTTGCGCCTGATCGAGCCCACCTCGGGCTCGGTGCTCTTTCGGGGGCGTGACGTGGCGGCACTCTCGCGCGCCGAGCTCAAGGCCTTCCGCAAGCGGATGCAGATCGTCTTCCAGGACCCGTACGCGAGCCTGAACCCGCGCATGACGGTCGGCGAGGCGCTGGAGGAGCCGTTCGTGATCCACGGCGTCGGGACTCGCGCCGAGCGCCGCGAGCGCGTCACCGAGCTGCTCCACCGCGTCGGGCTCACGCCCGAGCACGCCTCCCACTACCCCCACGAGTTCAGCGGCGGCCAGCGCCAGCGCGTCGGCATCGCGCGCGCGCTCGCGCTGGATCCCGAGCTGATCGTCGCCGACGAGCCGGTGAGCGCCCTCGACGTCTCGATCCAGGCACAGGTCCTCAACCTGCTGGCCGACCTGCAGCGCGAGCTCCACCTCACGATGCTCTTCATCTCTCACGACCTGCGCGTGGTGCGGCACATGAGCCGGCGGGTCGCGGTGATGTACCTGGGCCGGCTGATCGAGGTCGCCCCGACCGCCACGATCTTCTCCGCGCCCGCCCACCCTTACACGCGGCTCTTGCTCGAGTCGGTGCCGGACCCCGACCCGCGCCGCCGGCGCAGAGCGGCGGTGCCGGTCGGCGACGTGCCGAGTCCGATCGATCCGCCCACCGGCTGCCACTTCCACCCACGCTGCCCGCTCGCCCAGGAGCGCTGCCGTGTCGAGGCGCCGGGCCTCACGCCACGCGGCCCCGAGCACGCCGCGGCCTGCTGGGCGAACACGTGAGGCCGGGTCCGCGACCCTCCCTCCGCCGAGGCACGCCGACGGCGGCGCCGTGCGTGGTGGTTCCTTGCCTCGCGGCGGTGCTGGTCGCTGTCGCCGGCACGGCGCGCGCCGCGGCGAACGGGCCAGGCGAGCGCTTCGACGAGCTGCTCGCCGCGGGCGACCGCGCGGGTCTCGAGGTGCTGGTGCAGGGGCTGGCGGCACGAGAGCCGCCAGCACCCCTCGACGCGGAGCAGGTGAGCGTGGTGGCGGCGTGGGAGATCGTGACCGACACCGGCACCACCGGCCTCGGTCGCTACCAGGACCTGGCGCGGGCGCCTGGCGACCCGAAGTGGCGGATCCTCGAGGAGCTCAGCGAGCGCGTGCTGGCGCTCGCGCTCGTCGATCCCGGCGAGGACAAGCGCGGCTTCGCCATCGAGGAGATCGAGGACACCGGCCTCGAGCGCTTCATCGAGCCGCTCGACCGTGTCGTCGAGCGCGACCCGTCGCTCGACACCCGCACCGCCGCTGCCCACGCCATCCGCCGTATCGGCGGGCGCAAGGCGCGCGCCGCCCTGCGCGCCGACCTCGCGAGCGAGGACGTACGGGTACGGCGCCTCGCCGCCGACGAGCTCGCGCGCATGAACGACAACACCGCGCTGCGCTACCTGCGCCGCGAGGCGCGCACCGGCACGCGCGACGACAAGCTGTGGGCCACCGAGCGCCTCGGCCGCCTCGGCGATCCATCCGCGTTCACGGTGCTGGAGACGCTCATCCAGGACCCCGAGGCGTGGTATCGCGCCGAGGTGGTGCGCGTCCTCGACAAGTACGACGATCCCCGCACCATCCCGGTGCTGCGCGTCGGCCTCGAGGACTCCTCCGACGAGGTGCGGCTCATCGCCGCCGCCGCCCTCGCCGACCTCAAGGACGCGACCGGCCTACCGCTGCTGCGCGACTTCGCGCGCTCCAAGCATCCCACCCAGCGGGTGCGCGCGTTCGAGAAGCTCGCGGTGCTCGACGACGCCGAGTCGGTGCCGCTGCTCCGCGAAGCCCTCGGTGACCCGAGCGAGCTGGTCCGCGACCAGGCCGCGCTCGCGCTGGAGAAGATGGGCGACCCGCAGGGACGGGCCTACGTGACGCAGAAGCAAGGCACCTTCGGCTCGCTCGGCGCGCTCGCGGGCGCGCTGCTCGCGGGGCGCCGGGCGGCGCCCGACCAGCCGCCTCCACCGCCACCCGAGGTGGCGGTCGAGACGCCCACGGTCGATCGCTACCAGCGCGCCCAGGCGCTCCGCGAGCTCGGTCAGATGGGCGCCGCGGGCGTGAGTGGGATCCGTACCGGCCTCGCCGACCCGGACCCCCTCGTGCGTCAGACCGCGTCGCGCGCGCTCGGCAAGAGCGGCGGCGAGACCGAGGTCGAGACGCTCGTGCCGCTGCTCGGCGACTCCGACACTCGAGTACGCTTCGCCGCCGCCGCCGCCATCCTGTCGATCCTCTCCCGATGACCACACGACCTTCCGGATCCTGGGCGCGCGAGCTGCGCGCCGCCCTCGCCCTCGGCGCCTCCGCCGGCGTGACGTGGGGGACGTTCGAGGACGTCCGCATCATGGCCCGGCGCTTCCACGTGCTGGGCACGCTCACGCCCGAGAACCTGGCGCTGTTGCGGCCCGAGGTGCTCCTCGAGGCCATGGGGCTCTACGCCGCGCTCTTCGCGACGTTCCTGGTGCTCGTCACGGCGGTGCGCGCGGTGCTCGGGCGGCCGTCACGCGACGAGACCTCGAGCGTCGCCGAGCTCATGGGCTGGATCCTGCCCTTCTTCCTGCTCATGGCGTGGCGGCTCGCCATGAAGCTCGCCCTCGCCGGCAACCCGTACCTGACCAAGGTGCCGAACCCGTCCGCCGCGCAGTGGGCGGCGTTCGCCGCGGTGTCGCTGGGGGTGGCGCTCGGCGTGGGCGGAGCGCTCGCGCGGGTCGCGCGCGTGGCGTTCCTGGCGCCCCTCTTCCGGGTCGCATTCCACGCGCGTCTCGCGGCGCTGCTGGTGGTGCTCCTCGGGCTGCCGTCGGTCTATCCGCTGATCGCGGTGCCACGGCCCGCCGAGACGGCGCTCGGCCGCAAGCTCGACGTCGAGCGCGACGCCGGCGCTCCCGCCCGCGACTGGAACGTGCTGGTGGTGGTGCTCGACACCACCCGCGCCGACCACCTCACGCCCTACGGCTACGCCCGCGACACGACACCCTTCCTGACCACGCTCGCGGCGCAAGGCGTGCTGTTCGAGAACGCGCGCACGGTGGCGCCGTGGACGCTGCCCGCGCACACCTCGCTCTTCACCGGGCTCTACCCGGCGAGCCACCACGTCCTCGCCAAGCACCTCTTCCTCGCGGCCGACGTGCCGACCCTCGCCGAGGTGCTCGGCTCTGCCGGCTACCAGACCGCGTGCTTCACCAACAACCCGTGGCTCGGAGGGCTGTCGGGCACGCACCGCGGCTTCGCGCACTTCGAGCCGGTGTGGAAGCAGCTTCATGCGCTCCACCACAGCATCTTCGACCTTCTCCCGCTCCGGGTGCTCGCGGACTTCCGCTCGGGAGTCCACGACGACGGCTCCGCCTTCACCCTCGCGCGGGTACGGAGCTGGCTCGACGACCGCGACCCCGCGCGGCCGTTCTTCGCGTTCGTGAACCTCATGGAGGCGCACCAGCCGAACTGGAACGGTCCGGGCTCGAAGCGCTACCTGCCGAGCGACCTCACCGAGAAGGACCTCGCCGACATGCGCATGGACTCGAAGCTCTACGAGTCCGGACGCGTGAAGCTCGACGCTCGCCAGCTCCAGATCCAGAAGGACCTCTACGACGGCGAGCTGACCTACCTCGACGGCCAGCTCGCGCGGCTGATCGACTCGCTGCGCGACGCCGGCGCTCTCGACCGGACGCTGCTGGTGATCACCGCCGATCACGGCGAGCTCTTCGGCGAGCAGGGCCAGATGGGCCACCAGTTCGCGCTCTGGGAACCGCTCCTCCACGTGCCGCTGATCGTCGTCGCGCCCGACCACCCCGAGGTGGTCGCGCGCGGCGTGCGCAGCGACTACCCGGCGCAGCTCGTCGACGTGCCGGCGACGGTCACGCGGCTGCTCGGGGTACGCGCGGCTGGCTTCGCGCGCGAAGGGATCTCACTGGCGCCGGTGCTGGCCGGCACGGGGCGGCCCGACCCACGCAAGCAGCTCGCCCAGTACGAGGTGCCCGACTTCGCGATCCGCGTGTTCCACGAGGTCTACCCCGAGCTCGAGCCGTGGTCGTTCGGCGGCGACCTGGCGGCGCTGATCGACGGCCCGTGGAAGGTGATCCAGCGCTTCCAGAACGGCTCGCGGACCGCCACCTCGCTCTATCGCCTCCCCGACGAGGGCACCGACCTGGCGCGCGACGAGCCCGCCACCCTCGACGTGATGACCCAGACCCTCGACGGGTGGCTCGCCGAGCACAAGGCCATCAACGGCGTCAGGCCGGCCGGCGGCGCCCGCACCATGACCCCGGAAGAGATTCAGGCGATGAAGGCCCTCGGCTACGCGGGCTGAGACCGCCCCGTCTGCGGCACCGGATCACCCGCTTCAGGGCTGCGGTCCCTGGCAGCCGCCACGCCACGAGCGAAGCGCGTGCCGCGGCAGGGGGGCAGGGCCCCGCCGAGACCGCGCCTCAGCGCATGTCGAGCGACCACAACAGCCCGTGCAGCGCCTGGCCTTGGCGAGCTTCGAGCGCTCGGTGCGCTCCATCAGGAAGAAGATCAGCGACTGGATCGGATCGATCGCGCGCGAGGAGCCGATCGCCGCCAGCAGGTCCTGATCCTTGGCTTCCGGCGAGAGAGTGGCGCCGGTCGAGCCGCGCAGCACGCAGCGCCGGCAGTAGAGCGGCGGGTTCGACGAGTTCACCTTGCGGCGCAGCTTGCGGTACCTGCGGCCGTTCCAGATGGTCGCAAACGAGTCCTTCGAGAGGTCGCCGAGCACCTGGTCCGAGACGCAGCACGGGTGCACCAGGCCCTTCTCGTCGATGCTCACCGAGGTCCACGGGTGGATGCACGGGTCGCGCGCCGGCACCTCGAGCTTCACCTTGCTGTTGGTCTTCATCGCCGGCACTTCGAAGACCGCCGGCGTGATCAGCGTGAGCGAGGCGCCATCCGCGAGCTTGCGGCACTCCTCGAACACCCGGTTGGCCTCGGCGCGGTGGTAGACGAGCGACTGGTAGCGCTGCGCCTCGGTCTGCGGCATCAGGTTCGACATGCGCACGCCGTCGAGCCGGAGCTCGAGCGCCATCTGCACCACGTCGGGCATGTCGAGGAGGTTGTCGAGGAAGACGGTGGGCGACGCCCACACCTGTGCGCCGGTCGCGGCGTGGCGATCGCGGGCCTCGACGGCACCGCGGATGCTCGCCATCAGGTTCTCGTAGCCGCGTCCGCGGATGCGCTTGTGGCCAGCCTCGGTGGCGGCGTCCATCGAGAAGTCGATGACCGCGCCGGCGGCCGCGAGGCGGTCGATCTGATCTGGGCGCAGCAACGTGCCGTTGGTGATGATCCACGGCCTGAGCCCCGGTCGCTGGATGCGCGCGTAGAACTCGTCGAAGTTCCGCGCCAGCACCGCCTCGCCGTTGTTGTTGCCGCCGATCTTGACGGTCTCGAGAGTCGGCACCACGTCGCGGACGATGTGCTCGATCACCTCGAGCGACATGTCCGGCGCGTCGTCGGGAATCTTCGGGACGCTGCGGATCGGGCAGTGGGTGCAGTAGAGGTTGCAGCGGCCGGTGGGCGTGATCCACGCGAACACGGGGCCGTGCGCGGAGACCTCGGCGCGCTGCTCCATCGCGCGTCGCGACTCCTCGCTCGGCGGGGGAAACGGATAGCTCATCCCGTCTAGGGTGCCATAGCCGCGAAAACCGCGCCAACGCTGATGTTCGCGCGGCGCGCCCCGCCGCCGCAGCGGGTCACGGCTCGTTGGTCGAGATGTCCTTCCAGGGCGGCGCCCCGGTGGCGCTCTCGACCGTCCAGACCCGCTCGCGCTCGAACGGGTGCGCGCGGACCGGGCAGCCCTCGACCGTGCACAGCGGGCAGCAATAGGACATGCACGGGTCGAGGTGGACGATCGCGTCGCCCGGCGCGCCGAGGCGGTCGAGGATCTCGTCACCGAGCATCTGCTCGAGCCCGTGCGCCTCCTCGACGGTCCAGAACCGCGGCACCACCAGGTGCAGGTCGATGTGATGGTGACGACCCTGGCGCAGTACCCGCAGGCGATGCGGTTCGAGGAGCCCCGGCCGTCGCAGCTCGGTCAACGCCGCGAGGATGCGCCCCACCAGCTCGGGGTCGGCCTCGTCCATGAGGTGACCGACGCTCTTGCGCACGATCCGGACTCCGGACACCAGGATCTGGACGGCGACGAGCGAGGCCGCGACCGGGTCGATCCAGCCCAGGCCGGTGATGCGCACCAGACCGAGGCCAACCAGCACCGCGGCTGTCGTCACCACGTCGGTGAGGAGGTGCTGGCCATCGGCGACCAGGGCGGCCGAGCGCACCGCCTTGCCGCGGCGGATCAGGAACGAGCCCACCGCCAGGTTCACGAGCCCCGCGCCGGCCACGATCAACAGACCGGAGTCGAGGTTGGCGATCGGCGCCGGGTCGTGGATCGCCGGTATCGCCTCGACCAGGATCAGCACCGCAGCCACCACGATCAGCGCGCCCTCGACGCCCGCCGAGAACTCCTCCGCCTTGCCGTGACCGTAAGGGTGGTCGAGGTCGGCGGGACGCGAACCGACGATGAGCGTGAAGAGGGCCAAGCTCGACGCCACCACGTTGACGATGCTCTCGAGCGCATCCGAGAGCACGGCCGTGGAACCGGTGAGCCGCCAGGCTGCGAGCTTGGCGCCGAGCAGCACCACGCTGACCACCACCGAGAGCACGCCCGCGCGCACTCGGCCGTCGGGAGCGGGGACGAGCTCGTCGGACGACGCGGAGGAAGCGACGTTCGGCACGTTCATGTCTCGTTGGTACGGCCCCGCGGTGTCGGGCCGAGAGCGGGCCAGGCTAGCAGGCGTGGTCGGCCCGTCCCACCGGCGCCTGGCGGCTCCGGCACGCCTCACGCGCGGTTGCCACTCGCCTCCGCGCGAGGCTATTCCCCACGGGCTCCGCCCGCGGCGGGGCCTCCCGGAGGTCCGTGTGTCCGAACTACAAGATCGCTTGATGTTCGTGATCGGCTCCCCCCGCTCCGGCTCGACCTTGCTCGAGCGGATGCTCGCGTCGCACTCGATGATCGCGGGCGGCCCGGAGCCGCACCTCATCACGCCGCTCGCGCACCTCGGCTACTACGACACCGTCTCCGCCGCTCCTTACGACCACCTGCGCGCGGTGGATGCGATTCGAGGCTTCGTCGCCGAGCTCCCGGATGGCGAGCGGGACTACCTCGACGCGTGCCGCGCCTACACCGACGTCCTCTACGGCCGGGCCCTGGCCAAGAGCGGCAAGCAGCGCTTCCTCGACAAGACCCCGGCCTACGGGCTGGTGCTGCCGTTCCTCGCCAGGCTCTACCCGCGCGCCAAGTACGTGGTGCTGACGCGACACCCGGCTGCGATCTTCTGCTCGTTCGCCGAGAGCTTCTTCGAGGGCGACTTCGAAGCCGCCAACGCGTTCAACCCGATCCTCGATCGCTACGTGCCGGCGCTCGCGCGCTTCCTGCGCGAGCGGCCGGTACCCCTCTGTCACGTGCGCTACGAGGACCTGGTCGCCGATCCCGAGCGCTGGATGCGCGAGATCTTCGAGTTCCTGGGCGTACCGTTCGAGGCGAGCGCGATCGACTACGGCAAGCACGAGCACTCGAACAAGGGACTCGGTGACCCGACCGGGGTCCACAAGCACACCCGGCCGTCCACGGCCTCGATCGAGAAGTGGGCGAAGCAGCTCGCGGGCGACGAGAAGAACCTGAAGCTCGTGCGCTCGCTCACCGATCGCCTCGACCCCGCCGATCTCGCCACCTGGGGCTACGACAAGAAGACGCTCTACGCTCCCATCGACGAGGGCCGGGTGCCGGGCATCGCGCCGCGCAAGAAGAAGCTCTCGGACAGGCTCGATCGGCACTCCCTCGAGCGCTGGTTGCTGCTCGAGCTCCGCCGCAACATCCACCACAACGCCTTCGGGCGGCTGGTGAAGAAGGTCCGCTTCGTGTGCGACGTGCTGCTCAGGTGACGACGCGCCGGGCTCCCGTCCTCGACGGCGGCCGCCCGCCCACCCTGGCCGCCGCACGGCGGTCTCCGGAGGCCCACCATGACCCAGTCCAAGTACCCCCTGCTCCTCGCCGTGATCGCGGCGCTCGTCGTCGGCACGGCACTTCCCGGCTGCGGCCGCACGCTCTCACGATGGGGCCTCGGCGCGCAGCGGCTGCACGCTCCCCAAGGCGCACAGGCCGTGCTCGGCATGTCGTTCCACCAGGAGGGCACCAGCACCATCAAGGACGTGGTGTTCGTGATGGACGACTGCACGGTGGTGGCGAAGGAGTACAAGGACATCTCGCCGTTCGAGGGCAAGCTCGAGATCCTCAGCCACGACGGCAAGCCCTTCCATCAGGCCGGATGCGTGCCACGCGTGGCGTCGGCGCGGTGATTTTGCGGGGGGCTGTTCCAGCCCCCCGCCCGCCGGGAGTGAATCCCGGCGGGACCCACCCCCAAGGCACTCGACTACGCTCGTGGCGTGCCGCTGGCACGCGCAGATCGGCGAGACTGGTCGTGGCGCGGACATCCTTGCGGGGGGCTCTTCCAGCCCCCCGCCCGCCGGGAGTGAATCCCGGCGCGACCCACCCCCAAGGCACTCGACTACGCTCGTGGCGTGCCGCTGGCACGCGCAGATCGGCGAGACTGGTCGTGGCGCGGACATCCTTGCGGGGGGCTGTTCCAGCCCCCCGCCCGCCGGGAGTGAATCCCGGCGGGACCCACCCCCAAGGCACTCGACTACGCTCGTGGCGTGCCGCTGGCACGCGCAGATCGGCGAGACTCGTCGTGGCGCTGACATCCTTGCGGGGGGCTCTTCCAGCCCCCCGCCCGCCGGGAGTGAATCCCGGCGGGACCCACCCCCACGGCACTCGCTTACGCTCGTGGCGTGCCGCTGGCACGCGCAAATCGGCGAGACTTGTCGTGGCGCTGGCATCCTTGCGGGGGGCTCTTCCAAACCCCCGCCTCACCCCCACCTTTCCTGGAGAGATTCCATGCGTATCGGCTGGACGCTTCCGCAGCACGGCGCCGTCGCCGGCCCCGAGTCGCTGATCCGATTCTCGAAGCGCGCCGAGGACCTCGGCGTCGACAGCTTGTGGGTGTGCGAGCGACTGCTGTGGCCGGTGTCGCCCAAGGCCCCCTACCCCGCAAGCGCCGACGGCAGCCTGCCCGTCCAGTTCCAGCGCGAGCTCGATCCGCTGGAGACGCTCACCTTCGTGGCCGCGCACACCCAGCGCGCGCGCCTCGGCACCAGCGTCATCAACCTGCCCTACTACAACCCGGTCATGCTGGCGCGGCGGATCGCGAGCCTCGACGTGCTGTCGGGCGGACGCGCCGCGATCGGCTTCGGCAACGGCTGGTCGCCCGACGAGTTCGAGGCGATGGGCGTGCCGATGAAGGCGCGGGTGCGGCGCTCCGAGGAGTACCTGACGGTGATGAAGGCGATGTGGACCACCGACCCCGTCGAGTTCCAGGGCACCTTCGTCTCGCTACCCAGGTCGGTGGTGCCGCTCAAGCCGGTGCAGAAGCCGCACCCGCCGCTCTACCTCGCCGCGTACACCGAGTCTGCGATCGAGCTCGTGGCGCGCCACGCCGATGGCTGGAACCCGGCAGGAGTGCCTGTGGCCGGGATGCAGGCGATGTGGGGCGCCATTCGCAGCCGCGCCGAGGCGCTGGGCCGCGACCCGTCGAAGCTCGAGCTCGTGGTGCGCGCCAACCTCTACGTCACGCCGAAGGCGCTCGACGAGGCGAGCCGCGCCGTGTTCGTGGGCAGCCTCGATCAGATCCGGGCCGACCTGGATGCGACACGCGCGCTCGGCGCCCACGAGACGCTGCTCGAAGCGCAGTTCGCGACGAGCGTCGAGGCACTCGAGCCGCAGCTCGAGCTCCTCGACAGGCTGACGTCCCTCGCGCGATCCTGACGCCGCGGGCGGGCGCAAGGCCCGCCCCTACCGTCCAGGTGTCGACGCCGGCGGTGATGCGGCCGTACGGGCGGGGCCAGTCCCCGCCCGACGAGGCGCTTCGAGGATCTTCACCCCGCCGCTTGCGCGGGCGTGGGCGGCTCCTCGACACGCGGCAAGCTCGGCTCCTTGTGCTGATGCTTGAGCGCGTAGTCGGCGAGGTTCTTGATGTCGTAGCAGATCTGCCGGATGTCGTGGCCCATGGTGAGGTCGATGTGACTGTTGCCCTTCACCGGCCGCCACAAGAGGTAGTTGCTGCGCGCGTTCTTGTAGATCGAGCTGGTGCTCTTCAGGTCCGCGATCCGGTCCTGGTCCCCGAACACGATCGCCACCGGGATCTCGATCTTGTCGAAGTTCTTCTTGAAGTCGTAGTTGAGCTTGTAGCACTTGAGCTCGTCCTTGCGGATCCAGCGCGCGAACTGCCGCACCACCGCGCGCGGCTCGGGGCCGCCGCCGATGTTGAGCAAGGACTTGATGCGCTCGGGATTGGCGCGCTCCGGGTTCCACATCAGCGGGATGTACTTGGGGATCCCGCCGAGCAGCGTGCCGGGGCGGTTGAAGAACTTCTGGACGGTGCGCAGCAGCAGGTCGACCGGCACCACCTGGAACTTGAGCTCGGCCGGCTCTTCGTTCGGCGTGAGCTTGTCGACGACCGTCTCCGGCACGATCGGCAGCGCCTCCACGAAGTCGGCGAGGCGCTTGCGAGTGGCGTGGCTCACCTTGCGGGCGGTGTTGAGCTCCCACAGCAGCGCGTCGACGGCCGGCACGCCCAGGAGATCGACGAGCGCCAGCATCTGGATGAGCGGGAATCCGCGCCCGATGTCGCTCGGCGCCCCGATCGTCACCAGCCCCAGGAAGTCTTCCTGCTGCCAGGACGCGAGCCCGTAGCCGAGCATGCCGCCCATGCTGTGGCCCACGTAGACCATCTTGCGGCGGCCGGTCTTGCGCTTCACCTCGCGGATGGCCGCCGGCAGATCGAACATGAAGTAGCTGTCGACGTCCCACGCCCACTGGATGTCGCCCGGCAGCGGGCGGCCATCGCGGCGATGACGGCGGTACTGGAGCGCGGTCGAGCTCTTTGCCGTGACCGCGTAGCTCGAGGATGTGGATGTCGGCGCCGAAGAACGCCATGTTCTTCACGAACTCGCCCGACGTCCACGCGTGGCGGTTCTGCGAGAAGCCGTGCACCAGCAGGAACGGCACGCCCGCGAGTGGCTGCTCGAAGGCCACCTTCTTGGGCTTGTAGCGGGTGATCACCAGCGTCCAGTGATCCTGGGTCTCGACCAGATACTCCTCTTCGTCACAAAGCTCTTCGAGCGAGATCCGGTCCACGTTCGCGCTGTTCGGCATGTCGAGTGCCCTCGGTGCGGCGAGGTGACGCTTTGCGTCGATCATAGCGTTTGAGCGCGTGCTAGTCTCGCGCGCCCCGCGATACCGCGGCTCGATCCGCCGGAGCCTCCGCCATGCCGACCGCGTCCTCTCCCGCCGACCGCGACCGCCTGCGCGCCCTCCTCCTCGAGCACAGCGTACGGTGGGGCGAGTTCACCCTCGCCTCCGGCAAGAAGAGCGACCTCTACATCGATGCCCGCGTCACGCTGATGCTGCCCGAGGGGCTGAGCCTCGCCGGCAAGCTGCTGCTCGAGCAGATCGACGCCACCTTCCAGCCCGCCGACCTCGACGCCGTCGGCGGCATGGCGGTGGGTGCGGTGCCCCTCGTCAGCGCATGCCTGGTCCACGCCGCGGCCGACTCCCGCTGGCGCGGCCTGCGGGGGTTCTTCGTGCGCAAGGAGGCCAAGGGCCACGGCCTCGGCAAGCGCGTCGAGGGCGCGTTCCGCGCCGGCGATCGGGTGGTGCTCCTCGAGGACGTGGTGACCTCGGGCGGGTCGTCCAAGCTCGCCGCGGACGCGGTCCAGGAAGCCGGTGGGCAGGTGCGCCGGGTGGTCGCGATCGTCGATCGAGACGAAGGCGGGGCGGCAGCCCTCGCCGGGGCCGGAGGCTTGAGTGCGATCTTCCGGCGCGCCGACCTCGTCGCACCGAGCTGAGCGGCCTCAGCGCGGTGCGCCCCGGAACGAGTCGAACCAGGCGAGCGCCTCCGCCTCGGTCTCGACGGCGGTCGCGGTGACACCGCGATTCGCCAGCACCACCACGCCGAAGCGCTCCGGGTCGAGCCACGTCGCGGGCGCCACGAGCGCCAGCCGCACGCTCATGGCGGACGCCTGCGCCCAGCGCTCGGCGGACGCGAAGCGCTCACTCAAGCTCGGCGTGAGGAAGCCGCTCAGCCCGGTGAGGTCGATCAGGAGCTCGGTCAGCCCCGCGGCGCGAGTCCGATCGATCGCCTGCTCCACCAGCGCCACGCCCTGCTCGAGCGTGACCGTGCCGGACGCTCGGTAGAACGCCCGATCGCCGACGACCTCGTAGTGCTCGAGTGGCCTAATTTCGGCACCCCGCAGGCGCCCAGGGCGGCGCCGGAATTCTACGTGCGACCACCGCGCGACCAGCACCGAGGCATGCCCTGCGGCGCTCCACCACCCACCCGCCTGCTACGGCGCGCGACGCTGGAACGGGCGGGCGAACTGGGGCAGCGTGGCGAGGATCACCAGCGCGAGCACGGTGCTGAGGACCGCGGTGGCCTCGCGCCCCATCCCCGCCGCCACGCCGATCGCGGCGGTGAGCCAGATGCCCGCGGCCGTCGTCAGCCCCTGCACGTCCGCCTCGCCGCCACGCTTGATGATGGTGCCGGCACCCAGGAAGCCGATCCCCGCGGTGAGCCCCTGAAGCACCCGCGTGAGGTCCGCGTTCGCGACACCGGCCTGCTGAGGGATGAGCACGAACAGCGCCGCGCCGAGGGCCACCAGCATGTGCGTCCGCATGCCGGCGGACTTTCCCTTGTGCTCGCGCTCGAAGCCGAGCGTTCCACCCAGGATCGCGGCGAGGAGCATACGCACACCGATCCGCGTGGCCTGGCCGACGTCGGTGAGGTCGGAGAACTCCTCCGTCACCGCCTGCAACATCTCGCTCCACGGGTCCATGACAGGGCTCGCCGACCTCGCCGGTCAACATACCCGCCAGCCCCGCGAACGCGTGGCGGTCAGTGCGTGGGGTCGCCAGGGAACTCGCGCTGCCAATCTTGCTTCATGTCGACGATCGTCCACCCCTTGGCACGCGCCTCGTCGAGCCCCTTGTCGAGGCGCCCCACGGCGCTCGTCCGATCGTAGGCCCACTCGCGCTCGGCGTCGGTGTGCCGGACGTAGACGCAGAGCCTGGGCCCCGCGCCACCGGCGGTCCACTGCAACATCTGCAGATCGCCGTCGGAGTTGCCGAACGCGGCGACCGGACGCCGCCCGACCCGTGCCTGGATACCGGCCGGCTTGCCCGGCCCATCGTCGATGAACTCGACCTCGGGCAGCCGTGCGAGCACCGGCTGCCCGGCGCGGACCTCGAACCGGGTCCGGATGCTGCTGCCGATCACCTGCTCGGGCGGGACGCCGTAGACCCGCTCGGCCCACGGCCGCATGAACTCCACTCCACCACCCGAGACGATGTAGGTCGCGAACCCGTTGGCGCGCAGATAGGCGAGCAGCTCGACCATGGGTTGGTACACCATCTCGGTGTAGAGCCGCCCGGTCGTGGGATGACGCGCGCTCGCGATCCAGTCGCTCACGATGGACGCGAACTCGTCGGTGGTGGTGCCGGCGTGACTCGCGATCACGAGCTCGAGCAGCGCGTGCTCGCCACCCGCGAGCGCCGCCTTGGTGTCGCCGGCAAGCACCGAGCGGAACGGCTCTCTCTCCTTCCACTCGGGGTGTGACGGCGCGAGCGCCTTCACCCGGTCGAACGCGAACAGCGCCTGGACGTAGAGCGGCTGCTCGGCCCACAAGGTACCGTCGTTGTCGAACACGGCGATGCGCTCCGCGGGTGCGACGAAGGTCGGGCTCCCTACGGCGGTGGTCTTGGCGACGAAGCCGACGATCGCCGCGCGAGACCCGCTGTCCTTCCAGCTCGGCAGCACGTCCGCCGCGGCGGCCGCGACCACCGTCGCGGCCCACGCCGCGACGACGTGCGCGCCCAGGCGCCATCGGTTCCGAGGCGAGCCCGCCCGGTCACGGCGCGTCATTGCTTGGTGCCGGCGGTCACCGCCTCCATCACGCGATCGAGGTTGAAGCTGCCGGGCTTCTGGCGGGGCGGGAACTCGCGGAAGCTCTGGACCCAGTTGCCGACGTAGGACATCGCGGGAGCGAACGCGAACATGTGCTCCACGAACCAGCGGTCGTAGTCCATGCCGATCTCGTGGGCGAGTTCGAACGGGTCCATCCGCAGGTTGGTCAGCATGGGCGCGCGCAGCACCTCGAACGGCTCCTGCCAGACGTGCAGGCCGTGAGCGTTCTGCCTGAGGAACGTCACCTTCCAGTTGTCGTAGCGCAGCGCCGCGACGCTGCCGTCGTCGGTCCAGTAGAGGAACTCCTTGCGCGGCCACTCGGCCCCGCCCTTGAGCGCGGGACCGAGGTCGTAGCCGTCGAGGTGAACCTTGTAGGTCGTCCCGCCGACCTTGCGGCCTTTGAGCAGGTCCTCCTTGACGGTCGTGTCGCCGGCCGCGGCCAGCAACGTCGTGAGCATGTCCTCGTGCGCGCCGACGTCGTTGACGATCGTGCCCGGCTCGATCACGCCGGGCCACCGGATGGCGCACGGCACGCGGTAGCCGCCCTCCCACTGGGTGTTCTTCTCGCCGCGGAACATGGTGGTGCCGCCGTCGGGCCACGAGAACGACTCCGAGCCGTTGTCGGTCGAGTACATGACGATGGTGTTGTCCTCGAGGCCGAGCTCCTTGAGCTTGGCGAGGACCTCGCCGATCTGACGGTCGTGCTCGACCATGCCGTCGGCGTAGATGCCGAGTCCGGTCTTCCCTGCGACCTCGTCCTTGAGGTGGGTGAACACGTGCATCTTGGTCGAGTTCCACCACAGGAAGAACGGCTTGTCGTCCTTCTTGGCGCGCTCCATGAAGTCGAGCGCCTTGGAGTTCACTTCCTCGTCGATCGTCTCCATTCGCTTCTTGGTGAGCGGCCCGGTGTCCTCGACCCGGCCGTCGGCGAAGCTGTGGATCACGCCCCGCGGCCCGAACTTCTTCTTGAACTCGGGGTTCTTCGGGTAGTCCGGGTTCTCCGGCTCTTCTTCCGCATTGAGGTGGTAGAGGTTGCCGAAGAACTCGTCGAAGCCGTGCCGGGTGGGCAGCATGTCGTCGCGGTCGCCGAGGTGGTTCTTGCCGAACTGTCCGGTCATGTAGCCCTGCGCCTTGAGCAGCGTGGCGATCGTCGGGTCCTCCTTCTTCATTCCCTCGGGAGCACCCGGCAATCCCACCTTGGTGAGCCCAGTGCGGATCGGCGATTGGCCGGTGATGAACGCGGCGCGACCGGCGGTGCAGCTCTGCTGGCCATACCAGTCGGTGAAGAGGGCACCTTGCTTGGCGATGCTGTCGATGTTGGGTGTCTTGTAGCCCATCATCCCCTGGTTGTAGGCGCTGACGTTGAACTGGCCGATGTCGTCGCCCCAGATCACCAGGATGTTTGGCTTCTTGGCCGGAGCCTGGGCTGCCGCGGGCAGCGTCGCGAGGACGCCGATCACCAGCGCGAGCGCGGCGACCCGTAGTGTCGGTTTCGGGGTGTACACGGTGGCTCCTGCCGACGAAATCAGTAAGACGTCGGAGGTTCGAGGTGAAACGACTGGCGGGTAAGAAACGACACTACATCGTTTCTCATCCGTCCGATACGGGATTCGTACCGGACTCGGGGCCGCCATCGGGTCGCGACCGCCACTTCAGGTAGAGCCCCGACACGATCGACGCACTGATCAGGTACGCCAGCACGCACGCGACGGCGCGCGGGTTCGGCACCACCGCCGCGGCGAGCATCGCGATCCCGACGTGGCGCATCGCGCACGACACGGCGAGCGCCGTGCGATCGCCCGGATCGGGCCCACCTAGCGCGTGGCCGATGCCGAGGGAGATCCCCGTCATCGCGACCAGCGCGACCATCGGCTGCGGTCCGAGCTCCACCAGCAGGTGACCATGGATCGCGAGCAGGCCGACCGCGCCCACCAGCAGCGCGACACCCGCCACCGCGGTGATCCCGTGCGCGAGCCGATCCGCCATCGACGGCAACGCGCGGCGTAGCACGATCCCGATCAACATCGGGCCGAGGAACGCGCGCGCGATGATCCGCGCCAGCGCGACGGCGCTGACGCTCGTGTCACGGCCCAGTGCCGCGGCGAGGATCTGCACCCACAGCGGCACCGCCACGATCGCCACCAACGCGGAGGTCGCGACCAGGCTGAACACGTAGCCGCCGCGACCGATGTTCATGAGGCGTCGGGGCAAGAGCGGCGCGCCGGCCGAGATCGCGAGCACCGTCACGGCGGTCTTCACCGGCGGGCTCATCGGCACCAGCTTCGCCATCGCCAGGATCACCACCGGCGTCACGACGTACATCGCGAGCAGCGATCGTCCGAGGAGACCGGGCCGGCGCCACAGGTAGGTCAGGTCGTCGAGCGTCGACGCCAGGCCGATGCCGAGCACGAGCAGGGTCACCGCGAGCTGGGTCACCACCAGCAGCACACCGGTCAGCTCCATCACATCCCCCTCGTTCGTCCGACGGTCAGCGGCCGATCAACGCCCGCGCCTCGGGCCCGCGGCCCCGGCGCGCGAGGAAGTCGGCCAGGGCCATCTTCGCGTCGGTGCTGGACGGATCCAGCTCGCGCGCGCGGCGCAACATCGCCTCGGCCTCGCCGTCGCGGCGCCTGCGCGAGGGCGAGCCCGGCGTTGAGCGCGACGCGGCCGTTGCCCGGCATCGCCGCGGCTGCCAGCGCGAGCAGGCCCGCGGCCTCGTCCATCGAACCCGTCTCCGCGATCAGCAGGCCGAGCGCGTAGCTCGCCTCGGGTAGCTCGGGCTCGCGCGCGACCACCTCGCGCAACAGCCGCTCGGCCTCGCCGTTCTCGCCGCGCCGCGCGAGCAGCGTCGCGAGGTTCACCTTGGAGGGCGCGCCGAGCGGATCCACCGCGATCGCGCGCCGGTACGCCGCCTCGGCCAGGCCGTCCTCGCCGCGGCGCTCGTGGAAGACGCCGAGGTCGTGACCGCCGAACGGGAAGTCGAGCGAGCGCTCCATCGCCGCCACGTACTCCGCCGTGGCGCCACGCAGGCGCACCTGGGAGTCCGGGTCGAGGCGCTCGCTCGGCAGGCCCGCGAGCTGGGCCGCCGCCTCGATCCGCACCGCGAGCACCGGATCGCCGAGGAGCGGCGCGAGCGCCGCGACGCGCTCGCCCGGGTCCGCGAGCGGTAGGCCCACGATCGCGGCGTGGCGAAGCCACGCCTCGGGATCGGCGAGTGCGGCGCGGAAGGCACCGCCGACCTCGGGCCCGGCTTGGCCGGCGAGGAGCGTGAGCGCCGTCGCGCGCGCGATCACCGGCGCGTTGCGGTCACGGGCGAGCCCGACGAGCCCGTCTCGCGCTGCCGGCTGGCCGCGCCGGCCGGCAGCCAGCACGGTGCCGAAGTGCGGCTTGCGATCGGCGCCGTACCAGCGATCGAAGGCACCCTCCACCCACTCCAGCGGCCGGTCGGCGTGGCAGCCCGACTGGCTGCACGCGTTCGGCGCTCCGAGCGTGCGCGACAGATCCGGCCGCGGCACGCGCAGGCTGTGATCGGCGCGGCGGTGGATCACCATGTACGTCGTCTTCGGCATGTGGCACGAGATGCAGCGCGTCGCCTCCGCCGCCCCGTCGCCGTGATGGTGATGACGGTCGGCGGCGTAGTGCCCGGGCGAGTGACAGCGCAGGCACGGCGCGTCGTCGCCGCCCGCCTTCAGGCTGTGTGGGTCGTGGCAGTCGCTGCAGCGCACGCCCATCCGGTACATCTTGCTCTGCACGAACGAGCCGTACTCGAAGTCCTCGTCCTGGATCTGGCCGTCGGCGTGGTAGGTGCCCTCGACCAGCGCCACTGGCAGATGGCCGTCGAGGAGCTCGGCGCGGCGCGGGTCGGGATCGGCGAGATCGGTGCGGCGCGCGTGACACGGCGCGCAGAGCTCCACCTGCGCACGGCTCGTGAGGCCCGAGGTCCGGCGGGTGAGCCCGTGGTCGGGGAGCGCGGCGCGCCCCGCGGCGGCGGGAGTGTCGGCCCACGCGACGTGTCGGGAGGCCGGCCCGTGGCAGGCCTCGCAGCTCACGTCGATCTCCGACCACGTCGTCGCGTAGGTGTCGCGCGTCGGGTCGTACCCCTTGCGCACGTGCGTCGAGTGGCACGAGGCGCACATGCCGTTCCAGTTCTGACCACGCTGCGTCCAGTGCAGCCAGTCGTCGCCAGCGACGACGCGCCCGGGGTGGAGCGAGAACCAGCGCTCGCGCTCCACGTCCCACGCCACCGGAAACGCCTGCAGTCGGCCACCCGGGAGGTGGACGAGGTACTGCTGGAGCGGCTCCCAGCCGAAGGTGTAGGCGGCCTCGAGGGTCGCGACCTGACCACCCGGCAGCGCGGTCTCGATCCAGTACCGGCCGTCGCGGCGAAAGAAACGCGCCCGCTCGCCGTCGCCCTCGAACACGACGTCCGAGAAGTCCCCGCGGACCGTGGCCTCACTGGCTTCCGTCATCGCCAGGTCGTGGTGCGAGCCGGTCCAGGCCCGGACCTCGGCCTCGTGACAGCGGGCGCAGCCCGCGCGCCCGACGTAGGTGGCGTCGGCGACGATCCGTTCCCGATGGGCCCGGACCTGCGCCTTGCGCAACGCCGAGTAGGCGCTCGCCGCCAGAGCCACGATCACCAGTAGGGCGAGCGCCGCTCTCCACCCCCGCCGTGTCACGGACGGTCGATGGGCGGCAGCGTGGCGAGACATGGGCGGGCGGTGGTGGCCGGGTCTCGGAACGAGACGTGACGGTCACCTTGTAGGCGATCGCGGGCTCGCCGGCCAGGCCCGGGTGTCGGCTCCCCCTTGGCTCACCCCCGATGCCGAGGCGCGTGATCCCTTCCCCGAGCCGCCGTGGCGCGTAGGGGCCCCACGGGCGAGCCGGACGTCGGTCAGGCCGGGTTGAGCCGCCACAGCGCGAGGTTGAGACTGCCCGCGAGCGTGACCCACGCGAGGTACGGCACGAGCAGCGCACCCGCGAGCCGGTCGATCCGCCAGAAGAGCACCAGCGTGATCGCGATGGCGAGCCACAGCGCTACGAGCTCGAGGAACGCGAGCGCCGGGCGGTGTAGTCCGAAGAATAGGTACGACCAGAGGGCGTTGAGCGCGAGCTGAACGAGATACGCCGTCAGCGCGCCGCGCGCGCCGTGGGCCGCGCCGCGCCGCCACGCCCGCCACACCCGCCACGCGGCCACCGCCATCGAGGCGTAGAGTACGGTCCAGACCGGCCCGAACACCCAGTCGGGCGGCGTCCACGCCGGCTTGACGAGCGCCGCGTACCACTCGCCCGGCAGGAACCGAGCGCCCACGCCGGCCGCGACGAACGATGCCGCGAGCCACCCGATCAGCGCGAGTACCTGCTTCTTGCGATCCATTGCCGGTCCTTCCGGCGCTCATCGTGCCCGGGACAGGGAGGCGCGCCAAACCGGGTGCGGCACCGCGCCGGTTCCGATTGCTCGACCGGACGCGGGCGGGTAGCATCCTCCGAGGCCGCGCGCACCGAGCGCCACGCCATCCGAATGCGACCGCTCACCGTCGACTCCATCACCAAGATCCTGGTCGACGCCGGGATCATGACCCCGGACCAGCGACTCGAAGCCACCATCAAGGAGCGCGTCCAGCGTCACCGCCTGCTGTCGGACGCACGCAAGCTGGCGGCCCAGACCCGCACCTCGCCACCCTCGCCGTCCGACATCAGCCCGGTCGACATCATCGCGGGGTTCGGTTTCCCGCGGCTCGGCGCCAAGCGCGGCGAGAAGGTCGATGAAGAGACCGTGATGCGTGCCCTCGCCGACTCGGCGGGGCTCGAGTTCGTGCGCATCGACCCGCTCAAGCTCGACGCGCAGCTCATCACCAAGGTGGTGTCGCGGCCGTTCGCGCGCCGCCACTCGATCATCCCGCTCAGCCTCGACAAGCGGCTGCTCACGGTCGCCACCGCCAATCCGTCCGACGACGAGATGGTGCGCAACCTGCGCGCGGTGTCGACCTTCGACATCCGGCCCGTGGTCAGCACCAAGAGCGACATCCTCAAGACCATCACCGAGTTCTACGGCTTCCGCACCTCGGTGAAGGCCGCCGAGAAGGAGCTGAGGCCGGGGGTGGACCTCGGCAACCTCGAGCAGCTCGTCCAGCTCCAGACTGACCGCGAGCTCGAGGCCACCGACAAGCACGTCATCAACGCGGTCGAGTACCTCCTGCGCTACGCCTACGACCAGCGCGCCAGCGACGTCCACATCGAGCCCAAGCGCGAGCAGTCGGTGATCCGGCTTCGCATCGACGGCGTGCTGCACAACGTCCACACCATGCCGCGGGTGGTGCACAACGCGATCGTGTCGCGGATCAAGATGCTGGCGCGCCTCGACATCGCCGAGCGCCGCCTGCCCCAGGACGGCCGATTCAAGACCACCGCCGCGGGCGAGGAGGTGGAGCTGCGCGTGTCCACGTTGCCGGTCGCGTTCGGCGAAAAGACCGTGCTGCGCATCTTCGACCCCGAGCGCTCGAGCTACGACATCCAGGACCTCGGCTTCTTCGAGCGCGAGCGGCGGCTCTTCCTGCGCATGCTGGAGCGGCCACACGGGATGATCCTGGTCACCGGTCCGACCGGCTCGGGCAAGACCACCACGCTCTACGCCGGCATGCGCATGCTCTCCAGCGACGAGCGCAACGTGACGTCGCTCGAGGACCCGATCGAGATGGTGTTCGAGGAGTTCAACCAGGTGCTGGTCCAGCCCAAGATCGGCATCACGTTCGCCTCGGCCCTGCGCCACGTGCTGCGCCAGGATCCGGACGTGATCATGGTCGGCGAGATCCGCGACGCCGAGACCGCCACCAACGCGGTACAGGCCGCCCTCACCGGCCACCTGGTGATGTCGACGCTGCACACCAACGACGCGATCGAGGCGCTCACCCGCCTCGCCGATCTCGGCATCGAGCCGTTCCTGGTGGCGTCGAGCCTGACCGGGGTGGTCGCCCAGCGGCTGCTGCGCACGATCTGTGTGGAGTGCAAGCGCGAGCGCAAGCTCGACCTGGACGAGTGGCGCGCGCTCGGGCTGCGCGACACGTCGCCCACGCCGATGATGGTCTACGAGGGTGAAGGCTGCACGCGCTGTCGTGGCACCGGCTACTACGGCCGCACCTCGGTGGTCGAGATGTTCGAGGTCACCGACGAGGTCGCGAGCCTGATCCGCAGGAGCGCCGGCGCCGACAAGGTCCGCAAGGCCGCCATCAAGGACGGCATGCGCTCGCTGCGCGAGGCGGCGGTGCTCAAGATGATCAAGGGCGAGACGACGTTCGAGGAGGTGGTGCGGGTCACCACCTCGCCCGAGGCGCTGAGCGACACCGCCGACCAAGAGCCGATCCTGACCGCCCAGCCGCGCGCCCGCGGCTGAGCATCGCGGCCGGGGAATCGCCGGCCGAGACCGTTCCGCCCGAGGAGATCGCCATGGCACCCGTGCGTACCGTCGGAGTGATCGGCGCCGGCAGCTTCGGCACCTCGCTCGCTGCCCTGCTCACCGACAAAGGCCTCGCGGTGACGTTGTGGAGCCACGGCGAGGACTCGGCGCGGGCGATCCGCGAGGAGCACGAGAACAAGGTCTACCTGCCGGGAATCCGACTCCCCGACGCGCTCGAGGTGAGCACCGACCTCGCGTCGGTCGTCGCCGGCAAGGACATGGTGCTCTCGGTGCCCCCGTCGCACGTGGTGCGCGAGCTGTGGGGACGCGCGGCACGCTTTCTCGCCCCCGAGTCGGTGGTGGTGAGCGCCTCCAAGGGGATCGAGGTGGAGTCGGGGCTGGTGATGTCCCAGGTCCTCGAGCAGGTCCTGCCCGCTCCCAACCGCCCGCGTCTCGCCTTCCTCTCGGGGCCGAGCTTCGCCCGCGAGGTCGCGCAGCACATGCCGACCGCCGTCGCGGTCGCCTCCACCAGCGACAGCGTCGCGCGCACCGTCCAGGAGGCGCTCGCGACGCCTTACTTCCGCGCCTACACCAACGATGACGTCATGGGAGTGGAAGTGGGCGGCGCGCTCAAGAACGTGGTGGCGATCGCGTGCGGCGTGAGCGACGGACTCGGCCTCGGCTTCAACACCCGCGCCGCGATCATCACTCGCGGGCTCGCGGAGATCACCCGCCTCGGCATCAAGCTCGGCGCCAAGCCGCTCACCTTCGCAGGGCTCGCGGGCATGGGCGACCTGGTGCTCACCTGCACCGGGGACCTGTCGCGAAACCGTACCGTCGGCATGCGCCTCGGCAAGGGCGAGAAGCTCGACGAGATCCTGGGCTCGATGCGCATGGTCGCCGAGGGCGTGCGCACCACGCGCTCGGCCCACGAGCTGGCCCTCAAGCTCTACGTCGACATGCCGATCACCGCGCAGATCTACGCGATGCTCTACAAGGGCCAGTCCCCCGCCGCCGCGGTGGCCGCCCTGATGGGGCGCGATCTCAAGCCCGAGCTGGCCGGCATCGCGTGGTGATGGCGAGCCGCCCGCCTGCGCGTCCCGGCGCCCGACGGGCACCATGTCGGACATCGGTTGCGGAGGCGACGGCTCTCCCCTAGGATGGCGCCCCGCGGCGACGGCCACGACGCGCGCGCCCGGATCGCTCGGCAGGAGCTCGCATGAACTTCGACCCGATCTACGACCTGATCGACTGGCTCAACGCGACCCAGATCGGCGGGGGGCTGACGCTCTTCCACCTGGTGATGGCGGTGCTCGCGATCATCATCGGCTACTCGATCGTCAAGGGCCTGCTGCCGGCGGGCAAGAAGAAGGACTACCTGATCGACGTGATGTGCAACGACTGTGGTTGGGTCGGTCAGGTGAGCAAGTTCACGAAGGTGTGCCAGCAGTGCAAGTCGCTGGCGGTCCGGATGATCAAGCCCGAGGAAGCCGAGGTCGCGAAACGTCGCCAAAAGGCTCGCAAGCGGTGACGAAGGTGGGGGCTCCACCCCGCAGTCAGGCCGTTGACGGTTGGCACGCAACTCGCAATGCCACGACGAGTCGTTGGCAGCGAAAAATCCGCTCTGGTAGATTGATCTCGGATTCGTTCCCGACGAAGGCCACACCAGGTATCGCACCGCACGACTGATCCCGCGAGGACGCGACTCGTGAAGACCGCCATCGTCTCGGACATCCACTCGAACATCGAAGCGTTGCAGGAGTGCCTGAAACGCGTCGATGAAGAGGGGGTCGACGAGATCGTGAGCCTCGGCGACATCGTCGGATACAACGCCAACCCCAACGAGTGCCTCGACATCATCCGCGAGCGCAACGTGCTCTCCATCATGGGGAACCACGACGTGTGCGCCGCCGGTCTGCGCGAGCCGATCGATTTCAACCCGATCGCACGCGACGCGATCCTGTGGACGCGCCGCGTCCTGACCGCCGAGAACAACCACTTCTTGACGGTGCTGCCAGATGCCCGACGGGTCCAGGACCGATTCCTCATGGTCCATGGCGCGGTGACACACCGAGACAATTACATCTTCAACGAGTTCGACGCCCGCGAGAGCTTCGAGCTCATGATCGAGAAGCATCCCGGCGTCAACGTGTGCTTCTTCGGTCACACCCACCGCGGGATCATCTACCGTCTGATCGACGGTCGCATCGAGGCGTTCGAAGAGTCCGAGGACGTCGACGTGCAGCTCGACAACGCTTCGTTGTGGCTGGTGAACCCGGGTAGCGTCGGCCAGCCCCGCGACGGCGACCCGCGCGCCTCGTTCGTGACCTACGACGACCACAAGAAGGTCGTGAGCTACCACCGCATCGACTACGACGTCCCCAAGTCGAGCCGCAAGGTCGTCAACGCCGGCCTCCCGCCGCAGCTCGGCCAGCGTCTGCTGCTAGGTATTTAGCGGGGGCTCGGGGTTCCAGCCCCCGCCCCGTCCGGAGTGAATCCGGCCGGGGCCCCACCCCCAAGCCACTCGCTACGCTCGTGCGGTCGCGTTGCGACCGGCCCATCGCCGAGTCCGCTAGGGGACCCAGCGGTTCGCGCGATCGCAGCTCCAGCCCCCCACCCCGTCCGGAGTGAATCCGGCCGGGGCCCCACCCCCAAGCCACTCGCTACGCTCGTGCGGTCGCGTTGCGACCGGCCCATCGCCGAGTCCGCTCGGGGACCCAGCGGTTCGCGCGATCGCTGCTCCAGCCCTCCGCCCGAAGGGGCACGCGCCTGCGTGCCCGGCGGTACGACCCTCGCGTATCGCATCACCGACGACGTCGACCGCTGCACGAATCCGGCATCCTTCGCCACCGCCGTCCGCGATCGGACAGGAGGGCCCGACGACTCCCGTCGATGCCTGCGGCCGGATCCGCTCCCTACGCGCTCGGGCGGTCGCCTAGCGGACGGTCGGTCATCGACGAAGTCCCCACGCCACAGAGGCCGCGATGGAGCCGCTCCGGCTCCCGGGTCCGGGACGGGCGGCGCTTGGTCGAGGCCCACCGCGGTCGTTCGGCCCCCGCAAGGCGACGGTCACCGATCGACGCCCCCCCCTCGACTTCCATAAGATCGCTCGAATCGAGCAATCCGCTCGAGGTGATGAATCCGAACAGCTGCCTGCTGAGGCAGCGGGGGTAGCAATCATGCGGGCGGCACTCTCATCCGTGTCGATCGTGGCGGTGTGGTGCGTCCTCGGGGGGTCGCCCGCGTGGGCGGCGTGTCAGATGATCATGCCGGGGGACGCCGGCGGCGAGACGGACACCATCATCTTCAAGGGCTGCAACATCAAGATCAACAATGGCACCGGTTCCACCGCAACCGTGAACGGGCTCGGCAACCTGGTGGTCGGCTACAACGCGGTGAACACGACGCCGGGATTCCCGAGTGCCAAGACGGGCTCGCACAACGTCGTCGTCGGCGACGAGCACAGCTACACCAGCTACGGCGGCGTCGTGACCGGATACCAGAACGCCGTCGCGGGACCGAACGCGAACGTACTGGGCGGCCGTCTCAACCGCGCCACGGGTCCGTACGCGAACGTCACCGGCGGACAGTACGGCCAAGCCATCGGAGGCTCGTCGATGGTCCTGGGTGGCTGGGACAACCAGGCCCAGACCAACTTCACGACGGTGGCCGGCGGGTACCTGAACGTCGCGACCAGCGCGAACCCCGCGGATCCTTTCTCCACCTCGTACTCCATCGTGACCGGGGGCTGGAGCAATCAGGCAAGCGGGTTCTGCTCGGTGGTGAGCGGCGGGTACGAGAACTCGGCGCAGAGCGGCTACTCGGTGGTGAGTGGCGGTCTCGCCAACCAGACGGCCGGGTTCGGATCGGTCGTGAGTGGCGGGTCCGGCAACTGGGCGAGCGCGGACCAGGCGGTGGTGAGTGGGGGACAAAACAACACGGCGAGCGCCCCCCGCTCGGTGGTGAGCGGGGGACAAGACAACACGGCGAGCGCGACGAGCGCGGTGGTGAGCGGCGGCGCCGGCAACACCGCGAGCGGAGTCTCCTCGGTCGTGAGCGGTGGGGCCCTCGGCAGCGTGGGAGGCGAGTTCGATTGGCGCGCAGGCTCTCTCTTCGAGCCAGACTGAGCCAGGAGGAACCTGCGATCGTCGTCCGTCGGACCGACTCCCGCCGATCCGTTCTCGGGCGGGGCGTTGCATCGATGATTCGGTCGATGGGAGAGCCGTTTCGTATACCGGTCGAGCGGGCGCCCGGCCCTCCGAGGCCGTGACTGTTGCGTCGGAGGGACCCAGCGGCTTCGGCGCTCCTGCCGACCCGGCATGATGTGCGATGCATGCATCGCCGGTCGCGCTGGTGCGTCTCGGCCCCCGCGCTACGGCTTGGGCGGGGTCGCGGCGCGATCGGCGACGGCCTTGAGCCCCATCGTGTCCAGGAACTGGTTCACGTTGGTGCTCTGGACTCCCAGCGCGTTCTCCGACGTCGGGAAGAGCACGATGCGCTTCCCCTTGAGCGCCTCGGCGATCTTGAGCTTCACCATGGTCCGGCCACCGCCACCCGAGATGGCCTCGCGCATCCGTCGAACGCCCTGGGCGCTCGCGGTCTTCTCGGCCAGGATCGCGTCCGCCTCGAGCTTCTTGGCCTCGTAGTAGGCGTCCGCCTGCATGTGCGCCTGCTGAGCCTTGCCGCGCTCGGCGGCGATCACCTGACCGACCTGTCCCCGGGTGGTCTCGAGCTCGCGCTCCCACTCCTTGATCGAGGCCTCGGCCGACGAGCGGTTCTTGTTGACGGCCTGGTCAGCGACCTTCTTGGCGTCGATCGCCTCCTGGTACTTGTCGTGGAAGCGGTAGTTCCCGAGCACCACTCTCTCGCACACCACGCCGTAGGGCGCGAGCGCCCGCGACAGGTGCTCGAGCGCCTGGGCCTCCTTGGCGGCGCGCAGATCGGAGTCGTAGAACTCCTCCGACGAGAGCTCGTTGAGCGAATCGCGGGGGAGCGAGCGGCTCAGCGGCCGCACCACCGCGAGCTCGAGCTCCTCCATGTCGCTCGCCACCTTGCGCAGCACGGTGGGAGCCTGCTGCGGGTCGACGTGGTAGAGGACCGTCACGTCGACACCGATGTCGTTGCCGTCCTTGGTCTTGAACTCGAGCTCGTCGTTCACGCCCGCCGCCATCTTCATCTCGAGATTCTGGGTGCGGGTGTCGTAGAGGTACCAGTCGTGCAGCACCGGCACCACGATCACCGTCTTCCCCGGCGTGACGATCTGGTCCGCGCCGAACAGCTTGCCGATGCGGATGCCCACCTCGGTGGCGCCGGTCGAACGCAGACAGCCGGTGGTGGCGAGCAGCGCGAGGACCGCGCCCGCGCGCGCGAAGCGAAGGGCGACCCGCCTCATGGCTTCACCTCCTGGACGTCGAAGAGGTCGAGCGACTGTTCGAGGTCGAGCGGGTTGAACCCACCCTTCCCACCCGAGGGCACCACCACGACGTCGAGCCCCTTCAGCACCTGCGCCATCTCGAGTCCCACCATGTTCTCCGAGCCGCCCCCCTGGTACGCCGCATTCTCGAGCTCGGTGCCCTGGGCGCTGGCGAGCTTCACCACCAGATCGGCCTCGGCCTGGCGCTTGCGTCGGTAGGCGTCGGCTTCCGCCTGGATCTTGGTGACCTCGGCGCCGCCGCGTTCCGTTTCGATCGCCACGTTCGCCTTGCCACGCGCCTCGATCTCCTGCTTCTTGGCGAGCTCCTTCGCTGCTTCGCCCTCCGATTGGCGCGTGAACTTGAGCTGGTCCTGGATCTTCTTCTCTTCGATCTGCTGCTGATACTCCTGGTTGTAGTAGTACTGGCGCACCAGCACGTGCTCGACGACCAGCCCCCTGCCGACCAGCTCGGCGGCGATCTGGCTCTGAGCCGCGGTCTGGCGCGCCACGCGCTTGTGAACGTCGTAGAAGTCCTCGGCGACCATCTCGCCCAGGTTCTTCTTCAGCGCCGAGATCACCTTGGGGATGAGCGTGTTGTTCTCGAACAGCCGGTCCGGACCGGCCTGCTGCATGATGGTGAACGCGTTCTCGATCCTGTAGAGCACCGTCACGTCCACGGCGACACGCGAGCCGTCCGAGGTGTTCACCTCCATGGATGGCTCGACGCGCACCCGACGCCCCTGTCGCAGGCTCTGCCCCTCGGCGGAGCTGTTGAGCTCGAGGAGCTGGAGGTCCGTGGGGAAGCGGTGGATCGTCTGCCCCGGCAACAGGAACCGTAGCCGGCCTCCGGGGATCAGCTCGGGACGGATGCCGCGCGGCGGCACAAGCCGGCTCTCCAGGATCCCGACCTCGTTGGGTGCGACGTAGGTCGTCACCATCGAGAACAGGATCAACACCCCGACCCCCGCTCCGGCGAGCACGGCCAATCGTGCCACCAGCCCGCGCACGCGGGCCGCGAGCGCCTCCGTCGTCGTCATCGAACCATTCCGACCCATCATTCCCCCGCCTCCCCGGCTCCGAGCGCGGGGCTGACCCGATCATCGATGGGGCCGGGGCCGAGGGCAATCCCGGCAGTCCGGGCGGCAGCGAACCGGGTTGCTTCGTTCCATCCCGGCCGTTAGCTTCCAGGGTTCGGATCGCGGCGCCCCGCCGGCGGTCGCGTCGACGATCCATCCACATGTCGTCTGCTTCGGCGCACGATCTCGACGCGCGCGTGCGCACCCACCTCGCCTCGGGGCGGGGCCGGCTGCGCCTCGGCGGTCTGCCGGCGGCGGCGCGCGCCTGCCTGGTGGCGACCGTCGCCGAGAACACCGATCGCCCGGTGTGGGTGGTGACCTCGACCCTCGCGAGCGCCCGCGCGCTGCGCGAGGACGTGTCCACCTTCCTCGCCGCTCGCTCCCTCGATCTCCCGGTGCGGGTGATCCCGGGCTGGTCCGACCCCCGACGGCCGCCTCTCGCCCGACGCCGCGGGGGCCTTCGAGCGCCTCGGCGCGTCACCGCGCTGGTCGCCCGCGAGCACAGCGTGGTGGTGGTGCCGATCCAGTCGCTCTTCCAGCGCGTGATGCCGCCGTACCATCTGCGCGACGCGAGCCTCGAGCTCGTCCCTGGCCAGGCGCTGGCCTGGGATGCCCTGGTCGAAGCCCTCACCCGCGCCGGGTACTCGCGCCTCGAGCGCGTCGAGTCGGTGGGCGAGTTCGCCGTGCGTGGCGGCGTCGTCGACGTGTTCCCGCCCGACCACGAGCTACCGCTACGCGTCGAGCTCGAGGACGACGCGCTCGCGTCGCTGCGCACCTTCGACGCCGACAGCCAGCGCTCGCTCGACGAGGTCCGCTATGCGCGGCTCGGCCCGTGCCGCGAGGTGCTCTTCACCCCCGAGCGCATCGAGCGCGCGGCGATCCGGATCAAGGAGCGCGCCGATCGCCTGGGCGTCCCCAAGCTGGTCCGTGACGCCCTGGTGGACTCGATCCGCGCCGAGCTGCGGGCCCCCGGCATCGAGGCCTACTGGCCCGCGTTCGAAGACGAGCGCGTGCCGGTCGCGAGCTACCGCGAGCCCGGCGATCCGCTGATCGTCGACCAGCCGCTGCTCATCGGCCGTACCTGGGCCGACGCTCGCGAGGCGCTCAGGCGCTGGGAAGACGGCATCGCGGAGTCCGGACGGCTCTACTTCCCCGCCGACGACTTCTGGGACCGGGGCGGGACCCTCGACCCGCTCGTCACCGAGCCGTCGGCGATCGAGCTCGACCCCCTCGACGACCCCGCCTTCACCACGATCAAGATCGAGTGGGGGCTCGGCGAGCCGCCCGTCCCCAAGGACGTCCCCGGGCAGGAGAGCTTCGACCCCGTGGCGGCGCGCTTCGCCGAGTGGCTGGAGCGGGATCTCTCGCCGCTGGTGCTCGCGTCCTCCGAGGGCCAGGCGGCGCGCCTCGAGCAGCTCTTCGGCGGCCGCGGTCTGCCCGTGACGCGGGTCGGCATCGAGGACCTGCCCGGACTCTCACCGCGCTCGGTGCCCTCAGACGGCGCGATCCGCGTCGCCGTGGGCAGCTTGTCGGCGGGCTGGCGCTGGCCCGAGCTCGGCATCGTGGTGGTGGTCGACGAGGAGATCTTCGGTCGCAAGCGCCACACCGCGACCCGCCGCCGCAAGCGCGACACGCCGTCGCTCAACCTGGGCGAGCTCTCCGAGAACGATCACGTCGTGCACCGCGACTTCGGCATCGGCATCTATCGCGGGCTCAAGACCATGGCGCCGGGCGGCATCACCGGCGATTACCTGCAGCTCGAGTACGCGGGCGGCGACCGGCTCTACCTGCCGGTCGACCGCATCGAGCGTGTCGAGCGCTACGTCGGCGCGGGCGAGGACGGCGGAGCGGTGGCGCTCTCCAAGCTCGGCGGCGCCGGCTGGGCGCGCACCAAGGACCGCGTCCACAAGCAGGTGCTCGAGATGGCGGGCGAGCTCGCCAACCTGTACGCCGCCCGCAAGCTGGCCCAGGGCCACGCGTTCGCGCCGCCCGACGCGGTCTTCCACGAGTTCGCGGCGGCGTTCCCGTTCGAGGAGACCCCCGACCAGGCGCGCGCCATCGAGGACGTGCTCGGCGACCTGGTGAAGCCGATGACCGCGGATCGCCTGGTGTGCGGGGACGTGGGCTACGGCAAGACCGAGGTCGCGATGCGCGCGGCCTTCCTCGCGGTCCTCGATCGCAAGCAGGTCGCGGTGCTGGTGCCGACCACGGTGCTCGCCCAGCAGCACTTCCAGACCTTCAGCGAGCGCTTCAAGGGCCAGGCGGTCAACATCGAGTCGGTGTCGCGGTTCCGCTCGGCGAGCGACACCAAGCAGGTGCTCGAGCGCCTACGCAAGGGCACCGTCGACGTCATCATCGGCACCCACCGGCTGCTCGGCGCCGACGTGCGCTTCCGCGACCTCGGCCTCGTCATCATCGACGAGGAGCACCGCTTCGGCGTCGCGCACAAAGAGAAGCTGCGCCGCCTGCGCACCCAGGCCGACGTGATCTCGATGACCGCGACCCCGATCCCGCGCACGCTCCACATGTCGCTCTCGGGGCTGCGCGACCTGAGCGTGATCGCGACTCCCCCCGAGGACCGCCAGGCGATCCGCACCTTCGTCTCCCGTTACGACGAAGGCCTGGTCCAGGACGCGATCCGGCGCGAGCTGACCCGCGGCGGCCAGGTGTTCTTCGTCCACAACCGCGTCGAGACCATCGAGGCACAGGCGAAGACCCTGCAGGCGCTGGTGCCCGAGGCGCGCTTCGCCGTCGCCCACGGGCAGATGACCGCTGCCACGCTCGAGAAGTCGATGCTCGGCTTCGTGCACGGCGACGTCCACGTGCTCGTCACCAGCGCCATCATCGAGTCGGGCCTCGACATCCCCCACGCCAACACCATCCTCATCAACCAGGCCGACCGCTTCGGCCTCGCCCAGCTCTACCAGCTCCGCGGCCGCGTCGGCCGCGGCCCGGTGCAGGCATTCTGCTATCTGCTGGTGCCGGACGAGAACCGCATCACCGCCGACGCGGTGCGCCGGCTCGAGGCGCTGCGCGGCCTCACCGACCTGGGCGCGGGCTTCCGGCTCGCCCTCGAGGACCTCGAGATCCGCGGCGCCGGCAACCTGCTCGGCAAGGAGCAGTCGGGGCAGATCGCGTCGGTGGGCTTCGAGCTCTACCAGCAGATGGTCGAGGAGGCGATGGCCGAGCTCGACGGGCGCGAGCCCGAGCTCGACCTCGATCCCGAGATCCACTTCCCGGTCGAGGCGTTCCTGCCCGACGTGTACGTGCCCGACGCCGGTGAGCGCGTGATCGCGTACCGCCAGATCGCCCGCGCCCGCGGCGACGACGAGCTCGACGAGATCCGCTGGGAGTGGATCGACCGGTTCGGCCGGATGCCCGCCCAGGCGGAGAATTTGTTCGCGGTGATGTCCGTCAAATGTGATCTCAGGCGCGCCGGGGCCACCTTCGCGCGCCAGGACAAGGCCTCGATCACGGTGCGCTTCCACGAGCGATCCCCGATCGAGCCCCGCCGCTTCGTCGAGGTGGCGCAGCGCCGCCGCGGCCAGCACCCCGGCGAGATCCAGATCCATCCGGACGGCCACGTGTCGCTCAAGATGCCGGGGGTGGTGTGGCCCGAGAGCGCGCGGCTGCTTCGCAGCCTGCTCGCCGAGCTGATGGGACGAGAGCCACCGCCCGATCGCCCAACCCGCGACCCCGCGGAGCTCGCGTCACGGCGCTCCGCGCCGCCCCAGGCCGTGCTACGAAAGGCTCCTGGCGAAGCCGGCGTCGCGGCGACGCAGCCGGCTGCGCCGCCACCCGAGCCCGAGCCGCTCGCCGAATCCTCGTCGTTCGATGCCCTGTGGGACCCTGGAGGTGATTCGTGACCGCAGTTCGCCGACTGAATGGAAGCAAGGCGCGCCTCGAGCGGGTGCTGCGGGGCGCGGCGCTCGCGGCCGTCGCGGCGCTCGCGAGCGCCGTGCCCGCGCACGCGGCCGGCCCGGCGAGCAGCGGGGTGATCGAGCGGATCGCCGCGACCGTCGGCCCCGAGCCGATCCTCATGTCCGAGGTGCGGCGCAGCGCCGAGATCGTCGCCAAGGCGTCCGGCAACCCCCAGCCCATCGACGACGCGATGCTCGGCAAGGAGCTCGACGGGCTCATCGAGCGCGAGATCCTGCGCCAGCACATGCGCAAGGTCGGGATCAGCGTGAGCGACGCCGAGGTCCAGGACGCGCTCGAAGGGATGCTCGGGCGGTCGGGCGTCAAGCCCGACCAGATCGACGCGATGCTCGACAAGCAGGGGCTCTCGAAGGAGGAGTACCGCGACCGCATCCGCGCCGAGCTCGAGCGGCGACGGGTGGTCGACGTCGAGGTGCGGCCGCGCGTGGTGGTCGAGGAAGCCGACATCCAGAAGTACTACGCGGAGCACAAGGGCGAGCTCTCGGTCGCCGAGCGCGTCCACCTGCGCGACATCTACCTGCCCTACCCGCCGCTCGCCTCCGCCGAGGACAAGGCCGAGGTGATGGCCAAGGCCAAGGAGATCAAGGCCAGCGCGGTCGCCGACCCGTCGATCTTCGGCAACCTCGCCAAGCGCTTCTCGAAGGGCCCCGGCGCGGAGGAGGGCGGAGACCTCGGCGTCTTCGAGCGCGGCAAGCTGCGCGCCGAGCTCGAGGAGGCGGCGTTTGCCCTCGGTGAGGGCGAGATCGGCGGCCCGGTCGAGTCCGGCGGTGGCCTGCACGTGCTCCAGGTCGAGGAGAAGCTCGCCGGCGGGGCGCCTCCCCTCGATCAGGTGAAGAGCTCGATCCGCGAGAAGCTCCTCGCCACCGCGCTCGAGCGCACCTACCGGCGCTGGTACGAGCGGCTCCTCGAGGAGGCCCACGTCGCGCGCAAGGTCGATCTCCCGAGCGAGTTCAAGCTCGGTCCGACCGGACCGGTGACCTCCGGCGCACAGCCCGCGACCGGCGGCTCGACCGCGACGGTCCCCGACGCGCCCAAGGACCCGGTCACGCCCGCACCCGACGACCCGACCGCGCCGGTGCCCTGAGCGGTCGCGAAGGATCGCGGCCCTCCAGCCCCTCGCGTGGAGGGCTGCGGTCCCTCGCAGCCGCGCCTGACGGTCGCGAAGGATCGCGACCCTCCAGCCCCTCGCGTGGAGGGCTGCGGTCCCTCGCAGCCGCGCCTGACGGTCGCGAAGGATCGCGACCCTCCAGCCCCTCGCGTGGAGGGCTGCGGTCCTCCAGCCCGCCTGGCGGTCGCGAAGGATCGCGACCCTCCAGCCCCTCGCGTGGAGGGCTGCGGTCCCTCGCAGCCGCGCCTGACGGTCGCGACGGATCGCGACCCTCCAGCCCCTCGCGTGGAGGGCTGCGGTCCCTCGCAGCCGCGCCTGACGGTCGCGACGGATCGGCCCTCCAGCCCCTCGCGTGGAGGGCTGCGGTCCCAGCCGGCGGCGGTCGCGAAGGATCGCGACCCTCCAGCCCCTCGCGTGGAGGGCTGCGGTCCCTCGCAGCCGCGCCTGGCGGTCGCGAAGGATCGCGACCCTCCAGCCCCTCGCGTGGAGGGCTGCGGCCCCTCGCAGCCGCGCCTGACGGTCGCGACGGATCGCGACCCTCCAGCCCCTCGCGTGGAGGGCTGCGGTCCCTCGCAGCCGCGCCTGACGGTCGCGACGGATCGCGACCCTCCAGCCCCTCGCGTGGAGGGCTGCGGTCCCTCGCAGCCGCGCCTGGCGGTCGCGAAGGATCGCGACCCTCCAGCTCCTCGCGTGGTGGGCTGCGGCCCCTCGCAGCCGCGCCTGCGCTCACCTCACCCCGATCAGCCTCTCCCACGCCTCGGCCTTGAACCCGACCGCCGCGGCCCGCCCATCGATCTCGAGCACGGGGCGCTTGATCAACATCGGGTCGCGGGCGAACGCGGCGCTCCACTGGGCGTCGCTCCAGCCGTCCTTCTCCAGCCCTAGCGCGCGGAACGAGCCGCCGCTCGTGTTGCGCAGCGCCTTGGCGCCGAGGGCACCCACCCAGGCGTCCACCTGCGCCGCGCTGGGCGGTGACTCGCGCAGGTCCACCCACGCATGCTCGGTTCCCGCGCGGTGAGCCGCGCGCGCCTTGCGGCAGGTGTCGCAGCTCGGGATGCCGTGGAGCGTGATCGTCATCGGTTCCTCGCGGCGGGCGGTGCCGCCTCGGGTGCCAGCTCGTAGAGGTGGACGCCGGTCGCGTTGATCCGCGCCCAGGTCGCGCGTCCGTCGGGCGGCCAGTAGCCGGTGTTGAGGTAGAGCCCGGTGCGTCCGCCGGCGGCGACCACCTCGGCGCGCTCGGGCTGGTGGGTGTGGCCGATCACCACCACGTCCGCGCCGCGCGCCACGCGCTCGCGCGCGTAGGCGTGGCTGAGCTCGCGGATCGGGTCGTTCTTGCGCGCGGTGAAGCCGCGCGACTTCTTGCTCGCGCGCTCTCCGATCGCGACCGCCACCTCGGCGGGCGCCACGCGCTCGAGCCACCGCACCAGCGGCGTGCGCAAGAGCCAGCGCAGGAACAGGTAGCCGCGGTCGCCGGGGTTGACGAGGTCGCCGTGCGAGAGGTTCACGCATCGCCCCGCGACGCTCACCACCCGCTCGCCGGTGAAGGTGTCGAGTCCGAGCGCGTCGCGGAAGTGCGGCTCGAGGTAGAGGTCGTGGTTGCCCTCGCAATAGAGCACGGTGGTGCCACGCGCGCGGATCGCCGCGAGCGCCGCGATCACGTCGCCGAAGCGCTCCGCGAGCAGCTCGTTGGCGGCGATCCAGAAGTCGAAGAGATCGCCGAGCACCACCAGCAGGTCCACCTCGCGCGGCAACGCCCGCAGGAACGCGAGTGCGGCGCGGTAGCGCGGCTCGTCGCGGTTCCACAGGTGCAGGTCGCTGATCACGACCGCATCGCGGAACTCAGCCGTCATAGGCGCGCACTTCGACGACGTTGCCGTCCGGGTCCTGGAAGTAAAACGACGCCGTCGAGAGCCCGCGCGCGCCGAACGACGGCACCGGCACCTCGGTGACGGCGACGCCACGCGCGGCCAGGCGCGCGCGCAGGCCCTCGAGCTCGGCCCGGGTCATCGCCAGGCACACGTGGTTGAGGCGCCCTCCCGCGGCGGGCTCGCCCTGCTCACCGGTGAACGCCCGCACCACCTCCGCGCTCCCCCGCGCCATCAGGTCGACGAGCGTGCGCTCGCCGACCCTGCCGCTCGGAAACGGCGCCTCGCCGCGCGCGAACTCCTCGCCCCGCACCGCGACCAGCCCGACGACGTCGACGTAGAACGCGAGCGCGCGCGACGGGTCGTCCACCCACAGCACCACGTGATCGATGTCCATCGGCTCCCCGGCGCCGCGCGACGTTCCTTGAGAACGCTCGCGCGGACACGCGATGTTTGGCGCATCGGCCCGGCGCGCGCCAACCCCCGGGAACCGAACCTCGCCTCCTCCGTGACCGACACCGCCACGCCGGCCCCCGCGACCCCGCGAGCGCGGCTCGGCGCGAGTGCCGCGCTCCTGTTCGTGCTCGCCACGACCGCGTTCCGCTGGGGCGGAGCGCATCCCGACCTCGGCGACACCATCCCCACCCGGCTGCTCGCCGCCAGCATCGTGCGCGATCACGACCTCGACCTCGACGAGCTCCCCGGCGTCGACGTCACGGACCCGCCCTACTTCCTCAAGTCCAGCGGCGGCCACGTGTACTCGCGGTTCCCCCCCGGCCGCGCGTTCCTGCTGGTGCCGGTCTACGCGCTCGCCGACGCCCTCGGCGTGCCGGTCCTCACCGACGAGGACGCGCGCCGCGCCCTCGCGCGCTGGCTCGGCGCGCTCGCCTGCGCCGCCACCGTCACGATCATCTACGTCACCCTCGCGCGCCTCGGTCCGCGCCGGCGGGCCCTCGCCACCGCGGTCGTCGCCGGGTTCGGCACCGCGGTGTGGCCGGTCGCGGCGCAGGACGTGTGGCAGCACACCTTCGGATTGCCGCTGGTGGCGTGGTGCGTCGCGATCCTCGAGCGAGCGTGGCGCGACGAGCGGCCCCGCCTCGGCTGGATCGGCGTCCCGCTCGGGATGCTCGTGCTCATCCGCACGCCCAGCACCTTGTTCGCGGGCGCCCTGGCGCTGGCGGCGCTGATCCGCGACCGCCGCGCGCTCGGCTGGGTGGTGCTCGGCGCGGCCCCGGCGATGGCCGCGCTGCTCGCCTACAACGGCGCCATCTTCCACCACCCGCTCGGTGCCTACGCCGACGCCGCGGCGCGGGTCTCGCCTTGGGCATGGCCCCCGAGGGGATCGCGGGCTGCTGGTGAGCCCGTCGCACGGCCTCTTCCTCTATTCGCCGGTCGCGGCGCTGGCGCTCCTCGGCCTCGGCCGCGGCGCCGACCCCGCGACCTTCGCGCTGCGCGCCTGCTACGCGCTCGCGTTCGTGGCACTGCTCGTGGTCCACGCGGCGAGCGGTTCCTACGCGGCGGGCTACCCGATCGTCGCGACCTGGCACGGTGGCTGGACGTGGGGACCGCGCTACCTGCTCGAGAGCGTGCCGCTGGTCACGATGCTGGCGTGGTACGGCTTCGGACGGATCGCCGCGCGACGCTCGGCGCGCATCCTCGTGGGGCTCGCGGCGGCGTGCTCGATCGCCGTCAACGCCGCCCCCTTCTATCTCGGCTGGACGAGCTGGTTCGCGAGCCCCGACGTCGACTTCTGCCCGAGCCGGCTGTGGAGCTGGCGCGACAACCCCGTCGCGGCGCTGGTGTGGGGCCTCGACCCCGCCAACGCGTGCCGGCCCCTGCGCGTGACCGAGCCGCCCTTCGATCCGGCGCGCACCGAGCTCACCTTCCGCGGGCCCGGCGGGGGGGCGTGGCTCCCGCGCGGCTGGCACAAGCGTCACTGGCCGTGGCAGGCCCATGCCGGCGGCGCCGAGGCGGAGATCGAGATCCCGGCGGCGGCGCGCGCGACGCTCTCGCGCATCGAGCTGCGGCTGCGCTCGGCGCTACCCGCCGAGGTGCCACAGCGGGTGTGGGTGGACCTCGACGGCGGCGGCGGGCGCACCCTCGCCCTCGGCGCCGAGCCCACCGACGTCACCGTCGAGCTCCCGTCCGGCTCGCGCGCGCCCGACGAACAGCCCGTCCGCGTCCGCCTCCGGTTCGCCCACTGGCGCGCACGGACGTGGCGCGAGATCATGCGCGAGCACCGGCTCGGCACCGAGTGGGACGTCCGCCAGGACGCGGTGATCCTCGACCGCCTGACGCTGATCCACGACCCGCCGCCACCGTGACCACTCGCCGCGGCGCTGTGGGCGTCGGCGAGTGCCGGGTGTAGCTCGGAGCCGGCGTCGAGCGCCTCGCCGGCCGAGGGCGTGGAGCGCATCACCCGCTCGCTCCCAGGCGGCGCGTCCGGCCTCGCGACCGGCGAGTTCACCAGGCCTTCGATCGAGTACCCGCCGATCCCTCTCGAGCCGAGCTTCACCCACGTGCTCACCTTCACGATGGAGCCGATGGCGCCGCCGACGCGCAGCGCGATCCGCACCAACGGCCCACTGATCGTGTTCACCGATGACCTCGACGTGGTGGTGTTCTCGCCCGTCGACCACCCCTTCGAGACCTTGGTGTGGCTCGCCGACGGCGCGCTCCACTCCGGGCTCGAAGGCGAGCTCGACACCGTGCCGCCCGGCTTCACCCACGAGTTCCTGGTGGTCCGCGGCCGCGGCATCAACGCGACGATGGAGCGCTGGGGGCGGCGCTGCGCGAGCGCCTCGGCCGCGCGGTCCCCGACCGCTACGCGGACACCGGCCTCGCCCGCCTCGGCTACTGGACCGACAACGGCGCGATCTACTACTACGCGACCGCGCCCGGCCTGAACGAGGCCGACACCTTGCTCACCGTCAAGCGCGACGCCGACTCCCGCGGCATCCCGTTCGGCTACGTGCAGCTCGACTCGTGGTGGTACTTCAAGGAGGCGAGCGCCACCGGTCCGTTCGGCGGCCTCACCAGCTGGCAGCCGCAGCCGTGGATGTTCCCGGACGGGCTCGACTCGTTCCAGCGCGACCTCGGGCTGCCGCTGGTCCTCCACAACCGCTGGTTCGCGCCCGAGAACGCCTACACGGACAGCTACGAGTTCGTGCAGGGCGGCGGCGACCCGGCGATGGCGTTCCCCACCGGGCGCGGCGTGTTCGACGAATTCATGGCGGACGCCAAGAGCTGGGGAGCGGTCACGTACGAGCAGGACTGGCTCATGGCCCAGTTCTGGGGCGTGCGGTGGCTGCGAGAGGATCTCGGCCGCGCCGAGGCATGGATGGACGACCTGACCGGGGCGGCGAGCGCCGCCGGCCTCACGGTGCAGCTCTGCATGCCCGGTCCGGGCCACTTCCTCGACGCCGGACGGCACCCGGCGGTCACCACCGCGCGGGTCTCGATCGACTACCTCGCGGGGGCACCCAAGACGATGTACTGGCCGCAGTTCCACACCACCAGCCTGCTCGCCGCGGCGGTCGGGGTGTGGCCGTTCAAGGACAACTTCCTGAGCGCGCCCGGCCAGCGCGACCTCTTCGACGAAGCGCAGAACGATCAAGAGGCGCTGGTCAGCGCGCTGAGCGGCGGCATGGTCGGCGCGGGCGACGGAATCGGCGCGGCCAGCGCAACGCGCCTGCTGCGCACCTGCCGCGCCGACGGCGTGCTCCTGAAGCCGGATCGCCCGGCGACCCCGCTCGACGCGATGTTCCTGCCCCACCAGCGGCCCTACACCGTGACCACGACCTCGCGCCGCGACGGGCTCGGGACCTGGACCTATCTGGCGGCCTACGCGCTGTGGCGGGGCGACGACGTGCGCCGGTTCCTGGACGGGCTCTTCGCCGTCATCGACTACGGCCGTCCCATCGACGACATGTTCGTGCTCCCCGAGGCGCTCACCGACTGGTCGGTCGACCTGGCGGGCGACCTCGGCATCCACGAGCCGGTGGTGGCTTACGACTGGCGACGGGGGACCGCCCAGGTGGTCGAGGGCACGCTCGCACTCGAGCCGCGCGGCAAAGCGTTCGACTACGACTACCTCGTGCTCGCGCCGATCCTGCCCAACGGGCTCGCGTTGATCGGCGAGCCCGGCAAGTTCGTCACCCTCGCCGACCGGCGGTTCCGTGCCGTGGAGGTCGCCGCAGACGCGCTCCTGGTCTCGCTCGAGGGAGCCGCGAGTGAGGCCGTGCAGGTGGTGGCGTTCGACACCCACACCGGGCGCCTGCTCGAGCCCGCCGGGGTGACGCTCGCTGCCGACGGCACGGGCCGGGTCCGCCTCTCGCGCTGACGGTCGCCGGACGGGGTGCCCGCTACTCCAGGGTAACCCTGCCCCCAGGATCAAGATGGGCCGTGGCGGTCTCGGCGCAGCCCATCACGATCGTCAGCAGCCACCCCACAGACGCACCTTCGCGTTCCAGCGCCTGGAATCTTTCGGTATTCTCTTACGTAACAACGCCATTGACCGGCATGTTTTTCATCGAGGGTCCGGCGCGCGCGCACGGCACCCAATTTGCGGACCACGACGGACGTGCCCCTGGAATCTCCCCACCCGCCCAAGCCCGCCTCGCGGCCGGACGCCCCACCGCTGGCTCGTCGTCCGGTCGCCGAGACGGACGCAACCGCCGCTCGCCTCGAGACGGCGCTGCGCTCGTCTCACATCGCGCTCCTCGAGTGGGACCTCACGAGCGGCGACCTGGTGGTGACCCCCGGGTGGGCCCGCCAGCTCGGCTACGCGGAGCGCGAGCTGCCGAGCGATCTGCGCGAGTGGTCCGACCTGGTCCACCCCGACGACCGCGAGCGGGTGCTCGAGACCGTCGCGGCGTTCTGGCAGCGCCCGTGGGGCGACGGCCGCCTCGAGTTCCGCATGCGGCACGCGGACGGCTCGTGGCGCTGGTCGCTCATCCAGGGCTCGGCGATCACCGACGCCGAGGGCCGAACCCGACGGATCGTCGCCGAGCGCGTCGACATCACCGAGCGCAAGCGTGGCGAGGCGCTCATCGCCGGCCAGGCCGAGGTGCTCGAGGAGGTCGCGAGCGGCGCCCCTCTCACCGACACCCTGAACTCGCTGGTGCGTCTCATCGAGAGCCAGGAGGAGGGTGTCCGCGCCTCGGTGCTGCTCCTCGCGCCCGACGGCCAGCACCTCCGCCACGGCGCGGCGCCGAGCCTGCCGGAGGCCTACAACCGCGCCATCGACGGCATCGCCATCGGTGAAGGCGTGGGCTCGTGTGGCACCGCCGCCTTCCGCCGCGCGCCCGTGGTCGTCGCCGACGTCGAGACCGATCCGCTGTGGAAGAACTACCGGGATCTGGCCCGCGCTCACGGCCTGCGTGCGTGCTGGTCCACCCCGATCTTCGACCGCGAGCGCCGGGTGCTGGGCACGTTCGCGCTCTACCACGGGGTGCCCACCCTTCCCGCCGAGCACCACCGCGCGCTGGTCGAGAGTGCCTGCCACGTCGCGGCGATCGCGATCGTGCGCCGACGCGAAGAGGAGGCGCTGCGCGAGAGCGAGGCGCAGCTAGCCTCCGCCCAAGCCCAGGCGCGCCTCGGCAGCTGGGTGCTCGATCTGACGACCCGCACCGGCACCTGGTCGACGGAGATGTTCCGGCTCTTCGACCTCGACCCGGCGCAGGGCTCCCCGCCGCTCGACGCGTTCCTCGAGCTTCTCCACCCCGACGACCTGGCGACCTTGCGCGAGCAGCAGGACCGCGCGCTCGCGACCCGCGCACCGGTCACCGTCGAATACCGCAGCCACCCGAGCCGACCGCCCGTGCGTCACTTCCGCGCTCAGATCTCGGTGGCCGAGGGCGAGCCCGAGCTACCGCGCCGGCTCACGGGCACCGTCCTCGACATCAGCGACATCAAGCACATGGAGCTCGAGCTGCGCGAGCGCGAGGCGCAGATCCTCCAGGCCCAGAAGCTCGAGAGCCTGGGCCGGCTCGCCGCCGGAGTGGCGCACGACTTCAACAACGTGTTGACCGTGATCACCGCGGCCACCGAGCTCGCGCTCGCCGGCGTCACGCCGGACGAGCGGCTGCGCGCCGACATGGGTGCGATCGCGGACGCCGCCAAGCGCGGCGCCGACATCACCCGCCAGCTGCTGATGTTCGCGCGCAAGCAGACCGCGGATCCCGTGGCGCTCGACGCGAACCAGGCGATCCGCTCGCTGTCCAAGATGCTGGGACGGCTGGTCGGCGAGGACGTGCGCATCGTGACACAGCTCGCGCCCGGCGAGCTCACGCTCAAGATCGACCCCATCCACTTCGACCAGGTGCTGGTGAACCTCGTCACCAACGCGCGTGATGCGATGGGCGAGCACGGCGTCATCACCCTCGAGACGTATACCCGGACCGTCGTCGCCGGCGATCCCGGTGGCCCCGAGCACGCCGCGCCCGGCGACTACGTCGCGGTGAGCGTCGCCGACTCCGGCGCCGGCATCGACGAGCAGGTCCGCAGCCGGATCTTCGAGCCCTTCTTCACCACCAAGCCCCGCGAGCTCGGCACCGGGCTCGGCCTCGCGCTGGTCTCGGGGATCGTCGCCAAGCAAGGCGGCTTCATCGAGGTACGCAGCGAGAAGGGCTCGGGCTCGCGCTTCTGCCTGTATTTCCCACGCTGGGACGGCGCCTGCCCCGGCGCGCCTCAGCGCGCCAGCCCCGCCCGCCAGCGAGGCGGCGAGACCGTGCTGGTCGCCGAGGACGACCCCATGCTGCTCCACCTCGTGGAGCGGACGCTGCGCTCGTTCGGCTATCGCGTGATCGGAGTCGAGAGCGCGATGGCGGCGCGCGAACGTAGCCGCAGCGAGCCCGGCGCGATCGACATCCTGCTCACGGACACGGTGATGCCCGTGCTCGACGGCAAGAAGCTCTACCGGAGCCTCGTGAGCGAGCGCCCCGACCTCGCGGTGCTCTTCATGTCGGGGTACCCGCTCGACGAGCTGGTGCGCCGCGAGCTGCTCACCGAGGTCGACCCGTTCCTGCAGAAGCCCTTCACGCCGACGATGCTGGCCGAGCGCATCCGCGACATCCTCGACGCCACCGTTGCAACCCGCAAGGGGTTGCCCTGATCCACCCCGGAGCGGCGCCCCACGCCCCCACCCGACCTCACCGCGTCCTGAGCCACCCCATCGGGATGTCGGCCTCGAGCCCGCCGTCGGCGCGGCGGATGCGGCCCTCGAGCCGCCCTTCGCGCTGCAAGCCGAGCGACTCGTAGAGCGCGATCGCCCGGGCGTTGCTCTCGCGCGTGATGAGCTCGACGCGCTCGATGTCGGGCCACGACTCGCGCACGATCCGCAGCAGCTCGGCGAAGAGCATGCGCCCGACACCGCGACCCTGCGCCTCGGGGAGGACGGCGACCGTGAGCTCGCCGAGGACGTGGGCGAACACCTCGAGCGGACCGCGCCACGCGTGGATCTCGCCCACGATGCGAGGCGGTGCGCCGTCCTCGCCGCGGCCCTCGACGGCGACCAGCACGATCCCGGTCTCGAGGCTCCGGGCGAGGAACCCCATGACGTAGCCACTCGTGATCTCGTCCGCAGAGCGTGCGAGCCCACCGGTGGTCGCCGCGACCCGCCGGTAGAGGGCGACGATCTCGTCCTGGTCGTCCTCGGTGGCGGCGCGGAGCGTGACCGTGAGCGGTTCCGGCGGGCTCATCGGCGCTTGCTGGGAGACGGCATCACCTCCTCGAGGAAGCGGACCTGGCTCGCGACGGCGGTCTCGAACGGCTCGCCGACGTAGACGTCGAAGTGGCCGAGGGGAAAGACCTCGAGGCGGGCGCGCCGCGCGCGGCGCGCGACCTCCTTGGCGCTCGCCGCGGGCGCCAGCGAGTCGTGCTCGGCGACCTGGAGGAGGAGCGGCGCCTGGATGCGCGCCGCGCCGGTGATCGGGCGGTACATCCCGACCTCGAGGAACACCCGCGCCGCGACCCGCTCGTCGAAGCGCAGACCGGGCGGGATGAGCTTGCGGTAGCCAGGCTCGCAGTCGGGCGCGGTCATGGCCGCGAGCGCGCCGGGCGAACCGATCGCGGGGACGTAGACCGGCGGCTTGCCGGCGAGCGCACCGACCGCGTCGCGGATGGCCACGCTCATCAAGCGCAGCGCCGTCCCGACGCTCGCCGTGCGCGAGCTGGCGAGACCGTCGGTGAACGGCACCTGCGCGATCACCGCGGCGAGGTGGTGATCCTCGGCGGCGATCGTCAGCACGCGTCCGCCGCCCAGCGACGTCCCCCAGATCGCGATGCGATCCGCGGCGATGCCCGGGTGCGAACGGGCGAAGCGCAGCGCCGCGCGCCAGTCCTCGAGCTCGCGACGGATGCTCAGGAGCTGGCGCGGCTCTCCGTCGCTCGCGCCGAAGTGGCGGTAGTCGAACACCAGTGCGTGGTAGCCGGCGCGCTGGAAGCGCTCCCGCGTAGGCGTCGAGACGAAGCTCGCGGACCCCGCAGAAGCCGTGGGCGAGGATCACGCACGGAGCACCGGGAGCGGCCGGGTAGTGCCACGCCGCGATCCGCTCCCCGCCCGAGGAGAAGGCGATGTCCTCGCGCGGCGCGAGCTGCGCCGCTGCGCGCCGCGCCGCCGGACGCGGCTTCTTGGTCACGCCGCGTCCACCTTGGGCAGCTCGACGAGCGCCTTGTCGATCGACGACTGCGGCAGCTCGTGATCGACCAGCTTGCCGGCGAGGTAGGCGTCGTAGGAGGCCATGTCGAAGAAGCCGTGACCGCTCAGGTTGAAGAGGATCACGCGCTCCTCGCCCGCTTCACGAGCGGCGATCGCTTCGTCCACCGCCGCCTTGATCGCGTGCGAGGTCTCGGGCGCGGGGACGATGCCCTCGGTGCGCGCGAACAGCATCGCCGCCTCGAAGCAGCCGACCTGGCCGTAAGCGCGCGCCTCCATGATCCCCTGCTCGACGAGCGCCGAGACGATCGGCGAGTCGCCGTGGTAGCGCAGCCCGCCCGCGTGGATCGAGGGCGGCACGAAGCCGTGGCCGAGGGTGTGCATCTTCATGATCGGCACGATCCCGGCGGTGTCGCCGAAGTCGTACGCGTAGGGGCCGCGGGTGAGGGTCGGACAGCTCGCCGGCTCGACCGCCATGAGCCGGATCTTCTTGCCCGCGGCCACGTCCGGCACGAAGGGCAGCGCGATTCCGGCGAAGTTCGAGCCGCCCCCGCAGCAGCCGATCACCACGTCCGGCAGCCGCTCGCCGGCGATCGCGAGCTGCTTCTTCGCCTCCTGGCCGATCACGGTCTGGTGCAGGCACACGTGGTTGAGCACCGAGCCGAGCGCGTAGTGGGTGTCGGCGCGGTTGGCGGCGTCCTCGACGGCCTCGCTGATCGCGATGCCGAGCGAGCCCGGCGAGTTGGCGTCGGCGGCCAGCACCGCGCGACCGGAGTTGGTCTTGTCGGTGGGGCTCGCGAACACCTCGGCGCCCCACACCCGCATCAGCGAGCGGCGGTAGGGCTTGGCGTCGTAGCTCACCTTGACCATGTAGACCGTGCACTCCATGCCGAAGGTGCTGCACGCGAAGGCCAGCGAACTCCCCCACTGCCCGGCGCCGGTCTCGGTCGCGAGGCGGCGGATGCCCTCCTGCTTGTTGTAGTAGGCCTGCGCGACCGCGGTGTTGGGCTTGTGCGAGCCCGCCGGGCTCACCGACTCGTTCTTGAAGTAGATGCGCGCCGGCGTGCCGAGCGCGGCCTCGAGGCGGCGCGCCCGCACCAGCGGCGTGGGACGCCAGATCGAGAGCACGTCGAGGATCGGATCGGGGATGGCGATGGTGCGGACCGGCGACATCTCCTGCTCGATCAGCGCCATCGGGAAGAGCGGCGTCAGGTCGGCGGGGCCGAGCGGCTGGCGCGTGCCCGGGTGAAGCGGCGGATCGAGCGGCTTGGGGAGGTCGGGCAGCACGTTGTACCAGGACCGGATGGACTCGGCGGCCGGTAGCTCGATGCGGTTCGATTCCATGCGCTCCTCCCCCTTCTCGTCAGCGGGCCAGCGGGTCGCCGAACTTGGCGTGGTAGTCGAGGCGAGCCCGGCGGATCACCTGGTGCGCCTCGACGCGGTCGTAGACGTGGGGTGATCTCGACGCGGCGCTCGCCGCTGGTGCCGGGCACGTCCTTGTAGGTCAGGAAGTAGTGGCGCAGCCGATCGACGAGCGCCGCGGGGCAGTCGCCGATGTCGCGCCAGTCGCCGTGGAGGGCGTCGCCCTGCATCACCGCGATGATCTTGTCGTCGGCCTCGTTGCCGTCGATCATCCTGAGCCCGCCGATGGGCACCGAGTGGAGGAGGATGTCGCCGCGCGGGATCGCCTTCTCGGTGAGCACGCAGATGTCGAGCGGGTCGCCGTCGCCGACGATGCCGCTGCGCCCGGTGCGCTCGTCGCAGAAGGCCCCTACCTGGTCGCCACAGTAGGTCTGCGGCAGGAAGCCGTAGAGCGTCGGGCAGACGTTCGAGTACTTCTGCGGGCGGTCGACCTTGAGGATGCCGGTGACCTTGTCGACCTCGTACTTCACCGTGTCGGTGGGGACGATCTCGATGTAGGTCGTGCACACCTCCGGGGCCTGGTGGCCGAGGGCCACGCCGTGCCACGGGTGGGCGCGGAACGCGAGGTGTGCGGGGTCGGAACGCGGCTCGCTCATGAGCCGCGAGCTTGTCACCGAGACGAGGCCGCGGGGAGAGGGTCAAGGCGCGATCGCGCCGCGAGACCGGACCCGATCGGCTGGAGGGCCGCGATCCTTCGCGGCCGCCTCGTCGGCGACGGAGGGCCGACGCTCCAGACGTAGTCGAGCGCGTCGCGCTCGACTACTGCGGCAGATCCGCCATCTGCACCGCGAAGCCGTGATCGACCATCGCCGACACCTCGGGATGATTCGCCGCCAGCTCGTCCGCGCTCACCCGCTCGGCCACCACGCGTCCGTCCTTCGCGACGACCGTGTAGTAGCGCCCCAGCTCTCCCGCGAAGATCGTCACGTGCCCCGCGCGCGTCTCGAGCGAGACGATCGCCGGCGCGAGCTGACGATCGACCGCCGGGTCGCGCTTGGCCGCCTCGGTCGCGCCGCCGGCGGCCGCGCTCGCCGCGGGTGCGGCGAGCCCCATCGCCACACTCACCGCCGCGACCGCCGCGAGCGGCACCCTCGATCGCACGTTGCGTCTCATGGCGTCACCTCCCTGCGCGGCGCACCGCGCGCCGCGGCTACGTCGATCCTAACGCCATGGGCCATCGACGCGAACTTGGCGGATCGGTACGATCACTCGATGGCGCACGGAGCGCCACGCCAAGCCGGAGGGGGACGAATGACTCGAGGTCTGAAGAGGAAGCTCGCGGTTCTGGGCACGCTCGCGGTGGCCGGCCTGCTCGGCTGCGGGCTGTGGAACTGGGCCGGCCACTATCGGTACGACGTCGGCGGTCTGCAGATCGACGTGAACCTGAGCCAGCCCAACCCGCTCGCGGTGAGCGTCGACCTGACCCTCGTCCTGTCGCAGCTCGGCCACGACGTCTGCAAGTTCACCGTCGCGGGCTGCACGGGTACCGTGAACCTCGGCACCGACTCGTTCCACGCACCCGGCTGCACGCTCGTTCTCCAGGCGGAATGCATCGGCGGGCTTCCTGGCGACACGATCGTCACGGACATCGACGGCACCCTGCTGAGCGAGACCAGCGGCACCGTCGATTCGTTCACGCTCTTCATGCCCGGCGTCGGCGCACCTCCCGTCAGCCTCCCGATCGATCGAGTCCCCTGATTTCCAGCGGCCCGAGACCAGGTCTTGCCCGACTGGCGCCCGAGGCCGGCGGATCTGTAGGATCGCCCGATGGCGCGCGGGGCGCCGTGTCGAACCAGAGGGGGGACGAATGATTCGAGGAGTGAAGAGGAAGCTCGCGGTGCTGGGGACGTTCGCGGTGGCGGGTCTACTCGGCTGCGGGCTGTGGACGTGGACCGGTGTCTACAGCTACTCGATCGGCCCGATCGGCGTCACGACCACGCTCAGCCAGCCCAATCCCGTCACCGTCAACGTGAGCCTCGACATGTACTTCGACGAGATGGGCCACGCCACCTGCGTGTTTCACGTCGACAACTGCACCGCGACCGTCAACATGAGCGACGACTCGTGGCACGCCCCGAAGTGCATCCTCGTCAGCCAGGCCGCCTGCATCGGCTTCAACCCGGGCGACACCTTCGGCGTCGACCTCGACGGAAAGATGGTCACCCAGACCAACGGCACGGTCGACACCTACGACTTCACCGTCGGCGCCTTCGGCATCGGCGGCCCCATGACCTTCACGCTGGCGCGCTGAGAGATCGATCCAGTCCAGCCAGAGCGCGCCGCGGTCCGTCGCGGCGCGCTCCGGCGCGGAACGGGGCCACCGGGAAACCGGTGGCCCCGTTCTCGTTCGCCCCATAGGCGGTTAGCCTTAACTGATTCGGCAGTTTCCGAACGCCGATCGGCATCGCGGTTCGCGCACTGAACGACGCCGCGGGCTTTCGTCCGAAAAGCGAACCACCGGATCGCCTGCAGTAGTCGGAAACCAGCGCGATATCGGTTCGTTTTCCGCAAACGCGCCGGCGATCCCCGCCGGTACGCCGGTTGCGAAGCGCCGGACCGCGCTCGGCTCGTGTCCGGACTCATCCGAAATCCGACGCCGCACGCTGGGCTATCGGCCCGGGGGGAGGCTCGTGAGACGTCGAATACCCGCAGTAGTTCTGCTTGCGCTCTGCGCGGCATGCACATCGCGCTACGAACTTGGTCAGTTCGACCAGAAGGACGGTCTGAAGGCACTCGGAGAGATGGAAGCGTACATCGCGGAGTACGGCAGCATCACGCTCTCCGCACCCCTGCTCAGTGCACCCGACAAAGCTCTCGATTTCGATCTGAACCGGAAGACGACCGACTACTTCGACGAAGCGAAGAGGGAGGTGCAAGGCGCCTCCGCTTCGTTCTCGGAGCAAGTCCAATCGCTCGCCCTCGGGCTCGGCGTTCAGGCGGACCCGACGGTCGCGGCGGCCTATCTCCAAGAGCTGAGCGGATACGGATCGGACGTGGCGCGCCTCCGCCTCAAGCAGCAGCTCAAGGACTCTGCGGCGCTGAGCGATTACCGCGCCGCGCTCCAGGCGGCGAACCAAGAGGAAGATCCAGCCGAGAAGGCGAAGCTGATCGCCGAGCGTCCCACGTTCCCGACTGCGGCTACCGACGGGTCGGGTGTGCCGGCCCTGCCATCGGGGCTCGCCAAGGCGCCCGAGGCGGCTCGTGCCCCGCTCTCCTCCGACGACTTCGCCGGACCGGGTGGACTGATCGCCGGCCTAGGCGTGACCCCGACCGCGTCCAACCGCGAAGCGATCATCACCGTGCAGCCGCTCAAGCCCACCGATCGCGCGGTCCTGAAGAGCGTGATCAAGCGCGGCACCACGGTCGAGGAGCGGACGCTCGAGGTGCCGAAGAACGCAGCCCTCGACAAGGTGATCCCGGCGTTCTCGGCGATCACACGTAGCGATATCGAGCGCGACAAACCACCGGCGCCCGGCGAAGAAGCCAGCGTTTCCGTCAACGTCCAGGCCGCCGCACCCACGAACTGATCATCACCAGCCGGCGCGAGCTCGCGCCGTGAGGGAGAACTCCATGGGGCGACCGAGGCTACGGCTACCTTCCCTATCGCTACATCACCGAAGGGCTCGCGCTCGACTTCTGGACGATCTTCAAAGAGGACTGGGTGAAGCTCGATCCGTTCGTGATGCTCTGACGGCGTAACGCTCTCTCCATCGACGCGGAGGCGTGGTCTTCAAAGCCGCGCCTCCGCGTTTCACATCGGGTCGGTCGTGATGTCCGCGCCAGCGACGACGCCACCGCGCGCGGGAAGCTGCCCCACATCTCCTGCGGGCGTCAGCGAGCTCGTCCTCGGAGACGTCCACGCCGATATCGCCTCCACATGCCACGGAGAGGCTTCCGCAGGGCGGGTCCGGGCTCGTTCGCCCGAATCCCTTCCGACCAAGGCCAGGCGCTTCTTCTGCAGCTCGGGAGGCAGAGCCTTCACCTGCGCGAGGATCTGTTCGAGCGTCGTCATGGCAGCGTCCTTCCGTGCGGTCCACATACGAGTCCGACACCTGCGGACGCCACGAGCCCGACTTCACCGCCTCCGACCGTTCTATCCAGGCGGGGGCGTGTTCTACCCAGCGAGACGAGAACTTCCCGTGGAAGACTCCGTCCGCATCACGCGTGCCCGCCGGTAGTCAGCCGGTCGCGATTCGCTCGAGTCGAACGGTGAGCGCGTGCAGCCTCGCGGCGCTGACGGGGCTGGAGACGGTCGACAGAAAACCTTCGAGCGCTTCGACGAATTGCGGGCTGGCGAGCAGCCGGCGAACCCTGCCCGCCAAGAACTCACGAACATCGGAGGGGGACGTCGCGATCTCCCCTTCGAGCTCCTCACGCCCGATGATCACGGCCATGACGTCTTCGAGGTCGTGGCTCCCGTAATAGTCGTCATGCCCGCGGGACTCGAAGGCTACCAATTTCGTTGCCAGAAAATACGGTGCTGACACGATCCGTACGCCTTCCACGTCCTGTAGATCCACCACCAACGGGAACTGCATCGCCGGCTCGTACCAGACGTTGGTCGGATGCATCTCCGTCTCGCGCATCGGCATCACGTCCGCGCGCACACCCTCGACCACCCATCGCCCGGCTGGCCCATCGACATCCTCTGCGAACCCAAGGCGTCGCAGTCGCTCACCGAGCGCATGGTACTGACCGTAGGTGACAGCGCACGACCAAATCCACGTCGAAGGTGGGACGTGCCTCTGGCGCCGCCGGATCGGTCACGAGCAACGGCGTCACCGCCCCGCCGACGAACACCACGTCGCGCCGTAGGTCACCGAGCCGTCGTGCGACGACCAACAGGCGCTCGACACCGGCGATCCGAACGGCCGTCACGGCGCCAGCCTGACTCGCAACTCCTCCTCGGCGAGCTTCCGGTCGCGCGCGCGGCCGATGCGGAGTGCGTCCACCAGCGCCAAGAGCTCGTACAGCTTCGGATCACGTCGAGCCGCGTCGGGCGCCGATTTGTACAGCGGCCGAAGCGACTCGCCACGAACCGTACCGTCCGGATGCGGCCACACGGGCGGAGGATCCCCACCCTGCGCGACCTGGTCCCGCAGCGGCGGCGCGGCGTACGCGGTGGGTATTCCGCGCACCATCCCCCCACGCTCCGGCCAGAAGACGTACCGCACTCCGTGGGCGAGGAGCTCGAGGAGTCGCGTCCGGTTCACCCGTCCCTGTGCGGTCTCGAACAACCCTGCCCCAGTCGCTCTGCGCACCGCCGCATGAACCTCGGCAGGGCTCATACCCAGCGTCTCCGCCAACGCGGCGTAGCTCGGCCGATCCCCCGCCAGCGCGATCGCCAGCAGCACCATCACGTCCTGGGGCTTCAGCGGCATGCCCATACTGTATTCGCGAATAGCGAATATTACAAGAAGTGAAATGGTTAAATCGCTCCAGCTACCACCGCGTTCTATTTCGCGCCGTGCCTGTTCTACCCACCGAGACCAGAGCTTTCCGCGGGAGATTCCCTGGGGATGACGAGGTCGTGGGTGGCCGAGGAGGCGAGGGCTTGGGTGGTGCCGCGGGCCCGGGTGAGGCGGGCTTCGAGTTGATCGCAGAGCTCCATCAGCTCGTCGACCTTCGCGACGATGCGGTGCTGCTCGGCGAGGGGGGGGAAGGGGCACGGGTAGCTGCCGCCAGTCGACCAAATGGAGATGTCGAACGCCAACACGCTTCTCACGATCCGCCTCGAAGGCACCTTCAGCCGCAAGCGAGACAAAAATACTGCCAGTTTGTGGCAGAATCTGTCACAAGCCGCTTACAGCTCGGCCCGGATTTGCCGCGAAACACGGCAAATCTGGGCCCCAGAGGCCCTGAAAGGCCCGCTTTCGGCGTCGTGACGGCTTCAGGCGCCGATGAAGGCGCCGCCACACACCCGGAGCACGCTCCCGGTCACGCCTTGCGAGGCGGGCATGGCCAGGAAGGTGAGCGCCTGGCCGACGTCTTCGGGCTGCCCGCCCTGGGCGAGGCTCGCGAGGCGGCGGCCGCCTTCGCGGATGGCGAAGGGGATGGCGGCGGTGAGGCGGGTCTCGATGAAGCCGGGGGCGATGGCGTTCACGGTGATGCCGCGGCTCGCGAGCTTGGGCGCGAGGGCGGTGACGAAGCCGATGATGCCGGCCTTGGAGGCGCTGTAGTTGGTCTGGCCGACGTTGCCGGCGATCCCCGCCACCGACGACAGGCACACGATCCGCCCGCCGTCCTTGAGGAGGTCGGGCAGGAGCGCGTCGGTGATCCGCACCACCGCACCGAGGTTGATGTCGATCGCCGAGTCCCAGAGCTCGCCCGTCATGCGCGCGAGCGTCTTGTCGCGGGTCACGCCAGCGTTGTGGATCACGACGTCGATGGCGCCGAAGTCCTTCTTCACGGTCTCTGCGATCTTCGCGGGTGCGCCGGCGTCGGTGATGTCGACAGCGAGCGCGACGCCGCCGATCGCGCGCGACCTCGCCGAGCGGCTCCGCGTCGCCCGGCCGATCCAGACAGATCACCTTGGCGCCCTCCGCCGCGAGCAGCTTGGCGGTGGCGGCGCCGATGCCGCGCGCGGCGCCGGTCACGAGCACGACCTTGCCGCCGAGGCTCCGCGCGTAGCCTGCCGCGGCACCGCTCGATCCCCTCTTCGCGGCGGCGCTCTTGGTGACGCGCACGCGCTGGCCGCTCACGAACGCGGCGCGCGGCGAGAGCAGGAACGCGAGCACTCCGGCGAGCTCGCTCTCGGCGCCCTCTTCCACCGTGACGAGCGCCGTGGTCGCCCCGTTGCGGCCGAGCTCCTTGCCGAGGCTCTTCACGAAGCCCTCGAGCGCGGCCTGCCCGGCGGCGCGCGCGGCACTGCCTTCACCCTCGAAGGGACGCCCGAGCACCACCACACGGCCGCAGCGCGCGAGCTTGGCGACCCACGGGTGGCCGAAGTCGAACAGCTCGCGCAGCCGCGCGGGCGTGTCGATCCCGCTGCCGTCGAAGACCAGCGCCGCGGTCTCGACCGCGTCCGGCACCGTGCCGGGCACGAAGAACCGCGGCGGACGGGAGTGCTTCTCGCCAGCGGCCCGGAAGGCGCCGGCGACGGCGTCGTCGCCGCTGACCACGCTCACCGAGGCTCCGGCGGCGCCGAGGGCCTCGGCCACCGTCGCGACGAGGGTGCTGCCGTTGGCCGCTGCGAACGTCACCGAGCGGCCGTCGAGGGGCCGCTCCTCCCACGCCGAGCTGGTGCGGGTGATGAGGTGAAGCTGCCCACGAGGTACGCGGGACTGCCGGCGGCGTCGCCGACGTAGATCTCGCCCGTCCGCGGTGAGCCGTCCTTCGCCACCAGGAAGAGCCCGACCTTGCCGGGCAGCACCAGCGGCTTGGTGAAGCGCGCGTCGAAGGTGGCGATCGCCTGGGTGTCGACGCCCAGCACCTGCGCCACCACTCCCTCCCACGCCCGCGCCATGGTGCCGAAGCCGTGGAGGATGGTGCTCTTGAAGCCGAACATCCGCGCGTACGGGCGGATCCAGTGGACCGGGTTGAAGTCGCCGGTGAGCTTCGCGAAGTCGAGGCCGGCGTTGGCCGGCAGCGACCAGCGGGCGAGCTCGCGGGCGTCGGCGGGGACGATCGCGACCTCCTTCTTCTTGGCCTCTCCGCCTCCACTGCTGCTGCCGCTGCTGCCGCTGCCCTTGCCACCCCCGCCGAGCGGCACGATCGCGTAGAGGTGAGCCGTGACGGCGTTCGGAACGCTCTTGGTGCCGGTCACGATCTTCTGGTGGAGCACCGCGCGCCGCCCGTCGTCGTCGATGTCCTCCAGGCAAGCGCTCACCTCGAGCGGCTCGTTCGCGGGGAGCGCCGCAGCGATCTCGACCCGGCACCCGCCGTTCAGCACCTTCATGAGCGGATACGGGATGCCTTCGAGGGTACGCGCGGCGAGGGCGAAGCCCCACTGCGGGAAGAAGTGCGGCGGCAGGCGTTCGCCGTAGGCCGACGGCTCGCCGCCGACGTGGCGGACGTAGTCGCGCACCAGCTCGCGCGAGCGCGGCGGCATGGTGGCGCGCAGCTCGGGGCCAGGCGCGGGCACGCTTCCGCGCGCGGCGCCGCTCTTCGGTGCCTTCATCGCCGAGAGCGCGGTCCGCCCGAGCGAGCGGATCACGGGGCCCTGCTCGAGGACGTAGCGAAGGGGAATGGACATGGTCTCGGTCTCCGGTTGGAACTGGCGGGCGGGCACGGGGCCCGCCCCTACGATCCTTCTCGATCCGGGCGGGCACGGGGCCCGCCCCTACGATCCTTCTCGATCCGGGCGGGCACGGGGCCGGCCCCTACGATCCCTCTCGATCCGGGCGGGCACGGGGCCCGCCCCTACGATCCTTCTCGATCCGGGCGGGCACGGGGCCGCATGCGCCGACGTAGGGGCGGGGCCTGTCCCCGCCCGGAACGCCGGCGCGGCGCTCAGCTCGCGGCCTGCTCCTCGGCCGCCACCTCGGTGCCGTGAAGCTGCGCCAGCAAGCGCTCGCCGGTGGTGGTGATCTCGTCGTGGAGCGCGCGGCAGCGCACCTCGGCGCGCTCGAGGTAGCGCTCGGCGACGTCGCGGCGCTCGGGGAACTTCATGGCCTGGTCGTAGAGCAGCTCGCCCACCGCCTCGTCGGCGAGGATCTTGGTGAGCCGCTCGGCGTGCAACATCGCGAGCGCGAAGTCCTTCTTGGGGTTCCAGTCCTTGGTGAGGAGCCGTGGCCAGTCCTTGAGCGACTTGTCCTGCACCTGCCGGAACTTGGCCCCCGCCGTCTTGACCACCAGGTGCTGCTGGGCGCTCAGGGAGAGCGTCTGGATGCGCGCCAGGCGCTTCTGCAGCGGGTCGCTGGCCGAGAGCGAGCGCCAGCGCGCCTGCGCCAGCCGCCGCACGAAGCCCTGCGGGTTCTTGAGGATCACGCCGAGCGTGTCCTTCATCGCCATCAGCGACTGGATCTGGCTGGTGCCCTCGTAGATCGGCATCACCAGCGCGTCGCGCAAGAGCTTCTCCGCCGGATACTCCTTGATGTAGCCGTTGCCGCCGTGGATCTGCAGCGCGCGCCGCGCGTGCTCGACCGCCTTCTCCGACGCCAGGTACTTGAGCAGCGGTGTCAACCGGCGTGAAATCTTCTTGTGGCGCCGAGCCGTGCGCGCGAGCTCCTCCTTCGAGAGCCCGTTCGGGCCCGCGAGGTAGTCGGCGAACAGGTTGAGCTTGGTGGCGAGCTCCTCGTGGTAGGCGCTCGCCATCGCCAGGGCGCGGATGCCCTGGACGTCGGTGCGCATCTCGTCGAGGTAGTCGGCGATCATCTCGTGTCGGTCGATGGTCTTGCCCATCGAGCCGCGCTCGGCGGCGTAGTGCTTGGCGGCCCGGTACGCCGCCTCGCTGAGGCCGAGCGACTCGAAGCCCACGCCCACGCGCGCGTTGTTCATGAGCGTGAGCATGTACTTGAAGCCCTCGCCGCGGCGGCCGACGAGCTGCGCCGGCGCGCGCTCGTAGTCGAGCGACGCGGTGGCCGAGCCGTGGTGGCCGAGCTTCTCCTCGATGCGGCCGAGCTTGACGATGCGCTTGCGGGTGCCGTCGGGCATATCCTCGTAGGCCGGCACCAGGAACATCGAGAGTCCACCGAGGCCGGCGAACGGATCGTCGCCCGCCTTGGGCTTCTCGGTGCGCGCGATCACGAAGTGATACTTCCCGTGGCCCGAGGTGATGAAGATCTTCTGGCCGGTGACGAACCAGTTGCCGTGCTCGTCCTGCTCGCCCACCGCGCGCAGCGCCGCCATGTCGCTGCCGGCGTCGGGCTCGGTGATGTCCATGGCGCCCCACGCCTCGCCGCGGATGATCTCGCCCATCTCCTTCTGCCAGCGCGTGCTCGCGATCTTGCCGGCCGCGAGGTCGAACGTGGTGGTGCCCTCGGTGGCGGAGAAGACCAGCATCGCGAGCGCGATCCCGCCGTGGAAGCTGTGGTGCGCCATCACGCTGACGTCGGCGCGCGCCATCATCTCGGCGTTCAGGAAGTAGATCATCGCGGGCGTGTTCTGCCCGCCGAGCTCGCGCGGCACGCACATGCCGTGCAGCTCGAGTTCCTTGAGCTTGTCGAAGATCGCCTGCATCTCGGGCGGGAAGACACCCTCGCCGTCGACCAGCTTCACCCCCTGCTCGTCGATCTTCGCCGCGTGGGGCGCGATCTCGTCGGCGACGAAGCCGCCCACCAGCTCGAGGATGTCCTTGTAGAAGGCGACCGCCTCCTCGGCGTTCTTGAAGCCATCTGGCGCCTTCCAGCCGTATTCGGTGGCCTCGACGAGCGGCGCCCAATCGATGCCGCGCTCGACGTAGAAGCGCAGGTCCTCGTTGTCTCGATAGTAGTTGCCCATGACTACCTCCCGTGCCGGGCCGCTCGGGCGCCGCCACGTCGTGCGGGCGCGCGGCCCGCGGGTTTCGCGACCGCGGTCGGCGGGACACCTGCCCTCGCCGCCCGGCCGGGAACGATCTCCTTCGAAACGAACAACGCGTCGTGCGCGACCCGCACCAGCTCGCGCACCTGGCGCTCGGGATCGGGCTCGGAGGCGACCAGCACGCCGAGCAGCTCGGTGGAGGCGATGCCGGTGACCAGCAGGTTCGCCACCACCACCAGGTAGGCCTCGGGGTCGAGCTCGGCGCGCACCACGCCCATCTCCTGGCCGCGCCTCAGGTAGCGCGCGATCACCTCGATCCACGGGCGAAGCTGCGTGAGCAGCCGCACCTTCATCTCCTGCGGGTGATCGAGGAGCTCGCGCACCAGGAGCCGCGCGCGGTTGGGATCGGCGGTGAAGAACCCGACCGCCTCGCGCACCATCCCCTCGAAGATCTGGTCGCCCTGCCCCGCCGCCATGAGCAGCCGCGGCAGCACGTCGGCCCAGCGGCTGAGGAGCGCGTCGAGCACCGCCTGGCGCAGCGCGTCCTTGGACGGGAAGTGGTAGAGCAGCGACGGCTTGCGTACCCCGACGGCTTCCGCGATCTGCTGCAGCGGAGTCCCGTCGTAGCCCTGCGCCGCGAACAGCCGCGTCGCCTCCTCGAGCACCCGCGCGCGCACGTCGCGTGGCGCGCCGGCCGCTTCGGCGGACGCTTCGGCGGCGGTGGCCGCGCCGCGAGCGGCGTGGGGTGTGGCGCGGGTGGGATGCAAGGTTCTCTACCAAAGAGTCGTGATGTGTCTACCAAATGGTAGACACCGCTGCGGCGGTTGTCAACGCGGCGCGTCACGATCCCTCGGCGCGCTCGGTCGCCCCGTTTTTCCTTGACCGCCGCGACGGCGGATTTCTATCGTCCGCCCTCCCCGAAAACCCCGAGGAGGAGGAATGACCGCGATCCGCCCGCCGTTTCCTGCCCGCCCCTGGTTTCTCGCCATCACATGCGCCGCCGCGGCGCTCCTCTCCTCGGCGCCGCCCGCAGCCGCCCTCGACTACGACGTCGACGGCTTCCTGCGCTTCGACTACCACCTGAACGACGACCTGCCGCTCTCTCCCGCCGGGCTCGCGACCCAGGAGGAGTGGCTCGACATGCGGCTCTCGGTGTCGCCGCGGCCCCACCTCGGCGAGGAGCTGCTCGTGGCGGCGCGCATCGAGGCGCTCGACGGCGTGGTCGCGGGCGACGGCCGTGACGAGCTCGACGTGCAAGCGGGCTTCGACCCGAGCGGCGGCACCACCGACCGCGACGGCGACGACCTCGACTCGATCGAGCTCGACCGCGCGTGGCTCGAATACACGCCATCGTTCGGGCTCTTCCGGATCGGCCGCCAGAGCACCGACTGGGGTCTCGGCATCCTCGCCAACGGCGGCGGCGACGCGCCCGAGTGGGGGCTCGCCGGCAACGGCCCCGGCCGCGGCGACACCGTCGACCGCGGGCAGCTCACCACCGACCTCTTCCAGTGGCTCGGCTTCGCCGAGGACCACTGGCTCGTGAGCGCCGCCTACGATCGCGTCCACGAGGGCGACCCGCTGCTACGCGCCGACGACGTGAGCCAGATCGTCGCCACCACGCTCTACACCAACGGCACCATCCGGCCGCGCGCGCTCGGCACCCGCGAGGCGGGCCTCTACGCGAGCTACGTGATGAACCACGACGTCCACTCCGCGATGGGCGTGGTCGACGTCTACGGGCGCCTCGAGCTCGGCCCCGAGCGCTATCACGCGTTCGGCGAGGTCGAGGGCGCGTGGACGATCGGCAGCGCCGACCGGCGCGGCTTCGTGTCGGACGCGCTGCTCGACCGCGCCGAGCAGCTCGCGGCGGCGAGCTTCGCGACCGCGCTCGAGGCGACCGGCCTCGACGCGGAGGCGGCCGCCGCGCGCGGCGCCGCGATCGCCGCACACGGCAGTGCCTCGCCGATCGAGCGCGCGGCCGTGACCGGCCAGCTCGCGGACGACTTCGTGGCGAGCGGCTGGGACGACGACGCGGCGCAAAGCACCGCGGACCGGATCGCGACGATCGGCGTCGAGGGCGTGTCCCAGGACACCGTGGACGCGCAGGCGCTCGGCGGAGTCGTGCGCTCGGGCTTGCAGCTGGGCCCGGCCACGATCGGCGTCGAGATCGGCGGCAGCCGCGCGCTCACCGGCGACGACGTCACGCCGCCGATCGTCGGCCCACAGGGAGGTGCCCGGAGCCAGGTGGCCGAAGACGCGATTGCTGCGGAGCTCGAGCAGCGCCAGCTCGAAGCGCGCTCACCGGTCGCAAGGCCTCGCTCTTCTCGTTCGATCGCGAATTCGATCCCGCGCTGATCCTGTTCGAAGAGGTGGGGCCGCTCGGCGCCGACGGCCGCCCCACGGTCGCGAACGCGTTCTACGCCAAGCTCGCCGCGAGCGCCTCGCCGCTTCGCGACCTCGAGGTGTTCGGGTTGGTGATCTACGGCCAGCTCGCGCGCAAGGTCGAGCGCTTCACCGTCATGTGCGGACCGCCGGCCGACTGCCGCGAGAACCTCACCGCGGTGGTGATGCCCGCCGGCGCAGCGGACGAGCTCGGCGTCGAGCTCGACGCCGGCGTCGTGTACCACGTGATCGAGCACCTCACGTCCGAGCTCCGGCTCGGCCAGCTCTGGAGCGGCCACGCGCTGGGCCCCGACGCCAAGGACGTCACCGCCGTGCGGGTGCGGATCGCGGCCGAGTGGTGAGCGATCGAGCGCGCGCGCTCGATCGCTGGAGGGGCAGGCGCCAGCGGCGCCGTGCTTCGTCGACGACCCCAGGCTCGGGTCGGGGCGGCCGACGAAGCGGCCGCCCTCCACGCCGATCTCACCTGAGCGAGAGCACCCACCACGCGAGCGCGGTGGCGCTGCTCAGCACGATCGCCGCCGCGGCCGCCCACTCGAGCCAGCCCGCGCGCTTTCCCGCGTCGCCGTAGGCGAAGCCCACCCGGGTGAGGGCACCGCTGGTGGCGTCGAGGTGGTAGAGCGCGAGCCCGCCGAACACCAGCCAGTACTCGAGGAGCTGACGGCGTGTGTCGTTCTCGGCGGCGGAGCGCTCGCCGACGCCGCTCTTCACCTCGACCAGCGCGAGCCGCCCGCGTCGCCGCACCAGGTAGTCGGCGCGCACCGGGCACTCGATCCGGACACCGTCCACGACCACGTGGGCGGTCTCCTCCACCTGCGAGTCGAGGACCTCGAAGCCGAGCGCGCGCAGCCGCTCCGCCGCCTCGCTCTCGGCGACGCGCCCCGAGCGAAACCGTGCCCGGAGCCGCGCGCGCCCGCGCCAGCGCTGCGCCGCCGCACCGAGTACCAGCCCGAGCAACAACCCCGCCGCCAGCGCGCCCGCCGCGACCGGCACCAGCAGCGGATCGGGCACGCTCACACCATCTCCCACGTTCGCAGCCGGATCTAGATCGAACCCATCGCTCGCGGGGGCACGGAGGCCCCCGCGCTACGAACGCTTCACGAGACCCGGTGGTCGTGGCGACGGGTGTTCCATCCCCCCTCGCCGGACGGGTCCGCCGCGGAGTCGTCGCGCGTGGTCCGTGGCTTCACGACGCATCCGGGCTAGTACAGCTCCGTCGTGATCACCCGCGCGTACTCGGAGGCCATGATGTCGAAGCCGGCCGGGTTGGGGTGGAGGCCGTCGGCGAGGACCGCCGGCAGCCCGCCGGGAGCCGCCTCGAACGCCGCCTCCAAGTCGACGAGGGCGCTGCCGGTGTCCTGTGCCACGAACACCAGCGCGGCGTTGTAGTCGTCGATCACCGCGTTGCGCGCCCCTTCGGGGGGACCCTGGCGGCCGCAACACACGTGGGTGACGCCCGAGATCACGGCGCGCGCGCCGGACACCTGGATGCGATTGATGATCGCCTTGATGTTGTCGGTGTACTCCTTGACGGGAATCCCCTGGAGGCTGTCGTTGGCGCCGAACTCGATGATGACCAGGTCGGGGTGCACCACCGAGAGGTCGTAGTCGATCTTGTCGACGCCGGTGGACGAGAGGGTGCTCGGGCGGCCGCGGTTCACGACCGCGTCGCGCGGCACGCCGAGCAGGTCGGCGAGGCGCGGCTCGTAGCCCGAGTTGTCCGGGTCACTCTTGTAGTTGGGATCGCCGGTGCCGGCGGTGATCGAGTCGCCGAACGCCATGATCGTGTTGCCGGGGATCACGCTGTTGCAGTTGTGGTCGATACCGCCGCCGAAGACCTCGGGCGCGCCGGGGAACACATTCGCGTCGCCGTCGTTGCAGTCGGGGCCGGGGTCGCTACCCCCGACGTAGTGGACGAACGTGTCCTGGTCGTCGTCGTTGGCCTGGATGCCGTCGCAGTCGTTGTCGACGCCGTCGCTCAGGACCTCCTGGGCGTCGGGGTTGATGCTCGCGTTCCGATCGTCGCAGTCGTTGCCGCCGCGGTAGGCGTTGCTCGGGAAGTGATCGTGGTCCTCGTCCGGGATGTCGAGCCCGTCGCAGTCCTCGTCGACGTCGTCGTTGGGGATCTCGTCGGCGAGCGGTGACACGTCGGGGTTCCCGTCGTTGCAGTCGAGCGGCGTCGCCACCAGGTCGGCGTCGCCGTCGATCGAGAAGTCGCCGATCGGCTGGAGCGTGAGGAGCTTCTGCCCGTCGAACGCAGACACCCGATCGACGACCGCGGAGAACCGCCCCTTCTCGGTGGTGGTGAAGTGGATCAGGTTCCCGTCCACGATCGGCGCTCCGGTGAGGGCGCGAGCGTCGACCAGCAGGTGGATGCCACCGCGGGTGGTGACGAAGAGCTGCTCCTCGCCGGCGTTGTAGACCAGCTCGAAGAGCTCCTCGGGCGCGACCACCACGTCGAACGCGCCCTTGGTGGCGCCGATCGCGATCGAGAACGGGTCCGGCAGCGGCGGCAGCGCGCGGGCGTCGTAGCCGATCGTGCCGTCGGCGTTGCCACTGAACGCGAGCGCCAGCGCGAGCGGGCCGAGCTGCGTCCCGTGGCCGTCCATCTCCACGCGCCCGTCGCTCTGGATGCGCGCGAAGCGCACGTTGCCCGCGAGATAGACCGGCACGTGGCCGGGGCCGCTGTCGGTCCCGCCACCGCCCCCACCCCTCCGCCGCAGCCGGACGACGCCGTGAAACCGGCGACCGCCCAGAGCAACACCACCGCCCAGCGCTTGCACCCCTGCCCACGCATCGTCCAGCCCATGTTCCAGACCTCGCAGAGTCGGCCGCGCGCGCACGGCGCCGGCGGTCGGCTCGCGCGGGACGAGCCGGATCGGGGAGCGGCCGAGAATAGCATCGCGTCGGGCGCCCGCTTCAAGGGCGGCGCAACCGCGCTTTCCACTCCGCGCGGGCCATGGGTACCCTCCCGCGACCTCGCGCGGGCCGCACCGGCGGCCACGAACCCCGCCCCGGGAGCCTCCGTCATGACCGAACCTCGACCGCGTGCTGGGCTCTCGCCGTGGGTGATCGTGGCGCTGCTGATGGCGATCGGCGTCATGACGGCGGCCACGGTCTCGATGTTCCGGACCCCCGTGCCACCCCGGCGGGAGCCGCGAGCGACTGCGACGACGCGGGCAAGAAGAAGGACGAGCCCACGAAGCTCGAGAAGGGCTGCCCGATCGACAGCGGCGCCTTCCAGGCACCGCCGGTCGTCGAGGTTCCCCCCCCGGCGCCGGCCGCGCCAGCACCCGCACCGGCGGCGGCACCGTCCTTGGATGCCGCCGCCCAGGCGGAGAGCGCGCGGCGCAAGCTCGACGAGGTGCTGAAGAGCCCGGGTTTCCGCCAGGTCCTCGATCGCCAGGTGCACACGCAGCTCGAGGAGATCGACGCGGCGTTGCACCTCACGCCCGAGCAGAAGCAGAAGCTGAGCGAGCTCTTCGCGCGCCAGGCGCAGGCCGGCGTCGCGATGGGCGCCGCGGTGCTCGGCGGGGGTGACGGCGCCGCCGGGCCGGACGATGTGTTCGCGATCCAGAAGGAGATCGAGAACGTCCTGACGCCTGCGCAGCGCCGCGACTACGACGCCTACAAGAAGGCCAAGGCCGAGCTGGCGCGAGAGCGTCAGCGTGACAAGGAGGAGCGCAGCCTGGTGAGCTCGCTCGGCCTCGACGCGTCCCAACGCGACGAGGTCGCCCGGCTGGTGTCCGAGTCCGGGCTCGAGCCGGCGCCCGCGATCGGCGAGGTGGAGCGCGAGCAGCTCGCGCGCACGGCACCCGCGAGCGCGGAGCGCAGCGCGGCGATCGCCAAGCTCTTCGAGCACGACGTCGAGGATCCCGCGCTGACCGCCAGGCTGCGCGCCGTGTTGCGCCCGGAGCAGTTCGCGCGCTACGAGGAGTACCTGGCCCGCAAGCGCACCCAGCGTGAGCAGGTGAAGCTCATGCTCGGCGGTGGTGCCGCGCCGGCCGCCGCCCAGCCGTGACGACGCCGCGCTCGATCCTGCTCGTCAACCCGTCGCTGTGGGCGGGTTACCGCGGGACGTGGTTCGGGCGCTTCGTCGAGCTGCTGCCGCCGCAGAACCTGCTCGCCGTCGCGGCGCCGCTGGTGGCGGCGGGCCACCACGTGCGCGTCGTCGATCTGTCGCTCGCCGCGGACGGCGAGCGCGCGCTCGCGGCGAGCTTGCGCGAGCGCGCGCCGGACGTGGTCGGGCTCACGTTCCTCTCGCCGCAGGAGGGCCAGGTCGCGCCGCTGGTGCGGATGGTGCGCGAGCGCGCGCCAACAGCGCGGCTGTGGCTCGGGGGCGTGGGGCCGACGGTCGATCCGGCGGGGGTGGCGCGCAGGCTCGCGCCCGACGCCCTGGTGATCGGCGAGGGCGACACCACCCTCGCGCGCGCCCTCGACGCGTCGCCGGACCTCGACGACCCCCCTCCCGGCGCCGCCTGGGTCCGCGACGGGGTGCTCCTCCAGGGCCCGCTCCAGCCGCTCCAGGACGACCTCGACGAGCTCCCGCTGCCGGCCCTCGAGCTGGTCCGCGCGCGCGACTACGCGCGCGGCCGGCGCGGCGCCGCGGCGCCCATCGAGACCTCGCGCGGCTGCGTCTACCTCTGCACCTTCTGCACCAAGGCGGTCTTCGGCGGCCGCTTCCGGGTCAAGTCACCGGCGCGGGTGGCGCGCGAGATGCTGCGCATCCGCGACCTCGGCTACGCCGAGGCGGTGGTCTACGACGACACCTTCAACCTCTCGATGCGGCGCGCCCGCGAGGTGGCCGACAAGCTCATCGCGGCGGGCTCGCCGCTGCCGTGGAACTGCCGCGTCGGCATCCGCGCCGACCGGGTCGACGCCGACCTGCTCGAGCGGATGCGCGCCGCCGGCTGCTACCGCGTCTCGTTCGGCGTCGAGAGCGGCGATCAGGCGGTGCTCGACTCGGCCAAGAAGGGCACCGAGGTGAACGACGTCGCGCACGCGTTCGCCCTCGCCGAGCGCGCCGGGATCGAGACGATGGCGTTCTACATCCTCGGGCTCCCCACCGACACGCCCGCGAGCATGCGCGCCACCGCGCGCTATTCGCACCGCATCGCCTCCACGTTCGCCAAGTTCAACGTGTTCATGCCGCTACCCTCGACACCCGACTGGGACGACTTCGAGCGCCGCGGCCTGCTCGCGCCCGACGCCGCCGCGCGTCTCGACTTCCACCGCGTGGGCGATGGCTGGCGCCACCCGACGCTCACGCCGCGCCAGATCCGGCGCGCCCACACCCGCGCATTCCTCGCCTACTACGCCCATCCGCGCCGCCTCGCGCGGGCACTGCGGGCGTGGCTGCGGCGCCCCGGGACGCGCCGCTCGCCGGACCCGAGCTGGCGCGTGGGCGCTCCGTCGCCCGCTCGCCTCTCCACTCCCGCCTGACGCGCTGCCCACGTGAGCGGCGGAAACGCCGTCTTCCCGCACAAACAATTCCTTGCATTCGAAGGCGTCCGCAGCGTGGCGCCGGGGTCGCGCGCGTGTGTACCATTTGCGGAGGTGGCGTGACGCGTACGTGACGCCGCCGTTCCCAACCCGCGGTGTCTGCCGAGGTCCCGATCGTGCGAATCGCCCGCTGGCTCCTGCCCTGCCTCGCGCTCGCCGTCATGGGGGCGCAGCCCTGCAACCCGGCGCCGCAGCCGTGCACCACCGACAGCGACGGCGACGGTGTGTGCGAGCTGAGCGACGTGTGCGCCGGCGCCGACGACCGCGTCGACGCCGACCTCGACGGCGTCCCCGACGCGTGCGACGCGTGCCCCGCCGACGTGGGCGGCGACGCCGACGGCGACGGCGTGTGCGACGCCGTGGATCCGTGCCCCCTCGATTCACCCGACGACGGCGACGGGAACCTCACCTGCGACTCGACCGACCGCTATCCGCAGGACGGCGCGATCCGCCTCGACGAGGCGCAAGCGCGCGGCACCCACAACAGCTACCACGTGCAGCCGCTCGTCACCTTCGACCCGAGCCACGCCTACACGCAGGCGCCGCTCGACGTCCAGCTCGGCGTCCAGGGAGTGCGCGCCTTCGAGATCGACATCCACCTCCACGAGGACGGCTTCCGCGTCTACCACCTGCTCGCCGTCGACCCGATCAGCACCTGCTACAGCCTGGTCGACTGCCTCACCACGATTCGCGACTGGTCCATCGCCCACCGTGACCACATGCCGATCCAGATCTGGATCGAGGTGAAGGACGACGTGGGCGGCTTCCCGATCGACGACCTCGGTCCGGTCGACACGCTCATGCGCGGCGTCTTCGGCGACGACCTCATCTTCACCCCCCGACGATCTCCAGGCGAGCTTCGCCTCGCCGCGCGCGGCGCTCGACGCCGTCGGCTGGCCGGCGCTCGGCGAGCTGCGCGGCCAGGTGATGTTCATGCTGCTCGAGAGCGGCGCGCTGCGCGACAGCTACACCTACGGCGGCACCACGCTCGCCGGGCGGGTGATGTTCGTCACCGCGGACGCGGCCCAGTTCACCGCGCCGTGGGCCGCGGTGGCCAAGATCAACAACCCTGCGGACCCCGACGTCGCCGCCGCGCACGCGGCGCGGGTCCTGGTCGCGAGCAACACCTGCGGCGCGGCCACCTCCACGGTCGACTGCGACGCGTCCCGGGCCGCCGGGCTCGCCAACGGCGTGCAGATGCTGATGGACGACTTCCCGGCGCCGGTGGCGAGCCGCCCCGACTGGCTCGTGGTCCCGGGCGGCACGCCCGCCCGGTGCAACCCCGTCACCGCCGGCCCGAGCTGCACGGCCGAATCGATCGAGAACCTGGCGCCGTGAGATCGGCGCGGCGGGCGGGGACGGGCCCCGCCCCTACGGCGTCTTCGGTGATTCGACCCGTAGGGGCGGGCCCTGCGCCCGCCCGAGGCCTCGTCGACCTCAGCGCCGGTCCTTGATGTCCACGTTCTGGCTCTTGTCCTTGTAGACGCAGGTGCGGTCGTAGTCCTGCCCCTTCCAGCGCACCCGGATGTCCGACTCCCACACGTCGGGGCGGGCCTCGGTGAACCCTCCCCAGCGCAGGATCTCGATCTTCTGCGAGCTCGCCTTGGCCTCGCACGCCTGACGCGCGCGCTCGCGGACCGCGTGCTTCTCGGCGCCCTCCGCGGCGTTGCTCTGGCCGGGGTTCTCGCTGAAGTCGACGTCCTTGCTGTTGATGTTGAAGCGGCACACGCTGGTACGGCGCGCCCTTGGCCTCGACCACCAGGTCAGCCTCGAAGTGGCCCTGGGTCGCCTCGCGGATGCCATGCCAGGTGCGGATCTCCATGCCGAGCGACTTCGCCTTGGCCTCGCAGGCGTCGTGGACCTGCTGGCGCTCGGCCGGGTTCACGGTCTTGTAGTTGCTGCCCCACTCGGCGGCGCCCGCGACCACGGGTAGGGAAGCCGCGACCACCAACGGAGCGATCGTCCACCAGCGCATGTTCCGTCTCCTCGGGAAAAGGTTTTCCCGCAGGCGTAGACGGTCGCGCGCCGTGCTTCAAGTGGCGCCGCCGCCGAGCGGCGCTCAGCGATCGACGATCTTCACGTCCTTACCGCGGTCGTCGTACGCGCACGTCCGCTCCGAGAGGCCTTGGACTCGCACGCGTCGCGCATGCGTGCGCGCTCGCTCGCCTGGCTCCCCCATTCGCCGCCCGCGGTGGTTCACCGTGAGCGGCACCTCGAACTGGCCGGGGCTCACCTCGCGGATGCCGTGCCAGCTCTGGATGCCGAGGTGGTCCGAGCGCGGCACAGGCCGCCAGCGGGAGGGCTCGCGTCCACCACATGGCCTTCTCCTTCGGCAACGCACCAGGAACCCGCGCGTTGCGGCCCATCCGCCCGATCGCTAGCATGCCCGAACCTGCGCGTCGGCGCTCCGCCGCCACCCTCGGAAGCGCCGCGCCACCGGAAGGATCCTCATGACGGCCACGCCACCCGTGCCTCCGAATCCCTACCTGGTGGGCGCTTTCGCGCCTCAGGCGCAGGAGATCACCGCCCACGATCTCACGGTGCTGGAAGGTGAGATCCCGCGCGAGCTACGCGGGATGTTCGTGCGAAACGGCGCGAATCCGCGCTTCGCGCCGCCGGGCCGCTACCACTGGTTCGACGGCGACGCGATGGTCCACGGCGTCCACCTCGAGGACGGCCGCGCCAGCTACGCCAACCGCTTCGTGCGCAGCCGCGACTTCCTCGCCGAGGACGCCGCCGGACGCGCGCTGTGGGGCGGCATCCTCGATCCGATCCCGCCCGAGAACCGCGACCATCCCGACAAGGACACCGCCAACACGGACCTCGTGTGGCACAACGGCCGGCTGCTCGCGACGTGGTGGCTGGGCGGCGAGCCGGTGGCGCTCGCGGTGCCGTCGCTCGACACCGTGGGCCCGTATTCGTACGAGGGACGGCTCGGATGCGGGCTCGCGTCGCACCCCAAGGTCGATCCGCGGACCGGCGAGCTCGTGTTCTTCGACTACTCGCCCTACCGCGCGCCCTACCTCACCTACGGTGTGGCGTCGGCGGACGGGTCGCGGATCACCACCACGCCGATCGAGCTGCCGGGGCCGCGCCTGCTCCACGACATCGCGATCACGCAGCACTTCACGATCTTCCTCGACTTCCCGATGTTCTGGGACATGGGCGGGCTCGCGAGCGGGAGGCGCCGCGTGGGCTTCGACGCCGAGCGGCCGAGCCGCTTCGGCATCGTGCCGCGCCACGGCACCAACGCCGACGTACGCTGGTTCGAGGCGCCGCCCTGCTACTGCTACCACACGATCAACGCGTGGGAGGACGGCGACGTCGTCGAGCTGCTGGCGTGCAGGATCGAGAATCCGCTGCCGCGGACGCGCGAGTCCGACGGCAAGATCCCGCGGCTCTTCTTCCTCGAGCTCAACCCGTTCCTGACGCGCTGGCGCTTCGACCTGAAGACGGGCGCCGTCTCGGAGGAGCGCCTCGACGACCGCCCCACCGAGTTCCCGCGCATGAACAACCAGCAGCTCGGGGTGAAGACGCGCTACAGCTACAACCCGAGCATCGCCGAGTCCTCGGAGCTCCTCTTCGACGGGGTGATCCAGTACGACACCGAGCGCGGCACCTCGGCGCACCACCGCTGGGGCGCGGGGCGCTTCGGCGGCGAGGTGGTGTTCGCGCCGCGCAGCGGGGCCACCGACGAGAACGACGGCTGGCTCGTCACCTTCGTCCACGACACCCACACCGAGCTGTCGGAGCTGGTGGTCCTCGACGCCCGCGACGTCGGCGCGGCCAAGCCGGTCGCGCGGCTCCACATCCCGCAGCGGGTGCCGATCGGCTTCCACGCGTGGTGGGTGCGCGGCGAGGACATGGACCACGCGGCGACATGAGGCCTGGAGGGTCGCGCTCCGTCGCGACCGGCCGAGGTCCCGATCGCGGCGGTGACGGAGCACCGCCCTCCACGCCGGAGAGGAGCTCCCCCATGCGTCCCGCCACCGTCCGCACTCGCGCCGGCAAGTTCCAGCAGTCCGTCACCCTCGGCCCCCACGAGCTCGTCGCCGACGAGCCCGCCGAGAGCGGCGGCGAAGACCAGGGCCCGGCGCCCCACGACTTCCTGCTCGCGGCCCTCGGCGCCTGCACCTCGATGACCGTGAAGATGTACGCCGACCGCAAGGGCTGGCCGCTCACCGCGGTGCGCGTCGAGCTCTCGCAGGAAAAACAGGGTACGGCGCACGTGTTTCACCGCGTGGTGCACCTCGAGGGCGACCTCGACGACGAGCAGCGCGCGCGGCTCCTCGACATCGCCCAGAAGTGCCCGGTGCACCGCACGCTCTCGGGCGAGATACGGATCGAGAGCGCGCTCGGCTGACGCGCCTTTCCGCCGGCCGAAGGCGCTGCGACGCCGGCCCGCCAGGAGGCGGGCCCTCCGAACGATGGTGCGCCGACGCGCGGCGTCCCGATCGGTCGTTCACCCGCCCGCGGCGTCCGCTTCCAGCGCCTCGATCACGTCCTGGGTCTTCTGGGCGAGGTCGG
>JADJOY010000033.1 GCA_016713535.1 Deltaproteobacteria bacterium
CACTCGCCACTCGCGGAAGGCGCGCGCCGCCGCGGTGATCGCGCACTCGGTGAGGTCCGCCTTGGCCGGGACGATGCGCGCCAGCCGCGAGCCGTCGATCGGCGAGCGCGTGGGACGCGGCGTGCCCGCCGCGAACACCGGCTCGCCGTCGATGAGCGCCGACGCGACGCGGCCCTCCTCCTCGAAGCTCACGAAGCCGAGCGGATCGACGATCTCTGTCAGCATCGTCACACCGGCACCTTCTGCGCGTGACGATCGATCGCGTAGTACTCGCCGAAGCGGTTGCCGAGGAAGCCCTCGAGCTCGACGAACTCCTGGCTCACGAAGCCCTGCCCGGCGAGCTTTCCTTCCCGATGGAGATCCACCACCGCGGCCGCGCCCGCGGCGGTGGTGATCTGGATCGACGACCAGTGCTCGCCGAGCACGTCTTGGTGGTAGATCTTGCGCGCGTCGACGATCTGCAGGTACTGGCCCTCGTGCCAGCCGCTCACGCTGCAGAAGATCAGCACCACGTCCTGGCGCGTGATCGGCAGCGCGGACTCGAGGATCTCCTTGAGCTGCTTGCGGCGCGCCTTGCTGCTGCCCATCTTCAGCCCGCTGATCAGGAACTGCATCAGGTACTGGTGCCCGGGGTAGCGGACCGTCTTGTAGTTGAGCTCCTCGACCTTGCCGGCGAGCGTGTCGCAGAGCGTGCCGAGGCCGCCCGAGGTGTTGAACGCCTCGTACTCGAGGCCGTCGAGGGCGAAGTGCTCGAGTCCCTCGAGGGCCAGCACCTCCATCTTGCGACCCGCGTGGATCGCCTCGCACGGGTTGCAGTACTCGTTGATCAGCCCGTCGGTCGACCACGTGAGGTTGTACTTCATGTGGTTCGCCGGGTACTGCGGCAGCGCGCCGACCCGCATCTTCACGGTGTCGAGCTTCTCGAATCGTTCGGTGAGCGCGTGGGCGAGGATGCCGATGAACCCGGGCGCGAGGCCGCACTGCGGCATGAAGATCTGACCGGGTGCCGCCTGCTTGGCGATCGCCTTGATCTTGCGGGTGGTGGAGACGTCCTCGGTGAGGTCGAAGTAGCTCGCGCCGGCGCTGAGCGCCGCCTTGGCGATCACGTGGTTGACGTCGAAGACGGTCGCCGAGAGCACCGCGCGGCGGCCCGCGAGTGCCTCGGCGAGCTGCTCGGGCGCCCGGACGTTCAGGAGCTGAGTCTTGACGGGTGCCTGTGCGGCGAGCCGCGAGAGCACGGCCTCGTCACGATCGGCCACCAGCACGTGGTAGTCGCCCGAGTGGGCGAGGAGCTTCGCGATGCTGGCGCCGATCTTGCCCGCGCCCACGACGAGAATCGGGTACATGGCGCCTCCGGAGACGGTCGAGCGCTGGAATCGTCCATGCTACCGACCGCCGCGAACGGCGGGCAAGGCGAGACGTCGGCCCCACGCGCTAGGCTCTGCCATCCGTAGCGCGGGGGCTCGTCCCCCGCCATCGTGATGTGCGGGGGACGAGCCCCCGCGCTACGAGGGCGCGGTCGCGGCGAGCGCGTCGCGGAGCGCCGCCTTGTTGACCTTCTCGAGGGTCGCGCGCGGGAGTGCCTCGACCAGCTCGATCCGGCGCGGCACCTTGAAGTCGGCGAGCTTTCCTCGCGCATGCGCGAGGATCCGCTCGCGAAACGGCTCGGCGTCGGTCCCGGGCGCCGCGATCACGCACGCCACCGGCACCTCGTCGAGGAGCTCGTCCGCGAGCCCCACCACCGCGACCTCGAGCACCCCGGGGACTTCCTGGATCACGCGCTCGATCTCGGACGAGGCGACGTTCTCGCCGCCGACCTTGAGCATGTCCTTCTCGCGATCGACGAAGTAGAGCCAGCCCTCCTCGTCGTAGCGCATGCGGTCACCGGTCGCGAACCACCCGTCGCGGCTGAACGCCGCCGCGGTGGCGCGCGGACGGTTGTGGTACTCGAGGGCGAGGGACACGCCGCGCTCGCCGCGCACGTAGAGCGCGCCCGGCACCGTGGGCGGCACGGGGATGCCCTCCTCGTCGAGGAGCCGGATCTGGTAGCCGGGCGCCGGACGGCCGATCGCGCCCTCGGGCGCGCCGGCGTCCCACGTTCCGATGACGGCCGCGGACACCGTCTCCGTCATGCCGTACCAGCCGAGCGTCTTGAGGCGGAAGCGTGCGTCGACCTTGCCGGAGCTGATGCCGTAGCCCCACAGCCTGAACGCGTGCTCGGGCAGCTCGTCGCGCGGGATCCGGCTACCGTCGGCCTTGCGCAACAGCGCCATCACGAAGAACGGGATCATCGAGCTCGCCGTCGCGCCGTGGTGCGCGGCGGTCCGCCAGAAGCCGCTGCGCGAGAACCCCGGCACGAGCACCACCGTCGCCCCCGCCGCCCACGACGCGAGCACCGAGTAGATCTGCGCGTTCACGTGGAAGAGCGGCATCTGCACCAGGTAGACGTCGTCCGCGGCGAGCTTCTGGTGCAGGCACATCTGGCCCGCGCCCCACAGGTAGTTGGCGTGGGTGAGGACGACGCCCTTGGGGCGGCTGGTGGTGCCGGAGGTGTAGAGGATGCTGCACGGATCGAGCGGCCCGGCCGGCGACGGTGGCGCCGGCGACAATGCGGCGCCCTCCGCGAGGAGTGGCGCGAGGTGCTCGTTGACGCGTCCGTCGCCCTCGATGGGCGCGGCGTCGTCGTCGACCAGGATCACGAGCCGCACCGCCGGCGGCAGCGCCTCGGCCACCACGTCGCGGCGCGCCGCCGACGTGACGATCGCGCACGCCTCGGAGTCCTCGAGGTAGAAGCGCAGCTCGTCCGCGGCGGAGCGCGCGTTGGTCGAGACGCACACCGCGCCGAGCCGCGCCAGCGCCCACCACACCAGCACCGACTCGGGGCGGTTGTCGAGGTGGACGCAGACCTTGTGGCCGCGCGTGATGCCGCGCGCCGCGAGCGCTGCCGCGAGCCACGCGACGTTCGACGCCCACCCCGCGTAGCTCACGCGCCGGACCGCATCCGCCCGCGCGCCGTGCTCGGGGTCCCACACCAGGAAGGTCGCGTCACCGCGCTCGGCGGCACGCCGCTCGACGAGCTCGGCGAGGTTCCGTCCGAGCTCCGACACGGTCGAGGGGGTGGCGCTGGGCATGCGGGCGGCGCAGATTGCCACGGGCGCGCGTCAAAACCTACATCCGGTACCGTGGATCGGCCGTAATCGAGCGAGGGGGGGAGCGATGAGCGATTGGAACGGGGCGACGGTGATGGTCACGGGAGCGGCGTCGGGCATCGGCCTGGCACTCTCGATCGCAATGGTGAAGCGCGGCGCCGACGTGTGGATGACCGACGTCAACGGCCCGGGCGTGCAGCAGGCGGCGGAGGCGCTCGGCCCCAAGGCGCGCTGGGCCAAGCTCGACGTGCGCGACACGCTCGCGATGCGCGAGGTGATCGAGCGCATCGCTCGCGACCGCGAGCGGCTCGACTACCTCTTCAACAACGCTGGCATCGGGGTGGGCGGCGAGGCTCACGAGCTTTCGGTTCCGCACTACGACCGCATCCTCGACGTCAACGTTCGCGGCGTCGTGAACGGCGTCGCGGCCGCCTACCCGATCATGGTGCGCCAGCGCTCCGGGCACATCGTGAACACCGCGTCGATGGCCGGCCTCACGCCGGCGCCGCTGCTCGTGCCGTACGCTATGACCAAGCACGCGGTGGTCGGGCTGAGCACCAGCCTGCGTCTCGAGGCGCGGAACTTCGGTGTGCGCGTGAGCGCCCTCTGCCCGTCTGCGATCGACACGCCGATCCTCGACGCGGACAACCCTGGCGATCTTCCCAAGCTTCCCTGGCGACCCGACATCCGCCGGTTCTTGACCAAGCTGTGCGGCCCGCCCTATCCGCCCACCCGCCTCGCCGCGGAAGCGCTGCGTGGCGTCGAGCGTGACCAGGCGCTCATCGTGGTGCCGCGGATCGCCCGCGTGATCGCGCTGCTCTACCGCTTCGCCCCGGGCCTGGTCTCGTTCGGCACCGGCTTCACCCTGCGCCAGACGCTGAACGAGCGGCCCGAAGGCGTGTGAGCGCATCGAGCCCGAGCGGTGCCGCGGACCGCGCCGCCTCCAGACCACTCGTGCGAGTGCGCGCCCGCTCCGTCGGGCACGAGCGACTCTCTGGCCCCACGTCTCGCCGGCCCGCCGGAGGCGTGCCCTCCGAGATGAGCGCGAGCGGTTGAAGACCCTCGCGGGGGCACGGAGGCCGCCGCGCTACGGCCGCGGTCGTAGCGACGGGGTTCCATCCCCCGTCGCCAGCGGGAGCCGAGGCGGAGTCGTTGCGCGCGATCTGTGGCTTCGTGGACGATCCAGCTACGGCGCGGCCGTCGCCGCCGCCTGCTCGCGAGGCACGAACTCCTCGGCGACGGCCTTGGCGAGCAGCCGCGGCGGCACGAGCCCCTGGCTCAGCACGAAGTCGTTGAACTTCATGCGGTCGAAGTGCGCGCCGAGCGCGAGCTGGGCCCCGGCGCGGATCTCGAGCAGCCGCGCGTAGCCGACGAAGTAGGACACGGCCTGCGCCGGCGAGAGGAACGTGTAGCGGTCGACCTCCTGCCTGGCCATCGGCTCCGATAGCACCACGTCCTCGCGCAGGATGCGGTACGCCGCCTCCTGGGTGACCTTGCCACTCTGCAAGCCGGGGTCGAGCATCGCGCGAGCGGCACGCATCAGGCGGTGCTGGAGCGCGACGAGCTGGCCCTCGATCGGCTCGTACGGCTGCGTCTCGGCTTCGGCGTAGAGCGCCCACCCCTCGACGTTGACGCTGTTGAACGCGAACAGCACCCGCGCCACCGAGATCCCCTGCTCGATGTTGCGCGCGAACTGCAGCTCGTGGCCGGGCCGCCCCTCGTGGGCCCCGAGGGTCCACGACGCCGCCTCGAACGTGAAGTCGTCGAACGAAAGCGTGGCCGCGCCTTGCGACGCGACCCGAAGCGGCAGCGAGAACACCGCGCGCTCCCCGGTGTTGCCGAGCAGCCGTGGGGCCCGGATGTGCGGCGCGGGTACCGCCGCGCTCTCCGCGGCGCTCGAGAGCTCGATCAGCATCGGTCGCGCCGGCAGGGTCACGATCTTCTCGCGGCGGATGATCTCCTCGAGATCGCGGATGCGCTTCTGGTAGTGCGCGAGGATGGTCTTCTCGCCGAGCTGCTTCTTCTTGAGCGCGCGGATCACGTCGCGGTAGTCGGTGGCGCGGAGGCCCTTCTCGCGCGCGACGCGCGGCGCGAGCGCCTGCATCTGGGTCTGGAGCTCGAGGAACGCGGCGCGCGCGCGCCGCTCGACCTCCTCGACCGGCAGGTCGACGCCGACCGCCTCGAGGAGAGCACGTAGAGCTCCGGCGGCAGCCGAAGTCGTCGCGTGCCTTGGGGAGCACCTCGGCGCGCAGGAACTCGCGGTAGGTCTCGGCCTGGGTGGCGAGCGCGGTCAGCGCATCCTCGGCGCCCTCGATCTTCCACTTCTCGAAGAGCTGCTTCACGCCGTCCACGTAGGCCGGGACGTCGCCGATCTCCTTCTCCACCTCGCCCCGCACCGGCGCGAGCAGCCCGGGCTCGCCTGCGCGCTCGCGGTAGCGCTCGGCCGCGCGCTGGAAGATCGAGACCGAACCGGGCTCGAGCCCCACGTACCGGCGCAGGCGCGGAAGCGCCGAGGCGTGCCGCTCCGGCGCGACCTGCTCGTCGAGAAGCGCCTGCTCGCCCCCGAACACGATCAGCGCCGCCGGTACGAACGGCAGCTGGAGGCGATGCGTGACCTCCACCCGTCGCTGGCTGCGGCGCGCCGACTCGAGCAGGATCTCGAGGTCCTGGCGCACCCGCGGATCCTGCTCGGCCGCGAGGCGGGGCTCGAGCTGAGCGATGGCGGCGTCGAGCGCCTCGACGTAGCGCCGCTCCGGCTCGGGCTCGAGATCGATCACCTTCGTGTCGAAGCCGGGCACGCCGAAGCGGCTCGCATCCTCGGGGAAGAAGGCCGCGTTGGCCTGGAGCAGCACCTGCGCGTGCTCGTTGCTGCGCTCGATCCAGCCGCGATCCTCGTCCGCGGCACGCACGACGGCCGAAAACGCCGCGCTCACGCCCAGCGCCAGCACCAGCGACGACGTCACGCGGCGAGGACCGCGCGAGCCACGAAATCCCTGCATGGCGAGCCTCCGTTCGATCGGAATCCGGGCGGCAAATGCCCGATCCCGGCCGCCACCCCAACCTCGCGGGACGGAATCCGTCGCGCCGGCCGCGCGCTGGACGCCCGCCGAGCGCGCGACCTATACATCGTGGGTCATGCCCCGCAGAGCCGCCATTCGCCCGCGAGCCACGCGCTCGACGGTCTCGATGCCGGCCGCCGAGCCTTCGCCGACCCCGGAGGCGCAGCTCGTCATGGACGCTCTGCGGCGCATCGTGCGCAGCCTGCGCCAGTCGGCACGGGCCGCCGAGGACCGCCTGGGCATCAGCGCCGCGCAGCTCTTCGTGCTCCACGAGGTGGGACGCGGATCCAAGCTTTCGATCAACGAACTCGCCGAGCGCACGCTCACCGACCAGAGCTCGGTCTCGGTGGTGGTGAAGCGCCTCGCGGAGAAGCGCCTGGTGGAGCGCCAGCCCTCCGCCGAGGACGCGCGCCGGACCGAGGTGATGCTCACCGCCAGGGGCCGCGCGCTGCTCCGCAACGCGCCCGAAGCGACCCAGGTGGAGCTGATCGCGGGACTGGATCGCCTGGCGCCCGCGGACCGCGCGTCGCTCGCGCGCCTCCTCACCGAGCTGGTCGCGGGGCTCGAGACGGCGTCGAGCGCCGCGCCGATGTTCTTCGAGGACGGCGAGGCGGCGGTCCGGACCCGCCCCCACGCCGCCACGCCCGAACGCTGAGGGGTCGGAGACGGAGGCCGCCGCCGCCCGCGGCCGGTCGGCTCGACGGCGCGCTTGGCCGGCTGCATGGTGTCCCATAGATTGACGCGACCGCGCGCGCCACCCACCGGCGCCACGGACCGGAGCCGCCGTTGAGCCAACCGATCGACCTCGCGTCCTTCGTCGCGTCCGCCGCGGACGCCATCGTGATCGCCGACCGTGACGGCCGCATCGTGTTGTGGAACGGCGGCGCCGAGACGATCTTCGGCCACCTCGCCGCCGAGGCGCTTGGCGAGAGCCTCGACCTGATCATCCCCGAGCGCTTCCGCGCCCGGCACTGGGTGGGATTCCGGGCCACCATGGAGACCGGACACACCCGCCACGCCGGCGCCGTGCTGCAGGTTCCCGCCACCCACAAGGACGGGCGGCGCATGTCGATCTCGTTCACGGTCGCGCTGCTCACGGACGCGGGCGGGCGAGTGACCGGCATCGGCGCCATCCTGCGCGACGACACCGCCCGCTGGCGGGCCGAACGGGAGCTCCGCGCGCGGCTCGCCGCCGTGGAGGGCACGATCGCCTGACCCGGGCCCGTGCCGGGCGGCGCGCTTCCGACCGCGCCCTCGAACGACGATGGACGCGCGCCCGCTCGCCCACACGCCGCTCTCGATGCCGAGCGCGGACGTGGAGCGCTTGCCGGTGGTCGATCGTCACGAGCCGCGCCGGGTGACCAGCTTCCTCACGCGCAGCGACCCGCTCGCGCCGTATGGGCGCACTTCGTCGGACGAGAACCTCCCTCCGCGAACGCCGCGCGAGCCCCGGCGCCGCCGTGGCGGGCGCGACGACCCGGGTGTGCCGCGGTCCCCGCGTGCACGAGCGCGCGCGGCGTGAGAAACTCGCGCGCCGCGCATGCCGCGCGACAGTCCTGGGGAGGCATCCATGCTGAATCGTCGCTTCCGTGCCGTCGTCTCCGCCGCCGCGCTCGGCGGGACGTTCCTTGCCGTCGTGCCCCTGGCGCGCGCCGAAGGCTCGCTGTTCGACGTCGCGAGCGCGCAGGCGATGCGTGACGGCCTCAAGTCGCGCATCAAGCAGCCGGTGACCCTCAGGCTCGCCGGCTCGGACAAGGACATGAGCGGTACGGTGGTAGCGGTCGGCGACGAAGCGGTCCACCTCACCCAGATCGGCGGGATGGAGTTTTACGACGCGCTCGTTCGCATCTCCGACATCGAGGCGATCCTGGTGCGCCGACCCGTGGGCGGCTGACGGGAGTCCAGGGCCAGTCGGCGGCCCGGAGACGTGGGGCTTCGCCGGCCCGCTACGCCGCGACCCGCGCGCGGCCGGTGTAGATCCGGTTCAAGAGCTCGTTGATCCGATCGCGACCGGTGCGTCCCTGGATGCGGCGGCGCGCGTCGAGATAGGCGGGGAGATAGCGCACCCGGTACGGCCACGTGCGGTGGGTGGCGCGCAGCGCGCGGATCGTCGCCTGGAACACCCGCTTCTCCGACGTACCGAACTTGAGCCCGAAGCCGGCGCGGATCCGTGGAGGCAAGAGCCCCGCGGTGAGCACCTTCGCGAAGGCCGTCACGGGGGTCAGGATCTTTTCGGGCGGCGTGAACAGGAACGAAGCGATCTCGCGCGCCGCGTCCCCCACCACGACCTCGTCCGACTCCCACATGCGGCGGTTGTACGCCAGGAAGCTCGCCCAGTCGGGCGGCAACGCGTCGCGCGGGATCCCGAAGAGCAGCGCGAAGCGCTTGGTCTCCTCGTAGTAGCGGTCCTTTTCGTCGTTCGAGAGCTTCCGCACCACCAGCTCGTAGGCCTGCACCGCCGAGTCCCACAACGTCGCGTGTACCCACATCAGCGCCGGCACCTCGTTGGCGCGGTAGGGCGCGCCCTCGTCGAAGCGCCCGACTGTCTCGCGGATCGGGCCGCGGATGCGCTCGTGGATGCGATGGACGCGCCGCGCCGACGCGATCGCCGAGTCGAGGTCGCCGTAGATCATGTCGAACACGTTCGAGAACGTTCGCTGGAACCGCCCGAACGGGTCGGTGCGAGTCTTCGAGTGCTGATCGACGCCGTGGGCGACGTACGGGTGCGCGAGTTGAAGGAGCGCGGCGCGACCGCCACCGAGAAAGCAGATGCTCTCGCGCCCGATCTCCCACATCATGCTGCCCGGTCCGAAGAGGCCCAGGTTCGGGTCCTTCACGCCGCGGCGCAGCTCGTCGAGGGTGTCATCGAGCCGCCGCGCCGTGACGTGTTCGGGATCGGCGGCTCGCGCGCCCCGAGGAGCGGGGCGACCCGCGACCTCGAGACGTTGGGCGTCGCGAGGGGGCTTGGCCCCGGCCTTGCGATTGGTGGACGCGCCGGTTCGCGGCGAGGGCGTCTTTTTCATCGGGGTCTCCGCGGATCGATCCTACGGCTCCAGGGCCAGCCTACCGGCCGGCAGGTCGATAATATCAAATCGGGGCGGAGCCGTGGAAGCGAAATTACCGGCGGGTCCGTTTTCGGCCAGCCGATACCCTGCCCGCCGCGCCAAGCTGCGTCACGTCGCTGGTTGCAGCACGAGGAGATCCGCCATGACCGCGCATGTCCTGGACGTCGAGAGCCCGATCAGGACCCTTCGCTTACGTTCCAACCGCGAGGCGCTCGTGTCGCTCGCGATGCTCGATGACCCCCGCGAGCCGATCGGCGCCGGGGAGGCGTGCTGCGAGGACTCGGTGCTCGAACGCACGCGCGGCGAGCTCGCGGCGTACTTCGCGGGCGGTCTGCGCGACTTCACGGTGCCGCTCGCACCCGCCGGCACGCCCTTCCAGCTGCGCGTCTGGGAGGCGCTCCGCGCGATCCCGTTCGGGACGACGCAGAGCTACCGCGAGGTCGCGATCCGTATCGGCCAGCCCACCGCCACGCGCGCCGTCGGTCTCGCCAACGGCCGCAACCCGATCGCGGTGATCGTGCCCTGCCACCGCGTGATCGGCGCCGACGGCTCGCTCACCGGCTACGGCGGTGGGTTGCGGCGCAAGCGCATCCTCCTCGATCACGAGGCGCGCTGCTGCGGCGCCACGGGATCCGAGCCGGCGGCGTGCGGACCGGATCGGGGACCGCTGCCTGCCGCTGCCCGGCCTCACCTGATGCCGGGTCCGTCCTGTGTGACGGATGCACCGGGCGCTGGCATGGGGCGGAGCTAGCCTCGCGGGGTGGCGCGGCCTGGGGTAGACGCCGCCCGCATCGCTCATGACGATCTCCTGGTTGCGGGACAAGCGCCGCGGCGCGCTCGCCTTGCTTCGTGACACCGCCGCTCGCGCGAATCAGCGCGCCGCGGGCCGGGGTGCGCCGGCGGCCGGCGCGCGCGGACGCGTCGTCGCGCTCGGGCTCAAGCGCGCCCACCGCGGGCCGATCGAGGCTCTCGGAAGGCCGCCTCACGGTGGAGCGCGGCCTCGATGGCAACGTCATCGGCCGGCCCGGCCGGCGCCAGATCACGATCCTCACGCGTGAAGGCTGGGAGGCGGCGTTGCGCGAGATCGGCCGGACCGCGCCGTGGACCACCCGGCGCGCCAACGTCCTGGTCGAGGGACTCGACCTCGCGGGTCAGGTCGGACGACGGCTCTCGATCGGCGAGGCGCTGCTCGAGATCACCGGTGAGGCCACGCCGTGCCGGCGGATGGACGCGCAGGTTCCCGGCCTCGCGGACGCGCGCTGGCGCGCGGCTGGCGGGCCGGTGTCACGTGCCGCGTGCTACGTGGGGGACGCGTCCGGCGCGGCGACGACGTCAGCCTCGAGGAGGCGTGAGCCCCGCGCGGGCGGCGGTCGACGAGGCGTTCGCCCCGGGTGCGTCGGCGAGCGGCGCCTGGCCACGCGACGTCACGAGCTCGATCACCGGGAGTTGCACCCCTCGCCCATCGCCCAGCGTACGAAGCTCGGATTGGCTCGCCGGTGACGCCACACGGCGCTGAGCTGGAGAGGCCCGCGGCTGTGCGGTGGAAGCGCTACGGCGAAGCGATCCTCGACGGTGGCGTCGGGCGGAACGAGGCGCACGTCGCGGACCTCGACCGCACTCAGCACATCGTGGTGCCGGATCGGCAGACCGTCGCCGCCGACGACCCGCGCGCCCAGCCGGTGGGTGCCGGCGGGGATCTCGCCCGAGGCGTCGAGGGCGCCGCTGGCGAGGAGCACCTGCCCGTCCGCGTCCCGCACCTCCACGGCGAGCCACGTCTCGTCGAGATCGAGCGGCCCGGCCGGAAAATCGTGCCCGACCCTGCGGTTCGTGGTCCGCACCACGAGCTCCACCGCCCCGCCCGGCCGCGCCTCGCCTTCGAGCGCCAGCGTCACCGCGAGCAGCGGACCGAGATCGCCGACCGCGCCGCGTCCCGCGATCCAGTCCGCGGTGAAGCGCTCGGCCTCGTCCAGGCGCCACCGTTTCGGCGCCACGGCGCTGGCGGTGCGCACGAGGTCGGCGTTGAGCCCGGGCATCCGGTGGTCGGGAAAGCGCACGCCTCGCTCATCACGGGTCCACTCGCGCATGTGACAGCTCATGCACGTCACCCCGTCGCGGGCGTAACGGCTCGCCGACCAGGACGCGTACCGATCCGAGAGCACCACGGGCCCGCGCCCGGAGATCGCCGCGGGCACCACCGAACGGTGGCAAGCCGTGCAGTACTCGGCCGACTCGAAGAGCCGGGCGTTGGCGTAGTTCCGGAAGTGGAGCCTCAGGTCGGCGCGGATGAAGCCCGCCCACCGCGGGGCGAAGCCGGGGTCGGCGGCGGTGACCGGATAGGGGATCTCGGCGTGCAGGGTCCAAGCGCCGTTGCCGCGCCCGTGGTCCACGGACGTGATCAGGTGGCACGTCTTGCACGTCACGCCCCTGCTCGACGCCCAGTCACGGGGCGGAACGCCCTCCGCACCCTGGGGATGGAACAGCGAGCCGACGGGGTCGTGGCAGCCCTGGCAGATCGGCACCAGGGCCCTCCTGCCACTCGCGGCGAGTTGCTCGACCGCGGCGTGGAAGAACGAGTTCGAGCCGGCGAAGCGGTGCGTGGACTGCTCCCACTGCTCCACCAGCGAGGTGTGGCAGCCGCTGGTCGCGCACACGCTCGCGTCGTTCATCGAGGCCTCGCGGAAGCCCGGCGTCTCGGCGAGCGGTGCAGCTCGCGCCGGATCCGCGGTGACCGCGGCGCGGTGCGGTGGGCTGAGCTCTGGCAGCGCCGCGTAGAGCCCGGCCAGGGCGCTCGGCGGCCACAAGTGGAGGCCGCCGTCGGGGCCGAACCACTTGACGTGCATCCACAGCGACCCGACGACGGCGAGCGCCGCGAAGGCCGCGAGCGCCGGCGGACGCATCGCGCGCGCCAGCCAGCCACCCGCACGAGGCAGCGCGGCACGCACGTGGGCTCCGGTCAGCACCGCGACGACCGGTGCGACCAGCAACGGCACCTCGCCGTGAGCGAAGAGCACGTAGAGCCCCATGTTGTCGTTGATCGCCGAGTTGAGTGGCTCGGTGACGAACGCACCGCTCGCGAACGTCACCGTGCCGAGATACGAGAGCGCCAGTCCCGCGCGCAGCTGCGGCTCGCGCGCACGCACCGGCCCCAACACGCGATGCAGCGCCTCGACGAGGAGCACCGCCGCGAGCACCAGCGGCACTTTCCAGAGCACGCGTGGGTTCACTTCGTTGAAGAAGAGCGTGGACAGCACGGCGACCACCAACAGCACCGCAAGCAACGCGCTCGGGCCGAGCCCCACCCGCCGTCGCGCATGCTCGATCACGAAGCCGAACCATGCGACGCAACCCGCCCAGCCCAACCACGCGTGCACGTCGAGCAGCCGGTGGTACCCAGCGCTGTAGCCCGGATGGAGGAAGATCGCGGCGCCGGTCGAGGCGAGCGCCACGGTCAGCGCGGCGAGCGCCCGCGCCACCCAGCCGTGCACGCCGCCGGCGCGCGCCGCCCGCTCCACATCGTGCCGAGACCGCGGCGCCGCAGCGCCCTCGAGCGAACGGGCGAGCCGCACCAGCTCGACGAGCGCTGCGATCGGGCCTCCCCACACCACGAATCGAGGGCGCCGCCCGCTCGCGAAGCACGCGACCGGGGCGACCAGCAGCGCGAGCGGGATCGCGAGCGGCCACACGAACGTGATCAGGAAAATCAGCTCGTTGCGTAGGACGCTGTGCACCGATCCCTCACGGCAGCGCGGCGAACGCCTGGGTCCGGCCGCTCGGCGCGCCCACCCGCAGGAAGAACCGAGCGCCCGCGACGAGCGGCACCCGGAACGTGCGGAACTCCTTCCACAGCCGCACCAAGAGCCCTGACGCCGCGAGCGGGCCGAGTGGCCAGCGCGCGAGCACCCGCAGCGCTGGCGCCGCCCACGGCAACGCCGTAGCCCAGCCGAAGAGATGAAAGAGGTTCCGGACCTCCCGTGACGGCGGGGGCGGCGGTGGCCCCGCTCCGAACAGCTCGCCCCCCGGCAGCCCGAACGCGAGGGTCACGCGCGCGAAGTCGGTCCGCAACGCGTGGTTGAAGCGGATCGTCCTCCACACCTCGTCGGCGCCCTCGCCTGGCGCACCGACCAGATTGAACGTGACGAGCGCGATGCCCGCGGCGCGGACCCGCCGCGCGGCCGCGAGCGTCACCGCATCGCTGGCGCTGCGGTTGAGCACGGTGCGCCGCCGCTCCTCGTCGCCGCTCTCGACCCCGATGCCGAGCGCGCGGCAGCCGGCGCGGGCGAGCAGCGCGACCGTCCGCTCGGTCGCGAGCTCGGGCGCGAGCTGGCACGAGAAACCGAGGCCGATCTCGCGGGGAAACCGCTCCGCCAGATCCTCGAGCCACGCCACGCGCGCACCGAAGAGATCGTCGCCGAAGTGGACGTGGGTGAGCGGCGCGCGCTCGGCGGCGTCCCTCACCTCGGCGACCACCCGGCCGACGCTCTTCACCCGCAGCCAGTCGCGCGGCTCGCCCTGCGCGCGGCGCAGCAGCGGCTGGTAGCAATACGTGCACGCGTACACGCAGCCGCGGCTCGCGAGGAAGCGTTTCCACGGAAAATCGCGCAGCGCCGGATAGCGCGACCAGTAGAGCTCTCGGTCCGGAAGCGGCAGCGTGTCGAGGTCGGCGCGTGGCGAGCGCCGCGCGCTGGACGTCACCCGGCCACCTCGGCGGTAGGCGAGGCCGGCGACCTCCTCGTACGGCTCGCCGCGTTCGACCCGTCCGGCGAGATCGACCAAGGTGTCCTCGGCGTCGCCGATGATCGCGAGGTCGGCATCGCTCTCGAGCGCTCGCTCGGGCGCGAAGGTCGGCAAGCTGCCCGCCATCGCAACCGGCACGCCGAGCGCCGCCTTCGCCCGCGCCGCCGCCAGCGCGGCCCACCGCTCCGCGAGCACCGACGCTTGCACCACGGCCAGCCCGGGACCGAGCGCCCGCGCAGCCGCCCACGGCGCGCCCTCCAGGCGCTCGACGAGCAACGACGTGGCGTGGCCCGCGGCGCGGAGCGCCGCCGAGACCTCGGCGAGCACCGGCGACTCGTCGTAAGCGTCGCGTGTCAGGAAGAGCACGTTCACGCGGCGGGCCTCCGGCTCGCCGCTCGCGCGGTCACGCGCAGGCTCACCGCGTCAAGCCCGCAGGTTCACGCTGGCGACGATCACCACGATCACGGCGAGCGCCGAGAGCTTGCCCATACCGTCGAGCTGGCGCTCGAGGCCGCGCCGCCGTTCGAGCTCGGAGCCGTCGGTCGCGGCGGCGGTCTCGGCGATGCCGCCGACCGCCTTGACCTCGAGGACGGCCGCGATCGCGAGCCAGGCCACCGCCAGCATCTTGAGCGCGAATGCCGCGCCGATCGGCTGCCCACCGAGGTGATGGAGCCACGCACCGCTCACGAGCGCGACCGCCATCCCCGGCGCTTCGAGGAGCCGGGTGGGGACCAGCGCGGCGACGCGCAGCGAGCGAGCCAGCTCGGGGTCGCCCGACCTCGCGCGCCCGAGGAGCATCGCCTGGGCGAGGGCACCGCCGATCGCGGCGCAGACCGCGAGCAGATGGAGCGACAGCACAGCCTTGGTCACGCTGCACCTCCGGTCGTCGCGAAGTGGCGGGCCGCGCGCCGGCTCGGAGCCGGGCCCGCGGCCCGAGGGGAGCACGACCGTGGCGTCGCGCCTCACCCCTTCTGTGTCGCAGATCACTCCGGGACGGTGGAGAAACGACAGCCCCGCCGTCGGGCGGAGGCTGTCGCGCACCGCGATCCGCGGCGCGCGCTCGGATGATGCGACTCCGTCAGCTCGCGGACTCACCCACTCGACGGCGGCGGATCAGCCGGGTCGCGATCAGCGCACCGAGCGGAGCCACGATCGGCAACGCACCGCTCGCCGCGGCGGCCGTCTGCACCGTGATGTTCTTACCGGTCACGGTCTGGCCTGCAGCGACGGTCACCAGCGTCGCCGTCGAGACGTCACCCGGGTTGGGCTCGGTGCCCGACTCGTTCGTGCCGGAGTACCAGTCCTCGAGGATGTTGGTGGTGGCGCCGAACTGGGTCCGGCTGTTGACCTGCAAGTTGGTGACGGGGCTGCCGTCGAGCGGCTCGGCCCACAGCGCGTACTGCCCCGGCGGCAGACCCGGGAGGGTCCAGCGGCCTTGCGCGCCGTCCTCGATGTAGCTGTACGTGCCGACCACCATCCGGGGCTGGCCGCCCACCGTCTGATCCAGGCGCCGCGCCACCACGTGCACGGCGTCCGCGCCTCCCGCCGAGCAGCCCGTGCCGCCGGTCGGGACGTCGCCCGAGATCGAGCCGAACGCGCTCGGGTAGCTGGGTGCCGGGTAGATCTTGCTCACCCACGCCACGTCGTCGTCGTCGGGCACCCGCGAGTCGGTGATGTCGTCGCCGAGGAACGGGAACATCACGGCGGCGTTCGACGGCTGGCCGACGAGTTCACCGCCCACGTCGTTGCGTACCGCCGGTGGCACATGCCGATGTAGTGACCGGCCTCGTGGAGCACGATGGCCTCGATGTCGAGCGTGCCGTTCGCACCCGACGTCGAGTAGTCGGGATTCGCGTGATCGGGGAGCGGATCGGTGTTGAGGGTGATCGCGCCACCCGAGATCAGGCCGTTCGAGAAGTCGAAGTAGCTGTTCGTGACGCCGAGCACACCGGCCGGCAGCGGGATCGGGATCCCCTGCACGACCGCCACGCTGTTGAAGACGACCAGATTGACGCCGTCGGTGGCGTTCTGGTCCAGGAGGAGCGCGGTGTCCGCGTTGCGCTGGAACGTGATGGCGGCGGTGCCGACGTTCTCCCAGCTCTGGAACGCGGACGTGACGGCGTCGATGAACTGCCCCGGCGCGTCGACGCCGTCGATGTTGCCGCTCGCGGTGCCGGGGTTGAGGTTGTAGCCGACCGGGAACTGGGAGGTGACCCAGTGGGGCGGGCTGTTGGAGAGCAGGTAGAGCTCGCCGCCGGCGAGCGCGGACATCGGCGCGGCGAGCAGGCCCGCTGCGGCGAGCACGGCGAGGACACGGGTGCGAAGAATCTGGTTCATGACCGTCCTCCCCCTCAGTTCGCCGCGCGCACGACGCGGATGAGATCGTCGAGCGAGCGCGAGCCCGCGAGCGCACGATCGTGGGTGGGGAGAGCGCGATCCAGCACGCGATTCCCGTTCTTGTCGCGGAGGATGCCGAAGCGCCCCTGCGCGAAACCGGTCAGCACGTTGACGCCGTCGCGGCTGGTGATGAAGAGCACGAGCTCGTCACCGGATGCGAAGGTCGGCGCGCCCGCGAAGCCCGGGGACAGCACCTCGACGTCGCCGGTCAGCGCGCCGCGCAGCGACTGATCCACGTGCACCAGCGCACGAGTGAGGGCGACGCCCGGCTTGTCGGACTGCACCTGCACGTCGCTCACCCTGCCGATGACGACCGCGCTCGAGTGGCGGGCGAGCTGCCCGACGTCGAGTGGCACCACCGTGGTCGCGAGGGCGGGCGCCGCCATCAGCAGCGCCGCCAGCCCGGCCCAAGCTCGTCTCATCGTTTCGTCCCCCAAGTCGTGTGTGGTCGAGACAGCGTACGCCCCGCGCGCCCCGCGCCGAGCCCCACGATGATCGCAAACGGCTTCGCCGAGGGTCAACAAACGTCACGCGGCGCGACCGGGCCCTGTCGCGAACAGCGCCGGCCAGTTGCGCGTAGTGGCCCGAAACCTGTACCGTCACCCCGTCTCGGCCCAACGTTCGTTGCATCTGAAGTGACGCCGCGCCGCCGGGTGCTCGCGGCGGGGACAGGCGCCGGGGCTTCGCCCACATCCGCGGTCTGGTTCCGTCAACCCTCGACGAAAGAGGAGCTCCCGTGAATCGATCCCATCGTTCCAACCGCTCGAGGCGCGTCGCGGTCGCGACGTCCTGCCTCGTGGCAATCGTCGTCGCCGGCGCGGCGTTCCTGGCCGCGCGGCCGGCGAGCGCGTTCGCGCCGCCCGGCAGCTCGGGCCCGCATGCGAAGGAGTTCAAGAACGCGGCGCTCGACGTCGAGACCAGCTTCAAGCTGCCGTCCGAGCTCACCGGCGACGCCGCGGCCAAGGCCGCGAGCGACCTGTCGGCACTCGGCGTCGGTTCCGACCGCGGCCGCATCGACGTCCGCAGCGGCCGATGGGCGACGATCACGCCGAGCCAGCCCCTCATCCCCGGCTCCGGCGTGGCCAACACGCTGACCTGGCAGGGCCTCGGTGGCTCGCTCCCACCACCCAGTCGGATCTTCAGGCCGCTGCGAGCGATGCGCTGCGTGACTACCTCGCGCGCAACTACAAGGCGCTGCGGCTCGACCTGACCGAGACCGCGAACGCGCGCGCGACGGTCCACGATGGCGGCGCGGTCGTCCACCTCTACGTTCCACGCATGGTCAAGGGCGTCGCGGTCCGCGGCGAGTACCTGACCGCGGTGATCAACCACGGCAACCTGACCCTCCTCGGCCTCGAGCGCTGGGGTGACATCGACGTCTCGACCGCCCCGGCCGTCGGCGCCGACGCAGCACTCGCGACGGTGCGCGCCCATGCCGATCCGTTCGTGATCACCGGCACCTGGGGCAAGACCGAGCGCATCCTGGTCGCCACCGCGAAGACCCAGGTGACGGGCAGGTCGGCGGCGGCTACGGCTACCGGCTCGCGTGGGTCCTGCGGCCCAAGTTCCTGGGCGACGCCGGCCAGTACGAGGCGCTCGTGGACGCCCAGTCGGGCGAGCTGCTGTCGTTCGAGGACACCAACCATTACGCGACCGAGCGCGAGGTGAAGGGCGGCGTCTACCCGGTCACCAACGACGGCGTGAACCCCGACGGCGTCGAGCAGGCTGGCTGGGGCATGCCGTTCACCACGGTCACGACGACCGGCGGGAACGTCACCTCGGACCAGGGCGGGAACGTGGCGGCGGTCGACGGCTCGATCAGCGCGAGCCTCACCGGCCCGTACGTGCGCATGAGCGACAGCTGCGGCGCCAGCTCGCTCAGCTCGTCCAGCAACCTCGACTTCGGCGCCTCGAGTGGCACCGACTGCACCACTCCCGGCGTCGGCGGCGCAGGCAACACCCACGCGTCACGCACCGGCTTCTACGAGCTCAACCGCATCAAGCAGATGGCGCGTTCGCAGCTCCCGAGCAACTCGTGGCTGCAGGGCCAGCTCACCTCCAACATGAACATCAACCAGACGTGCAACGCGTTCTGGAACGGCGCCAGCGTCAACTTCTACCGCTCGGGTGGCGGCTGCGCGAACACCGGCGAGATCGCCGGCGTGTTCGACCACGAGTGGGGTCACGGCATGGACGCGAACGACTCGGTGCCGGCGATCGCGAGCCCGTCCGGCGAAGGCATCGCCGACCTCTACGCTGCGTTCCGCCTCAACACCTCGTGCATCGGCCGCAACTTCACCGCCAATCAGTGCAGCGGCTTCGGCGATCCGTGCACCTCGTGCACGGGTGTGCGCGACATCGACTGGGCCAAACACGTCTCCAACACCCCGCACACCTACACCTGGGCCAACGCGAACTGCGGTACCACCGTACACTGCCTCGGCCATCCCTACTCGGAATCGGTGTGGGACCTGTGGAAGCGTGATCTGCAGAGTGCGCCCTACAACCTCGACGGCCAGACCGCCCAGACCGTCGCGACCCGGCTGCTCTTCATCGGTGGCGGCAACGTCGGCACCTGGTACGCGGGCGGCGCGCCCAACGGCGGCTGTGGTGCGACCAGCGGCTACCAGCAGTTCCTCGCGGCGGACGACGACAACGGCAACCTGAACGACGGCACGCCCCACATGGCGGCCATCTACGCGGCGTTCAACCGCCACCAGATCGCGTGCGGGACCCCGACGGTCACCACCTCGGGCTGCGGCGGCACGCCGACCACGGCGCCGACGCTGACCGCCACGCCGGCCAACCAGAGCGCGGCGCTGTCGTGGAACGCGATCCCGGGCGCGACCTCGTACGAGGTCTTTCGTACCGACGGCGTGTTCGCGTGCGAGTTCGGCAAGATCAAGATCGGCTCGACCGCCAGCACCTCGTTCGCCGACACCGGGCTCCAGAACGGCGAGCCGTATTCGTACCTGGTCGTGCCCAAGGGCAGCGCGGCGGCCTGTTTCGGCACGGCCTCGAACTGCGCGACGGCCACGCCGGCCAGCGGCCCCGAGCTGGTCTACACCTCGCACGCCAACGACGACTCGGTGGGCGGCGACGGCGACGACATCCCGGAGCCCGACGAGCAGGTCAACGTGTCGATCGACGTGTCGAGCAATGCGTTCGCCGTGACCGGCGTCTCCGCGACGCTCAGCACCTCGACGCCGGGGATCACCGTCGACGACGCGTCCGCGACGTTCCCCAACGTGCCGGCCAGCTCGACCGTCACGTCGCAGGCGCCGCACTACACCTACACCGTCGGCGCCGGCGTCGCCTGCGGCACCGAGATCGACTTCGATCTCGCGATCACCTCCGCGCAGGGAAGCTGGTCGGGAGACTTCACTCAGCAGGTCGGTACCGCGGTCGTGGGCAGCGAGAACTCGTACCCGTCGACCGACACGCCGATCGCGATCCCCGACAACCCGGCCGCGGCGATCGTCTCGACGCGGAGCGTGCCCGACAACGGGGCGGTGTCGTCCATCCGCGTCGCGGTCGACATCACGCACACCTACCGCGGCGACCTGGTGGTCAAGCTCGAGTCGCCCACCGGCACCGTGGTGACCTCGCCAACCGCTGGGGAGGTGCCACCGACAACATCGTGGCCACCTATCCGAACACCGCCACCCCGGACGGTCCCGGCGCTCTCGCCGATTTCATCGGTGGCGCCAGCGCGGGCAACTGGAAGCTCAGCGTCGAGGACGACGCCGGTTCGGACATCGGCACGCTCAACTCGTGGACGCTCCACGTCACGGGCCAGACCTATGAGTGCAACAGCGCGCCCACCTGCGCGGACGGCGACGGTGACGGCTACGGCAACCCAGGCTCGGCGATCTGCACCTTCCCGCAGACCGACTGCAACGACGGCAACGCCGCCGTGAACCCGGGTGCCACGGAGAACTGCAGCAACGGCATCGACGACGACTGCGACGGCGCCACCGACGCGGCCGACTCGAGCTGCACCTCGGCGTGCGTCGACAACGACTCCGACGGCTACGGCAACCCCGGCAACGTGGCTTGCCCGAACGGCTCGGCCACCGACTGCAACGACGCGAACGGTGCGGTGAACCCGGGCGCGACGGAGATCCCGAACGACGGGGTGGACAACGATTGCAACCCGGGCACCCCGGCTGGCTGCCAGCAGGAGCTCGCGGAGGCCAGCGTCGGCAACGGCGACGGCGGGCGGCAGTTCCCGCTCGATCTGATGTTGATGGCGGCCGCGATGTCCATCCTCACGTACGGCACGCGCCGCAAGGCTCGCTCGGTGAAGTGATCCGCCGAGGTCCGTGAGGGCCTTTCACCGGGGCCGGAGGGGCGACCTTCCGGCCCCGGTTCTTTTCGGGGGTCCGTTGCGACGCCGACGAAGCGCGGGCCTACCGCCGAGTCGCCTCACCTCACGCCCACGCTGACGTCCCGCGGATCCTGGCCCGCGAGCGGATCGAGTGCGCCGGCCACGTGGCCGTCGAGGATCACCGTCGGTGGGCTGAGCCATCGCCAGCCTCCGCGACCACCAAGAGCACGGACGCGACCACCGCGATCGGCACGACTCGCGCGCGCCCACCGACCCGCCGGACGAGCGGCGCCACGGCGAGCGCACCGAGCAGAGCGAGCACCGGCACCACGCTCGCCCCCTGGCGTGCGTAGCCGAAGAACGCGATCGTCACCACCACCTTGGTTCCGCCGTAGGCGAGCCACGGCGCGAGTGGCGTGCGGCGGTTCGCGAGCCCCACGCCGAGACCGACGAGCGCGAGCACCGCCGCGGCGAGCCGCCACGCCGTCGGCGGGCTCCCCTCGGGCACCGCCAGATCGACGCTTCGCCGCACCCCCTCGAAGCCGAGCGGAAGGTCGTACCCGCCCAGCCCCAGCGCAGCGCCGCTCCACGCGATCGCGAGCTTGCGGGTGGCGAGGCGCGCGAAGTCGCCCGGGTCCGCGCGGATCCACGCGAAGCCCAGCCGGTAGCCATCCGCCACGGCGCGCAGGTGCGGCGGGTAAGTGAGCGCGAGCTCGGGTGGCGGTAGCCCCACGAGCATCATGCGCGGGAACCGCTCGGCGCCACCCGCGAGCCGCGGCGGACGATCGAGCGGCGAGCGGTCGAAGCCGCCCGAGGCCAGCGCGTGGTTGCCGAGATGGAAGTTGAGCGGGCCGTAGAGGCTCACGAACGGGTGGGCGGGCAGCGGCCGCGGCACGTAGCCGAACGCCTCGTCGAGGATCGCGGCCGGCAGGCCAGGTTCGATCGTGCCGATCCCGCGGGTGAGCGCGGTCGCGGCGACGAAGAAGCCCACGGTGTCGCGCACCGCAGCCGGCATGGCCCCGACCTCGGTGCGGGCGCCGTCGCTCCACGAGGCGCCGGCGAGGGCTCGCTCCGTCTGCGCGCGTTTGGCGCGCGCCACCACGTCGAGCGGCCGCGGCTCGTCGTTGAAGCGCCGGATCGCCTCCCAGGCAAACACGTGCCAAGGCGCCAGGGTCACGGCCGACGCGCCCGCCACCACGAACAGCCTCGCGATCACGCCGCGGCCGGTGGTCGTCGACCGCCACCGCGCCGCGGCGAGCGCGAGCATCCCCGCGAAGACGAGAACGTGCTCGACGCGCACCAGGCACGCGAGACCGTGAAGCGCTCCCCACACTCCGAGCCTCCACCCACCCCGCCCATCGCGTACCTCGCCCCAGGTCACCAGCGTCGCGGCGACCAGCACGAGGTACGGCGTCTCGTTGTTGAGCGACGTCGAGAGGATCATGAGCCCGGTCGAACCCGCGCACGCGAGCCCCACGGCGAGCCCCACACCCGCGCCGAAGCCGCGACGCGCGCTCTCTGCGAAGAGCGCCGCCGCGAGCGCGCCGAGCGCGCACCACGCGACCTTGAGGCGGCCGATCGCGTCGCGCGGTTCGCCGCCGGCGAGCCACACGATCAGGTACGCGGCACCCGGCGGACGGAACGGCAGGCCCTGCTCGTACTCGGCGCCGTCGCGGAGCGCCCCTGCCCACGTGATCCACCCACGCGCGTCGCCGTCGTACCACGCGCTTCCCGGCCATGCACGATCGGGCGTCGCGGCCCAGAACAGCAGGCGCAGCGCGAACGCCAGCCCGAACACCCATGCCGCGAGGCGCCCCGCCGCGCCGCGGGCTCGCTCCGGGGTCGTCTCGGGCGATGGCGGTCACGGCTCGGCGCGATCTCCGTCGCGTGGGCCGTGCCGTGCCGGCGATGCGCTCGATCGAGTCGCGTGACAACCGGTACGGGCTGCTGGCCTGGACGGTCAGGCGTTCTGGATAGGCTGTTCCGGGTTGGCGGCAAGCGGCCACCGCGTCGAATCGTCCCGGACGTCGATCGCCCACAGCTCGAACGTGAGCGGTCTCACGCCGGCGTCGCCCCGGCGAAGGTCGAGATCCGCGCTGACGTCGCTCGACGTGGCGCGGCGTTCGCGCGGGTCGACGACGTCGGCGACGCACTGGCGAGTGATGACGTCGACGCACGGCCGGCCCGCGTCGCCGCGCTCGTTTGACCCCTCGTTTCACGGGACGGTACGATCCACATCCCCGCCGAAGCCCATCGAGGACGCGCCGCAAGGCACGATCCACGGTCCCGTCACGACGCCCCGCTCCGACCTCGAGCCTCACGGCGCACCGCGCCGCCCGAGCGACCGAACCACCCGGCCTCGCTCCGCGCGATCGCTCCACCCCGGCGCCCCACCCCACGAGCGCGTTCGGCGCGCCGCCTCCTCACTCCGATGAGCCGGATCACCAACCTCCTGATCGCGCTCACGATCGCTTCCGGCGTCTACGTCATCGCGTCCGACTCGTGGAACGCCGCGTACCGCCTCAACCTGATCCTCCACCCGCTGCTGGGGATCGCGGCGACGGTGATCCTGATCGCCTACGCCGCCCGCCACCTGAGCGACAAGCTCAAGTCCCAGGTGAGGGTCGGCAAGCGCGGGCTCGCGGTATTCCTGCTGCTTCCCACGCTCGGGATCGCGATCGGCGAGGGACTGTCGAGCTCACGCGGGCTCCGCTGGGTGCCCTTCGTGCTGGTGGTCGCGCTGCTCTTCCGGCCGGTGCGCGGAATCCTCGCCTTCGTCGTCGGCCGGCTCCGCCACGTGCCGTCGATCGTGCTCGGCAGCCTGACCCTGCTGTCGTGGGCGGTGGCGCTCGGAACCGGGGCGGCGCTCTTCCCGTGGCACGCGGCGCCCGTCGCACATTCCACGCTGATCGTGCATCGCACGCTGGCGCTGGTCTGCGGCGCGCTCTACGTCGGACACGTGCTGTTCATCGAGGTCTACCGCGCCGAGCGACGCGATACAGCCGCGGCGACCGGCGACACACGACGGGAGCTGCGCTTCGCGACCGGCAGCTTGGTCGCCTGCACGGTGGCGCTCGTCGTGCTGCTGGCCGGTGAACAGATGGTGCGCCCGGCCGGGCGCACCACGGTGCTCGCGCGCCTCGCCGGCGACGGGCACCCTGCGCCACCCGAATCGCCCTACGCGGGGACCGATCGCGCAGCCGTGAGCGCGATGAAGTCGTGCGGCCTGCCCGACTGCCATCCCACGGTGGTCGACGACTTCGAGCACTCGAACCACGCGCGCTCCCCCGAGACTCACCACTTCCAGCGCGTCACCGCGCTGCTCGAGAGCGAGCGAGGCGAGCACGGCACGCGGGTCTGCGCCGGTTGCCACTACCCGCTCGGCGCCACCACCGACCAGGCGAGCTACCGCATCCCACGCCGAGCAGCCTGGGTTCACGTGCGTGTCGTGCCACGCGATCCGCGACGTGAACCTCGACCTCGGGCCGGGCCGGTCGAGCGTCACGCTCGATCCACCGCTCGAGCACCTGCGGATGCTCCTGAACGACGTCGGCGAAGAGCAGCCGAGCGACTGGTCGCTGGCCCTGATCCGCATGAACCCGATCGGCCACGGCCGCGCGCTGCGCACGTCGTTGGTGGGCAAGAACGAGCTCTGCCAGGCGTGTCATCACAACGAGATCCACGCCAGCGTCGATCCCGGCTTCGAACGCCCCAAGTGCACCTCCTGCCACATGCAGCCGCAGTCGATGCTCGACCGGCCTGGAAACGCACGGAACCACCTCTTCCCGGGCGCCAACACCGCGGTGCCCGCGGTGCTCGGCGACGACGCCACCGCCACCACGTTCGCGGGCTTCCTGACCGGCGAGAAGCGGCTCTACCTGGACAACTGGGGCTCGGCGTGGGAGCTGCGTCCGAAGGGCGAGACCGGCCAGCACCGCGCGCTGTGGCTGCGCACGTCCGCGGACCTGATCGGAGACGTGAAGCCCGGGGCCACGGTGGAGCTGCGCATCAACACCACCAACGTCGGCATCGAGCACCACTTCCCGGCCGCGCCGCTCGACCTCATCGACTTGTGGCTGGAAGTGGATCTGCGCGACGCGGCGGGGCGGGTGCTGCTGGCGAGCGGCGCCCTCGACGAGCGCGGCCACCTACCGCCCGACGCGCACCGGCTCGGCGGCTACGTCCTCGACAACCAGGGCGAGCGACTCCAGTTCCACCGCATCTGGGACACTCGCGAGGACAGGATCGAGCGCCACGTGGCCAACAGCGAGTCGACCGTCGACGTCTTCCCGGTGACGATCCCTGCCGACGTCGCGGTGGGTGAGCTTCGATTGCGGGCGCGCTGGAACTACCGGAAACTGACGCAGGAATTCCTCGACTGGGCGTACGGCGATACCGGCGCGCGGCCCCCGCAGGTGCCGGTGACGTCGGTCGCCCGGATCGACGCGCAGTGGCCGGTGGCGGTCGACGTCGCCGCCGGCGAGGCGCGCGGCGCGGAGGTGGGATCGTGAAAGCCAGGCACGCGGTGTGGGGGCTCGCCCTGGGCTTCCTGCTCCAGTCGCTGATCCAGGGGTTCGACCGGTTCCTGTACGTGTCGTTCCCGGTGAACCTGTTCGGCACGCTGCTGGTCACGCTCACCCTGGTGGGCGTGGGTGGGCGCGCTCGCGGGCACCACCCGCCCGCCGCTCAAGGCGTCGCTGTGGCTCGGCGCGGCGGCGATCACGCTGATCGCGGTGCTCGGGATCTGGCAGGGCACCAACGAGTTCGCGGTGCGCGGCACCATCGTGGTGTTCTGCTACCTCACCGGGATGTTCGGCGCCTTCCTGCTCGGCCGGATCGCCGGCGATCGCACCGTGATCGTGGACGTGGCGGTGGTGCTCGCGGTGCTTGTGCTGGTCGCCGGGATGTGCGGGATCCGCAACGTCTCGGTCCACTACCTCCTCACCAACCAGTACTACCCGTACCCCAAGCCGACGCACTACGTGGCTCGCGCGGTCGGCATGATCGCCGCGTGGGTGGTGAGCGGTGTGCTCGCCGGTATCCTCGGCAGCCGCATCGCGCTGCTGGTCCGCTCCACCGAGCGGCTCTACGCGACCCTCGCCGCGCTGGCGATCGGGCTCGCCGCCGGCGGTGTGGCGTCCTATTTCGCTCACCAGGCGATCAACCCGTACCGCACGATCGTGGTGTGGGGCGTGCTCGCGATCGCCGCGCTCGCCGCACGGCGCACCGTGGCCCTGGCGGTTGGCGCGGTGGTGCTCCTGGCGGTGGGGCTCGGGTCGGAGAAGATCACGCCGGCCCCGTTCGTATGGCGGCTCGCCGACTACAAGATCCGCAGCCAGCACTGGACGCCCTACTACAAGCTCGACTTCGTGAGCTTCAACGGCGACACGTGCATGGGCGGCGTCTACGACAACCTGATGCTGTGGTACCACTGCCAGGACCCCGACAAGCTGCCGCGCGAGATCAGCACGGTCTTCCGGGTCGCCGGCGAGGGGCGCAAGAGCGCGCTCGCCATCGGCCGCACCGACAGCATGTACCTCTCGCTCCTCGAGAAATGGCATGGCCCGCTCGAGCGCACCAAGTCGCTCGAGTACGACCAGACCGTGGTCGACCAAGTGACCGGCCCGTACTCGCGCTACTTCAACGACCGGTTCCGAAAGCCCGGCCACACCGCGGTGGCCGGTGACCTGAAGCGGCTGATCCACGAGGAGAAGGAGAAGTACGACATCATCTTCCTCAACGGGCAGATGATCCGCCTCTACCTCCACCCGCGCACGCTCATCCCGCAGGAGGATTACCTCTTCGACCGCGACACCATCACGGACATGGTGCGGCTCCTGAATCCGGGCGGGCTGCTGGTGATCGACTGGGGCAGCTCGCAGGAGGTCGAGCTCTACGACGCATGGTCGAACCTCCCCGAGGGCACCTACGCGTCGGCCTTCTGGACCACGCTCTCCAACCTGCCGATGTCGGGGCTGCCGCTCTTCTTCATGTTCGTCTCGCCGGACCCGGCGGTGGCCGAGCCGATGGCGGCGCGCATCGAGGCGCTCGGCATGGACCGCGAGCGCTCCCGCGCGGTCGGCGTCGACCCGGCCAAGATGACGCCCACCGATACCGACGACCGGCCGTTCCTCCAGTGGGGGCTCAGCATCTCGTACGCCGTGATGCCGGTGCCGCTCGTGCTGCTCCTCGGCACGGTGACGTGGCGCCTCGCGCGGCACGCGCGGGCGCTCGGCGCGGCGCCACGGGTGATACGACGGCTCGGCGCCCCGGCCGTCTTCGTCGCGGTGGGGCTCCTGAGCGGCTTCCTCGAGACGCTCGTCGTCGGGCGGCTGTCGCGCGCCGACGCGGCGGGCGTGCCGATGGGCGCTGCGCTGCTGTGGCCGTTCTTCGCGCTCGGCTTCGTGGCGCCGTGCGTGCTCAGGCTCGGCGACGCTAGCATCGCGCTGCGCCGGGTGGGTGCCCTCGCGGCCGCGGGCGCGGCGGGCGCGGGCCTGGCGCTGGCCGTGGTGCTGGACGGATCGCTTCCGGCGATGGTCGTGGCGTCAAGCCTGCTCGGGACCGCGGTGGCGACGCTGGTGGTTGCGACCGTGGGCGGGCTCGGCGGCGAGGCGCGAGGACAGGAGTGGGGGCTTGTGCAGCTCGGCGCGGTGCTCGGGCTCGCGCTCTTCCAGACGTTGGTGTTCGTGCTCGGCTTCCAGGGACTCTCGATCGCTCTCGCCGTGTTCGCGGTGGGGGTAGGCGCGGCCGCGACGCGGCTCCTGCCGTCGCGCCCCGCCGAGGGAAGCTGGGTGGCCGAGGGATCGACGACCAGCGCCCCCCGCCCTAGCCCCGCGTGATCACGTACCCGGAAACAAAAAACGATCCGAGCCGGATGGCGACCTTTCGATCGCTATCCGGCTCGGATCGTTACCGCTTGAGCCGTGGGTCGACGACTTACTTCGGGTTCGAGGGCTTGGGCGGCTTGACGGGCGGTGCAGGTCTCCAGCTCGACATAGTAATCCTCCTTCGAGGGGGCTGAACGGACGTTACCCCAGCCGCTTTCGCGCTGTCAATCGCATGCAACGCGTTGCCCAGGACAGATCCCGCGCCCTTCCGTCTCCACCCGCATGAGCCTGGTCAGCGACCTCATCGGCGAGCACAACGCCATCCTCCTCCACGAGGTGGAGTACGCGCTCTACTTCGTGTGGCCGCTCGCCGACGTGGTGAGCATCGTGGTCGCGCCGGCGGGCTTCTTCGCGAAGCCGCTGCGCACGCTGCTCTACGTGCTGCTCGGACCGATCGGCACCGCCGATCTGGTGCGGCGCGCGATGCGTGCGCGCGCCCGCTCCGCCGCGAGCGGTGCCGAAGCGCGCCCGAGCGAGATCCGCCTCGTGAGCGGCGTCGTGCTGTTCGGCTTCGCGCTCATGCTGGTGTCGGGCATCGTGCTCGCCACGCAGTACAAGTGGCCCGACTGGTACTTCCCGCTCGCGCGGCTGCATCGGGACGTGGGGCTCGGATTCGGCGCGCTCTACCTCGCTTACCTCGCGTGGCACGTGAAGAGGAACGCCGGGTGGCTCAACCTGACGATCCACTCCGCGTTCACGGTCGCACTGGTGCTGGTGCTGCTGTTCGTGAACGTCGATTCCAAGCTGCCCAAGCCGGTGCTGCTCGGCGCCGTCGTCACGATCTTCGCGTCTGCGGTGTACCTGCGCCGGCTCGACCGCCGGACCGAGGAAGGCAAGAGCCGTGGCGGGCTCATACTCAACACGTATCTCGTGATCGTGCTCGCGTCCGGCTTCTACCTGGTGCCCCAGGTGAACGTCGCGATCGCCAACAACTTCGGGAACTACTACTACCACCTGCATGGCCTGGCCGCGCTCTTCGGCCTGCCGCTGGCGGCCTTCCTGTTCCTGCATCACGTCCGGCGGACGCCCACGAGCTTCCCGTGGCCGGCGAAGCTCGCGGTCGCGGCGGTCGGTGTCCCGTTCGCTTGGTACACGCTCACCGTCGCGGACCGGAAGACCCACGCTGGCGAGCTCGAGGGCTATCGCAACCAGCGGCTCTTCGCGACCGGCACGATGCAGGGCGCGTCCGGCACGTCGGCGCCCCACGAATGGTGGCTCGCGGAGATGAACGACGTGCGGAGCTGTCGCGGCTGCCACGACGTGTTGTTCGACCAGTGGGTCGGCTCCGCGCATGCCCTGGCCGGCAACAATCCGTTCTACGTCGAGGTGATGGGGGCGCTCGTGCGCCAGAACCGCCTCGCGGAGACGGCGCTCTGCCAGTCGTGTCACCAGCCGGTGCTGTCGGCGCTCGCCGATCGCGCGCTCGCCACCAGCCCCGAGCTCATGTCCGACGACTGGGGCGTGAGCTGCAAGAGCTGCCACCTGACCCACGAGGTCGAGAAGCCACCGATGAACGGGCGCTTCCTGATCCGCGAGGAGGAGCGGATCCCGGCCTGCTCGGAGCGGCGACGAGTACCGGCCCCCGCCGCACGCCGCGATCCGCGACGACCCTCCGGCTCCACCTCAAGGGCTTCTCGAACTCGGTGTTGTTCGGCTCGCGCGAGTTCTGCTCGTCGTGCCATCGCATCGAGCTCCCCAACGCCGCGAGGCTGGTGCTGCCGAATCCATACGACGGCGCGCCGGGATTCGGCGTGGTCGAGGAGCAGTGCAAGGCCTGCCACATGCCCGAGGACACCAAGAACCGGGCGGGCGTGCGCTTCCCGAACCATCACATGTTCGGCGTCAACACCCACTGGGCCGAGATGGTGCCCGTGAACGCGCACGTCGATCAGCTCGAGTCGGCTCGGGAGGGCGATCGCACGCCCGTCGACTGGCTCGCCGGCACCTCGCCGCAGAGTGGTGGGCTCGGCATCAGGGCCGACCGACCGGCCTTCGACATGGCTCTCGCGTGGTCGGGTGCCTCCGCCGAGGCCCCGCTCGGCGTCACGGTCACCAACGTACGCGGCGGACACCCGTTCCCGCTCGGGGCGCTCGACCTCAACGAGGCGTGGATCCACGTCGAGGCGATCCCCGGCGGCGGCGGGCCCCCGCTCTGGGAATCGGGCGCGCTCGACGCGTCCGGGGACGTCGACCCCGAAGCGCGCCGCTTCGGCGCGACGCTGCTCGGCGCCGACGGCCTCCCGCTCGCCCACCACGACATCCTGGCCGTCAGCGGGCTCGCCGACGTGCGTCTCCTCGCCCCCGGGAAGCCGCATCGCGAGGATTACGCGGCATCGTGGGCGAACGGTGCCGCCTACCCGGTCACGATCCGCGCCGAGCTGCGGTACCGTCGCGCTCGCCAGGACTTCATGGACCACGTCTACGGCGTGGGCGCGCGCACCATGCCCGTGACCGTGCTCGTCACCGCGAGCTGCGAGCTCACCGCCCCCGACCGCCCATGTGAGGCCAAGCCCTCGTGACCGAAAGCGCTCCGAGCTCATCGAAGCCCAAGCGCGGGTGCGTCGCCGCCGCGGTGGCGTTGCTGGCCAAGATCGTCGGCGCGGTGCTGCTCCTGATCGCGCTCCTCGCCGGCGGGCTGCTCTGGTACGGCCGCGGCAGCCTCGAAGCGGGCGCGATCGGCGCCGGCAAGAAGGCGTTCATGTGGGCGCTCGGCTACCGCGGGCCGCTGCTCGGTTACTGGGGCACCCCGGTGATCTGGCTCGAGGCGGGCGGCGATCGCGCCTACGCGGGTGTCGCAACCCGCCTCGAGGTCCTCGACATCTCGAACCCGAGCGACATCCGCACCGTCGGCCAGCTCGCGCTGGGCGGGATCGTCCACGGCATGGTGCTCGACGGCGACGTCCTCTACATCGGGGCCGGCGACGCCGGGCTGGTGGTGGTCGACGTCACCGACTCCGCGAACCCCGAGCGCATCACGGGACTGCCGAGCGCGGGCTATAGCTTCGGGCTCGCGCTCGCGGGCGATCGGCTCTACACCACCGAGCGCGACCACGGCGTGCGGATCTTCGACGTCTCCAACCGGCGCCATCCCCGGCTGGCCGGGACCTTCCGAGACACACCGTGGTCGAACGACGTGGCCGTCGTCGGGAGCCTCGCGTACGTCGCGGACGGTAAGAGAGGCATCCTGGTGGTCGACGTCGCCGACCCGCAGGCGCCGGCGCTGGTGACCACCGTGCCGCTGCCGCCCGCGGCGGTGCCCGCGCTGTGGGAGCCGATCGATCCGCCGCCGCTCGCGATCGAGATCGAGGGCACGCGCGCGTTCCTCGCAGGCGTCGACCATGACCTCCTGGTCGCCGACCTCAGCGAGCCTCGCGCTCCCAGGATCGTCGGCCACCTCGACCTGCCCGGCGAAACGATGGACCTGCGCGTCCGCGGCGACCGCGTATACCTGGCGCAGGAGCCGTGGGGTCTCGCGATCGCCGACGCTCGGGATCCTGCGGCACCCAAGCTCCTCGGCTCCTTGCCGCGCTTCGGCTCGGCTCACACGCTGGCGCTCGCCGGCGACCGCGTCGTGGTGGGGCTGCTCGCCCAGGGCGCCGCGGTGGTGGGCGCGCGCGACCCGAGCGCACCCGCGCTGCTCGGCCGCTCGAAGGTGGCGCCCACCGCACGCGGTGCGACCGTCGCCGATGGGCGGCTCTACCTCGCCAACGGCGAGGCAGGGCTCGGCATCTACGATCTCGCGCCCGACCCGGCCCACCCGCGCCCCCTCGCCCAGGTGCCGGTCACCGACTACGCGTACTCGGTCCGAGTCGACGGTGGGCGCGCGCTCGTGGCCGCGGGGCAGATGGGGCTCGTCGAGCTCGACGTGAGCGACCCGACGGCGCCCAGGACGGTGCGGGTCTTCGACACGCCGGAGCACGCGTTCGCGGTGGGCGTGGTCGGCGATCGCGCCTACACCGCCGAAGGCATGTACAAGTTCGCGGAGATGGACATCTCGCGCACCGACACCGACAAGCCGGTGCGCGCCGGCAACAAGATGGAGGGCGGCTACGCCTTCACGCTCACCTCGATGGGCGACGTGGTCGTGGTGTCGAACTACATGGGCGGCATCGAGGTGCTCGACCCCACGGGCAAGTACCCGGTGATGCCGCTCACCGCCCGCGAGAAAGAGGACCGCGCCGCCGCGCCGCCGTCGCCGATCTCGATCCTGTGGACCGGCCCCAAGAAGGTGGTGGGGATCGCCCACGACGGGCCGATCGCTTACCTGAGCCTCTACACAGGCGGGCTGCAGGTGCTCGACCTCGCCGATCCGAGCGAGCCGCGCCTGCGCGGCAAGACCAGCCTCGGCGGCTACCAATTCGGGATCGACGTCCGCGATGGACTCGCCGCCGTCGCCGGCCACCAGCAGGGGCTCTTCCTGATCGACGTAGGCGACGCCGACGCACCCCGGAAGCTCACGCTCCTGAAGACCCGCGGCGAGGCCTACGGTGTCGCGCTCACCGAGCGCTACGCCTACGTCGCCGACGGCTCGGCCGGGCTCACGGTGCTCGACCTCGCCGATCGCGCCGCGCCCGAGCTCGTCGCCCCGTAGGGGCGGGACGCGGGGATCGAGGTACCCGCCGGCGGCGTCTCGCCGGGCACGCGGCGCGTGCGCCTCCCGAGCGCAACGCACGGTCCCACGCACGGACGTTGAGCCGGGCGTCTCGGATCGCTACGATCCGCGCTCGGGAGATCCCACGTCCATGCCGATCGCCGCAGCCGACCGTCTGAGCTCGCTCGACGCGATGTTCCTCCACGTCGAGACCCTGTCGAGTCCCATGCACGTCGGCATGGTGTGCCGCATCGAGGGAGCGCCGCTGCGCAAGCGCAACGGCGCGCTCGATCGCGAGCGCCTCTATCGCCAGACGCTCTCCCGTCTCGACAAGGCGCCGCGCTTCCGCCAGCGGGTGCTGTGGCCGCCGTTCGGCCAGGGGCGCCCGATCTGGGTCGACGACGAACACTTCAACATCGCCTACCACGTCCGCTTCACCGGCCTGCCGCGGCCTGGTGGCGCGAGCGAGCTCAAGCTCCTCGCCGGCCGCGTGCTGTCGCAGAACCTCGACCGCTCGCGGCCGCTGTGGGAGATGTACTGGGTCGACGGCCTCGAGAACGACGAGGTCGGGCTGATCTGGAAGGTGCACCATTGCATGGTGGACGGCGTGTCGGGCATCGAGGTCGCGACGCTGCTCTTCGACTTCGACCCGCACGCCAAGCCCGCGCCGCCACCCAAGCCGTGGAAACCGCGCCCGAGCCCCAACGTGGGCGCGCTCCTCGGCAACGCCCTCGCCGAGGGTGCGGCGCTGTCGCGGCGCTGGTTCAGCGAGGCGCGCTCGGTGCTGGTGAACCCCGAGGGGCTTGCCAAGCGGCTACGCGAGGACTTCTCGGGCTTCGGGAGCTGGCTCGGCAAGGGGCTCGCGCCACGCACGATCTTCAACGTGGCGATCGGACCGCACCGCCGCGTCGACTGGGCGATGCTCGACCTCGCCGAGGTCAAGCGCATCAAGAACGCGCTGGGCGGCACGATCAACGACGTCGCGCTCGCGGTGGTGGCGGGCGGCGTGCGGCGATTCCTCTCGCATCGCGGGGAGCAGGTGAGCGGCGTCGAGCTGCACGTCGGGATCCCGGTGAGCGTGCGCCGCGCCGACGAGAAACAGACGCTCGGGAACCGCGTATCGGCGATCGCGATGCACCTGCCGGTGGGCGAGCCCGACCCGCTCGTGCGCCACCGCCTGATCCGCGAGCGCACCGAGGTCGCCAAGCACGGCTTCGCCGCGAGCGCCGCCGAGACGCTGACCAACCTGCCCGGCGGGCCGCCCGGGACGCTGCTCCAGCAGGTCGCGCGCATGCAGTGGGCGCAGCGAGTGCTCAACCTGGTCGTCACCAACGTCCCGGGACCGCAGACGCCGCTCTACGTGGCGGGCGCCCGGCTCCTGGACATCGCGCCGTTCCTGCCGCTCGGCCCCAACGTGGCGCTCGGCATCGCGGTGCTGAGCTACGCGGGCCAGCTCGGGATCGGCTTGATCGCCGACTACGACGTACTCCACGATGTCGACGTGATGGCGAGGGCGATGCGCGAGTCGTTCGACGAGCTGTCGCGGACCGTCGGCAAGCCGAAGTCGCAGCGCCGCGCCAAGGTGCCTCCCGCGCGAGCGACTGGCGCCCCGAAGAAGAGGGGAGAGCGATGACGGACCATCCGATGCGATCGAAGCGTCGCACGTGGACGGCGCGCGCGAGCGCGCTCCTCGGCGCGTTCGTGGTCGGCTGCACCGCGGCCGACTGGGTCGACATGCTGGACGACAGCTCGAGCGGGCCCGCCGGCGAGAGCGACCTCGACGGCAGCGACTCGCGCGGCGACTCCGCCGGCTACGGCAGCGTCCCGCCTGCGCCCGGCTACGGAAACGTCGACGACCTGCGTTACAGCCAGCCTCGCATGTCGAGTGCCCTCGATCACCTGCGTGAGGCGCGCAGCGAGCTGCAGCAGGCCGACACCAACAAGGGCGGCTACCGCAAGGACGCCATCGACCACGTCGAGGCGGCCATCGAAGCGGTCCAGACCGGCATGCGGTATGACGCCGCGCACTGACCACCGAGCATCCGCGATGACCACGAACCCAACGCTCCGGCAAGCCTCCCGCTCACGACGGTTCTTCCGCTCGGCCGCCTGGACGCTGATGCTCGCGATGTCGTTCTCCGCGGGCCTCGCGACGCACCCGGTGGGCGTCCTCGCCAAGAGCAAGAAGCAGCCCGCGACCGACTCCTCCCAGCCGGCCGCGCAGCCGGCGCCGCAACCCGCCAAGCCCAAGAAGTCGCCCGACCAGCCCCACATGAAGCGCGCCCTCAAGCAGCTCGAGCTCGCCCAGTACGACCTCTCGCAGACGAGCCGCGGCAAGGGCGGCTGGGTGCAGATCGCCCAGAGCCACGTGTCCTCCGCCATCAGCGCCGTCCGCCAGGGCATCAGCTACGGCGAGACGCACTGAGGGCCCAGCGCCGCGGGCGCTGGGCCGGTGGCCGTCGGCGGCGCCATCGTCGATGATGGTGGCGAACGCGAGCGGTGCAAGGGCGGCACGTCGGCGCGCGTCCGGAGGGTTCGGTGCCGTCGCACAAGATCAACCTGTGGCCGCGTGCGAGCGAGCCCGACGAGGCGGAGCGGCTGCGGCGTGAGCTCGCGGAGTGCGAGGACCGCGCCCTCAGGCTGCGTGCGGACTTCGACAACTTCCGCCGTCGGGTCACGCGCGAGCGCGACACCGCGAGCCTCGAGGGGCGCCGGGATGCGGTGCGCTCGGTGTTGCCGGTCCTCGACGCGCTCGACCGCGCGCTCGCCGGCGATTCCGCGGATCGTGCGCTCTTCGAGGGGATCGCCGCGACCCGCACCCTCCTCCTCGGCGCGCTCAAGGAGAACGGCGCGGAGCCGATCGAGGCGCTGGGGAAGCGCTTCGATCCGACGATCCACGAGGCGGTCGGGACGACGCCCGCCGCGAGCCACGAGCCCGGCACCGTGGTCCACGAGGTGCGTAGCGGATGGCGCCTCGGCGAGGTCCTGCGTCCGTCTCAGGTGATCGTGTCGACGGCCGGATCGCCGCATGGATGAGCCGAGCGGGAACGACCCGCGCATCTACATGGCGGCGGAGCGAACGTTCCTCGCGTGGATCCGCACCGGCGTGGCCCTGATGGGCTTCGGCTTCGTCGTGGCGCGCTTCGGGCTCTTCCTGCGCGAGCTCACCGCCGCCGGATCCACCCTCCCGCAGCCCAAGCACGCGGTCTCGATTCCGATCGGCGTCGCGCTGCTGGTCCTCGGCATCTTCGTCAACGGCGCCGCCGCGCTTCGCCATCGGAGCTCCATCCGCGCGCTACGCGAAGGCGCCTTCACCGCCCACTTCGACTCTCGCCTCCCGATCCTCGTCGCCGTCGTCCTCGCCATCCTCGGCACAGCGATGGCGGCCTACCTCGCCCTGATCTGAGCGCCCGGCCCAGGTCGCACGGCGGGCAGCCTGCCCGCGACCGACAGTCCAGCGCAGGCACCCGACCGCGGTATCGCCCAGCAACGTCGAGCCACACATGAATTCCTCTCGATGTGGGGGAGGTCCCGAATCTCGCGAGGTCTGGGCGTCCGAACGACGAGCGACCCACCGACAGCGCCGCGCGGGGTGACGCGCGAGACGAGGCTCAGCCGAGCCCGAGCTCCTTGGCGGCGAGGGCGGTGCCGTCGACGCGGGCGGTGATCTTGGCAAAGGCGACGTCGCGGGAGGTCGAGGTGTCGTCGCCGAATGGCGAGAAGCCGCAGTCGTCGCAGGTGCCGAGGCTCTCGAGGGGGATGTGGCGCGCGGCGGCGAGCACCCGCTGGCGCACCTCGCTCGCGCTCTCGACCCGCGGGGCGCACGGGTCGATCACCCCCACGAAGATCCGCCGCCCGGGTACAGCGTGCGCGGCGAGGATCCCGAGGACGCGCTCGGGGTCGGGCTCGCTCGCCAGCTGCACGTAGAAGTTTCCGGCGGCGAGATCGAAGAGGCTGGGCAAGAGCTCCGCGTAGTCGACGTCGGCGCTGTGGGTCGAGTCCCAGTCGCCGCCCGGGCAGGTGTGGACGCCGATCCGCGCCCGTTCGGCCGCAGTGAACCGCGACAGCACGCGGTTGTTGAGCTCGACGAACGAGCGCAGCAGGCCCTTCGACGGGTCGAGCTTGACCGCGAGCCGGCCCTCGGTGAAGTCGAGCTGGACCACGTGAGCCCCGCCCTCGAGCGCGGCGCGGATGTCGCTCGCGGCCTCGTTCACCAGGTCCGCCAGGAAGGCCTCGCGCGGATAGCCCGGGATCCCGTCGGCGGGATAGAGCAGGCTCAACGCCGACGCGGAGATCACCGCCTGCTTCAGTGGCAACGCGGTCCGCCGCCGCGCCTCGCTCAGGTACTTCGACGCGTAGGTTGTGTAGTGAAACGGACCGGCGGTGAGGCGGGGAGCTGCCGGGTGTGGCCATCGGCGAACGGGATCACCGCGCCGTCCGGAGCGAGCGACGCCAGCCCCGCGACCGGGTAGGTCGCGAAGCTCGGCTTCGTCTGCTCGCCGTCGGTGATGACCGGTGAGCCGGTCGTGGCGAAACGTGCCAGCGTGTCGGCGAGCGCCTCCGCCTGAACGGTCTCGAGGTCCTCGCGCGGGAGCTTGCCGGCGGCGTGCGACGCGACCGCCTCGATCAGCGCGCGCTGGCGAGGGATGCTACCAATGGGCTCGGTCGGGATCGGCATCGTCGGTGGCTCCACCGCCCCGCCACGCGGGGCCATCGTGTCGCGACATCCGATCCGGCCGGGCCGGCCCACGCAACGGGAGGGAAGTGGGGCGCGACCTGAGAGCTCGGATTCCCCGGGGGCCGGCGACCTCGCCGAGCGCGGCTCAGACCGAGCGCGGCTGCATCTGACTCGAGACCACGGGCCAGAACCGGACCGCTTGCCACAGCACCTTCGAGTAGAAGCCGGGCCACACGTGCAGCCGGCGGCGGTCGACCGCGCGCAGCGCGGTGCGGATCACGCGGTCGGGGTCGTCGATGAGAATGCGCGGCATCACCGGCACCTTCGCGTCGCCGAGCTTCGGCGACTTGAGGATCGCGGTGCGGGTGAAGAACGGGTAGACGATCGTGACGTCGACGGCCCGCTTGCGGAGCTCGCCGGCGAGCGCCATCGCGAACCCGCGCAGCCCGAACTTGGCCGCGCTGTAGGTGGTGCCGAGCGGCGTCGCCACGAAGCCCGCCACCGAGTCCACGAACACGAAGTGCCCGTGGCCGCGGGCGAGGAACCCGGGCAGGAAGAGGTGCGTCAGCTCCATGGGCGCGGTGAGCAGCACGCGCATCTGGAGGTGCATCTTGTCGACGGGGATGTCCTGGTAGTGGCCGATGAACGCCGTGCCGGCGTTGTGGATCACCACGTCCACCGGCGCGATGCCCCGGCACGCCTCGAAGAGCTGGCGGGGCCCATCCGGCACGTTCAGGTCCGCCGCCACCTGACCGAGGACACCTCGCTCCCAGCCCGCCGGCAGCGCGCCGTCGTCGGCCAGCTCGGGGAGCGGCCGTTCCGCCAGGTCACTGAGGATCAACCGCGCCCCCGACGCCAGCAGGTGGCGCGCGAAGGTGCGACCCAGCCCTCCCCAGGCGCCGGTGATCAGCACCACCTTGCCCGCGAGTCGCGGGAATCTGTCGCTCCGCACGGCGCTCGTCTAGCTCCCATCGGCCCGGTGTGTCGCGAGGTTGGGCGCTGCACGTGGTTACAGGCGCTATCCAAGAATTGCGCAATCGCTATCCAACTTGGCTGCAAAGCGCTATCCAAGTCGGGTACTTTCTTGTTTACGACTCGAAGCGCAGCGATCCTGAAATAGGCCAAAATCGCGCTCTAGGGCCCCGAGAGCGGGCTCTGGAGGCACTTCGCGGCCGCTTCAGCCCAGGAACGTCGCGAGATCGAGCTTGAGGATGCCGGTGCTGGAGCCGAAGTAGAGCGCGTCGGCGCCATCGTCCTGGTCGAGGTAGAAGCCGGACGGTTTCTTGCCGACGTAGGCGCGCTTGACCAGCGACCCGTCCGAGTAGCGCAGCACGTCGAGGTCGCCGGTGATGAAGCTCGCCGCGTAGACGAGGTCGCGCTTGGGGTCGTAGGCGACCGAGCGGCAGTTGAGGACGGTCTTGAAGGTGCGCCGGATCTTGAGCGGCGCCATGTCGATCTCGACCAGGTCGTGGCTGTAGAAGTCGCCGAGCAGCAGCGTGCGCTTGCCGGGCAGCGGCAGCATCGTGAGACCGCCCGCCTTCAGCTTGAGCGTGTCCTTCACCGCGAGCGTCGCCGGGTCGAGCTTCACGATGGCGAACTGATCGTCGAGGTCGAGCATGCCGACCTCCACGAACAGCTCGTTGGCGACCGGGTCGTGATTGATGAGCCAGGCGCCGCTGCGGAACTTGGTGAGCCCGGTCTCGTGGAAGTTGATCTGCGCCTTCTTGGCGAGGGTGTCGCGGTCGAAGAGTGTGACCGCCGGGTACTCGGTGCTGACGATCGCGTAGCCCTCGGGCAGCACCTCCAGGTCGATCGGCTGGATCAGCACGTCGTCGGTGATCGGCTGCTTGTTCACCAGCCCGAAGCCCGGCTTCTCGAACGTCAAGAGCTCCGAGTAGAGCCAGTCGACCGTCCACAGCCGCGGCTCGCCCTTCCAGGTGCGGAAGTGGCGGAAGAGCCCCTCGGTGTGGTGGCGGGTCAGGACGTGCGAGCCGAGGTCGAGGCGGATGATGCCAGACGTGGGACCGTACGTGGCGTAGAGCCCATTCGCCTCGTGGTCCACGAACACGTCGCGCAGGTACTCGGTGGGGATCTCGGGGACGACGCCGGGCGGCGGATAGAGAACCTCGAGCCCCGGCACCGCCGCGGCGCGCGCGCCGACCTCGAACGGCACCATCGCGCTGTAGAACGCGAACAGCACGCCGAACGAGATCGCCACGACGCTCGCCCGTGCGTAGAAGCGCGGCCAGCCCAGCAGGCTCGCGATCGCCAGCACCACGATCGGCACGCACGCCTCGACCTTGAAGGTGTAGGCCCGCGAGCCGAGCTGCTCGGGGCGGAAGCGCCACTGCGCCACCACCATCCACGCCACGAACACCGCGAGCACGGTGCGCTTCCAGCCGAGCTTGAAGCGCAGCACGCCGAGCGCCACCACCAGCGTCGCGACCACCGCACCGAACGCGGGGAAGGCGTCGAGGATCTGCAGCAGGTTCCGTGGCAGCTTGTGCCATTCGATCGGCACGAAGAGCGGGTTCACCTGCCCGGGATGTTCGGGGTCGCGGTTGATGCTCGGTGCGACGTGCAGCACCACGTAGGTCAGCAAGAGCGGCGGCGCGGCGTAGAGCGCCAGGTCGATCGCGACCTTCCACCACTTGCGGTCGCCGACCAGCCGCACACCCGCCACCGACACCGCGAGCACCGCGATCAGCCCCACCGCCGCGGTGAGCTGGACCTTCGACCACGGCACCAGCCCGTCGGCCCAGAAGAGCGCCGCATGGGTGGTGGCGTAGACCGCGACACCGAACACGGCGGCGTCGACCGGCAGCATCGCCAGCGCGCCCCAGGAAAGACGCTTCGGGCTCGACGGAACCGGACTCATCGAGAGCGAGAGTCGCTCGCGGACTCGTAGACGACCGTGCGGTTCTTGCCCTGCGCCTTGGCGCGGTAGAGCGCGGTGTCGGCGCGCTGCACCAGGTCCTGGATGCGATCGCCGTGCATCGGGAACTCGGCGACGCCGATGCACACCGTGAACGGGATGCGCGAGTCGTTGAACGTGAACGGGTCCCGCTCGACGGTGGTGCGCAGCCGCTCCGCCACCACGCATGCCTCCTCGCCGCGCGTGCCGGGCGAGAGGCAGATGAACTCGTCGCCGCCGTAGATGCCGATCGCCTGTTTCGGCTCGAGGACGCCGCGGAAGAGCTCTCCGATGCGGCGGATCACCGCGCCGCCGGCGAGGTGGCCGTAGAGAGAGTTGATCTCGCGCAGGTTGTCGACGTCGATCATCAAGAGGGCGAACGGGCCGGCGTCGGCGCCCGACGACATCTCGCGGCGCACCATCCGGTAGAACTCCTTGAGCGTCAGGAAGCCGGTGAGCTCGTGGTAGCGCACGAGCTTGCGGATCTCGTCCTGATAGCCGATGTCGATCTCGTCGAGGACACGGTAGAGCAGCACCGTCTCGCCCAGGATGATGCGGTCGCCGTCACGAAGCTCGACCTCGCCGAGCTTGCGGTTGTTGACGAGGATGCCGTTGGTGCTCTCGAGGTCGCGGATCACGTGTCGGAAGTCTTCCGCACTGCCGACGCGCCGGATCGCGGCGTGGCGGCGCGACACCATCTCGTCCTCGATCGGAACCTCGAGGCGCATGTCGCGGCCGAGCACGACCTCGGTCGCGGTGAGCGGAAACTCGCGGCCCACGTCGCTGCCGCGCAGCACGATCAGGCTGGCGCGGCGCTGACCGGTGGGGATGAGGTACGGGCTCTTGAGGAGCAGCGTGTTCGCTTCGAGGTCGGGCCCGGAGGGCACCGATCCCCAGCGGTTCGGGTCCGGACGCGCGGCCGGACGGCGAGCTTGCTCGGACATCTCCGGCACCGTACCAAAGCGATCTCGCGCGTGCCAACCGCGCGCGCGTGCTGCAGCGCGGGCGCCCGCTCTGCCGCGTTAGCGTGAGCGCGATGTCCGAGAGCACCGTGGAACCCGCGAGCGATCTCGAAGTGGACTGACGCCGGCTGCGCCGCTTCCGCGTCGACGGATACCACCGGCTGATCGAGGCCGGCGTGCTGGGGGACGACGAGCACGTCGAGCTGATCGACGAGTGATCGTCGCCATGCCGCCTCGGGGCCTCCCCCACGCGTTCGCGATCCAGGCGCTCAACCGCATCCTCGCCCGACAGCTCCGGGACGAGTAGCGGCTGCGCCCGCAACTGCCCGCGAGTCTCGACGACTGGAACGAGCCCGAGCCGGACTTCGCGATCGTGCTGACCGAGGACACCCGGGGACGCAAGACCCACCCCGACCGTGCGCGGGTGGTGATCGAGGTCGCCGACTCGTCGCAGCGCTACGACCGTACCCGCAAGGCCGCGCTCTACGCACATCGGCGGATCCCCGAGTACTGGATCGTGAACGTGACCGAGCGCACCATCGAGGTCCACCGCGACCCCGACGTGACCGCCAAGCGCTACCGCGTCACCGAGATCCTGCGCGCCGGATAGACCCTGGAGCCGGTGTCGGTCCCCGGTGTGTCCATCGAGGTCCCGGCGATCCTCGAGTGATCCGCCAGCGACTGCCCCTCACAGTTCGATGCGGCGCTGGGTGCCGTCGGGCGAGATCACCACGACACCCGCGTCGAAGAAGTCCGTGACGTAGAAGGTGCCGTCGGGGCCGACGGCGAAGTTGTCGGCGATCATGCCCTCGATGCGCGCGAGCTCGGTGAGCTCGGCACTCTCGACGTCGACCTTCATGAGCCGCACCGGCAGCACCACCTGCAGCGCCACGATCGTGCCGTCGGGCATGGCGTGCACCGCGGACGGCAGGTTGAGGCCGGTCTCGACGATCGTCGTGATCTCACCGGTCTCGCGGTGGACGCGTATGACGCCGCCCTTGAAGAAGGTCGGTGCGTAGAGAAACTCGCCGACGCACGCCATCGAGTTGAGCCCGGGGGCCTCGCCGGTGACCTGGCGCGGCGGTGTCGCGCCGCTGGGATCGATCTCGAACACAGCGCCCGCCGGCCACTCGAGGTTCGCGAACACGCGTCCGTCGGCGCAGCGTGCGATCCCGTTCGCCTGCGGACCGATCTCGGCGAGCTCGGTGCGGCCGCGCTTGGGATCGAAGCGCGACACCGTGCCGCGGCTCGGCTCGGTCACCACGAAGGCGCCTCCCTCGACCAGCACCAGGTCGTCGTTGGGGCCGAGCCCGTCCTCCGGCCCGTAGCCCTGGGTGATCGCGCCTGCGATCCAGAGCCTCCCCTTGCTCCACTGGATGCCGTTGGTCGACTCGGGCGGCGTGGTGTTCACCGGTCCCGGCGGCCCGCCGTCCGAGCCGCCGCAGCCGCCCGCCACGAGCACCCCCGCGAGCACCACGCTCGCCGCCCACGTCCGTCGCATCGTGATCACGTCACACCACATGCCGCACCCCCTCGGTGAGCGCCGGGATCTCGGTCCAAACCTCGTCGAAGCCGTCCGGATAGTGAATCAGCCGCATCCGCTCGCGGATCGCAAGAGGCAAGCTCACGAGCTTCTCGTACGGCGTGTGCGCGCCGAGGTTGCTCTCGTGGACGATCAGGTCGGCCTCGGCGAGCCACGCGATCAGGCGCGGGTCGAACGCGGTGTCGCCGCTCACGCCGAGCGTGCGCCCGCCGGCGTGGATGCGGAACGCGGTGCTCGGCACGTGGTGGATCGTGGCGCGGCACGCGATCTCGAACGGGCCGAACCGCACCGGCGCGCGAAACGAGAGCGGCACCAGGTCGAAGAACTCCTCGAAGCCCGCGGCGCGCCGCACCCGCTCGGGCGTCATGAGGCGATCCATGCCGGCGCTCAGGTGGCCGCTCCACAGCCGCCGCGCGACCTGCGGGTGGGCGACCAGCGTGACGCGCCGGCCGAGCACGAAGTGCAGGTAGTACGCGAGACCCTCGACCCCCGAGCAGTGGTCGGCGTGCAGGTGAGTGAGCAGCACCGCGTCGACGCGGTCGAGGTCGAGCCCGCCGGTGGCCTCGCGCGAGTCGTGCAGCATCTTGCGGATCGGATGCGGGCAGTCGACGAGGATCCAGCGGCCATCGGACTCGACCGCCAGACTCGAGGAGTAGTGCGTCGCCGAGAACGCATCGCCCACGCCGAGCGCCACGAACGAGAGCCCTCCGCTCATCGCGTCCTCTCCTTTGCCCGGCGCTTCGGCCCGACCGCCGGCGGCGCGCTCGCCAGCAGCCCGTCGACCATCGCCACCAGGGACGGCGCCGCCGAGCCCGCCGGGACCACGCCCGGCGCCGCGGCCGCCAGACGGTAGGCACCCTCGATCGTGGCCGCGATCGCCGCGGCCATGGCGCGCGCGCCGCGCGTCGCACGACCGTCCTCGACGAGCACCGCGCGCACCAGCGCCGCGAGGCGGTCCACCGCGCGCTCGAGCACCGCGCGATACGCACGCGCGACCTCGGGCTGGCGGATCGCCTCGGCGCCGATCGCCACCCAGCACGCCACCGCGGCCGCGTCGGCACCCGCGCCGGTCGCGAGGTGGGCGTCGACGTAGGCCGCGAGGCGCACGCGCGCCGCGCCTGCGGACACCCGCGCCAGACGCGCCTCGACGCGCTGGCTCACGCGACGCTCGAGCTCGCCCACGAGCGCGACCAGGATCTCGCCCTTCGACTCGAAGTGATAGTGGACCAGGCCGGGCGTCAAGCGCGAGGCCCGGGCGATCCGGGCCACGCTCGCCCGCTCGTAACCCTCGCGCGCCATGACCGCGAGCAGCCCGTCCACGATCTGGGCGCGGCGTAGGGTGGTGTTCGAGGCGCGCGGCATGATCCGATCTTGGTTGGTCGACCAACTTGATGGTGCGTGATCCCCACGCGCGGGTCAACCGGGAAGCTCGGGGGCGCCCCGCCCATCGCGCCGCCGACTTGACGGCACAGCCCCCCGCCGACACCCTCCGCGCAAGCACCACCTCCCTCTCCGAGGAGTCCGAGATGGCATCCGGCGGACTGGTCCAAGGCGTGATCCAGGGCGCGACCGCGCCGCTTCGAGGCTACCGCTTCCTGAGCGCGAATCCGTCGCTCAAGCGCCTCGCGATCGTGCCGCTGGCCATCAACGCGGTGATCTTCACCGTGGCGGTCATCGTGTTCGTGAACTCGTTCGGCAGCATCCTCGGGCTCGCGACCGGCGTGCTCGCGGTGGGCGCGGGCACCGGCTTCGTGCACGCGATCCTCGCGGCGCTGAGCTGGGTGGCCACCGTCATCGTCGGCGCTCTCCTGGTTGTGCTCTTCGCAGCGGCGATCTTCTTCGGCTTCACGCTGGTGGGCGGGTTCGTGGCCGCGCCCTTCAACGAAGTCCTGTCGCAGCGTGCCGAGGCGTTGCGCCTGGCCGAGCTCGGCCTCGCGCCGGCGCCCCCCGAGGGCGCGACCACGGGAGTGGCCGCCATCTGGCGCGAGGCCCGCTACGCATTCGGCGCCGAGCTGCGCCGCACCGGGCTCTATCTGGGCGTGATGGCGGGTCTAGCGATCCTCAACGTGCTCCCGGTGATCGGCACGGCGCTCTTCTCGGTGCTCGGCGGCCTCACCTCCTGCTACTTCTTCGCGTGGGACCACACCGACCTGGCGATGAGCCGGCGCCGCATGCCCTTCGCCGAGAAGCGCCTCATCCTCGCCGAGCACCGCGCCGCCGCCCTCGCCTTCGGCGCCACGGCCCTCGCGATCACCGCGGTGCCGTTCCTCAATCTGCTCATGCTCCCGGTGCAGGTTGTCGCGGGCACCCTGCTCTTCCTCGAGTGGCACGCCACGCCCCCTCCGGGGACGTGATCGACGGCGGAGGAATCGCGCGCATCGCGAGGCCGGTTTCGGGCTAGAATCGACGGGATGGAGGCGCCGCGCGAGCTTCCCTGCCCGCGTTGCGGCACGCCGCTCGACACGGAGACTGCGGCCAGCCACTACGGCAGCCGGGTCGAGGTCGAGCGCTGCGCCGGGTGCGGCGGCGTGTTCACCTCGTGGGGCCGCATCCTGGCGCTCTCGCCCCAGCTCGTGGCCGACTGGGAGGAGCGCATCGCGCTCGACCCGGCCGTCCCCGGCGGCCTGGTGCGCGCGAGCCTGCCCTGCCCGGCGTGCGGCAGGGCGCTCGCCAAGGTCACGGGCGCCACCCTGCCGCGCACGCTCAAGGTCCCCGACGATGTCGAGCTGCACGTCTGCGACAAGGGCGACGGCTTCTGGATCGAGGCCGAGACGCTGACCCGATTCAAGCACGCGCAGAGCTCGCACCTCGCTCGCAAGCGCGAGAGCTACGTCGAGGAGCTCGAGGCCAAGGTGACTCGCCAGCGCGCCAAGGCCGCGGCGCTCGGCTTCGATCGCGCGACACCGGTCCGGCGCGCGTACTCGAGCGCGGTGGTGTTCCTGCTCTTCCTCGTGTTCGCCGCGATCCTCGGCACCACCCTCCTGCGCAGCTACCTGCCGTGATGTACGACCTCGCCGACTGGGACCTCGCCCACGCCCCCACGCCGGCCGCGTCCCTCGAGCCTGCGCTCTTGCTCAACGCCACCTACGAGCCGCTGCGGGTGGTGTCGTGGCGGCGCGCGGTGGTGCTGAGCTTCATCGACAAGGTCGAGGTGATCGACGTCTACCCGCGACGGATTCACTCGGTGAGCACCTCGCTGGCGCTCCCCGCGGTGTTGCGGCTGCGTCACCGCGCGCCGCTCCGGGTGCGCGAGGTGCCGTTCTCGCGTACCAACGTCTACGCCCGCGACGCGCTCACCTGCCAGTACTGCGGCGATCGGCTGGCACCGCATCTCCTGAGCTACGACCACGTGCTGCCGCGCACACGCGGCGGTCGCACCGACTGGTCGAACGTGGTGACGTGTTGCATCCCGTGCAACCGCCTGAAAGGCGACCGCACTCCCGAGGAAGCCGGGATGCCGCTCGCGCGGCGGCCGCACCGCCCGGCACAGCTCTTCCTCGGCAGCCTCGGCCGGCTCGGCATCCCCGCCCCGTGGCAGCCCTACCTGCCGGCGCCCGCTGGCTGAGCCGCGCTCCCCGCCGGGCCCGCGACGCGCATCGAAGCGCGTTGTGGCGAGGCCGCGCGACGTGGTAGCTTCCGCGCGCGAACCTGCGTGATTCTCGATGTTTGCGAACACTCTCCCGCACCTCGCCCCGGCTCCCGGCGATCTCCGGCGAGCGATGCCGCGGTAGCGCGGCGGCCATGCTCACGTTGCGCATCGTCGACGGCAAGGACGCCGGCCGCGAGGTTTCCTTCCCATCGCTGCCGATGGTGATGGGTCGCGACGCGACCTGCGACCTGGTGATCGCCGACCGCTCGGTGTCGCGCCGCCACGCGCTCATCCTCGGCACCACCGAGGCGCCGTTCATCCGCGACCTCGGCAGCGCCAACGGCACCTACCTGAACCGCCAGCGGGTGAACCGCGAGGCGGCGCTGGAGGCGGGCGACCGCATCCAGATCGGCACCACGGTGCTCGAGGTCGGCGGCGCCACCACCACCACGCGCCGTCCGCAGGTCGACGTCCGCGAGGATTTCGCCGAGCTCGCCACCAGCGTGGTTCAGGCGCGCGTCGACGCCGAGCGCACCAACCTCAAGGAGCTGGCGATGAGCCAGCTCGAGGCGCCCACGCTCAAGGCGCGCCTCGACTCGATCTACAAGGTGACGGAGCTGATCGCGAAATCGGGGACGCAGTCGTTGCGCAGCCTGCTCGAGGGCATCCTCGACATCGCCTTCGACGCGCTGCCCGCCGACCACGGCGCGATCCTGCTGGCCACTCCGGGCTCGGGCGAGCTCGCGCCCGAGGTGGCGCGCACCCGCGGCGAGGGCGTGAGCGAGCCGGTCGCGATCTCGCGCACCATCCTCAAGCGCTGCCTCGACGAGCGGGTCGCGATCCTCTCGATGGACGTCCAGTCGGACGCGCGCTTCGGTCGCGACACCAGCGGCGCGCTCCGGCTCATGCGCTCCGCGATCTGCGTGCCGCTGATCCGCGCCGACCGCGTCCTCGGCGTGCTCCACGTCGACACCCGCGACTCGGGCGCGCGCCTCGCGCAGGCCGACCTCGAGCTCCTGAACGGCATCGGCAACGAGGCGGCGCTCGCGATCGAGAACTCCCGCCTGGCGCAGGAGATGGTCGCCCGCGAGCGGCTCGCCGCCGTGGGTCGAACGATGGCGGAGTTCTCGCACCACGTGAAGAACGTGCTGCAGGGGCTGGCGGTCTACGCGCCGCTCGTCGACGACGCCCTCGCCGACGATCCGGGCGCGCAGCGCGACCTGCTCACCACGAGCTGGCAGCGCGTCAAGGGCTATCACGAGCGCCTCGAGCGTACGGTGCTCGAGGTGCTCTCGTTCGCCGGCGAGCGCACCCCCGTCCTCAAGCGCTGCGATCCGCTCGAGCTGATCGAGCACGCGCGCACCGCGCTCGAGGATCGCGCGGCGATGGCGAAGGTGAAGATCCACCTCGGCGACACCGGCGCTGCTCCCGCGCCCGACGGCTGCCAGCTCGACCCCGAGTGGATCGTGAGCGCGCTCGTGAACCTCGGGCTCAACGCCATCGAGGCGATGGAGCCGCACGGCGGCGGCACGCTCGACTTCGCGGTCGGCACCGATCCCACCCAGGGCGCCTTGCGCTTCGAGGTCCGCGACAGCGGCCCCGGCATCCCACCGCACGCGCGCGCGCGGATCTTCGAGTGCTTCTTCAGCACCAAGGGGCTCAAGGGCACGGGGCTCGGCCTGCCCATCGCCAAGCGCTTCATCGAGGCCCACGGCGGCACCGTGGACTTCGAGAGCGCCGAGGGCGCCGGCACGCGGTTCGTGGTCAGCCTGCCGCTCGACCTCGGCGCCGACGAGGGGCCGCGCTCGGGCTCGGGTCCCTCCGCGGGTGGCGAGACCGACCGCCGCCCCCGGCCCGCCATCGGACGCACCACCCCGGCCGACCTCCCTCGCCCCTGATCGCGCGCACCGGAGCGCGCCCACGCGCCGGCTGAAAGGAACGCATGCTCTTCGACGCAAAAGGCAAAGGCCTGATCGACGAGCTACGGCGCGCGCCGTGGTTGAGCGAGGAAGAACGCACGGCGTTCGTGGAGCGCTTCAAGGCTTCCGGCGAGGTGCCGGTGAAGCCCTTGGTGCAGGTGCTGCGTGACCTCGCGCAGGAGACCAACGCGCGCACCGTCGAGACCGCGCTCCAGACCCTCCAGGAGGTGATGGCGGCGATCGGGCGCGGTGATCACGTTCCGCCGCTGGTCGAACTCCTGCGCACCGCGCCGCCCCTGATCCGCCGCTACCTGGTGCAGACGGTCGCCGTCATGCCGGTACGCGAGCAGCCGGGGCCGGTCCTCGAGCTGCTGCGCAGCGACAAGGAGGACCTGCGACAGGCGGGGCTCGTCATCGTCACCGGCAAGGGCGGACGCAGCGTCTACGAGCAGCTCGGCCGCGCGCTCTTCGAGGGCGCGTGGACCACACGCAAGGAGGCCATCGAGGCGATCGTCAAGATCGGCGGCCACCACGCCATCCCGGTCCTCGGCCAGGTGCTGCGCGAGCGCGGCGAACGTGGCGACAAGGGCGATCCGCTCGTCGCCCTCAAGTACCTGAGCGACATGTCGATCGTGAAGCAGCGCCAGCGCGCCGCGGTGGACGCGCTGCGCGCGGCGTGCACTCCCGACGACCCCGAGCTCACCATGCGCATCGCCGGCGCGATGGGCGAGATCGCCGGACCCGAGGACGCGCCGTTCCTGATCGACCTGCTCAAGAAGGCCGACCGCCGCTTCCAGCAGCCGCTCATCCGCGCCCTCGGCCAGATCAAGGCGATGGAAGCGATCCCCGCGCTGATCCCATTCCTGCGCTCGGGCTACGTGGGCGTGCGCATCGAGGCGATGACCGCGCTCGGCGGCTTCGAGAACGAGATCGCCCTCGAGCACCTGATCGAGCTGCTCCGCGAGGAGGAGCTGATGGTGCGGCAGAAGGCGATCGAGGTCCTCGGCAACCTCGGCCGCTCACCCCACGTGCGCATCGGCCGGATGCTGGTGCTGATGATGCGCGACCGCGACGTCAACGTACGCCGCAGCGTGGTCGAGGTGATCCGCGCGATCGGCGGCGAGCACGAGCGGCAGGCGTGGGCGCGGCTGGTCGACTACCTGCGCGACGAGGACTGGTGGGTGCGCGAGAGCGTCACCGACGTGCTCACCGAGATCGGCGGGCGCGAGGTCCTCGAGCCGATCCTCAAGCTCCTCACCGACCCCAACGAGATCGTGCGCCGCTATGCCCTCGAGGTGGTGGTGCGGATCGGCGACAAGGCGGTCGCCCCCGAGATCCTGCGCTGCACCAAGGACCCCGACTGGTGGGTGCGCGAGCGCGCCATCGAGTCGCTGGCCGCCCTCGGCGTGAAGGAGGCGGTGCCCCAGCTGCTGCAGCTCCTGCGCGCCGAGGAGGAGCTCCGCTGGGTGATCGTGAAAGCGCTCGGCAAGCTCCAGGACCCGCGCGGCCTGCCTGCGCTGCTGGTGCTGCTCACCACCGGCTCCGCCGAGTTCCGGCTCGAGGTGCTGACCGCGCTCGAGAGCTTCGCGGATCCGCAGATCGCGTCGCGGGTGCAGCCGCTGCTCGCCGACCCGGACAAGCGCGTCCGCCACCGCGCGCTCCAGCTCCTGCAGCGCCTCCAGGTGAAGCTCACCGAGGAGGAGAAGAGCCGCGCCTCGTACCGCGAGATGAGCTTCATCGACCGGCTGCTGCTCGACACGCGCGAGCGCGGCGCTCACGACCTCTTCCTACTCGGCGGGCGCCCGCCGCTGGTCAAGCACCACGGCGAGGTCCACCCGATCCGCGGCGACTTGCTCTCGAACGAGCAGATCGAGCGGATCCTGATCGACATCATGAACCCGTCGCAGCACCGCGAGTTCTTCGACGAGAAGAAGGACGTCGACTTCTCGTACTCGATCCGCGGCGAGAACGGGCGCTTCCGTGTCAACGTGTACCGCCAGTTCACCGGGCTCGCGGCGGCGTTCCGCGTGGTGCCGAGCGAGACCCGCACCCTCGAGCAGCTCGGTCTGCCACCCATCGCGAAGCGCTTCTGCCAGATGCGCAACGGTCTCGTACTGGTGACCGGACCCACGGCGTCGGGCAAGTCGACCACCCTCGCGGCGATGATCGACTACATCAACCGCACCCGCACCGAGCACATCATCACCGTCGAGGACCCGATCGAATACGTGCACGCGAACGTCAAGTGCACCATCAACCAGCGCGAGGTCGGCGAGCACACCAAGGGCTTCGCCGAGGCGCTGCGTGGCGCGCTCCGCCAGGACCCCGACGTGATCCTGGTCGGCGAGATGCGCGACTACGAAACCATCTCCACCGCGATCACCGCGGCGGAGACCGGCCACTTGGTGTTCGGCACACTCCATACCGTGAGCTCCGCCAAGACCGTCGACCGCATCATCGACGTGTTCCCGCCCAACTACCAGGCACAGGTGCGAACCATGCTGGCCGAGACGCTCAAGGCCGTGATGAGCCAGCACTTGGTGCCGCGCGCCGACGGCAAGGGAGTGGCGCTTGCGATGGAGATCATGGTGTGCACCGACGCGATCGCGAACGCGATCCGCAAGGAGAAGACCCACCAGATCCCGTCGATGCTCGCGACCTCCGCGGAGCAGGGCAATCAGCTCATGGACAACGAGCTGCTGCGCCTCGTGAAGCAGGGGATCATCACCGCCGAGGATGGCTACAACAAGGCCGAGAACAAGCGCGAGCTCGAGCCCTACCTGGTGGGATCCGCCGAGGTCGAGTCGGCGCGCGCCGCGGAGCGAGTCCTCGCACCCGGCGCCGGCGCGAGCGCGGCGCCGGCGCCTCGTCCTCCGGCCGATCGACCCGCCGCGCCCGCCGCGGGGGGCCCGGCGCGTCCCGGCGCACCACCCGGCGCGGCCCGTCCCGGGTCACCGCCACCTCCGGCGCCGCGCCCGCCCGCTCCCGGTGCTGCGCCGCAGCGACCCGCGGCTCCACCCCAACCGTTGAGCCAGCGAGCCGCCAATCCCGCCGCGCCAGCCGCGCCGGGCACGCGTCCCCAGGGGCCCCATGGCAAAGATCGATAGCTTCCTGCGGCTGGTGAAGGAGCAGCGCGCGAGCGACCTGCACCTCGCGGTCGGCTCACCGCCGGTGATCCGCTTCAACGGCGACCTGATCCCGATCAAGTTCCGCGAGCTCACCCACGGCGAGCTGACGCGGATGCTGTACGAGACCATGAGCGACGCGCAGATCGCGGACTTCGAGCGTGACATGGATCTCGACTTCGCGTACGCGGTGCCGGGGCTCTCACGCTACCGCGTGCACGTGTTCCTCGACGACCGCGGCATCGGCGCCGCGTTCCGCATCATCCCCGAGGACATCAAGAGCATCGATGACCTGATGCTCCCCGTTTCGCTCAAGCGCTTCGCGTCCTTCGACAAGGGGCTGGTGCTCGTCACCGGCGCCACCGGCTCGGGCAAGTCCACGACGCTCGCGGCGATCCTGAACGAGGTCAACGAGAGCCGCCGCAAGCACATCATCACCATCGAGGACCCGATCGAGTTCATCCACGCGCCCAAGAAGTCGGTGTTCTCGCAGCGCGAGGTGGGCGCTCACACGCCGGACTTCGCGAGTGCGCTGCGCTCGTGCCTGCGCGAGGCACCGGACGTGATCCTGATCGGCGAGCTGCGCGACATCGAGACCATCTCGCTAGCGCTCACCTGCAGCGAGACCGGCACGCTGGTGTTCGGCACCCTCCACACCCAGAGCGCGGCTCAGACCGTCGACCGCATCATCGACGTCTTCCCCACGGTCCAGCAGGACCAGGTGCGCGGCATGCTCTCGCTCAACCTGCGCGGCGTGGTGAGCCAGAACCTGCTCAAGACCGCCGACGAGACCAAGCGCTGCGCCGCCGTCGAGATCCTGTTCGGCTCTCCCGCCCTCGGGAACCTGATCCGCGAAAGCAAGACCTACCAGATCGAGACGCTCATCCAGCTCGGCGGCTACGACAAGACCGGCATGCAGACCCTCGACCAGGCGATCGTGCGGCTCATCGACGAGGGCCGCGTCTCGCCCGAGGAGGGCCGCAAGCATGGCCGCGACGCCTCGAATTTCGCCAAGTACTTCAAGGTGGCGTAGGTGCGCAATCGGAGCTCCGGGGTGCGCAAGGTTCGAGCTACCGGCAGATGTTCTCCGGGGGCTGTTCCAGCCCCCGCCCCCAACGCGCTGCGCTTCGCTGGCGGCGTCGCTCTGCAACGCGCAAATCGCCGCATCCACTCGTCGGCCTCGCACACATTCGGTGCCCGCGAGCCGCTCGACGGAGCCCTGATGCCATGAACTACGAGAAGGAGGGACGGCGCCTCTCCAAGGCAGGTGACCACGCCGCCGCGGCGGAGCAGTTCCTCAAGGCGGCGCGCTTCGACCTCGCCGCCGAGGAGTTCGTCGCCGCCAAGCACCACGGCGACGCCGCGCGCTGCTTCGAGAAGGCCGCCAACCTGGAAGCGGCCGCGCTCAACTACGTACGAGCCAACGAGCCCGCGCTCGCCGCCCACGCGTACGTGCTGCTGGGCAAGGCAGCGCGCGCGGCGCAGATGTTCGAGCGCGCCGGTGAGCTCGAGCGCGCCGCACAGCTCTACGTCGAGGGCGAGGAATTCGGCAAGGCGGGATCCTGTTACGAGCGCCTCGGCGAGCTCAACCCCGCGGGCGAGATGTACGAGCGTGCCGGCCAGCTCCTGCCCGCCGCCGAGTGCTTCATGAAGACCGGGCTCTTCGGCCGTGCCGGGCGCGCCTTCGAGAGCGCCAGCGCCTGGACCCGCGCCGCCGAGGCTTGGAGCCAGGCCGGGGACCTGAAGCGCGCCGCCACCAACCTGCTGCACGCCGGCGACCGTGTGGGCGCGGCGAAGGCGCACTGGTCGCGCGGCGACTACAGCGAGGCGCTGCACCTGATCCGCAACGCCCAGCCCGGCGACGAGGACTACTTCGACGCGATGGACACGTTCTTCGCCGTCATCGCGGAGCGCGGCTACCTGACGCCTCTCGACGAGAAGACCGCCGAGACCTTCGAGGCGAACCCCGTCGACCTGGAGAGCCTGCCCGCCTTTCTCGACCTGGTGAAGCTCTACCGACGCTGCGAGCTCCACGAGGACGTGCGACGGCTCTCGAACCGCATCCGCGAGGAAGGCACCGGCATCCCCGAGATCGAGGGCGCCCTCGACCACCTCTGGGCGGTCGAGACCCAGCCAGCCGTCGCCGCCGCCTCCTACGAGACGCTCCTCACCGAGAGCTTCGACTACGCCGCGACCACCAAGCGCCTCGAGGGGATGCACGACCTCGACGCGGCGCTCGACGCCGCCATCGACGAGGGGCTGGCGATGCCCGACGACGCAGGCGCGCCGACCACTCACGGCGGTCGGCGCAGCGCCACCGTCCACGGGGGGACCTCCCACGGCGGTGCCACGCCGCGACGCGCGGCGAGCGGCAGCCACCCCCGCTCGCTGACCTTCGCCGACCTCGTCGAGGGGTACCTCTTCGACGGCCGCTATCGCATCGCGAGCAAGCTCGGCGCGGGCGGAATCGGCGCGGTGTTCCTGGCGCGCGACGAGAGTCTCGACGAGACCGTGGCGCTCAAGGTCTTGAAGCCGATGGCCGACGTCGCGGACGACGTGCTGGGGCGGTTCAAGCAGGAGATCCGGATCACCCGTCGCATCGTGCACCCGAGCGTGGTTCGCACCTACGACTTCGGCGAGTGCGGCTCGCTCCCGTACGTCGCGATGGAGTACGTCGACGGGCGCGACCTGAAGCGCGCGCTGCGCGAGGTGGGCCGTTTCCCGCTCGCCGAGGGCGTGCGGCTGATGCGCGCGGTGTGCGGGGCGCTCGAGGCGGCGCACGCCTTGGACGTGGTGCACCGCGACATCAAGCCACAGAACATCCTCCTCGACAGCCACGGCCAGGTGAAGCTGATCGACTTCGGCATCGCCAAGATCAAGGACGCCGTGACGTCGACGCTCACCGAGATGTTCATCGGCACGCCCGAGTACATCTCGCCCGAGATGGCCCTCGGGCAGCCGGTGGACCGCCGCACCGACGTCTACTCGGTCGGCATCGTGATGTACGAGGTGTTCTGCGGCACCACGCCGTTCCGCGGCGGCACGCTGGTGAGCCTGCTGCAGCGTCACGTGAGCGAGACGCCCAGGCCGCCACGCGAGCTGGTGCCCGAGCTGCCGCAGGCGCTCGAGGACACGATCCTGCGCGCCCTCGCCAAGAACCCTTCCCAGCGCCACCAAGAGGTGGCCGAGCTGAGCGCCGAGCTGGCGCGAATCGGCGCCTGATGCGCTCGCGCGGCGGGCCAGGGTGATCGAGCGCTGGCGCGACGCCCGCCCGGGGTGGGTGAGCTGGCTCCGGGTTCTCGCGCACCTCGGACGCGCGCCACGCGTCACCGACCTCGACCCGCGCGCCCGGCGCGCGGCGATCTTCGCCGCGATCTACGAACGCAATCGCTGGAACGACGCGGAGTCGCGGTCGGGCAGCGGCGCCAACCGGCGCGCCGCGAGCACCGTGCGCGAGACCCTGCCGTCGCTCGTCACCGAGTTCGGCGTGCGCACCCTGCTCGACGTGCCGTGCGGCGACTTCCACTGGATGAGCGAGCTCGAGCTCGCGGTCGAGCGCTACGTGGGCGGCGACATCGTCCCCGCGCTGATCGCCGAGAACCAGCGCCGTCATGGAAGCGCACGGCGCCGCTTCATGGTCCTCGATCTCACGACCGACCCGCTGCCTCGCGCGGAGCTGGTGCTGTGCCGCGACGGGCTACCCCACCTCGCGCACGCGGACGTCCTCGCGGCGCTCGCCAACGTGCGCGCCAGCGGTGCGCGCTGGCTGCTCACGACGACGTACTGCGGCGTACAGCGCTCGAACCCGGACATCGTCAGTGGCGACTGGCGGCCGCTCGACCTCGAGAAGCCCCCGTTCTCGCTGCCGCCCCCGGCGCGCGCGTGGCCCGAGCCCCTCGACGAGCGGGGCTACGAGGACAAGCGACTCGCGTTGTGGCCCGCCGACGCGTTGCCGGCGCCGCGCTGAGCGGTCCGGCCGGCGCGCGCCCGCTCGAGCTCCGCGAGGCAACGATCGAGGGCACGCTCGGCGTCGAACGCCTCGGTGGCGATCTGCCGGGCGGTCGCGCCGAGGCGCGACCGTAGCGCCTCGTCCACCGCTAGCCGCCCGAGCGCGCTCGCGACCGCATCGGTGTCCGCCGCGGGCACGATCAGCGCGCTCTCGCCGTCGCGGAGATGATCGACCGCGAGCCCCACGGGCGAGGTCACGATCGCGAGCCCCGCGGTCATCGCCTCGAGGAGCACGTTCGCGAACGCCTCGCTCCTTGAGGGGTGCGCGAGCACGTCGCTCGCCTCGTAGTAGCGGTCCGGCTCGGACAGCCACCCGGGGAGCACGACCCGGTCACCGAGCCCCGCCTCCGCGACGGCCGCGGCCAGCGCCGCGCGCTCCGGTCCGTCACCCACCACGACCAGCGACACGTCCACGTCGTGAGCCACGCGTGCGAACGCGGGCACGAGGACCTCGAGCCCCTTCCCCGCCACCAGCCGGCCGACGAACAGGATGGTGAGCCGGTCGGGCAGTCCCAGGTCGCGGCGCGCGGCGGTGCGGCGCGCGGCGCGCGTGACGGGATCGCACTCGGCCAGCGCTACTTTCCCCAGCCCGGGGCGGCTCGGCACGTTCGGCACCGTGGCGATCCGGCTCGCGTCGATTCCGGCCGCAGCGAGATCGTTCGCGACCGCGCTCGACTCGGCCATGAAGCGATCGGCGCGCTCGACGATGCGCCACAAGAGCGAGCCCCCGGGCCGCCCGCACACCTTGGCGACGTCGCCGTCCGCGCCGACCGTGCACGGTTTGAGGACCACCGGCCGGCCACGCAGATGCGCGGCGAGCAACGCGCCGAGCACGAAGAGCGACAGGCAGTGGCCGTAGATCACGTCGTATTCGGGAGCGTGGCGCATGAAATGGACGAACGCCGAGACCCCGTTCACGAGGCGCCGGGCGAGCTCGAAGCGGGTCGAGGGAAGGCGCACCACACGCACGCCGGCGACGATCTCCGCCGCCGGGCGGGTGCAATCGTGACGGCTGGTGACAAGGTCACAGGTCCCGAGGCGCGCGGCGAGCGCGCGCGCCAGCACCCACGCCTGGACCTCGGCGCCCCCCGGGTCGGGCCACACATGCGGGATGACGATCGCGACGCGCACGCCTCGAACCCCGTCGTCGCGCGTCAGGGAGCGGGAGCGCCGTCGGCGAGGGCGACGACCTCCATGCTCGGCCCGCGTTCGAACCAGCCGCCCACCCGGTAGATCGCTTCCTGCAGCCAGCGCGCGCGCGGATTCGAGAGGTAGAGCGGGTGGCGTGGCTGGTAGGTCTCGAAGTGGACGACCCGCCAGCCGGTGTCCGCGAGCATCGCGCGGAGCCGCGGCGGATCGAAGAACGACAGATGGAACTCGTTCTCGTTGCGCTTGAAGAGGGGGTGAAAGCCACGCTCGCCGAGCAGCCGCCGGAGCGGATATTTGGTGAGGTCCTTGAGCGACCCGAGCTGATAGGGCACGTCGAGGACGAGCGGCGCTCCATCGCGCACCAGGCGTCGCACTCGCGCGAGGAGGCCGCGGGGATCGGGAACATGCTCGAGCGAGATGCTCGCGGCCGCGTCGTAGGGCTCACCCACCATGCACGACGGGTCCCAGCCGCGCGAGACACGCACGTCGGCGCCCACGACACGGCGGCATTCCTCCGCGAGTGGACGGATGAACTCGAACACCTCGGCCCGCCACCCGAGCGCGGCCAGCGGCGCGTACTGGTAGCCGCCGTCGAGGCAGGCGACCCCCAGCAAGCGCCCGGGGCGGGGCGTCCAGCGAGCCAGCAGCTGGTATCGGTGGGAGTAGAAGTCGTCGTAGTGCGCCGCGCGGACCGGGTGCGCCTCGGCGTAGAAATCGCTCGCGAGGTAGCGCCCCTCGAGCTCGTCGAGATCCGAGCGCGGGCTCTGGAAGCGGAAACCGCAGTCACCGCAGCGCGCGAGCCGAAGCGGCGCGGCGAGCGCGAGGAAGCGCTCGAGGTGGGGCTCGCGATGCGCGCGAGCACCACCACAGGACAGGCACGGGACGGTCTCGGGCACCGGGATCCTCGCGATCGGCTCAGCTCGCACCGGAGGGCGACCGCAGGGGCGCCGCGCCGAGCTCCTCCAGACAGCCCACCAGCCGCTCCCAGGCGAGCGGGGTCGAGCGCGACCGGATGTTGGCCTCGAATCGCGCTCCGAGTCCATCGCGGACGAACGAGACGATCGCATCCGCGAGCGCCGCCGGGTCCTCGGGGGGCACCAGCAGGCCGTTCACGCCGTGCTCGACGGCATCGGGGAGCCCGCCGACGGTGGTCACGATCGCCGGCCGGCCGACGCCGAACGCGAGCTGCACCACCGCGCTCTGGGTGGCGCGGCGGTATGGCAGGACCACCACGTTGGCCGCCCGGATGAAGGAGACGAGGACCTCGTCGGGGACGTAGCCCGGCACGACCGTCACGGCGTCGGTGACGCCGCGGCGGGCGATCCGCTCGCGATAGCGCGCCTCGCTCTGCCAGAACTCGCCGACGACGACGAGATGAACGCGCTCGCGGGCGAGCACGCTGGGGAGCGCGTCGACCAGTACGTCGAGCCCCTTGTAAGGGCGGACGAAACCACAGAAGAGCAGGATCGGCCGGTCGGTGGGGAGCGAGACCGGCAGCGGCGCCGGTGCGGTCACCGCGAGCTCGCCGAAGTCGGGCATCGGTACGCGGCGGATCGCCCGCGCGGGAAACGCACGGCGCAGGCGCTCCGCCTCACTGGTGGCGTGCACGACGAAACCGTCGACGGCGCGCAGCGCGAAGCGCAGGGCCGTGCGATCGGCGAAGGTGCCGAGGCGGGTGCGGTCGTGAGGCCGGGTGTTGTGGCACACGCACACCAGCCGCGGCCCGTCGGCACCACGCCCACGAGTCAGTGCCCGCCCCAGGTAGGCGTACGCCGGCGCCCACACCGGGATCCACCACGGCAGGACCACCCAGTCGGGGCGCCACTCGCGGATGCGGCGGGCCGTGCGAGCCCAGCTCGGCGGATCGAACGGGCTGAGCAGGAACTCGGCGGACGAGCGTAGCGGCTGGCTGGAGGGATCGAGATCGGTGCCGCTCGGCAGCGCCCAGCTCGGGTACTGACGCGCGAACGACACCAGCAGCACGTCGTTGCGCTTCTCGAGCTCGCGCGCGAGAAGGGTCGTGTGGTGCGCGATCCCACCCCGGAACGGGTAGGTCGGCCCCACCACGCACACGCGTGATCTCCGATGCGCCATGCGGAGAAGCCCGAATGCACCGACGTGGGCCGGCTCGACCCGGAGCAGGCGATCATAACGCAGCGCGCGGCACGAACGCGCCGCGCACGATGCTCGCGGATCGCGCTTCGGCGTGGGCGAGCCGTGACGGGGAAACCGCGCGGTCCACGCGGCGGCGCTCTCGCGACCGCGCCACGTGGACCGCGCGGCGGGATCGGTCACTTCTTGACGGGGGTCACGGTCAGCATCGGCTCGAGGCGCTTCGCCAGCGAGGGCCGATACCCTTGATCTCGGTGATCTCGCTCGCCGCCGAGAACCCGCCCTTCTCGGTGCGGTACTTCACGATCGCCTGGGCACGCGACGGCCCGATGCCCGGCAGCCCCTCGAGCTCCGAGGCGCTCGCGTGGTTCAGGTCGACGACCGCGACCTTCTCGGCGGCGGTGGGCTGGGCCGAGGGCGTGGCCGCGTGGCTGGGGATCGAAGCGAGGAGCACGGCGGCGCAGCCAGCCGCGGCGAGAGCGCGGGCGAGGAAACGGTTCATGGAGGACCTCCGGCGAGGCTCCCGAGGAGCCTCGGGTTGAGAGCTGGCCCGAGACGGCGCGAAGGAGGTTCGTGCCGGCCCTGGCTAGCTCGTTGTGCAACGCGTCCCCAGGGCAACCTCCGTGCCGACGGTGCAGCCGAGCGACGGTGGCGTCGCGTCGACGTTCCGGTGTGAAATTCGCTGCGATTTCGCCGTTCGAACCGCACGCGCCCCCGGTGCCCGCAGGTGGGTGGCACGGGTTCCCCCGCACTCACCGCGATTCCCGGGGCGCACCCGCCGCGCCCGCGACGACGCATCCGTGCCGGCTTCAGTGGGAGGCGTTGGAAGATCGGTGCTGCGGGCTCGGAGCGCCCCCCGCGACGACATCCGCAGAACGTCGGAACGCCTTCCCGACCTGCTGCTATCCTTCGCGCCCCGTGAACTTCGACGATGCGTTTCCCGAGATCCGGAGGCCGCTCGCGGCGCTCGAGGTCGAGCTCGCGCGGGTGGTCAAGAACGACGTGCGGCTGATCCCCGAGGTCGGCCGCTACCTGCTCGGCGGCGGCGGTAAGCGCATCCGCCCCGCCCTCGCCTTCCTGACGTCTCGCGCCGTCGGCCTGACCGGCCCGAACGTGGTGACGATCGGCGTGGTGCTGGAGCTGATCCACACCGCCACTCTTCTTCACGACGACGTGGTCGACGACGGCACCGTGCGGCGTGGCCAGCCCTCGGCGAACCGGGTGTTCGGCAACGCCGCGAGCGTGCTGGTCGGCGACTACCTCTACAGCCTCGCCTCGGTGTTGCTCGCTCGCATGGGTGACCCACGGATCCTGCTCATGGTCGCCGAGGCCACCAACGCGATGGCCGAGGGCGAGGTCCACCAGCTCGCCGAGAGCTACAGCCCGAGCGAGACCGAGGACGCCTATCTCGACATCATCCGCAAGAAGACCGCGGCGCTCTTCGGCGCGGGCGCGTGGGCGCCGACGGTGGCGGGCGGCGCCTCCGAGGAGGTCCAGCTCGCGCTCCACGGCTTCGGGCTCGACCTCGGCATGGCTTTCCAGCTTGCCGACGACGTCCTCGACTACGTCGCCGACGACGAGCGCTTCGCCGCCAAGCGCGGCGCCGACTTCCGCGACGGCAAGTACACGTTGCCGGCGATCGTGGCTCTCGCCAACGCCTCCCCCACCGACCACGATCGCATCCGCCACCTCCTCGGTGGCGAGCGCCGTGGCGCCCGCCAGCTCGAGGCGATCGTCAAGCTCATCCAGCGCTACGACGGGTTCGCCTACACGCGGGCCCGCGCCGAGGCCTGCGTGAGCTCGGCGCTCGCCGGGCTGGCGGTCTTGCCGAGGGGCGCCGGACGGCGCGCGCTCGAGCGGCTCGCGCGCTTCGCCCTGGCGCGCACCTTCTGAGCCACGGCCCCGGTCGCCGCCCTGCCGTCGGGTAGACTCCCCGGCTCCCCCGCCGAGGATGCTGATGGCCTACCGGATCGTCTCGCTTCTGCCCTCCGCCACCGAAATCGTGTGCGCCCTCGGTGCGCGCGCCGAGCTCGTGGGCGTGTCTCACGAATGTGATCACCCGGACGACGTGAGCGGGTTACCGGTCCTCACGCGAGCCAAGTTCCGCAAGGGATCGTCGAGCGCGGCGATCGACCAGGCGGTGCGCGACGTGGTCGGCGAGGCGCTCGCGGTCTACGACGTGGACACCGAGCGCCTCGGCGCGCTCGCTCCCGACGTGATCGTCACCCAGGACCTGTGCGACGTGTGCGCGGTGTCCATCCACGACGTGCGCGCCGCGGTGGCTCGTCTCGCTCACCGCGACGCGATCGAGGTCGTGAGCCTGAGCCCGACGGGCCTCGAGGACATCCTCGCCGACATCGAGCGCACCGGCGTGGCGCTCGGCCGCGCCGCCGACGGCACCCGCGTCGTCGCCGACGCGCGCCAGCGCATCGAGGAGGTCCGCCGGCGCGCCCACGCGGCGGCGACGCGCCCCAGCGTGCTCTCGATCGAGTGGCTCGAGCCGGTCATGATCGGCGGTATGTGGATGCCCGAGCTCATCACGCTCGCCGGCGGCACGCCGCTCGTGACCCAGCCCCGTGACCACGCGCCGACGCTCCCCCTCGCCGAGCTCGAGAAGCTCGACCCCGACGTGGTGCTGATCAAGCCGTGCGGCTTCCCGCTCGACGAGTCGCTGCGCGAGCTCGAGGTGCTGAGCCGGGTGCTGCCGTGGTCGCGCTGGAAGGCGGTCGCGAACGACAACGTGTTTTTGGCCGACGGCAACGCCTACTTCAATCGCTCCGGGCCGCGCCTCGTGGAGTCGCTCGAGATCCTCGCCGCGTGTCTCCACCCGGACGAGTTCACCGACCACCACGAACGCTACGCCCACGCGGTGCGACGCGTGCGCGCGGACCTCGCCGTCGAGCCGTGGGCGTGAGCAGACCCTGCGCTCCGCTCCAACCAGCGTCGTGAGCCTCGCTGACCGCCTGCGCCGCTGGTTCGGCCCGTCGAGCGGCACCGTCGGTGCAAGCGACGCCACCACGACCGAGCGCCCCACCCACGGCGCCTACGATCGCCTCGCGCGCTGGTACGACTGGTCGGGCGCGATCGCCTTCTCGGATACCTGCGTCGAGCTGACGCTGCGCGCGCTCCGCGACGCCCGCCTCGAGCCGCGCTCGTGCCTAGACATCGCGTGCGGAACCGGCTCCTTCCTGATGGCGATGGAGCGCCGCGGCGCGTTCGCGGTGGGCGTCGACCGCTCTCACGCAATGCTGGTCGAGGCCCGCGACAAGGCGCGCGAGCAGCACGCGCGGCTGGCGCTGGTGTGCGCCGACATGCGCGAGTTCCAGCTCGGACGTCGCTTCGAGCTCGTCACCTGCTTCTACGACGCCCTCAACCACCTGCCCGACACCATCGGCGTCGCCGCGGCGATCGAGACCGCCGCGCGCCACGCCGAGGGCGGCGGGCTCTACGTCTTCGACACCAACAACGAGCGCATGTTCCAGCGGGTGTGGTCGGGACCACGCGCGACCATCGACGTCGTCAGCGGCGACGTCGAGATCGACTACCACTACGATCCAGTGCGCCGCACCGGATCGGCGCAGGTCACCTTCCGGCGCCGCGGCGAGCCGCCCGTCACGGGCTGGGTCCACGAGCGCTGCCACGCGGCGCGAGAGCTCGAGCGTGCCCTGGAAAGCGCCGGTTTCGTGCTCGAGAGCCGCGGGCCGCACCCCTACTTCGCGGATCCGTCCGAGTCGCTCAAGGATCTGTGGATCGCGCGGAAGCGGTGACGGCGCCGCGCGGCGCGGTCGCCAGCAGCACCACCACGGGCAACAGCTCCCCGAGCCACGTGAGCGCCACGAAGCGCCCGCCCGCGCCGCCGTAGAACAAGAGCGGCTCGAACGGGTCCTCGGCGTTACCGAGGATCAGCATCGGCGCACCCCACACCGCGAACGCGTAGAGCCCTGTGACCCACAGGTTGCGGGTGCGCTCGAAGAGCAAGCCGAGGGCGAGGGCGCGTAGCAGCTCGCGGGCGCCCGCCTGGATGCCGATCGACAGGTCGTCGACCAGCCCCATCCGTACCAGCAGCGGGATCCGATAGAGCGCCGAGAGCACGGCGATCAGCAGCAGCCCGCGCCACCGTCCGAAGCGCGCGCGAGCGTCGCCCAGCAGGACGCCGCGCCACGCCAGCTCGTCGCCGAGGATCGCCACCGCCGCGACCAGCGCGAGCCTCGCCAGGAAGGGCCGCAGCAGGTCCGGGCCTGAGCGGTTCACGCCTTCCGAGAAGTGGACCCAGCCGAGCAGGTGACCGAGGGCCAGACCGCTCGCCCACGCCGCCAGCGCGAGCACGAGCCACGGTACGCCCCGGAGCAGGCCACGCGAGGTAAGGCCGGCATCGGCGAGACGCGCCGGCCGGTCGAGGGCGAGGGCGAGGAAACCGGCGAGCAAGCCGTAGAACGGCCAGATCTCGGGGTCGTGCTTGCCGGGGGTGAAGAAGAGATACGGCGCCTGCGTGGCGAGGACGATCAGGACGATCGCCACGAACGGTCGTGGCAGGGTGGGCTCGGCCTCGACCATGAAGAGTGCGCGGCGCCGGTTGGGGCGGGGTGCCCCGCGGCGCCGCGCATCCTACAGCGGCCCGGTTCGGCGGTGGAGGGGCAGGCGCCGAGCGGGCGTTCCACACCGGCCGGAGGTCACCGCCAGCGACCGGGGACCCAGTGCCCACATTCCCAGTAGCCCCGGACCCACACCGGCGCGGCCACTCGGACCACCGGACGCGGCGCGTAATACGCGGGCCGGTAGTAGACGGGAGCGGGCGCGACGTAGACCGGGGGCGGCGGTGCGACGTAGACCGGCGCATGCACCACCGGCAAGCCGAAGCCGATGCTGACGTGGACGCCGGCCTCGGCGGTGCGGGCCGGAGTCGCGAGCGCGAGCCCGGCCAGCGCGAGGGCGGTGAGCCCGGTGAGCTTCGCGGCGCGACCGAAACGGACGTGAGCGTTCATGACGATTCCTCCGAAAGACGAGACCTCGCCAGGGATCATTCCACGATCCGTGCCAGCGCCAAGGAGCGCTCACGGTGGGGCCGTAGGCGGCGAAATCGCCCGCTGCGCCGCGATTCACCACACGCCGTCCCTCGCGGCGGAGGGACGAGCGGAGGCCGCGTCAACGCTGCTTACACCCTTTCGTGAACGCCGCCGTCGGCGTCGGGACGCTGCATCTCGAAGCGCTCGAGGCGATCGTAGATCCACGGGCGCGAGACCCCCAGACGCCGCGCGGCGGTCTCGATCACCCACCCGGACTCGATCAGCGCAACGCTCAGCGCGGCGCGCTCGACGTCGGCTCGGATCTGGTTGAGGTCGCGGCCACGCGCCAGCTCGGCCGCCACCGCCACCTCGAGCGACGGCCCGCTCGGCACCGTGGGCCGCTCCTCGGTGGCGGGCTCGGCCTGCGCCCGCGCGCGCGCCGTGCCGCAGGCGCCGAGGCCGAGGTCGGCGGCGCTCAGAAACGTGCCGTCGTCCGCCTTGCGCACCACCGCGTCGCGGATCGTCTCGACCAGCTCGCGGACGTTGCCCGGCCAGGAGTGAGCGCGCATGGCGGCCATCGCCTGATCGTCGAAGCCGAGCACCGCACGCGAGTACTCGCGGTTCATGCGATCGAGCCAGTGGCGGGCGATCGCCGGGACGTCGTCGATGCGGTCGGCGAGCCGGGGGATGCGGATCCGCGAGCCGCGCAGCCGGTAGAAGAGGTCGCGCAGGAAGCGGCCGTCCTCGATCGCTGCTTCGAGGTCCTCGTTGGCTGCGGCGACCACCCGCACGTCGGCGCGCTTCTCCTCGCGTGCCCCCACCGGCAGGAAGCGGCCGGTGTCGAGGAACCGCAGGAGCTTGGCCTGGATCGCGACCGGCGCCTTGCCGATCTCGTCGAGGAAGAGCGTGCCCGACGCCGCCGCCTCGACCAGGCCAGCGCGGTCGACGGCGCCGCTGAAGGCACCGCGACGGGTGCCGAAGAACTCGCCTTCGAGGAGCGACTCGGGGATCGCGGCGCAGTTCACCGCGACGAACGGGCCGCCGGCGCGTGGGCTCGCGTCGTGGATGGCGCGCGCCACGAGCTCCTTGCCGGTACCGGTCTCGCCGAGCAGGAGCACGTGGGTGCCCACCCGGGAGACGCGCGCGGTCTCGTCGCGGAGGCGACGGATCTCGGCGCTCGCGCCGACGATGCCGTCGATGGTGCGGACCCGCTCTCGCTCGAGCCGCTCGTTCTCGTGGATCACCGCCTGCAACGCGCGATGCTCGTCGAGAGCCTCGCGGACGGTGCGCACCAGCTCGTCGGCGCGATAGCCCTTCTCGAGGAGGCGGTTGATGCGCCCGGCGTTGACGGCATCGGCGAGGGTGAGCTCGCCGGCGTAGGCGGTGACCAGGATCCGACGCGCACGCGGCGCGAGCCGCACGGCCTCGCTCAAGAGCCCGATGCCGTCGGGTGGACCGGGCATCTTGAGGTCGGTGAGGACCACCGCGAGGCGTTCGCGTTCGCGCTCCAGGATCGCAAGCGCGTCGCGGCCGGACGTGGCGGTCAGCACTTCGACGCCGTGCTCGGCGTCGAGATCGTGATCGGCGAGGGTGAACACCATCGCGTCGAGCTGACCGCGGTTGTCCTCGACCACGAGGATCGCGTCGCGGGGGACTTCGGTCCCCCCGGAACCGCCGGCCACCCCGGCGCCGCTGGCGCTCACGCCGCTCACGTCGCGAGCTCGGCGCCAGCCGCGGCGATCGGTACCCTGACCTCGAAACGGGCGCCGCCGAGCGGTCCCGGGCTCACGCAGCGGACGTGGCCGCCGTGGGCCGCCACGATCTCGTGCACCAGGAATAGCCCGAGCCCGGTGCCGCGTCCCACTTCGCGCGTCGTGAAGAAGAGATCGAAGATGCGCTCTCGCACGGTCGGATTCACTCCCGCTCCGTCGTCGTCGACGGTCAACACCACCTGCTCGCCTTCGCGCGCCAAGCGTACCGCGACGCGACGCGAGCCTCGCCCCGACGCCCTCCCCTCGTCCACCGCCGCGATCGCGTTCGACACCAGGTTCTGCGGGATCCGCGCGAGCGACGCGGTCGCCTCGACGATCAGCTCGGGTGGCGCCTCGAGCGAGAGCTCGATCGAACCCTTCCAGCGCGCGGCGAGCGCGTCGATCGCCGCCTTGGTGTCGGCGACCAGATCGCGCGGCTCTCGGCGATCGGTGGCGACCCGCTGCACCGCCGAGATCTCGTCGAGGATCGCGCGCATCCGCTCGACGTTCTCGACGCCTCCCGCGAGCAGCCGCGTGATGCGTTCGGTCAGCTCCTGGCGACGGTGCCCGGCCCTCTCGCCCTCGCTCGCCGCGGCGGGCTCGGGCGTGGCCAGCTCGGCGTGGTACTTGGCCACCAACCCGAGCGCCTGATCGAGCGCATGGACCGGATTCTTGAGCTCGTGAGCGGCGCCACCCACGAGCAGGCCCATGGACGCGAGCCGGCGCGCGCGCTCGCCCTCGGCGATCCGCTCCGCCATTTGGTTGAGGTCGCGAGCGACCGATGCGAGCACGTCCGCGGAGCCGACGTCGATCCGGTGCGCGAAGTCACCGCGCGCGAAACGCTCGATGCCCTCCTGGATCCGGCTGAGCGGCTCGGTCGAGCGCCGTGCCACCACTACGCCGAGCGCCACGCCCGCCGCGACCAGGAAGGCGCTCACCCACAGGTAGCGGCGCGCGAGCTGCTGAAACAGCGCCAGGTGTGGCGAGGCGAACGCCGCCGCCACCAGCGCCGTGGGACCGGGCTGGAAATCGGTGTCCTCGATCCAGCGGCCGATCCGCGCCGTGATGTGGCGCACCGCCGCCGGATCGACGCGATCGCCGAGCGCGCCCGGGATCTGCGCCAGCTCGTCGATGAGCCGCGCGGCCTCGGCGAGCGCGTCGGGCGTGGCGATCTCCTCTCCGCCCGGCCCCGTCACGACCGCCCCCGGCGCCGCGCTCCCGAGGCTCGCCGGGACGAGTACGCGCGACTCGAGGTTGGTGAGCGCACCGTTGAGCGACACCAGCGCCTCGAGCGCCTCGCGCTCCCCGGGGGCGATCGGTCCCTCGGCGCCCTCGTGCCCGGCGCCGAAGCGCGCCAGGACCCGCGATGAGAGCGTGTCGAGGGTGCGCCGCACGGAGGCCGCCAGCGCCCCCGCCTGGGCCAGCTCCGGCGGGGGGACGGGGCGCGCCAGCGCCACCGCGCCGACGCGCACGGTGACGTCGCCGCGGCGGCGGGTCTCGGGGCTCTCGGGGTCGGGCACCGCGGCGAGCGAGTCGTCGATCGCCTGATCGAGCTCGCGCACGAGGCGGGTGGACTCGGGCCCGGCACGGCCCATGCGATCGATCACCGCCGAGTTGGGGAGCGGGCCTTGCGGGGGGCGCCGTCCGCGTTCGACCCGGGCGGGATCGACCACCACGTAGCCCAGGATCCGCTCGTCGGGCTCGAGCGAGCGGACGATCGGGGCCGCGCCCTCGCTCGATCCCGCGCCAGGCCTGCCGAGCAAACGTGCCTGGACGAAGGGATCGGAGGCGAGCGCGTCTGCGAGCTCGTGCCACGGCTCGTCGACCCCGGTCCGGAAGAGCCGTCCGGTCATCGAGCGGTGGATCGCGAAGAACGCGCCCGCCACCGCGAGCACCACGGCGACGGTGTAGGCGACGACGCGATTGCGATAGGACACGCGCTGCGCTCTCGTGGCCGGAGGGGCCTGATCCAGGGTTCGTGTAAGCGACGATGACACGGGCGGCAAGGAAACGCGCAGCGGAGCGACGAGATGCAGGCGTCGAGCCGGGCACGTGGCGCCGGCATGGACCGAAAGGACGGCGGGATCCGACTCACCCCCGTGATCGCGCGACGATGAGCCCGGCCGGGTGGATTCCGGCACCCGGCTTGCGGTAGCGCCGCGCAGGAGGGAGATCGTCCGGATCAACGCCCGGGCGACCATCACGACGATGAACGGCACGTCACGGAGCTGCGGGTCCTGGAAGTCCGATCGCGTTCGCCTCGCCAGCCTCGCGCTGCTGGTCGCCGGCCTCGCGATCCTCGGCGGGTGCGAGAGCGACGTGTGGCTCGACGACGATCACGACCACCCGCCGTGCTGCAGCCCACCCCCGCCGCCCCCCCCGGGTGGCCCGTACCAGGTGACGAGCTTCGGAGTGGACTTCCTGGACGGCTTCGTCGAGCCGAACGGCCGGGTGCATGGCTCGGAGGGGCTCCAGACCACCGACGCCGGCACGGTCGCGTTCGAGAGCTTCGATCTCTCTCAGATCCCGACGAGCGCGCGTGTGATCTACGCCGAGTTGGTCCTCAACAACGCGTGGTGGACGTCCGCCGGCGGCCCGATCGAGCTCGACGTGAGCACCGTTCCCTACGGCGACACCCTCGACTCCCAGGATCCGTTCGTGCAGGGTTACGACACGGTGGCGTTCTCGCTGGGCGCCGGTGCCCAGGGCGCGGCCGTGACCTTGGACGTGTCCACGCTGGTGGCGACGGAAGTACAGTACGGCTCGTCGTACCTCCAGCTCCGCCTCGACTCGTTCGGCGGTGACCTGGGCTTCGAGGACGCGGGTGGTAACCTGGGACTCGGGATCGGGCTAGCCCCTTCACTGACGGTGAGCTTCGAGTGATCCCGGAACAATCTTGCCGCTTCGAGCGACCGTGAGCGACATGCGACCACGCCCGAGGGACCCGCAGGGAGATCTTCCCGGCGGGCTCCGAGCCTCGACGCAGGCGAGGCCGGCGGGCGGGTCCGAGGTGGCTCCGTGGCGCCGTTCGAGCCGACCCTGCGGAGGCGAAGCCACCCGAGGAGCCCGGCGGCGAGCGGCGCGAGGCCTCGGACGGGCTGGGCGCCGGGGCCGCGTGCTCGCGTGGCTGATCGCGAGCGTGATGCTCCTCGACGCCGCCAGCGCTCACGCCGACTGGTGGCGGCCACGCGGCAGCGGCGGCTCGAGCAGCGGCTCGGGTGGAAGCTCGGGAAGCAGCTCGAGCGGCGGCCGCAACGGCGGCGGCTCGGGCGACTCTCGGCCGACGACGCCCCCGCGGGGTGGCTACTCGCCCGGATCCTGTAGCTGGGTGACGATCTCGCGCCAGGCGCAATACGTCGATCCGTCCGGCCGGACGGTCTACGAGATCACCCAGAAGAACACCTGCACCGGCGAAGTTCGCACGCTCTTCGGGTATTGACCCCCTCCCGGGCGCCCTGCGCCACCCACGGGATCGAGCGGAAACGGAACAAAAGTCATGTTCCGGACCCGGCGTCGACTGGTATGAATCTGAAATTCGCCCGCTCCAAGCGGGAATACCCTGATGACTTCGCCGCCCACGTCGCCCCAAGCCGCCGGCCTGCTCAAGTGCCTGGGCGGTGAGCTCGACGAAGGCACGGCGCCACTCGTCGGACGAGCCGAGGTCCGGTCAGCCCCGCCCGGCACGATCCTGGGTCGTCAGGGAGAGTTCAGCCCCGGCGTGTTCCTCATCCTCGACGGGCTTGTGCGCCTCTACCGTGCTCACGAGAGCGGCCGCGAGCTCGTGCTGTGGAATCTCACCGACCCCGACTGCTTCTGCTTCTCGCCGCCGTGCACCGATCTCGCGAGTCCATTCTCGGCGCAATGCCTGGCGCCGACCCGCTACGCGCACATCCCCGCCCCCGAGTGGAACCGGCACGTGTGCGAGCGGGCGAACCGGATGACCGGCCTGATCGAGTGCCTGTCGCAGGAGCGTGGTGACCTGGGCCGATGGGCCGAGGAGCTCTCGACCCTCACCGTGCCGCAGCGCCTGCGCAGCCACCTGGCGTTCCTGGCCAAGGTGCGGGGGACGGCGGAGGCGGGGGCGATCCGCCTGACCTACGGGGCCTCGCGGGCGCAGCTCGCCGCGGCGATCGGAACGGCACCCGAGGTCGTCACCCGCGCCCTGAGCGAGCTGGTCGCGAAGGGGATCATCGAGCGCGCCGGACGCCACCTCCGCGTGCTCGCCCCCGACCGCCTCGGGCCGCCCCCGGCCCCGCCGCGGACCTCCCTCGCCGTCGGTCCGACGCGAGCCGCGCCGGCCACGGCCCTGCCTCGCCCCGCCGACCCGCGCCCGACGCGCGCTCGCTGAGGCGGACGCCCATGGTGACCGGCGGATGACCTCGATCCAGTCCCTCCCGGGCACGGTCCTCTCCAACCGCTACGTCCTCTCGGATCCGATCGGAAGCGGCACCTTCGGGGTCGTGTTCCGTGCTCAGGACGTCCGCAGTGGCACGCAGGTGATCGTCAAGGTCCTCAAAGGACCGTACGGGTTCATCCACCTTGACTCGTTCCGTCGCGAGATCGACTCGGCGCGACGGATCCAGCACCCGAGCGCGGTGCGGATCATCGATTACGGGGTCGCCGATCGCGACCGGCCCTTCCTCGTCATGGAGGCCGTGGACGGCGTCACGCTGCTCGAGTGGGCCTCGGCGCGGCGGCCACTACCGATCGAGGCATGCGCCAGCGTGCTGCTGCCGGTTGCCGAACTGCTCTCGGAAGCCCACGCCGCCGGGGTGGTCCACTGCGACGTGAAGCCGTCCCACATCCTCGTCCAGGGCCGGGAAGGCGCGCCGCCCCTCGTGAAGCTCGTGGACTTCGGGATCGCGCGCATCGCGCGGTCGCTCGGCGGTGACTCGACGGCCGACGGCAGCGGCTCCCCACGGCGCATCTCCGGCACCCCGGCCTACATGTCGCCCGAGCGGGTGCTGGGCGGCGACTACGACGGGCGCGCCGACGTGTACAGCCTCGCCATCGTGCTCTACGAGCTGCTCACGGGGAGATTGCCGTTCGACCTGCGGGACGATCCCCGAGTCGGGCGAGATCCTGCAGGCCCAGGTCCGCGACCGCCCGTTCGCCGTCGGACGCTACCGTTCTCATGCGTCGCCGACGCTCGAGGGTTTCCTCGAGCGCTGCCTGGCCAAAGACCCGAGCCAGCGGCCGACGGCGGCGGAGTTCGGTACGTACCTCAGGCTCGAGCGCGACCTCGCGCTCCGCGCCCACGATCCCGCCACCGCCGATGGCACGACGAGAGCGCCGGCTGGCCCGCGCGCCGACGCACCGACGGCGCTCTTCCGTCCCGAGCTACGACGGATCCTCGACCCGCGGCTGCGCCTGGTGCTGCCCAGCCTCGAGCGCTGCATGGCGAATGGCGACCTGTTCGGTCGCTTCTCTGAGCGCGTGATGGCCGCGTCGCCGGAGATCGCGGAGCGCTTCCGCGGCACCGACATGGCGGGGCAGAAGCGCATCCTCCACCACGCCATCAACCTGGTCCTCGCCTTCTTCGAGCACGACCCCATCGGCGCATGGGCCATCGAGCGCGTGCGCCGGACGCACGCGCGCTCCGGCCTCGACATCGCGCCCCACCTCTACGAGCCGTGGCGTGAAGCCTTCCTCGAAACCGTCGAGGAGCTCGATCCCGCGATGGACGACGGCGTCGAGATCGCGTGGCGCGTCGTGCTCCAGAGCACCATCGACTACGTGATCGCCGGGTACGACGCCTGAGGCCGACGCCGCCGCGACGTCACCTGCCGTGCGGCGCGCCCGCGTGGGCGACGAACGCCAGCACCGAGAGGGTCGCGACCAGCCAGCAGTAGAGCGCGGTGCCAGTCGAGTCCGAGACCCCCTCGGGGTTGGTGCGAAACGCTCGCAACGCGGCGACCGCCGCGATCACGGCCAGCAGCCCCTCCCTGGTCACCGCGAACGCACCCGCCGCCACCAGCACCGCGATCCAGCGCTGCATCCGCGACATCGAGCGGAAGCCTCGGCTACCGTCGAGCGCCCAGATCGGCACCAGGTTGAAAAGGTTGAGGAAGGCGCCGGTTCCCGCGATCGCTGCCCACAGCGGCTCGCGCGTGACGTGGAACACCACGTACGCGACGACCGCCGCCACGAGCCCCCACACCGGCCCGGCCAGCCCGGTGCGCGCGTCCTGCACCGGATCCGTGAGCGGCTGCTGCAGTCGCACGTAGGCGCCGAGCATCGGCACGAACATCGGAGTGGTCGCTCGCACTCCGTAGCGCGAGAGCGCCGCCACGTGCCCCATCTCGTGCAGGTAGAGGCTCACGATCAGCCCCACCGCGTACTTCCAGCCCCACATCGAGGCGTAGACCCACACCGACAGCAACATCGACGACAGCGTGCCGAGCTTGGTGAAGCCGAGCAGCACGAACTTGAGCTTCCCGAGCAGGAACAGGATCGCGAACTTGCCCTTGAGCAGGACCGCCACGAGCGCGGCGAGAATCGCGCCGATAGGACCGCGGCGGGATGCCTTCTCGGCCCGCTGCGCGCGCTCGGCGAGCGGCGAGGCGGTGTTCGGCTTGGCCGTGGCGGCGGCACGCACGCCGTCGACTTCGCGTCCGAGCGCCTGGATGTGATCGCGAATCGTCTGGTGCTGCGCGGACCCGTCCGGCACAAGCTCGAGCGCACGTCGCCACTCGACCAGCGCCGCCGTCGCGTCGCCCGCGGCGCGAGCCGCCTCCGCCCGGGTCACGATCGCCCGCAACTCGTCGCCGTGGACCAAACGCCCGCACGCCGGGCACGCGAGCAGGCGCGGCGCGAGCTCGGTGCCGCAGGTCGGGCACGTGGCGGGTGCGAAGGGGGTGATCATGGCCGTACGAAGTCTCGCGCGAGGGCGATCAGGTGAACGAGGCTGGATCTGGCGCCGCTGCCGGGTCCGTGGCTACTCGATACGGCCCGGTGAAGTCGAGCACCAGCTTGCGGTTCATCTTCCATGCGGCTTGCAGCGCGAAGAAGGTGATCAAGAGTCCGAGCAGCGCGGTGGTCGGCGCGGTGGTGAGGACGAAGCGCGGCCACGCTCCCGCCACGACCAGGCCTACGACCCCGATCAAGGCCAGCGTCGCGAACGGGTGGTTCTTCATCCATGGTGGGACGTCCGCTTCGGCCTCGGTGGATGGATCGGGTGCTGGCGCGGCGGCGGCGGCCGGTGCGGGCGCTGGCGTCGGCTGCGCGGTTCGCGACGCGGTGCGCAGGCCGATCGGTGGCGGCGCGATCACGCCAGCGGGGGCGCCAGGCGGAGGCGGGGTCGCCGTGTCCGCGGTGCCGGGGGTCGCGGTGCCCGCATTCACCGCTCCCGCATTCGCGTCCTTGCTCGTCGAGGGTTCGGAGATCGCCGCCTCGATGCCGCCGATGAACTCGGGCAGGTGCGCTCCACCGATCGACGCGTAGGTCAGCAGCACCGCCATCCACTGGTAGGCCCAGCCACCGCGACGGCGGGCACCCCAGCGCACCGCGCCGCCCACCATCGCCCCCAGGACCAGCGCTGCGATCGCGAACTCGTGGTCGGTCGCCTTGCTGAGCTGGTGATACAGGAACGCTCCGGCCACCGCCGCGACGGTGCCCGCGAGCGACGCGCGGATCACCCGCGCCAACCGCGAGCCGCCGGTCAGCGCCTCCTCGCTCGCGGCCTTGCAGCTCCGGCACGTCGCCTTGCTGGCGCTCTCGAAGTACTCGTCCGCCACCGGCTTGTTGCACGCCGAGCACACGAGCCCGGGCGCGGCCGCGCCGCCAGCCGCGGGCACGACACGCTCCAGGTCGAGCGCGGGCGCCACCACGGGGTGAAGCCGATCGGGAATCAGCGGATCACTCATCCGACCTCCGGGGGGCACGTCGCTCAGCCGCGCGGCGCGATCTGATATCCGGCTCGGGTGAGCCGATCGAGGAGCTCGCGGATGTGTTCGGGCCCACGCGCCTCGAGTGTGAGCTCGACGTCCGTCTCACCGAGCTCGGCCGTGCTGAAGGCGCGCTGGTGGTGGATCTCCACGATGTTGGCGCGGGTTTCGGCGACCTCGGCCGTGAGGCGCGCGAGCGCGCCCGGGATGTCCACGATTCGCACCATGAGCCGCACCAGCCGCCCGTCCTTGACCAGCCCGCGCTCGATGATCCGCGACAGGATGTTGACGTCGATGTTGCCGCCCGAGATCACCAGCACCACGCGCCGCCCGCTCAGCGCGAGCTTGCGGTTGACGAGCGCCGCCAGCGGCGTGGCGCCCGCCCCCTCGGCCACCGTCTTCTCGCGCTCCATCAACGTGAGGATCGCGCTCGCGATCTCCTCCTCGTCGACGGTCGCGATCCCATCCACCCACTCGCGCACCAGCGGAAACGTGTGCTCCCCCGCGCGCCGCACGGCGATGCCGTCGGCGAGGGTCCGACCGCCGCGCACCTCGACGATCTTCCCCGCCGCGAGCGCCGCCTCCATGGACGCGACACGCTCGGCCTCGACGCCGTAGACCCGCACCTTGGGCTTGATCGACTTCACCGCCAGCGCGATCCCGCCGATCAGTCCGCCGCCGCCCACCGGGACAACGATCGCCTCCACGTCGGGGAGCTGCTCGAGGATCTCGAGCCCCACGGTCCCCTGCCCCGCGATCACCGCGGGATCGTCGAAGGCGTGGATCCAGGTCAGACCGCGTTCGGCCGCGATCCGCCGCGCCTCACCACACGCCTCGTCGAAGTTGGTGCCGGCCAGCACCACTTCCGCGCCGAACGAGCGGCACGCCGCCGCCTTCATCAGCGGTGCCCCGATCGGCATGACGATGGTCGCGGCCAGGCCGAGGCGTTGCGCGCCCGACGCCACGCCCTGGCCGTGGTTGCCCGCCGACGCGCAGATCACGCCCGCGGCCTTCTCGGCGTCCGAGAGCAGCAAGAGCTTGTTCAGCGAGCCGCGGTCCTTGAACGAGCCGGTGCGCTGCAGGTTCTCGAGCTTGAGCCACACCTTGTTGCCGGTGAGCTGCGAGAGCGCCTCGGTGTATTCGAGCGGCGAGCGGTGGACGCTCGCCCGGATGCGCTCGCGGGCCGCGAGGACGTCGTCGACGGTGACCATGAGGTGCGGGACGGCCGGGTGGGCGTGTTCGCCCCGGGTGGCCGAACCCGCATGTTGAAGGGCGGGTGAACCCGAAGTCAACGCGTTCCGAGCGACGCCGCGAGCTGGCGCATGCCGTCGTCGAGGCTCACCTTCGGCTCGTAGCCGAGCCACGAGCGCGCCTTCTCGATCGAATACGGGTGCGGCCGCGTCACGAACGGCACGGCGCTCGGCTCGGCGAGCGACTTGCGACCGAAGGCCCGCGCGCCACGCGCCATGGCCGCGAACGCCGCGATCGCCAGCGGCTTGGGCAGCGAGGGGAAGCCCTTCCGGCCCACCAGCGCACCCAGGCGCGTGAAGTACTCACGGAACGTGGTCTCGGCGCCGTCGGTCAGGTTGAACGCCTCACCGGTCGCCCCACGGTCGAGGGCTGCGAAGATCCCGTCGATGAGGTTGTCGACGTGGACGTGGTTCATGATCCCGCGTCCGCCGCCGATCAGCACGAAGAGCCCGCGCTTCATGAGCTCCGCTGGCCGCACCACCCACGGCACCGAGCCCGGTCCGTAGACGTCGCCCGGACGGATCACGATGGTCTCGAAGCTGCCGGGGCGGTGTAGCGGGCGCAGCGCCTCCTCGCTCTCGATCTTGGTCTGGCAGTAGGGGTTCCCCTCGCCCCTGAGCGGCCCCTCCTCGCTCACGAAGCGCGGGTACTCGAAGCCATACACCATCACCGACGACAGATGGATGAAGCGTGGTACGCCCGCCTCGCGCGCGACGCTCGCGACGTGACGCGTCCCGTCGACGTTGACGCGCCGGAACTTCGCCCAATCGCCGCCCTCGTCGACGATCGCGGCGGTGTGGAACACCACGCTCGCGCCCACGCACAGCCGGTGCACGGCATCGGCGTCGTTCACGTCGCCCACGATCGTCTCGAAGCCGAGCGCTTCGGCGCGCCGCGCGGCCTCGGCGCCCAGGTCGAGACCGCGCACGCGCATCCCGCGTTCACGGGCGCGCTCGGCCATCCGCAAGCCGATGAAGCCCCCCGCGCCGGTGATCGCCATGAGCGGCGCGACACCCCTCGCGGCCGGCATCCGTTTCCCCTTGGGCGATCGACTCGGCGTCATCGCAGCCGCTCTAGGAGCGCCTGCATGAGCGCCACGAGCTGGTCGTGGACCTTCGCGTCCTTCAGCGCTCCCTCGGGCGTGAACGCATCCTGGGCGCGCGCCAGGTTGAGCTCCTTCGGCAGCAGGTAGACACCGAGCGTCATGAGCGAGGGCCTGAGCGCCGCGAGCCCGCGCAGGCCCCCGAAGCCGCCCATGGAGGCGCTCGTGAGCGCCCCCCACTTGCCCTGGAAGACGTTGCCGCCGCCTCGCGACGCCCAGTCGACGGCGTTCTTGAGCGCGCCGGGCACACCCCAGTTGTATTCGGGGGTCGAGACGTAGAGGCCGGCGGCGCGCGCGATGCGCTCCTTGAGCGCCACGGCGCTCGGCGGCATGCCAGCCGCCTCGATGTCGCCGTCGTACACCGGCAGCGCCAGCTCCTTGAGATCGACCACGTCCACGTCGGCGCCGGCCTCGCGGAGCGCGGCGACGCCGAGGGCCAGGAGCTTGCGGTTGAAGGAGTCCTTGCGAAGGCTGCCGGGGATCGCGACGATCCTGGGGGCGCTCATGTCGACCTCCGTGGTGCCGCCGCGGCGCGGTCGAGCGAGGCGGCGGTGGGCGAAGCCTGTACTCTAGCCGGCTCGGCGCGGACGCGCCGATGGAGATCCTCGTGAGCTCGAAGCCCGCTGCCCCCTCGATCGTGTTCCTCGACGCCGCCACGCTCGGCGACGCCACCGATGCGCTCTCGGTCCTCGCCGAGTGCCACCCGTGCAAGATCCACGCGGTCACCTCGCCCGAGGACCGCCGCGCGCATCGCGGGCCACTCGATTGTCGTCACCAGCAAGGTCGCGCTGCGCGCGGACTCGCTGGCGTCACCGGCGGCCGAAGCGCTGCGGCTCATCGCGGTCGCCGCCACCGGCGTCGACATCATCGACCTCGACGCGGCGCGCTCGCGCGGAATCGCGGTGGCGAACGTCGTCGGGTACTCGACCCGCTCGGTCGCCGAGCACACCTGGTCGCTGATCCTCGAGCTCGCCACCCGCACCGGGAGGCTCGACCACGCGGTGCGGGCGGGTGGCTGGAGCTCGAGCCCGATCTTCACGATGTTCGACTACCCCCGCGTGGATCTGGCCGGGAAGACGCTCGGCATCGTCGGCCACGGCGCGATCGGACGCGCGGTCGCGGCGATCGGCGCGGCGTTCGGGATGACCGTGCTGATCGCCGCGCGACCGGGTGCGAGCGGCGCCGTGCCCGTCGATCGCGTCCCCTTCGACGAGGTGCTCACCCGCTCCGACGTCGTGAGCCTCCACTGCCCGCTCACCGACGCCACGCGCGGGCTGATCAACGCCGCGACGCTCGCACGCATGAAGCGCGAGGCGTGGCTCGTGAACACCGCCCGCGGCGCCCTCGTCGACGACGAGGCGCTCGTGGAGGCGCTGCGCTCCCGCCGGCTCGGCGGCGCGGCGCTCGACGTGCTGACCCGCGAGCCGCCGCCGGCGGCTCACCCGATCGTGCGCGCGATGCCCGAGCTGCCCACGCTCGTCGTGACCCCTCACGTCGCCTGGACGAGCCGAGAGGCGCGGCTCCGTCTGAGCGAGGGGATCGCCGACAACATCCACGCCTTCCTCCGCGGCGAACGCAGGAACCGGGCGGTGTGAGCGCCCGGGCGTATCGCTGGAGGGCGGCGCTCCGTCGCCGCCGCGGGCTCGCACCGCGGGACGAGCGCTTCGGCGGCGGCGAAGAATCGCGGCCCCTCCAGACCGGAAACGAGCGGCTGGCGCGCGAGGGCCTGGAGGGCGCGACTCCGAGCCTGTGAATCTTCCATCTGGGTCGCTCACGGAGGCCTCGTGGGCCCGGCGACGGGGGATGGAACCCCCGTCGCTACGATCGTTTTCGTAGCGCGGGGGGCTCCGTCCCCCCGCGGCGCTTCGCTCTCGCCCGATTTCTTCACGGGCTCTCCGTCGCGCCGCGTCGCATCTCCGTCTTTACCCGCCGCGCGTCGACTGGTAGCTTCGAGGCATGCAGTTCCTAGCGCTAGGGCCTCCCGGCCTGGCAAACACGCCAGCATCCGGCATACGGGAGGCCCCTTGCATACCCCTCCACTCAGCGCCGTAACCCCCTCCGCTAGAGCTCCGCTCGGCGCCGCCCCGTACTCCTCCGAGCCGTTTCGGCTCGAACGACCCGACGACACGCCGCCTCCCCTCGAGGCGCTCGCGCATCCCGCACGGGCCCGCCGAGTACCCGAGGCGCTCGACGCGCGGCCCCGCCATCCGCCGCGGCGCCCGGTCAGCCCACCGCCCACGCTCGTCCCCGAGCTCCAGGCGATCGCCGCGCAGCGCCCCGAGCCGTGCTGGGACTCGTTCCGCAGCAGGGTGGGCGCCGACCAATTCCGCGCGCTCCACGCGGTGCTCGCGCGCCGCATCACCGCGGGCTCGCGCGTCCTCGACTGGGGGGCCGCCACCGGACACCTGTCGTACACGTTGGTCCGCCTCGGCTACCGAGCCGTCGGCTTCGGACTCGGCGAGTGGGCCTTCCGCGGTTGCGTCGACGACGCGCGGTACGCATTCGTGCGCGGCGGCCGCGCCGACCTCGGCCGCCTGCCCTTTGCCGACGCGTCGTTCGACGCCGTCGTCTCGACCGGCCTTCTCGAGCACGTCCGCGAGGTGGGTGGCGACGAAGGCGAGAGCCTGAGCGAGATCCACCGCATCCTGCGTCCCGGCGGCTTGTTCGTGTGCGACCACCTGCCGAACCAGACGAGCTGGATGGAGCGAGCGGCCCAGACCCTCGGCGGCCATCCGCACCGCCGGCGTTTCGCCGAGTGGGACATCCGCCGCCTCCTCCATGACGCCGACCTGACGCTGCTCGAGTGGGCCCGCTATGGCTTCCTGCCGAGCGATCGATTCGCCCGGCTTCCGGCGTGGATCCGCGCCTCCGAGTCGATCGCCACGGCCTGGAACCTCGCCGACAGCGTCGGCGCGAGCCTCGGCAACAAGCTCTGCCAGAACCACCTCTTCGTCGCGCGCCGGCCGAGCGTATGATCGATGGGCGCAGCCGAGCCGCTCGCGCACGACGAATCCGGAGCCATGATCCCTGTGGGTGCTTCGCGAAGCAGCGAGCGGACTGAGCACGCCGGTCGCAGCGGCGCGGCCGAAGCGCGCACGAGGGAGGCCAATCCCCTCAGGCTCAGCCTGATGTACACGACCGGCATGTTGCTCGTGGGATTGGGGCTGCCGGGCGCCCCCTTCGCGGCACTAGCGCTTTACTTCGAGGGTACGTTCGACTGGCCCGAGGCGGTTCAAGCCGCCTCCTGGCTGATCGCCATCGTCGCGGTGCTCGGGAGCGCACTCTGGATCGCGGCGAGTCATCTCGATCGACGGGCGTAGCGCGACTTACACGGACGACGGGCCGCGCGCCGGTTGTGACCGAACCGCGCGAAAGCCCGCCAACTGAAGAGCCCGAACCCTGTGGCCGCCCCGCCGCTGGCTTCGAGCTGTCGCATCGAGCGGCGCACGTCGGTCGCGGTCGGCGCTAATCCCGGCGATCCGAAATCGGATCGTGGTTGAGCCCCTCCCGGTTCACGCGCATCGCGCCTGGTGCACGCTCCGCGACCCCAGCCCTCAATCCGCAGCCGGCATCCGGTAGCCGTCAGCCACGATCCGCTCGGCCATCTGGTCGTAGAGGGTGGGGTCCGTAGGGGTGACCGCCGCCAGCCCGTCGACGTAACGGTTGTACATGCAGAACGCGGCCGCGATGAGGACCGTGTCGTGGATCTCGAGGTCGGTCGCTCCGGCCGCTCGCGCAGCGTCGATCGACGCCGGCGTCACGGCCTTCCCGCTCTTTTGCACCTGCGCCGCGATGCTGAGCAGCGCCTTCATCTTGTCGGAGATCGGAGCTGCCTCGGGTGCGCGCAGCGCCTCGCTGACCACGGATCGCCCGCCGTCGAGCTGCTTGGCAGCGAAGGCGCTGTGGGACTGACAGCAGAAATCACACTCGTTTCGGCTCGACACGAACGCGGCGATCAGCTCTCGGTCGCCGCGCGACAGAGAATGAGCGGAGCGCAGCAGCACCTCGGCGAGGTCACAAAGCGGCCCGGCCGTTTCGGGTCGAAACGCCATGAGCGACCGGATCCCAGGCAGATCCTCGGAGACAGGAATGTGCGGCACGGGTCTTCTCTCCTGGTTCGAGGCCGCTCATGCGGCCCTCCGTACATCGGGCGTCTTGCGAAGCTCGAGCCACAGCGCGATCGGCCCCACGATCGCGAGCGCGAAGATCGGCGGCCCGGTGAGGAGCACGTCGAGACCGTGGAAGCCGGTCTCGGGCAGCAACCGGATTCCGAACTCCACGAGCGCGATCGCGAGCACCACCACCACGCGACCGCGGCGCGTGCTCACCACCGTGCGCGGGTCGGTGAGCATGAAGAAGAGCAGCAGCATGTACATCGGGCCGGTGAGCGGCGCGATCTCGGTCAGCGGGTCGCGTCCGGTGAAGTGGGCCCGCAGCACGCCGAGCAGCGTGAACGCCACGGCGTAGGTGCCGGAGATGTGGAAGAGCTTGGCTCTCCACACGACCATCAGGCCGATCGCCAGCACGAACCAGGAGACGACGTCGTTTCCCCACTGGTGCGAGAGCAGCGACATCGAGCTCGGCGCCAGGAGCAGCAGCGCCGCGAACGAGAAGTTCGTGGGATTCCAGAGGTGCCGGCCGCGGAAGACCAGCACGTACTTGCTGGTGATGGCGATCAGCGCTCCGAGCCAGTAGGGCCAGAGGATCCCGGCCGCGGGCTTGGTCAGGATGGTGACCGAGTTCCCCGTGATGTACGCGGAGAGGACGTTCGGAAACCGGCCGCGCAGGACGCGGCCCAGCACCAGCTCGGCGACGATCGCCGTGCCCAGCGCCGCGGCCATGCGGTCGTAGCCTCCCACGATGCCGCTCTCGCGCTGGCCGACCACCAGGATCAGCGTGATCAACGACGAAAACACGTACGGGGCGGGCACGGTGGGGACGCGCCAGCGGGGTCGGATGGCGACCGCCGCCGGCGCCTCGGACGCGAGCGTCGTCATGAGGACGGCTCCTGGACGGCGTGAAGTCGTCGAACACGCGGCGCCTCGAGCACCTGCTCGAGGCCCGACGGCCAGCGGACCACCGCTCGCTCGATGGCGGCGCCCACGCCGAGGCCGAAGTGCAGCCGCCGGTCGTTCTGGCTGCTGAATCCGCTGCCTCCGTCGACCACCTGCCTCTGTCGCAGGCGCTGGCCGGCGGTCGCCCACTCCAGGGTGACCTCGGCACCGATCGCCGAGCGGTTGCTGCGCGTACCGCGGAGCGCGAACTCCACCCAGTCGCGAGCGGGATCGACCTCGTTCCGGTAGACGAGCAGCGGGCCCTTCTGGTTCGCGACCACCACGTCGAGAGCGCCGCTGTTCCAGAGGTCGACGAGCGCCACGGCGCGGCCGTCGTAGAGGTCGTCGGCGCCCACGGCGGCCGCGACGTCGAAAAATCCCTCGCCGCCGCGATTCCGGAGCAGCCGGGAACGCTCGTACCCCGAGAGGCTCTTGTCGCCGATGGGCGCCCAGTTGCGGGTGTCCTGGAAGACGTTCCCCGCGGCGCCCGCCACCAGCGACATGTCGTACCAGTAGTCGCGGTGCCGATTCGCCGAGATGAACCCGTTCACGACGTAGAGGTCGAGCCACCCGTCGTGATCGAGGTCGCCGAACTGCGCTCCCCACGCCCAGCCGCAATCGGCGATCGGCCCATCGGCCACGTTCGGGAGATCGCCGTCGTCGGCGACCTGGTTCAGCCGCAGGTTGTTGCCCTGGTAGAGAAAACCCATCTTCGAGATGTTGGTAACGAAGACGTCGAGGCGGCCGCGGTTCCGTGTGTCGCCGAGCGCCACGGCCATGCCGCTCTTGCTGTCCTCGCCGAGGCCGACCGGGGCGAGCTCGAAGCGCCGCCCGGCGACGTTTCGCAGCAGCTCTTCGGGACCGTAGTCGTTGGCGAGGTAGAGGTCGGGCCAGCCGTCGCCGTCGAGATCCGCCGCGGCCACGGCCATCGTCCAGCGGGTGCTGTCGGCGCCCATCGCCGCCGTCACGTCTTCGAAGCGAGGCACGCCGTCCGCGTCCGAGCCGAGGTTTCGCCACAGCACGTTGTGGCCGCCGTTGGTCGCGAACTCGAAGCTGTCGTGCATGATCCGCGTCGTGGTCAGGTTCCAGAGGTCGAAGCGTTCGGGGAAATAACCGGTCACGTAGAGGTCGATGCGACCGTCCCGATCGTAGTCGAGCCACACGGCGCTCGCGGCGTTCATCCAGCGCTCGAGCCCGGCGCCCTCGGTGACGTCCGCGAAGCGCAGCTCCCCGGTCGGCACGTTCTCGTTCCGGAAGAGCTGGGCGCGGCCCCACTTGTAGACGAACAGGTCCTCGTCCCCGTCGTTGTCCACGTCCGCCCACACGGAGCCCATCGATACACCGCTGCCCTCGCGGTTGAGGTCCGCGACACCGGCGCGGGCGGCCTCGTCCTCGAAGTGGCCGTCCGACTGCTGTACGAAGAGCGCGTTTGGATGATCGAACGCGCTGTTGGTCACGTAGAGGTCCGGGCGTCCATCGCCGTTCACGTCCGCAACGGACACGGAGGCGCCGAGCGCTCCGATGTACGCTTGGATGTTCTCGAGCTTGGAGTCGAGGATGGGCGCGTGATGGACGAAGTCCACCCCCACCTCCTTCGCGACGTCCGTCAGCCGAAAGCCGAAGCGCGCGAGGGAGTCGCTCGCCGCGGGCGCCACGCGATCCGTCACCCGGTGCGCGTCGAGCCAGCGGGCCGAGCCGAGGAGCCCGACGAACATCAGCGTGACGGCGGTCTGGGGCAGCGAAACGCGCATGCGGATCGAGGACGGCCGGCGACGACGCCTGGGGACGAGCCCAGCGCGCTTCCCGCGCGCGTTCGCGCGCGGAACCCTGGCTCGCGAGGAACGATACCAGTCTCCGTGGGTTCCCGCGACGAGACGAGCATGCTCATCGCCGACGGGCTAGGTAGCGCGCTATCCGGCCTGCCGGGCCATCATCGCACGCGACACGGCCCTCCTCGCGTTCGTGAACGCGCACAAGGATCCGATGGAGCGCTTCGCCGCGGCGGATCGAGCAGAACGCTGCCATCCCGCGTAGGGCTTGGCCGCCAGCCGCGGTGAAAACGGAGCGGCGCGCTTCGATCGATTGGCAGCGGCCTACCGTGCTCCAGTTCGCTCACGTCGGCTCATGAAGGCGGATTGGCACGAGCGCCGCGTAACGCAGGAAGTCGTGGTCGGTCGTGAAGATCGGCACGCTCACCCGACTCGCCACCGCACAGATGAGCAAGTCCACGGCGCCCCCCGCGACACCGCCCGCACGAAGGGTGTTGTAGAAGCGTGCGGCCTGGTCGTAGTCGTCGATCCCGATTTCGATGCAGTCGAAGCCGGCGAGGTGGTGTCGTAGCCGATCGAAGATCTCCGGCGCGCGGACGCCGGAAAGCACCTCTTGCCGGATCGGCCCGACGATCCCGGCCCGGCCATCGAGGACGAGGCGCCTCCACTCCTCGACGACGCGCCGTTGGGCGTCGCTCAGGTTCTCGCGGCGACGGCGCAGCGCGAGAGACCAGACCGTCGTGTCGATCAGGACGGTCATTCGCTCCGGCGTTTCGCGCGAAGCTCCTTCGGGTCATAACCCGGCCAGAAATCGACCTGGCCTTCGAGCTCGAGGATGCCTCGCCGTCGCTGGAGCTTGATGTACTCCTGAAGCGCGACGGTCACGGCATCCTTCTTGGTCTTGTGCTTGCCGACGCGCCGAGCCTGCTCGATCAGCTCGTCGTCCAGTGCGAGATTGGTGGGCATGGAGGCCTCCGCGTTGCCGAGCAACCTACACACTCGAGTGTGTGAGGATCAAGGATCGGCTCTTGGCCTGCCAGGCGTGCGAGTTGCCGCGGCGCGCCTCGCGATCGACTCGGAGCTTCGGTCGACTTCGGGTCGACCTGGCCCGCTCGGCTCGACCCGCCCTGACCGGACGAGCTCGATCGAACCGACCTGCGCAGGGACGCGGAGAAACCCAGCGGACCGTGCTGGCTTGGTAGCCCGCCGCCATTCTTCGGAGCTACGGTGCTTCTTGCCCGGGCATCCCACATGGACGCATGAGAGATGCCGCGATTCGGCCCTTCATCCGCTCCCTTGTCCTGATCACGTCCTTCGTCGCCGCTTGTGTTGGGCAGCGGGCACCGTGACCTGGTCATGATGGCGCGGCGCCCATCGGCATCGGGCACCGGAAGATGTCATTGTCGGATCGCATGGCGGGCGGGGCAACGAGCCAGTCGCGAGGCCGCGGCACGGCCGAAGGGCGTGCCTTCGGGTCGGGAGGGCTAGAGCGAGGAAGCGCCCACCCGTTGCGCCGACGCTGCGCCTGTGCCTAACTCTACGTAGACGCGCGACGGTTTCCCGGGCCGTCGTCGGATCGAGCCATCGGTCGTCGGGAAATTCTTCCCGGTCGTCTCTCGTGGGAGCCCCACCGATGTACACGTCCATGCGTTTGCCTCCGCCGGCTGTCGGCGGCGGACGGCTCGTGCGCGCTTTTCGCCGCGCCTTCGTCGTCGGCGTCGTGGCGGTGTCCGCAGCCGGCTCGCCGCTCGGGTGCGGGGTGGTACCCGCCACCCTTGCGCCCGATCCGGACCAACCCAACCAGGTCTCCCTGCTGCTCCAGACCGGCGATGGCTCCGCAACCGCCACCGCACCTCTCCAGGCCACCAGCGTTCTCGACGTCCTTTACGACACGACGCATGCCGAGCTCACGCTGACGGGCCTCTCGCTCCGACTTGCGCCCGTATCGTTGCATGTCGAGGGTGGCGTGCAGGTCGATGTCGGCGAGTCAACGGCGTCGCTGGACCTTTCGGGCGGCTTGCCACTGGCCCAGGTGGATCCGGTGGGGAACTTCCAGCTCCAGTTGAACCTGCTCACCGCCACCGCGGTGACGATCGACGGCGTCACCATCCCCTTCGTTCACACCACGGGCGGCGCCATCGAAGGGCATATCGAGTACGTCGCTTCCGGCGGCTCGATGGTGATCGCCCTGGAGGGCATCGAGCTCCTTCGCTTCATCCTCGTGTGGGGACCCGACCTCCTGGTCCTCACGGGCGACCTTGCAGCGAACTTCAGCGGAGTCGCGCCGTGAAGCGGCCCAGGGTCCCGTGGGTCGTGCTCCTGCTCTGCGCGGTCGTCACCGGTGGCTGCGATAACACCGGGTCTGATGCTGGCGCGCCTCTCCCACCTCCCCCGCCCGAAGTCGCGTCCTGGACCGATCCCGTCGAGATTGCAGCGCGCGCGGAAATCGTTGGCGTTGGGCTCGACGATCAGCATCGCGGCATGGTGGTGTGGCTCGAACGAACTTCCGGCAATCGGGGCCTCTATTGGCGCACGTTCGATCCAGCCACGGGTGGGGCGCCCCGCAGTTGTTCGAGCTCGTGCCGGACAGCGATGAAGGGGCCCGGTTTTCGATGGACGAGCGGGGCGGGGCGCTGCTGGTGTGGGTAAATGGCGCGATCCGCGCGCGTCGCTATGAGCCAGCGACAGGCTGGTCGGAATCCGAGAATCTCGATCCCGATCTGAGCGGAACTTCTGGAAGCGTGGCCTTTCACCGCAGCGGCCGAGCGATCGTGAGCTGGAGCACGCCGGCTGCAGTGCTCGCCCGCCGGTACGACCCCGATACGGGGTTTGGCGCGGTCGAGACGGTGCGCCCACGCGAGGATCCATTCGACGGAGGTCGCGTCACCGCCATCTCGCGGACGGGGACGGCGTTGGCGCTGTTCTCGGAGTACTCCTTGTCCGACTACTCGACCGGATACGTGTCTCGGTTCGGCAATCCCGGAGAGCCCTGGGGGCCAGACCACGGGTTCGCTGGGCTGTCACGCACGGATTCCTACAAAGCCTCTCGAGACTTCGTGGACGCCACCGGAACGGCAACGTCGTTGCGGGTAGTGAATCGCTATGTCTACGTCTACCACGCGCACGACGACAGCGACTGGGTCACCGACGATGTCTCGTACGGCAGCCTCTCCTCCGTTGCTGCCACGAAGGACCTCGTGGTCGCCGACGACGGATCGGCGGCGCTCATGCGGGCCGAAGAGACCGGGATCATCCAGATTCGCCAACACACCCCGGGGAGCGGTTGGAGCGAGCCCCTGCAACTCGGTGCTCCCACCGCCCCGGGCGAAGTCCAGCGAACATGGATGAGCGGGGGCGTGCGCGGTGATGTGGTGATCGTGTGGTCCGCCGAGCTGCAGTCTCGGGCCGCGCCGGTGCGGATGGAATCCGCCCGCTACCGTCCGGGTGCCGGCTGGGAGTCCCCACCCCGGATCCCACCACCCGGCCGCGCGGACGCAATCGTCGACTCGCTCCAGCACACCGTGAGCGGGGACGGCGCCGTCCTGGCCGCCTGGATCGAGTACGGAGGTGAGCCCCTCGGATCCGAACTCACCATCCGCGCATCGTTTCTGCCCGCCGGGTGATAGAGCAGGCGGCGGGGTTTAGCGGTGATCCGTCAGAGCACTGGGTTCCCGGCCCAGAAAGCAGCGGGACCCCGGGCAGCGGTCGTCGGATGCGAGTTTGGTTCGCCTGTACCCCGACCGTGAGCAAGTTCGTCGCGTCACTTCCACGCTGAGGGCCGCCCGGCATAGCGGCTTCGTCTTCTCGATATGGAGTCCGCATGCGTCGATCCACATCGCCCGTCGGCTTGCTGTTCGTCATCGCCACCTTTGGCTGTGGTGGATCCAGCGCACCCCTCTCGATCGCGCAACTGGGTGTGATCACCGACCTGGGTTCACTCGACGAGCCGCGGGGCCAGAGCATCGCGAAGTTCATCAACGACCGGGGCGAAGTCGTCGGGAGCTCCGCGCCAACGTTCGCCGGCTCGTTCAACCACACCTTCCGTTGGACGCGCGAAGGCGGACTGGAAGACCTCTCGGACGCGATGTCGTCGCCGAACGGACTGAGTGAGAGTGGCGACGTCGTTGGCGAGTTCACCCGAGCCACCGATGTGCCCGAGTTCGTGCAGCCCTACCCGATGGTGATCCGGGGGACCGAGCGGATCCGGCTATCCGACGCTCCCGGCATCGCCTGGGGAGTGAACGATCTGGGAGTCGTCGTTGGATGTGAGCCCGATGGCGGTACCGTGGCAGGTCGGTGCTGGACCTGGGATGGCGGGATCATCGAAATGCTGCCGGATACGATCCGAGCGGTCGCGATCAACAACGAAGGTGAGATCGTCGGCTTTCCACGGGACCGTATCGGCGGGGACGGACAGGGCCTCGCCTTGCAGGGACAGGAGGTCCGGCGCATCCCGACCTTCGGCGGGTTGCGCTCTCGGCCAGCCGACATCGACGAGCAAGGGCGTATCGTCGGTGGTGCCGAGCGCACGGACGGCGTACTGCAAGCGTTCCTCGCGGCCCCTGACGGCTCGATCAAGAACCTGGGCAGCCTCGCCGACCATTTCAGTGAGGCGGTCGCCATCAACGAACAGGGCGTGGTCGTTGGCTCCACCGCGGTCCTCGAGGGCGGCGCTCGCGCGTTCATCTATCACCGCTCGATGGGCCTTCGAGCGCTCGAAGACTTCCTGCCGCCCGACTCCGGGTGGACGCTCGAAGAGGCCCTCGATGTGAACGAGTCGAACCAGATCGTCGGGCGAGGGTCGCGGGACGGACTGTTCCGAGCGTTTCTGCTCGACCTATCGGTCGGAGGCTGAGCGGGCCGCAACGGGCTGTACGGCGTTGGCTCCATGGGCCTTCGAACGCGAAGGCACCATTTCTCCAGCGCACCGGGCGAACACGAGCACTCGGTCTCCGCGCCGGGATTCCACTCGACCGCAGTGCATGCAGTGGCGCCGTCCACCGAGCAGATGCCGTGCACATGCGGCTAGCGATCTCGATTCCCTGAACCTGGTGCGGCTGGTGCCGGCCGACGTCGTCGCTACCCTGGGGCGCGGTCACGCTCGAGGGGCTGGCAAATCGAGGTCGCCGTCGTTGTCAGGGGCGCTTACTGCCGCCCGGGGATCGGCGGCGGCCCGCGAGGGTCCGCGGAAGCCGCCCCTACGAGCTGCGATTCGCCGACGTAACGGGCCCTATGGCGTCGTACATCCGCCGGGCGTCGCGGCGTTGCAGTCGTCGTCGATGCCGTTGCCCGGGATCTCCGTCTTCCCCGGGTTGATGTTCGGATTGCCGTCGTTGCAGTCGAGCTGCGGATGGGCGCACTGCGCCGATGCCGGATTCCCGTAGCCGTCGCCGTCGAGGTCCTTGCAGTCGCTCGTGGCCGGGTCGCAGTCGTCGTCGAGCGCGTTCCCGGGAATCTCGCTCCTCTCGGGGTTCACGTTCGAGTTCGAGTCGTCGCAATCCGTGCTGTTCGCCACGTACCCGGGCGGTGCTGCGCACGCCTGGACCGTGACGGCCGGATTTCCATGGCCGTCCTGATCCGCGTCTCGGTGGAAGGCCAGCCCGACGCCTTCGTCGATCTGACCGTCGCAGTCGTCGTCGATTCCGTCACAGACCTCGGTCGCGGCCGGGTTGACGCTCGGCGACGAATCGCCGCAGTCGACGGGGCCGCAAACCCCGCCTTCGGCGAAGAAGCCGTCGCCGTCGGCGTCCGTGCAGCGCGCGACGTGGATCGCCAGGCCGACGGAGCAGTTGTCCGCGGTGTTGGTCTCGCCGGCCACCGGGTCGACGCACGCTCCCACGAACGAATCGCCCGGTCCCGACGGAGCCGACAAGCCGCCGGTGATTCCTTGCGACGCACCGGCGTCGAGCGCGCCCACCGGGCCGCTTCCGATCTCCGGATCGGCGCTGGTGACGGTCGAGTCGGGCGACAGGCGGTAATGCGCCGTGGTCGCCGCGGCGCCACCGTTGCCGGTGTTCGCGACGCTGGCCGTGAACGTGAACGCTTGCCCCGTCCGGAGCGTGGACGAGTCCACGGCCGGCGAAGTGACGCCGAGGTTCGGCACACCGGCGACGGTGAGCCTGGCGCCGCTCGAGCAGTTGTCGTTCGCGTTGACCTCGTACGGGACCGAGTCCACGCACGTGCCGTACCAGTACGTACCCGGCGTGGAAGGGGCGACCGTCGGGAAGGAGATCGGATAGTCCCGGGCGGCGATCGGCACCGGCACACTGCCGATCTGCGTGTCGCCCCGGCTGATCGTGGAATCCGGGGAGCGGTAGATCCTCGCGGTGGTGGCGGCCGAGTCCCCTTGATTGCCGTTCTTCACCGTGACCGTGAACGTGAACGGATCGCCGACGGCCACGCTGTTCGGTGTGACCTTCGCGAACGCCACCCACAGGTCGGGCTGGGCGCCAATCCTCACCGGTACGCCCACCGAGCAGTTGTTCGCCCTCGCGATCTCGTCGGTCACGGCCACGGCGCAGGCACCGAACCAGTACGGCCCCGGAAAGTTTCCCGGGATCACGGTTCTCGTGACGTGCGTGGTCTCGCCGGCGGCGAGGGCGGGGATGGCGACCGAATCGATGAACTCGTCCCCGGTGCCCGCGATCACCTCGTCGTTCGATCGATAGATCTTGAGCGTGGTCGCCGGGGCGGCGCCCGTGCCGGTGTCCGAGACGTCCGCGGAGACCGTGAGGCGGGCATTGGCGTCGCTCGGGAGGGACGGCGTGTTGGTCGTGAAGCTCGGCACCACGAGATCCGGTACCGCTCCGACCGCGAGCTGCACGCCAGCCGAGCAGTTGTTCGCGGTGCTCACCTCGCCGGCGAACGAATCCACGCACGCGCCGAGCCAGTAGCTGCCGGGCGTGGCGGGCGCCGTGACCGAGCCGGTCACGGGCTCCGACGCACCACCCGCGATGCTCCCGACCGAACTGGACGCCAACTCGGTGTCGCCCGCATCGATCGTCGCGTCGCTCGAGACGTAGTAGTGGACGAGCGTCGCGGGCGCGTCGGCGTTCCCCTGATTCCGAATCGTCGTGCTCAGCGTGAGAGGTGTGGACGGAGGAACCGTGGAGGCGCTCGCCGAGAGATCGTCGACGCGCAGATCCGCGCCGTCCGGGCACACGCGCCCGTAGGCCGTGAGCCAGCGTCCGTCCTGGCCCTGGATGACGGTCCCGCGCGGTCCCGCGTAGGCGTTGAACATCCAGAAGCAGTCGTCGGTGACGTCGTCGGACGCGCTGCTGAAGTCGCCCCAGCGGTTGGAGCCACCGAAGGTCCGCACGTAGTAGGCGACTCCCGCCCGCAGCGTGCCGGGTACCGCCGTCGTCCCCGGCGCATCGCCCGGAGATCGCATCGTCCAGTAGGCGCCCGGATAGAGCCCGGTCCCCGAGGCGCCGAACGAGATGGCCGCGACGCCCGTGCTGTTGACCGCGACCGACGGGTAGAACGTCACCGCGCCCGCGGCGAGCGGGTCGCCGCCGACATCGCCTTGATCGGACACGACGAGGTTGGAAGGTGTCGTCGTGTCGATCGCGAACCAGTGCGCGGTCGTGCGCCCGGCATAGGCACCGGCGCGCGGGCGAATCGTTGCGGTGAGCCAAAGCTGGTTGGCCCTCCACACGGCGGAGAGCGCGCGCCGATCACCCACCCGGAGGGGCGCCACCCCGCCCGGCTGAGGTGCGTCGGCCAGAGGGCCGTCGAGATTTTCGAGGTCGCCGACGGCGACGGCCTGCTGCGTGAGAACGGGCGAGCCGAGAGGGTCGTCGAGCCGCACGACCTGCACGAACTCGTTGGTGCCGTCGGTGATGCCGGAGTAAGAGACCAGGAACGTGCCGGGGTCGTTCGGCGCGGCGCCGCGGATCGAAGCCGGCAGTGTCGTGGTCGCGACTCCCCCACCCGCGTAGGGGTCGAGCTTCGTCACTGTCACAGCGCCGCCGTCGTAGAGCCCGCCCGAGCCCACACCTTTGGGGATCACCCACAGGCGGACGCCCTGGAACGCCGCCGCGCCGAAGCTCTGCAGGTTGGCCGTGATGTAGACGGCCTGCGCGTCGACCGCCACACCAGGGAAATCCGCCCACGACTTGACGCCACCCACGGTCGTGAGCGCGTCGATGGAGGTGATGTACCAATCGCCTCTCGGATCGCCGTCGTCCGAAACGCCGACGAAGAGGCGCGACTCGTCGAGCGGGTCGCTCTGGCTGCTGCCGAGCTGCTCGAGCGCGACCAGCACGAACCGATCGGCGAACGGGTCGTAGACCACTTTCGGGTCGTATGGGAAGGACTGCGAATCGAGCTCGGCGAAGAAGCTCTGCAGTCCCGTCCAGAGCTCTGGCGTGCCGTCCTTTGCATAGAACTCGACGAGCGAGTTCACCGCATCGACCAGATGCGATCGTCCAGCCGCGGCGTTCGGGTCGGGTGGGATGAAGAGGTTCTGGTTGGCCGTCGCGTTGAGGTCGAAGTCCGCCGCGTCGAAACTGCTCGTAAGACTGCGAGTCCCTACGGAGCTCGGAGAGGTTGGAGAACGCTCGGTCGAGCCAGGCGAGCGACCGGGGAATGCGACGTGATCCTTCGCGTCGGTGTCCAGATCCTCCGACCCCGGCACGTCGGTCACGTGCAACGACTGGGAAAGCGCCCGATTCCTCTCCAGGTACTTCGGAACGACCTCGTGAATCGTCGAGGGCATGACTCGGGTCTTCACACCCGCTGGCGGGCGGACGGCGGAGAGGCCGGAAGGTGCGGGATGGCTCGCGGGAGCCTGCGCTTGCTGCGTCGGCCTGGAACACGCCGCTAGTAGCGACAGACCAAGAGCCGACAAGATCGAAACGGTCGACCGTTCGATCGAGGTCCGTCGCTCGCCCGTCATCTCTTCCCCCGACTCGACATTTCCGCGGTTGCGCTCGAACCGGGACACGGTTCTCGCCTTTGGCTCATCCGCTCGGTATCCGAGCGTGGCGCGCAGGCGACCACGGCGGTCGCTCTGCGCGCTTTCCCTGTGCTCTCGATCCTGCGCCCTCGACCGCCACGGCCGCTATCGCGCGCGAATCGCGAGCGTGGCGCGCGAGACCGAGTGCCCGTCCGGCGAACTCGAATTCTCGTACACCGCTTCGAGGTGTCCGACGTGTCCGCAGCGTAGCGACCTTACCGAAGGGCTTCACGAGCCCCTGTAAGTGGGCCGACAGTTGCGACGGCCGGCGCCGCCGACCTCGACGGTGGCGTGACTCTCCCTCGCGGGGGCCGACAGATGTCGCTTACGCCGCTTCGCGAGCCGGGGTCAGTGACCTATATCACGGGGTCACCTCGACGCGGCTGCGCCGAGCGTTCGTCGCCAATCAGACCGGGCATCGCAGCATGCTCGTGCTGCGGTCGTACCTCCGTTTGATGCTCACCCCACCCCCGTCATCAGCGACACCACCAGGATCGCGAGCACCAGAGCCGCGATCGCGGTGTAGAGGCGGTCGCGCTCGAGGGCGAAGGCCACTGCGGCGAAAGCCACCCGGGCGATCGGGGTGGCGATCAGCAAGAGCAGGCCGAGCTGGATGAGGCCGCGGCCGCGGCCCGCGAGGGCGGCGCCGAGGATGCCGCTCACCTGACGCAGCTCGGCGGGCTCGCCGAGGAACGATCCGTAGACGGGTGCGGCCGTGCCGTGCCGGGTGAGGTAGAGCGCGCCGCCGATCGCGACGATCGTGGCCGACAGGAAGAGCCCGCCCCGTAGCAGAGCGCCGATGGCGCGCTCGGTACGTTCGGCGTTCCACGGCCCGTGCAACGATCGGCGGGGGACGAGCCCCCGCGCTACGGGAGTCATCGCTAGATCCTCCCGGTGATCCCGCTGGCGATCATCTCGGCACCCATCGCGCCGATCACGAGGGCGAACACGACGCGGAGCACCTGCGGCCGCGCGTGCATGAGCACCCGCGCGCCGAGCAGCGCGCCGCCGAGCACCCCGAGCGTCACCGGCATGGCGATGCCGGGCGCGATGTACCCGCGGCCGAGGTAGATCCCGGCGCTCGCCGCGGCGGTGACGCCGATCATGAAGTTGCTGGTGGTGGTCGAGACCTTGAAGGGCATCCATGGGAGCGCAGGCTCGAGACGGCCGAGGGAAGCAGCACGAGCCCGAACACCACCGCGATCGTCGAGCCCGGCAGCCGCGTCGCGAGCGCGGCACCGCACATGGCGCCCACGGTGGTCGCGATTTCCAGGAACATGCCGAGCCGGATGTTCGAGAAGCCCTCGCGCACGTACGCCGCGGCGGCGCCGGAAGAGGTGGCGATCACCGACACCAGCGAGGCACCGATTGCGTAGCGGATGTCGACGCCGAAGCCGAGCGTCAGCATCGGCACGATCACCACGCCGCCGCCGAGCCCCGTGAGCGCGCCGAGCAAGCCCGCCACGAACGAGCCCGCGCCGACAGCGGCGGAGAACTCGAGCACGTTCATGCGGCCAGTATGCCGGCCGCACCGGGCGTCCGGTCGCGGGGAGGGGCGCCGGCGACGGCGCAGCGCCGCGGGCCCGTGCTCAGCGCTTGCTGGTGAGCAGCATGCGAACGGCGACGAGGATGAGGAACACCGCGAACGCGCGGCGCAGCACCAGGTCGTCGAGCCTGCCCGCGAGACGCGCGCCGAGGAGCGCGCCCACCAGGATGCCACTCGCGAGCAGCCCGGCGAACGGCAGGTTCACCTGTCCGCGCTTGTAGTACTCGAGCACTCCGAGGATGCCGACCGGCAGTACGAGCGCGGCGAGCGAGGTGCCGTTGGCGGTGTGCTGGTCGATCTTCGCGAGCAGCACCATCGCGGGGATCATCACCACGGCGCCGCCGATCCCGAACAATCCGGAAACGATGCCGCCGGCGAGCCCGATCAGGGCGATCTGGAAGTAGAGCATCGAGGTCCTCGGCCGTTGGAACGTGCGCCGCGCGCCCGAGGCGCGCGGCGGTTCAGCTCATTCCTTCTTCTTGAGGCGGCTCTCGTTCTCGGCGATGAAGGCGCGGATGTCGTCCGCCATCCCGAGGAGCTTGGTCCACTGCTCCTGGTAGAGCGTCACGGGGAACCGCCCGAGTCCATACACGGAGACGGCTCCCTTCTCGCTCACCTTGAGCGAGAGCCCCTTCTCGGTCCGGCGCTTGAGCGCCTCGTTCTCGGCGCGCAGGCGCTCGAGCTCGCTCTTGTCGTCTTCTTCGGACATGACTCCCTCCGGAGCTGGGCCGCGGCACGGGCCGCGACGTCGATGTGGATGGTGGGTGCTTGTGGTAGAGGAGCCTTCCATGAATCTCCCCCGCGCGGAAGGGTTGGCGCAGCCGGCCCGTGCAGCGAGGCGCGCGCTCGCGGCGCTCGGTGCCGCGGTCGTGCTGGTGGTGGTTTCCGCCGGATGCATTGGGGAGAACGGCGAGGACGGCTTCCGCAGCCCGGTCGCGGTCTCGATCGGCGACGACACCTGGCGCGTGAGCTTCGACGCGTCGCTGGTGACGCTGCGCCTGGTCCGGGGCGGCGACACGCTCCTCGAGCTCGGCGCCGACGCGCTCGCGCTCGGCACCGTCGACCGCCTCGACGATCAGCTCAACTACGACCCGTACTGGCTGGGAAGCCCGCTCTACGATCCCCAGGGCCTCGCGTGGGTCACGCCGGCGAGCGCCACGATCACGGCGAGCGAAGGCATCCGCTCGTTCACCGCGGAGCTGACCTACTCCGATGCCACCGCGGCCAGGCTCACCGTCACCGCCAGCGCGTCGGGCCGCTTCGCCGCGAAGCTCGTGCCGCACGCCACGTCGCGGCCGATCGCGTTCATGCGGCTCGCGCCGCGCGTCGACTCCACGGAAGCCTTCTACGGCCTCGGCGAGCACTACGACACCGTGAACCAGCGCGGCAAGGTCCGCGCCATGCAGCTCGAGCCGAGCCTGCGCTTCGAGAGCCAGTACAACGAGGCCCACGTGCCGATCCCGTTCGTGATCGGCACCCGCGGCTGGGGCCTGTTCGTCGAGGACCGCCACCCGGGATCCTTCGACGTCGCCGCCAAGGCCGATGACCGGATCGAGGCCACCTTCGGCACCGCCGCGGACTCGCCGAACGGCCTCACCTTCCACCTCTTCGCCGCGGCTCACCCCCTCGACGTCACCAAGCACTACTACGACGTCACCGGTTACCCGCGGCTGCCGGCGCCGTGGGCGCTCGGCCCGTGGCTGTGGCGGGACGAGAACCGCGATCAGGCGGAGGTGGAGAACGACGCCAACACTCTGCGCGACCTCGACATCGCGACCAGCGCGATCTGGATCGATCGCCCGTACGCCACGGGGGTCAACACCTTCGACTTCAGCGCGCCGCAGTTCCGCGATCCCACCGCGATGATCGGCACGCTCCACACACTCGGCTTCCGCACCGCGCTCTGGCACACGCCCTACCTCGACGAGGAAGACCCTTCCACCGCCGAGCTGCGCTCGTACGCCACAAGCCACGGCTTCTACCCGCCGCGCACGGGCCTCCTCTTCAACGGCTGGGGCCGGCCGATCGACCTCACCAATCCCGACGCCTACGCCTGGTGGCAGCGCCTGATCCGCCGCTACACCGACGCTGGCATCGAGGGGTTCAAGCTCGACTACGGCGAGGACGTCGTGCCGGGAGCCCTCGGCATCCGCGACAAGTGGAACTTCGCGGACGGAAGCGACGAGCGCACCATGCATGCGGCGTTTCAGCTCACCTACCACCAGGTGTACGCCGAGACGCTGCCCGCCTCGGGCGGATTCCTTCTCTGCCGCCACTCCACCTACGGCGACCAGACGAACGTCAGCGTGATCTGGCCCGGCGACCTCGACGCCACCTTCGCCAGGCAAGGCGAGCCGGCCACCGATCGCGACGGCGAGCGCTACAGCTCGGTGGGCGGGCTGCCCGCGTCGATGGTCGCGGGGCTGACGCTGGGTCCGTCTGGCTTTCCTTTCTACGGCTCGGACACCGGCGGCTACCGCCACTCGCCGCCGGACAAGGAGCTCTTCACGCGCTGGTTCGAGCAGACGTCGCTCTCGAGCGTGATGCAGGTGGGCACCAGCACCAACGACGTCGCGTGGGAGCCCACGCCGGAGAACGGCTTCGACGACGAGATGCTCGGCTGGTACCGCATCTACACGCGGCTCCATCTCAGGCTCTTTGCGTACGAGTGGACGCTCGCGCAGCGCATCGCCGTGGACGGCCGCCCCATTCAGCGCCCCATCGGGCTCGCGTATCCGGAGCTCGGCTCGCACCGCGCCGACGAGTACCTGTTCGGCGAAGATCTGCTGGTGGCGCCGGTGCTGGAGCGCGGCGCCCGCGAGCGCTCGGTGCTCTTCCCACCCGGCACCTGGCTCGACTGGTGGACGAGCGCGGCGTCGCCCGGCGAGCGCGAAGCGACCGTGGAGGCGCCGCTCGGCACGCTACCGCTGTGGATCCGCACGGGCGCGATCGTGCCGCTGCTCCGGCCGACGATCGACACGCTCTCTCCCACCACGGAGCCCGCCCGGGTGGACTCGTACGCCACCACGCCGGGAGTCCTGTATCCGCGGGTTGCCCCACCGGAATCGGCGAGCGCCGGTGCGTCCGAGATCACGCTCTTCGATGGCACGCGGCTCGGTCAGTCCCTCGCCGGATCGAGCCTGGAGCTCACCGTCGAGCCGGGCTCCGAGTTCCGGCACGGCGTCGTGTTCGAGGTGCTCGGGGTTGGCCCACGCGCGGCCGGCGTGACCGAGAGCGGCTCGGCGCTCGCGCGGCATGCGAGCCTCGGCGAGCTCGAGGCCGCGGGCTCTGGCTGGTTCGCGGACACGGCCGATCGTGGCTCGCTGTGGATCAAGGTGCCGGCCGGCAGCCACACGGCGAGCGCTGCGCTCGACTGACTCGGACGCTCGGCGGGGTTGGCGATTCAGCCCCGATCGTGCTAGGGTCCGCCAGATGAAAATTGCACGCTCGGCACTCGTTTCTGCGTCGGCCATCCCCACCGCGCTCGCGCTGGCGCTGTCGGTCGCGTTCACGCCGCTCGCTCGCGCCCAGACGCCCGCGGAGCCCACTCCGGCTCCGTCGGACGCGGCCCCCGCGGAAGCCGGTGACGCCGACACAGCCGGCCAGCCGTCGATCTACGACAAGGCGATCGTCGGCCCGAAGCACGTCGACCTCGGGCACGACCTGCAGATGGAGGTCCCCGAAGGCATCGCCCTCTTCGAGCAGCCCACCGCCGGCGAGCTGATGGAGAAGATGGGCAATGGCGGCGGCAACCCGGGTCTCCTCGCTCTGGTCACGGACCCCCGCGCCGACTGGATGGTGATCGTCACCTACGAGGACGAGGGCTACGTCAAGGACGACGACGCCGCGAAGCTCGACCCGAATGGCCTCCTCGACGACATCCGCCAGGGCACCGAGGCCGCGAATCGCGCCCGTGAGAAGCACGGGATCGCGCCGGTCGAGGTGGTGGGCTGGGACGAGCCGCCCCGCTACGAGCCCGACACGCATCATCTGGTGTGGGCGGTGCGCGGGCGCTCCGAGGGCCGCGACATCGTGAACTTCAACACGCGCGTGCTCGGCCGGAAGGGCGTCGCATCGCTCAACCTCGTCGACGATCCCGCGAACCTCCCCACCTCCAAGCCGCAAGCGGGCGCACTCCTCGCCGCGACCACGTTCACGGCCGGCGCGCGCTATGCGGACTACCAGCCCGGCACCGACAAGGTGGCCGAATACGGGCTCGCGGCGCTGGTCGCGGGCGGCGCGGGCGCGGCGGCGCTCAAGGTCGCCAAGGTGGGCTTGCTGGCGAAGTTCGGGGGCAAGCTGATCGCGCTCCTGATCGCGTTCAAGAAGGTCGTGATCATCGCCGCGCTCGGCGTGGTCGGGCTCATCCAGAAGCTCTTCGGCGGCGGCAAGAAGGTCGCCGTCGGCGCCAGCACCATCGCACCGAGCGACCCGGCCGCCTGACGGCGCCGGCGGGCGCGGGGCACGCCCCTACCGTCGATTCACGATGGACGCTCCGCGGCGGTCGGCGCACGAACCGCCGCCGTCGACCCCGGCCGACGGCTTGCACCCTAGGGGCGGGGCCGGTCCCCGCCCGCACATGGGTGTGTAGGGGAGGGCGTCAGCCCTCCCGCGCGCGGAATCGAGCGGCTCGCCCGCGTCCGTGGGCGGTGCCCGTCCCCTGCCCGCCGGAGGCGGGTCCTCCAGATCGAGAGCGGCGTCACGGCAACCCCCGACATCGCCGGGCTCGCGCGCGACGAAGCGCGCAACGATCCGTATCCTGGGCCTCGCGGCGCTCCGCCACGCCGCGAGGCCCATGCCATGGCCACCGATACCGTCGTTCCCGATTCCTACGTAGCGGTACCGAACGCCGCACCGCCGCCCCCGTACGCGCCGCCCGCCAAGAAGCGAAGGCGGTGGGTGGCGTGGGCGATCGGCGTCGCGATCGTGATCGCGCTCGCCAAGCGCGATCCGGTACCGAGCTGCGGCGAGACGATCACCAGCGAACGTGCGTGCCGCATCTCGTTCGACCGGGAGAAGCACACGCGGCGCGCCCGAGCACGAGTCCCAGCCACGCCGGCGCCCGCCGCAGGCTATCCGTTGATCTTGGTGTTCCACGGCGCGCAGGCCACCGCCGACTGGCAGGTCGCGTACACCACGTTCGAGGACGCCGCGGTGCGGGCGGGGTTCGCGATCGTCCATCCCGATGGCACCGGCAAGGACCACACCTGGAACGCGGGCACCTGCTGCGGCTCGGCGATGCACGACCAGGTCGACGACGTCTCGTTCGTGAACGAGCTCATCGGCCGCCTGAAGAGCCTCGCGGCGATCGATCCGCGTCGCATCCACGTGGCCGGCGTCTCCAACGGCGGCATGTTCGCCGATCGCCTGGCCTGCGAGATGAGCAACGAGCTCGCCTCGCTGGCGATGGTGTCGGCGGCACCGTACGCGGGGCGCTGCCCGCTGTGGATCCCGATCCCGACGCTGATGGTGCACGGTAAGCAAGACGCGATCGTTCCCGAGGTCGGCCGCACCGAGGCGTCCGACGACGCTCCGCCCTACCCCGACCTCCACGCGTTCGCGGCGGATCGCGCGAGGCAGTACGACTGCGCGGATCCAGTCGAGCGGGCGCTCAACCTGGTGGGCTCGAGCTGCACGACCTGGTCACCGTGCCGCTTCGACGGTGAGGTCGAGCTCTGCCTGCTCGGCGACGGCGGTCACACCTGGCCGGGCGCCAAGCTCGAGCTCACGAGCCTCGGCCCGACCAGCCGCACGCTCGACGCGAATCGCGAGCTGCTGCGCTTCTTCCAGCGCCACGAGCTCACCGTCGCGGCCGACCCGCCGCCGGCTGGCGCGACGCCCGCCACCGAGCCCGCGCCTCTGCCTGCACCTTGACCCCTCGCCGTGGCGGCCCACCGGTCCGTCGGTGGGCCCGTGCGGCGCGAGGGACCGCACCGCCTCCTGGCCGCTTTACCGCCGCGACGCCGCTGCGACCCGGGGCGCGGTGGGCTCGGACGCCGTCGCGGTGCTACCCATCGCTACCAACCGCGCCGCCCGGACGCCCAGGAACTCGCGCTTCTCGCGCGCCGTGAGCGCGCGCCCGCCCATCGGCTTCACCTTGAACGGGTCCACGTACTGGCCGCTGCGCCAGAACGCGTAGTGGAGGTGGGGCCCGGTGGCGAGCCCGGTCTGACCGACGTACCCGATCAGTTGCCCCTGCTTCACGCGCGTGCCTGTCGCGATCCCCCGCGGGATCCGCGACAGGTGGCTGTACGAAGACTGGTAGACGCCGTCGTGACGGATCTTCACGAAGCGCCCGTTCCCTCCGCTCCATCCGGCGAACTCGACCACGCCATCGCCCACCGCTCGGATCCCCGTCCCGGTCGGCGCAGCGAAGTCGACACCCAGGTGCGGCCGCCACACGCCGAGGACCGGATGAAACCGGCGCCGCGCGAACGGCGAGCTGACGCGGCTGTACGGGATGGGGCTCTTGAGGAACGGCTTGCGCTGACCCTCGCCGCTGTCGTCGACGTACTCGACGTGACCGTCGTCGCCGACGATCCGGAACGCGCGGTAGGTCTCGCCCTTGTTCACGAGCTCGGCCGCGAGGATCGTCCCGTACGCGAGCTTCGGATCGCCCTTGGCCGTGGACAGCAGCACCCGGAACGAATCCCCGCGCTGGAGCTCGGTGTTGAAGTCGACCTCCCACGCGAACAGGTTCGCGACCGCGGCCACCTTCGAGGGCGGCAGGCCGCCTCGCACGGCCGCGTCGTAGAACGACGAGGTGATGCGGCCCGCCACGACCCGCGTGGAGCGGCTCGCGGCGGCCGAGGTGGGCGGCGCGGCGACCGCGGCGGCCGGCGCCGGCGCCTTCGCGGACGTCTCGAGCACAGGCGTGACCACCATGTCGGGGGCTACGGCCGGCAACGCGGCGGCGACCGCGACCGGCGGCGGCGCAACGGCGGGCGCGGGCGGCGCGGCGGCCAGGGTGACCTCGATCCGCTTGGACTTGGCGGTCTCCTGGACCGCGACCGAACGGAGCGCCTGGGTGGCGTCGTCGCGGACCACCTCGACGCGGGTGCCGATCTTGGCGCGGCGCGGGTTCCACTTCTTGCGGATCGCGGCGACCGCGTCGGCGGTGTCCGAGGGCGCGACTCCCAGCGCGCGCAGCTCGCTCTCCAGCGTCTCCCCGCGTGACAGCGTCCCGGTGCGCACGGCGGCGCGGCCCGCCACGGGAGCGGCGGGCGCCGGTTGGGTGGCGCTGGTGGGGGCGAGGATGGAATCGTTCCCGATCGTGTCCTCGGCGATCTTCACCACCCGCGACTGGAACCCGTCGGCGGCGCGGGTGACCTGGATCCGCCGCTCGTCGTCCATCGCCACGCTCAGGCCGGCGACGTCACCGGTCTTGGGGTCGACGGAGACCGAGACCTCGGAGCCGACCTGGGCCTTGCGGACGTCCCAGTGGGTGGAGATGCGCGCGACGATGCGGGCGATGTCGTCGGCGTCGACCTCGAGGTCTCGCAACACCGAGGCCAGGGTCTCGCCACGAGCGAGGGTGTGCGCGCGAGGGACGTGGCGCGCCCTCGACGAGGCCTTGGGCGCGCTCGCCTGCTGGGGCGGATGGGCGCCGCGCGAGCCGACCTTCGGCGAAGACTTCTTCGAGGTCGCGTCGCGCCGGGGCCCGACCGCGGCCGCGGTGCCGGCGATCGACGCGACCAGCAGCGCCGCGAGCAGCGCACGGCCGAAGGCGCGCACGGGGCGGTCGTCGATTGGGTTCACGCGTTTCGCTCCCAGCCGCGCGCGCCGAGCGCGCACGCTGGATCGGGGGACGGCGCGACGGTAGAGACAGAGCCCGCCGCTGTCAAGGACTCACGATCGAAAAGCCGAGCCCGATCGACCGCGTGCGCTCCCCTACCTCGAATCGACTCGAGGTCCGGGGCTGGGTGCGCGGCCTTGCCCCCCCCCGCGCCCCCACCCGGACGCCGTCAGCTCGCCTTGCGGAACTTCTCCATGAACGTGACCAGGCGCTCGACGCCGGCCATCGGCATGGCGTTGTAGATGGACGCGCGCATGCCACCCACCGAGCGGTGGCCCTTGAGCCCGATCAGGCCCGCGGCCTCCGACTCCTTGGCGAACTTCTTGTCGAGATCTTCGCTCGACAGCAGGAACGTCACGTTCATCCGCGAGCGGTGGTCCTTGGTGGTGACGCTGCCGCGGTAGAAGCCGTCCGAGCCGTCGATGGCGTCGTAGAGGAGCTTGGCCTTGGCCTCGTTGAGCTTCGCCATGGCGTCGAGCCCGCCCTGCTCCTCGATCCAGGCCAGCGTGAGGCCCACCAGGTAGATACCGAAGCTCGGCGGGGTGTTGTAGAGCGACTGGTTGTCGGCGTGGGTCTGGTAGCGCCAGATGGTCGGGATGGTCTTGGGCGCGCTCGCCATCCACGCCTTCTCGATGATGACGATCGTCACGCCCGAGGGGCCGGCGTTCTTTTGCGCGCCCGCGTAGATCAGCGCGAACTTCGAGGCCTCGACCGGGCGGCTGAAGATGTCCGACGACATGTCGCACACGTGCCGATGGCCCGAGAACTGCGGGAGCGTGGGCCACTGGGTGCCGAAGATGGTGTTGTTCGAGGTGGTGTGGACGTAGGCCGCGTTGCTGGGCACCTCGACACCGTCGAGGCTCGGCAGCTCGGAGAAGTTCTTGTCCTCGCTGCTCGCGACCGACACCGCGCTGCCGAGGCGCTTCGCCTCCTCGAGGGCCTTCTTCGACCACGCACCCGAGAGGACGTACGCCCCGACCTGCTCGTGCCCCAAGAAGTTGAGCGGGATCTGCGCGAACTGACCGCTCGCGCCGCCCTGCAGGAAGAGCACGTCGTGGGTGTCGGGGACCTGGAAGAGGCGCTTCACCCGCGCCATGGCGTCGGCGTTGATCGCCTCGAACTCCTTCGAGCGGTGGCTGATCTCCGCGACCGAGAGGCCCACGCCGTCGAGAGCGACGAGCGCCTTCGACGCCTTCTCGAGCACCGAAAGCGGAAGGATCGCGGGACCCGGATTGAAGTTGACGGGACGGTCGCTCATGACGTCGCTCCTTGTGTCGAGAGGTCCTGGAAGCGCGCGGCGCCGCAACCTGCGCACGAGACTCGAGCGGCGCGCGGTGAACCGCTCGATCTAGCACATTTCGCAGGCGCGGGGAGCGCGCGCCGGAGGTCGGTAGCCGCGCCTCCGGGCGCCGGGGTACAACTGCTTTCGCGCGCGGTTCAGCCGCGCCCATCCAGCCGCTCGCGAGGAGAATCCGCATGGCATCGGCCGAGCTCGCCAAGTTGATCGAGGATCTCGGGAATCCCGATCCGACCGTCCGTCACAAGGCGGCCAACGACCTCGCCAACCTGGGCGTCGACGCCACCGAAGCGGTCCCCACGCTGATGGCGCACTTCCACGACCCCGACCAGGGCGTGCGCGTGATGGTGCTCAACGCGATCGGCATCATCGGCTCGCCGGCGCGGGTGGCGGTGAACGAGCTGCGCAAGCTGCTCAAGGACCCGGACGAGGAGGTCGCCCAGATGGCCGACTTCGCGCTCGTCCAGATCCAGGGGTCCTGACCCGACCGCGCGAGCGCCGCGCGCACGGGCACCCGATGCTTCGCCCGTGGTGGCGCTGGCGAACGCGCCGGTTGCTCGATCGAGCGCGGGCGCAGCAGGCGGCGGGGCTCACGGGCTCTGGCCAGGCGGCGACGCTCCGAGCCGCGCTCGCGGCGGCGAACCGCTGCGGCGCCGGGAGCCCTGAGCTCGCGCGAGCCCTCGACGCGCTGGTGGCGCTCGCCGCCCGCGACGAGCGGCTCTGCTCCGCGCCTGACCTCGACGGCTGGATCGAGCGACGCGTCGCGCTCGGGGCCGACGACCTCGCGCGCGCCTCGATCCTGAGCGGTCACGCTCTCACGTTCCGGGCCGCGCGCCAGCCGAGCCGCGCCGAGCCTCTCGCGCGGCGGGCCCTCGGCTTGCTCGACGCCAGCTTGCCCGCGGACGACCCTCGCCTCGAACAGGCCCTGGACACGGTCGCGGGCATCGCGCTGCGCCTCGGCCACCACGCCGAGGCCGAGGAAGCCCTGGGCCGGCTGCTCACGCTGGAGGAGCGGCGCGCCGACGGGCTCGAGCTCGCCGCCACGCTCAATCGCCTCGCCCAGGTGAAGCGCGCACTCGGCAAGAACGTCGAAGCCAGCGACCTCGACGAGCGCGTCGCGGAGCTTCGCGAGCGGCGCGGCCTGCGGTGAGCGGATTCGATGCCACCCGGACCTCAGCCATCGCACACGGTTGAGCCAATGGAGCGCGGCCGCTCCGTCGGCCGCCCAGGCGCTCGTGCGGGTGTGTAGGGGAGGGCGTCAGCCCTCCCGAGCCGTCGCCGGCGCCCCGGCCCGCCGGAGGCGGGCCCTCCAGACCCGAGGGGGGGCGGCGTGTACAGGGTGCGACGGTCCGGCGACGAGTGCGCCAGTGCGTATCGCCGGGCACGCGGCGCGTGCCCCTCCGACGCACGATCGAACGGCTGGAGCGCGGCCGCTCCGTCGGCCGCCCAGGGCCGAGCGCCGGGTCGGTGACGGAGCACCGACGCTCCAGGCCAGGGTGGGGCGCCGCGAGAAGCCGCGACGCCTCCGGGCGTTGGTAGACTGAGCCCGTCTTTCGGGTCTCGAATCACGGACGGAGCTCCCACCATGCGTACGCGATCGCGGATCGCCGGCGCGCTGCTCGCCGCAGCGTCCGGCACGGCGGGCTGCAGCCTGCTCATCCCGGACGTGAAGGTGAACGTCAACGTCTACGACCAGCGCACCCAGCTCGAGAACCAGGTGCGGGGTACCTACGAGGAGCTCTCCGACGAGCTGTTGCTGGTCGCGTCGGTGCGCGGCATCGACCCCAACGGCAAGCTCACCAAGCCGCCACCGCTGGCACCCGGCAAGGAAGAGGCGCTGCGCGCCGCGCAGAGCCGTGAGTTCAACCGCGACGACCTCGAGCAGGCGATGAGCGAAGGCTGCGCCGGCGAGTCCACCGACGGCGGCGTGGCGGCGCGTCCGTGCGCGCCGGCCGATCGCGACCCCCGCTACAAGGCCTTCACCGAAGCCCTCGTCGCCGAGGAGAACGCCGACCGGCTGGTGCTCATGCGGCGCGTGATCGCCACCAACTCCGATCTCACCGCGAAGGACCTCGAGCAGGTCCGCAAGGTCTTCGCCGACGTGAACCGCGAGAACGCGCGAGCCGGCTGGTGGGTGCAGCAGGCCGACGGGAGCTGGGCGAAGAAGGGCGCCACGTGAGCCGCCGGCCGCCGACACGTTCCGCCGCCGCGGGGCTCGCCGCCGCACTCCTCGCGGCGTCCGCGTGCAGCTCGGCCCGCCCGGTGGCTCCGGGCACGGACCCGACCGCGACGCTCGCCGGCGCGCCGGTGCGCTCGACCATCGACGGCCTCTTCGACGCGAGCTTCCTCACCAGCCACACCGTCAACGAGCTCTTGCCCACGCCGTCGCCCGACGGCACGCGGCTGCTCTTCGTGTCGGAGCGCGACGGCCAGAAGGACCTCTTCATCAAGCCGCTCGGCGAAGGCGTCGGCCGCGGCTCGATCCAGGTCACCTTCCACGCCGCCGACGACACCGATCCGAGCTGGTCGCCGGCCGGCGAGCGCATCGCGTTCTCGTCGCAGCGCGAGGATCCCGACGGCGACCTCTACCAGGTGCGCCTTCCAGGCGTGCCGGGGCTCGCGGAGCTGATCGGCGAGCGCTCGGTGTGGCAGCGCGCCGGGGTGCTGACGCGCCTCACCGACGGCATGACCGCCGACCGCCAGCCCGCGTGGTCACCCGACGGCGAGCGCATCGTGTACACCTCGCGGTGGAAGAACGAGAGCGCCGAGAACCTGTGGATCCTCGACCCCTCGAAGCCCGCGTGGCGGTGGCGCATGACGTGGGCCGGCGGCCACGACCCGGCGTGGACGCCCGACGGCCAGTGGGTGATCTACGCGGTGGCGCGCGGCGACGATCCGGCCGACACCGACCTGTGGGCGATGCGGCCCGAGGACTGCGCCGAGCGCCAGCTCACCGCCGGCACCGCGCTCGACTCGAGCCCGTCGGTGTCGCCCGACGGCCGGCACCTGGTGTTCACGCGCTTCGCCGAAGACACCAACGGCGACGGCAGCGTCACGCTCGCCGACAACCCTTCGATCCAGCGCCTCGACCTCGACACGCGCGCGCTCGCCGACCTCGATGCGGCGCAGCTGCCGGTGCCGGTCCCGCTCACTCCGTCGGACGGCTTCGACGCTTTCCCGCGCGTCGTCGGCAGCCGCCTGGTCATGGCCTCCGACCGCCTCGCGGTGCGGGGCAAGAACCTCGACATCGTCGAGCTCCCGCTCGAGGGGCTGGTGCGCGAGGAGCCGACCCGCGTGGCGCAGATGGCGCTCGCGAAGGAGCTCGACGGCCACACCGCGCTCGATCCACGGGTGCGGCTCTTCGCGTACGAGAAGGTGCTGCGACCCTTCCCGGGAGCGGAGGCGGGGACTGTGGCGGGAGCGGACTCCGCCCCGGCGAGCCGCGCGATCCTCGACGAAGCCCACGAGCGGATCGGCGAGCTCTACCTCGAGGCCGGCCAGCACACCGACGCGGTGCGGACCTTCGAGGCGCTGGTGGCGAGCGCCGCGCCGACCAGCCTCGCGCGCGCACGCGCCGAGATCGAGCTCGCGCGCATCCGCCGCGCGGCCGCCGAGGACGATCTCTCAGCACCCGCGCAGCGCCACGACCTCGAGCGTGAGCTCGACGGCGGACTCGCCGCGCTGGCCGACATCGGCGCCCGCTTCGTCGCCGAGCCCGAGATCGCGGTGCGCGTGGCGACCGAGCGTGGCCGCCACCACCTCGCGCGCGGCGATCGCGGCGCCGCCCTCGACGACTTCCGCGAGGCCGAGAGCGCCGCGGGAGCCTTCCCGCGGCTCGCCGCGGAGGTGGCGTTCGAGCGCGGCCGCGTCTACGAGAGCGTCTCGGATTCGCAGGGCGTGATCGGCTCCGACGTGAACCTGCTGACCCGGTACCACGGCGTGTCGCCGTGGGGCGAGCGCGCCGCGGAGCGCGCGATCGCTGCGGTGCTCGGCGACGAATCGGTCGTCGACGCACCCGAGCGACTGGCGCGGCTCGCGGCGCTCGCCGACCAGCACAGGAGCGTGCCCGTGCTGCCGGCGCGCGCGCTGCTGGAGATCGGCAAGGCGAACGCCGAGCAGGGCCGGCCCGAGCGCGCCGAAGAGGTCTACCGGCGCATCCCGAGCGAGTTCCCGGACGACGCGGACGAGGTCGCCGAGGCGCGCTTCCGCCTCGCCACCCTCGCCTACGCCGCGGGACGCTGGGACGAGGCGCTCGACCAGTACCGCGCCATCCAGCGCGAGGTGTCGCCGTCCGACAAGGCCTACGCGCTGGCGCGCCAGGCGTTCGTCCGCAGCGCGATCGAGAAGGGCACCAGCGAGCTCGAGGGCCGCGATCCGCAGAGCGCGATCGCCACGTTCGTCGGGCTGATCAAGTACGACCCGAGCGTGGTCGAGGCGCACCGCGGGCTGGTGCAGGCCTACGTCGCCTCGAAGCGACTGCCCGAGATCCTCGCGTTCTACGAGAAGGAGACCGCGCGCGCGCCCGCCGACGGGGTCGCCGCCTACGCGCTCGGGCTCGCCCACACCTACGAGGCCAAGCCCGACTTCGACGCCGCGGAGAAGTGGCTGCGGCGCTCGATCGTCCTCGAGCCCCGCAACGCCTACGCCCACCAGACCCTCGGCTACGTGCTCGAGACCCGCGCGGCCCAGACCAGCGAGCCCGGCGTCACCCGCAAGGTGGTCGACGCCACGGTGGGCGCCGCCCTCGGCAAGGTCGGGATCTCGACCGGCGACGATCGCGGCCGCACCGAGCTCCTGAACCAGGCGCTCGAGCGCTACCAGGCCGCCGCCGCGCTCTCCAACGAGACCCTGAGCCCCGGCCAGCAGGCGGACCTCGAGCTCAACATCGGCAACGTCTATCGCGCGCTCGGCAACGAGCTGCGCGCCTACGAGGCGTACGAGGCCCGCGAGACCTCGGGGCGCCCCTTCGCCCTCGCCGAGACCGAGGCCATCTTCCACACCAACTTCGCCAAGGCCGCCGAGGCCACGGGCCACCTCGACGAGGCCGAGACGCACGCGCGCACGGCGCTCGCGTTCTGGCGCCAGAAGGAAGACCTCGCGCGGATCTACGAGCTCACCGACAGCCTCGGCCTGATCTACCAGCAGCTCGGCCGCCACGACGAAGCCGTCGAGGCCTATCGCGAGGCGCTCGAGCTGAGCCGGCGTCGCGGCGACACCGCGAACGCCTTCCGCGCGCTGCAGAACCTGGCGGTCAACCTCACGTTCTCGGCCGAGGGCACGGGCGGGCGCGGCAACTGGGCGCTCCTCGACGAGGCGCTCGCGCGCCACGAGGAGGGGCTCACCAAGCTCGGCGGGGACACCGGCTCGTCCAGCGAGAGCGGCTTCGCGGTCACGAACGTGACCGTGGCGCTCGCGGGCGAGTCGTCCACGGCGGCCACCGGCTTCGACGAAGCGGGGCTCCGGCGCCTCTTCCTCTCCTTCATCGCGCGCATCCACCGCGACGCCGGCAACCTCGACGAGGCGATCGCCGCCCTCGAGGCGAAGCGCGCGACGCTCGCCAAGCTCGACGTCGACGACGCGAAGAAGAACCCGGGTCTCGCCACCGACCACGCGGTGCTGAACGAGCAGCTCGGCGCGCTGCGCCTCGATCAGGGCAACGCCGCCGCCGCGCTCGAGCCGCTCGATCGTTCGCTCGCCCTCAGCCTGGCCCTGGGCAACGTCGGGGCGGTCGGCGCGCTCAACACGCTGGAGCAGCTCGCGCGGCTCGCAGGTGAGTCGAGCCCGGAGGTGCTGAGCGAGACGCGCCTCGCGAAGCTCGTCGACCAGGCGGGCCAGGTGCGCGAGCTCGCCGGCGCCGCGGCTGCGGGCAGCGGCGATCGCCGGGTGCTGGTCGCGCGCGCATGGAACGCCGAGGCCGAGCTCGCGCGCGTGCAGGTCGCGCGCGACTCCACCACCGGGGGCGCCAGAGGCGCCGCGTCCGGGGGCACCCTCGCCGCGCGCTTGAAGGACACCCTCGACGCCGCGAGCCGCGACGCCGCGGCGCTCGATCGCGCACGCGGCGCCCTCGATGGCGGCCTCGCCGCGCTTGGCGCCCCCGCGCCGGACGACCCCAACCCGCTGCGACGCGCACGCGCGATCCTCGCGATCAACCGCGCGCGGCTCGGGCTGCGCACTCCCGCCGACGCGACCGCCGTGCGCACCGCCCTCGACGCCGCGATCGACGGTCTCGGCGAAGTGGCGAACGACGACCTGCGCTGGCGCGCGTTCGCGGAGCGTGGCGCGCTCCGCCAGCGCAAGGCCGGCGACGAGGAGGGTGCCGCCGCGGACCTCGGCGCAGCCGGCGTGATCGCCAAGTCGCTGCCGCCGGGCGCGCTCGAGGCGCTCGACGCGGACGAGGTCGAGGTGCTGTTCGCGCGGCTCGCGCGGCGCGCGCTCGCGGCGGGCCAGGCGAGCCGGGCGCTCATGCTCCTCGACACCGCGCGCGCGATCGAGCTCGCCCAGACCGTGGGCGCTGGGCTCACCGAGGGCGCCGGCGCCGCCAGCACGGCCGCGCCGGTGGACGCGAGCGCCGAGCTCGCCGAGGAGGCCGCACCCCCGAGCGCCACGGCGACGAAGAAGGAGGTGCTCGCGGGATACCGCGCGACGATCGGCGCGTGGCGGGCCCTGCAGGCGAAGAACGAGCCGCCCGCGCCGGAGGAAGCGAAGCGGCTGTGGCAGGACGCGAACTCGGCGTTCGCGACGCTGAGCGGCTCGTCGCCCGCGCTCGCGAGCCTGCTCACCCGTGAGCCGCTCGACCCGGGCGACCTGCAGGCACGGCTCGGCAAGGGCGAGCTGGTGCTGGTGCCCGCGCAGCTCCCGGGCGTGGATGGAGTCGTGGTCTTCCGCCTCGACGCCGAGCGCCTCGACGTGGTGACGGTCTCCGCCTCGGCGAGCGCCGCCGAGCTCGTCGCGCAGGCGGTCGGTGACACCAAGCCCATCGCGATCTACGTCTCGCCGCGGGGCGCGCTCGACCGGCGGACCGGCGGCGCCGCTTCACCCGGGCGCGGCGTCCCGTCCGCGCGGGTCGCGAGCCTCGCGCACCTCGCCGCGGCACTCGACGCCCGCAACGTGCTGCGCGAGGGCCAGCTCCGCATCGCGCTCGCGCCCTCGCCCGAGCCCGACGCCGCGATCACCGAGGTGGCCGGCCCGACGGCGGACCGCGAGCGCATCCTGCGCGCCCTCGACGGCAAGCCCATCGTGGAGATCGCGACACCGATCGTCGGCACCGCCGATCCGCTCGCGCTGCGTCCGGCGCTGCCTCTCGACCCCGGCAGCGTGCGGCGCTTCACCGTCGAGGACCTCGTCATCGAGCCCGCGCGACGCCGCGTGCTCCTCGCCGAGTCGATCGAGGCGCCGACCCTCACCCGCGAGGCCGCGCTCCAGCTCCTCGCCGCCGCCGGCTTCCCCTCGGTGGTGATCGCGCCCGATCCCGCCGTGCGCGCGGGCGTGGTGGCGGTGCTCGGTGAAGCGTCGGTGGGCGAGGCGGTGGCGAGCGCGCGCACGAAGTCGCCCGACGCGTCGATCGAGCTCCACGGCGCGGTCGGCTTCGACGCCGACCAGGCGATGGCGTTCGCCGAGGAGCGCTACGGCGATCAGGTCTCGCAGGGGGTGCGCGCGTACCAGGACAAGCGCTGGAAGGACGCGGCCGACGCGTTCGCGGAGGCCCTCAGCCTCGAGGTGGTGCTCGACCGCCCCGCCGACCGCGCGCAGCTCCTCTTCCGCCTCACCGACGCGTGCGCTCGGTCCGACCAGTGGCAGCGCGCCGCCCACTTCCAGGAGCAGGCGGTCGCCGACACACGCAAGCATGGCGACGCCGCGGGGCTCGCCGGCGCGCTCTTCGACCTCGGCGTGTTCCGATCGCGCGAGGAAGACTGGGACGGCGCCCTCGCGGCACTCGGCGAGTCGGCCGAGCTGTGGGGCAAGCTCGGCCGCGTCGCCGACAAGAGCCAGGCGCTCGCCACCCAGGGCATCGCCGAGGAAGGCGCGGGACGTTACGAGCGCGCCCTCGGCTACTTCGACACCGCCCTCGGCCTCGAGGAGACGAGCGGCTCGGCCGAGGGCCAGGGCCGCCAGATCCGCCGCATCGGCCGCATCCAACTCGTCCGCCTCAACCGCTATGGCGAGGCCGAGGCCAGCTTCCGCAAGGCGCAGGACCTCCTCGACAAGGCGGGCGACATCCCGGGCTGGATCGAAGCGACGCTCGAGATCGGCCTCGCGCGAGTCGCGGTCGGTGACCTCACGGGTGCCATCGCCCAGTACAAGGAAGGGCTTCAGGCCGCGCGCGACTCGGACGAGGCGGCGCTGGTCGCCAAGGCGCTCGTCTACCGCGCCGAGGCCGAGTGGCTGGGCGCCAACTACGGTGACGCGTTCGAGGACCTGCGTGCGGCGATGGAGGCCGCCGAGAAGGCGGGGGCCGAGCGCCAGGTGTTCATGGCGAAGAACCTGAACGCGCTGGTGAAGTGGAGCCTGAACGACTTCGACGCCGCACTCGACGAAGCCAACCGGGCGCTCGCGATCGCCCAGAAGCTCGGAGAGAAGGCCGACGTGTCCGCGGTGCGAAACAACCTCGGCATCATTCACCGCGACGCCGGACGGCCCGCCCAGGCGCTCGAGGAGCTCGACCAAGCGATGAAGGTCGACCGCGCCATCGGCTCGCGCTGGGGCGAGGGCTACGACCTGCGCAACATCGGCATGACGTACCTGAAGATGGAGCGGCTCGACGCCGCCCAGGACACCCTCGCCAAGGCGATCGAGGTGAGCCGTTCGATCGGCGACCGCGTCAACGAGGCCAAGGCGCTCGTCAGCCTGGGTGACACCCAGCTCGCGCTGCGTCAGACGAGCCTCGCCGAGAAGACCTTCACCGACACCACGGCGCTGGCTCGCGAGCTCGGCGTGCGCGAGGTCGAGTGGCGCGCGCTCTGGGGTCAGGGCCGCGCCGCCCGCGATCAGGGCCGCCTCGACGAGGCGCGCACGGCATTCGAGAGCGCCGTCGAGCTGGTCGAGAGCCTGCGCGCCTCGCTCGAGATCGAGGAGATGCGAAACGGCTTCATCACCAACAAGGTCGACCTCTACGAGGACCTGATCCGGCTGCTCCTCGAGCGCGGCGAGACGGCGCGCGCCTTCGAGGTCGCCGAGCGCTCGCGGGCGCGCGGCTTCATCGACCTCCTCGGCAACCAGAAGCTCACGCCGGCCAGGACCGTGAGCCGCGACCTCCTCGACAAGGTGCATGCCCTGGACGTGCGGGCCGAGGGGCTGCGCAGCCAGCCCAAGAGCGCCGAGCGCGACCAGGCGATCGCCGCAGCCGAGAGCGAGCGGCGCGACCTGCTCACCCAGATCCAGCTCGCCGACCCAGCGCTCTCGAGCTTCGTGTCGGTGGCGCCGCTCGACCTCGCCGGCGTCCAGAAGCTCCTCACCAGCGACACCGTGCTGATCGCGTACTTCGTGGCGCGCGCCGAGGTGATCACGTGGGTGGTGCGGCGGGACGGCCTCGACGTCGCGCGCACGCCCATCCTGCGCGGCGACCTCGAGAAGACCGTGCTCGCGTTCCGCGAGCGGATCCAGAAGGTCGAGCCGGTCGAGAACGACTCGCAGGCGCTCTACGACCTCCTGCTACGGCCCGTGGCCGCGCGCATCCCCAAGGACGCGACCCTCGCGATCGTGCCCCACGGCATCCTCCACTACCTCTCGTTCGCGGCGCTCGCGGACGGCAAGGCGTCGGGCAAGCCCTACCTGATCGAGAGCCATCCGCTCTTCTACAGCGCGAGCGCCAGCGTCCTCGGCTACACGATCAAGCCCGAGACGGCGCGCCCGCGAAGCGCGCTCAAGGTGCTCGCGATCGGCAACCCGGATCTCGGCACCCGCGACTTCGACCTGCCGTTCGCCGAGAAAGAGGTGAAGAGCCTCGCGTGGACGTATCCGCAGATCGACATCCTCACGGGCTCCAAGGCCACCAAGGAGTGGCTGCTCGCGCACGTCGGCGACTACGACGTGATCCACCTCGCGTCGCACGGCGAGTTCGACCCGGTGAACCCGCTCGCGTCCGCGCTCAAGCTCTCGACCACTTCGGCCGATCACGCCGCCGGCGATCTCTTCGCCCGCGAGGTGTTCGGGCTCGAGCTCAAGGCGACGATGGTGACGCTCTCGGCCTGCCAGACCGGCCTCGGCAAGGTGGAAGCCGGTGACGAGGTGATCGGGCTGAGCCGCGCCTTCCTCTACGCCGGCACGCAGAGCCTGCTGTCGAGCCTGTGGCGGGTGTCGGATGTGTCGACCGCCGTGCTGGTCAAGCACTTCTACCGGAACTTCACGCACGAGCCGCGCGCCGAGAGCCTGAGGCAGGCGCAGCTCCACGTGATGGGCTACTACCCGCACCCGACCTACTGGGCAGGGTTCGTGCTGAGCGGGGATTATCGGTAGCAAGGAACCCGCGCCGTGCGCCCGGGCGTCCTTCCCCGGCGCCGATGACCAACAGCGAGTCAGTCCGTGTCGCGGCGTTCCTGGCGATCGTCCCTGCGCTCCTCGCGGGTGTCCTGGCGGTCGTCGCGGCGGTCCTGGCGCGTGTCCGCGCGGGGACAACCCGCGAGCGTCAGAAGACCCAGGCCGATCATGGCGAGCGTGCGTGGTGTCATCGAAGCCTCCCGCGTCGCTCCGGCAGCGATTCCGTCGATGGCCGACGGCGCCCGGAGCCGCTCCAGGTCGTCAGTGCGAAGCACAGGCCAACGGGCGGAGCGCGCGCGTCCCGGGCGCGCAAACACGGGAACGGAGGCGTGTTTTCGCTGGCGCTCCAGGCACCGCGACCCTCCCCACGGAGCGCCGCCGTGCAAGTCGGTCGCTCGAATTGTAGGAACAGCTTCGCGGCTCAGGGGTCGCGATCGATGACACCTTCCCAGCGATCGCGATCCGCCCAGAACGGACACTGCGGGCAGCTCTCGCCGACCGGGTAGTCGGCTGGCGACTCGTGTGGACAGCCCAGGATCTTGGGCGCGATCACCACCGACTTCGCGTCGTGGAGCCGGACGAATCCGAGGACCTGCTCGTGGATCTGGTGGTCGTAGCGGACGTCGCGCTGGTGGTTGAACCAGGTCTCCAGGGTCGCGGGCTCCTCGTCCGAGCCCAGGACGATGCCGACCGAGACCTTGCTGGCGCTGGTGTCGTCGGGGCCGTAATAGCAGACCGTCGCGATGGGGTAGCCGTTGAACCCGCGTCGCGCCTTCTTGCGCAGCGCCTCGATGTGTCGGCTCTCGAGTGACATCCCGTCCTCCCCCCACGCGTTCGGGCCACGACTTGCCCGTCCGCCTGCGAATCGGTAATAGTCATTCTAAATTCAGGAACCAACGTTACGCATCCGAGGTCGCGCCGATGAGCCTGGTCACGCTGATCACGATCTGCATGGTGGCGTCGTTCTTCACCATGGGCGGAACCGTGTGGGCCTTCTACACGCCGGTCGGTGCCAACATCCGCATCCGCCCCGAGCCCGAGCGCAAGCTCAAGGGCTGGCCGGTCGCGATCCGCATCGGGCTCAACAGTCTCTTCTCCGCCGCGCTCGTCTACGTGCTCGCGCTGGTGTTCCAGCGCTGGTTGTTCTACGCCCACCTCCCGACGTTCGGTCGCCTCGTGTACGAGACCGTCGCGGTGCTGATCGTCTACGACTTCCTCTACTACCTCCTCCATCGCTATCCGTTCCACGCGTGGCCAGGGCTGCGCGAGGTCCACACCCGCCACCACCTCGCGAAGTTCCCGGTGGCGTGGGACAGCCTCTACCTCCACCCGCTCGAGACGGCCCTCGGTCTCTTCCTGCTCATGACGTGCGTGTGGATGATCAGTCCCGTGAGCACGTATTCGTTCGGGCTGATCTTCCTCGTCTACTCGCAGATGAACGTGCTCGTTCACTGCGGGCTCGCGCTGCCCGGCGCGCTCAAGCCGTTCGGCTACATGGCGCGCAAGCACGACGCCCACCACCGCCACATGAAGGCCGGAAACTTCGCGTCGCTCACGCCGATCTGGGACAAGCTCTTCCGCACCGGGAGTGAGCAGGAGTCCCCGATCGATCGGAGGGCGTCCCTCGTCGGACGCCCCCAACGTACGCCCTGGGGCGACCGACGAAGCGGCCGCCCTCCAGGCTCAGCCGCGCGGCGCGGTGAGGATGCCGGCGAGGCCCTTGAGGCGCGCGCCGATCCCGCGGCCGTAGAGCAGCCCGAGCACGCCGCGCAGCCGCGCGTAATCGCCGCGGCGGATCGGGTACATCTTGGGCGGGATGTGGATCGGGAAGCGGTCCGTCAGCACCGCCTTGGGGTTGGTGCAGGCGCGCAGCCCTTCGCGCCCGTTGAGCCGCCCGAAGCCCGACGCCTTCACGCCGCCGAAGGGCAGCGCCTGCGCCATGTAGTGGAGCCCGAAGTCGTTGATGTTGGTGCTGCCGGCGACGAGCCGCTCACCGATGCGCTCGGCGCGCGCGTGGTCCTTGCTGAAGACCGCGCTCGAGAGCCCGAACTCGGTGGCGTTCGCCACCCGGATCGCGTCCTCCTCGTCCTTGACCCGCACCAGCGCCAGCACCGGGCCGAAGGTCTCCTCCTGGAAGATCGCCATGTCCGGTGTCACGCCGGAGAGCACCGTGGGCTGAAAGTACCGCCCGCCGCCGTGGCTCGCGCGCTTCCCACCGACCAGCGCCTTGGCGCCCTTGGCGACCGCGTCGTTCACGAGCCGCTCCACGAGGTCGACCTGCGCGGGCATGGTCATGGCGCCCACGTCCACGACCTGCCCGGCGAGCGGCGGACCCTGGCGGAAGGCGCCGACGATCTCGACCACGCGCTTTTCAAAGGCCTCGTACACGGCGTCGAACACCAGGACGCGCTCGGGCGCGATGCAGTTCTGGCCGCACGACACGAAGGCCCCGCCGATCGCCGCGTGCGCGGCCTGCTCGAGGTCGGCGTCGTCGCACACGATGAGCGGGTCCTTGCCGCCGAGCTCGAGGATCACCGGTGTCAGGGTCTTGGCGCTCTCGGCGAGCACCCGCCGGCCGTTGCCGACCGAGCCCGTGAAGATGATCTTGTCGACGCCCGAGCCCACCAGCGCGGCGCCGGTCTCGCCGTAGCCGGTGATGATCCGCACCAGGTCGGTCGACTGGCCCGCCGCCGTGAGCGCCTCGTCGAAGATGCGCTGGATGCGCGGCACCGAGTAGCTGGTCCACTCGGACACTTTGATCACCACGCCGTTGCCCGCGAAGAGCGCCGGGATCGCGGGCCCGAGGATGTTCTGGAGCGGGTAGTTCCAGGGCGCGATGATGCCGATCACGCCGAGCGGCGGATACTCGACGCGCGCCTTCTTGTGCTTGAAGAGCCCCGCCGACATCGGCTCGGGGCGCAGGTGCTTCTCGCCGTCGGCGATGGTGGTGCGGAGCTTCTCGCACACCGGCCAGGTCTCGACGAGCGCGTGCTCGCGGATCTTGCCCGAGTCGCGCACCACCACCTCGATCAGCTCGTCGAGGTTGGCGAGGAGGTGGTCGAGCATGTGGCGCAGCACCGCGCGCCGCGCCGCGAAGCTCGTCCGCGCCCAGCGCTCCTGCGCGGTGTGCGAGCGGCGCACGGTCTCCCGCACCTCGTCCGGGCTCATCACCGGTGCCTCGCCGATGCGCTCGCCGGTGGCCGGGTCGGTGCAGACGATCGTGGTGCGGCTCGACGTGAGCTGCGACAGGCTCTCGACGGCGGCGACGCTGGATGCGGTCATGATGGGACTCCGTTTCTCGGGCGTTCTGCGGGCGGGGACAGGCCCCGCCCCTACGGGGGGACGAGCCCCCGCGCTACGTCATTCGCGCGCACTCACGGCGCGGACCCGCGCGACGCGAGGGCGAAGCCCGCGGCGCGGAAGCCGATCAGCATGCTCGGCGCGTTGAGCGCCGAGACCGGCGTCATCGGGATCACCGAGGCGTCGGCGATGCGCACGCCTTCGACGCCGCGCAAGGCGAGCCGCGGATCGGCGGGCGCCGCGGCGTCTTCGCCCATGCGGCAGCTCCCGGCGAAGTGATAGGTGGTGATCAGGTTGGCGCGGACGAAGCTCTCGATCCGCGCGCGCTCGGGGCTGCGCGCCGCGAAGCTGACGGGGGTCGAGCCCCACGGCTCGAGCGGCTCGCTGCTCACGATGCGCCGCGCCCATTCCACGCCGCGCACCAGCGTGTCCATGTCGCGCGGATCGGAGAGGTAGCCCGGATCGACGATCCCGGGCGCCGCGGGATCCGCCGACGAGAGCCGCACCCGTCCCCGGCTGAACGGCTTTCCGAGGATCACGATGACCCCGTACATGCGGCCGAGCACGTAGCTCGCCGGCGGGCTCGCCATCACCGCGCCGAGCAGCCCGCGCGCCGCGTGGCGCGCCCACGGCTTCGCGAACAGCGCGGGCGGCAGGATCTTGGTGGGCCCGAGCTTCACCGCCGCCTCGCGGATCGACGAGCGCGCCGTGTAGAAGACGAAACACGTGTCGGCCTCGCCAGGCGGCAGCGCCAGCTCGGGGTTCGAGCGGTGGAAGCCGTAGAGCTGGACGTATTTGCAGTCGGTCGCCTGCCGCCCCCACACGAAGAGCGGCACGTTGGGGTGGTCGTGGAGGTTCTCGCCCACCCCCGCGACCGCCGCCACCTCCGGGATCCCGTGGGCGCGCAGCTCGTGGCCGCGCCCCACTCCCGAGCGCTCGAGGATGCGCGGCGTCTCGAGCGCACCCGACGCCACCAGCACCTCGCCGCCGAGGCACAAGCCGAAGCGGCGCGGCGCGCCGTCCACCGTGGCCTCGACGGCGACGGCGCGACGGCCCGCGCCGAACACGATCCGGTCGACGCGCGCGCCGGCCTCGACGCGCAGATTGGGTGATCCGAGCAGCGGCTTCAGGAACGCGACGTACGAGCTGCGCCGCTCGTTGCCGCGGTAGTTCATCCACTCGTAGCCGAGGTAGCCCGCGAGCGCGCCGTCGTTCAGGTCTTCCTTGCGGCGGAAGCCCTGCGTCTCGGCGGCGGCGATGCACGCCTCGGTGAAGCGCGTGGGCTCGCGGCGCGACGGCGTGAGCGTGCGCTCGATCTCGTCGAAGACCGGCGCCACGTCGCCCCAGCTCCAGCCGGGCACGTTCCAGCCGTCGTAGTCGTGGGCCGCGCCGCGGGTGTAGACCATCGCGTTGATCGAGCCGCTGCCGCCCATGCCGCGGCCGGTGCCGACGAACACGCGCGCGCCGCCGAGCGCCGGCTGCGGCGGCGTGAAGCGGTCCCACATCAGGCGCTCGTTGAGGAACGCCTGCTGGTAGCCGTCCGCGCGCAGCACCTCGGGGTTTCGCTCCGCGGCGTCGCCCGCCCTCCAGCACGCACACCCGGATCGAGGATCCCGCGCCAGCTCGGCGGCGGCCATCGAGCCCGCCGAGCCGCCGCCCAGCACGATGTAGTCGTAGGTCTCGGCGTCCGCCATGGCCGGGCTCAGGCGGCCTTCGCGGCCGCGCCGCCGAAGCGACCCACGTCCTGACCCGCCGCCGCCAGCGCCGTGAGGGTGCGCGTGATGCCCTCGCGCACCGACACCTTGGGTGCGTAGCCGAGGTCGCGGCGCGCCTTGTCGATGCGGAACCAGTGGTGCGTGCACAGGTAGCGCACGCTGAAGCGCGAGAGCTTGCCCTCGCCGCCGAAGGTGCCGCCGCGAAGTGTGTCGAGGCCCTCGACGACGCTCGCCACCGCGTACGCCACCGCGAACGGCATGCGCCGGCTCGGCTTGGCGAAGCCGCACGCGTCGGCGACCGCCGCGACGAAATCCCAGAACGCCATCGGCTCACCGTTGGTGATGAAGTACGCCTGGCCCGCGACCGGGCAGGTCGGGCCGGTGAGGCGCTCGTCGGCGGCGACCAGCGCGTCGGTCAGGTTCTCGATGAACGTGAAGTCGGAGAGCTTGTCGGTCATGCCCACCTTGAAGGTGAGCTTGCCGGCGCGCGCGCGGCCGAGGATCTCGGGCAGGAAGCGCGCGTCTCCGGGGCCGAACACCACGTGCGGGCGCAGCGCGCAGGTCGCCATGCCACCCACGCCGTTGGCCGCGAGCACCTCCTTCTCCGCGATCACCTTGGTGGCGGCGTAGGGGGCCAGCATCACGGTGGCGTAGCGCAGGCTCTCGTCGCCGCCCTCCATGTCGCGCCCCTCGTACACGACGCTGGCGCTCGACACGTAGACGAAGCGCTTCACCCCTGCGGCGCGCGCGCCCTCGAGCAGGTGGTGCGTGCCGTCGACGTTCACCGAGCGCACTTCCTCGACGCGGTTGCGGCGGGTGTGAACCAGCGACGCGGTGTGGAAGACCACCTCCTGGCCGATGCACACGTCGCGCACCGCCGCGGCGTCGCGGATGTCGACGGCGAGCGCGCGCACGCCTTCCGGGATCTCGAGCGGCGACTTCCCGACGCCGACGTCGATCAGCGTGACGTCGTCGCCGCGCGCCACCAGCGCGCGCACCAGATCGCGCCCCACGAAGCCGAGCCCACCGGTCACGAGCGATCGCGTTCGAGACATGCTCCGTCCTTTCGTTCGAGCAGGAGACGCGCGGGGTCAGCGAGCCGCGCCGGCGATCTTGGCGAGCCAGCGCGCGGCCACCTCGGGCGGGCAGAACGCGCGCAGCGTGTGCGCCTGGATGCCGCGGACCAGATCCTCGGGATCACCGCTCATGCCGCTCTCGACCCACTCGGCCATCCAGATCTGGTGCGTGGCGAGGGTGATGCGCGCCATGAGCGTGGGCGCGAGCGGCACGAACACGCCCTCGTCGACGCCACGCGCGAACGTCGACTGCAACATCTCGAACCCGCGCTGCCACTGCTCTTCCTGCGCTGGGACCTTGAGGGTGTCGAAGATCGCCCACGCGTGGCCGTCGCGCAGGTGCATGCGCAGGTAGTTCGGGCGCGTGACCAGGAACCGCACGTAGGCGGCGATCCCCACGAGCGTGAACTCGAGCACGCCGTCCGCGCGCTCCACCTCGCGCGCGATCTGCTCGAGCATCTCGCCGCCGCGGGTCGACTGGATCTCGCTGTAGAGGGCGGTCTTGCCGTCGAAGATGCCGTACAGCGTGCCGAGCGAGATCCCCGCCTCGGCGGCGATGTGCTGCATCTTGGCGCCCTCGAACCCCTCCTCCGCGAACACCTTCTCGGCGGCGTCGAGGATCGCCTGCCGGTACAGGTTGCGGCGCGCCTCGCGGATCCTCGGCTTGGCGTTGCTCGTGTCGGTGGGCGCGGCGGCGGCCTTCATTCGGGACCTCGGTCGCGGGCCAGCGGTGGCTCGCGTCGAAAATCGAAACTATCGTTTCAATTACCGAAACGTCAACTGCAAGATCACGAACCGGCGTTTCGAGGCATCGCGATGTGGCTCTCCGGAGACCGACCCGTGAGTGCCGTCGCGAGCCCGGCGACGGGGGATGGAACCCCGTCGCTACGATGGTTTTCGTAGCGCGGGGGGCTCCGTCCCCCCGCGGCGCTTCGCTCTTGCTCGATGTCTTCGCAGGCTCGACGGGACGCACGTTCGCGCGGTCCGCCGCCACCCTGCGCCGCGCATTGACCCGCCTCCGGGCGGGAGGTAAATGCCGTGAGGTTCCGCGCGCGTGCGAGCGAGCCCCCGCTCCCAGGGCGACCGGCGGTCGCGCGCAGAAAGGTGGCGATTCACCCATGGCTGATCGCATCGTTCGCTGGAAGGTTCGAACCGCGGCCTCGGCCGCGCTCGGGCTCTCCTTGCTGCTCGGCGCGGCGTCGCAGGCGCGCGCAGAGACGCTCTACGTCCGCTCCGAGGACGCGAGCCTGCGGTCGGCCGCCGACGCGGGCGCCGCGGAGGTCGGCCCGGTGGCGCGCGGCACCGAGCTCACGGTCGTGAGCCGCGACGGCTCCTGGATCCAGGTCCAGGCCGGCGGCAAGAGCGGCTGGATCCACAAGCTCAAGACGGCGGCCGACAAGCCCGACACCAGCGGCGGCGCGCTCGCGAGCCTCGGCGGCGGTTCGCGCGACAGCTACGTCAAGGAAGCCGAATCCGGACGCGCCGCGCGCGGCCTCAGCCCGATGGCCGAGAAATACGCGCAGAACAAGGCGCTCTCGCCGGAGTCGATCGCGGCGGTGAAGCGCATGGAGCAGGTGGTGGTCTCCAGGAAGGAGATCGAGGGCTTCCTCAAGGAAGGGAAGCTCGGCGAGTACGCGCCATGAGCACCAACGAGCGCAGCACGAGGGGGAGCGGCGTGGAACCGAAGCGAACCTGGATGGTCGCGGAGTCGCCGCGGCGGTGGTCGGCGCGTCCCTCCTCGGCGTCGCGGCGGGCTGCGCGGGCCTCGGCAAGGCGGCGCAGAACATCACGTACGCCGCCACCGGCGACAAGAAGCTCGCCGGCATCGTGGGCGGAGCGGGGACCGCCATCGAAGGCGTCGCGCCGATCCCGTACGAGGAAGAGGTGGCGATCGGCGGCGCGATCGCGGTGCAGATCGTCAACCGCTTCGGCGGCGAGTACAGAGGCTCCGGCAACCAGGCCGCCATCCTCAACAAGTACGTCAACACCCTCGGCACCGCGATCGCGCTCAACAGCGACCGCCCCGACATCCCCTACCACTTCCTGGTGCTCAACGACGATCCGCCCAACGCGCTCGCGGCGCCGGGCGGCTACATCTTCATCACCAAGGGCACGATCAAGGGCTGCTCGAGCGAGGCCGAGCTCGCCGGCGTGATCGGTCACGAGATCGCGCACGTGACCCAGAAGCACACGATCACCGTGCTGCAGCGCGGCAAGATCTTGCAGGGCGCCGCGGAGGCGGGCGCCGCCGCGCTCCAGGCCAACCCCGAGGCGTTCTCGGGCCTGATCGACGAGGCCACGCGGGTGATCTTCGAGACCGGCCTCGACAAGGCGAAGGAGTACGAGGCCGATCGCCTCGGCACCGACTTCGCGTCGCGGGTCGGCTACAACCCGAAGGGCCTCGACAACTTCCTGCGCACCCTGGGCGGCATCGTCGGCTACAAGAGCTCGGTGCTCTTCAAGACCCACCCCGACCCCGCGTCGCGGATCGGCGAGATCGAGAAGGTCCTCCCCGGCTACAAGGACCGCTTTGGCTTCCCCGACGTGAAGGCGCGCTTCGACAAGGTGAAGGGCCTCGCCGGGCTGGCGTGATCGGAATCGTGCGGATGGCGGCCCGCCGGAGGCGGGCCTCGCCGTTGCCGCTCGTAGGGGCGACCGCCAGGTCGCCCGGGATCGGGTCGGGGGGGGGGGGGGGGGGGGGGGGGGGGGGGGGGCGGGGCGCTCGCCGCCCGGCGGGGCGGGCCCCCCCCGGCGCACCACACGACGCGCTGTCGGTCGAACCCGTGCAGACGCTCGTCCTTGGTGACGAGCGGCAGGTGGTGCACGAGTGCCGTCGCCGCGATCAGGCGGTCGGCGGGATCTCCGTGGAACTCGCCGGGTGCCCGCTCACCGGCCAGCACCGCGATCTCCGCCGTGACGTCGAGCACCGTCGCGCGCGGGTGCGCGAGCGCCTGGCGCATCCACACACCGATCGGCGCGAGCAGGTCGGCGTCCGACGCGTAGCGAACGCTGCCCAGCAACGAGGGAGGTTCGTCCCTTCGATGGGGACGATCTTCGCGAGCGGTCGCCGCGCTTGGTGACGATCAGGGTCGTGCGGGACTCGGCGACATCGTCCATGAGGGCGGGCGGGGGCGGCGGCCGGCCGCGCCGGGGCGGCCGGGGCGGGGGCGGGGCGGCCGCCGCCCCCGGGAGCGCCATCTCGCCCAGCTTCTCACCGACCAAATGGGCCACCACGATTTGGATCGCCCTTGCGCCAAACGGGCTGGAGGGCGGCGCTTCGTCGCCGCCGAAGCCGATGGGACGCCGAGACCGGTCGCTACGAATCGTGACGCTGCATATAGACGCGGACCGGGCCGGAGACGCGAACGCGGGACGATCGAGCTGGCTCACGACGTGGCGTCGAGGCTCGCGCGGACCGTCCGGCCGAGCTCGCCGGCGTTGAACGGCTTGCGGATGAACGTCCGCACTCCGGCGCGATCGAGTTGCTCTGGAGGCAACAGGTCGCCGAGGCCGGAGGTGAGGACCACCGGCCGCGGGTGCTGGCCGTCCCGGATCGCCAGCGCGAGCTCGAGGCCGGTCATGCCCGGCATGGTCTGGTCCGTGACGACGAGCGCCACGTCGAGGGCGGTCGTGCCGAGCTGACGGAGCGCGTCGACGCCGTTCTCGGCCGTCGTCACGCGATAGCCGAGGTTCGTGAGCACCCGCTTCCCGAGCGTGCGGATCGCCGGCTCGTCGTCCACGAACAGCAGGTGCTCACCGCGGCCCGCCGGTGCATTGGTGTCGACGGGCTGCGCCGCCGGGGGCGGCTCCTCCCAGCGCGGCAGGTAGACCCGGAAGGTCGAACCCTTCCCCGGCTCGCTCGTGACGGTGATGTCGCCGTCGCAAGCGGTGACGACGCCCAGCACCGTCGCGAGCCCGAGACCCGTGCCCTTGCCGCGCTCCTTCGTGGTGAAGAAGGGATCGAAGATCCGCTCCATCGTCGCAGCGGTGATGCCGCAGCCCGTGTCGGACACGCTGAGGCGCAAGTATTCACCCTCGGCGGCGAGCCGGCTCGCACCGTCGGCGGACGCGACCGCGCGCGATACCCGGTCGAGCCTCACCTCCAGCCGACCAGGTCCGTTCTCCATCGCATGGAACGCGTTCGTGCAGAGGTTCATGACCACCTGGTGGATCTGGGTCGGGTCGGCGACGACCAGCCACGGCTCGGCGCCGAGGTCCTGGGCGATCTCGATCGTGGTCGGGAGCGAAGCGCGCATCAGCTTGAGCGCCTCCTTCAGCACCAGGCGCAGCTCGATCGGCCGCCTCACGTCCTCGACCTGACGGCTGAACGTGAGGATCTGTCGAACCAGCGCACGCGCTCGTTCGGCCGCCTGGAGCACCGCCGTGAGGTCGCGGTGCTCCTCGCCGTCCTCCGGCATCCCGGCGCGAACCAGCTCCGTGAAGCCCAGGATCGCCACGAGGATGTTGTTGAAGTCGTGCGCGATGCCACCCGCCAGCGTCCCGATCGCCTCGAGCTTCTGCGCCTGGCGCAGCCGCGCCTCGATGGCTCGCTCGTGCGAGACGTCGCGCACCAGGGCGATCCGGCCCCCCGGGGCACCGTCGGGTCGCCGCACCGGCGCGACCGTCACGTCGAAGTGGCGATCCTGGCCACGCGCCCCCGGGCGCCGCAACGCGCCCGAGTGCACGCCGTCCGCGACGAAGTCCGGCGAGGGTCGCGTCGCGGCGAGCTCGTCGACCAGCCGATCGATCGCCCCCTTCGGTTGGCCCTGCTCGGCGGTCATGAGCTCCCGGAAGGCTCGATTCAGGTACACGAGCTGGCCGTCCGTGTCGGCGATCGCGACGCCATCGGCGATCTGTTCCACCGCGGTCATCAGCCGCGTGGCGCGCTCCCGGGAGCGCCGGTGCTCCTCCACCTCGTCGCGCAATCGTTCGTGGCTCGCACGCAGCTCGGCCTGCTCCCGCTCGAGCGCGGCGCGGAGCTCTCGCTCGCGTTCCACCGTCGATGCCAGGCCCTCGAGGAGCGTCGCCAGAGGAACGGAGATCACCAGCGCCACGAACACGAAGTTCAGGCTCACGATCGACCAACGGAAGAGCTCGGTACCGGTGAGCCGGATCGCGAAGCTGACGTGCGCATGGCCGAGCGCACCGAGCACGACCAGCGTGGCGGAGGTGATGAACAACGACGTCAGCGACGCCTCCCAGCCGAGCAAGATCGCCGCGAAGAGCGGCATGCAGAACAGGTAGAGCTCGCTGACCGGCCCGACCTCGATGAGCAACGTCACGCCGATCACGTAGAGCGCCACCAGCAGTTGAACCGCGCGACTGCGATGCGAGACCTTCTTCGCGAGCGCGATCCACGCGACCCATACCAGCGCCACCGAATCGACCACCAGCACGCCCCAGAGCTGGTCGCGGATGGCCGCCAGCGCGCTGGGCACGAACACGACCAGCCCGAGGACGAGGCTCGCGCGCAGGATCCCCATCAGGATGCGCTCGCGCCATTCGGCGAGCGAGCCGGCACGTCCGTGCGCCGGCACCGGCGCGAGCCAATGGAGCAAGCGCCCGAGGGGCGCCGACGCATCGGCGGGCGGGGGTCGAACCGACGGTGGATTCGAGGTGTCGCTCACGGAGACCGGGCCAGCGCGGTGCGTCATCGGCCCAGGACAGCAAGGCACGAGCCACACGCCGATCCGTCCGTTCTGTGCCGATGATCGGCGCGAACCGGTGATCCAGGTCACACAAGTTCGAAGCAGCAGTACGTTCCGGTCCGAATGCACCGGGCAAGATACCGGCCGACCTCGGCATCTTGCTCCTCGATTCGCCGGATCGCGTCGCGCAACCGACGCTGCACGTTGACCCGGGCGCGCTCCGCGGCGCCACCCGCGCGCCGCTCGCGGCCGCCGAGGCCGATGCCCCGGGCGAGCTCCTCCGAGATCGCGTGCAGCTCGGCGCTGGCTCGCTCCGCGCGGCCGAGATCGTTCCAGCGCTCGGCCTCCTCGACCTCCTCGCGCAACTCGGCGACGCGCCGCCGGTAGGCCTCGCGCGCGCGACCGTCGAGGAGCTCGCCCGCGTCACCCGCGTCCACCTGCGTCGCGGACGAGCCGCCGAGCCCTTCGGTGAGCGCGATCAGGTCGAGCACGTGGCGCTCCGTCCCCGGCTCCTCGACCAGCGCTGCGAGCATCCGCATCCCCTTGCTGTCCTTGAGGTGCACGACGCGCCCGTCACGCGCGAGCTGCCAGAGCTCGCCCGCGCGCGTGAGCGCGAAGGTGAGGCCGCGCGAGTCGACCGTGGGCTGCGCGCGCACCTCGAGACCTGGCGCGAGCGAGCTCGTCGCGAGGCGCCCGCGCAGCCCCGCGATCCTCGCTCCCAGGCCGTCGAGCGCGAGCGCCGCGGCGACGCGCGCGGCGTCGTCGAGGAGCGTGGCGGCGCGGGCGTGATCGCGAGCGTCGCCCGTGAGCACCTCGGCGAGACGAAACGCGATCCAGGCCACGTGGGGAACGAGCCCGCGCTCGCGCGCCAGCTCGTGGGCCTCGTCGAGAAGGCGGACCGCCCGGCCGCGGTCGCCGAGCAACGCCGCGAGCCGGCCCGTGAGCGCGAGCACCGGCTCGCCGACGACCAGGCCGAAGAGGCCCAAGCTCACCCAGCGGTCGGCATACCCGCCGAGCTGCTCGTCCACGCGCGCGGCGAGCCGCACGTCGCCGAGCGCGAGCGCGGCCTCGGCGAGCGTCGCGAGCACCGAGAGGTCGTGCATGGCGAGCAGCCGCTCGATGTCGTCGCCGCTCACCATCGGCGGCCGCGGCTCGTCGCCGCTGCGATCGATCGCGAGGCGATCGATGGCGACGCGATCCGCCGCGGCGAGGACGCCGAGGAGCGTGACCAGGAGCGGCCCGAACGGCAGCCCCGCGACCGAGCGCCCGAGGGTCGCGATCGCGGCGCTCTCGGCGCGGTCGTCGCCGCGTAGCCGCGCCAGCCACCACCGCTGCAGCGCCAGCCCCCGCCCGGCGTTCGGGTCGCGCACCCGCTCGGCGAGGGCGCGTGCCCGCTCCAGCGCGCGCTCACCCTCCTCGAAGCTCCCCGCGCGGAAGCGCTCGAGCGCCTCGAGCGCCGCGACCGGCCACTGGTGGTGTGGATGAGCGATGCGCTCGGCGAGGTCGCGGCATGCGGCGAGCGCGTCCCGGGCGCGCGCCACGTCGCCGAGCTCGAGGTGATCCACGACCAGCCGCATCGAGCCGCGCAGCGCGAGCGCCGCCGCGCCGTGACGCTCGGCGAGCATCACGTGCTCGCGGTTGAGGGCCAGGCGCTCGCGCGGCGGTGCGAAGTCCATGAGCGCCGCGAGCGCGCTGGTGAGCACCGCGAGCAGCGTGGGCTCGTCGCCCACCCGGCGCGCCATCGCGATCGCGTCGCGCGCGAGCGCCATCGGCCGGGCCGGATCGTCGGCGGGCTGCTGCGCCGCCGCCAGCCGCGCCATCACCTGCGCACGCAGCGCCGAGTCGCCACCTCCGAGCGCGGCGAGCGCCTCCTCGAGGACGCTCACCAGCCGCGCGTCGACCCGCGCGTAGACCAGCACCGCGCCCTGCTCGAGCGCGGCGCGGGCGAGCAGCTCGGGCTCGCCGATGCGCCGCGCGACCTCGGCGACCGCCATGCAGCTCGTCTCGGCGGCCGCGCCGTCACCGGCGAGGTTGCGGGTGCGCGCGAGCTCGAGGAGCAGCTCGGCGCGCTCGCGCGGCGCCGCGGCGGCGCAGCCCTCGTCCCATGCGCGAAGCGCCCGCTCGAGGGCCTGGGTCGCGTCCTCGTAGGCGTGCTGCGCGGCGCGGCGCGAGAGCGGCGCGGCGGAGCGCGGCGATCGCTCGCTCGCGCCCGGCGTGGCCGGCGGCGAGCCAGTGGTGAGCGCACTCGGCCCACGACGTGTGCGCCGAGCCCGCGATCAACGCGCGCTCCAGGCCCTGGGCGTGGCGTCCGTGGGCCTCGGCGCGCCGCGCCGGCGCGAGCGCCTGGTAGCACACCTCGCGGATCAGGATGTGGGCGAAGCGGAACCGGCCCGGCGCGACCTCCGCCACGAGCGCCGCGTCCACCGCGGCGCGAGCGTGCACGGCCGCGTCGTTCACGGCGACGCCCGTGAGCTCGGCCGCGTCGGCGAGCGCGAATTCGCGCCCCACCAGCGAACCGCTCTCGAGGACCTCCCGGGTCGCCCCCGGCACGGCTTCGAGGCGCTCGCGCAAGGTGCTGCCGAGCGTCGCCGGGATCGCGAGCGCGCCAGCGCCCGTCGCGTCGTGCGCACCGCTCACGCGCAGGCTCGCGGCGCGCACGGCACAGAGCCGGGTCATCTCGATCACGAACAGCGGGTTGCCCTCGGTGGCGTGCTGGATCGTCGCGCTCACCGAGTCGGCGAGCGCGCTCGGCGAGGTCGCCGCGACCAGCTCCGCGACCTCGCTGTCCGCGAGCGGACCGAGCGGCAGCGGGTGCGAGCGCCGCGCCAGCGCCCCGAGCAACGGCGCGACCGGCGAACGCGAACCGTCGGGCTCGCGACAGCTCACCACCACCATCAGCGGCAGCTCGCGGATCGCCCGCCCCACGAAGTCGAGGAGCAGCACCGACGACGGGTCCGCCGCGTGGAAGTCGTCGAAGGCGAGCACCAGCGGAGCCGCGCGGCGCGCCGCTTCGGCGAGCACCCCGCCGACCGCGTCGAGGATCTTGAAGCGCGCCTCCTCGCCCGCGAGCGAGCTCTCGTCGGGCGCGCGCCACCCATCGTCACGGAGCTCGGGCAGGAGCTCGGCGAGCACCGCTCGGCGGGCGGGCGCGAGCGGCACGGCTCCGGCGCCGGTCTCGGCGAAGAGCGCGCGCAGGACCTGGATCCACGGCCAGAAGGCGGGCGCGCCGCCGGCCTCCCAGCAGCGCCCCCAGGCGAGCCGCGCTCCCCGCTCGGCGGCGAGCGCGCCGAGCTGCTCGAGGAGCCGACTCTTGCCGATCCCCGCCTCGCCGCTCAGCCACCACGAGCTACCCGAGCCGTGGGCGGCGGCGTCGAGCGCGGCCGCGAGCTCAGCGATCTCCCGCGAGCGGCCGATCATCGCCTTGCGCGCGGCGGACATGCGCGGATTCTCGCCGCCGCTCCCGGGGGTGTCGAGGCGAGCGAACCGGCGCGCTCGCGGCGGCGCTCGCTGGCACGGGAGGCAGCACGAACCCCGCGGTGGTCGCCATCAGCCGAAAGCCGCAGCAGGCCAGATTCCGCACCACCGGCGCGCCGTCTCCGGAGCCCGCGTCCGGCACCGTGGCGAAGAGCGCGCGGCAGCCCAGGTCCGCGGCGGCGCGGATGAGCGTCGCGGTGAGCGCGAGGTGGGCGCCGCGGCGGCGCGCGGCGGGCTCGGTCGCCGCGGGACCGAGGAGGCCCTCGTCGCCCGCGACGAAGAGCGTGGCGGCCGCCACCGGGCGATCGTCCTCGCGCGCCACGAACACGTGCCACCCCGGTGCGGCCAACAGCGTGCCGAACGGCGCCGCCGCCTCGCCAGGCAGGCCGAGCCCGCGCGCGAGCAACCCACCCACTCGCTCGGACTCGTGGGCCGCGATCCGCGACACGCGATGGCCGGAGCGCGCGATCGGCGCCAGCTCGCCGCGGTGGACGAGCACGTACCGGCCCACTCCCGTGGGCAGCGCCGCGCGCGCCGCGAGCCACTCGTCCCAGCGCGACGAGCGCAGCGCCGGCAGGTCCACCCACAGCCCTGCGCGAGCGTGCGCCGCGGCGAAGCGCTCCACCTCCTCGATCAGCGCCTCGACCGGACCCGGCCCCGTGCCCAGCCCGATCGCACGGTTGGCGAGCGAGTGCGGGATCAGGTCGCTCGCGAAGAGCCGCACGCGCCCGCCGCCGAGCGCCTGCCGTGTAAGCGCCGGCGCGTCGACTTCCCCGTGGTGACGGCGTGCCGCGTCGAACCACGCATCCATCACCACCCCTTCGAGAATGTTGGCGCCATGCAGCGCCCGATCGTCGGTCTCCATGAGATGAGCGACCTCCCGATCGGGCGGCGTGACGTCCCACGGAACGATGTTCCGCCGGAGATCACGCCACGCGAGCGAAACCCGAACGTGCTCGCCGCACCCTGGTCGGGGTGCCGACGTGGCGAGCCAGGCAGGAGAACGCTCATGGAATCGTGGATGACGTGGATGATGGTGGTGCCCTTCGCGTGGTTCGCCGCGGTCGCCCTCGCGGAGCGGCTGTGGCCCGCGGCCGAGCTGCCGCGGGTGCGCGGCTGGCGGGTCCAGGGCGTGGTGAGCCTGATCGTGCTGTTCGCGAGCTCGATCGGCTTCCCGATGCTGTGGGACACCTGGCTCGGAGCGCACCGGCTGATCGACGCGAGCGCGCTCGGGCTGGTGGGGGGTGCGGTGTACGCGCTCGTGGCGGTCCAGCTCTTCAGCTACGGGTGGCACCGCGCCATGCACCGGGTGCCTTTCCTGTGGCGGTTCCACCAGTACCACCACGCCGCCGAGCGCTTCGACGTGTACGGCTCGCCGATGCTCCATCCCGTGGACATCGCGGGCTTCTCGCTGGCGTCGAGCCTGGGGATGGTGTGGGCGCTCGGGGTTCCGGGGGAGAGCGCCATGCTCGCCGGGACCGCGGGGGCGCTGCTCGCGATCTTCCAGCACGCCAACCTGCGGACGCCGCGCTGGCTCGGCTACCTGATCCAGCGCCCCGAGAACCACTCGGTCCACCACGCTCGCGGCGTCCATGCCCTCAACTACGGCGACATCACGCTCTGGGACATCGTCTTCGGCACCTTCCGAAATCCCAACGATTTCGCGGGCGAATACGGCTTCTGGGACGGCGCCTCGCGGCAGCTCGGGCGGCTCCTGGTGGGCCGGGACGTCACGGTGCCACGCACCCCCGCGGCGGACGAGCCGGAGGCGATCGCCGCCGAGCTGGCCGCGGCGTGAGGGCGGGGCACGGCCCTATAGGCCTTCGTAGCGCGGGGGCTCGTCCCCCGCCACTCAGTCACGCCGACCCCTCGTAGCGCGGGGGCTCGTCCCCCGCCATCCATCGGGGCGGCGGGGGACAAGCCCCCGCGCCACGGATCCAGGGCGCCGCGCTGGTTAGTCGGCGCTATCTTTCCGCCCCGCGATGACCAGCGCCGGCACCGACGACGCGCGCTCTCGACCCCCGCGCCTAGCCCTCGTCACCGGAGCAGGCGGCTTCATCGGCTCGCACCTGGTCGAGCACCTCCGCGAGAGCGGGCTCGCGGTGCGGGCCGCCGATGTCCCGGGGGCCGACCTGAGCGCCGCGCGGGGGCTCGGCTGCGAGACCGCGAGCGTGTCGCTCGACGACCCCGCGAGCCTCGCCGCCGCGTGTGCTGGCGCGGATCTGGTCTTCCACGTCGCCGCGATCTTCGACTTCCGCACTCCATGGCCGCGCCTCGAGCAGGTCAACGTGGCGGGCGCCGCCGCGATGGCCGAGGCCGCCGCGAACGCGGGCGCGCAGCGGTTGGTGTTCTTCTCGAGCGTCGGCGTGTACGGACTGCCCGCGGTGCGCGGCATCGGCGAGGACGGCCCGAAGACGCCCCGCAACGGCTACGAGCGCTCCAAGTGGCTCGGCGAGCAGGCGGTGATGGAGGTCGGGCGGCGGCGCGGGCTCGAGGTCGTGGCGATCCGGCCCACGCTGGTCTACGGCCCCCGCAGCCGCTTCGGCCACGCGGTCATGCTGGCGCTGCTCTCGATGCGCGCGAGCAGCCGCCGAGCGGGCCCGGTGCCGTTCGTCGACGGCGGGCCGCTCGTCCACAGCGTCCACGTCCGCGACGTCGCGCGCGCCGCGCGCTGGGTGAGCGAGCGCGGCGAGCCCGGCCACGCCTACAACGTCGCCGACCGCACGCCGATGCCGCTCGGCGACTTCGGCGAGGCGCTCGTCACCGCGAGCGGGCTCCCGTTCGAACGGCGCTGGAAGCACCGGCCCGTGGTCGCGAAGACCTTGCTCACCGGTGCGAGGCTCGCGCTACCCGTGCTCGGCGAGCGCTGGGAGGGAAAGCTGCGCCGGCTGTGGCAGCGCCGCGTCGAGCGCCACGGGCTCGTGCCCGCGATCCAGGTCGGCCTCGACCGCGAATGGATCGGCTACCTCTCCGGCGACCACTGCTACGACACCGCGAAGCTCGCGGCCCTCGGGTTCACCTGGGAAGCGCCCGATCCCCGCACTGGCCTGCGCGACACCGTGCGCTGGTACCGCGACGCCCGCTGGCTGCCGCGACCGAGGGACGGAAGCGGCGGCGCCGCCGATTCCTGAGCCCACCGCGGCTCACCCGCGCACGTACAGGAACGACCCGCCGCGGGTGAGGTCGATGATCCGCTCGTTCACCGGGCGGCGCGTCGTGAAGCAGCCGCGGCTCCAGAGCGGCGGCCACTGGGCATGGAACACGATCGCGCGCTTGCGGCACAGCGCGTTTCGGTCCTCGAGTCCGTCGACGCGCATCGAGCGCCCCCACCTCCCGCGGTACTCCTCGGCCGTGACGAAGGCGCCGACCAGCGACTCGCCCGAGCCCGATCCGCCGTCGAACCGGGTGGCGTGGAAGTCACCCGAACCGATCCCGTGCGACACGTGCGCCGCGAGCACGGTCGCGCCGCTCGTCGTGTCGACGATCCACAGCCGCTTCCGCACGACCGCGCGCTCGTAGTCGACGAGGATCAGATACCGCCGCTCGTGGATCCGAGCGGCGTGGTGCACCGCCGCCTCACGCGCCGCCGCGAGAAGGTCCCGCGGTGCCCGCTCGGGCCAGAGC
>JADJOY010000034.1 GCA_016713535.1 Deltaproteobacteria bacterium
ACCGCCGTCTCGATCGAGGCGTGCGCCGACATCATCACCACCGGCACCCGCGAGCCGCGGCGGATCTCCTTGAGCGCGTCGAGACCGTCCATGCCCGGGAGCTTCACGTCGAGGAGGACCAGATCGGTGCCCGCCTTCTCGAGCATCGTGAGCGCAGTCTCGGCGTCGGGCGCATCCTCGACCCGATACGACTCGAACTTGAGGAGCTGACCGAGCGACGTGCGAATGCCCTTCTCGTCGTCGACCACCAAGATGCGCTCACCGGTCAATGCGGACCTCCCCCCGAACAGCGTGTCTTGCTCAGCGACGACCCGCGCTCCTGGGATCCAGTACGTCACGTAGAGCATCCCCTAGCACGTTGAATGCCACTCCCGTCAGCACCAGCACCACCGCCGGCGCGACCAGCAGGTGGGGCGACGTCCGGTACACCAACCAGCCCTCGTTGACGAGCGTGCCCCAGCTCGCGGTGGGGGGACGTAGTCCCAGACCGAGGAAGCTGAGCGTCGACTCGGCGAGGATCGTCGACGGGATCTGGAACGTGAGCGCGACGAGGATCGGCCCCATCAGGTTCGGCAACACGTGACGCACCAGGAGCCGACGGCGGCTCGCGCCGAGGGCGCGCCCCGCCTCCACGAACGCCTCCTCGCGGACCCGCATGGTGAGCCCGCGCACCAGGCGCGCCTCCGAGGCCCACCCCACGGACGCCAGCGCGAGCACGATGCCGAGCGGCTCCCGCCCGAGGAACAGCGTGAAGAGCGTGATCACCAGCAGATCGGGGAGCGAATACACCACCTCCACGAGGCGCATGAGCGCCTCGTCCACCCACCCTCCCGCGTAGCCCGCGACCAACCCCACCCCGGTGCCGATCAGGAGCGCGGTGAGCGCCGTCGCCAGGCTCACGCCGAGCGACACCCGCCCGCCCGCGAGCACGCGCGCGAGCAGATCTCGTCCCAGTCGGTCGGTGCCCAGCCAGTGCTCCGCGCTCGGCCGCTCCATGGCCCGCACCGCATCCTGGTGCTCCGCCTTGCCGCCCTGAACCGCGGCCGCGCCGACGCAGGTGAGGCCGAGCAGCACCAGGAAGGCCGCCGCCGCCAGCCCGAGGCGATGGCCGAGAAGGCGCCGCCCGGCGTCGATCCACAGCCCCGACGTCGGGCGGCTCGCGGCCGCGGCGAGGGCGGTCATGCGCCCTTCCCTTCGAGCCGGATCCGCGGATCGAGCCACGCGGCGAGGATGTCGACCACCAGATTCGCGATCACCAGCGCGCTCGCGTACACGACGGTCACCGCCATCACCATCGGATAGTCACGATCGATCACCGCGGTCACGAAGTGCCGCCCCGCGCCGGGCAACGCGAACATGTGCTCGACCACGAACGAGCCCGTGCAGAGCGTCGCGGCGAGCGGACCCAGCATGGTCACCATCGCCAGCAACGCCGGGCGGAGCTGGTGCTTGAGCAGCACCACCGCGGGCGAGAGCCCCTTGGCGCGGGCGGTCTGCACGAACTCCGCGGGTCTCGAGCTCGAAGAGCTCGGAGCGCGTGAGTCGCGCCAGATAAACGCCCGGCGCGAGCCCGAGGGTCACGACCGGCAGGATCGCGTAGCGGAAGCCCTCCCAGAGCGCGGGCGGGACCACGCCGAGGCGCATCGCGAACACCTCGATCAAGAGCACCGCGAGCACGAAGGACGGCATGCACATGCCGACCACCAGCACCACCGCGAGCACCGCCGAGCCCACTCCCGAGCGCACGCTGTAAGCCGCGAGCCCGCCGCTCACGCCGAACAGCACCGCCACCAGGAGCCCCCCGGTCCCGAGCGTCGCCGAGACCGGCAGCCCCTCGCTCAGGATCTCGCCCACGCTCCGGCCCGGGAACCGTAGGCTCGGCCCGAAGTCCAGGTGCGCGAGGTCGACCAGGTAGTCGAGGTACTGCGTGGTGACGGGCGCGTCGAGGTGGTACTTGCGCTCGATGTTCGCCTTCACCTCGGGGGGAAGCTGCTTCTCGCGATCGAAGGGACCACCGGGAACCGAGCGCAGCAGGATGAACGTGGCCGTGGCCACCACGTAGACCACCGCGAGGCCCTGCGCGAGACGGCGCGCGACGAACCGGACGAGCTCGCTCACGGTGTCCCGCGCCGCTTTCGTGCCACGCGCGATCTCACGGGGCGGGCTGCTCGGGCATCGCGACCAGCGACATCCTCGAGAGGTCGATGAGGTCCATCGGGTTCGGCTCGTAACCCCGGAGGCGTGGAGAGATCAGCTCGTTCTGGGCGCGGGTGTAGAGGCACACGACCGGCACCTCTTCCTCGGTGAGGATCCGCTGCGCCTCGTCGTAGAGCGCGCGCCGCTTCTCGACGTCGGGCTCGGCCGCCGCGTGGGCGACCAGCTCGTCGTAGCGGGCGTTGCCCCACCGGGTCCAGTTGTTGCCGCTGTCGGTGGTGAACTGGGACATGAAGTTGTCGGGGTCGGCGAAGTCGGCCTGCCAGCCGAGTCGCCAGATCTCCGGCGGATCCGTCGACAGTGCGCGCAGGTAGACCTTCCACTCCTGGCTGTCGATCGTCACCTCGACGCCGAGGTTGCGACGCCACTGGGCGGCGAGGTTCTCGGACACCGCGCGGTAGTCCGGGTCCTCGTTGTACGCGAGGTCGGCACGTGGAAAGCCCTTGCCGCCCGGAAAGCCGGCCTCGGCGAGGAGGCTGCGGGCCCGTTCGGGGTCGTAGCCGAGGCCGATGCCGGGCGCGTAGCCGAGCAGGCCGGGCGGGATCCACGAGGTGGTGGGCACCTGCCCTCCGCGGAGCACGCGCGGCAGTTCGCTACGATCGATCGCCAGCGACAGCGCCTTGCGAACGCGCACGTCGTCGAAGGGCTTCTTACCCACGTTGAAGCCGTAGTAGACGCCGTAGAACTGCGGCTTCGAGTGGAGCCGCGGGTCGTCCTGGTAGGCCGGCAGGTCCTGGCCGGTCAGCTCGATCCAGTCGAGCTTGCCGGTCTCGAGGAGGTTGAGCCCTGTCGACTTGGTCGCGACGACGAACGCCTCGACCCGCTCGATCGCGGGCGGACCGAGCCGGTAGTGCGGGTTGGCGGTGAGCACCAGGCGGTAGTCGTGGCGCCAGCTCTCGAGGCGGTAGGCGCCGTTGCCGACGAGGTGCTCGGGCGACGTCCAGCGATCCCCGTACGCCTCCACCACGTCCTGGCGCACCGGGAAGGTGTTCATCATCTCGGCGATCGCGGGCAGCGTCACCAGCGGTTTGGTGAGGCGGACCTCGAAGGTGAGCGGATCGGGCGCGGCCACGCCGAGCGCCTCGAGCGGCAGCTTGCCGGCGTTCACGTCCTTGGCGTTCTCGAGGTCGTACAGGATGTAGGCGTATTCGGCGGCGACGTCGGGATCGATCAGGCGCCGCCACGCGTACACGAAGTCGGCGGCGCTGACCGGCTTGCCGTCGCTCCAGCGCGAGCGCGGATCGAGGTGGAAGACGTAGACCTTGCCGTCCTCCCGGGTCTCCCACGAGCGCGCCACCGCCGGCAGCGTGCCGCCGTCGGGCGCGAGCTTGGTGAGCCCCTCGAAGAGGTTCGTCACCATGTGGAAGGAGGTGACGTCCTGAGCGAGCTGCGGGTCGAGGCTCGGCGGCTCGGTGTCGAGCGGCATCTTCAGCGTGGCCACGCTCGCGGCCGCCTCGCGCTCGTCACAACCGGCGACCAGCGGCACGCTCGAGGCCAGCAGCGCGACGACGGCCCACGAGAGCGCGAGCCGCGCTCCCGTCGCCCTTCGCTCCACCTCGCTCGCCGTGTGTCGCGCATCCATCCGATCGGCCTCACGCTCCGCCGGTGTCCGCGGCGGTCGCGGCGCCGATTCTAGCGGCATTTCAGGCCGCGAGCGGACCGTTCAGCGCGCCGCGGCGCCGCCCGACGAGCTCCCCGCGCCGGACGGGGCCGGCGCCGTGACCGCGCTCGTGACGGTGGGGACCGCTCGATAGCGCAGCATCCCGGCGCGAGCCTCGATCGCCACGGTGGTGGTCTGCGCCGGTCCGACCGCGAGCGGGACGGTGACGGTCTCGCTCTCGACGACGTCGCCCGACGCGGAGCGCTTGCGGTAGGCGAACGTGAGGGTGTGGTTGCCCGGGTCCGTCACCGTGTCGAGGAGCGTGCTCGGCGCCGCGCACGGAAGGTCACCGCCGGACGCGCCGAGATCGATCGCCTTGCCGTCGAGCTCCGCCTTCGCCACCACCAGCGCCCGGCAGTACGCGGGGGCGAGGCCGCCGCGAAGCTCGATCCGGAGGTGGGTCGCCGCGCGGATGCGGGCCGCCTCGGCGCGGGCCCGATCGGCCGCCAGCCGCTCCTCGCGGTCCTGCGCCACGAGCTTGTCGACCCAGCCGCGCATCGCTTCCTCGATGCCGCGGATGGTGCTCGCGTTCACGTAGGCGCCACCGCCCGCCTCGGCGAGGCAGGCGAGCTGCTGCTCGGCTTCGGTCTCGGACACGGCCAGTCCGATCACGAAGACCTGCGGGCCGTCGCTGCCGCGCCACGACTTGAGGGCGTCACAGGCGTTGGCCGCGCAACCGTCGGCGCCGTCGGCGAACACCACGACCACGCGCTTGCCATCCGAACGCGCGAGCTCGCCGCCGGCGCGCTTCACCGCCTCGACGATCGGCGAGAGGCCGCGCGGGTTGAGGCTCCCCAGCACGTCGAGCACCGCCGTGCCGTCGGCGGGGCCGAGCGGCACCGGCACGTCGACGTTGTCGCACCCCGACGCGGCGAGCGCGCCGAACGTGGTCATCCCCACCCGCACGTCCTGGCGGGCTATGCGGTCGAGCACGGCACGCAGCCCCTCGCGCACCACGATCGTCTTGGGGAGCCCGCCGAGCTGCCCCCACATGCTGCCGGAAGCGTCGACCACCAGCTCGACGGCGAGCTGCGCCTGCGCCGGCCGTGGCAGAGCCGCGGTCATCGCCGCGACGAGCACGGCCCACGGCCTGAACACCCGCCATGCCGCTCGCGAGCTCGACCTCACGCTGCGCCTCGGCCGGGACACGTTCAGGCGCGCCGCACCACCACCAGCGCCAGGATCATGAGCAAGAGCCCGACTCCGTTGATGTGCACGTGGAAGCCGAACGTGAAGTCCAGCACCCAGAAGTCGAAGCGCGTGGGCTCCATGCCGAACGGCTGGCGTCCCGCGATGATGTCGTGAAGGAGGCCTTGGCCGGGGAGCAGTGAGCCGATGCCCTGCCCGAGGCCGGTGCCGAGCACACCGGACAGCAAGAGCACGCCCAGCGTGACCCCCAGGCCGGGACCACGTCGTCGATCGTCACCGAACATGAGAGAAGGGCGCTCCTGCGCCGCCGAGACGGGAGGACGGCGCGCGAGATCGACGCGCCATCGCGAAGGCGGCCCGTGCTATCACGCGCCGAAAAGCGATGTCAACGAACGCCGCGGTCGATCGGCCGGCAACGCGGCCGTCTGCGGGACCCCGAGGGCGGCGCTCGTCACGCGGTGTCGAGGGCGCGGCTCGTGCCCCTCAGCGCGACGGGATCACGGGGCGCGTGAGGTGCGCGCTGCCGAACCGGGCTCGATCGGTACCGTCGCTGGTTCCTGCGCGGCGGACGATGACACGACCGGCGCGACCGCGCGCATCGTTCGCCCGCCCGGCCTCGGTTCAGGATATCGCCGTGCTTGCGGTTGCAGTCCTTCGCGGTCGCGTCCACCCGGCGCTTCCCCTTGCACTTCTAGACGGGTTCGCAGCGGAACTTCGCGAGGCGCCGCTGCGGCGCGCCCTGCGCTTGCGCGCTCGCCGCCACGAACGGTCCCGCGGCCGCCACCGCGATCACGGTCCCCACGCACCGTGTCATCTCACCCGTCGCCGCTGGCCCGTCGACCGGCGCCGCCGCAGGCGGTCGGGGGCTGGCCGGGTCTCCTCGACCGTGGAACCCAGAACGGAACCGGGCCCGTGGTGACCCACGGGCCCGGCCTACCCCGCGCGGGGCTTGCACCTTCGCGCGCGTCAGCCGCTGTAGAAGTTGAGGCTGTAGACCTGGCTCACGAGCTGCGAGATCGTGACGTTGCCGACGCCCCCGTGCGTCGACACGGACTGCAGCTCGAACGTGTACTTCACGGTCTTGCCTGCCTCCTCACCGGTCTGGCGAGTCTGGAAGCTCACCGAGCCCGGCAGCGTCGCAACCTGGAACCACACCCGCGTCTTGCCGCTGTTCACGGTCATGTCCGGGGTGATGGATTGGAAGTTCTTCACGGTCGAGCTGCCGTTGCTGCCGAGGCCACCGAAGTTGCGGATGTTCCAGTAGCCCGTGTCCGTCGACGTGGCGATCGCGGCTGCGTTGGCGCGTTGCGGCGGGCCGAAGTACTGCTTGCTCCGGAACCAGCTCCGGCCGGACTGCAACCCGGCGTCGGCGCCGAAGATCGCCGCCTGCTTCGCGACCTCGCGCCCCACCGAGGCGACGTCGCGCTGGCTCGAGGTCATGAGCCCGGTGGCCGCGAAGGTCAGCGCCACCAGGATCAACAGCACCAGCACCAGGGCGACGCCCGACTCGCCGTTGAGCTTTCTTGCCTGAGGTTTCATGGTCGTTCTCCGTGTGTCCGGTGCGGATCGGTTCGTCAGCGGTTGAGGATCTTCCAGCGGTCGGCCGTCACCGCCGACCCGCCCGTGCTGATCTTGACGGGGTGCAACTGGGTGTCGCTGGTCTGCACGATCAAGGTCTGACGCTCGGCGTCCATCACGGGCTGCGACGGAACGCCCGTGCCCAGCGTCACGGCGCGCGCCGGCTGACCGCTGCGCACGTCCGAGCTGTCGACGACTCCGTCGTTGTTGATGTCGAGCACCGGGGCGCCCAACGGGCTGCCGGTCGACGCGTTCACCGCCATCAAGGTCGCGAGACCACCGAGGTCGCAAACTTGCGCCGTGGGCGTGAAGACGGTCACGAAGTAGATCCCGTTCGTCAGCACGCCTGGATAGAGCACGCGCGCGCCGGCCGCGGTGTTGCCGCTACCCGGCTCGCCGTTGGCGTCCAGCTTGAGGTCGATGTACCAGCCGGACGTGAGCAGGGTGGTCGACGAGCTGCCCGTCGACGAGTTGGTCGCGTTGGTGAGGTTCGCGTCGGCCACCAGCGCGGTCGAGGGGGTGCCGCTGCGTGTGCCGACGTCGAGAACCGCGTAGAGGCGCTGGACGTTGACGTCGCTGATGTCCGCCGAGACCTCGTACTTGCCGGTACCGAAGTAGGCGATCACGCCCGTGTCGCTCACGGTCTTCGAGCGAAACGCCAGGACCGGCCGATCCGTGATGGGCCGCGTGGAGCCGGCGCTGTAGATCAGCTGGGTCGGGTTGGTGGTCTGGCCGACGTCCCAGCGCCAGAGCTTCCTTGGCGATCGCCGACGTACACGCGATCGGTGGCCTGGTCGCCGGTCATGTCGATGTTGGCCGGATCGGTCAGGCCGTTGCCGGAGTCGTCGGCGGGGTCGACGTTGAACAGGCGCGTCGAGTCCGAGAGGCCGGTCTCGAGCGCGATGTTGAAGAGGTACGCATCGCCGTCCGAGTTGTTGATCCCCGACGGGATGGTCGCGAACCACGAGGTCGTGGAGGTCGGGAACGTGCCACCGTTCAGGAGGTGCACCGCGGGCCGCGCGCGGGCCTCACCGAGGCGCGCCTCGGCGAGCGTGGCCGGCACCGCGAAGTTGCTCGGGTTCGGCCACTGCCACAGCACCACCGGCGGGTTGGGGGCGTTGGCGGGGCCGGGGTCCGTGACGTCGAGCGCGATGTAGCCGCCATGCGCTCCCGCGCCCACCACCAGCACCGTGTGCCAAGCCGCCGCGGCACCGTCGACGCCGAAGTAGGCGTCGACGACGCGCGGGCTGCCGTCGAACGTGAAGCGGTGGCAGTAGTTCGGATCGGTCAGGTACTGCTTGAACACCGGCAGGTTCCAGTTGGGGACCAGCGCCCACCGCTCGGCGCCGGTGGCCGCGTCGAAGGCGTGCAGCATGCCGTCGTTGGAAGCCACGTAGATCACCGTCGAACGGGTCTCGTAGGTCGAGTAGAAGGATTGATAGCTCGACTGGGGGTAGAAGAACGGCGGTGCGCCCACCACCACCGGGTTCGAGTTGATGATGTCGCCGAGCTTCCACACCTGGCCGTCCTGGTCGGCGTCGCGGGTGCGGTACCCGAATCCATCGGTGCCGCGCACCCAGTTGATGAGGTTCGAGCCCTCGGTCGAGGTCGCCGCGCCCAGGTAGCTGCGCAGCGTCGCCTCGTTGGCCACCGTGAAGTCGATGCGATCGTCGATCCGCGTGTCGGCATCCGCCCCGTCGATGACCGCGAAGATGTTGCGGGTCGACGCCGCTCGGGACTCGAGCAGGTCGCCGGCCTTCCAGATCGGCGTGGCGGTGGTCGTGTAGGGAAGCGCGAATCCCTTGAGCTGACCGTTCCAGGAGACCGTCTCGAAGTTCGCGGGCACCAGGATGTCGGTGCCGACGCCCGAGGTGGACACGACCGCCGCGGAGGTCGCCGAGGCGCTGCGCTCGAGGATCGACTTGGTGACGTTCGCGAAGGCCTGGATCAGCCCCGCCTCGTCGGCGGCCGGGTAGAACTCGCCACCGCCGCCGGTGGCGGCGTCGGTGAGGAAGTCGGCGGCGCTCACGACGTCCTCGGCGAAGCCGATGGTGTAGATGTCCATCTTCTGGCGTCCGCCCAGGCTCGAGCTGAGGTCGACCTCCTTGTTGACGCAGTCCGCGTAGTCGTCGAACGCGTCGTTGTCGTCGTCGCTGCCCTCGCGGGCCAGGTCGCCGTGATCGTTGGTGCAGTAGGAGCTGATGCTGGGCGCCGCGTCGGTGCGCGTGCTGCCGAGCTCCTTCATGTCGTCGTCGGTCGGGAAGCCGTCGGTGGCCACGACGGTGAAGTTCGGCTGGCACGAGTACGCGATCGGGCTCGCGTAGTTGCCGCCGCCCGGGTTCGGCAGCGTCCCCTGGAAGTACTTCACCGCGTCGCGAAGCTGGTCGGCGAGCTCGGTCGAGCCGAACGAGTTCATCATCATGCCGGTCTGCGTGAAGGTCGGCGGGTTGGCAGTGAACGCCGAATCCCAGCCGACGGTGCCGCTGTAGTTGCGAAGCGCGTTGACCACGTTGGTGGCGCTGGCCACCGAGTCGACCCCGTTGATCTGCGCGGTCAAGAGCCCGCCGAGCCCCGCGGGGCCGGGCAGCGTGCCGCTCCGGCGCACCACGAAGTTCATGAGACCCCAGTTGATCTGCGTCTGGGTCGAGTTCACCAGGTTGCGCAGCACCTGGCGCGCGACGTCGTCACGGCTCTTGCGGCCGTGGAGGTAGTTCAGGAACTTGCCCTGGAAGAGAGTCTCGACGTTCGTGTAACCGGGCTGGGGCGTGGTCTTGCATGGGTCGGTGGCGTTGAGCTGACGACCCTGGGCGTTGGTCATGTCGGGGTTGGCGATGCCCTTGCCGTCCGCCCAGCAGTTGCTCGGGTTCGAGATCCCCTGGTCGTTGTAGCGGGGGACCTTGCCGGTGTTGCCGCCGCCCGGGGCGTCGACGCACTGCGCGGGCCCGTCGACGGCGTCCTGCTTCGCGCCCAGGTTGCACTTGGCCGCCCACGAAAGGTTCGTCGACGAGCTGCAGTTGCCGCTCTTGTAGTCGTTGCAGACCTTGTTCTCCGCGGCGTCGTAGATCGCCGCGTCGGTGAAGCCGGTGTTGCCGCTGTTCCCGAGCAGGTCCTGCATGTGCTTCTTCACCGGCGACGTGTTCACGTCGAGCGTCGCCAGGTAGGTCTCGAGCGTCGACTTGTAGGTGGTCGTGTTGGCGTTGTAGACGGGCGCGCCGGCGGCCGTGGCGAGCTCGCGCATCGACGCCGAGGAGTCGAACGCGATGAGCACGTTCGGCTTGACGTTCGACTGGACGATGATCGGCACCTCGCAGCTCTGGGCGTGCGCAACCCGCGGTGATCCCGCGAGCGCCACCACCGCGGCGAGCGCGGCGAGCGCGATCCAGCGCCCCTGCGACCCTCGTCCGGCGTCGATGCTTGAACCGTTCATGGCATGCATCCTCATCCCCCTGCGTGGTGGGCCGGTCTCCGCACCCCGCACGCGGGGCTCCGGCTTCGCGCGGCTAGTGAGCAAGGGTTGCGCCAACCAGCCGCGATCCGGAGTGGAAACCCCGCAGGGCCCGTGAGCCTGGCGAGGTGAACCCCGGGAACATCTCGAATTGTCAGATGGTTTTCGCGAGCGGGGGATCGCCGCCCGGGTCCCGGTGGAGGTTCGGGATCGGCATCGAGCGGTTCGTGGGGCGGACCATCACCGTCGGCGGCCCCGACGAAAGCCGTCGGATCTGACGGTGCTATGAAAAAAGGTCAGGATCGGCTCGACCCGACCGGCGGCGTGCTCGGCTCGAGGCGCCAGTCGTCTTCGCGGAAGTCAGCCACGTAGATCGCGTCCGCTTGGGCCTGGCCGTCCGCCTCGAGATGCACGCCGCGTCCGAGCTCGAGGTGCCCCACGGCGAGCGCGCCTTCGAAGCGCGCGCCGTCGCCGAGCACCACCCGAGCGCGAGGAGCGAACACCCACGCTCGGAGGCTCCCGGCGCCGAGCTTCAAGTCGGCGGCGGTGCTCGACGAGATCGCGAGATCACCTGCCCTCGCGGTCTCGAACCCCGCGGCGGCTCCGATCTCGAACGGCCCGTCGCCGCTCAGGTCGAGGCGACTCGCGGCCCGTACCGTCACTCGTGCGCCTTCTCCCAGCACCAACCGGGTCAGCCCGAGGCGGCCGCCCCCGAGCTCGCAGGCGGCCCCGGCCGGGACCTCGAGCCGGGTCCCCTCCAGCCACCGATCGCAGCTCGCGCCCACCTCTCCACCCCGAGTCGCCGGCGGGCTCGAGGCGCCGCCTCGAGCTGGCCCGCCCTTGCCCACGGCAACCGATGGGAGCGGTGTGGCCGCGGACACCGCGTGGTCCGGAAGGTCACGGCTCAGCGCGGTGTCGTCGCACCGACACGGTCGCGGAGTCGGCAGGACACGCGCCGTGCCGCCCATCCGGTTCTCCCCGCCCGCGTACGATCCACCCGCGGGCATCCCGTTGCCCACGAGGTCGGCGCCGGCGACGATCCCGCCCCGCACGTCCGCGGAGGTGAGGCGGATGGCGCCGTTCGCGGCGAGCACCAAGCGGGCCGTCGCCGCGGGATCGGCGGAGTCGGTATCCGGGAAGCCGGCGCTCAGCGCCTCGCCGGCGACCACGTCGCCGCAGGCACAGAATGGGATCTCGAACGCCGAGCGCGCCAGAGCGCGCCCTTGCACCACCACGCTCGCCGTGGTGCCGTCGGGCGAGCGGCAGGACGACGTGACGGTGATCGGCTGGTCGAGCACCGAGGTTCCGGGCGCCACCGACTGCCCGCGCGCCGTCACCGTATAGGTCGCGCCATCGAGGATGCCGGAGGCGAGCCTGCGCTCCTCGTCGGCCAGCGTCGCACCGGTTCGCAGCCGGTCGTCCAGCGTCCGGAGCAGACGGCCCTTCCCCTCGAGGAAGGCGTTGTCGGCGAGCAGCGAGCAGCTAGCCAGGCGCGACGGGGGAGCGGCGAGGTCGCGCGGCGTCCCGCGCAGCGTCGCCCAGGCCACGGCGCACACCGTGAGCGCGAGCACGCCGATGAGGATCAAGGTGAGGATCAGCCCGCTCTCGCCGGCACGCGGCGACGGCTTCGAGGGACGACTGACGTGAACGTGGGAGCGACGATTCATGGTCGGATCCGTTGTCGACGGCGGTCCGCGGGACGCGAGCCGCGGCGAGTCTAGCCCGCCTCCACCACGAACGGGCACCTCGCGCGCCCGCAAACGCGGACCCGGACCACGACGAAAGCGCCGTGCTTGCCACCCCGAAAGCGTCGGCCACATAATCCGCCCTCTCACCGCCGAAGGAGTCGCGTGCCCTCGAAACGTGCCGTCGTCCGCGTCCTGTCGATCGTCTTGGTCGCGCTCGCAGCCGCCTGCGACAAGCAGGAGGACTCGCCGATCAAGGACATCCAGAACGACCCGAAGTTCCGCTACCAGAACGGACTCTCCGCGCTGCGCGCCGGCAACCCGGACCGCGCCGTGCGCGACCTCGAGGTGGCGCGCACGTTGGATCCCAAGAACGTCGACGTGCTGCACGCACTCGGTCTCGCGCTCAGCGAGTCGGGCAACAGCGCACGGGCGATCGAGGTGCTCACCGAGGCGATCGAGCTCTCGCCCAAGAACCCCGCTCTCCTCAACTCGCGCGGCGTGGTGCTGAGCCGGGCGCGCCGCTTCGACGACGCGATCGCGGATTTCCAGGCCGCGCTGGCGCCCGAGGCCCACTACGCGACCCCCGAGGCGGCGCTCCTCAACCTCGCCGACGCGTATACCGAGACGCAGCGCTTCGCCGAGGCGATCGAGACCCTCGAGAAGGGTCGCGCGCTGCGTCCCCGCAGTGGCGCCATCGAGACCGCCCTGTGCCGCACCTACGATCGCGCCGGAAGGCTCGAGGACGCCCATCGCACCTGTCAGCAGGCGGTGCTCGACGAGCCCACGTACGCCGCGGGCTACTTCGAGCTCGGCAAGATCGAGCTCCGGCGCGGCCGCAACGCCGAGGCCCTGAGCGCGTTCGAGAAGTGCCTCAAGCTCGAGCCACGCGGCGAGACCGCCGAGCAGGCGCGCCGCTACCGGACGCTGCTGGCGCCCGACGCGCCAGCCATGCCCGCGAGCGCGGCGCCCCCGCCGGCCGGCGGGGCGACACCCGAGGCGGCGTCGCCCCGCTGATCCGCGTTCGACGGCCGCGAGGCGACACCGGCATGTCGCGAGTCGCGCGCGTGAACCCATCGTGAAGGCGTTCGGCGAATACCTCCGACGCGAGCGCGAGCTGCGCGGCATCAGCCTCGACGAGGTCGCGCAGAGCACCAAGATCAGCGCCAACATCCTCGACAGCCTGGAGAACGGCCGTCTCGACTCGCTGCCGGCGATTCCCTTCGTCAAGGGTTTCCTGCGCGCCTACGCCGACTACGTGGGTCTCGACCCGGCCTCTGTGGTGCTGCGCTTCGAGGCGGCGTTCCTGGCGGACGAGGCGGAGGCGCGTCGCGCCCTCGGGATGCCGTGGGCGCGCGTGCGCCGGATGGCGTTCCTCGGGCTCGCGGTCGTGGCCTCGGCCTTCGCCTTGATCGAGCTCGCGATCCACCGCGACGCGCTCGCCGAGCTGGTGAAGCGCAAGCCGGCCAAGACCCAGGACGCGCCCGAGCCCCCGCCGCCCACGGGGCCGGACGAGCACACCCCCACGCCCGAGGAGCGGATCGATCGGCTCAAGCAGGAGCTGGGTCTGAAGGAGATCGAGAAGACGCTCAAGGGGCCACCCGTCGAGGTTCCGAGCGAACCTCCGTCGGCGCAGACTCAGGTCCCGACCAGTACCGCGCCCGGATTTCGCGTACCGCGCCGCGGCCCGGGTGATGCCGGCGGCGCGGACCCTGGAGCGACCCGCGAGGCCGACGAGCCCGCCCCCCCGGGCCAGCCGACCCCGAAGAAGCCGGGACAGCCAGCTACGGCGGCCCCACGCGTCGAGAGCGGCTCGGTGCTGGTGCTGCACGGGATCGCCTCGACGTGGGTACAGGTCATCCCGGACGATGGCCCGCCCCAGGATCGCCTGCTCCAGCTCGGCGACGACTGGAGCATCACGGCGCGTCGCTTCGTGCTCAGGGTCGGAGACGGCGGGGCCGTGAACCTGACCCTCGACGGCCGCGACCTCGGGGCCGCCGGCGACAAGGGCGTGTTCGTGCGCCGCGAGCTCCCCGCGCCGACCTCTCGGCCGGCCGGGCGGCGCTGAGAGGCGAACCCCGTGGCGACGGATCACTGCCCGCGCTGCTGGAGCGAGGTGCCTCGAACACGTGCGCGCTGCCCGAGCTGTGGCGCCGACCTGACGTCGACGGCACCCTCGCCCGCCGTTCGGTGGTCCGATGCGCTCACGTATTCCATTCACCTGGACGACCTGAGCGGGGTCGTGGATCGCCGCGCGCTGGTCTCCTACCTGCTCGGCTCGGGGCGCTTCCCCGATCGCCAGGTCCTGGGCGAGCGGCTCGAATCCGTGCCGAGCGAACTACTCGTCGGGCTCACGCTCGAGGAGTCGACCGAGATCAAGTCGAACCTGCTCAAGCTCGGCGCGCAGGTTCGGGCGGTGCGGACCTCCACGACGGACACGGCGCAAGCGCCGCCCGCGCCCCCGCCGCCACACCGGGCGCGGCCGGTGCGGCGTGCTCCGGACGCGCGGGCGCTCGGACGCTGGGCGTGGGCTGCGGCGTGCCTGGTGCTCCTCGGCCTGGTCGCAGGCATCTGGTGGCTGGGTCACGACCTCCGCGAGCGACAGCGCGGCTACCGGACCACCCGCCAGCAGGTGGAGGAAGATGCACGGGCGCCACTCGTGCACGTGTCGCGGCGGGATCACGAGCGCACCACCGGTGAGAACGCACGAGCCGGGGCGGTCGCCGAGATCGAGCGCGGCCACGAGCAGTTCAACGCGGGGCGAATCCGGGCCGCGATCGAGCACTACCTGCGCGCGCGCACGCTCGATCCCACCAGCGAGAGCGCCCGCCTGGCCACCCGCGACGCCTGGGTCGCGCTCGGAGAGACCGCGCTCGGCGAGCTCGACCTCGATGGTGCGCGCGAGGCGTTCGACGGCGCGCTCCGCGCCGATCCCGATTCGACCCGGGCGGTGCGCGGGTCCGGACGCGCCGCCATGCTCGCTGGCGCACTCGACGACGCCCGGCGCGAGTTCGACCGCTATGCGTCGCTCGGCGGCGACGACCGCGAGGCGCTCGCCTGGTCAGCCGAGGTCCACCATTCGCTCGGCGACCTGCGCCGCGCCGCGGCGGACTACCGAGCCGCTGCGGGCTCCACCGGCGATCCGCGGCTCGGCGAGCGAATCGCGCTCGTCGAACGCGAGCGGGTGGCGCTGGTCGAACCGACGGCTCGGCTGTCCGTCGTGTGGCTCGGCGACCTCCCGCGCGGCACGCGCCGGACCATCGAGGACGCGCTCGAGCACGCGCTCGACGACGTCGAGCTACGGCTGGGCGTGAAGCTGACGATGCCACCGAGAGTGATCGTCGATCCGTCGCAGCCGTTCTCCGCCCGCGCCAGCCTGCGCTGCGGCTGGCAGATGACCAGGCTCGCGGGGCCACGGGTCCCGGTCGGGGGGCTGGACCCGATCGGCGGCCCGACGGCCGCGGCGGCGGTCTTCCGTCACGAGCTCGCGCACGCCGTGATCCGGGGAATCGCGGGCGGGCGCGTCCCGGCCTGGTTCGAGGAGGGCGTCGCCGAACGGCTCACGACCCTCGGCGCGACCTCCGCGAAGCAGCCACGAGCGCAGCCGACCGCTCCGCTCGCGAGCTTGCGATGGCCTTTCGCGAGCCTGCCCCCCGAGCGCTGGGATACGGCCTTCGCTGGCGCGGACCGCTACACCGACTTGCTCCTCGCGAGAGGTGGGCCGACCGCGCTGACCGACACGATGACCGCGCTGGCGAGCGGCGCGAGCTTCGAGGCCGCCGTCCGAGTGGGCTTCCACGTCGACCTGTCCGACCCCACCCAGCTCGCCCTGCCCTGACCTCCACCGAGACCCCATTTGACCGAGACCGACGCCATCTCGCTCAGGGTGACGCCCTACGGCGAGGCGGACCTGATCGTGACCTTCCTCGCCGCCGAAGGGGGCAAGGTCCGCGGCATCGCGCGCGCCGCACGCCGCTCTCGCAAGCGCTTCGGCGCCGGGCTCGATCCGGGCAACCGGGGTCTCCTCTCCCACCACACGCAGGGGCGCTCGGAGCTCGTGACCGTCGATGGCTTCGCAGGCGCGCGGCCGCCCGACCTCGGTCCCGACCCGGTGAGCGGTTTCACGGTCATCCACGTCGCGCTCGAGGCCTGCGACGTGCTGAGCGTCGAAGGCGAGAACGCCGCTCGACGCTTCCGCATCCTGGTCGAGATGCTCGGGCTCGTTGGCGCCGCAGCGGAGCCACACGCGGCCCTCGCCTGGTTCCTGGCCACGGTGCTCGCCGACGCCGGCTTCGCCCCGCGCTTCGACGCGTGCGTGCGCTGCGGATCCGCTCTCGGCGCGCAGGCTCGGTTCGACGCGTCACGCGTCGCGATGGTCTGCGCACGCTGCTCGAGCGACGCCAGCGTGGCGACGATCGAACCGAGCCTCGCGTCGCGGGTCGCCGCGCTCCGGCCCGACAGCTCGGACCCAGAGGCGGCCCGAACCGCGGTCGAGCTCCTCGGCACGGCGCTCGAGCACCTCGCCGGGCGCCGCTTGCGCGCGCTCGAGTTCCTCCGCGCTGCACGATCCGCCTAGGGCGTCGGCGCCGAAAATCGTCGCGAAAGGCGCAAAAAATCGCCTCGATTGGTTGACACCTTCTGGCACCGCCCCTAGACTCGCGCTGGTTTCAGCCCTCCCCGCGCACCTCTTTCATCTCACCGGAACCGTTCGGCTTTTCGCGTAGCGCGAATGCCGCGCCCCGGCTGCGGGTCGGCACAGGCGACCGAGCTTTGAGCTCCTCCATCCCGCCGCTCAACTTCCAGGACCTGATCCTGCGCCTGTCGCAGTTCTGGGCTCGCCAGGGTTGTGTCCTCCACCAGGGCTACGACCTCGAGGTCGGTGCGGGAACCTTCCACCCTGCGACGTTCCTGCGAGTCTTCGGCTCGCAGCCGTGGCGCACCGCGCTGGTCCAGCCGTCGCGCCGTCCCAAGGACGGGCGCTTCGGTGAAAACCCGAACCGTCTTCAGCATTATTACCAGTTCCAGGTGATCCTGAAGCCAGCCCCGGACGACGTGCTGGAGACCTACCTGGCCAGCCTCGCCGAGATCGGGATCGACCCCGCGGAGCACGACATCCGCTTCGTCGAGGACGACTGGGAGTCCCCTACGCTCGGCGCATCCGGTCTCGGCTGGGAAGTGTGGTGCGACGGCATGGAGATCACCCAGTTCACCTACTTCCAGCAGATCGGCGGTATCGAGCTCCGGCCGATCTCGGCCGAGATCACGCTCGGGCTCGAGCGGATCGCGATGTACCTGCAGAAGAAGGACTGGTTCCACGAGATCGAGTGGCAGACCGGCGTCAGCTACGGTGACGTCCACAAGCGCACCGAGGTGGAGTTCTCGCGCTACAACTTCGAGCTCGCGGACGTCGAGCTGGCGCGCGCGTCGTTCACTGGCTTCGAGCGTGAGGTCAAGGCGCTCCTCGCCGCCGACGCGGTGCTGCCGGCCTACGACCACACGCTCAAGTGCTCGCACGTCTTCAACGTGCTCGACGCGCGGGGCGCGCTCTCGGTCTCGGAGCGCACCGCGATGATCGGGCGCGTGCGCGTGCTCGCGAAGGCGTGCGCGCAGGCTTACGTGGCCAAGTACTGCGCGCCACCCGCGGACCCGGGCGGCAGCGACGCGGCCGGCACGGGCACAGGGCGATGAGCCACGACCTGCTGCTCGAGATCGGCACCGAGGAGCTGCCGGCGCGCTTCGTCGCACCCGCGATGGAGGCGCTCCGTGAGCGTGTGGTCGCGCTCCTCGACGAGGCACGGATCGCCCACGGCACGTCGCGCAGCCTGGGCACGCCGCGGCGGCTCACGGTGATCATCGAGGCCGTCGCGGACCGGGGCGAGGCCGAGACGCGCGAGGCGCTCGGCCCCGCGGCGAGCGTCGCATTCGACGCCAGCGGCGCACCCACCAAGGCGGCCGAGGGATTTGCCCGCAAGCAGGGCGTCGCGGTCTCGGCGTTGACCCGCGTCGCCACCGACAAGGGCGAGTACGCGATGGTGCGGGTCACCCGCGAGGGAGCGCACGCTGCGGCGCACCTCGCGGCCAAGTTGCCGGGCCGGATCCTGTCGGTGCCGTTCCCCAAGTCGATGCGCTGGGGCGACCCGGAGATCAGCTTCGGACGCCCGATCCGGTGGGTCGTGGCGCTCCTCGGGGACGAGGTGTTGCCGTTCAGCCTCGGGCCGGTCGCGAGCGGACGAGCCACACGAGGGCACCGAGTCCACGGCGGTGCTGCACCGATCCCCGTCGACGGCGTCGCGAGCTACCTCGCCGCGCTCGAGCGTGGCGGCGTGGTCGCCGAGCCAACCGCGCGGCGCGGCGCCATCGAGCAAGGCGTCGCCGAGCTCGCACGGTCGGTCGGCGGTCGGGCGGTCCCCGACCCTGGCCTTCTCGACGAGGTCACCTTCCTGGTCGAATCGGTCAACCCGGTGCTCGGCTCGTTCGAGCCCGAGTTCCTCGAGGTGCCCCGCGAAGTGCTGCTCACGGCGATGCGCGTTCACCAGCGCTACTTCGCCGTCGAGGACGAGTCCGGAAAGCTCCTCCCCCACTTCGTCACGATCTCGAACACGCGCGTCCGCGACCCCCAGGTGGTGCGCCACGGCAACGAGTCGGTGCTCAGGGCGCGGCTCGCCGACGCGCGATATTTCTACGAGGTCGACCGGAAAAAGCGCCTGATCGACCGCCTCGATGCACTGGAAGGCGTGACGTACCACAAGAAGCTCGGCACCAGCCGCGCCAAGGTCGAGCGGATCCGCCACCTCGCGGCGCGCCTCGCGCCCGCGCTGGGCCTCGCCGACCTGGCGGTGGTCGATCGCGCGGCGCTGCTCTGCAAGACCGACCTCGTGACCGAGGTCGTCGGCGAGTTTCCCGAGGTGCAGGGGATCATGGGTGGCTATTACGCCGCCGCCGATGGCGAGAGCCCCGTGGTGGCGGACGCGGTCCGCGAGCACTACCTGCCCCGATTCGCCGGCGACTCGCTGCCCGCGAACGACATCGGCGCGGTGGTCGGGCTGGCGGACCGCCTCGACACGCTCGCCGGGTCATTCGCCGTCGGAGACGTCCCCACCGGCGCCGCCGACCCGTTCGGTCTCAGGAGGCGCGCGCTCGCTGTGATCCAGATTCTCCTCGCGCGCGGCTGGCGGCTCGACGTCGGGCAGGCGCTGGGCTGGGCCGTCAGCGGCGTCGCGTTCGCCCTCGATCGGGCGGCCGCCGACGTCGAGGGCTCGCTCGCGGCGTTCCTGGTCGGACGGCAGGCCACCCTGCTCTCGGCCGAGGGGATCGCCGCGGACGTCCTCGATGCCGCGGTGTCGGGTGGTCACACCCTCGACTTCGTGGATGCCGCACGTCGCGCGCGGGCGCTTCAGGACTGGAAGGGATATCCGGAGGCCCTCGATCTCTATCGGGCCGCCAGGCGCATCGCCAACATCCGCAAGGGCCAGCCCGAGACCGTGGCCGCACGCCCTGACCTTCTCACCGAGCCGGCCGAACGCCGCCTGGTCGATGCGGTCGAGCGCCTCGGCCCCGAGGTCCAGGCGCTCGCCGACGAAACCCGTTACACCGAGGCGCTCGAGCAGCTCCGCGCGCTCCGCGACCCGGTCACCGCGTTCTTCGACACCATCCTGGTGATGGCCGACGACGTGACGCTGCGCCACGCGCGCCTCGCGCTCCTCGACTCGGTCGCCGCGCTGATCCGCGTCGTCGGCGACCTCACCAAGATCCAGCTGGAAAGTTAGTTACTCCGCGAACGGAGGAAGAGCATGGCCACGAAACGGATCTATTTCTTCGGTGAAGGAAAGGCCGACGGCAACGCCGGCATGAAAGGGTTGCTCGGCGGAAAGGGTGCCAACCTCGCCGAGATGACCAACCTCGGGCTGCCCGTGCCGCCCGGCTTCACCATCACCACCGAGACCTGCAACGCGTACCACGCGGCAGGCGGCAAGATGCCCGCCGGCCTCATGGACGACATCAGGGCATATCTCAAGCGGGTCGAGAAGATCCTCGGCGCCGAGCTCGGGAACCCGGCCAAGCCGCTCCTGGTGTCGGTGCGCAGCGGCGCCAAGCAGTCGATGCCCGGCATGATGGACACGGTCCTCAACCTCGGCCTCAACGACAAGACGGTCGAGGGTCTCGCCGCGCTCACCGGCAACCCGCGCTTCGCGTGGGACAGCTACCGGCGGTTCGTCCAGATGTACGGCGACGTCGTGCTCGGCCTCAAGCCCACCGACAAGAAGCAGATCGACCCGTTCGAGGCGATCATCGAGGAGAAGAAGCACTCCCTCGGGATCCACAACGACACCGATCTCACGACCGACGACCTGAAGGACCTCGTGAAGCGCTTCCAGGCGCGCATCCACGAGCGCCTCAAGATCGTGTTCCCTCAGGATCCGCTGGTGCAGCTCTCGGGCGCCATCCAGGCAGTGTTCCGGTCGTGGATGAACGATCGCGCGATCGCCTACCGCCAGATCAACAAGATCCCCGAGGGTGGTGGCACCGCCGTGAACGTGCAGGCGATGGTGTTCGGCAACATGGGCACCGATTCGGCGACCGGCGTCGCGTTCACTCGCGACCCGTCGACGGGTGAGCGTCGCTTCTACGGCGAATACCTCACCAACGCGCAGGGCGAGGACGTGGTGGCGGGCACCCGCACTCCCAACCCGATCTCCGACCTCGCGAAGGAGATGCCGGCGGCCTACCAGGAGCTCACGCGCATCTACCAGAAGCTCGAGAAGCACTACCGCGACATGCAGGACATGGAGTTCACGATCCAGAAGGGACGCCTCTGGATGCTCCAGACCCGCTCCGGTAAGCGCACGGGTCTCGCGGCGGTCCGCATCGCCTCCGACATGGCCGCCGAGCGGCTGATCACGCCGGAGGAGGCGGTCGAGCGGGTCGAGCCGGAACAGCTCGAGCAGGTACTGGTCCCCATCTTCGAACCGAAGGCCAAGAAGGCGGCGGTCGCCGAAGGCCGGCTCGTGGCGAAGGGCCTGAACGCCGGACCGGGCGCTGCGAGCGGCCGCGCGGTGTTCCACGCCGAGGACGCCGAGGCCTGGGCCGCCAAGGGCGAGCGAGTGATCCTGGTCCGGATCGAGACGAGCCCCGACGACATCCGCGGCATGAAGGCGGCGCAAGGCATTCTCACCGCGCGCGGCGGAATGACGTCGCACGCGGCGGTGGTCGCCAGGCAGATGGGCAAGGTGTGCGTCGCCGGCTGCGGCGAGCTGCGCATCGACTACGCGGCGGGCGAGGCCCGCGGCAAGAAGCACGTCGTGAAGGAAGGTGACTGGATCAGCCTCGACGGTACCACCGGGGAGGTGATCCTCGGCGAAGTGGCGACCCACCCGTCCGAGGTCAAGCAGGTCCTCGTCACCAAGACGCTGAAGGCGGAGAGCTCCTCGCTCTTCCAGGCCTACGACCGACTCCTCAAGTGGGCCGACAAGGTCCGCACGCTGGGTGTGCGCACGAACGCCGATCAGCCGGATCAGGCCGGCGAGGCGGTTGCGTTCGGCGCGGAGGGCATCGGGCTGTGCCGCACCGAGCACATGTTCTTCGGCCCCGGAAAGATCGAGCCGATGCAGGAGATGATCCTGGCCGACTCGCCCGAGGATCGCGCCAAGGCCCTCGCCAAGCTGCTGCCGCTGCAGCGCGAGGACTTCGCCGGCATCTTCCGCGCGATGGCCGGCCGACCGGTCACGATCAGGACCCTGGATCCCCCCCTCCACGAGTTCCTGCCCCACGAGGCCGGGCAGCAGGAGCACCTGGCGAAGCAGCTCGGCCTGAGCGTCGACAAGGTGAAGGCACGGGTGGCGAGCCTGCACGAGTCGAACCCGATGCTCGGACACCGCGGGTGCCGCCTCGGGATCGTCTACCCCGAGATCACCGCCATGCAAGCACGGGCGATCTTCGAGGCCGCGCTCGACGTCACGGGCGAAGGCATCAAGGTGCGACCCGAGATCATGATCCCGCTCGTCGGGCACATCAACGAGCTCATCGCCCAGGAGAAGATCGTGCGCGACACCGCCGCTCAGGTGTTCGCCGCGCGCAAGAAGAAGATCGCCTATCTGCTCGGCACGATGATCGAGCTCCCGCGCGCCGCGCTCACCGCCGAGCGCATCGCCGAGCGGGCCGAGTTCTTCTCGTTCGGCACCAACGACCTGACCCAGACCACCTTCGGCCTCTCCCGGGACGACGCCGGCGTGTTCCTCACCCCTACGTCGAACAGGGCATCCTCAAGGCGGACCCGTTCCAGACGTTGGATGTCGACGGCGTCGGGCGACTGGTCGAGATCGCCACCGCCAGCGGCCGCAAGACGCGGCCTGACCTCAAGGTCGGCATCTGTGGCGAGCACGGTGGCGACCCGGACTCGATCGCTTTCTGTCACAAGACGGGGCTCAACTACGTCTCGTGCTCGCCGGGCCGAGTGCCGATCGCGCGTCTCGCGGCCGCACACGCCGCACTCGCCAGCAAGGCGGCGGCGGCTCCCAAGAAGGCTGGCTCGGCCAAGAAGGCTTCATCGAAGCCTGCCGCCAAGGCGAACAAGCCCAAGCAAGACGAAGACGAAGACGAAGGCCGCCAAGCGCAGTGACCCTGAAGCCGCTCCCGGTAGCCCGCCGCCGGCGGGCCACCGGAGCCGCCCACGAGGCCCCGGATGGTCAAGACCAAGCTCGTCTCGATTCGGACCGAGAAGAATCGCGACATCCGCAACATCTCGGATCTCATCTCGAGTGCCGTGCTCGAGAGCAAGATCCGGGATGGCATCGCGGTGGTGTTTTCCCAGCACACCACCATGGGACTGTTCCTGGCGAACTACGACCCCACGCTGGTCCCGGACGTGACGCGGTTCCTGAGCGAGTTGGTGCCCAACCACCCCGACTACGTCCACAACCAGTCGGAGACCGATCCCAACACCGACGCCCACCTCAAGTCGATCCTGGTGGGATCGAGCGTCACGATCCCGATCATCGGCAGCAAGCTGGCCCTCGGCCAGTGGCAGGCGATCTTCCTGGTCGAGTTCGAAGGACCCCGCGCCCGCCAGCTCACGGTTCAGATGGTCGGCGACTGATCACCGCACGTCCAGCCCTGGACGCAGAAACGAGCCGCGCGAGAGACCTCGCGCGGCCGTTTCGTCTACGCGTTTACGCCTCGCCCGACGCGCCGGCGGCGCGTCGTCAGGCGTCGTAGCAAGGATCAGGCGTTGGCGGCGCGAACCTGGAAGTTGCGCAACAGGACTCGAGCGTAGCGGTTCACGCGGATGAAATTGCCGCCGAAGATGTCCCGCAGGCCCTGCAGGCCCAGGTACACTGGGCGACCAAGGAACCACAGCGGATAGAACAGGAAGTCCGGCTTACGCTTCACGATCGCCGGGCTCAACAGCACCTTCTCGATCGGCTTGGGAATCCGAAACGCGCCGAACAGGTATGCGAGACCGTTCATGTAGGTCCGGTTCACCCGCAGGTAGTCCTTCTGGTAGATGTCGCGGATGTCGTCCTGGATGATTCCCTCCTCCTTGGCGCGAGTATAGAGGTCGGTGCCAGGGAAGAAGGTCAGCGAATAGAAGATGATCCGGAACGGTCTCGGCAGCTTCTGGAGAAGCTGCATCGTCTCGACGCGGTCGTCGTCGGTCTCCCAGGGGTTGTCGAGGATCATGTCGTACACCGGCAGGCGGATGTTCGTCCGGAACTTGTCGAAGATCGTCGCCGCGCGAACGATCACCGAGTCCGCGATGTTGCGGCGGTAGATCCGCTTGGTGTTCTGCGCGCCGCTCTGAATGCCCATGCGGATGTTGAAGAGCCCCGCGTCCACCAGCGCCTCGGTCTTGTCCTCGGTCACCGTGACGGGAATGAACCCGGTCACCATGAACGGCAGACCGATCTTCTCCTTGTACTGCGCCGAGAAGTCCTTGATGTAGTCGATCGACGCGTCCATGAAGAACTCGTCGTCGAACACCAGGTAGCGGATGTACGGCATGTTGTCGCGAACGTACTTGAGCTCTTCCATGACGTGCTCGACCGAGCGGCGTCGGGTGTTGGAGCCGGTACCGTAGATCTTTCGGTACGCGTTGTGGCAGCAGAACGAGCAGTTGAGGATGCAACCCCGCGAGCACGACGCCATGTACTTGTAGACGAGGTACTTCTCCTGGAGCTCGTGGGTCATCGGCACGACCCGACCCTCGTTCAGGATGAAGTGGTTGACCATGCTGTAGTCGGGGTGGGGCAGGCGGTCCAGGTCCGCGATCGTGGGGCGGATCGAGTTCTTCTCGACCTCGTTCCCGTGACGGATCCAGAGGTTCTGGATGCCCGTCGGCTTCTTACCGGCCGCCAGCATGTCGACGAGCTCCACCGCGGCGTCGTCGCCTTCCCCGAGGCAAACGTAGTCGGCGTGCTCGATCGACTCGTCGGGCCGAACCGTGCAGTGGATGCCACCCCACAACACCGGTTTGCCGAGCTTCTCGGGGACGTCCTTCGACAGGGCGGCCGACTTCGAGAAGTGATTGCTCATCAGCGAGAAGCCGACGAGGTCGACGTCCTTGCAGATGTCGAGCACGTCGGACGCGATCTGCTCGGGATAGACGCGCTCGAAGTTCTCCGAGGCGCTCGGGATGAAGATCTGTTTGGTCTCGTGGCCCGCCTTGCGGAGGCACGACGAGATGGTCCGCATCCCGGTCGAGTAGATGTCCAAGTAGGGGCTGATCAGCGCGACTCGCATCGAGACTCCTCAGGCCGCGAGCGAACGGCTCGGGCTCGGCCGCGTATGGCAGGCCATTTCGTTCGTGAAACCGCGGGGATGAAGGGCAGCCGCGGCGAGTGTAACCGCCTCCGGGAGGGACCACCAACCAAGCCCGGACGTCCGGTGGAAATTGGTCCGCGCCATGCGAGGGAACGGTGGCGGCTCACGCCTGATTCGCGGCCTCGGTGCGGATCCGGAAATCCCGCATACCGAGTCGCGCCCAGCGCATGACGCGCGTGAAGTCCCCCCGCAAGACGAACCTGAGCGCCCGGACCACCAGGTAAGCCGGCCATCCCAGGAACCACAAAGGATAGAACAGGAAGTCGGGCTTCATCCCCACGACGCGAGGATGAAGCAGCATGCTCTCGATCGTCTTCGGCATCCGGAAGGCGCCGAACAGGTAGGTGAGCCCGTTCATGTAGGTCCGGCGCACCTTCAGGTAGTCCTTCTGGTAGATGTCGCGGACGTCGTCCTGGATCAGGCCTTCCTGCTTCGCGCGGTCGTAGAGATCCGTGCCCGGATAGAACGTCAGCGAATAGAAGGTGATGATGAACGGCCGCGGCAGCGCCTGGAGCAGCCTGAGGGTGTCGGCACGGTCGTCGTCGGTTTCCCAGGGGTTGTCGAGGATCAGGTCGTAGTTCGGGACCCGGATCGAGGATCGGAACTTGTCGAAGATGCTGGCCGCGCGGACGATGACGGAGTCCTTGATGTTGCGCCGGTAGATGCGCTTGGTGTTCTGTGCGCCGCTCTGGATTCCCATGCGCACGTTGTAGAGCCCGGCGTTCACCAGCGCTTCGGTCTTCTCCTCGGTGACGGTGATCGGGATGAAGCCCGTCACCATGAAGGGCAGGTTCACGCGCCTTGTACTGGCTCGCAAAGTCCCCGATGTACTCGACCGACGCGTCCATGAACGAGTCGTCGTCGATCACGATCCGCTTCACGTACGGCATGTGGCGCTTGATCTGCTCGAGCTCGCCGATGACGTGGCCCACCGAGCGTCGCCGCGTGTTCCCGGCCTTCGCGCCGTACATCTTGCGGAACGCGTTGTGGCAGCAGAAAGAGCAGTTGAGGATGCAGCCCCGCGACGTCGAGGTCGTGTAGCGGTAGAGCAGGAACCGCTCGAGATGCTCGTGCGCCATGCGGACGACGCGGCCGTGCTCGAGCACGAAATGGTCTTCGAGGCTGTAGTCGGCGAACGGCAGGGAGTCCAGGTCCTCGATCAGCCCGCGATGAGGGTTGCGGAAGACCTCGTCGCCCCGCTTGGCCCAGATGTTCTGGATGCCGGTCGCGTCCTCGCCTCGCGACAGCGCGTCGGCGAGCTCCACCGCCGCCTCTTCGCCTTCCCCGACGCACACGTAGTCGGCGTGCTCGATCGACTCCTCGGGACGGACGGTGGGGTGAATGCCGCCCCACACCACCGGTAGTCCGAGCTCGCGCTTGATCGCCGCGGTGAGGTGGCTCGCGGTGAGGAAGTTGTTGCTCATCAGGGTGAGGCCGACGAGCTCGACGTCCTTGCAGAGCTCGAGGATGTCGCTCACCGCCGCGGGCGGGTATTCGGACGTGTGCCCGTCCCCCGTCTTGGGCAGGAAGATCTGCTTGGTGGGGTGCCCGGCGCGCCGCAACACGGCGGACAGCATCCGAAGCCCGTTGGCTTCGATGTCGAAGTAGGTGCTGACGAGGGCGACCTTCATGCCGATTTCACTCCGGATGCAGTTCGGTGCGGGGCGGACTCTGATCCGGCCAGTTCATCGAGGATAAGGCCCAGCGGTCGCCCGACGCAAACGACCGGCCGACGCGGCGAGCTTCACAGCAGATGGGACACGAGGTCGTAGTCGGCATCACCGAAGCTCACGAACCAGCGACGATCGTCGAAGAAATCGGCCTGCGCCGCCGTGCCCGCCACGTTGACCCGACCCATCACGAAGCGGGTGCCGCCCGCGTCGTCCCAGCGCGCGACGAACCCCATCGATTCCAGCACCGGGAGCAAGCTCTGACACGGCGCGATCGCGTAGGCGAGGTTCACCCGCTCGGCTCGGAACTGTTGCATCGAGCGCGCCACCAGGGCGCGCGTGATCACGGGATCATCGCCGTCGGCCAGGAGATCGACGATCACGGCCTTGCGCATGCGCTTGGAGTCGAAGACACGGCTCGCGGCGTATCCGACCACGTCGTCGTCGATACGTGCCACGAAGATCACGTAGGGCGCCAGCGGACAGTCGACGTAACGCCAGTTGAGGTAATCCCGGTCGCGCAGCGTCATGTTGGGATGGAGGCGCCTCACCCTCCGCCACAGCCCGTCGAGCTCGGGCCCGAAGCTCTCCACCCGCTCGAGCACCACCCCCCGACGCCGGGCTCGCGCGATGGCCAGCCGGTCGACCGTCCCCCCGGCGGCCTTGAGCGCCGCGCGGCTGCTCGCGCCTGCGAGGCCGGCCAGTGCCGCGGGAAGCTTCTCGCGAGCGATGAACTCGAGCCCGACCGGTCGGATCATGATCGGGACCGTGGTGCACACGCCCGCCTTGAACCACGACCAGAATCGCAGGATGTGAGTACCCGGGTTGCCGAGCAGGACGGGAACCGGGTCGATGCTGCGGCTGGCCTGTCGCACGAACCTGGGCCCGGCGCTCCCCCGGGCATCCGGATCGGTCACGAAGCCGATGATCCAACACGACGGAAAGACGTCGGGCCCGACCTGCGTGGGGCTGTAATAGAACCCCATGAAGCCGACGATCCGACCGTCCTCCTCGACGACCATCGAGCAGGGCACACCTTCAGGCTTGTAGGGGTTGTCGAGGTACTGCCAGTCGAGGAGGCGATCGAAGTTGTCCCGGAACTCGCGCCCGTAGACGGTCTCGAAGATGTCGAGGACGCGACCACGGTCGGCGCGAACGAACTCGCGCGCGATCGAGCGAGCAGCGGCGGGCTCGGCCGCTACGATCGCGGGATCGGAAGGCCGCCCGTCGGGCGGCGAGGTGACCTCGCTCACCGATGCCTCCGGTCGCCGCGGACGCGGGGGGCGTCGACCGCGACGACGTCGAGCGGCGTTCGCATCACGAAGCGCGGAAGCCGGGCAGCCCGCCGCGCGTCGCGCGCGCTCTCCAGTAGTCGACGACCTCGCCGACCCTGTCCTCGAAGCGATGGCGAGCGCGGAAGTCGAGACGCTCGGCCGCCTTGCTGACGTCCGCGGTGAAGGCGCGTAGCTCGGAGCGCTGCTTGGGCAGATAACGCGGCTTGGCCTCGACACCGAGGTGGCTGGCGACGCCGGCGAGGACCTGGTTCACGCTCACGCCAACTCCGGTGCCGACGTTGTAGAAGTCGTTCACCGCGGTGGTGGTGAGCGCCCTCATGTTCGCCTCGACGATGTCACCGACGTAGACGTAGTCGCGGATCTGCTCGCCATCGTCGTAGATCGTGGGCTGCTGCCCCGAAAGCAGCGCGTTGATGAAGATGGTGGTGACGCCGACGTAGGGCGTGGGCGTCTGGCGGGGACCGTAGGTATTGCAGTACCGCAGCGCCACGCAGTCGATGCCCATCTCCGGGCACAACCGCAGGCAGTAGCCTTCGCCGGCGAGCTTGCCGACCCCGTAGGGGCTGAGTGGCGGCACATCGGTGTCGGTCTCCTTCACGCCGACGCCATCCTTGCCGTAGACGCCCATGCTGGACGCGAAGACCAGGCGCTTCACGGACGAGTCGCGCAACGCGTCGAGGAGGTTGAGGGTGCCCTCGACGTTGGTGCGCGCGTCTTCTCGGAAGTGCTTCACCGACTCGCGGATCGACACCCGGGCGGCCTCGTGGAAGACGACGTCGACCGAGGCGGTGAGTCGCCCGAGAAGCTCGCGATCGAGGAGGCTTCCCTCGACGAAGGTCGCCTTCGCGGGAATGTTGTCGCGAACCCCCATCGACAGATCGTCGAGGATCGTGACCTGGAATCCCTCGTTCAGGAGCCGGTCGGCGAGATGCGAACCGATGAAACCGGCACCGCCGGTGACGAGCGCGCTCTTCATCCGACGAACCGTAGCGTCGCCGCGCCTCGAGGGTCAAGGAAATCCGGTCTCTGGGGAGGCGTGGACGCTCCTCCGACTCCGCGTCGACGCGGGCGCGGAACCGCGAACGGAACGACGCGGGCGACGCAGCCCGCTCCGGGCCGAGGTCCGGAATCCGTGCCGTGTCGGCGTGTTCGAGAGGGCGTCGGGCCGCGCATGCCTGGCACGCCGCTGGCACAGCCCCGGATCATGGCCGAGCCGGCACCCCCTGGAGGTCACCCACGCCACGACCTTCGTGGACACGTGGCGCTCGCGCTGCTTCATGCGCGCCTCCGTCCTGGAACCGCCGGACGGATCGCGCGCACCCACTCTCGCCCGACCGAGATCCTTGGCCAGGGCGCGCTCGCGCTCGAGACCATCCGACCGCTTTCGTCGACGGAGAGCGACGCTCTCGCCACGTTCGCCGACTGGGGGCGGGTGGACGACGAGATCGCTCGGGTCTCCGAGCATGGCGCCTGGCTGCTGGCGCTCGGCGATCCACGCTATCCGGAGCGGCTGGCCGCGATCGCGGACCCGCCTCCCTTGCTCTACGTGCGAGGCTCGATCGAGGACGGAGACCGCCTCGCGCTCGCGATCGTGGGCTCGCGTCACGCGAGTCGCTACGGGCTCACCGCGGCCCGCGGCTTCGGCAAGCACCTCGCGCGTGCCGGACTGACGATCGTGAGCGGCCTCGCGCACGGGATCGACCAGGCCGCCCACGAAGGGGCCCTCGAGGCCGAGGGGCGAACGCTCGCCATCCTCGGCTGTGGCCTCGACGTCGACTACCCCCGCCAGGGCCGCGCGTTGCGCGACCGGATCGCCGCCCATGGGGCGCTCGTGAGCGAGTTCCCGCTCGGCACCGCGCCGCTGAAGCAGAACTTCCCCGTTCGCAACCGGATCGTGAGCGCGCTCTCCCTCGGAGTCGTGGTCATCGAGGCTGCTCGCCAGAGCGGCTCGCTGATCACCGCTCGTGCCGCGCTCGATCAGGGACGCGAGGTCTTCGCCCTGCCCGGCCCCGTCGATCAGCCGAGCCACGCCGGCACCCTGGACCTGCTGCGCCAGGGCGCGCGCGCCGTCGGGGCGCCCACGCACGTGCTCGAGGACCTCGGGCTCGACGCCGAACCGGTGGCGCAGCCGCCCGCTCCGCTCAGCGAGGGCCAGCTCGGTCCGCGACGGCTCTCCACTCGCGAGACGGCGGCACGTCAGGTCCTCGCAGCGATCGCTCTCACGCCGGTCACCTTCGATTCACTCCTCGCGCGCACGGCACTCGAACCGACGGCACTCGCCGCGGTGCTGCTCGACCTCGAGCTCGATGGTCTGGTGGAGCGCGCGAACGACGGGACTTACGTCGCGCACGACCCGTTCGGGCGCTGATCGGGTGGTTGGTAGGCTCCACCGCGACGTGGCAAGCTGCGCCGCTCTGCCGATTCGCGCGAGCGCGAGCGTTTGACGATGACACTCTTCTCCCGCGGCGCGGTCGTCACGGTGGTCGGCGCGGGCCTGGCTGGCTGCGAGGCCGCGATGGCGCTCGCGCGGCGCGGGTTGCGCGTGCGCCTGATCGAGATGCGACCGGCCACCTCGGGCCCCGCTCACCGAACCGGCGACCTGGCCGAGCTGGTGTGCTCCGACTCGCTGCGCTCGGACAACCCCACGAACGCCGCCGGCCTGCTCAAGCGCGAGATGGAGGCGCTCGGCTCGCTCATCGTCGAGGCTGCCCGGCATGCGCGTGTCCCGGCCGGCGACGCGCTCGCCGTCGACCGCGTGATGTTCTCGCGCTTCATCGAGGAGCGGATCAGCGCCGAGCCGCGGATCGAGCTGGTCCGCGAGGAGCTCACCGAGCTCCCCGCGGCGCCCGCGATCATCGCCTGCGGCCCGCTTCCTCCGCCGCGCTTCGTCGAGGCGCTCGGACGGCGCTTCGGTGATCGATTCCTGTCGTTCTACGACGCGATCGCACCCGCGGTGTGGGCCGCGAGCGTCGACGAGTCGAGGGTGTATGCCGCGTCCCGATACGGGAAGGGGGGCGGCGCCGACTACGTCAATTGCCCGATGAGCGAGGGCGAGTACCTCTCCTTCGTGGACGCCGTGCGCACCGGCCAGCGCGTCCCGGAGGAGTCGTTCGAGAACCTGCGCCGCTTCGAGGGTTGCTTGCCGATCGAGGTCATGGCCGACCGCGGCGTCGAGACCCTGCGTCACGGCCCGATGAAGCCGTTCCGGGCTGCGCGACCCGCGCACCGGCCTCACGCCCCACGCGGTGGTACAGCTACGCCGAGACGACGTGGCGGGCGAGGTCCTCAACCTCGTCGGCTTCCAGACCAAGCTCACCCACCCGGAGCAGAAGCGGATCTTCCGCATGATCCCCGGGCTCGGCGACGCGGAGTTCGTGCGACTGGGCAGCCTGCACCGCAACACCTTCCTCACCTCTCCGGAGATCCTGGAACGAACGCTCGAGGTCAAGGACATGCCCGGCCTCTTCCTCGCCGGACAGGTGACGGGAGTCGAGGGTTACATCGAGTCCGCGACGATGGGGATCCTCGCCGGCGTCAACGCGGCGGCCCGCTGCCTCGGCCACGAGCCGCTCAGCCCACCCGACACGACGGTGTCCGGTGGCCTCACCCGCCACCTCACCGAGACGCGGCCCGAGGATTTCCAGCCGACCAACGTTCACCTCGGGCTGCTCGCTCCGCTGCACGCGCCTCTCCGCAGGAACGCCAGACGTGACGCCCTGACCCGGCGCGCCGTCGAGGAGATGGACCGCTGGATCGCCACGTGGCCGGACGCGCTCCGACCGGAGGCGCGCTCGGCGGCGACGGCGATGCCCGACCGCGAAGCGATCGCGGACGCGCCGTGAGCTCCGGATGAGCGACGAACGCCTCGCCGAGCTGGCGCGAGAAGCGCTTCGCGGGGTCATCGACCCCGAGCTCGGCCTCGTCTAGGTTCCGTCGCCGCGATTCGCCACGGATCCTGACACGGCCGCCCTGCGGCGTGGCGCCGCGGCGGTCGCGGTCAGCCCTTCCGACCGCCGCGCCTCGAGCCGCCGGTCGACCGTCGCCGGCCCGGCTTCGGGGCGTCAGGAGCACGAGGATCCCTGCCGAGATCGCGCAGCTTCTGCTCGCGCGCCTCGAGAAGCTCGAGCGCGGCCTCGAGGGTGAGCCCCTCGGCGTTGCGCCCCTTGGGCACCGACGCGTTCACGACACCGTCCGTGACGTAGGGACCGAAGCGTCCGTTGCGTAGCTCGATGGGCGCGCCGCTCTGCGGGTGTGCTCCGAGCGCCTTGAGCATCGAGGGGCGAGCGGTGAGCCGCCCACGCTTGGGCTGCGCGAGGACGGCGAGCGCGTCCGGGACCTGGATCGTGGCGAGCTGCTCGTAGCTCTCGAGGCTGCGACTCTCCTTGCCCATCAAGAGGTACGGACCGAATCGCCCGAACGCGGCGAGGATCGGCTCGCCCGTCTCCGGATGACGTCCGATCTCGCGCGGATACGAGAGCAGCGCCAGCGCATCGTCGAGCGTGAGTGCGTCCTTGGCCTGGTTGGGCCACAGGCTCGCGGTGCGTGGCCTGGGCGTCTTCGCGCCCTTCGGCTTCTTCTCACCCTTCGCGGGCTTGAACGCCTCACCGAGCTGCACGTATGCGCCGAACGCGCCGTCGCGCAGCAGCACGGGCAAGCCGGTCGCGGGGTCGCTCCCGAGCACCTTGTCGCCGCCCGCGGTTCGCGCGATGTACGCGAGCGCCGTGGCGACGTCGAGCTGATCGAGGGGAAGATCGTCGGGAACGCTCGCGCGCTCGTCGCCGTCGCCGATCTGTACGCAGGGGCCGAACCGTCCGACCCGCGCCACGACGTCCCGGCCCTGGTCGTCCCGGCCGAGCGGGATCGAGCTGATCTCGCGAGCGTCGATCTCCTCCCAGCCGCTACCGACGCGGCGTTTGAGACCGAGCTCACCGATGCCGTTGCCGCGCGGGTTCACGTCGCCGAAGTAGAAGCGACGCAGCCACGGCCGCGCCTCCTGCTCACCGTTCGCGACGGCATCGAGGTCGTCCTCCATGCGCGCCGTGAAGTCGAAATCGACCAGATCGGAGAAGTGCTTCTCGAGGAGGTTCACGACCGCGAACGCGGTCAGCGTGGGTACGAGCGCCGAGCCCTTCTTCCACACGTAGCCGCGATCCTGGATCGTCTGGATGATCGACGCATAGGTGGACGGGCGTCCGATGCCGCGGACCTCGAGCTCCTTCACCAGGCTCGCCTCGGTGAAGCGCGCCGGCGGCTGGGTCTCGTGCCCCTTGGCCTCGACGCTTCGTGGCGCCAGTCGATCGCCCTCGGCGATCGGGGGCAGCGCCCGATCCTCGTCCTCGAGCTCCGCTTCCGGATCGTCCGAGCCCTCGACGTACGCGCGCAGGAAGCCGGCGAACGTGGTCACCTTGCCGGAAGCGGTCAGCACCGCCTGACCGTGTTCGCCCGCCGCAGCCACGATGCGCGCCGAGGTGCGGAGCTGCTCCGCGTCCTTCATCTGCGAAGCGACGGCGCGCTTCCACACCAGCTCGTAGAGCGCCAGCTCGTCGCGATCGAGCTCGCGTCGCAGGCTCTCCGGAGTCGCGAAGGACTCACCCGCGGGCCGGATCGCCTCGTGGGCCTCCTGCGCGCCCTTCACCTTCTTCGCGTAGACGCGCGGCTCGGGGTGAAGGTACTCGGCACCGAACAGCTGGCGAACCTGCGCACGCGCCGCGTCGAGAGCTTGGCTCGACAGGTTCGTGGAGTCGGTTCGCATGTAGGTGATGTAGCCGTTCTCGTAGAGGCGCTGCGCGACCGACATGGTCCGCTGGGCGCTGAAGCGCAGCTTGCGCCCCGCCTCCTGCTGGAGCGTCGAGGTGATGAAGGGTGGCGCAGGACGCTGGGTGAAGGGCCGCTCGGTGACCGAGGTGACCTCGAAGCTCGCCCGTCCGAGGTGCGCGGCGACCGACCGCGCGCGCACCTCGTCGAGGCAGACCACCGCGTTCGCGTCGGCGAGGCGCCCGGTCTCGGCGTCGAAGTCCTTGCCCGACGCGAGCCGCCTGTCGCCCAGCTCGACGAGCCGCGCCAGCACCGTCGGACCACCGCCGCTCGTGGCCAGCTCGGCCTCGACGTCCCAGAACGAGGCGGCGACGAACGCCCGTCGCTCCCGTTCACGGTTGACCACCAGCCGAGTCGCGACCGACTGCACGCGGCCGGCAGAGAGCTTGGGCCGGACCTTGCGCCACAGCACCGGCGAGACCTCGTAGCCATAGAGGCGGTCGAGGATCCGGCGTGCCTCTTGCGCCTGCACGAGGCCCTGGTCGAGGTCGCGGGTCTTCGCCAGCGCATCGCGGATCGCCGTCGCGGTGATCTCGTGGAACACCATGCGCTTGATCGGCACCTTGGGCCTGAGCACCTCGGTGAGGTGCCAGGCGATCGCTTCACCCTCGCGGTCCTCGTCGGTCGCGAGGTAGAGCTCCAGGCGTCCTTGAGAAGCCCCTGGAGCTTCTTCACCTGAGCGCGCTTGGTCGGCGGCACGATGCAGATCGGCTCGAAGTCCTGGTCGACGTTCACGCCGAGCTGTTTCCAGGACTCCTTCTGGTACTTCTCCGGAACTTCCTTGGCGGATGACGGCAAGTCGCGAACGTGGCCGATCGACGACTCGACCACGAACTTCGGGCCGAGAAAGCCCGCGATCTTGCGAGCCTTCGCCGGCGACTCGACGATGACGAGCGGTTTCGACATGGGGCGCGTAGGCAAACCGAGCGCTCGCGCCATTGTCAAGCAGCGGCGCGAGTCACCCGCGCGTGGCGAGCCTCGGGCCGCACCTCGCTGGGACGCGCGCGAGCGCGCGTCCCAGTGCCGGCTCAGGCCTCGTCGAGATGAATCTCGACGAGCTCGATGCCGAGCCGCTTCGCGACCTCGAAGATGCGCTCGTCGCGGTAGAACTCCGCGAAGCAGATGCGCTTGACGCCCGCATTGGCGATGAGCTTGAAGCAGTTCCAGCACGGCGACGCGGTCGTGTAGAAGGTCGCGCCCTCGATGCCGACGCCGTTGCGCGCGGCCTGGATGATGGCGTTGGCCTCTGCGTGGATGGTCGCCACGCAGTGTCCCGAGTCCATCATGTGGCCGACCTCGTCGCAGTGAGGCATGCCTCGGATCGAGCCGTTGTAGCCGGTCGAGAGGATCATGCGCTCACGTTCGATCACCGCGCCGACGTGCTTGCGGTCGCAGGTCGCGCGCGTCGCCACCTGGACCGCGATGTTCATGAAGTAGCGGTCCCAGCTCGCGCGGCGCCGCGGCTCGGCGCCAGTCGCGCGTGGGGCGCTCGCCGTCGCGGTCGCGGTCGCGGCGGCCATCCGCGGCGGCGCGCTGCGAGCGCCACGGCCGGAGGTGCGGACGACTCGATTTTTCGGGTGGGCTCCCATGCGGTTCTCCCGGTCTCGGTTCGGTGGAACTATCGCACGAGCCAGGGCTCTCGCCATCTCGGAACGAGCCCGACCGGTGCGCCTCCGACCGACCGGGAGGTCTCGACCCCGGGCTCGCGGCGCGGGTTGAAGCGAGTGGCTGAGATCCGGTCCCTGAGCGCCTTGACGCGCTCGTCGTCCTTGCCGAACGCGTCACGCGCCTGCTGGTAATGGTAGACCGCGAGGCGCCGATCGCGGTCCAGCAGCGCCGCCTCGGCAAGCTCGAGCGAGGCCTCGCCGGTCCGGCCCTGCTCACCCAGGACCACGCCGAGCTGCTGATGTGCCTCGGCGTCGTCCGGAATCCGATCGACCACGAGGCGGTACACCTGCTCTGCCTCGCCGGGGCGGCCCAGCGCCCGGAGCACGCGGCCGTAGGCTCGATCGATGTCGGGATCGGCAGCCTGCAGACGGTGTGCTCGAGCGAGGGCGACCACCGCGTCGTCGAGGCGCTGGGACGCCTCGAGAATCTCGCCGAGCTCGGCCCAACCTCGCGCGTATTCCGGTTGCTCGGCGAGCACCGATCGCATCAGATCGTAGGCGTCGGGGAGACGCCCGAGCGACTTGAGCGCGAGCGCCATGCCGAGCCGATCGTGGACGGTCCGGTCGTCGCTTGAGCCGCTCGCCGTAGGCGCGCGCGCCTGAACGCGTCCGAGATCGCCTGCGGCGAGCGCGACCTCGCCGCTCTGCGGCATGTGCTCGGCGATGTCCTCGACGACGCCGATCCGCGACGACACCTCCGGGTGGGTCAGGAGGTAGGGCGGCGCGAAGATCGGGCTGCGTCGCTCCTCCTCCATCAGGCGGTGGAAGAAGCCGGACATCGCGCGCGGCGAGTACCCGGCGCCAGCGAGGATCCGCATACCCTGGCGGTCCGCTTCGTCTTCCATCTCGCGGGTGTGCGCGAGCATCGACGCCTGGGCGGTGGCGAGCGTGCCCATCATCCCCGCCTGCCCGAGCTGCGCCGCCTGGCTGCCGCCGCTCGACGCGATCACGGCGCTCCCGATCAGCCCCGCGAGCGCCGCGATGCTCGCCTTCTGGGAGCTCTCGATGTTGAGCGCGATGTGACGGCCCCGCACGTGCGCAGCCTCGTGGGAGAGCACCGCCGCGAGCTCGGCGTCGCTCCTCGCAGCCAGCAGCAGCCCGGTGTGAACGAAGATGTAGCCGGCGGGTCCGGCAAAGGCGTTGATGCGTGGGTCGCGGATGACGGCGAACGTGAGCTCGAAGGGACCGCGACCCGCGGAGCGGGCCACCTCGGCTCCCACCGCCTGCACGTAGCCGACGATCTCCGAGTCCCTGACGATCGGGAGCTGATCCTCGACCTGGGTGAGGAACTCCTCCCCCAGCTCACGTTCGTCCTCGATCGTGAACGTGAAGAAGGTGCCGTTCGCGAGCTTGTCGATCGGATGATCGGGGATGGCGCAACCGCTCCCGGACCACACCAGCGACGCCACGGTCGAGAGCGCCAGCCAGGCGCGTAGCCGCCGTGAGCTGCGAGACATCAACGTGGGGACCTCCGAACCACGGGGCTCGGTACGGGTGGGCGCGAGGCTCGAACGGGCGCGACGGCCAGCGTCCTCAGGGCAGGCGGATTCGCCCGCAAGATCGCACTCGACGGGGTCCTCTGCAAGGAAGCGCTCGCGACCACCTCGACCTGCTGTCCTCGCTCGGCCCGGGCGGGTGTGGCACCATCGAGCGCCTCGCCGCTCCCCCGACCGGCGCACCTCCATGATCGAGCCGCGGATCGCCTCACACGAGCTTAGACGTAGCTCGGGGCTCGGGTATGCGGTGCTGCTCGCGCTTTCGGTCGTGGTCCTGCACGCCGACCTGCTCGGCGGCGGCTCGGCGCACCATCGGGGCCAGGACGATCTCGAGCTGACGATCCCCTACGCCCGCGCGTTGTGGCGCGCCATCGAAGCCCACGAGTCGCCGTGGTGGCTCCCGTGGATCGACGGCGGCACCAGCGCATTCACACGGTTCCCGTCTCTGGGCCCCTTCTACCCGGCGGTCCTCGCATTCTCCGGTCGTGATCCCATCCGCGCTCTCGACTGGGTGCTGCTCGCACACGTCGCACTGGCTGCTTTCGGCACGCGGGCGTGGGTCCGTGCGCTCGGCGGCTCCCACGGTGCCGGGCTCGTCGGCGGCTTCGTTCTCGCGGGGTCGAGCGTGTGGCACGTCGCAGCGCACGAGGGATACGCCACCGAGGCTCCGGTGTGGACGTGGCTGCCTGGTCGCTTGCCGCCCTCGAGCGCGCACGCAGCGGCGAGCCTCTGCGGCGCGGGGCGGAGGCGGCGTTCGCCGTTGGCCTCCTGGTTCTGGGCGGGCACGCCACCGACCTCTACATCGGCTTGCTCGCCGCCGTGACCTATCTGATGGCCCGGCTCTGGGTGCTGCGCGGAGATCCGGCCGAGGTGCGTCGGCTGGTCGTCGCGAGCGTGACCGCGGGCACGCTCGGCGCGGGGGTCGGCCTCGCCTTCTGGCTCCCCGTGCTTCGGACCATCGACCTGGCCGGGCTCGCCGCCGGTCGGGCGGCCAAACCTGCGATTCCGCACCCCGTGCTCCGGCTCGTGCTTCCGGGCGAGGCCTGGGGGACCAAGGATTCTCTCTACGTGGGCCTCGTGACGGTCGCTTGGGTCGTGAGCGCCTTTCGAACGGAGTCCCGACGCCGGGCGTGGCCGCTGGCCCTGGTCGCGGCCTCCGCGCTGGTGCTGTCGTTGGGCCCGGACACGGCTCTGTGGCGCGCACTGACCGTGCTGCCGGGCTTTTCCGCCGTCGACCAGGCGAACGTCCTGTCGTGGCCGTTCGCGGTGTTCGTGGCCACCCTCGCCGGCCTCGGTTTGCCGAGCGAGGCCGAGGTCTCGACCCGCCGCCACGCGACGCTGATCACGGTGGCGTGGCCGCTGTTGGTCGCGGACCTCTCGATCCTCGCACTCCGCGGCTGGATCGAACCGTCCCGGTGGGATCTCGCGCGGAACGTCCGCGGACGCGCCGTCGTCGCGTCCCCGCGAGAGTGCGCCCTGGTCGCCCCGCCCCTCGACGATCGTCCCCACCGGGTACTCGTGATCGAGCGGTTCTCTCCGGAGGACGAGCTCGTGCTGTGGCGGAACGACGCGCTGCGCCTCGGCTGCATCGAGGACGTCCGCGCGTCTGCCCACCTCGGCTCACCACGCCTGCGACGGATGCTGCGCGAGCTCGGCCCGTGGCCCGTCGACTGGGATTCGTTCTCCGACGTTCGCGCACGCGCTCCGACCTCGCTCACCCTCGCGGAAGAGAGTCGCGCGACACGCGTCCTCGACCTGCTCGGCGTCGACACCGTCGTGACGGACGTCGACGTTTCCGGCGTTGCGTTCGAGCGGCTGGCCGGCGAGCCTGCGCTCGCCCGCTGGATCCGCACCGATCCCTTGCCGCGCTACCGACTCGTCGCCCACGCCGAGGTGGTGAACGGCGAGGAGGCGGCCGCGGACCGGGTGCTCGCGCGATCGTTCGACCCTCGCGACGCCGTGGTGCTGGAGGACGAGGCTCGAGACCTGTCCGCCTCCGCCCCGGAAGATCGAGCGGCGCGCCCAGCCCGGCCCGCGCCGGTCCGCATCGATCGTCACCGGCCGGGCGACATCCTCCTCCACAGCGAATCCCGCCCGGGTGACGTCTTGGTGGTGGGTGAGACCTGGCTCCCCGGCTGGCGGGCGACGGTGGACGGGCACCCGGCGACCCTGGTTCGAGCCAACTACCTCCACATGGCCCTCGCCCCGCCCGCCGGAAGCCATTCGATCCACCTCACGTACTCACCTCCCGGGCTCGCGCTCGGCGTGGCCATCGCGTCCATCTCGGCGACGCTCTCGATCGTGCTCGTCGTCCGCCCGCCTCGCCCACGGCGATCGTGACCGAACCTTGACCGAGCCCTGATCGTTCCCACACCGCGTGGGTCGCGGTGCCCAGCATCCTCTCGGGCATCCGGGGGCGCTCGATGCACGCTCTCGGGGAGGATGACCATGTCGCACGCTCGACCGTCCCAACGGGGTCGCTTCTCCCCACGGACCAGGCTCGCAGCCCCGATCGCGGCGATGGCCACCGTGGTCGCGACGGGATGCGCCCACCCGCACGGCTTCGCCGCCGCGCTCGACGTGCCTCGCGGCGCCGGGTGGCTCGCGGACGTCGACGACCTCCGCGCGGCGCTCGGCCTCCCGGCGCACCTCGAGCCGCCCGTACGGGTGGTCCTCGTCGACGGCGCAGACTCCGGGAGGCTGGGCTGGGGAGACGTGGACGATCGGCTCATCGAGGCGAGCTTCGGGCGCCTCATGGAATCGGCGCTCGTCAGCGAAGTGGTTCGCGCCGGACACGAGGTCTCGCCGTCGCCCCGCGAAGCCATGTCCGGCTCTCCGACCTACCTGAAGCCTGTGCGGCTGGCCGCCGCGCGACGCAGCGGCGATGTCGCGGTCGCGCTCTCCACGAGCACCCGCGACGAGCGCTGGATGAACCCGCTCGGCGTCCTCTACGTCTCGGTCGTGGGGTTATGGCTCGTCCCGGGACACCAGCATGACGTCGCGGCGCGGGCCGACGCCGTCGCTGTCGCCGTCCGGGACGGTACCGTGGTCGCGACCGCGGCCGGTCACGGCCGCATCTCGCGCGTCCGCCCTCTGGCACTGCTCGACGAGGGGCGGGATCGCGCGGACGCCGAGCGCGCCGCGATCCACGCGTTGCTGCCCAGCCTCGCGGAGGAGTTGCGCCAGACCTTGCGGCCGGCAGGGGTGCGCTCGTGAGCCCGGGGGCCATCGGGCTGCGCCGCGCCCGGCGTGCCGGAGCCGTCGCGGTGCTCGCCTGCGGGTGCGCGACCGGCCTCGACCCGCTCGAACGACGCGTCGAGGACCTCGACCGACGCGCCGGAGAGATGTCGGCGCAGGTGGAGCGCGCGGCCCGCGACGCCGCCCTCGCCAGCCGGGCCGCCGACTCGGCGGCCGCCGACGCGCGCGCGGCCGCGGCGCGCGCGGAGGACTCGAGCAGCGTCTCGCGGCGGGTGCTCTCGCCGGCGGCGCCGCTGCCGGCACACGAGGTCGCGCGGGGCGCGGACTCGCGCGCCAGGTCTCGACTCGCGGGCTCGGCGCTCCGCCGTGAGCGAACCCAGGCGGCCCCGCTCTCGCTCGACGACCTGGCAGTCGTGGGCAGCCGCCCCTACGCCGACGTGTTCTTCGAACACTACGGAGTGAACCCCACCATCGACACCGCCGAGGAGCCCACATCGAGCTTCTCCGTGGACGTGGATACGGCCTCGTACGCGCTCGCGCGCTCGTACCTGGAGCGAGGCGAGCTACCTCCAGCGGAGGCGATCCGCGTCGAGGAGCTGGTGAACGCCTTCGACTACGGCTACTCGACTCAACAGGGCGCGGTATTCACGGTTCACGGCGAGCTCGCGCCGTCGCCAACCCGCCCCGGCTATCACGTTCTGGATCTGGCGATCCGCACGCCTCCAGTCGAGGACCGCGCCCGCAAGCCTGCGAACCTCGTGTTCGTGATCGACGTGTCGGGGTCGATGAGCCTCGACGATCGACTCGGGCGCGTGAAACGGTCGCTGCGGCTGCTCGTCGACCGCCTCGCGCCGAGCGACACCATCGGTGTTGTCGTGTACGGCGACCGGGGCCGCGATGTCCTCGAGCCGGCCCCCTGGCCGAGCGGGAGCGGATCCTCGCCACGATCGACTCGCTCTGGGCCGAGGGATCGACCAACGCCCAGGAGGGACTCGAGCTCGGCTACGCGATGGCCGAGCGGCACCTGCGCGCCGGCGCCACCAACCGGGTGGTGTTGTGCTCGGATGGTGTCGCGAACGACGGCATGGCCACCACGGCGGAGGCGCTCTTCGAGCGGGTTCGGGGCCCACGCCGCGCGCGGATCACGCTGTCGACGGTCGGCTTCGGCATGGGCAACTACAACGACGTGCTGATGGAACGCCTCGCCGACCTCGGCAACGGCAACTACTCGTTCGTGGACAACGAGCGCGCGGCCCGCCGGATCGTCGACCGGGAGCTCACGGGCTGGCTCCAGGTCGCCGCGAAGGACGTGAAGCTATCGCTCGAGCTCGACCCGGCGGCGGTGTCGCGCTACCGGCTGATCGGTTACGAGAACCGCCATCTGATGGCTCCCGACTTCGCGAACGACCGCGTCGACGCCGGTGAAGTCGGCGCCGGCCAGGCGGTGACGGCCCTCTACGAGCTCAAGCTCGCCGCCCCAACCCCTCGCCAGCTCGGCGTCTTCCGCATCCGGTTCGAGGACCCGGACGGAGGCTCTTCGCGACTCGTCGAGACGTCCCTCACGACCGACGGGCTCCGGCCGACATTCGAGCGCGCCTCACCACCGATGCGCCTCGCCGCAACCGTGGCGGCCTTCGCCGAGAAGCTCCGCGGCTCTTACTGGGCGCGGGCCGTGCGCTACGACGATCTGCTCGACCGGATCGAGACGCTCGGTCCACCGCTCTCCGAACGAGCGGAAGTGATCGAGCTGCGACGTGCGATGGTGTTGGCGCGCGGGCTGGACCACCGCGACGATCGCTTCGACGCCGACTCGCCGGCGGCGACGATGGGTTTCGACGAGGTCCCGATCCTGCGCTGACCCGTACCGTCAGGCCTCGAGCATGAGCAAGCGTCCTCACCTCTCCACCGCCGTCGCGCTTGCCCTGGTTTGGTCACTCCTCGCCTGGGGGTTGGTGGCGCTCGGCGGCGTCTTCATCCGTGAGCGCGACGACGCGCTTCGCTCGATCGACGACCGCCGCAAAGCCCTCGGTCTCTACGCGGATCGCGCCCTGGCCGAGCGACTCGCCGCCGACCTCCCGCGACGCCGCGGAGCGGATCCCGATCGCGATCGCCGACCCGCTGCTCGCGGCGGACGACCTGTTCCTCCGCGAGGACGGCGAGGTTCGCCTGCCACGCCGCCCCGCTCCGCGCCCCGGTGAAGCGACTCCGGGCTCGCGTCTCGCCGACCGCATCGCCCACGGCGACATCCCGGCCGAGACCCCGCGCCCCGGCGACGAGATCGAGCCGTGGAACGAACGACTGCGTATCGCGCGCGCCTTCGTCGCCGCCGTCCGGCTCGACGACCGCGCGCAGATCGAGGCCCGATTTCGGGCGCTCCTCGCCCATCAGGCCCGCTACCGCATCGACGCCACGCTCGACCTGCCGTCCCGACTCGGTCTCGTCGAGCTCCTCACCCGAGAGAGTCATCCGGACCCAGAGCTCCTCCGGGCACTGCTCCGCGACGGTGTCGCGGGGACCGGCGGAGTCGTGGTTCCCGGGCTCGAGCGGGCCCTCCTCGCGGCCCGTGACCGCTTCACCGCGCCGGATTTCGGCGCTCTCGCCGACCGCCTCGCCGCCCTGGCCGAACGCGCCGGCGTCGCGTACGAGGACTTCTTCGCGCGAGCCCAGGAGCCGCCCACCCCGGCCCCCGACCCTCCCGCTGACGTCGCGACACCGTCGCTGGTCGAGGGCGGCCACTGGGTGGTGCGCCCGGCGGGACGGGGCCGCATCGAGGGCGCTCGGGTGGATCGAGACGCCTTGATCGCGTCGACCCTCTCCGAGATGCGAGACCGCGGCGTGCTCGGCGACGGCGACTCGATCATGGCGCGCGCCGACGCCCCGCCCGAGGTCCCACTCGCACGACTCGAGCTCGCGGTCGAATCGCCGCCGTGGGGCCTCGCCTCGGACGCCATCGAAGCACGCTTCCGGTGGAAGGTCGGGCTTCTGCTCGGGTCCGGCGCGGTGGCGCTCGGGTTCGCGGCGCTCGCGCTCGCCTTCCAGCGCCAGGGCCGGCGCGTGCTCGAGCTCCAGAGCGCCTTCGTATCGACCGTCTCTCACGAGCTGCGCACTCCGCTCGCGACGATCCGATTGCTCGCCGAGACCCTCGAGCGCCGTCTCGCCGAGCTGCCGAGCGCGAAGGATTACCCGGCGCGGATCGTGCGGGCCGTCGACGGTCTCGCGTTCCTGGTCGAGAACCTGCTCTCGGCGCAGCGCCTCGACCGCGGTCGCGGGCTCGCCGAGCGGTCGAGCGTCAAGCTCGACGAGCTGCTCCACGGGATCGTCGAGGACACCAGCGCCAGCCTCGCGACCGACGGCCACGTCGATCTGAGCGGCATCCGCGCGCCAACCCTCCACGCCGACCCGGGCCTGATCACCGTGCTGTTCGCCAACCTGGTGCGGAACGCGTTCCTGTACGGCACGCGCCGCCCGGTCGCACTCGTGGTCGAGAGTGAGCGCCGCGGCGGCTGGGTGGTCGTCCGCCTCACCGACAACGCGGACGGCTTCGGTCCCGGCGAGCGAGGGAGCGCCTTCGCGGCCTTTCACCGCGGCGCGGCCGCGACGCAGTGCTCGATCCCCGGCACCGGGCTCGGGCTCTCGCTCTGCCGGCGGATCGTCGAGCTGCACGGTGGGACGATCACCCTCACCGACACCTCCCCGAGTGGCTCGACGTTCGAGCTACGCTTCCCTGCGTCGCGCTGAGCCGACGCGACCCGTACCCTCGCCCCGTGCCGACCAGACCTTCCCAGCCGCCTCGTCACGCGCCACTCGTCCTGGTCGTCGAGGACGACGAGAACCTCCGCGTGGCCCTCGTCGACAACCTCGAGGACGAAGGCTACGAGGTGCTGGCGGCGGCGAACGGCGCAGCGGCACGCGAAGCCCTCGCGGCCCGCGCACCCGACCTCGTCGTGCTCGACCTGATGCTGCCCGACACCGACGGCTACACGCTGTGTCAGCGCATCCGCGCCGAGCCGCATCCGCCACGCGTGCTGATGCTCACCGCGCGCACGCTGGAGGATGACGTCGTCCGGGGCTTCGAGGTCGGCGCCGACGACTACCTCGCGAAGCCGTACCGGCTCCGCGAGCTGCTCGCGCGGGTGCGGGCGCTGCTGCGCCGCGGGGAGGTGGCGCCCGAGCTCTTCCAGCTCGGCGCCTTCGAGATCGACGTCCCCGCCCGTTCCGTCCGTGACGGACGAGGAGTCGAGGCGGAGCTCACCAAGACCGAGTTCGACCTGCTCGTGATGCTGCTGCGCAACGCCGATCGAGCCCTCGACCGCGACACGATCCTCGACGAGCTACGCGGTCGTCACGTCATGGTCGACCCACGCACGATCGACAACTTCGTCTCCAGCCTGAAGCGCAAGCTCGCCTGGGCGGCGGACTCGCCGTGGCGGATCGCCAGCGTCCGCGGTGTGGGCTACCGTCTCGAGCGGTGAACGCCCCGCCACGACCGCCGCGCGCGCAGTCCCCCTACGACCGGCCGGCCGCCGAGTACTACGCGCCGCTCGCTGGCTGGCGCGGGCATTCGTACGCGCGGCGCCGCGCACGGATCCTGCCTCGGCTGCAGGGTCGCGTGCTGGACGTGGGGTGTGGCGACGGGAGGATCGCGCTCGACGCGCTCGGGACACGAGGGGTCGGCCTCGATGCAAGCGCCGCGATGCTCGGCGCGGCGCGTTCGACGGCGCCTCTCGCACACCTCGTCCGCGCCGACGCTCACGAGCTTCCCTTCGTCGATGCCAGCTTCGACACGGCGCTGGTCAGCCACTCGCTCTGGCTCTTTCCCGCGCCCAGCCAGTTCATCCACGATGTGCGCCGGATCTTGCGGCCAGGCGGACGGCTGATCGTGGTGAGCAACGAGCCCACTACTTCCTGGCGCGCTCGATCGTGCTCGCGGCGCTCGCCGTGGCGGGTCGGCGCCACGACGAGCCCCCGCCGCTGCTCCATCGCTGCGCGGATGTCGCGGGGGCGCTCCGGCGCGGAGGCTTCCAGGATCTCGTCACCGAGCGGTTCCTGGTGGCGCCGATCCCGGGGCTCGGCTGGCTCGACGAGACCCCGCTCGTGCGATTCGGGCTATCGTTCCTCCTCGAGGCGCGAAAGCCAGGATGAGCGCGAGCGCCATCGCGACCCGCGAGACCGCGAGCAGCGCACGTAGACCGAACGGCTCGTAGACGAGCTCGACGCGACGCGTCCCCGCGTCGATCGCGACCGCCCGGAACGCGATGTCGGCGCGCAGCACCGGACGTTCCACGCCGTCCACGTACGCCCGCCAGCCCAGCGCGTGGCGATCGAGCACCACGAGCCAACCATCCGCGCCCCTGGCCCCCACCCCCTGGTCATCGAGCTCGACGGCGAGTCGATCGGGGTCGTCGACCACGATGCGCGCTGGGCGGGCAACCGCCGCGGCGCGTGACGCTGCCGTTCCCCGTTCGGCGCACGGTGGCGCCACCGACAACGCCTCGTCGATCAACACGACGGTCGCGCGAGGATCCACCACGCCGGCGGAAAGGGTCTGGAGCGCGCTCGTGTCCCCGGCGCTGCATGCGTCCATCGCCACGAACGCCCGCGGCAACGCGCCCGCGTTCTCGTACACGAAGAAGCCGTCGCTGCTCGCCAGCGGTGGACCGCGGTCGAGGAACGGGCGGCGGCTGAGGAGGAAGCGCGCCGCCGTCAGGTCGAGGAGCACGGGGATGCGGGTGTAATCGAGGTAGGCGGTGAGCCGCAGAGGATCGATGGACCGGGAGGCGTGGGTCAGCTCGAGCACCGTGGTCGGGACCAGCGAGGCGAAGCCCGTGACCGAAGCCCAGCGGAATTCACTCGAAGGGCTCGACCGCGACGTCGTCGCGATCGAGGTTCGCGATGCGCGCATGACCGACCGCCTCGCCCGGCCGCGCGACCGACGCGAGCGCCGCCGGACCGCTCAGGTAGCGCTCGACCGTGGCGGGCGCCTCGGTGCGGATGAAGGGCGTGGCGAACCACGCCTGGAGGGCGATCGCCAGCACGGCCAGGATCCCGGGTAGCCAGACGCGCGCGAAGGCGGGCGACCCCGCGCGCGCCACCGCCAGCAACCCGAGCGCGAGCGCACCCAGCGACGCGACCTGAGCGTCGTTCCGGGACGGCCCCGGGACCTCGGTTGCGTAGGCCTCGACCGGCGGCTCGGGCAATTCGATCCACCCGAGCCAGTAGGCGAAGCGAACGCCCACGATCCCCAGGCCAACGAGGATCAGCGTCACGACGACCGTCTTGCGTGTGCCTTCGTCGCCGCTCCCGAGCCGCTCGAGCACCCTCGCGGCGAGCATCGCCGCGGCGAGAAGTGCAACCGCGATCGCCCGGGCGGGGTCGTGGAAGAGCGCGACGCCCGGGATCTCGTAGAGCACTCGCGTCGCGGGATTGTTCGTACCCGCCGCGAAGGCCAGCGCCACTAGCGCCACGACGGCAAAGAAGCGCTCGATGGGCTCGTCGTGAGCGATCGTCCTCCACGCCCCTGCGAGCACCAGCGCCACGGGCACGACGCCGATGAACGAGGTGTTGAAGGCGCCTAGCGCACCCCAGCCGACCAGGTTCGGGAACAGGAGGCCGAGGAGGTCGGCGGCCGAGAGACTTCCCGCCGCTACCGCGAGCGACTCCTTTCCGGTCACGGTGGCCCGCGCCGACTCCGCCAGGAGCGCATCGGTCGCCAGCCACTGGGGTGCGAACATGACGAGCGCGAGCGCGGCCATCCACGCGAGCGCGAGAACAGTGTCCGCCCACCCGCGGGCGCGCCGTTCGAGCGCGTCTCGAACGGCGAGCCGACTCGCGCCGTAGGCGGCGAGGAGCACCAGCAGGTAGGCGGACTGCTGCGCCATCCCACCGAGCAGGCTGAGCCCCAGTGCGAGGGCGCCCGCGCCGACCCACCGCGCTCGCGGCCCCGCGGCGCTCGTGAGCTGGTGAACCGCGAGCAGAGCCAGCGGGGCCCAGCCGAGCGTCGCATGGTTGTGGAGCTGGCCGAGATTCCCGACCATGTGGCCGTTGAACGCGAACATCACCGCGGCGACGAGCGCGCTCTCGGCGCGCACGCCGAGCGCACGGCGTGCGAACGCGTAGCTCGACAGCGCGGCGAGCAGGAAATGCGCCGCGATGTTCCAGCTCAGCGCGCGCTCGACGGGCAGGACCAGGTCGAAGAGCCAGCTCACCGGATAGAGCGGGCCGGCCTGGATCGCACCGAGCCACGGGTAGCCGAGGAAGAGATGAGGGTTCCAGAGAGGAACCCGGTGCCACCGGAGCACCTGCTCGCGCAGGTAGTGGTGGAGCGGCAGCAGGATCTCGTGGACCTCGCCGTCGAAGATCAGACCACGGCCCAGCAAGAGTGCGCGGAAGAGCCAGCACCAGGTCGCGAACAGCGCCGCGACCGCGAGCACGTCCGCCCGTCCGGCGCGGCGCGGTGACACCCTGGGCGGATCGTCCGCCGCCCGACCGCCGGCCCATCGAGACACGCCGATCACGCTGGGCGCCGACCTCGAGCCTGGCGTCCCCTTCGAGACACGGCCTCGGATCATCATGGCGCGCCGATCACTCGACCGAAGACCTGCATGACGAATCGTCGCCTTCAAGAGGATGCCCGGGCCCGCCCGTTGACCCGCGGAAACAGCGCCGACAGTGGGGGGGGGGGGGCGGGGCCGGGGGGGGCACAGCGACCGAGAAGCCACGGCGCTTCGAGAGCTCCGCGGCCCACGAAGCCCTCCTCGACCGGGCTCCCGGCCATCGACCTCGACGGTCGTGGCAGCGAGCCGTCGTGCCGAGCCCGGGGCCCGCCTTCGCGAGCGCGGTGACCCGTGCATACACGAGCCGGAAGAGATCACTCGACAGCAGCAGCCGCCGGCGGACCGCCGCCAAGAGCCGCCCGCGCGCCGTGTTCGCCTCGGCCAGCACCGCCAGGGGCCCTGCCCCCGAGACCGGCTCGAAGTCGTTGAGGCACACCCCGAGCAGCACCAGGTCCGGCGAGTAGCGAAGGCCACGCTCCCTCAACGGCTCTACCTCCTGCACCGTGTCGTAACCCGGCACCCCGAGGTTCAGGACCTCGACGCCGCCCAGTAAGCGATCGAGCCCGCGTTCCATCACCTTGGCGAAGGTGTCGTCCCGGGACGTCACACGGGCCCCGAACGTCACCGGGTCGCCGAGGACCTCGATGCGGAACGTGCCGGCCGGTTTGGCCGTCGGGAACACCCGATCGCGGTAACCGTCCACGTTGACGTCTGCCGAACCTGGCTTCGGCGACCACCCGAGCCGGGGGTTGGCGCTGACCCCGAGCGTGGCGTTCCCGGCGGTGATCTCGAGCGGGAGCATATCCGGGGCCAGCCTGGCCGACGGAGATGGAACGGGTCGGCGTGAGGCCGGGCATCGTGGCCGTCGTCGGTCGTTCGGTGCGAGCACCCGCTCGATGCGAGGCGCGCGCGCCGGGCAAGGCCGCCGAGCCTACCCAGGCGCCCCGCGAGCGACGAGGGTCGCCCACCGGCCGCTTGCCGAGTCGCCGCTCAGCCGAGGAACTCGAGGGCGTGACCGCGCCGCCGCAGTGCCTTCTTCGTCTCCTCGAACGCCAGGATCAGGATCGTGCCGTGGAATGCGAAGAGGTAGACCGCCGGCGGCGCCGGCGCGAACCCGTAGATCGATGCGAGCGGACCGTCGAAGAAGAGCCAGCACAACGCCAGCTCGAAGGCGATACCGAGATCGACGAGCGGATTCGCGACCAGGTTGAGCACGATGGGATGACGCTCGAGGAAATGCGCGAGCCCGCCCAGCAGCGGCCGGATGACGCGCGGCTCGAACGCCACGAGCATGCCGAGGAGCGCGGCGGCCGCGATCCTGAATGGCAAGCCGCACAGGCGCAGCGCCGTGGAACCGAGCGCGCGGGCCGCATCGGCTTGCAGGATCCGGGTGAATCGCAGGTCGACGGCGAAGTGGAACTCGCGCGAACGCGGACGCCAGGTGCGAAGTGCGCTCAGGATCGCGGCCCGACGCTCGGGTGGCAGGAAGTCGCTGGCGAAGAGCGAGGTGCGGCTCGACCGCTTGCAGAGCACGTTGGCGATCTGGGCGGTCACGGTCGGAAAGAAGTATGCGGTGAGCGTCTGCAGGTACGCGAACGATGCGAGCTTGGGATCGAGCGAAGGTGGCGATGACGGCATCGAGGTGAGCGGGTCACCAGGGCGCCAGGCCCCGAGCACCCACCCGCAGAAGTAGTAGGTGAGCCAGCACGACAGGGCGAGCAGCAGCCCATTCACGAGGTACGAGCGCAAGATGAAGCCGACCGAGAGCAGCGGCTCGTCGCGCCGACGTGGCGGACGGTTCAAGATGCCGGGCTCGGGCGGCTCGATGCCGAGTCCCATCGCCGGGATCAGGTCAGTGCCCACGTCCACCGCGAGCACACCCATCACGGTCATGGCCAGTGGCATGCCAGGGATCAGCATCCACGCCACGTACGGCAACATCTCCTGTGGATTGCTGTTGAGGACGTAGGCCGCGAAGCGCCGGATGTTGTCGTGAATGGCGCGTCCTTCCTCGATCGCCGCGACGATCGAGGAGAAGTTGTCGTCGGTCAGCACCACGTGTGCCGCTTCCCTGGCGACGTCGTTGCCCCGTAGCCCCATCGCGATGCCGATGTCGGCGCGCTTGAGGGCCGGCGCATCGTTGACGCCGTCGCCGGTGACCGCGACGACCTCGCCGCGCGCCCTCAGCAGGGTGACGATGCGCAGCTTGTGCTCCGGGGTGGTGCGTGCGAACACCACCTCGCCCTCCCGAGCACCTCGTGCACCGCGGCGTCCGACATCTCGGCGAGCTCGGCGCCCGTCACCACGGGCAGGTCCGCGGCCCCTCCGAGCCCGATCTCGCGCGCGATGCGGGTCGCCGTGAGCGGATAGTCACCGGTGATCACGTGCACGCGGATGCCGGCCGTGTGGCACGCAGCGATGGCCTCCGGCACACCGGGACGGATCGGGTCGGACATCGCCGTGAGGCCCAGGAGCACGAGGTCCCGCTCCGCGCGCTCGGCGTCGAGCTCGTCGAGGCTCTCGGCGGGCCCGACCTCGCGGTACGCGAGCGCCAGCAGCCGCAGGCCCTGCATGGCGAGAGCATCGTGGCGCGTCGTGATGGCGGCCCTCCCCGCCTCGTCCAGGGGCCGCGCCTCGCGGCCCGTCTGGACGTGCGAGCAGCGCTCGAGGAGCTCGAGCGGCGCGCCCTTCGCGTAGACGACCGCACCCTCCCGCCCCTCGGTCTGCACGACCACGCTCATGCGCTTGCGTACCGACTCGAACGCGTTCGCGCGCAGACGGTGGTGCACGCCGCGCGTGCCGCCCTTGGCTGCGAGAGCGAGCAGCGCCGCCTCGGTGGGATCGCCGACCACGCGGTCCTCGTCGCCGTGGCGCTCGAGCCGAGCGTTGTTGCAGACGACCGCGCACTCGAGCAGGCGGCGGAGCGCGGGGCGGTGAATCAGCTCTGCGGGACCGAGCACGGCTCCGTCGACGCTGAAATGACCTCGGGCCGATAACCGACACCCGACACCGCGAGCTGCTCACCGTCCACGAGGACCTGCGTGACCATCATCAGGTTCTGGGTGAGCGTCCCGGTCTTGTCGCTGCAGATGACCGTGGTGCAACCGAGCGTCTCGACACTGGGCAGGTTCTTGACCAGCGCATGGCGCTTGGCCATCCGCCCGACCGCCATCGCGAGCGAGAGCGTCACGGTGGGCAAGAGCCCCTCGGGCACGTTCGCGACGAACATGCCGATGCAGAACACGAAGGCCTGAGCGAACGAGAGCCCGCCGAGAAGCCATCCGAGCAGGAGGAAGACCGTAGCGAGGCCGCCCGCGAGCCACGAGATCGCGACCACGGCGCCGCGCAACTGCTTCTGGAGCGGGCTCGGCTCGACGCGGATCGACTAGGTCAGCCCCGCGATGCGACCGATCTCGCTCTGCATCCCGGTGCCGAAGACGATCGCCCGCCCACGCCCGCGCACCAGCGCCGAACCCGCGAACACCACGTTCGGCAGCTCGATCCACACGAACTTGCCGTGCAACAGGATCGGCTGGTTGGACTTGTAGCGGCGCGCCGAGGTCGACTCGCCGGTGAGGCTCGCGCTCTCGACCTCGACGCCCTCGGCCTCGACCAGCCGCGCGTCGGCGGGCACGAGGTCCCCCTCCTCGAGGACGATCAGGTCCCCCGGAACGAGCTCGCGTGCGTCCACCTCTCGCTCCACGCCGTCGCGAACCACCCGCGCTCGCGGCGCGAGCAGCCGTGCCAGCGCCTCGACCGCGCGGTCGGCCTTCATCTCCTGGAAGAACGCGAAGAACCCGTTGACGACGGTGACGGTCGCGATGGCGACGCCGAGCTGGGGCATCGCCACCCCGGGGAGGAAGCACAGGATCGCCGCGACCCACAGCAGCACGGCGAAGAAGCTCACGAAGTTCCGGCCCAACCGCACCACCCACGGCGTGCGCGCCGCGCGCTGGAAGACGTTGTGGCCGTGGATGCCCAGGCGCCGCTCGGCCTCGGCGCCGGTGAGTCCTCTCGTGAGGTCGCTCACCAACTCGAACGCCACCTGCTCATCGGTCAGATTGACGTAGCTGGCCGGATCCCCGCGCTCCTCCGCGTGCGCCAGCGCTCGCACCGCCGCCTGTTCGTCGCGCGCCATGCCGAGCTCGGGCAGCGCGCCCGGGAGTACCGCGGCGATCCGCGCCAGGAGCTGGAGGTGGCGATCCGGGTCCTCGAGCTGGCTGACCAGGGACCAGGACGGCCCGCAACCGGCCCTGGGGTCCGTCGAGGCCCGCGGGCGCCACTCCGAGCACGAGCCGCGGTGCCGGGAGGCCGGCCAGGCGAACGTGCGGGACCGCCACCTCCGGGCTCACGAACGTGAAGCCGCGATCCTCGGCGGCCGCGAGGCCAGCCGCCACCTCGGCGCGACGCGCGCCCAGCTCCGCTCGATCGAGGAGAACGTCGACTGCGCTCGCGAAGTCGCCCTCGAGACCGAGGACGACGTCGCCTGGGTGGATGAGCTCCGCGATCACGGCGCCCCGTGGACCGGGGGGTGCTCGCCGCGCGAAGCGGAGGGGGCTCGCGGCTGGTCGATGGTCGCGCCCGGTCGGGGGACCTACTTAACCGCAATCGGTAGCGCTTGGCCCCCGATCGCGAGCGACGATCAGCCGACCGGGATGGGACGCGGCGTGAGCGCGATGCTGGGCTTCACGCCGCGCAGCCAGTCGAGGAGGCCGCGGCCGACGCCGGGCATCGCCACCTCCTCCACCACCGCACGCCCGCGCCCGTCCACCGACAGCCGGGCCGTCACCTGGCGCCCGCCCCCGGTGGTGCCCCAGACCTTGATGTTGCGATAGACGAGGCCGGACTGGGGACCATAGTTCGAGCCGCTGTTGTCGGAGCCGATGAACACGTAGCGGAGCTGGAACGCCTGGGGATGGGAGTGGTTCACGACGGTGCGCCCGTCGAGGAAGACCGTCGCATCCCCGGAGCGCGCGAACTCGACGCGGACGCGATGGGTGACGCTGGGATCGAGGCGACCCTCGGGTGGCGAGTGGCGGGTCTCGATCGACTGGTCGAAGCCTCGGGTCGACGACCAGAACTTGAACAGGTCGTTGAAGACCGCCCCGGTCCAGATGCTCCACAGCGACGTACCGTGAGCGTCGGCCGTGTGGTTATCGCCGTGTGCCTCTTCGTACATGCTGAGGATCGGCTGCTTCTCGTAATGGTGCTGGGAGCTCGTGTGGTAGGGATCCCAGTTGTCGAGGTCGGCCGAAAATGCACCCTCGGCCAGGAAGCCGCCGAGGTCCCAGACGATCGCCCACCCTGGGGTCCAGCCGCCGCCGCTCACGAACGAGCGCCGTCGCGGTTGCCGGTGGTCGCGCCGGACAGCTCGTCGCAGAGCAACGTGCTGCCCGGATCGGCGCAACCCGATCCATCGCTGGCCTTCCGGGCCGTCACCGTGACCACGTCGGCGACACTCTCGACGGCTCCGTCGTTCACGATCAGACCGACCACGTAGGTTCCCGCGACGTCGGGCACGAAGCCCGCCTGAACCGAGGCGGCGCTCGCGATTACCGCCGCGCTGCCGGGGGGACGGGTCACGAACCCCCACGCATACCCGAGAGGGTCTCCGTCCGGATCGAAGCTCGCGGCGCCGTCTAGGATCACGGTGTCGCCTGTGGTGACCGACTGATCCGGCCCCGCGGCGGCGGTGGGTGGCGTATTCGCGCGGGAGACCGTCACGACCATCGTGTCGGGCGGGCTCGGTTCCGCACCGTCGTTCACGATGAGCTGGATCACGAATTGACCCTCGACGTCGGCGACGAACAGCGTCGCCGCGGCGCCGGAGTCTTGGATGCCGGCGATGCTGGCCTCCGGCTTGGAGCTGCTCGCCGATCCGTCGATCTGCACCACCGAGCCGGCCGGCACCGACTGATCGGCGCCTGCGTTCGCGACCGGCGGGACGTTGGTATCGATCGACGTGAACACCACCTCGTCCAGCTCGCTCGTGGCGCGCCCGTCGTCCACCAACAGCGACACCCGGTACTCGCCGAGCGCGTCCGCCACGAAGACCGTGCGCGCCGCGGTCGGGTCCTCGAGTCCAGCGTTGCTCCCCGTTGGCTTCGAGGTGAGCGTCCACAGGACGGTCAACGGATCCCCGTCGGGATCACCGGACTGCGTGGCGTCCAGGCCCACCACGCTGCCGAGCGCAACGGTCTGATCGGCGCCCGCCCGTGCCTGTGGGCGGGCGTTGGCACGGGTCGCCGTGATCACCACGACGTCGGCGGCGCTCGCCGCCGAGCCGTCGGAGACGGTGAGCGAGATCTCGAAGATTCCCTCCGCGTCCACGGGGAACGTGGGCCGTGGCGCGGCGGCGTCGGAGAGGGACGCCTGGCTGCCACCGGGACGGGACGTGAGCGTCCACAGGTACGAGAGCGGGTCGCCGTCGGCGTCACTGCTCGAGCTGCCATCCAGCTCGACGAGCGTACCGACGACCGCGTCGCGATCCTGTCCAGCGACCGCCACGGGGAGCTGGTTCAGGGCGGGATCGCTCGAGCTACCGCAAGCGGCGATCGAGCCCAGCACGACCACGGGGAGCCACGTCGAAAGGATGCGCGAGATCCGGATCATCGTTCCCTCGGGTGCATCGTCGGGACCAGCGTAAACGAGCCGAGAATGACTTCGAGACGCAGTGCCGCCGCTCGGTGAGCGAGCGGCGGCGAAACCAGGCCCACCACGATCGACTCAGCGAGGCCCGCCACCGACGACCGTGGCGAGCGGGAGCCACCGGCCCTTCAGCCACGCCAGCAAACCCACGCCGACCTCGGGCTGCGGCACCTCCTCGATCACCGGACGTCCGTCCTGGACCGAAAGGTTCGCCGCGATCATGCGACCGCCGCTGGTCGAGCCCCACACCTTGATGTTCTTGTAGATCACGCCGGACTGCGGTCCGTAGGTCTCCCCCGGGCTGTTGTCCGAGCCGACCAGTACGTAGCGGAGCTGGAACGAGCGAGGATGGGGCTGCGTGACCATCGAGCGGCCGTCGAGGAACACGGTGGCGTTTCCGCCGCGCTGGAACTCGACGCGCACGGAGTGCGTGGCCGTCGGATCGAGACGTCCGCCTGGGGGCGAGAGGCGTGTCTCCCCCCGCTCGTCGAACCCGCGGGTGCTGGAGAGGAACTTGAAAAGGCCGTTGTAGTCGCGACCGGTGCGGAGGTTCCAGAATCCGGTGCCGTGCTCGTCCGCGGTGTGCGCCGAGCCGTGTCCCTCCTGGTACATGTTGAGGATGTGCTGCTTGCTGTGGCGGTGCTGAGGGCTAGAGGTCGACGTGTCCCAGTTGCCGAGGTCGGCCGAGAACGCCCCCTCGGCGAGCGTCTGACCGAGGTCCCACTCGATGTTCCAGCCGGGCGTCCAGCCGCCGCTGCTCACGAAGCTACCGCCGTCGCGGTTGCCCGTCGTCGCTCCCGCCAGGGCGTCGCACAGCAGGGTCGAACCGGGATCGGCGCAGCCCGAGCTGTCGGCACCACCCGAGCCGTCACCGGCGGCGATCGTCACGGTGTCGGCAGTACTGTCCGCCTGGCCGTCGCTGACCACCAACCGCACCACGTATTGTCCGGCCACGTCGGCGATGAAGCCCGCTTGCACACCGTTCGCTTGGCCGATCACCGCCGCGCTGCCGCCCGGACGAGAGAGGAAGCTCCAGCTGAACGCGAGGGGGTTGCCATCGGGATCGGTGCTGCCGGAGCCATCGAGCACGACGGTGTCCCCCACCCGGACGCTCTGGTCCGCCCCGGCCGTGGCGGTCGGCGCCGAGTTCGCCCTCGAGGCGGTGACGACCATCACGTCTGGTACGCTCGGACTCTGGCCGTCGTTGACGATGAGCTGGATCTCGAACTGGCCCTCGACGTCGGCGACGAACAACGTGGCCTCGGCGCCCGGATCCTTGATGCCCGCGACGCTTCCTGCTGGCTTCGACTTGATCGACCACTGGTAGACGATCGCGTCGCCGTCGTCGTCGTGACTCGCCGAACCGTTGAGCGGAACCACGGTGCCGACCGGCACCGCTTGGTCCTCGCCGGCGCTCGCCGTGGGCGGCACGTTGGTGTCGACCGCCTCGATGACCACTTCGTCGGGCTCGCTCGGGCCGCTGCCGTCGTCGACGGCCAGGGTGACGCGGAAGGTGCCAAGGGCATCGGCGACGAACACGGTCTTCGCCGCGGCGGGATCCTTGAGCCCCGCGTTGCTGCCGGCCGGCTTCGCGGTGAGCGTCCACGTCACAGCGAGCTGATCGCCGTCCGGGTCACCCGAGCCGGTGGCGTCGAGCTCCACGACGCTGCCGAGCTGTACCACCTGATCGGCGCCGGCCCGTGCCTGAGGCCGCGCGTTCACGCGCACCGCCGTCAGCGTCACGGTGTCGATGACGCTCGAGACGACGCCGTCCGAGACCACCAGCGCGAGCTCGTACACGCCGGCCACGTCGGCGACGAGACCGGGCTGCGGCGCGGCCGCGTCCGAGATCGCTGCGGCGCTACCAGCGGGGCGAGACGTCAGGGTCCACAGGTACGTGAGCGGGTCACCGTCGGGATCGGCGCTCGCCGTTCCGTCGAGTTGAACGGCGCCGCCGACGGCGACCTCGCGGTCTGCCCCGGCGTCCGCAACGGGAGCGCGGTTACCGCCGCCGGAGTCGCCACAGCCCGCCACGACGGCGAGAATGACGAGCGAGAAGAGAGCTGCGAATCCGTGACGTCCGAGCATCGACGATCTCCTCGAGCCGAGATGCGAGCACGGAGCTTGCGGCGCCGTCGTCCCCCGTCTCGGGGACTGCGGAAGGGCCGTTCGCTCGACGCCGGCTTTGGGGTGCGACGTCTAGATAACCCCTGCCCGCCACGTCGACCAGAAGGAAGTTTCGGTGTAATGCGTCGATAATACCGACACGGGAAAAGCTCCATGGAATGGCTCAACTACCACCACCTCCTCTACTTCTGGACGGTCGCGCGCGAAGGCAGCGTGGTCGCGGCCGCGCGGGAGCTCAGGCTGGCGCACCCCACCGTCAGCGGGCAGATCCACCGCCTCGAGGCGAGCCTCGGGGAGAAGCTCTTCGTTCGCCGCGGGCGAAACCTCGTCCTCACCGAGGTCGGGCACCTCGCCTTTCGCTACGCCGACGAGATCTTCACGCTGGGTCGCGAGTTCCTCGGCACGGTGAAGGGCGCCGCGAGCGGACGGCCGCTACGGCTCGTGGTCGGCATCTCGAACGTCCTCCCCAAGACCATCGTGCAGCGCATCCTCGAGCCCGTCTTCCGCCTCCCCGACCCGGTCCGGCTCGTCTGCAGGGAGGACCGATCCACGGAAGCGTTCATGGGCGAGCTAGCGGTGCACGGCGTCGACCTGGTGCTCTCCGACGCCCCCGCGGGCCCGGGCTCGGCGGTGCGCGCCTACAGCCACCTCATCGGCGAGTGCGGCACCGTTCTGTTCGCGCGCTCGGCGCTCGCCCGCTCGCTCAAGCCCAAGGTCCCACGTTCGCTGGACGGCGCGCCGTTCCTGCTACCGAGTGGCGGCTCCATGGTGCGGCGGTCGCTCGACGAGTGGTTCGCGAGCCACAAGATCCATCCGAAGGTCGTCGCCGAGCTCGACGACCCAGCCCTCGCCGAGACCTTCGGGCACGCTGGGCTCGGCGTCTTCGTCGCCCCGGACGTGGTCGAGGCCGAGCTCTCGCGGCGCTACGACGTCAAGGTGGTGGCCCGCCTCGAGCGGCTCAAGCAGCGCTTCTACGCGATCTCGGTGGAGCGCAAGATTCGCCATCCCGCGGTGATCGCGATCCGAGAGGCCGCGCGCGAGAGCATGTTCGACTGATCACCGAACCGCCGATGCCGGGCCGATCCGCGCACTGAGCCAGCGCGCCACCGGCGCCACGAGCGGCACGCCCTGGAGCGCCTCGATCGGGGGGCGTCCGGCGGCAAGCGGCGAACGCAGGAAGAGCAGCGCGACCGTGACCGCCTGCCCGGTGAAGTCGAGGTCCATGGTCACGCGAACGCCGAGGTGGAACCCGATCAGGGCCGCGGCCCACGCCGGCTGCAGCGCGGGCCGGAAGGCCACTACGAACGCGCAGACCTCCAGGTAGAGAACGCCGACCACGCCGAGCCATGCGAGCGCCGGATGAACCGCCACCCACGGCGCGGCGAGCGGCGAGGCCCCGGACACGAGGCTGGCGTGCGCGATCTGTGTCGCGAGGGCGCCCGGCGACAGGTACGTCAGGGAACCGGCCGAGCCCTGGATCACTAGCCCCACGAGCTTCCAGAAGCCGGTAAGGGAATAGAAGAGCAGCACCAGCGCCTGCGCGAACCAGAAGACCGTGAGGTTTCGCTGCACGTGCAGACGTCGACGTACCCCGAGGGGTGCTGGTTCGGTGTCCGAGAGCGCGAGCACGAACCCGGTGAAGAACCACGCATGCCAGTGATGAGTGATCTTGCCGAACGAGCAGTCGAGCGCCACGAGCATCGCGAAACCGACCGCCGCGAGGCCCCTACAGAGCCGCGGCGACACCCCGGCCACCGCCGCCGCCGCCAATACCACCGTGACGCCGAGCAGCGCCACGGCGCCGGTGACGACGCCGACCTCGTCCACCCACGCCACCGGCCATAGGAGCTCGGGCTTGCCGCGGATGATCCTCGGCAACCACGAGACCGTCTGCATCACGAACGCGAGCTGAAGCCAATCGTAGACCTGGACGAGCAGACGCGCCCGTCTCCAGGCCTCGGCATGCCGAGCGAACGTACCCGCCGGCATGCGAACGCGTCCGCCGGCCAGCGATCGCCGAGCCACCCGCAGCAGCGTCACGCGCTCACCCGGCCGCAGTGAACGTCGCGACGGTCTGCACGGAGCGGATCGCTCCCGTCGCCGCGCGCTCGAGCGTCACGTAATGGCACCGGACGATCTCGTAGCGCACCGGGCCGTGTCCGGTGAGGAAGTTCGACTCGAGCACGCGTCGCCAGCGCGCCAGATCCGCTGCGTCCCCGCTCGCGAGCGCGTCACCGAGCTTCTGCGTCACCAGCCACGCCTCGGCCGGCATCCGCACCGGGGTGAAGGCCTCGAAAGCCTGGTCCAGGAAGCGCCCCGCCGGGACGGCGCCGGTCCCCACGCTGACCAGCCGGACCGCGTATTCGGTCGGCTCCGCTTCCACCGTCGAGAAGAGCGACCAGGAGAACAGCGGGTAGCGCTCGCGATCGCGCCGCGCCCCGAGCTTCACCGCGATCGCCCCGAGGGCATAGGCGATCAAGAGCGCGGTCAGCAGCCCTTGCAGGCGTCGATATCCCGCCATCTCACGGCGCCGGGAGCGGCGACGGGGCTGCCGGCCCGGCAGCCCCGTCGTGGCGGAGAGAGGGGGGGGGGGGGGGGGGGGGGGGGGGGGGGGGGGGGGGGGGGGGGGGGGGGGGGGGGGGGGGGGGGGGGGGGGGGGGGGGGGGGGGGGGGGGGGGGGGGGGGGGGGGGGGGGGGGGGGGGGGGGGGGGGGGGGGGGGGGGGGGGGGGGGGGGGGGGGGGGGGGGATTCGAACCCCCGGTACAGCTTTAAGGCCGTACAACGGTTTAGCAAACCGCCGCCTTCAGCCACTCGGCCATCTCTCCAGGCCTCGCGAAGGATCGTCGATCCGTCGTGAGCCCTTTGTTGTTACCGCTTATCCGCGATTCGGCAACTGTCCTCTTCCACTTCTGGCGGAGGGAGAGGGATTCGAACCCACGGACGCTCGCGCGTCAACGGTTTTCAAGACCGCCGCCTTCGACCGCTCGGCCATCCCTCCAGGGCACCCATTCATGACTCGCGTTCGCCGTCCCGTGGTCCGCCCGTCCGGTGGCGAGCCCGGCGGCGCGGAGAATAATCCCGCGCCGGCGGCTTCTCCACCCACGTCCCGCCGTCGCGCGCGCCTGCCGAGACCCGCGCGTGCATTCAGCTCGCGAGAATTCGGTCGACCCCACCCATCCACGGCCGCAGCACCTCCGGAATCACCACGCTGCCGTCCGCCTGCTGGTAGTTCTCGAGCACCGCGACGAGCGTCCGGCCCACGGCGAGTCCGGAGCCGTTCAAGGTGTGGACCAGGCGCGTTTTCCCGCCCGGCTCCTTGAAGCGGATCTTGGCGCGCCGCGCCTGGAAATCGGCGAAGGTCGAGCAGCTCGAGATCTCACGATACGCGTTCTGACCAGGTAGCCACACCTCCAGGTCGTAGGTCTTGGCCGACGCGAACCCGAGATCACCGCTGGACAGCGTCATCACTCGATAGGGCAGCTCGAGGCGCTTCAGGACTTCCTCGGCGTGGGACGTCAGGCTCTCGTGTGCCGACGGCGAATCCTCGGGGCGCGTGAACTGGACCAGCTCGACCTTGTTGAACTCGTGCTGGCGGATGAGGCCGCGCGTGTCCTTGCCGTAGCTGCCGGCCTCGCTGCGGAAGCACCGCGTCCAGGCGACGTACTTGAGCGGGAGCTGCGCCGCGTCGAGGATCTCGTCCCGATGCAGGTTGGTCACCGGCACCTCGGCGGTGGGATTCAGGTAGTAGCGCGTCCCCTCGAGGTGGAAGAGGTCCTGCTCGAACTTCGGGAGCTGACCGGTGCCCCGTAGCGAGTCGTCGTTGACCAGGAATGGCGGGAAGACCTCGGTGTAGCCGTGCTCCCGCGCGTGCAGGTCCATCATGAAGTTGATGAGCGCGCGCTCGAGGCGAGCGCCGAGCCCCTTCACCACCGTGAAGCGCGCGCCTGCGATCTTGCCGGCGCGGAGGAAGTCGAGGATGCCGAGGGCCTCGCCCAGGTCCCAGTGCGCCTTCGGCTCGAAGTCGAAGCGCCGCGGCTCGCCCCAGGTCCGCTCGAGCCGGTTCTCGGTCTCGTCCTTGCCGACCGGGACCGATGGATCCGGGATGTTGGGAACGCGCATCGCGAGCGCATCCCACTCGCGCTCGACCTCGGCGACTCGCGCCTCCTCGGCGGCGACCGCCTCGCTCGTTTCGCGCGTCCCCGCCTTGCGAGCCTCGACGCGGGTCGCGAGCGCGGCCCGCGTCGCGTCGTCGAGATCCTTGCGGGTCTTGAGCTCGCGGGTGAGCTGACCGATCTCGGCGTTCTCCTTGTTGAGCGCCGCCTTTTTCTGCTCGATCGACGCCAACAGCTCGCGGCGCCGCCGCTCCACCTCCACCAGCCCGCTCAGGTCGAGCGGATCGCGACGCGCGGCGAGCGCCGCGCGCACCGTCTCGGGCTGCTCGCGCAGCATCTTGGAGTCGATCACGGATTCCTCGGGAAAACGCGGGGAAATGCGTGCTAGCTAGTCATCGCGAGCGGCACGCGTCAACCGCTCGCCGGCTGCGCCGTTCACGAAGGCAACGTGGCGAGCAGTCGCTGCGACAGGTGCTCCGAGACCGTGAGGATGGGCGCCATGGTGTGACTCGAGCTCGAGGTCGGAAAGCCCGACGAGTCGAACACGTACACCCCGCGCGTGCCATAGACCTGGCCCGCCGGATCGGCACCGCCGTCGGCCTGCGAGGGAGCGAAGCGGACGGTCCCTTGCTGGTGGGCGCTGATCCACGGCATCGTCGCGGGCTCGAAGCGCAGGCCATCGACCGCTCCGAGGTCGCTCTCGCGCCGGATCAGCAGCGGCTCGGGCGCCACCACGACCACGTCCCGCGCGCCGGCCGCCAGGTAGATCCGCGCCGAGGCCTTGATCGCGGCGCGGGCTCGACCGAGGAGCTCCTCGCCGAGCGTGTAGTCGATCCGGAGCCGCCCCGAGCGTTCGACCCGCACCCGTCCGCTCGGTTCGTCGGGAAAGAGCTGCAGCGCGGAGGCGAACCGTGGGTAGTCGCGCATCCGCTCCTTCCCCACCTCGCCGAGCCAGGGGAGGATCGTGCCGACGATGCCGGGCGTGCCGGAGATCGACTCGATCCGGAAGCCCCACCAGCCGTGCTCCGGATGCGCTGGCTCCTCGAACTCGGTGACGCCGTACGCCTGCGGGATGCCGCGGAACGCGATGACGTCGTGGTCGAACCGCGCCACGATGGGGAGCTGCGGCTGCAAGCTGAGGTGGCGTCCGACGTGCTCGTTACCGAGCCCCGAGCGAATGAGCAGCGCGGCCGACTCGATCGCGTTGGCAGCCAGGATCACCGTCCGGGCTCGCACGCGGAGGTGCTCGCCGACACGATGGCCACGCGGGTCGAGGACTCCGAGCTCGACGGTCTTGAGCTCCCCGGAAGCCCCTTCCAGGCGCAGTGCCCTCGCCCGTGTCCAGAACCGCGCGCCGGCCTCGAGCGCCTGCGGGATCGCGACGAAGCGCGGGTTGCGCTTGGCATTGGCGGGGCACCCGATGAGACAGGTGCCGAGCCCCGCGCAACCCAGCCGGTTGTTGAGCATGACCTCGCCGCGCCAACCCAGCGCCTCGGTTCCCTGCCTGAGCAGCCGGTTGTTGGCGTTGAGCGCGGCCTCGGGGATCGGCGTCGCCGCCAGATCCCGCAGCGCGCGGGCGCGGTGCGGAGCGAGCGCCTCGGTGGTGAAGTCGGTGAGCCCGAACCGCCGGCGCCAGGTCTCGAGCGTGGCGTCACCGATCGGCACGACGTCGCACGTGTTGATGACCCCGCCACCGCCGAGCACCCGGCCCTGCATCACGGAGATGGAAAGGTCGCTGGTCGAGCGGCCGGCGCGATCCATGTAGAGCTGGTCGTACATGGCGCCGTCGCGCTGCGTGAGCTGTCGTCCGGTGAAGTCGCCTCCCTCCTCCAGCACGAGCACGTCGCGGCCTGCCTGCGCGAGCGTCCGCGCCGCGGTCGCGCCGCCGCACCCCGAACCGACGACCAGCACGTCGACGACCGCATCCGCGGCCGCCCGCGTCGCGGAGAGGTCGACGATCTGCCCGGTCATCGGCTCGCCTCCGGCACCGGCGGACTCACGGTCGCGCCGAAGGACGGGCCGGGGTAGCCGATCGACGGCCACACCGCCTCCGAGTCGAAGTAGACGAGGGCCAGGAACTTCCGGAACGCCAGCGCGACCTGCCGCCGGAGCAGGCTCGGGCCACGCGCCCACACGTCCTCGAAGTGGCGCAAAGCGGCCTCGGGCGCGAGGCGCGGGAACGTCGTCAGGCGGTGCTCGAAGAGCAGCGGTCCGAGCTCGAGAAGCAGAAGCGCCTTCCTCAGGTCGGCCTGGTTCCACGGCGGCTCGTCGGCGAGGAAGCGGTCGAAGGCATGCGCCAGGTCGAGCTGGTCGGCGCCCGCCGGGATCGAGCCGGCCGTGGGGAACACGGCCCGCGCGAGCGCCGCGAACGTGGCGTGCTCGCGCGGCGAGAGCACCCAGAGATCGGGGGACGCAGGCACCGGTCCGCGCAGCCCGCGCACCATGCCCGCCCCGCCCGCCACCGCCACGCCGGCGCCGAGCACGAGGCGCAGCCAGCGCCTGCGCGAGAGCACCGAGAAGCCGAACCGATCCGAGCCGCTCATCTCACACCGCGGTCGGCGCGGCCGTCCCGGCTCCGCGCGACGCGTGACCTCGTCATACCTCCGCGCGGCCCCTTGCCGAAGCGCGATCGGCCACGTGGTGGGCTCACCGATCGACGCGACCGAGCGATACCGATGGCACCCACCCGTGCCAGCCGTTAGGCAGGCTCACGTGAGTCCACTCGCCGCTCGCGCCCTCGACACCGACCTTCTCACCGACCGGCACGGTGAAGAGCGCCGTCGCCCCGGGCGTCGGCCCGGACAGCGCGGCGGCGGCGTCTCCCAGCACCACCGCCTCGGGTCGCACGATCCGCGCGCGGAACGCCCACGCGACCGGGGCGGCGCCGATCGCCACGGCGGCAGCCAACACGGCGACCGCGATCGCCGGACGGCGACCGCGATCGCTCACCCAGCACCATCCGAGCGCGGCGTTGAGCCCGAGCCAGGCGGCCAGCGCCAGCAGCCCCAGCCGTCGGCGGAGGCGACCCCGAGCACCGCAACGAACGTCCGCTCCGGCCAGCTCGGCGCCGGCAGCGCCTCGAGTCCGAGGGCCTTCACCGCGAGACCGAGGTTCTCCCCCAGGTCCCGATCGCCCGGCGCACGCCGGAGCGCTCGCTCCCACGCGAGCCGCGCTTCGGCGAAACGTTCGAGGCGGTAGCAAGCGTTGCCGGCATTCATCAGCACCGCGGGATCGCGTACGCCGTGGTCGAGGAGGCGCTGGTAGCTGGCGAGGGCGTCCGCGAAGCGGCCTTCGGCGTAGGCCCGGTTTCCCTCTTCGAACACGTGATCGAGCTCGTTCGCCCGCGCCACGCCCGCTGCCAGCGCGGCCCAGGCTACTAGCGAGAGGAACACCCACGCGAGTGACCGGATGGCACGCCGATGCAGGCTCATCGGCCCCCCTCCGCCAGCGCGCGCGCGAGCGCGAGCATCCGCTCGCGAGCCTCTGCCACGCCGCCCCGCGCGCCACCGAAGCGCGCGGCGTCGATCTCGGCGAGGACCTGCACCAGCTCCTCGATGGAGGCGGACGGGAGTCGCCACTCGTCGGCGCGCTCGCGGATGCGTGCCGCGGTGAGCTCGACACTCGGAATGCCGTAACGATCGCCGAGGAACGCGATCAGCGCGGCTGCGAGCCGGGCGAGCGCGTCCGGCCCCTCGCCTTCGATCGCGCGCAGCGACTTCTCGAACCGAGTGAGTGCCAGACGTCGCCGCGCCGCGACCGGATCCCGACCCTGCGCGAGGCGGCGCCGGCGTCGCGCCCACGCGATCCCGTTGCCGAGCGGCGCGCCCACGGCGACCGCCCAGAACACGGGCGACGACGTCCACGGCTTCTCGGGAGTCAGCCGCTGGGGCGCGGGCCGGATGTAGCGGATGTCGGTCGCTTGCTGGACCGGGCGCGCGGCGCCGGTGGCGGGTAGCGGCGTCACCACCGCGGTCGCGGCGCCATCCACGCCGCCGCTCACCTCGACCTCGTGCCCGGCCGCCTCGGCAAAGCGGTACGCCCTGGCGTCGGGATCGAAGAAAGCGATCGCGAGCGGCGGCACCGTCAGCTTTCCGGCGCTGCCCGGGATCAGCACCTGCTCGCTCACCCGGCGGCCGGCGAGCCCACGGTCGGTGGCGTGCACGTCGTCGTTGGCCTTCGACGAGAACACCTCGAACCCGTCGGGCTCGGGGAGGCTCAGCTCGCCCGCCGTGCGGAGGTTTCCCTGACCTTCGAGGGTCACCTTCCAGGTCACCGCGTCGCCCACCTTCGACTCGCGTCGGTCGAGCTCCGAGCGCACCTGGAATCGTCCCACCAGTCCGCTGAACCCGGCAGGTCGTCCGACCGCGGGGAGCGGCTCGACCTGGATTTGCGTCTCGGCCGACTTGGCGAAGATCTCCTGAGCCGGCGAGAGCAGCGAGAGGACGCTCGGCCGGTACACCACCCGCCAGGTCTCGATGGGCAGGGCCATCGTGCCCGGCTCGGTGGCGTAGAGGAGCTGCTGGCTCACGGTGAAGACCGTGTAGACCTGCCCACCTTGCTCCTGGGTGCGGCCGGTGGCGCGGCTGTCGACCTTGAGGTTCTCCACCCAGAAGCCGGTGCGATCGGTGCCGCTCACCGGGCCGGCCTGCTCGATGTGACCGTCTCCCGGTCCCACCCACAGCTCCACCGTGAGGCGAACCGGCTCGCCCAGATACACGTCGCCTCGGCTCAGGGTGCGGCGGATCGTCATATCCGGGACGTCGACGGCACCGGTGCGCGCGCGCCCATTACCGAACGGGTCCTGGAAGATCGAGTCGAATGGGTCCGAGGTGCGGGACCGGGCGCCGGGACGACGCGGGTTGGCCGAATTCGCCACCACGTGCACCACCTGCGGCTCGGTCCGGTAGGTCTTGCCGCCGACCGTCACCTCGAGCGCCGGGATCGTGACGTCACCGACGCGCTCGGGCAGGAAGTTGTAGCCGATGGTGCGGGTGCCGGTGGTGCGGGCGCCTCCGGTGCCGAACACGATGCTGGTCGATTCCGAGTTGCTGGCGCCGCCGAGCCGGCGAAGCCCGTCGATCAACGGGAACGCCGCCACCCGCGCGTCGGAGACGTTCTCGCCTTCGATCACCACCGAGACGCTGAGGCGCTCGTTGGTGCCGACCGGGTTGGGCGCGACCTCGACGTGGAGGTGTGGCGGCGGCGCGGCTTGCGCGGGGAAGCTCGACGCCAGCGTGGCCAGCCAAGCCCAACCGAGCGCGAGAAGCACCGAGCGCACACCGCCCGCCGCCCGCGTGCTGGCGCTCCGCGTGTCCGGCCCGTGCACGCTCACCAGTCCCGTCCCCCGATCCCGAGACCGGCGTCCTTGGATGGGTGGGCTTCCTGGAGCTGCCGCCGTTCCATCTGCTCGAAGCTGCGAAGCAACCCTTCCGCTTGGTCCCGTGTCAGGTCGCGATCGTCCTGCGGTGAGCCGGCCGCCTCGGCGCCCCCATCCTTCTCCGGTCGCGGAGGTTCGCGCTCGCCCGTCTGTTCGTCCGGCTTGGGCTGTGAGCCTGGCTGGTCCTGGTCTTTCGGCTGGCCGTGATCCTCCGGCTGCTCGGGCCGTCGACCGTCTTGCGTGGAATCGGACGGCTTAGGCTGCTGCGACTCGTTCTCGGCCGTCCGAGAGTCCTGCTGGTCGCTCTTCTGCTGATCGCCCGAGCTCTTGTCCTTCTGATCGTCCTTGCCGTTCTTTCCCTGGTTGGGCTTCGGCGGTTCCTTCTTCGCCTGATCCAGCGCCAGCTCGAGGTTGCGCTTGGCGCCGTCGTGGCGCGGGTTGCGCCTCAAGGCCTCGCGGTAGGCCTGGACCGCAGCCTTCGCCTGGCCGGCCGCGAGCAGGCTGTTGCCGAGGTTGTACCAGGCATCGGGCGCGAGCGGCTCCGGGGCCTTCTCGAGCGCCTGATGGTACGCGGCGCTGGCCTCCTCGTGCTTACCCAGCCGCTCGAGGGAGTTGCCGAGGTTGTAGAGGAGCTCGGGCCGGTCCGGATCGGCGGCGACACCCTGCGAGTAGCTCTTCGCGGCGTCCTCGAAACGACCGGCCTCGTAGTGGTCGTTTCCGGCCCGGTTCGAGCCCGCGGCCGGGTCCAGCCACGTGAGCGGCGAGAACCCGACGAGCCACGGCGCCAGAGCCAGGAACGATGGGAGGACGGCCCTGGTCTTCATGTCAGGTCTTCGGGCTCGCGGCGGGGGGCCGCACCAGCCACGCGATCAGGGCCTCGGCCATCAGCGCGACCACGCCGATCGCGAGGGGAACCTGGAAGCGCTCGGGGCGATTCTCCGCGGCTCGCAACGTGCGCTCGCTGGTCGGCAGGCTCGCGAGCCCGCCGCCAGCGCCTCGAGTGCCACGCCACCGGCCCGAGCGGAAAGTAGCGCCCGCCGGTGGCCTCGGCGACCGCCGCCAGCGACTGCTCGTCGAGGCGGCTCGTCACGACCTTCCCTCGAGGTCTTTCTGGTAGCCGGTGACCTCGCTCTTGGTGTCGAGGAGCGGCACCGGCTGCCCGGCGGGGGTGCCGACACCGATCGCCTCGATCAGGATCCCCTTCTCGGCCGCCTCCCTGGCGGCCGCCAGCGGATCCCCCTGCAAGCTCTCGCCGTCGGAGATCAAGAGCAGCACCGGCTTGCCGGGAGCTCCGGCGAGCAGTCCGACTCCCTTGCGGATCGCGCCGGCGATGTCGGTCCCCGGCAGCGGTACCAGCCCGGTGTCGAGGAGGTCGAGGAACATCCCATACGCGCTGCGGTCGAGCGTGAGCGGACACATCAGGTGCTGCGAGCCTGCGAACGCGATCAGCCCCAGCCGATCGGTGGTACCGCGCGACGCGAGCGCTCCCAGCACCGCCTTCGCCAGCGCCAGCCGGCTCGGCGCCACGTCCTTCACGTCCATGCTGCGCGACACGTCGACCAGCGCCATGATGTCGACCCCGCGCGTGGTCAGCTCCTTGAGCTCGCGGCCCCAGCGCGGCCGCGCCAGCGCGACGGCACTCGTCGCCACGAACGCGAGCACCAGCGCGACCCGCGTGGTCCGAGCCCACAGCGGCGGACGTGGCGCCATGCGCGGCGCGAGCTTGGTGCCCACCAGCGCATCCACGGCCGCGCGATGACGGCGGTTCCCCCACGCGAACAGCGCGCCGAGGACCGGCACGGCCAGGACCAGGAACAGCCACGAAGGAGACCCGAGCACGCTCATGGGATGACCCGGAACAGGGTGCGCGACAGCACCTCGGCCAGCACGACCAGGACCAAGCCGGGCACGAGCAACAACGGGAACAGCTCGCGGTACCGCGTGATCCGATCGATCTGCGCCGGCGAGCGCTCGAGCGCGTCGATCTCGCCGAAGATCTTGGCGAGGGCCTCGCTGTCCGTGGCGCGGAAGTAGCGCCCCCCGGTCTCGCCGGCGATCTGCTCGAGGAGCTGCTCGTCGATCTCGACGGGGCGCTGCACGTGACGGACCTGGCCGAGGGCGTCGCGCATCGGGAAGAGCGCCAGCCCCTGGGTGCCGACACCGATGGTGTAGATCTTCACGCCCAGCGGCCTGGCGAGCCTGGTCGCGGTCATCGGATCGATCTCGCCACGGTTGTTCACGCCGTCGGTCACCAGCACCAGCACCCGGCTCTTCCCCTGCCCCGACTTGAGGCGGTTGAGGGAGGTCGCGATCGCCGAGCCGATGGCCGTGCCGTCCTCGACTTCGCCGAAGTCCACCTCGTCGACCAACCCGGCGACGATCTCGGGGCCGAGCACCAACGGACACTTGGTGAGCGCCTTGCCCGCGAAGATCACCAGGCCGAGGCGGTCCCCGTTGCGGCCCTCCGCGAACTTTCGGATCACCGCCTTGGCGACGTCGAGCCGGTTGGAGGGCTGGAAGTCCTCCGCCTCCATCGAGCGCGAGATGTCGAGAGCGATGACGATGTCGATGCCCTCCTGCGTCACCCGCTCCTCGACCGTGCCGAGCTGCGGCCTCGCGAGCGCCGCCACCGCGAGCACCACGCCGACCAGCCGCGCCACGCCGAGCAAACGCGGGACCCGCGTGCGCGCGGTGCGCGCGACTGCGTCGAGGACCGCGGTGTCCGAGAAACCCAACCGCACTCGCGACGGATGGCCACGCCTGCGCGACCACCACCACGCCACGGCCGGCGGCACCAGGAGCGCGAGGACGGCGGGATCGGCGAAGCGGATCACGGCGCCCCCGCTACGGGTGGCTCGCCCCCGGCGTCGAGCGCGACCCGGGTCCGATCCACCACCGCGCGCACCTGCGCCGCGCGGGCGCGGCTCTCGTCGGCGGAGCTGGCGGCGTTCGCGAACTTGATGCGGTCACAGTCGCGCAGCACCTCGATCGCCGGCTGCTGTGCGAGGGGATCGACGCCCAGGCGGCGCAGGTCCCGCTCGACCTCGCCGGTGGTGTGCTCGACCGCGGGAAACCGGAAGCGGTCCTCGAGGTAGCGCTTGAGGATCACCGCGAGCTCGATGTGGAAGCGGCGAAGGTCACCTTGCGCGAGCGCGGCGCCGCCCACGAGCTGCTCCAGCTCACGCAGCGCGCGCACGTCGGCGGGGATCGGCGGCGGCCCAGGCTTGGGCTTTCTGCCCCCGAAGCGCCGCACGAGCCACCAGCCCACGAGCGCGCCGAGAGCCACCAGCACGGCCACCGCAAGTGCCAGCTTCACGAGCTTCGCGCGGTCGAAGCGAAGCTCGGCGGGCGGGGCGAGGTCGGCCGGCTTGGGATCGGTCTCGCCCGCGGGCCGCACGCTCGCCACCTCGAGCTTGGCCGACGTCGTCGTCCACTCGGTGAGCTGGCCGTCGCGCGCCCTCACCTGGAACGGTACCGGTGGGACCTCGACCGTGCCGACCTCGAAGGCCTGGACCTCCACCTCGAGCGTCGGGCGGCGATCGGTGGCGTCCGGCGGCGCCGGCGCCACACGCACCGCGCGCACCGCCAGCTTGCCGAGCGAGCCGCCGAGGTCCCCGGGCACCACCGCCTCACCGGAGCTCACGGACACCTTGGCGCGCAAGGTCACGACGTCGCCGACGTGCGCCGCTCCCGGCGGCACCTCGAGCGCCACCGGCTCGTCTGCGCGCGCGCTCCCGACGAGCAGGCAGAGCGCAACGCACGTGAGCGGCCAGAGGCGTCGCTGGGCCATCCCGTCCGGTCTCAATGGATGCGGCGGGCGCGCTCGCGGAAGAAACGCCCGAGCGGCAGCTCGTAGGGCTGGTCGGTGCGCAGGGAGATGAGGTCCACCCCGGAGCGCGTGAGCGTGGTCTCGAAGGAGCGATCGCGCGCCGCCGCGGCCTCCTGGTAGTGCTCGCGGACCCGCCGCGAGCCGAGGTCGAAGATCGCATCGGCGCCGGTCTCGGCGTCGCACATCCGGACCAGACCCGCCTGGGGCAGCTCGAGTTCGCGGGGATCGCGAATGCGGATCGCGACCACGTCGTGGCGGCGCGCTGCGCGCCTGAGCGGCCCCTTGAGCTCGCCCTCGGAGAGACCGGGGCCGAGGAAGTCGCTGATCACGAACACGATCGCGCGGCGCTTCAGGATACGTCCCAGATAACGCAGGGCGCCAGCCACGTCGGTGCCGTGGCCGTGCGGCCGGAAGAGCAGGATCTCGCGCACCACGCGCAGCACGTGGGACGGACCCGCGGCCGGCGGCAGTACCTTCTCGACCTCGTCGGTGAAGAAGAGCGCACCCACCTTGTCGCGGTTCTTGATCGCCGAGAAGGCGAGCAGGGCCGCGACCTCGGCGGCCACCTCCGACTTGAGGTGGTCGGTCGAGCCGAACCGTTGCGAGCCACTCACGTCGACCAGCAGGAACACCGTGAGCTCGCGCTCCTCGTTGTAGCGCTTGATGTGCGGGATCGAGGTTCGCGCGGTGACGTTCCAGTCGATCGAGCGGACGTCGTCCCCCCACGCGTAGGCGCGCACCTCGTCGAACTCCATGCCACGCCCGCGGAACACCGAGCGGTACTGGCCGACGAAGCTCTCGTCGGCGCGCCGGCTGGTGACGATCTGGATCCGCCGGATCTTCTTGATCAGCTCGCGAGGAAGCATGCGCTCACGGGACCTCGACGGCGTCGAACACCTTGCGCACCACGTCGTCGCTGGTGACCTCCTCGGCTTCGGCCTCGTACGTCAGGATGACCCGGTGGCGCAGCACCTCGAGCGCCACCGCCTTGACGTCCTCGGGCGTCGCGAAGCCGCGCCCCTGCAGGAACGCGTGAGCGCGCGCCGCGCGCGTGAGGAAGAGCGTGGCGCGTGGCGACGCGCCGTAGAGGATCATGCCGTCGAGCTTGAGACCGAACTCCTGCGGGCGGCGCGTGGCGTGGACCAGGTTCACCACGTAGTCCTTGATGCGCTCGTCCATGTGGACGTGCTGGACGGCCTCGCGGGCGGCGAGGAGCTGCGGCACGTCCACCACGCGGCTGGCAGTCGCGGCGGCGAGTCCGCTCATTCGATCGAGGATCCGCCGCTCCTCGTCCTTGCGCGGGTAGTCGAGGACCACCTTGAGCATGAAGCGATCGACCTGCGCCTCCGGCAGCGGGTAGGTGCCTTCCTGCTCGATGGGGTTCTGGGTGGCGAGCACCAGGAACGGGTCCGCCATCGGGTAGGTGTGATCGCCGATCGTGACCTGGCGCTCCTCCATGGCCTCGAGCAAGGCACTCTGCACCTTGGCGGGCGCCCGGTTGATCTCGTCCGCGAGGATCAGGTTGGCGAAGATCGGCCCCTGGCGCGGCTCGAACGTGCCCTTCGCCGGGTTGAAGATCATGGTGCCGATCAGGTCCGACGGCAGCAGGTCGGGGGTGAACTGGATGCGCTGGAAGCTGGTGTGGATGCAGCTCGCCAGCGTCCGCACCGCGAGCGTCTTGGCGAGCCCCGGGACGCCCTCGAGGAGCACGTGCCCGCGGGTCAGGATGCCGATCAGCAGCGCGTCGATCATCGCCGTCTGACCGACGATCACCTTCTCGATCTCGCGCCTGAGCGGTCCCAGGAAGGCCGACGCCTCGCGTACCTTTTCCGTCGTGGCCTGGATCTCGGGATCCATCCCCTCTCCTTCCGGACGAACGTGGGTTGGATGATTGGTCGAACCGGGCGAGCGTTTTATTTGACCCGTGGGACGATCGTCACCCGGAGCGCCCCGCCGCGGCGACCGGTACCGGGGCCAAGAGCGAGCTCCAGCGCGCCGGATCCGCGATCCCGTGCGCGGACAGCCGCCCCAGCGCTTCCTCTCGCCCCCCATCCCCTTCTCCGCCCGCTCCCAGCGCCGCGAGCCGGTGCCGGACGGTCGCCGCGTGGACGACCATGCCTCGGTCCTCGAACGCCACGAGCGCGCGTTCGAGCGCGACGACGGCCGCGCCGGGATCACCCCGCGCCTGGGCGAGACCTGCCTCCACGACCGCCGCAAGCGCTCCTGGCCAGGGGATCGCGAGCCGGCGCAGCTTCCGCGCGTCCCGTTCCGCGACCCGGAGCCGCGCGCCTGCGGCTCGTCCCGAAGTGCCGAGCAGCAACGCCACGCGCGCGCGCAGGTCACCGAGGAGGATCCGTGCCGCGGTCATCCTGAGCGCCTGCGCCCGCTCCAGCCCGTTCCACGCCGCCGCCAGCCGCTCCCACGCCAGATCGGGCCGGCCACGCTGCAGATCGAGCTGGCAGGCGCCCAGCAACCGATACACGTCGAAGAGGCGCGGCGTCCGCGACGACGCGATCGACGCCGCGCGGTCCACGTCCCGTTCGGCGCCGTCGAGATCGGCGGCGGCGAGACGGGTGACCACGGAGAAGAAGCCCGTCACCACCAGCTCCTCGTAGCGATCGCCACGGCGGCGGGCGTCCTCGACGATGCCTGGCACGAGCCGGGCGAGCTCCGGGAAGTCGCCGAGCCAGTAGAGGTTGGTGAGCAGCAGACGCCGCGCGTTCACTCGCTCCCAAGCAACCCCCGCGCAGCGCTCGCGGAACGTCCTCTCCGCATCGACCGCGAGCGCCCGGCTACGGCCCCACTCACCGCGCTGATGCCAGGCGATCCCTTCGAGCAGGGTCACGAACGCGACCGCTCGTGCCTCACCACTCTCGACCGCCAGCGAGCGCGCCTCGACGAACGATCCTGCGATCCGCTCGGGTCGGGCCACCCCGAGCGCCGCGCGGTAGGCCGCCTCGAGCGCGAGCGCGCGACTGGTCCGCTCGGGCTCACCTCGGAGCCGCGCCGCGAGGCGCAGGTGTCGAGCCTGGTAGAGCGCACCGACGATCGGATCGACCAATCCCATCGCCGCTGCGAACGAGAAGCTGGTGTCGATCCGCGCCAGCTCGTCGCGGCCGGCGGCGCGTGCGCGGCGGAGGCCGGCGACGCGCCGGGCGAGCCACAGCCTCGCTCGCTCGACGACGATCCCGCGCAGCGCCGCACCCGGTGTGTCCGGCATCGGCATGCCCAGCCCGCCCAGCGCCTCGGCGGCGATCTCGAGGCCACGGTCCACGAAGCCCGCGCGCAGCCACTCCTCCGCGGCGCGCCAGCGCAGCGACGGCGCTTCGACGGCGCTTGACCGGGCGGAGGCCGACTCGAAGAGCGGGGCTGCCTCCGCGCCTCGTCCAGCGTCGGCGAGCGCGGTCGCGAGCGCCAGCTCGAGAGAAGCCCGGCGTTCGCCCGGCGCCAGGGCCAGCGCCTGCTTCAACAACGACGCGGCCGCATCGAACGCGAGGGACGCCGAGGCCCGCCGCGCCGCCACCTCCAGGTACGTGCCGGCCTCCGCGAGCCGGTTCGCGCCCAGCAGCTGGCTCGCGATCCGCGCCGGCTCGACATCGCCGACGGCGGCCCACCGATCGGCGAGGCGTGCATGGACGGCGACGCGCCGATCGGGGGGGATCGTGGCGATGGTCGCCTCGCGCATCCGATCGTGGCGAGTGTCGAGCGGCCCTCGCGCCTCTCCCCAGCGCCCCACCCAGCGACCGCGCTCGAGCACGTCGATCGACGCCAGCGGCGGACCGATCGCGGCGATGTCGCACGCGTCCTTCTCGCCGATCGGCCCGTCCGCCAGGGCGATCACCTCGAGGAGCCGACGCGCCGCGTTGGGGAGGCGTGCGAGGCGCTTGCCGAGCAGCTCGTCGAGGGAAGGTATCGGTGCCCGTGGACCGATCGACGCGGAGTCGCCTCCCTCGGCCAGGTGGTCCACCAGCGCCAGCACGAAGAAGGGATTCCCCCCGCCGAGCTCGGCCACGCGCGCCGCGTCGGATCCCGCGAGCGCGGCTCCCGTCCGGTGGAGCGCGAGCTGAGCCGCGTCGGTCGGGCTCAGCCCGCCGAGATCGATCTCGTCGCATGCCTCACCGAGGCTCGCGAACGCTCGCTCGAACGCTGCCAAGCCCGGTGCCGCGGAGCCCGGCGCGCTCCGATGCGCGGCGATCCACAGGATCGGCGGCGCATCCCTCCCGGCGACGAGGTCGGAGAAGAGCGCCGCGCCGTCCACGTCGCTCCATTGCAGGTCGTCCATCCACACCAGCACCCGCTCTCGGCGCGCCACCCGGACCAGTAGATCTCGCAGCGCGGCCCCGACCGACCGCCTCAGCTCGTGCGGGTCCGCTGCAAGCTGGGCGGGGCGCGCCGGATCGAACCCGGGGACCTCGATCCGGCGCAGCACCGGGAAGGCGAGCGCCAGCGCCCCGAGACCGTCAGGAACGAGCTCGGCTAGCGCCGACGCCGGCTGGCACCGCAGGTACCACGCCAGCTCGTCGATGATCGGGTCGATCGCCTTGAAGGGCACGGTCTCGCGTTCGTGACAGCGCCCGGCGAAGACCAGCACGGCCGGATCCTCCTCCACCAGCCGCGCGCGCAGCTCGCCGACGAGCGTCGTCTTTCCGATTCCGGAGGAGCCGCGGATCACGACGCCGCGGGCACGTCGCGCGGTCCGAACGGCGCGCCACGCCCCGACCAGCGCCGTGAGCTCGGACTCCCGCCCCACGAATGCATCCCGGGCCCACGGCAGCTGCGCCCCCGTCACCCGCCGTGGGCTTCCCGCGATCGCCCGGCGCAGCTCGGCGGCGTCCGGACGGCTCGCGGGATCCCGGGCCATGAGGCGGGTGGAGAGCTCGCCGAGCTCGCCCGCATCCGCGGCCAGACGCTCCGACGCTCGCGGCGGCTCGGGCCTCAGCTTCGCGAGCACGATCTCCGCGAAACGGCCGTCGAAGGCCGGTTCACCGACGAGGACCTCGAACAACACCGCACCGACCGCATACCAATCGGCCGCCGCCGTGACCGCGCCAGCTTCGAAGAGCTCGGGCGCCATGTACGCAGGGGTGCCGCTCAGCCCGTCGACCACCTCGCGCCGCCGCTCGCCGGCCGCGACGGCGGTGACCAGCCCGAAGTCGAGGAGTACCACCCGTCCCTCGCGATCGACGAGGACGTTCGCCGGCTTGATGTCGCGGTGCAGCTTCCCGCCGGCGTGGACGGCGGCGACCGCCTCCACGAGCTGCGCGAGCACGGCCCGCACCTGCGCGGGATCACGCGCCGACAGGAACTCGGTGATCGGAACGCCATCGACGAGCTCCATGGCGATCCACCACTCGTGGCCGTCTCCGAGCAGCTCGTGGAGGCGCACCAGGTTCGGATGGACGAGCTCGGCGAGCTCGCGGAACTCGTGCTTGAGGCGAAAGAGCGCGTCGGGATCGAAGCCGCGCAGGGTCTTGATCGCGACGGCCTGGCGGCGCTCGCGGTCGAACGCGTGGTACACGATTCCCATGCCACCCGCGCCGAGCTCGCGGATCAGCTCGAACCGCCCGCCCAGGACCTCACCGGGACGCACGGTTCCCTCGCGATCGCCCGGAGCTCGCCATCACCACCCAAGGAGAGCACGATCCGGCGCGAATCGCATGCGCCGTCCCGGCAGGAGGCCTGGACCGTGAGCGCCCACGACGAACCCACGATCGCCGCCACCCGCGCGCTCGACGCGTCGCGGCTCATCGATGCCCGGCTCCGTCACGACGACCGGGACGCGCTCTCTCTGCTCTACGACCTGACCCGGGACCTGGCGCGGGCACGGGACGTCGCCGAGCTGGCGAGCGCCACCGCCACGCGTCTCTTCGCCGCCTTCCCTCGCGCCACGCACGTCACGTTGTTCCTCGTCGACGGCGGCGAGCCGGCGCCGGCGCACCGCCACCAGCGCGACGCCCTCGCGCCCGCGAGCGAGCCCCACACCGTCAGCCGCACCCTGCTGGCGCGAGCGGTGAGCCAGCGGGAGGCGCTGCTGATCGCGGACGTGCCCTCGGCGCTCGGCGAGTCGTCGTCGGTCGCCGCCGCGCGCATCCACGCCACGATCTGCGTCCCGCTGTTCGGCCGCGAAGCGCTGCTCGGAGTGCTCGAGCTCGACAACCGGCACCCGGTCGGCACGTTCTCCGAGCGCGACCTCGAGATCGTGGCGCTGTTCGCCGAGCAGCTCGCCGTGGTCCTCGACAACACCGCGCTGCGCGAACGGCTGGCGCGCGCCGAGGAGCGGCTCAAGCGCGACAACGAATGGCTGCGGGAGTCCCTCGAGGCCACGCTGCTCGCCGACTCGCGGGCGATGCGCGACGTCCACCGTCGCGTCGAGCTCGCCGCGCGGGAGCGCTTGCCGCTCCTGCTCCTCGGCGAGACGGGCACCGGCAAGGAGGTGGTCGCCCGGACCGTGCACGCCGCCGGGCAGCGACGAGAGGGACCGTTCGTGGCCGTCAACTGCGCGGCGCTGCCGCGCGAGCTCGTCGAGTCCGAGCTGTTCGGTCACGCGCGCGGCGCATTCTCGGGTGCCGCTTCGCCCCGCCCCGGGCTCTTCCGGGAAGCGGAAGGTGGAACGCTCTTCCTCGACGAAGTGACCGAGATCCCGGTCGATCTGCAGGCCAAGCTGCTACGGGCCCTCGATCAGGGAACGGTCCGGCCGGTGGGCGCCGATCGCGAGGTCGTGGTGGACGTCCGCATCGTCGCCGCCACCAACCGCGATCCGGAGGCGGACGTCACGTCCGGCCGCTTCCGGCGCGACCTGCTCTATCGCCTCGACGTGCTGCGGATCGAGCTGCCGCCGCTGCGCGACCGGGTCGAGGACGTCCCCGGTCTGGCCGACCACTTCCTCGCGCGCTACCGCGCGAGCGCGCGCCGCGACGTGCGCGGCATCCACCCGGGAGCGCTCGACGCGCTGCTCGCACACGACTGGCCAGGCAACGTCCGCGAGCTCAAGAACGAGATCGAGCGCGCCGCCGCCCAGACGGAATCGGGCCAGTGGATCCGGGCCGACGACCTCTCGGTGCGGGTGCGGGGCTCGGCATCCCGCAACGGTGTGCCCGCGGCACCGCGGGTCGGCACCGAGACGGACTCGGGGGGTGCTGCGCGACGCACTGGAGGCCATCGAGCGCCGCTTCATCCTCCAGGCGCTCGCCCGCTTCGGCGGCAACCTCACCCGAGCCGCCGAGCACCTCGGGTTCTCGCGCCCGGGCTTGCGGCTCAAGATGGAGCGGCTGGGGATCCGGGCCGCGGAGCCACCGGCGGGCTGAACCAGCCCCACCTCGCACCGGCGGTGGAACGAACTTTCCGGCGGGACCGGTACGGCCGCGATCGAGCGGACCCGCGCCGGCAAGCGGGTTTCCGCCTGCCCGAGCCCACCGGGGGACGGCACGCGTCGATCTCCCGTGAGATCAAGCGGTTACCCGATCGCCTCGCGCTCCGGGCCGAGCCGCCCCGCCGCTTGCACTCGCTCCCGTCAAAAGCGGCGCCCGAGCGCCGGGGGAGGGAACGATGGGTGCGACCCAGACGGCACGGCCTGCGCGTGAACCCGGTGCGACGGGAGTCGGTTGGGCGTGGGCGCCGACGTGGCTTCGCGCGGTGCTCGCACACCGTCGAGGCTTCGCCCTGGCGCGCTGGGTCGCGGTCGCGTCGCTGGTCGGCTGCACCGCGCCGCTGACCGTCGACCGCCTCGACGACGAGCCGACCGCGAGCACCTGCGTCGAGGGCGTCCCCGACGACTGCTCGCTGCGCGGCGCGATCCTCAATGCCAACCGGACCCCCGGCCCGGTCACCATCACGGTTCCGTCAGGCACCTACACGCTGACGCTCTCCGGCCCCGGCGAGGACCTCGGCGAGGTGGGCGACCTCGACCTCACCGACAGCGCCGACGTTCAGGGCGATCCACAAGCGCCCCCGGTGATCCAGGCCGGCTTCGCGAGCGGCGACCGGGTTCTCCACGTCGATCCCGTCGGCGCCGGCATCGTCGTGAACCTCGAGCACCTCGTGGTCGCCGGCGGCTCGGCAACGGCATCCTCGGCCGCGGGCCGCGGCGCGGGGATCGCGAACCACGGCGCGGTGCTCACGGTGGTCGAATCGCGGATCACGGCCAACCACGCTCGCGTGGGAGGGGGGATCTACAACGCCGGGACGCTGGTGCTGGTCGGATCACGGATCGAGGGCAACCTCGCCGATCGCAACGGGGGTGGCCTCGCGAACGGCGACGGCGACGCCGACGTGCCGGGCGGAGAGGTGGTGGCCGAACAGAGCACCTTCGCGGGGAACCGGGCGAATGGTGCCGGCTCGTCCGTAGCCATCGTCGGCGGCGGCGGCATCCTGAATGCGCCCGGCGGGCAGCTGACGCTGGACCGTACGCTGGTGATCGAGAACCAGCTGTTCGGCTGGATGGCATCGGGGGGAGGGCTCGCCAATCAGGGCGAGGCGTCCGTGATCGCCAGCACCTTCCTCGCCAACCGCGTGAACGTCGGCTCGCTAGCCTGGACCTTCTGGGCCTTCGGCGGGGGCATCGCGAACGAGGGCGCGCTCGCGGTGGAGAACTCGACCTTCAGCTCGAACCTGGTGAGCAACGTCCAGATCCCCGAGCAGGCGCGCGGTGGCGCCCTCCACAACACCGGAACGGCCACCCTCCGTCACGTCACCGTCGAAGCGAACTCGAGCGGCCTCGGCGCCCTGACGCCGATCGACGTCGGCAACTCGCTGCTCGCCGATCCGTGCTCGGAGGGGGTCACTTCGAGCGGCGGGAACCTGGAAAGCGCGGGGCATACCTGCGGACTCGACGAGCCATCCGACCGATCCGACGTCGCTGACGCCGGACTGGGCCCGCTCACGAGCTACGACGGCGTGACCGCGGCCTACCCCCTTCTTTCAGGGAGCCCGGCGATCGACATGGCGACCGCGAGCCTCTGCCCAGCCGCCGATCAGCGCGGCCAGGCGCGCGACGACGGCCACTGCGATACCGGCGCCTTCGAGCGCCGGCCCGGCGATCCCTGAGCCGTCCGGTCCGCTCCCGCGAGGCGTCGCCTCGGCCCGCCGGTGCGAGCGATTTTCTTGTCGCGGTTTTGTCACGCGTGGTACCTTCGGCCTTTTCGCAGATCGCGGAAATCGCCGAGGAAACGCCGTGACGATCGAGCGCAAGGACGTCGTGCACGTGGCCAAGCTCGCGCGCCTCGACCTGAACGAGGACGAGATCGAGCGCATGACCCGGCAGGTCGACCAGATCGTCACTTACATGCGCTCGCTCGACGAGCTCGGCCCCCTCGATCCGGCCGACGTTCCGCCCACCGCTCATGTCCTCGACGTCTCGTGCCCGCTGCGCGCCGACGAGCCGCGCCCGTCCGGTCAGGACGAGGCGATCCTGGAGCGCGCCCCCGGGCGCCGTGACCGCTTCTACACGGTGCCGAAGGTGATCGAGTGAGCGGCGCCGCCGCGCGCGCGTCCGTCCCGTCGCCGGCCCGCACGCTCGCGCCAACGATCGCCGGCTCTCGACGAGGAGCCCCACCCCACCCATGACCGCAACCGACGCCCTCTGGAAACTGTCGCTGGCCGAGGTGGCCCGGCGAATCCGCGCCAAGGACGTGAGCGCCGAGGAGGCCACACGGGCCTGCCTCGCGCGGGTCGCCGCCGTCGAGGCGCGGGTCCACTCGTTCATCCACCTCGATGGCGAGGCGGCGATCTCCGCGGCGCGGGCCATCGACGCGCGGCTCGCGACCGGAGACGAGGTCGGCCCGCTCGCCGGCGTGCCGATCGCCCTCAAGGACGTCCTCGCCGCCGAGGGCACCGCGACCACCTGCGGCTCGAAGATCCTCGAGCCCTTCGTCTCGCCGTACGACGCGACTTGCGTGGCGCGGCTCAAGCGCGCGGGCGCGGTGTCGCTCGGCAAGCTCAACATGGACGAGTTCGCGATGGGCTCGACCACCGAGCACTCGGCCTTCGGCCCCACCCGTAACCCCTGGAGCCTCGACCACGTGCCCGGTGGCTCGAGCGGCGGCTCGGCGGCGGCGGTGGCAGCCGGCGAGTGCTTCGCGACCCTCGGCTCGGATACCGGTGGCTCGATCCGCCAGCCAGCGTCGTTCTGCGGCGTGGTCGGCATCAAGCCCACCTACGGCCGCGTCAGCCGCTTCGGCCTGGTCGCGTTCGCGTCGAGCCTCGACCAGATCGGCCCACTGGCGCGCAGCGTCGAGGACACCGCGCTGATGCTGGAGGTGATCGCCGGCCACGACCCGCGCGACGCGACCAGCCTCGACGTGCCGACGGCGCGCTGGACGGACGAGGTCGGCAAGGGCGTGAAGGGCCTGCGCCTGGGCATCCCCAAGGAGGCGTTCGGCGAGGGCCTCGATCCGGAGGTGGGCGCTGCGGTGCGCGCCTCCATCGAACGCCTCGCCGGCGAAGGCGCCGAGATCGTCGACGTGGAGCTACCGCACACGCCGTACGCGGTGGCCACGTATTACGTGCTCGCACCCGCCGAGGCGTCGTCCAACCTGGCGCGCTACGACGGCGTGCGCTACGGCCTACGCGCCGGCCAGGACGGCTCGCTGGTCGACATGTACAAGCGCACCCGCTCGGCGGGGTTCGGCGACGAAGTCAAGCGCCGCATCCTGATCGGCACCTACGTGCTCTCGGCCGGCTACTACGACGCGTACTACCGCAAGGCGCAGCAGGTCCGGACACTGGTGCGGCGCGACTACGAGAAGGCGTTCGAGCGCTGCGACGCACTGGTCATGCCGGTGGCGCCCGAGCCGCCGTTCAAGATCGGCGAGGCGACCGGCGATCCGCTTCGCCTCTATCTCAGCGACGTGCTCACGATCGGCGTCAACCTGGCGGGGCTGCCCGGCATCAGCGTGCCGTGCGGGGCCTCGAAGGCGGGTCTGCCGATCGGCCTCCAGATCGTCGGTCCGCCGCTGCGCGAGGACACGCTGTTCCGCGTGGCCGGCGCGTGGGAGGGTGTGTCGGGCTGGAAGAACCGCGTCGCACCGCTCGACGGGTCGTCGGCGGGAGGTGCCGCATGAGCCGCAACGACCAGTGGGAAACGGTGATCGGTCTCGAGGTGCACGCGCAGCTCAAGACCGCGACCAAGCTCTTCTGCTCGTGCTCGACGCGCTTCGGTGAGGCGCCCAACTCGAACACCTGCCCGGTGTGCTCGGGCTATCCCGGCGTGCTACCGGTGCTCAACGGCAGCGCCGTGGAGTACGCGCTGCGCGCGGCGCTGGCGCTCGGCTGCGAGATCCCGCCGATGTCGCGCTTCGCGCGCAAGAACTACTTCTACCCCGACCTGCCGAAGGGTTATCAGATCTCGCAATACGAGCTGCCGCTGGCGGTCCACGGCCACCTCGAGATCCCCTCCGGCGACGGCACCAAGCGCGTCGGCATCACCCGCGTCCACATGGAAGAGGACGCCGGCAAGCTGGTGCACGCCGAGGGTGCGTCGAGCCTCGTGGATCTGAACCGCGCGGGCACGCCGCTCGTCGAGATCGTGAGCGAGCCCGACATCCGCTCCGCCGCCGAGGCTGCCGACTACGTACGCACCCTGCGAAGCATCCTCACCTACGCGGAGGTGTGCGACGGCAACATGGCGGAGGGCAGCCTGCGCTGCGACGCCAACGTGTCGGTGCGCCCGAGGGGCTCCACCACCTTCGGCACCCGCGCCGAGATCAAGAACATGAACTCGTTCAAGTTCATCGAGAAAGCGATCAACTACGAGATCGAGCGCCAGATCGAGCTGATCGAGGACGGCGGCAAGGTCGTCCAGGAGACGCGCCTCTTCGACTCGCGCACCGGACGCACCGAGTCGATGCGCTCCAAGGAAGAGGCGCACGACTATCGCTACTTCCCCGAGCCCGACCTGCCGCCGCTGGTGCTCACACCCGCGCGTGTCGCCGAGGTGCGTGCGAGCCTCCCCGAGCTTCCCGACGCGCGCCGCAAGCGCTTCGCCGACGACCTCGGCCTACCGACCTACGACGCCCGGGTGCTCACCGAGACTCGCGAGCTCGCCGACTACTTCGAGGACGTCGTGAAGGCGGGTGCCGCGCCCAAGGCCGCGAGCAACTGGGTGATGGGCGAAGTGCTGCGCGGTCTCAAGGGCGAGGCTCCCGCCCCGTCCGACCTCAAGTGGCCGCCGCGCTACGTCGCGGATCTGATCGCGATGGTCGAGGCCGGCACCATCTCGGGCAGCGTCGCCAAGACCGTGATCGCGGAAGGCCTCGAGAGCGGGCAGGCTCCGGCCGAGATCGTGAAGGCGAAGGGCCTCAGCCAGATCAGCGACGACTCGGCGCTCTTCGCCGAGGTCGACGCGGTTATCGCCGCCAACCCAGGCGAGGTCGAGAAGTACCGCGCCGGCAAGGAGGCACTGCTCGGCTTCTTCGTCGGACAGGTGATGAAGCGCACTGGCGGCAAGGCGAATCCCAAGCGGCTCAACGAGATCGTGCGGGACAAGCTCAAGGCTCCATGACGAGCGAGGGTTCCGCTCGCGGCGGCGGGGCCCGCCGCGGGCAGCAGGTCATCCGGCGCACGCACGCATCGAGCCACGCGCTCGGGATTCGGTCCTGGATCCTCGGAAAACCCAGGCGACAGCGGAGAACGAGATGAGCTTCGAGACGGTGGAGTGGAAGAACGGCGACGTGGTCCTGATCGACCAGCGGAAGCTCCCGGTCGAAGAGACCTACCTGGCATGCAAGACGCTCGACCAGGTCGCGGACGCGATCAAGACGATGGTCGTGCGCGGCGCGCCCGCGATCGGCGTCACGGCCGCGCTCGGGCTCGCCCAGGTCGCCCACCAGTACACGGGCTCGGACCTCGATGGCTTCGACAAGCGCTTCCACGCGGCGGCCGACACCCTCGCCGCCACCCGCCCCACCGCGGTCAACCTGTTCTGGGGCATCGAGCGCATGAAGCGCTGCTTCGCGGCCAACCGCGCCGCCGGGCTCGCCGGGCTCAGGAAGGCGCTGATCGACGAGGCGGTCCGGATCCGCGAGGAGGACATCGAGGTGTGCAAGCGCCTCGGCCGCTTCGGCGCCGACTTGCTCGGTGACAAGCCTCGGATCCTCACCCACTGCAATGCCGGCGCGCTCGCCACCGCCGGCTACGGCACGGCGCTGGGGGTGGTGCGCGCCGCCGCCGAGGCCGGCAAGTCGCCGACCGTTCTCGCCGACGAGACCCGCCCCTTCCTGCAGGGCGCGCGCCTCACGGCCTGGGAGCTCATGAAGGACTCGATCCCGGTCACGCTCATCACCGACAACATGGCTGGACACATGATGAGCCTGGGTCGGGTCGACTGCGTGGTGGTCGGCACGGACCGCGTCGCGGCGAACGGCGACGTGGCGAACAAGATCGGCACCTACACGGTGGCGGTGCTGGCGCACCGGCACGGCCTGCCGTTCTACGTAGCGGCGCCCACCAGCACCATCGACCTCGACTGCCCGACCGGCGCCGACATCCCGATCGAGCAGCGCGATCCCGCCGAGGTCACGCACGTCTTCGGAAACGCGGTCGCGCCACAAGGCGTGGTGGTCGCGAACCCCGCCTTCGACGTGACGCCCCACGAGCTCGTCACCGCCATCGTCACCGAGAAGGGCGTCGCGACGGCGCCGTACTCCCGCAGCCTGCGCGAGCTGGTCGGTCGCAGCTGACCTCGGACCACGGGGGCGCACCCGGGTGCCACCGAAACGATCCGGCAAGCGCGGCTCACCCACGCCGGCCGCGAGCGCCGAGGGCGCCCCTGCGGTCGACGCCAACGCCGCGTGGTCCCGCGACCTCGAGGCGCTGGTCGCCGGGCTCCTCGCCACCGCCGACACGGAAGCCACGCTGCGCGGCGTCGCTTCGTTCGTCGCTCGCCACCTGGGCGCCCACCGCTGCTCGGTGATCCTCACCCGCCCCGAGCTCGGCGTCGGCCACGTCGTCACCAGCCTGGAGGACGCGAGCATCCGCAACCTGCGCATCCGCCTCGACGCCTATCCCGAGGTGGTCGCCGCGATCGAGCGCCGAGCGCCGGTGTGCGTGGGACGGGACGACGGCTCGGACCTGGCACGCGCGCTCGAACCGCTCTTCGAGTCTCGCCACATCCAGAGCGTGGTGGTGAGCCCACTGCTGGTGCGCGGCGAGGTGATCGGCGCATTCTTCCTGCGCACCCCTCGGGGTGGGCCGCAGCTCGGCCCCGAGCACCTCGAGCGCCTCAAGCCGCTCCTGCAGGTCACCGCGGTAGCGCTCGACGAGGCGCTCAGGCGCGGCCACCTGCGTGGGCTCGGACCCGAGCCCGACGCGCTCGCCAACATGCGACGGCTGGTCGGTGGGCTGCGCCACTTCTTGAACAATCCGCTCACCGCCGTGGTCGGCTTCACCGAGCTGTTGCTCCGTGACCGCTCGCTGCCGGCGTCCGCGCGCGCCGACGTCGAGCAGATCCAGAGCGCCGCGGCTCGCTCGCGCTCGGTGATGGAGAGCGTCGCCAACTTCGCGCAGGGTGCCACGACGGGCCGCACGACGGTGGATCTGGAGTGAGGTCATCCACGACGTCGTTCGCGACGAGGCGGCGGCCTTCCGCGAAGCGGAAGCGCGGCTGCACGTCGACCTACCGGCGACGCTGCCGATGGTGTGGGGCAGCGCCCCGCTCCTCACCCAGGCGCTCGCACGAATCGTGGCCAACGCGCGCCAGTCGGTGAGCGAAGGTAGCCACAGCCGCCAGGTGTGGCTCACCGCGGAGGCGGGCGGCGGCACGGTACGCGTCACCGTGCGCGACGACGGCGCCGGCGTGCCCCGCGACGCCCGCGACCATCTCTTCGAGCCCTTCTTCACCACCCATCGCTCGCCCGACCGCATGGGACTCGGCCTCGCGGTGGCGCACGGGATCGTCGAGGTCCACGGCGGCAGCCTCTACCTCGACGTGGGCGACACCCTCCACACCACGTTCGTGATCGAGCTCCCCATCACCGTCGGCGGCGAGTCCCTCACGGGCGGCGCCGGCGCGATCACCCCGATCTAGCCCGGACCCGGCCCGCCGCACCGCTGAACGAGGTTCCGTGCACACCATCGTCCCCCCCCTCGAGGAGCACGCGCGCGCCGCGGGCCTGGCACTCGCGGCCGCGATCACGGCCCGTGACCGCACCGCCGTCACGCAAGCCCTGGTCGACCTCGGCGCGGCGGCGCCGGGAGCCGCCGCGAGCGACCTGCTCGCGCTCGCCGCCCGCGAGCCGCTCGAGCACTGCGTGCTGGCGCTCGCCCGAGCGTGGGACCAGGCGGCGGATCCCGAGATGGCGCTCCGTGGCTTCCAGCGGCTCGCCGAGGAACCGCAGGCCGTCGAGGCGCTCGCGCAGCTCGGAGACGCGCGCGCCTTCGCCGCGCTCCACTCCCTGCTCGGCGGTAGCGCGTTCCTCACCACGCTGCTCGCGCGTCATCCGGAGTGGCTCGGCCGCTTCCTGGTCGACGTCCTCGAGCCCGGCCCGATCTCCGCCGACGACATGAAGCGCCGCGCACTCGCGTGGCTCGGCCGCGACGGCGACCTCGACCGGGCGGTGCGGTTCACCAAGGGCGAGACCTACCTGCGCATCGCCGCCCGCGACCTCGCGGGCTTCGCGTCCCTCGACGAGACGGTCACCGAGATCACCCACCTCGCCGAGGCGTTGCTGAGTGTCGCGGTCACGGAGATCCAGCGCGTGCTCGAGACCGAGCACGGCGCGCCGGCCTCGGCCGACGCGACGCGCGGCGGCGACGCACCGCCCGGGTTCGTGGTCCTCGGCATGGGCAAGCTCGGCGGACGCGAGCTCAATTTCTCGTCCGACATCGACCTCATCTACCTCTTCCACTCCGACCTCGAAGAGACGCTCGGCAACGAGAACGGCACTGGCCAGATCCCCGTGGGCAAGTTCTTCACGCGCCTCGGTGAGCGCCTGACGCTCGCCCTGAGCCGCGCCACAGACGACGGCTTCGCGATGCGCGTCGATCTGCGTCTGAGGCCGATGGGTACCAGCGGCGCCGTCGCGCACTCGCTGCGCAACGCGCTCGTCTACTACGAGGCTTACGGCCGCACCTGGGAACGCGCCGCGCTCCTCAAGGCCCGTCCGGTGGCGGGAAACCGCGCCCTCGGCGAGGCGTTCCTGAAGGCGGTGGAGCCGTTCGTGTACCGTCGCTACCTCGACTACTCGACTGTCGAGGACATGAAGGAGATGAAGCGCCGCATCGACGTCGGCCTGGCACCCGGCGGCGAGCACATCCGCAACGTGAAGCTCGGCAAGGGCGGGATCCGCGAGATCGAGTTCGTGGTGCAGACGCTCGCGCTCATCAACGCAGGCAAGGACCGCCGCATCCGCGTGCGCGGCAGCATCGAGGCGCTGCCGTTGCTCGTCACCCACGGCTACCTGAGCCCCGACGACCACGGGCGCCTCGACGCGGCCTACGTGTTCCTGCGCCACCTCGAGCACCGCATCCAGATCGTCACCGAGCGGCAGAGCCACCGCCTCCCCACCGACCGCGAGGAGCTGCGCCTCCTGGCGCGTCGCATGGGCTACCGCCGCGGCGCCGGCGGCGACCCCACGGACGCGTTCGTGCGTGACCTGGAGGCGCACCGCTCGGCCGTCTCGGCTATCTTTCGAACCTTCTTCCACGAGGCGGAGGGCGAGCGCACCCGGCGCGTGCGCCCCGAGGTCCGCGCGCTCTTCGACACACCCGACATCGCGTCGGTGGAGGACGCTCAGCTCGCGGCGCTCGGCTTCGACAACGTCGCGGCCGCCCGCCACGCGCTCACCGTGCTGCGCGAGGGCCCTCCCAAGGCGCCCACCACCAGCGAGGCGAAGGCACGCCTCGACCGCGTCGCGCCACTCTTGATGGAAGAGGCGGCGAGCTCGCCACAGCCGGACCTCGCCCTCGCCCATCTCGAGCGGTTCCTCAACGCCTCGGGCGCGCGCAGCGCCACAAGCCTGCTCGCCGAGAACCCGACGATCGCGCGGCTGCTCATGCGGCTCTTCAGCTCGAGCGTGTTCCTGTCCGAGATCCTGATCTCGCATCCCGAGCTGATCGACGGTCTCATCCGCGCTGGCGCGGCCGGTCCCACGCGCGCCCGCGCCGACCTCGCCGCCGACCTCGCCGAGCGGCTGCGCCAGGCCGACGACGACGAAGAGGTGCTCGAGGTGCTGCGCGTCTTCCGCACCGAGGAAACGCTGCGTATCGGCTTCCACGACCTGGTCGGGACGCTCGATCTCGAGGCGCTCACGTTGCAGCTCTCGGACCTCGCGGAGGTGTGCCTGGACGCGGCCCTCGAGTGGGCGCTCGGCCAGACCAGCGCGCGCTACGGCAGCCCGGTCGGCGAGGACGGCGAGCCGGCGCGCTTCGGCGTGCTCGGCATGGGCAAGCTCGGCGGCCGCGAGATCCAGTACGGCTCCGACCTGGACCTGATCTTCCTCTACGACCCGCCCGGCTCCACCGAGGGCCGTGACCGCAGCATCACCAACCGCGAGTTCTTCGCGAAGGTGACACAGCGCATGATCACCGCGCTCTCCGCGGTCACCGGCAGCGGCATCGTCTACCCCATCGACGCGCGGCTCAGGCCGTCGGGGAACGCGGGGCCGCTGGTCGCGAGCCTCGACTCCTTCCGGCGCTACCACGAGGGCGAGGCCGCGCTGTGGGAACGTCAGGCGCTGATAAAGGCGCGCCTGGTGGCGGGCGACGAGAGCCTCGCGAGCATCGCCGCCGAGATCCGCGACGTCGCGGTCTACGGAGGCGGCCTCAGCGACGTCCAGGCCGCGGAGATCCGCCACATGCGCCACCGCATGGAGGCCGAGCGTGCGCGCCAGCTCCAGGGCTCGGTCGACCTGAAGCTCGGCCCGGGGGGGCTGGTGGACGTCGAGTTCGCCGTCCAGGTGCTGCTGCTGCGCCACGGCCACGATCACCCGGGAATTCGCCGCGCCGACACCCTCGGCGCGCTGGAGGCGATCGAGCGCGAGGGGCTCTTGCCGCTCGCCGACGGCGAGGCGCTGCGCAGCGGCTATCTCTTCCTGCGCCGCATCGAGAACCGGCAGCGGATCGTCCACGACCGCGCCACCGACCTCTTCCCGCTCGCCGGCCCCGAGCTCGAGGCGCTCGCCTCGCGACTCGATCCGGACGGGCTGCTCGGGCTACCCGCCACGCCGGACGAGCTGCGCGACGAGTTCCTGCGCGTCACCGCCGAGGTGAGGCGCGTGTTCGACGCCATCGCGGGACCCGGCGAGTGATCCGGGTACGGAGGCGGCCCGAGCAGCGGCGCCGGGACGGACCGGTAACGTTCGAGAGCCGACCGGGTGGCCAGCGGGGCGCAATCCGGAACCGAAGTGAAACCCGCCACCCGCCGACGGGCGCCGCGACGTCACCCGGGGCGTCGAGCTACTCCGCGGGAATCGCAACCTCGGATCGGCGACCCAGGCCCGGGCATGGACGTTGCAAAACGGCACCCGTATCTTGACGCTCGAACTCCGTTCTCTCCCCCGGTGGGGACCATGACGATCACCCAGTACTTCCGCAACATCCGCGACGGCGTCAGCTCCACCCTCACGGGGATGCGCATCACCTTCACGCACCTCGTCGCGCGAGAGCCGATCACCGTCCAGTACCCCGACCGCACCGCGCGACCGGTCCGCGAGATGCTGCCGCCACGCTACCGCGGCCACCTCCACGTCGACATGGAGATCTGCATCTCCTGCCGCGCCTGCGAGTCCGCCTGCCCGATCGACTGCATCACCATCGAGGACGTGAAGATCCAGAAGTCGTCGGTGACCGGCGTCGACGGCGACACGAGCCCCAAGGTGCGGGAGTCGTTCGTGTTCGACATCAACCTCGGCAAGTGCATGTACTGCGGCCTGTGCGTGGAACCGTGTCCCACCGGCGCGATCCACCACACCACCGAGTTCGAGGGCGCGACCACGAATTTCCGCGACCTGATCTTCCACTTCGTCACGCCCGAGATGGCCGAGCGCACCCTCGAGAAGGCAAAGTCGCAGGGCTTCTCGCTCGCGGACGACTGAGCTGGGTCGCTCACGCTCGCCGGCGTCGATGGATGGAACCCCCGTCGCGACGATGGCCTTCGTAGCGCGGGGGGCTTCGTCCCCCCGCGGCGCTTCGGCCTTGCTCGATCTCTTCACAGGTTCGCTGCGACGCGCCTCGAGCCGCGTCCGCACGCTTCGATGCTTGCCGCTCCCGGGTGAGCTCATGCCCGTGGAGGTGTAGGGGGCGCACGCAAGCTCGCCCCTTTTCTCTCTCGGCGATCCGGCGGCCGCAGCCCCGGGTACCCCAGCGAAACGGACGCGCGAAATCCTCCGGTCATGCCCGGTCGACCCCGCGGTCGCCCCACGCCCAGTCCACGGGATCGGCCGGTCGCGTGCGCACCCGAGCACGTCGCGACGTGCGTCACTGGCTCAGGTCGCGCAGCCGGGCGCGGGCGGTCGAACTCGTGGCCTCGACCTCGAGGGCCCTGCGGTACGAGCGAATCGCCTGCTCACGGTCGCCGCGGCGCTCGTAGGCGAGGCCCAGGTTCACGTGGCCGTCTGCGAGCCGGGGCTCGAGGCGCGTGCCCTGGCGGAGCTCCTCGATCGCCTCGTCCACGCGGCCTTCGAGGAGTAGCAGCGCCCCCAGGTTGATGTGAACGCGCCCCTCGTCGGGCTCGAGCCGCACCGCGGCGGTGAGGTGCTCGCCGGCGGCCGCGAGGTCGCCGGCCTGACCGTAGAGGCGTCCGAGGTTGAGGTGCGCGAGCCAGGCCGCGGGGTTCTTGGAGAGGGTGTCGCGCCACAGACTCGCCTCGTCGCGATAGGCGTGCGCCCGAGTCCAGGTCGTCAGGCCGAGCGCCGCCAGCACCACCACCAGCGCGACCGGCGCGGCGCGCCGGGCTGCGCTCGGCGCGCGCGCCGCGAGCCTCGGGCCGAGCCAGCCCAACGCGGCGAGCGGAGCCGCGCTCGCGTGGTACTGGAAGTGGTCGGCCACGAACGAGAAGCGCATCGGGTAGAAGTCGACGAAGCCGAGCGCCGGCGACAACGTCACCGCGTAGATCGCCGCGATCGTGAGCGGCGCCACGCCGATCCGCGAGCGCAGCGCGAACAGCCCGACGAACGCTGCACCGACCGCGAGCGGCCACGCCGCGTTGAACCCGTGGCCGAACGCCACGTCCCAGCGTGGGTACACGAACATCAGCGGGTGGGGCCATACCAGCTTGGTCGGGTAGAACACGAGCGCGCGGCTCGCGATCACTCCGCGGTCGAGGAGCGTGAGCCCCCAGTCCTCCCCGGCTGCGCCGACGTGGTGCTTCTCGAGCCACGCGGTCACCGACGCGAGCACCAGGCCCATCACCAGCATCGGCACCAACGGCGCCAGCTCGTCGCGGCTCGGCCTGCCGCGCCTGGCGAGGACCACCAGCGCGAGCGTCACCGGTAGCGTCACCGTGACGCTCTTGCTCAGGAGCGCGCACACGAAGAGCGCGAGCGAGCCGTAGTACCGCCGCCGATCGACCGGCACCATCGAGGGCGCCGCGCCCTCGGGCGCCCGCAGGTACGCTAGCGCAGCACCGAAGTAGAAGACCCCCGAGAGTACGTTCTTGCGCTCCGTGATCCACGCCACCGACTCGACATGCACCGGATGGAGCGCGAAGAGCGCCGCTGCGATCCCGGCACCCGGCAGAGTCAGCCACGCCAGCACGCGGTAGAAGAGCCAGGCCCCCGCCAGATGCAGGAGCACGTTGTCGACGTGGTAGCCGAAGGGCGCCAGGCCCCAGAGCCGATGCTCGATCCAGTAGCTGGTGTGGACGAGGGGGTAGTACTGCGGCGTCGCGAAGCCGTCGCTCCAGATCGCGCGCAGACCACCGAAGCCGCGCAGCGTCGGGTTCTCGGTGACGTGCTTGTCGTCGTCCCAGACGTAGCCCGCGCGCAGCGCCGGCGCGTACGCCGCGACCGCCGCGACCACGATCGCGAGCGCGCACGCGGCACGGCGCGCTCCCCGCTTCAGCGGCGCGCTCTGCGCGCACCCCGCCCCGGCCGGGGGCCTCACCCGCGCGCCGCGCGGCGGCCCGGTCCGAGCGGCAGCCGCACGTGAAAGGTCGCGCCGTCGCCGAGCAGGCTCTCGACGGTGAGCGTCCCGTCCATCCGCTCGGTGAGCTTCCGCGCGAGCGACAGACCGAGGCCGGTGCCCCCGAAGCGACGCGTGATCGAGCCGTCCACCTGGCGGAACTCCTCGAAGATCAGGTCGTGGTTCGCGGGGTCGATACCGATCCCGTCGTCGTGCACGTCGAGCTCGAGCACCGCGGCACCGCCCTCACCTGCGGCCCGCGCGCGGAGCTCGATCCGCCCACCGTCCGGCGTGAACTTGATCGCGTTGGAGAGCAGGTTGCCGAGCACCAGCTTGAGCTTCTCCTCGTCCACCGCGACTGGCGCCGCGAGCGAGGCATCGAGCACGACCTCCACGCTCAACCCCTTGCTCGCGATCAGCGGCGAGCACGACTCCACCACGCCGTTGAGCGTCGCTTCGAGGTCGGTGGGCAGCCGCACCACCTCGATCTTGTCGGCCTCGAGCCGCGCCGAGGTGAGGATGCCTTCGATCAGTCGCAGCAGGTCCTGACCGCTGCGGTGGATGAAGCCGACCTGCTTCGACTGCTCGACGTTGAGCGGGCCGCTCACCTGGTCGCGCATCACGCCCGAGAGCGTCAGGATCGAGTGGATCGGGCTCTTGAGCTCGTGGGTCATGTTGGCCAGGAACTCGTTCTTGAGGCGTGTCGCCTCGAGCGCGCGGCGGTGCTCGATCTCGAGCTCGCGATGCTTGCTCTCGAGCTGCAAGGTGCGCTCGCCGACCAGCCGCTCGAGGGTCGTGGCGCGCGAGCCGATCTCCCACAGCGCGAGCGCGATCACCGCGGCGAGCAGCCCGCCGAGGGCGAGGATCAGGTAGCCGGGCGCGTTGTGGCGCGCGACGTCGATCGTCGCGTAGGGGTGGACGCTGAGGCGGATCTCGCGCTCGCCGAGGTGGATCTTGCTCTCGACCGCGTGACGGGCATCGAAGCGCGCCTCCTCTGCAGGGTCGACGAGCCGGAACACCGACGTCCCGCGGTCGTCGACGAGCTCGGTGCCGAAGCGATGCTTGAGCGCCTCGCTGAAGAGGTCGCCCACCACCTCCTTCACCGACAGCACTGCCACCACGTACCGCCCGCGGTCGGCGCCCGCGAGCGGCACCGCCGCGACGAAGCCGCGGTTTCGCCCCGGAAGCTCGACGATCGGCGTGAGCCGCACCCCGAACCAGGCCGGCTGCGCCAGGTCGACCCAGGTCGCCACGTCGGAGGCGAGCAGCGCCCCGAGCCGTAGCGCTCCGGCTCGACCGCCACCGGGCGCCCGCCCGCCTCGGCGAGCAGCAGCGCCTCGAAACCCGTGCTCTCGGCGCGGATCGTCGCCGCCAGGGCGCGGAAGCGGCCCACGTCGAGCGGCGCGCCCGTCGAAAGGGTCGCCGCCGGCAGCGACGCGAGCGCCGCGAGGCGCTCGCGGATCGACGACTCGAAACGCAGCCGGAACTGGTCGGCCGCGATCTGCGCCGTCGACAGGTACTGCTCCACCAGCACCTGGTTGGAAAATCGCCAGAACGTGCCGGTCACCGCGAGCAATGCGCCCACGATCGCGACCGCGCCGAATTGCCGTACCCGCCGCATGCGGGCGCGAGCATACCGCGTGCGGCCGCGGCGACGCGCGCGCTCAGCCGAGGTCGATGGCGCCGCGCACCACCGTCACCGCGCGCCCGCCGATCCAGATCTCGTCGCCGTCGACGGTGACCGCGACACGCCCGTCGCGGTGGACGAACCGCCCCTGGCTCGCGACGTAGGTCGCGCCGATGCGCTCGAGCTGACCCGTGATCCGCGCGTGCGCGCCCACCGAGGCGTTGCCGCTGCCGCACACCGGATCCTCCGGGATCCCGTCGCCGGGCGCGAAGGAGCGCACCTCGACAGCCGTCGCGGCGGATCCTCCTCCCGCGCCCTCGGCGACCGCGTACACCGTCACCCCGGTGGTGCGCGTCGCTTCGTTGAGCGCCGCCATCCTCGGCAGATCCGGCCGCAGCGTCGCGAGCGCCGCCGCGGTCACGCGCGCCACGATCCACACCACGCCGACGTCGATCGCCAGCGGGTCGTGGACGTCGGCGCCTCCGAGCGCCGCGCGCAGCTCGTCCCGATCGACCGCGACCTCGGCGCGCTTCGGTGTCGGCACGCGCGCGCACAGACCTCCGTCCGGCGTCACCCGCAGCGGCACCAGCCCGGCTCCACACTCCTGGGTGAACGAGTCCCTCGCGGCGTCGACCAGCCCGTGCTCGCGGGCCACGTGGGCGGCGCCGATCGTCGGGTGCCCGGCGAAGGCCAGCTCGCTCCGCGGCGAGAAGATCCGCACCCGGTAGTCGGCGCGCGCCGACGGCGACAGGAACACCGTCTCCGAGAGGTTGGTCCAGCGCGCCAGCGACTGCATCCGTGCGTCGCTCAGCCCGTCGCCGTCGAGGACCACCGCCAGTGGGTTCCCGGCGAGCGGCACGCTGGTGAAGACGTCGACCTGGACGAAGCGACGCCCGCTCACAGCTTGTAGCCGAAGCGGCGCAGCAGCTCCTTGCGCTCGCGCGCGTCGTCCTCGGTCTCGACGCCCTTCGGGCTCGCGCCGTCGACGACGCCGACGATCCCACGACCGCGCGCGGTGCTCGCGACGATCACCTCGACGTCGTTGGCGGTGGCGCACAGGATCGAGCACACCTCGGGCACTTCACGGATCGCGCGCAGCACCTGGATCGGGAAGGCACCACGAAGGAGCACCACGAAGCTGTGGCCGGCTCCGATCCCCGACGCCGCGTCGCGCGCCAGCGCCACCAGACCCGCGTCGTTGCCGCTCAGGCGGATCAGGCACGGCCCCGACGCCTCGCAGAACGCGACGCCGAAGCGGATCCCAGGCCCGCTGCCGGCGAGCGCCTCGTGCAGGTCCTCGACCGTCTTGATGAAGTGCGACTGCCCGACGATGACGTTCACGTCCTCGGGCTTGGTGATCGGCACGGCTTCGAGCGTGACGCTCATGGCTTTCCTTCCCCGCGCACCGCGTCGCCGGCCTTGCCGGTCTCGCGCATCACGATCTTCGCGAGCTCCTCGAGGCGCTTCGCCACCCGCGCGTAGAGCGTGCCCTCGGGATAGCCGCCGCCCTCCTGGCGCTCGCCGGCGGGAACGCCCGTCAAGAGCTCGAGCGCGTCCTCGACCCGGTCGACCGCGTAGACGTGGAACCGCCCCGCCGCCACCGCCTCGACCACCTCCTGGCGAAGCCCGAGGTGACGCACGTTGCGGCGCGGCAGGATCACCCCCTGGTCGCCGGTGAGACCACGCCGCCTGCAGCTCTCGAAGAAGCCCTCGACCTTCTCGTTCGCGCCGCCGATCGGCTGGACCTCGCCGAGCTGGTTCACCGACCCGGTGATGGCGAGGCTCTGGCGGATCGGCACGTCGGCGAGGCTGGACAGGATCGCGGCCAGCTCCGCGCACGCGGCGCTGTCGCCCTCGATCTCCGAATACGCCTGCTCGAACGAGAGTGTCGCGCTCAGCGCGAACGGATGGGTGCTGGCGAAGCGGCCTGCCAGGTAGCCAGCGAGCGTCATGACGCCCTTCGAGTGGATGCTGCCGGCCAGCTCGACCTCGCGCTGGATGTCGACCACGCCCTTGGTGCCGACGTAGGTGCGCGCCGTGATCCGCGACGGACGGCCGAACGAGGTGTCGCCGAGCAGGTGCACCGAGAGGCCGTTCACCTGCCCCACCACCGCGCCGCTCACGTCGACCATGAGCGTGCCTTCCTGGATCTCGTCCTGCACCCACTGCTCCGGGAAGCCCGAACGCCGGCGCTTGCGGACGATCGCGCTCTCGACGTCGTCGGCCGCGACGCGTTCGTGCCCGGCCTCGCGGGCCCAGAACGCCGCCTCGCGCACCACGTCGGCGAGGAAGTTCAGGCGCAGCGAGAGCCGGTCGTTGCGCTCCGCGAGGCGCAGACCGAAGCGCACCAGCGCAGCCACTGCCGCGCCTTCGAAGTGGGGCAACCCCTCGTCTCGTACCAGCCGGGCGACCCAGCGCGCATATTCGAGGTCGTGCTCGGGGCTGCGCTCGACGTCGGGCTCGAAGTCCGCCTTCACCTTGAAGATCTTGTGGAACTCCTCGTCGTGGGTGAGGAGCAGGTGGTACAGCATCGGCGGGCCGAGCAGCACCACCTTGACCTCGACCGGCATGGGCTGGGGGCGCAGCGCCGAGGTCGTGAATCCCACGAACTCGGATGGGTCCTCGATGGTGAGCTCGCGGGTCTTGATCACCCGCCTGAGCGCCTCCCACGCGAACGGCTGGCGCAGCACCTCCATGGCGTTGAGCACCAGGAAGCCCCCGTTCGCCTGTGCGCACGCCCCCGCCTTGATGTCACCCAGCTCGCTCCACATCACGCCGAACTGCGAGCGGCGCTCGATCTTGCCGATGAGATTCGCGTAGGTCGGGTGCGACTCGTCGATGACCGGTGCACCCCCGTCGGCGGGCTGCTCGACCACCAGGTTCACCTGGTAGCGCGAAAGATCGGCCTGCTTGCCCGGCATCTCGATACCCGGCAGCACCTGCTGCGGCTCGCGCTTCACGAAGTCCCGGTAGCTCTGCTCGACGTCGCTGGCGAGCTGCGTCAGGTGATCGAGCACGTCGGGCAGCGCCGAGTACTGCTGACGCAGCGAATCGAGGCGCGGCTGCATGAGCTGGCGGACCACCGCGTGGTCGAGGTCGCGCAAGGTGCGCTCCGCCTCGTGGTCGATCGCGTGTGCGTTCGACTGCAGCTCGCGGATCTTGCTCTCGATCTCCTTGAGCTTGGCGCCGAAGGCGGCGCGCTCCTCGGGGGTCAGGGCGGCGCGCTCCTCGTCGGTCATCGGGCGGCCGTCCTTGAGGGGGAAGAGCGAGAACCCGATCGGCTCCTCCTCGAAGCCGAAGCCGCGCGAGCGCGCGAGCTCGGCCACCGAACGGAACTCCTCCTTCTTGCGCGCTCCGAACTCCTCGAGCAACCGGGCACGCCCCTCGATGTACTTGGAGCTCTCGAACGCGAGCGGCAGCTCGCGCTTGAGCATCTCGATCAGCGACGCGATGGCGGTCTTGAAGGCCCGTCCCTGGCCCGCCGGGAAGCAAAGACAGCGCGGTCGCGACGAGTCCTGCACGTTGTGGACGTAACACCAGTCGCGCGGCGCCGGGCGCTCGCGGGCGAGCGCCTTGACGCGCTCCATCACGATCGACCATTTGCCGGTGCCCATCGGCCCGGACGCGAACACGTTGAACCCCGAGTCGCGCATCCTGAGCCCGAAGTCGAGCGCCTCGAGCGCGCGGTCCTGGCCGATCGGCCCCTCGAGTGGCTCGAGCTCGCGGGTATCGAGGAACCCGAGGCCCGCGGGGTCGACGCTCGGCGCGAGTGCCGTCGGGTCGAGCCGGAAGCGTGCTTCGATCGGTGAGTCAGCCATCGTTCCCTCGCTCGTGCGGAACCTCGGGGAGGGTGATCTCGGGTCCTGGCTTGGCGGAAGATGCACGCGCCGACAAGTCGACGTCGCCGAGACCGAACTGGAGCCGGAAGTAGCGCGCGTAGAGGCCGTCGCGGGCGAGCAGCTCGTCGTGGCGTCCCTGCTCCTTGAGCTCGCCGTGCGAGAGCACCAAGATGCGGTCGACGTCGCGTAGCGTCGCCAGGCGGTGCGCGATCACCAGCACCGTTCGTCCCTCGATCAGCCGGTCAGTAGCGCGCTTGATGAGGTGCTCGGTGCGCGAGTCGACCTGACTCGTCGCCTCGTCGAGGACGAGGATCGGCGCGTCGAATGCGAGCGCGCGAGCGAAGCTCACGAGCTGCCGCTCGCCGGCCGAGAGGTTCGAGCCGCGCTCACGCAGCTTCGTGTCGAGGCGCTGCGGCAGGCGATCGAGGAGCTGATCGAGGCCCACCGCGCTCGCCGCGGCGCGAGCGCGCTCGACGGTCACCCCGGGGTCGCCGAGGTGGATGTTCTCGAGGATCGTCCGCGAGAACAGGAACACGTCCTGGAGGACGATGCCGATCTGGTGGCGCAAGGTGTCGAGCGGGATCCCGCGCAGGTCGGCACCGTCGACGCGCACGGTCCCCGAGTCGAGGGGGTAAAGACCGAGGAGCAGTCGCGCGACCGTCGACTTCCCGGAGCCGGTCGGCCCCACCAGCGCCACCTTCTCGCCGGGCGCGACGGTGAAGTCGATGCCGCGCAGCACCTCGACGCCCGGTCGGTAGGAGAAGCGGACACCCTCGAAGGCCACCCTCGCCACGGTGGCCGAGGACCGCGCCGCCACGGGTATCGGGTCCGCGACCGGCCGCGGCGCGGCGCTCTCGTTCAGGCTCTCCGGAGCCTCGTCGAGGAGCGCGAAGATCCGCTCGCAGCTCGCCATCGCGGACTGCATCACCGCGTACTTGGCCGAGAGGTCGCGGATCGGCGCGAAGAACTTGTTCACGAAGTCGAGGAACGCGACCAGGGTGCCGAAGGTGACCAGGTGGCGAGCGATGCCGAAACCGCCGAACCACAGCAGCGCCGCCCCGGCGAGCGTCCCCACCATCTCGACCATCGAGAACAGCAAGGCGTCCGACTGGATCGCGCCGAGGGCCGCCGCGCGGTAGCGTGAGTTCAGGTCCTCGAAGCCGCGCGAACGCGCCTCCTCCTGGTTGAACGCCTGGGTGATGGTGAGACCGGAGAGGCTCTCGCTCACGTACCCGGCGAGGTGGGCTAGCGCCCGGCGAATGGTCCGGTAGGCCTTGCGCAACCGCGAGCGCAGCACCAGCACCAGGGGCACGAACACCGGCACGATGGCGAAGGTGATGAGCGCCATCTTCCACTCGAGGGCCAGCATCACGGTCATGATGCCGACCAGCGTGACCACGTCCCCGATCAGCGCGAACACACCGGCGCCGAACATCTCCTGCACGCCTTCGACGTCGTTGGTGATGCGCGCCAGCGTGCGCCCGACCGGGTTCTTGTCGAAGTACGCCGCAGGCAGGCGCTGCACGTGGCGGAAGAGCGCGGCGCGCAGGTCGCGCACCACGAGCTGGCCGGCGTGCTGCATGCTGATCGTCTGCAGGTAGCGGGTGCTCATCTCCGCGGCCAGCACCACCAGGAAGCCGGCCGCCAGCAACAACAGACCGCCGAGGTCACGCGGCACGATGGCGTGGTCGATGGCCGCGCGCATCAGCAGCGGCTGCGCGAGCTCGAACACCGTGACCACCGGCAGCAGCACGGTGGTGATCACCAGCGCGCGACGATGGGGCCGGATGAAATCCCATAGCCGCCGCACCAGACGACCGTCGTAGGCCGACACGATCCGATCGTCGGGCTCGTCGGCGTCGGCGCCGCCGCCGCCGTGGCCGCCGCGATGGCCGGGCCCGCTCACGCGAGCGCCTCGAGCTCGCGCTCGAGCCGGCCGCGTCGCAGGAGCTCGGCGAAGAGCCCGTCCCGCGCCACCAGCTCGGCGTAGCTGCCGTCCTCGACCAGCCTCCCGCGATCGAGCACCACGATGCGATCGACGTCGCGGATGGCCTCGAGGCGATGGGTCACCAGCACCACGGTCTTGCCGGCGAGCTCGCGCTCGAGCCCGCCGAGGATCTCGTCTTCGGTGCCCGCGTCGACCGCCGAGAACGGATCGTCGAGGAGCAGCGCTTGCGGCGAGGGCGCGAGGGCGCGCGCGATCGCGAGGCGCTGCCGCTGGCCCACCGAGAGCTGCACCCCGCGCTCGCCGACGGTGGTGGCGAAGCCGTCGGGCATCCGCGCCAGGTCACCGGCGAAGCCGACGGTGCGGATCAGCCCCTCGAGGCGCTCGAGGCCGCTCGTGACGCCGCCGAGCTCGACGTTCTCGCGGATCGTCGCGCTGAACAGGAACGGCTCCTGCGGCGAGAGGCCGAAGCGCCCACGGACCGCGCTCGGATCGGCGCGCGTCACGTCGACTCCGTCGACGAACACCGTCCCGGGCGGGACGTCCCAGAGCCGCACCAGCAGACGCAGCAAGGTGGTTTTCCCCGCGCCGGTCGGCCCCACCACCGCCACACGCTCGCCGCGCCGGATCGCGAGGCTGAGCCCTTCGAGCGCCGGCTCGGCGGCCCCGGGGTAGCGGAACGTCAGGTCACGAACCTCGATCGCTCCGCCCACCTCGGGAAGCGGCTCGGGCACCGCCGGCGCCGCGATCTCGGGGCGCGCATCGAGGATCTCCTGGATCCGCGCCATGGCGCTGCGGCCGCGCTGGAAGATGCTGAGCATCCAGCCCAGCGCGAAGGTCGGCCAGATGAGCATCCCCACGTAGCCCGCGAACGCCACCAGCGCTCCCAGGCTCAGGTACGAGTGGATCACCATCCAGCCGCCGCCCACCAGCACCAGGAGCGTTCCCATCCCGCCCACCGTCGCCATCAGCGGAAAGAGCACGCCCTGTGCGCGGATGTAGCCGATGCTCGCGGCGAAGTGCGCCTGGTTGGCCGCGTCGAAGCGACCGATCTCCGCGTCCTCGAGGCTGAAGGCGCGCACCACGTCGCGGCCGGCGAGGTTCTCCTGGATGGCCTCGGTCAAGGCACCGAGCCGCTCCTGCGACTCGCGGCTCTTGTCGTAGAGGCGGCCCACGAAGCGCTTCGCGGCGAGGCCGAGGAGCGGAAACGGCAGCAGCGTCAGGACCGTGAGCCGCGGCGAGAGCGTGAGCATTGCGGCGAGCGTAGCGACGTACACCACCACCGAGTTGAGGGCATTGAGGAGCCCGGGGCCCAGCACCATGCGCACGCTCGACAGGTCGTTCACCACCCGCGACATGACGTCGCCGGTGGTCACGCGATCGAAGAAGCTCGGCGTCAGACGCTCGAGGTGGCGGAACACGTCGTTGCGAAGCCGGTACTCGACGTTGCGCCCCGCGCCGAAGATCGCAAAGCGCGAGCCGATGCGAAGCGCTCCGGCGAATACGGCCAGCCCGGCGATCCAGCCGACGAGGATCGGTAGCCGCCCGACGCCGTGCCCGGCGCCGAGGTCGTCGATCGCGGCCTTGAGGAGCAGCGGAGTCGCGAGAGTCGACAGGTTGGTGACCGCGAGCAGCGCCGCGCCGATCACGAAGAGCCAGCGCTCCCGCACGAAATACGGCCTGAGCGCCGCGAAAAGCTCCTTCATGGGGAGAGCCGATTCGCCGGCGTAAAGCAAGTCCAGGGCGCCGATGTCGAGCGAGGCCCCATCCCCGAGCCACTCGCTGCGCTCGTGCGGTCGCGCCGAGTCTGCGGAGGGATCGAGAGCGATCGAAGCCCTCGCGGGGGGACGGAGCCCCCCGCGCTACGAAGCGAACCGTAGCGACCGGGGTTCCATCGCCCGTCGCCGGCTTCATCAGCCCCGAGAGACCCGCCGCTCGACGCGTCCGCTCGTGGGCCGAGAGAGGGTTCCAGGCTCACCCGCTTCACGCGTCCGCGCCGTCGGGACCGCCCAGCACCCGGACGTCCTCGGGGCCGACCTCGTAGAGCGCGAGCGCGCGGTCTTCGAGCTCCGCCTCCCAGCCCGCGCGGCGCCCCACCGCGTCGTCGATCTCGGCGTGGAGACGATCGAGGACCGCGAGCAGGAGCCTGGCCTCGGGCTCGGTGCGCGGGATCTGGAAGAGCCGCTCGATCTCGACGCCGCTGTGGCCGACGAGCTTGCGCACCTCCGTGTCGAGGAGCTGATGCAGCAAGCGCGCCACGTCCGGCGAGCGCGCGGTGAGCACGAAGTCGTCGCCGATCCGGACCTCGTTGCCCTCACGCACCACCGGCCCCGCGACCTCGAGCACCGGCGGGACGCGGTGCGCGAGCATGGTTCCGGTCGCGTCGCGCAGTGGCACCCGCCGCACCGCGGCCTCTTCCGCGATCCGGTCGATCGAGCCGAGGCGCTGCATGGACTTCTGGATCGTCTGGTTGGCGCGCTCGATACCGTCGAGCGCCGTGATCCAGCGACTCGCGTCGGCCCGTGCCGGCAGGCGGATCGGCAGCTCCGCCAGCGCACTCGCGAGCGAACGCGCAGGCGGCGCGCCGCGCTGCGCGACCAGGGCGCTCGCCCAGCTCGCGTTGAGGAGCGCGACCAGGAGCCGCGGGTCCGTCGACGCGCCAAGCCGTGGCACGAGCCGCACGACCGCGCCCACCGGCACGTATCCCTCGGGGTCCCACGCCGCGAAGAGCCGGCCCCGATCCCAGCGCGCCAGGATCGCAGGCGCGGCGTCGCCGTCATCGCCCTCGACCGCCGCCGTGTTCGGCGGAACCCACCACTTGTCCGACCACTTGAGCCAGAAGCGGCCGAGGTCACGCCCGGGGCCGATCGCCTTCCGCGCCAGCGGGTCGCGCGGGACGCTCGTGCCGAGCACCACCTCGTCACCAGGCTTGCCGTCATCGACCTCCGCGAGCTCGCCGAGTGGCCGGGCACCCGCGTGGAGGCGCTCGATCACACCCTCGACGATCGGGTCGAAGGCGAAGTCGGGACGGCCGCCCTTCCCCCACAACACGCGCTCGAGCGGCGCCGCGATCGACTTGAAGGGGCGCGCCTCGAGCTGGTCGAGGTTCGTGACACCGCGCACCAGGTGGATCGCCGCGACGCCGTCGGCGTCGTCCGCCACCACGCCGTCACGGCGCTTCACCAGCATGCGCGCCTGCGCGGGCGCGCCCTCGATACCACCCAGCTCGAACAGGAACGCACCGCCCGGCCCGGCGCCGAAGCGCTCGAGGAGCGCGCGCGGCGGCTCACGCTCGCCGAGCAGGATCGCTGTGGCGAGGCGGCCGTGGGGAAGCTCGCGCCACACCGCGGTCTCGAGTGGCGACGGCCCGATCACCACCACGTCGCACTCGGGCGCCTGGTCGTTGACCAGCCCGAGCGTCGAGGGCGGAGCGAGTGCCAGCAGCGCGGCGTCGAGCCGCAGCTCGGCGAGCACGGTGCGGCCGAACGAGCGCACGTGCCACGAGCCGGGCAAGCGCGGCGTGCCGTGGGTGGCCGCGTGCAGCACCATGGGCGCCGCCACCGACGTGGTTCCCGCCACCCACAGCCCGTCGCGGGCACCGGCGGGGAGCACGCGGCTCAGCGCCGGTCCCCAGAAGGAGCTCTGCGCGGCGGCGTCGCCACGCGCCAGCTCGCGGACCTCGGTGAGCGGTAACGAGCCCATCTTGTAGGCGGCGAGCAGCCGCCTCACGGTGTCATGGGTGGCGTCGTCGGGCAGGTACCAGTCGAACACCCCGCCGCCGTAGAGCGACGGGTCTTGACGGCGCAGCCGCTCCACCGCCCGCAGGGCCGCGCCGCTCTTGCCGTCGGGGAAGCTCGGCGCGCCCTCGCGGCGATCGCGTGCCTCGAGCGCGAGCGCGGTGACCATCCGCAGCGCCGCGATCCGCGCCGTCATCGCCAGGTAGAGCAGGAAGCCGTTCTCGGCCGGCGTCGCCCAGCGACGGTAGCCGTCGCGAACCCGCTTCGCCGTCTCCTCCGCCCCGGCGGGCGGCGCGCTGCGGTCGATCAACGACTGCACCAGCGGCCCGAAGCGCGATTTGAGCTCGAAGCTCACCAGGGACGGCACCACCTGGAGATGACGTGCGAGCGCGGCCCTCACCTCGGGCAGCGCGGGGTCGAGGAGCTCGGGCGGCTCCGCGGAGCGCAGGCGGCGCTGCACCGCCTCGTCGAGCATGGCGATCTCGCGCAGCACGGTGGTGCGGGCGCGCGCCTCCTCGGGTGGCCACGCCGTGAGCCGCACCGGCGTCTTCCCCCGCATCTCCCAGATCTCGAGATGGAAGCCGTCGGCGAGCAGCCCGACGGCGACTTCGCCTGCCGCATGAGGCTGTTGTGCAACACCGGGCGGGCGTGCACGAGGCCGGTGCTGGAGCGGTTGCGGCAGCCGACGCTGACGAGCGGCTCGCCGTCGCGGTCGCGTACCAGGAGGTCCGCGCCCGAGTCCCCGCCGGGGTGATCGACGATCAGGTTGTCAGGGTGGCCGAGCCGGTTGAGCAGCGGCACCACCACGCGGTCGCAGAGCTCCGCGGGCGGGATCGCTTCCTGGGAGAGGATGAGCTCCAGGTCCCGAAGCAGGCCGTCCAGCCCGCCATGTGTCGGCGCGATCCGAGGTTCTCGAGGAGGGTCGGGGGGAGAAGCGTGAAGCAGCGCCCCCCGCGCGCGCTGGGGCGCGCGGGGAGCCAAGCCGCCGAAGCGTACTCGAACGCTCTCCGCCGCTTCAATGCCCGCCGCGCGGCGCCGCGGGTGTGCGCGCGGAACCGTCAGACTTCGTCACGCTTTGCCTCAACACGAAGACGCTTCGTCAACGGCGAATCGCGCATCGCAAGGGCGAAGCTGCCGAAATTCCGCCGCATTCCGCGCAACGCACGTTCGGCATCTCCGTTGCTCACGGATGCCCCATCGGGGTCGCCGAAGTGGCGCGACGCGACGGGGACGGTGCGATGCACGAAGTGGCGAGCGCGGCTCGGCGGGAAGTCCTCGGCGAGGTCTGGCAGGCGAGCGAAGCCTCGTCGGTGCCGCGCCCCGACCGCTCCGCTCGACCCGCGGCGCCACCGCAGCGTCGGGCCCGAGAGGGAGCGCGTCCCCGTTCGCTCTCCGCGTCGTCGATCGCCCCGATGGTGGCGCTGGTGCTGGTCACCGTCCCGGTCGCGATCGAGTGCCACCTCGAGATGAACCGGCCCGAGGCCAGCCTGCACGGCCGCCTCCAGGCGCGCGGCTTCCTGCCCCCCGGGCCGATCGCCTACGAGCCCGGCCACGGCTTCGGCCTCGTCCTGGGCATGACCGGCGCCGCGGCGATCGTCCTCCTCGCGCTCTACTCGGTGCGCAAGCGCGTGCCTGGTCTCTCGCGGTTCGGCCGTCTACCGCGCTGGCTGGACGCCCACGTCACCCTCGGCCTCGTCGGCCCGATGCTGGTGCTCTTCCACACCGCGGGACGCCTGGGCGGCATCATCTCGGTGGCGTTCTGGTCGATGGTGGTGGTGGTCACGAGCGGCGTGATCGGCCGCTACGTGTACGCGCAGGTGCCGCGCACCATCGCCGGCCGCGAGCGCTCCCTCGGCGAGCTCGGCGACGAGCTCGCCGAGCTCGAGAGCGAGCTGCCCGAGCTCGCCACGGCGCGCGGCTCGCGCGGGTTCACGCGCCGCTTCACTGGTGCCTACGACGCGCGGCCGGCGGCCGGCACGGTGGGCTGGTTCGTGCGCTGGATCGACGCCAGCCTCGCCGCGGTCCGCGAGCGTCGCGCCCTCGACCGCTGGCTCACCGAGCGCGGCCTCGACGCCGGCGAGCGCGACGCGGTGCTCACCCGGGTCCGCCGCGTCGAGGACCTCGAGCGCCAGGTCGCGATGCTCGAGTCGACGCGCCGCTGGGTGGCGCGCTGGCACGCGATGCACGTGCCGCTGGTCGGGCTCCTCTACGCGATCCTCGTCCTCCACGTCGCCGTCGGTGTGCTGTTCGGAGCACGCTGAATGAGACGATATCGTCTCGTTTCAAGGGTGCGGCTCGCGGCGGCGGTGCTGCTGGCGCCGTTGCTCCTCTGCTTTGCCGCCGGCGCCACACCCGCGCGGGCCCAGGGGCTGAGCGAGCTGGTGAGCCCCGGCCCGCTCGCCCAGCCACACGCCGATCTCGATCGCCTCGACAAGTGCTCGCAGTGCCACGCGATGGGCAAGGGCGTTCCCGACGAACGCTGCCTCGCCTGCCACGAGATCCTCGCGAAGCGAGTCGCCGCCAGGCGCGGCCTCCACGCCCAGGTCAAGGGCACCTGCATCTCGTGCCACTCCGACCACCGGGGCAGCGCCTTCGACATGGTGCAGCTCGACACCCGCCGCTTCGACCACGCCAGGGCGGGCTGGGTGCTGGAAGGGGCGCACCGGAAGACCCCGTGCGCGCGCTGCCACACCGCGGCGGTCGCGAAGACCCTCGGCATCCGTGGCGAGACTTACCTCGGCCTCGACACCGCGTGCACGAGCTGCCACGAGAACGTCCACGGTGAGCAGTTCGTCGACGCCGCCACCGGCGAGCCGCCCGCGTGCACGAGCTGCCACTCGCTCGAGGGCTGGCGCCCGGCGCGCGTCGATCACCAGAAGACCCGCTTCCCGCTGGACGGAAAGCACGCCGCCGTGGCGTGCGCGAAGTGCCACGAGAACGGCCGCTTCACCGGCACCCCGCTCGCCTGCGCGTCGTGCCACACCGACGTCCACAAGGGCCAGTTCAAGGACGAGCGCGGCGCCCCCCAGGCGTGCTCGGCGTGCCACACCGCCGCGAGCTGGAAGACCACCCGCATCGACCACCACCGCACCGCGTTCCCGCTGCTCGGCAAGCACGCCGGTGTCGCGTGCGCCAAGTGCCACGCGAACGAGCGCTTCGCGGGCACACCCACCGACTGCGCCTCGTGCCACGTCGACGTTCACAAGGGCCAGTTCAAGCTCGAGAGCGGCGTCGCCAGGTCGTGCGCCGACTGCCACGACGCCACGAGCTGGACGCGCGAGAAGGTCGACCACGACCGCACCCGCTTCCCGCTACGCAACGCCCACGCGAAGGTCGACTGCGCCAAGTGCCACGACAAGGGGCGCTTCGAGAACACCCCGCTCGAGTGCGCGTCGTGCCACGACGACGTCCACAAGGGTCAGTTCGAGCAGGCGAGCGGCGGTGTCGCCGCGTGCAGCTCGTGCCACGACGACGGCGCGTGGAAGCCGGCGCGCTTCGACCACGCCGCGACCCGCTTCGCGCTCGCCGGCAAGCACGCGGGCGTGGACTGCGTGAAGTGCCACGAGCAGGGGCGCTTCAAGGACACCCCGCTCGCCTGCGCGTCCTGCCACGACGACGTCCACCGAGGTCAGTTCAGGGAACCGAGCGGCGCGCCCACCGCGTGCTCCGCCTGCCACGGCGACGGCGGTTGGCAGCCGGCCCGCATCGATCACCAGAAATCGCGCTTCCCGCTCACCGGTAAGCACGTCGGTGTCGACTGCGTGAAATGCCACGAGCAAGGGCGCTTCAAGCCGCTCGAGCTCGCTTGCGTGTCGTGCCACACCGACCCGCACCGCGGTGACCAAGGCGAGAGCTGCACCACCTGCCACTCGACGTCGTCGTGGAAGTCGCTGGTGGGGCGCGAGCACACCGAGCGATTCCCGCTGGTCGGGATGCACGCCGCCACGCCTTGCGCGTCGTGCCACGTGAAAGCGGGCCAGTTCGTCGAGCACGACCCGTCGTGGGGGAACCCCGACGACTGCGTTGGCTGCCACGTCGACCCGCACCGCGGCCAGTTCGACTCGACCTGCGCCGAGTGCCACTCGCCGAACGCCTGGCAGCCGGTGAGGTTCCGCCACCAGGACACCGGGTTCGTGCTCGCCGGCGCCCATCGCGCCGCCGACTGCGGCGACTGCCACGAGGCGCGCAACTACCGCGACACGCCGAGCGCATGTGTCGCCTGCCACGAGAAGGACTTCGCCGGCGCCACGCGCTTCGACCACCGCGCAGCGGCGGCGATCGAGTGCCAGGACTGCCACGGAGAGACCGCGTGGCTGCCCGCGAAGGTCGATCACGATTCCTTCCCGCTGCGCGGTGGGCATGCATTCCCCACCTGCGAGGACTGCCACAAGACCAAGCCGTTCGGCCCGATCGACGGCACGTGTGCCACCTGCCACCTCGTCGACTTCACGCGTGCGCCGCAGCACGTGGCGCTCGGACTGCCGCCCTCGCTCTGCGAGCAGTGCCACTCGGTCACCACGTTCGCACGCCACGAGCCGTCGATGCCGATCGACTGCTTCACCTGTCACCGCAACCAGTACCTCGGCACGCGCGATCCGAACCACGTCGAGAAGGGCTTCTCGACCGACTGCCAGGACTGCCACGGCACCGCCACCTGGGACGACGCACGCGGTGATCGCCGCGGACGCGTGCGCTCGGGCGCGGGGCGCGGCGGCCACGGCGGCAAGCACTGAGCGCGATGACCACACGCCCTCTCCTGCTCCGGAGGCCGGCCATGAACGAGCACGCCCCGCGACCGCTCACACGCCTCGTGCTGCCGTGCGTGTTCGGGTTGCTCGCGGTGCTCGCCGCCGGCTGCTCCGGAGGCTCCGGCTCCGATGGCTCGAAGGATCCCGAGCTGCCGCCCGTCGTGATCGGCGGCGTCGATCACGCGGCCTACCTGACCGGCGCCCACGTCTCGCTCGGGTGCGAGAGCTGCCATCACGGCAACTACCAGACCACACCGACCACGTGCGAGGGCTGTCACGAGGGGAACCGCCCGGCAGGGCACCCCGCGGGCACCTGCTCCAAGTGCCACCAGACCACTCAGTGGGCGGGCTCGTCGTTCGATCACTCGAAGGTGACGGACCCGTGCGCGAGCTGCCACGAGAAGGACCGCCCCGCGGGCCACCCCGCGGGCGACTGCTCGAGCTGCCACACGCCCGGCACGTGGGCGCCCGCCGGCTTCAGCCACGCCGGCATCGCGGACGGCTGCGACAACTGCCACGAGAAAGACCGCCCGGCGAACCACTTCGCCGGCGACTGCGCGAACTGCCACGTGCCGGGCACCCAGTGGCAGGCGAGCGGCGACATCCACGCCGGCGTGACCTCGAACTGCGCGAGCTGCCACGAGAACGACCGTCCGGCTGGCCACGCGCCGGGCGACTGCTCGAGCTGTCACGTGCCGTCGGGCTGGTCGACGACCGACTTCACCCACGATGGCGTCACCAGCGACTGCGCGCGCTGCCACGAGGCACAGCGCCCGCCGCGCACTACCCGGGCGACTGCTCGAAGTGCCACGTGCCCGGCTCGTGGTCGAACGTCCACTTCTCGCACGTCGGCGTGACGTCGAGCTGCGCCACCTGCCACGAGAAGGAGCGCCCCGCCAGCCACTATCCGGGCGACTGCGCGAAGTGCCACTCGACCAGCTCGTGGAGCGGCGCCACCTTCGACCACGCGGGCGTGAGCTCGAACTGCGCGACCTGCCACGAGAAGGAGCGCCCGGCCGGCCACTACCCCGGCGACTGCGTGAGGTGCCACTCCACCGGCACCTGGAGCGGCGCCACGTTCGACCACTCCGGCGTCGGCTCGAGCTGCTCGAGCTGTCACGAAGCCGACCGCCCCGCCGGCCACGCGCCCGGCGACTGCTCGGAGTGCCACTCGACTGGGTCGTGGAGCGGCGCGTCGTTCGATCACGGCGGGATCACCGGCAACTGCGCGAGCTGCCACGAGGCCGACCGCCCCGCCGGCCACTATCCCGGCGACTGCGTCGGCTGCCACAGCCCCGGCTCGTGGAGCCCCACCGGCTTCGATCACACCGGCGTCACCACCAACTGCGCGAGCTGCCACGAGAAGGATCGCCCCGCCGGCCACGCGCCCGGTGACTGCGCGGGCTGTCACAGCCCCGGCTCGTGGAACCCGACCTCGTTCGATCACAGCGGGATCACCTCGAACTGCGCGAGCTGCCACGAGGCCGATCGCCCGGCCGGGCACTATCCCGGCGACTGCTCGACCTGCCACACGCCGGGCAGCTGGGCGAACGGCAACTTCAACCACGCCGGCGTCAGCTCCTGCACGACCTGCCACGAGGGCGATCGCCCCGCCGGCCACTACGCCGGCGACTGCGTGAAGTGCCACACCGCCACCTCGTGGTCCGACGCCACGTTCGATCACGGCGGCATCACCGGGAACTGCGCGAGCTGCCACGAGAGCGACCGCCCCGCGGGCCACTACCCCGGCGACTGCGTGAAGTGCCACACGACCGCCACCTGGGCGGGCGCGAGCTTCAACCACGCCGGCGTGACCTCCGGGTGTGCCACCTGCCACGAGAAGGATCGCCCCGCGGGGCACTACCCCGGTGACTGCGCGAGCTGCCACAAGGACACCAACAACTGGGCCAACGCGGTCTTCAACCACAACGGCATCACCAACGGCTGTTCGAGCTGCCACGCGAGTGATGCGCCGGCCAACCACTACGGCCCCGCCTGCGAGAGCTGCCACAACACCGTCGACTGGAGCGACGCCGGCCACGACCACACCTTCGTGATCCCGCACGAGGGCTATCGCCAGTGCGCCAACTGCCATCCCAACTCGAGCAACTACTCGCAGTTCGACTGCATCAACTGCCACAAGCGCACCGGCGCCGACGTCCACAAGACCAACGACAACGAGCAGTGCCTCGCGTGCCATCCGAAGGGCTACGAGGGAGACGACTGATGCGCGCGGCCCGAGCTCGCGCGACCGGCGCCGGGTGGGTAGCTCTCACCGCGGTGCTGACCCTCGTCGCGGCCCCACCGCGCCCCGCCCGCGCCGGATCGGTGCGCGGCGTGGTCGCCGCCGAGGGCTATGCGCTCACCTATGGCGGCGGCGAGCAGACCTCGGCGACGTTCGGCCTCGACGTGCGCCTCGACGGGAGCGAGCTCACCGACCGGGCGCTCGCGACCCACATCGACGGCGAGCTACGCATCCCGGTGAACGGCGACCTCTCCGATCCGTCGGTCCCGGCCTACCGGCTCGAGCGGCTCTCGGCAGGGCTCGATCCCACCCAGGGCTGGGTGGCGCTCGCGGGGCGCGAGTGGATCGTCGAGGTGCCGACCGCGAGCGTCGACGGCCTCACCTTCGGTTACCGGTGGGAGTCGTTCCGGCTCGGTGGGTTCGGCGGGCTCGAGCCCAACCCCTACGACCAGACCTTCGACGGCCAGTTCATGACCGGTGGCGGCTTCTTCTCGCTCGAGGGCGAGCAAGGCGGCGCGGGAGCCGGCTTCGTCGCGAGCTTCTACGACGGCAACGCCGACCGCGAGTCGCTCACCGGCCAGGGACGCTGGTCGCCGCTCCGCGAATTCGACGCGTTCGGCTCGCTCAGGCTCGACCTCGGCGTCGCCGGGCAGGCGACGCGCCTCGGCTCGCTGGCGGTGGGCGGCGACTGGCGCGCCACGCCCACGTTCCGGCTCGGCGGCAGCTTCACGACGTATCGCTACCTGCTGCGGCCGGAGTCGCTCGATGCCGCGGAGATCGAGAACGTCGCCAACCCACAGCGTGAGTCGATCGAGGGGCGTGCGCGCTACGAGCTGAGCCACGACCTCTACACCCGCGCCCGGCTCTCGTACCGGCTCCGTCAAGCGGTGCCGAGCTACGAGGTGCGGATCCTCCCCGAGGGCGCGCCGCTCGACGGCACGGCCGGCGAGGTCTACATCGACGATCAGGGCCGCTCGTACACCCTGGCAGCGACCACCACCGACGAGAGCAGCTTCGGCGGCGGGCTCGCGCTCGGCGGCCGGCGGCTCGCGAGCCTGCCGCTTCGGTGGGAGGTCGCCTACACCGGCGTCACCGGCTTCGGGCGCAACGACCACGAGGGCGCGCTGAGCGCCGGCTTCGACGTCGGCGACGGCGCGAGCCTCGACCTCGGCGCGGGTGTCGATCTGCGCAACCGCGACGAGACCGGCAGCGACGTCGGCGGCTTCGCCCGCGCCGAGCTCTTCTGGCTCGTCGACCGCGACTGGTTCGCGCTCGCGAGCTACGAGGCCACGATCGCCGACGGCGACCTCGACCACGCGCTCCTCGCCAAGGTCGGCTACCGCATCCGCCCGCCAGCGGGCTCGGCGACCGCGGCGCGAGCGGGCGAGGCTCGCTGAGCCCGCGAGGCGCGCAACGTGGACGTCCTCCTCGAGCACATCGAGCTGACGCTGTTCGTGGTGCTGTCGGCGCTGGTGATCGCGCCGTACTGGATCCGCACCAGCCGCCGCGAGCGGCGCCACCGCGCCCAGTTCGAGGAGGCGGTGAGCGCCGGGCTCGAGCCAGCGAGCCTCCATCCGGTCATCGACCCCCTCAAGTGCATCGGCACCGCCGACTGCACGCCCGCCTGCCCCGAGGGCGACGTGCTGGGCGTGGTCGACGGGCGCGCCGTCCTCGCCAACCCGACCCACTGCATCGGCCACGGGGCCTGCCTCGCGGCGTGCCCGGTGGAGGCGATCTCGCTGGTCTTCGGCACCGCCACCCGCGGCGTCGAGATCCCCAACGTGAAGCCCAACTTCGAGACCAACGTCGCGGGACTCTACATCGCCGGCGAGCTTGGCGGGATGGGTCTCATCCGCAACGCCATGACGCAGGGGCGCCAGGCGGTCGACGGCATCGCGCGCGAGCTGCGAGGCGGCGGCGCCGGTGCGCGCGGCGGCGACGTCCTCGACCTGTTCATCGTCGGCGCCGGCCCCTCCGGTCTGGCGGCGGCGCTCACCGCCAGGAAGGCGGGGCTCCGCTTCGAGATCGTCGATCAGGAGCAGGTCGGCGGCAGCGTCTACCACTACCCGCGCAAGAAGGTCGTGGTGACCTCCGAGTTCGAGATCCCCTTCTACGGCACGGTCAAGGCGCGCGCGATCTCGAAGGAGGAGCTGCTCGCGATCTGGCACGAGGTGATCGACGCCGCGCGCCTCGAGATCCACACCGGCGAGCGCGTCGACACGGTGTCGCGAGACGGCGGGCTCTTCGCGATCACGACCTCACGGCGGACCTACCGGGCGCGGCGAGTGCTGCTCGCGATCGGGCGGCGCGGCTCGCCGCGCAAGCTCGAGGTGCCGGGCGAGGAGGCGCCGCATGTGGCGTATTCGCTCGCCGATGCGGCCGACTTCCACGGCGACCGGGTGCTGGTGGTGGGCGGCGGGAACTCGGCCCTGGAAGCGGCGTCGGCGCTCGCCGAGCCCACCCTCGAGAACCACGTGACGCTCTCCTACCGCGGCGACGTGTTCTCGCGGGCGACGGCGTCGGTGCGCCGCCAGTTCGAGGAGCTCGCCGACACCGGGCGCGTCCGCGCCGTGCTCAGGTCGGAGGTGCGCGCGATCCACGAGCGCGCGGTGGACCTCGCCGCCGACGGGCGGGAGCTCAGGGTCGGCGCCGATCGGGTGTTCGTCTTCGCCGGCGGCGTGTTGCCGAGCGCCTTCCTGCGCCAGCTCGGCGTCGCCGTCGACACCAAGTTCGGCACGGCCTGAGCGCGGCGGCGCGCCGGACCGACTCCGGGACGGGACCAGGGGGCGCGCTCGCCGGCGCGCGCTGATCGAGTCGTTTCGAGCCGCTGACGAAACGATGACGTTGGCGGCCTACGCTGGCTATCGATGATGGATCGCTCCGAAACGGCTCGCCTCACCCTGGGCGCCATGCAGAACCCCGTGCGCGGGTTCCTCCACGGCGGCGCGGCACTCTTCTCGATCGCCGGCACCGCGCTCTTGTGGCAGCGCGCCTCCGGCCATCCGAGCGAGCGGCTCGCGCTCACCGTGTTCGGCCTGAGCATGCTCGCGCTCTTCAGCGTGAGCGCGCTCCACCACTCGATCGACTGGGCCGACGCGCAGAAGCGCGTGCAGCGCGTCGACCACTCGATGATCTACGTGCTGATCGCCGGCACCTACACGCCGTTCGCGGTCGCCGCCCTCGACGGCTGGCTACGCGCCGCGGTGCTCGCCGCGGTGTGGGGCATCACGCTCGTGGGCGTGATCCAGAAGGCGCTGTTCCCGGAGGTGCGCAAGCGCTGGTCGGTGGCGTTGCAGCTCTTCCAGGGGTGGCTGATCGTGCCGTGTCTGGTGCCGCTCGCCCACCATGTGCCGGCTGGCGCGGTGGTGCTCCTGATCGCCGGCGGGATCGCCTACACGGGCGGGGCGCTGTGCTACGTGAGCCAGCGTCCGCGACTCTGGCCCGCGGTGTTCTCGTATCACGAAGTGTTCCACGTGTGCGTGGTGCTCGCCGCGGCGCTCCACTTCACCGCCGCGTTCCGCTACGTCGCCGGCTGACGGCGGACGTCTCGTTCAGCCGACGGCGCGGGCGGGCCGTGCCATCGGCCGCCGTCGTTGGTTAAGAGCGCGATCCAACAATCGAGGAAGGGCTCACCCAATTGGCTGCCAAACGCTGCACAAGACTGTAACAAACAGCTCTCAATCTGCGCCGAGTTCCGTCCCGATCGCAGCGAAAGAGACCTGTTTCGGCTTACAGCGGCCGTTTCAGGCGCGTTGGGAGTTCGCGCGATGGCGCCCTGCGCTGGCGGCGGCGTCGCTCGTCGCTTTGGAACGTTCGACGTTCTCGGATCGACCGCCGCCGGCGTGCCCGTGGTGGTACCCGCCGCTCGGCTACGCGGTGGCGCTCACGGCTCTGGCTGGCGGTCCCACCGGAGATGACCTCACCGGCGGACGCTTGCTGCTCTTGCTCGGAATGGCCCACGGTGTCCCGTTCGCGGCGCTGGCCTGGATGATGACCAGCGTGGCCGCGAATTCGATCGGCTCCGGCAAGCTGATCGCACACAGCGTGGTGCGCGATCCGAGTACCGGCTGGCCGACGCCGCCCCCCGCCGCGCTGCGCGAGGCGCGAGTTAACGTGGTGGACACCGGGAAAGCGGCGGCTCGCGATCGGCGGGTCCCACTTGATCAGGAGGGCCTGCCGCGGCCCTGCCCGCGCCATGCAGGGCGTGACGAGCTGCCGGCACCGCCAGCCCCCGCTTCGCTCAGCCCGCCTTAACCCCCCGCGGTGCCTCGACTCGCGTCCACGCACGCTCTTGGTCACTCGCGCTGGCCTCGGCGAGAACTTGTCGATCACTCCAGGTGCGGCGCACGGCGGCCTCGGGACCTAAAGCGCTGCCCAACGTTGTCGCCGACCAGCTTGCCACGAACCACCCTCGCGGCCGAGGGCTTGGCGAGCTCGGTGGTCGAGACC
>JADJOY010000035.1 GCA_016713535.1 Deltaproteobacteria bacterium
CGCCTCCGACCTGGTGGTCTCCGGTCAAGTCCTGAACGAGCTGGCACGGGTTCTTCAAACGGCGATAGCGTGTGCGGACCTCAACTCCCACCATCATCGACGAGGTCACCGCTGCCATGACGTGCCTGCCCCTCACCGCCGAGACCACGCGGCTCGCGCTGTCCGCGGCCTCGCGGCAGGCCTCCTCCTTCTTGGATGCGCTGATCTGGGCGGCTGCGAGCCAGGAACGACATCGCGGGTGGTGCTGAGCGAAGACCGACTTCACGGCCAAGAGCGCTCGAAGGCGTTCGCTTCACGAACCTGTTCCTCGGTGAGTGACGCCCGCTTCCGGCACCTGGTTGCGGCCGGAGGCACGCGTCGTGAGCCCCAACCTCCATCGCTCCATTACCAGGTCGCGCAGTGCCTTCAGTCGGCCCGCGGCGCGGCGACCGGATCTGATCGACCACCTTCTCGAACGATCCTCCGCGTGAGACCATCCGCTCCGCATGGCGACGTTTCCCGCCAGCTCGTGGAGCACCCCGTGGTGGTATCGGAGCGGTCCCGGATGAGGTGGTCCTTCTTCACCCCGGTGGACTTTCACGTGTTGCTCGAGAAGGTCCTTGGTCCCTTCTTGATCCCCATGAGATCTGCGTGGCCCTCGTGTTGGGGGAGTCTCCGAAGAGAAATCTAGATTTCCAGTAGTGTACCTGGTCAAGGCTGCTCACCGGTCGGTCGCAGAGAGGGTGAGCTGGGGCCCCTGCGCGCGACGCGGAAAACTCAGCATCGGTCGCGGTCGCGAGCCCAACGTCGCCGCCGTGAACCACGTCCCAGCCGCATCCCGTCGTCCCGCGCCATTCAGCCAGCGCGAACGCCTCGGCGAGCCGCCGCAGCCCCGGTCCGGGCGCAAGCCGTCGAAGGGCGCGGTAGATCTCGACGTAACGCTCGCGCGCTGCCGGAGGCTGGCTGAGGGTAGAGGCGCTTGGCCCACTCGCGTTCGGCCGGGCTCCACATCGAAATACTCGGCCGGGATCACGCCCGCATGCAATCCGGCTGCGCGTCGCTCGACGAATGCCAGAGGTCGAGGCGCGCGACCGGGTGGCCCAGGAGGTGCGGGAGGACGTACAGGTTGCTCAGCATCGTCTGCCGCAGCTTGTTGGCCGCGCCCAGCTCGTCCCCCGCCCGGGCGAGCGCGAGCGTCCAGCACAGGAGGTGCCCGGTTTCGCCGCAATCGTCCGGGAACTCGCGGGCGAACCAGCGAAACGCCTCCATCGCCCGTCGAGATCGTCAGAGCGACAGGTGAAAGCGGGCCGGAGCACGTAACGCTTGCCAGCGCCGTCGTGGTAGGCGCCGAACGTCCTTCTCGCGACGCAGCTTCGCTTCGTAACTGCGAAGGCGCGCGCGGATCTTCCGACGCTCCGGGGTGTCACGGGGTTTCATGGCGACGGGATCCTGCTCGACGAGCCGGTTGCCGAGGAAAGCCCGTCCGCGGCCTTCGCCTGAGAATGGAGCGGCCGTGTACGCCTGACCTCCGCCGGGCCTCTTCTGGTTCACCCTGGCGATGCCGGAGTTTCAACCGCAGCCACCATCCGAACCTTGCACGAATCAAACACGCGGCCCTCGGGTGCCCCTTTCCGAATCGAGCGCCGGGGAGGCACGCCGCGCCCGGCGAGATACGCTCCGTCGCCTCACCCGCCGGTCCTGGCTGTTCCTAGTCCGGCCTGGAGGGCACGGGCCTTTGGTTCCGGCTCCGTCGCCGCTGCAACCTCGCGCTGAACGCGCTGCTACCGATTCGCGGCCGCGAAGGATCGCCTGGGAGGGGCACGCGTTGCGCGCCCGGCGATACGCCCTGCCGCCGCACCGCTGGTCCCGTCGTTCGCTGTCCGGCCTGGAGGGCACGGGGCCTTTGGCCCCCCGCTCCGTCGCCGCCGCAACCCCGCCTGCGCCCCTCCCGTTCACCGCCCTGCATCCGCGCGTCCACGAATAGCTGTTCGGGCACGCAGCACGTAAACCTGGCGGAGATGCTCGGTTCGAACGCGCCCCGACCTGTGCCACCAGCCGACGAGGATGAAGAGGAGCCTGCCGGGTTCCAGGTGACCTCGAAGACGCGAGCCTGCGCCAGCCCGAGCGCGGTCGCGTCGAGGTCGGCGAAGCGGCTCTCGTGATTGCCGACCACGGGCGCACACGCGGCGGGGACGAGGTGGAACCCGCTTGCGTCCGCGGAGCAGCGCGACGGCGGCGTTGCACCCCTCGTGGTGCAGCGGGCGTGGGCGTGCCGGCCGGGCCGATCCATTACTCCGCGGCGTCGAGGTCGGAGCGCGGCGGCACCAGGAACTCGGGCAGCTGCCCGAGGTCGGCGAGCACCGCGCCGGCCCCGGGCTCGACCAGCAGGCGGTTCTTCGCCGTCAGGTAGAAGTCGTTCGAGCTCCGCGTCGCGGCGATCCGTGCGATCGTTCGCCCAGGGTGGTGCGGCGTGCGGGAGGGATCGAATCCGCGCTGGTACGCAGCGCACCGGGCTCGGCGTCATTCCGTCCTGGATCGATCTCGACCTCTAGCGCGCCGTGGGTCGCGGCCGTGCTCGAACGTCCAGCGTGAGCGCCGGCATGCGCGCGCGAGCCCGCCGGTCACGATCACCGGGCGTTGCGGCGCGTAGTGCTCGGCCAGGAACTGCGCCGCGCTCGGGACCGACTGCCGCGCGGGATCCCCCGTCGGGGCAACAGCTCGATCAGCTCAACCTGCATGCCGAGCAGCGTCGCGACGCCGCAGCCCCTCGGCGACCGGCGGCGCGCACGAACGGGTGGCCCCGCGCCGCGACCGCCGCGCGCGCGTCGGCTCTCGGGCAGGCCACGCTCGGCCAGCCGCTCGATCAGGACCCCGTCGGCGACGCCCCGCAACAGGTTGTCGGGCCGCCAGAGCTGCCACTCGTCGGCCAGACCAGACCGGCCCATTGAGAACCGCCAAGCCCACCAGGTACGAGGCCGCGTTGAGCGCCACGCCGCCAGCGCCAACGCGCGGCCGGCCGTGAGTAAGGTTTCGAGCGTCGCGCGGTAGATCACGGTATCGAACGCGATCACCACCCCTTCACCCACCCCCCCGCACCAGAAACGGCCCTGGCAGCCAGCGCAGCAACCCGAACGTCCAAGAGGACGGCTTGAGCAGGGTTCGCCGCGAACGCCGCCGCGGCGACCGAGACCCGCGCGTGACCGCGCACGATCACGATGGCGAGTGGGACCTCGACGGCGACCGTCAATGCCCACGCCGGCCCTAGGTGGTCACACCGGGACGGGCCGCGGCGACGTCCGGCAGGCCCCAGAGCCCCATCCTGAGCACTCCGAGCGCCAACACCCACTCGGCGCCATTGAGCGCGCAACCGAGGACCGCGACTCCACCTGTCTCCACGGTGCGGCGGAGCCTCGGCGGAGCCTCGGTGGTTAGATGCGGCGTCGACGGCTTGTCCCCGGTGACCGCCGGGGAAGGCCAACCCGGCGAATCCGAGACTTCCCTGTTTTCTCGTGACCGCCGGATGAGCGCCGCTATCTCTCCGCGATTTCCCGAATTGAGTCGGATGTTCGCGCCGCGACCTTCCCGGCGAGCGTCGGGCTGTAGGTGAGCACCTCGGCGCTCGAAAGGCCATGCCAGATCGGGAGGATGCGCTGACGACCGGCAACCTCAAGCGCTGCCAGGCCGTCCAGCTCCAGCTGCGGCCATTTCTTCGCAAAGAAAGCGTGTGACAAAACGACGATTCCGAATCGGCTGCGCACGAGACCGTGACTCGTTGCGGCGTGGAATGCTATCGCCGATCGCAAGCCAGCCTCCGCCCGTAGAACCACACCCGGATGCCATGCAACCAAGCTCCGGCGAGCTCCCGGAACAAGCGTCGGTCCATCCTCGGTCGCGTAAGAGATGAAGACGTCCCACTCACGCGCTCCGGGGTGGTCGGTGGTGCACGTGATGGACCCTGCCGACCTGCGCCGCTCGTGGCGCTCAGGATGCGCGTTCGTCGTGGCTCGAACCGGGATCGCTATGGGCCTCGGGGCTGGTAGACACGGCACGGGTCCGGGACGTGGTTTTGCCGCATGCGCCGCGTAATGGTGGCGCGAATCTGCACCGTCCGCCGAATGGTGATCCGAGAAGGCATGAACTACCCCGCTTTCTGCCGCATGTGAGCGATCCATGCCCGTCTCAGCGGGCCAAGGGCAGCATGGCGATGCGCGCCATCGGCCACGATATGTAGTAGATGGGCGGTGCCACGGTATGGCGAAGCGTGTTGTAGCACGACTCGGACAAACTACACAAGTGCGTGCTACATTATGGGTTATGAGTGAAGTTATGAACTCCGCCACCACTGAGCGTCCGCGATGCAGCCGAAGGCACCGGCGTTCACCGAGAACACGGTTCGGAACTGGGTAAAGGCCGGCGTGCTCCCGAGCAATCCGCCCCCCCAACTCGCGCTTTCATCGCTTCTTGAACAGCGGGAGCTTGATCGGGTCCGGGGTCGCACCGATCGCGACACCTCCGCCGTAGCTCAAGCGCCTCAACACCGTTGGCCCAGAGCTCGTCGACGGCACCCAACTTCATCTGTGGGCGATCACGCGGAGCGCTCAAGAAGCACTTCCCGAGCTCATTCGTCGGCTACTCGCATCGGCGCCTGGGATCACAAACCTCTCATCCGTGCCGAAGAGCGGTATGGTTGGTCTCGAAGGGTGGGACGGACGCCACATCGAGTGGGACTAGCTTCCTTCCCGATGGGGAGCTCTTTTTCGAGAGTTCTCTACAGGCAAGAACCCCGCCGCAAAGGCCGACGAGAACTGCGGGCGCAGGCCGACCCCCTCGAGCCGTTCCTGCGAACCATCTTCGTCTTCGCCGCGCCGATGGCGCGACAAATGAAGTGGGCACGGACTCGACGCGAGGAGCGGTTCTTTGCCGACGTTCAAGTGCTCGACGCGGACGACCTGGAGGCATGGCTACAGTCGGCCCCGGCAGTCCACCACTGGATCTCAGAGCGCCTCGGCCGCCGCCCAGAGGATGCACAGACTCTCTCCAATTGGTGGTCCGCTTTTCCGTCGGCCACGCTTCTACCGATGCCGCATCACTCTTCGTGGCCGGTCGCAGTGCTGAAGCCGATCGCCTCACAGCGTTCCTATCCGGCGATCCTGCAAGCCGTCGCCGCGCGCGCACCGTGGAAAGAGGATGTTCTCGCCTTCCCCCACGCGGCAATAGCCGCCTAGCCGGCGGCGCGGCGCTAACGGATCGCGTACTCTGGCTTCGCCTGCGGCAACCGTTTGGAGCCGCGCAGTCCCGCACCCGGGCACATGATCCTTCTCGCGGCCTTCGATAGCCCGGACATCCAGACCGCTGTTCGGCACGGTCATCATGTCATTCTCGTTTCTGACGCGACACACGCGGTTCGAAATCCATCCATCGAGCTGCCTCCGCTGCATCGTGCAAAGGCCGCCGAAATCCTGCAAGCTGCCGATATCCAGTTTGATCGAGCGTACCGGCTCGCAGCCCTGGCGCGCCGAAGCATGCCAGCCCTTGTTCGTGAATTGGCCAAGAGCCCACGGTTCGCAAGACCTGCCTGGTCCTTGAGCGCCGACGACCGAGCCATCCTCGCACCGTTAGCTCTCCTGGGCTCGTGGACGACCCCTGAATACGACTGCATCGTCAGCAAGTTCACCCAACAGCCCTGGCCGACCATCGACCGTGTCCTGAACCGCTGGCGCAATACCGACGACCCGCCCCTGGTCCTATCCGGAAACGAATGGCGCCTAGCATCACCTCGGGAAGCGCTGCTGCTGCTCCACGACTCACTCACGACAGACGACCTACGTCGATGGAAGACCCTCTGTACCGAGGTCCTTCTTGAGCTGAATCAAGTTGGAACTGCCACCGTATGCACAACCAATAGCAAGTTTGGCATTTGCAAAACGGAAGGCTCCTCCGTTCTCCGCAAAGGGATCGCGCGTAAGCCGTCGCCGCTGTCGGCTCGCTTAGAGGATGTCGATCGCCCGATGGTCCCAGTGGATGACCACGCCCGAACCACTGTCCGAAGCCTGCTTCAGGCTAAAGGTCAATGATGATACCGGGGGCAGACATGGCGATCCACTTATCGACGTGTTGCCGCCTCGCCGAGGTCCGCCTACTGCGTTTCTGTACGACGTTAATTCAGACCTGGATCGTGCACCGCCGCTCCTTGCCGGCATGTCTTCGGAACTGAACCCAAGGCTTCGACGGATTCTTCGCGTCGTCCGCTCCTTACCGGCCTCCTATGGGCATTGGAGACCCTTGCCTGGTCGCCAGACTGGATTCTTGACGCCTGTCGCGCCCTGGCACGACTTCACCGGAATGACCCAGGCGGCAGACTTTCAAATCGACCACTCGAGAGTCTCGCAAATATCCTCGTGGGCTGGATACTGATATCAGCGCGCCGCTCGCACGGCGCAAGAGGTTCTCAAGGCTGATTTGCGGTGATACGCCCGACGTAGGCTGGTCGCCTACGCGAGATCTGGCAAGAACGACGAATCGCCACACCACCACGTTGACCTCGCTTTCGTGATTGGTTCCTGATACGCAACGCATTCGAGCATCCGAGCAGTACGATTTCGTTCGACACGTGGTCGGCCTGGCCGTAGAGCTTGCAGCCAATTGCCCTGATCGCTATAGCGAGTTGGCGAAGCGTATGGACGCCCTTCCAGCCGCCGAGCGTGAACGAGTGATCGAGTTCCTCGACCATATCGAACCAGCGTCACTTGACGCGGGGCAGCGAGTCGACCTTTGGGAAGCTCTCAATTCATCGGTGATCCACCATCAGCGCAACGCCGAGGCTCCATGGTCGCTCAAGGGTGAAGCCCTCCCGACTCCAGGCCCTGGCTACGTGCGTCGAGCCAGGCGACGTCGGGCGGTACGGCCATCTCTTTGACTGGCACCCCGACATCTCCGATGTCGACGTTCACGATCACCACGCGTATGAGGAGAGGCTTGCACTCTCCAGCGGGAAGCTGTCAGCAAGGCCCTTGCCGCGCTGGCGGCATCGGCGCGATTGAAAACTGGCAGCACATGCACCTCAGCCCAACACCCTAGGGTGGATCGTCGCAGAAGTATCGTCAGATCGCGACCGCGCCACCCTCCTCGACTGGCTCGCGTCCGATAACGACAAGCTCAACGAGCTGGCTCGTGGCTGGGTTGGACAGCGGGCGCGAGCCGCGGGCACCCCCTGGGTTCGCACCACCCTCCAACAACCAACCCTGAGCCCTGCCGCTCGCCGCACTATCGCGCTCCTCTCGCCACCCGGCAGAGAGCTCTGGGACACCCTGGCCGACCTCGATAGGGATCTTCCACGAGTACTGGACTCACGTTGGTCCCTGGCACATTAGCGAGTCGGACACAGCCAGCAGCCACCGCGTTCCTAGAACACGACCGACCGTGGAACGCGATCTCACTGCTAGGACACAAGGTTCCTTCCGACCGAAGGCCCGGCGTAGACATCCAGTCTGATCTAGTCGAGAAGGCGCTGGATGCTGCTTCGCGTGATCTCGCCAATGCCAAGAGGTCGTCCCACAGCTATGAAGTGGGGAAGCTGATCGACTACTTCGAGGCATGCCGAGCCGCTCAGCAAAGGGAAAAACTCGTCAAATACGAGTTCGGCACCTTCGATCTTCTACAGCACGAGCGAGAGCCGCGCGCGCTCTTCGAGGTGCTCGCGGCTGATCCCCGGCTTTTCGTCTGGTTTGTCGAGCTTGCTACCGCGGGAAGAATGAGGCTCCCGAGAGACCTCACTGAGGGACAAGAGGAATTCGGTCGTCGTGCTTGGTCTGTTCTTCACGATGGAAACAGGATTCCGGACTCTGGAGGACGGGTCGGTCGACTCGGCCACCTCGCGGGATGGGCCGTGACGCGACTTGCATTAAGCGAAAAGGACCGACAGAAATCGGTGACGAGCAGATCGGGCAGATACTTGCGGCCAGCCGCCGGGGAGCGATGGCGTCTGGCCTGCTGGGAGGGGGGGGGGGGGGGCAGTTCGGGACATTGTCGAGGCAATAGGCAGCATTAGCATTGGAGAGGGGCATCTACATCGGCGAACGAAACAAGCGGGAATGACATCTCGTGGCCCCTACGACGGCGGGCGAGCAGGAGCGGGAGCTAGTCGCGCGTTACAACTCGTGGGCTAAGGCAACTGAGTCCAAGTGGCGACGAACTACCAGAATTTTGCGAGAGTTGGCCGATGCCTATGAGCGAGATGCACGCGACGAAGACGATGATGCAACGAAATCCGCAGACCCGATTAGCAACCTATTCAACTTCGCCTTCCTCGAAGGCGCGGGCCGACCTTCAGTAGCTTCTGCGAATCCATATTGTGTTTCTTCCACACGCTCCAAGATCTTGTCGGCATGATCGCTAGCAAACTTCTTCAGCCCGTCCATCCTGTACTGCTCCAGATTCGGCTTCAGGAGTTCGAAGATCGCAGGTGGTATATAAACCTCCTTCACTGAGCCAAGGCAGCCGGGCAAGAAGCATCAGGCGGTTTCTGAGCCACTGCGGAATAGGCTCTTCCGGCTTTCGTGTGGGTAGGGCCGGTCAGCGGGCGATTCCGGCTGGGTAGAGGTCGAGGCCGCCGAGGTGAAAGTAGATCGCGTTGCGGAATCGCTCTCGGTTGCGAAATCCCCGCGACGTGTACTTGATCCACTGGATCTTCGCGTTCACGCCTTCGGAGCGAGCGTTCGTGATCCCGTGCACCATCGCGTTCAGGATGCCGAGCAGGTGATTGCGGATCATCCGCGCGGCTCGAACTATCGGCTCCAGTCGACTGCGCAGCGCCCAGCCGAGCCAGCGCTTCCATGCGCGCGCCCCCCAGGCATGCGACCGGTAGCGCCACAGCTCCATCGCCAGCTCCTTGATCGCCCAGGCACGCGCCGTCTTGAGCGTGCTCTCGCGCAAGGCCGCGAACGATGCCCAGCGGTCCTCGCTGAGGTGCTCCGGGTGCGTGAGCCAGAGGTACTTCGATCGCTTGAGCCGATCGTCGCCGTCGGTGCGCAGCGCCCGGTTCTCCTCACGCCGCACCCGGTCGACCGCCTGGCCCAGGTGGCTCGCCACGTGGAACTTGTCGAAGCAGATCTTCAGCGCGGCCACCGGGATGGTCGCCTCCACCGCCTGGATGTAGGGCCGGTGCATGTCCATCGCGACGGTTTCTACGGCGGCTCGCTCCTCGGCGGGATGGCTCGCGAGATACGTCTCCAGGCTGGCCTGCCTGCGATCGTCGGCGACGTGCACGACGTTCCCTTCGACCTGGTCGATCACGACGGTCACGTACTCGTGCCGCTTCTGGAACGACGTTTCGTCGACGCCGATCCGGGTCGGCAGCTTGCGCTCGCGGCGCGCGAGGCCGCGTCGAACGGCGCGGCCTTGGATGCCGTCGGCTTCGTCCCACGTGAGCCGGAGCTGACGGGCGACGCCGCTGATGCTTGCCTCGTGCAGCCAGTCGATCACCAGCGCCTCGAACAGCGCTGTGAACCGCGAGCCCGCTTCCGCCCACGGGACGGCGACCTGGAGCGGGCCGTGTGCCGCGCAGTCGCTCCGCGGCACCTCGGCGATCAGCACCGTCTCGAACTGGCAGGTGTCGAGGTGGCGCCACTCGCGATGTCGGGTGTCGTAACCGGGACAGGCCGCCCCGCACTCCGGGCAGTGCAACGCAGCGCCGGAGCGGTGCTCAAGCGTGACCTCGACCCGCTTGCCGGGCATGTCGAGGTGGACCTGCGTGACGGTCCACGGCTCACGAACTCCGAGAATCTGGGCGTAGAGGTCGGTGTCTCTCACGACCCGAGCGTAGCCCACGGTCTGGCGACGGGGGCCCGCACTACCGCGCGGTGCCCTCGGCCGATGCTCACCTCACCCACACAACTCCCGGAAGCGCCCTCCCCATATCGCGCCATTCGAGATGCCTTCCTGATGACTGGCCACTCGTTAGACACCTTACCAAGGTGTTTTGAGCTGAGGCCAATGTGCGTGATCTGCCTCGAATACGTAGGATATGTCGTCACCAGGCCTGTCCTCACGAGCCCACTGCCCGGCGCAAATTAGAGCGTAGTGAGCACAGAACGTATAAATTTGGTTGAATTCGCAATAGCGCTTCGGGAGGTGGGCCCTCACCGCCTTCAATTTGCACCAGGACGCGACGTACACGAGACGATGACGAGCAAGCAGCCCGCAAGCTCGATCCACCTCCACGTCGGCCGCCCGGTCGTCTAAACCGGCAAAGAAGCCCTTCTTCTTGCTTCGATCCTTCATATGGAAGGGAGGACGGCCACTCAGAAACTTCGTCCACTCGGCGTCAAACGCGCGCGCTTGCCCCGGCATGAATATCGGTCCACCTACAGAAGGCCAAGAGTCCTCATTGCCCCAGCTTCGTTCAGGTACGCTTCTAGAACTGTCATGACATCATCGCTCGGTAGGGCGTACTTCGACCGATCCAGCCGCCTGGTTGAAGGTTACGCTTTCGTCGACCCGTCGATACCGGCGAGCCTGTGCACATGAATACCTTTCTTTCGACGTCGTCTGGTTTCATTTTGACAAATTCGAAGTCGGTTAGGTTTTCCAGCGAGGCCGCATCACGAACGCGCTCATCGATATACCAGGTCTTCGTGTGTTTCTTGAGTTGCGCTTCAATGGTGAAGCAATTTTTGAACGCATAGCTTGAGAAGCGTAGGTACACGAAGCGAGGCTGGGACATGTCGCTAGAGTCGAATGTAGTACCACCCCACGACGTCGGCCCTGCGAATGTCATGCCTTTCACGCAAACCGCATAACATTCGTGAACATGCTCGGCGATGCGCGATCGCAGCCATTCTGCCTCGCGCAGTACGGCGCGAGCGTTCGTGCATGCCTGGTCTGTCTCGGCCAGAAGTACCACGGAGTCGTTCCACGTGTAGGCATGGCGATGAGTGCTCATCTCGTTGCCATGCATCGCAGCGTACGCGGTGTCGTGGAGGCTCCGCATGATGCCGGCGGCTTGCCTGCCGTCTGCGTCGATTATCGTGCTCAGATTCGCGAGATCAATGAACGTGATAATTGCATGCCGATCTACGCTATCCATCCGAAGTTCTCCCCCGTTGTTTTCATCTTCCGAGCCCTCCGCGATCACTTGCGCCACCGACTCTCGCTGGCCTCTTCCGGGAGTTGTGTGGTGAGCTGACCCCCCGGGTGAGGGGGCCGGCGAGATGTGCGGGCGTGCGTGAGCAGGCGGTGGGTTACGCTCTGGGTCGTGAGAGACACTGATCTCTACGCCCAAATCCTCGGAGTCCGCGAACCTCGACCGTGAGCGAGGTCCACCGACATGCCCGCCAAGCGGGTCGAGGTCACGCCGAGCACTCGCCGGCGGCGCGGCACTGCCCGGAGGGAACACGTGCCTGGCCATGACGCGAAGCCGCGCCGGTGGCGCCATCCCGACACGTGCCAATTCGAGACGATGCCATCGCTGACGTGCCGCGCAGCAACCGCCCCGAGCACGGGCCGCTTCAGGTCACCCGTGCCGTGGGCGGTAGTTGGTCTCTCGCCTTCACCGCGGCTGTTCGAGGTGCTGGCGATCGACCGTTGCGCTGAGGCGAGCCTGAGCGGCGTCGCGCGACAGGTCCGCACTACCCGGGACGAGGCTGACGACATTCGAGACGCGCGCGGTGCGGCGGGCTCGCGCGCCGGGAGCGGCGCCGCCGGACGCGCATCGGAGCCGACGAGACTCTTTCCGGTAGCGGCAATGAGTACGTCACGGTCGTGATCGATCAGGTCGCAGGCGACGGCGTCGTACGTCGCGGACGACCGCAAGCGAGCGAGCCTGGAGACCTATCTCGCGGGCCATTCGGTCGAGGAACGGGCCGCCGTCGAGACCGTCGCGATGGACATGCACCAGCCACATCCAGGCCGTGAAGGCTACGATCCCGTTGGCCGCGCTCAAGATCTCGCTTCGACAAGTTCCACGTGGCGAGCCACCTGGGCCAGGCGGTGGACCGAGTGCGGCGCGAGGAGAAACCGCGCGTTGCTCGAGGAGGGCGACGGCCGCCTGAAGCGAACCAGGTACTTCAGTGGCTCACGCACCCGGCGAACCTGACCGACGAGCGATGGGCATCGTTCGCAAGCTGCGCGAGAGCGCTCTCAGGACGCTCGCGCGTGGCGATCAAGGAGCTGGCGATGGAGCCTGGCGCTACCGCTCGCACGCGTGGGCGCGCGCGCCGGGAAGCGCTGGCTCGGTGGGCGCTGCGGAGCCGGCTGGACCCGGTGATTCGGGTCGCGCGGATGATTCGCGCTCACCAGCTCGGCATCCTCAACGCGATGGTGCACGGGGTGACGAACGCGCGCCCGAAGGCATCAACGCGAAGATCCAGTGGATCAAGTACACGTCGCGAGGATTCCGTAACCGCGAGCTTCCGCGACGCGATTTACTTTTCACCCTCGGTGGCCTCGACCTCTACCCGCCGGGATCACGCGCTGATAGGTTACCCACGAAAGCCTGAAACGCCTCTCGCTTCGCCGCCTTGCACCGCCTCGTCCCCAACCGGCTGGTAGTTCACCTTGACCGCAACCCCACGCGCTGCTCTTCCCTGCGCCGGGAAGTATGGCTACGACGTGGAGTGGTCGTTCTCGGGCTTCATGAAGAACACTCGTTCGCGGTTGTCCGGCGCGATCCCATCCAGGATCACAGTCCTCGCCTGGTCGGGGAACAATAGTACGCGCCCTGAGTGCTCTCGGGGGCTTAGAAAGGCCTGAAATTATTCAGCGCCACCGCGATCCCGTTCTGCGCGAAGCCGTTCGTGAGCAGGTTCAGGGCGTCGGATTGCTGGTGGTAGAAGATCACGAACTTTTCGCCGAGCTGGACGACGGTGGGTTCGGCTTCGTCGACGATGAAGAAGGGGCTGAGGGAGTTCGAGGAGCCGGAGCCGGGGTCGCCGTTGCCGGGGTCTTCGCGGACGCAGAGGGGGGCGAGCTCGTTCTCGGGCTGGGTGCAGAAGCCGTCGGGGCCGTGCAGGAGATCGAAGACGGGCTCGATGGCGCCGAGCAGGCAGAGCAGGTCGTCGTTCGAGATGCAGAGCGGGAAGTGCTCGGAGAGGACGGGGTTCACCTCGTTGGCGGTGTCCGGGAAGTTGACCTCGGTGGAGGCCTTCTCGTAGTGGATGCCGTCGCTCGACCACGCGACTCCGATGCTGGTGTCGTGGTCGTCGTAGTCGTCGAGCAGCGGCCCGCGCAGGTTGCCCGTGTAGTAGAGGATGAAGAGGTCGCGGATGGGGCCGCGGTCGAGGAGCACCATCGGCGCCCCCACCGAGCCTGACGTGGGGTCGTCCGAGCGCTGGAACTCCCAGTTGGTCTGGTCCTTGGGGCCGGTGAAGCTCGGGGTGACGATCGGGCCGGCGCCGGCACCGGTGGCGCCGTCGAGGCCGGTGCGGGTGAAGCGGACGCCGTCGGCCGAGGTGGCCACTCCGAGCGAGCGCGAGCCGCGGCGGTCGCCGTCGAAGTAGAGCAGCCACACGCCGTCGGGGCGCTGGATGAGCGCGGGCGAGCCGATGGCGCCGCCGTCCCAGCCGCTGGCCTCGGCAGTGAGCACGGGCGCGGGCGCGCGGGCGTTCTGCTCGCGGCCGTCCGGACCTACCCGCTTCCAGCTCGTGCCGTCGGCGCTCACGGCGAGGCCGATCCCGCCGCCCTCGCCGCCCGTATAGGCCATGACGTAGGTGGCGTCGAGGCCGGACGCGAGGCCGCTCAGGGTGCCGCCGCCGCGCACGACACTCGGGGCGCCCACCCTGCCCGTCTCGAAGCCGCCCGAGGAGGGCGTGAAGACGACGCCGTCCTCGAGCACGGTGACGAGCGCCGGGCGGCAGTTGTCTTCGGGGCCGATCGTCACGCGCGCGCGGCGGATCTCGCTCCGCGTCGAGGTGCGGTCCTCGTAGAAGACCGTGATGGTGCCGTCGGGCTCGAGGACCGCCGAGGGCTCGGTCATGAGGTGGCCGACCGAGCTGCCGAGGATCACGGGCTGGAGGCTGAGGTCGGGCGAGGCGCCGGGGGGTACGGGCTTCTCGTCGGAGCAGACGGCGTCGTATTTGACCCACGGGCCGATGCCCTGGGACGGCAGGTTCTCGGTGCCGCGGCTCTCCTCGCCCTTGGTCGCGAGGTAGCCGCAGCCGCACGCGAGGACCAAGAGGGCGGTCGCGAGGAAGGGCGCGGACGCGCGATTCGTGAGTCGGGTCGGACGTCGCATGGTCATGGTCCGAGGTAGGGCCCGACGGGGGACGGAGCCCCCGTCGCTACGAGGGCGTGCCGAAGCGCGGAAGCGGGTGCGAATGCTGACGAACGGGCCCCCCCGCGTGGTGGGCGGCGGGGACAAGCCCCCGCGCTACCGGGGCGGGCGGCCGACCACGCCGACGGGTCGAGGCGCGTTCCTAACGACCACGACGCGTCCGGAGACAGCAGGCGATCCCGGCCGGATCGCAGGACGTTCGTAGCGCGGGGGTTCATCCCGCGAGGGGGTGGCTGGGATGAAGCGGGTCCGCGCCAACGACGGTCGGCGACAACGGGTCGAACAGAGGACGCCCGTGCGCCGCGACGGTCGCGGGACGTTCGTAGCGCGGGGGTTCATCCCCCGCCAGGACGTCGCCGGATGAAATGGGTCCGCGCCGACGAGGTGGGCGACCACGAAGGTTCGGACCGAAGGCGGTCGGTGCGACGCGGATCGCGGGTCATTCGTAGCGCGGGGGTTCATCCCCCGCCAGGACGGTCGCCGGGTCGAAGGGATCCGCGGCGACGGTGGGCGACGACGACGGTTCGAACCGAGGGCGGTCGGCGCCGCGACGGATTGCGGGACGTTCGTAGCGCGGGGTTCATCCCCGCCAGGACGTCGCCGGATGAAATGGGTCCCGCCGACGAGGTGGGCGACCACGACGGTTCGGACCGAAGGCGGTCGGGTGCGACGCGGATCAGGACGCTTCGTAACGCAGGGTTCATCCCCCGCGGGGTGGTGGCCGGGTGAAGCGGATCCGTACAGGTGCGACGGTCGACCACGACAACGGGTCCAACAGCGGACGCCCGGCGCCGCGACGGTTGCGGGACGTTCGTAGCGCGGGGGTTCATCCCCCGCCAGGCGGGTGGCGGGGGACAAGCCCCCGCGCTACGGGGTGATCGAGCTGCGTGCGTGGACATGACGATCAGAACCGCACGGTGGCTTGGAGGCCGCCGCCCACACCGAGGCCGCCGATCACGAGGTCGCCGTAGGGGGACGAGGCGGGGTCGTCCTTCACGATGTTGCGGTCCTCGAGGACGTGGATCTGGGTGTAGCCGTCGATGGTGAGCGGCTTCTTCAGGAAGCGCGTCCAGTCGTGGATGGTCACGCCGAAGCCGAGGCCGATCACGTGGGTGGTGGTGTCGAGGAAGTTGGTGAGGCCGCGGTCGACCTTCAGCATCGCGCTGCGGTAGGCGTAGCCGCCGCGTAGCGCCACCTCGTAGTGGTCGTCGGCGAAGGCCTGCCACTCGGCGCCGACCGACGGCACGATGATGTCCTGGGCCGGCGGCGCGATCGGCAGAAGGCCGGCACCGGCAGGATGATCTCGCCGAGACCGCCCTCGAAGGTGGGCGTGGCGGCGGAGAACGTGGCCGGGAACTGCGAGTAGTCGTACCAGCTCACGTCGAGGTCGAGCGTGAATCGCTCGCCGGTGTAGGCGGCGCCCACCGAGACCGTCTGCGGGCTGAAGAAGAGCTCGGCGTCGTTGGGCAACACGAAGCGGGTCTTCGCGAGCGTGAGCCCGAGGAGCTCGATCTCCTGGATCGTGACGAGAAACGGCGCCGCGAGGTGGGCCTTGATCTCGGCGCGGTAGGTGACGCCGAAGCGAAGCCGCTCGCTCGGTGTCACCTGGATGCCGAAGGTGGGCGACAGCACCGGGTCCTGCACCGCGCTCGCGAAGCCGAAGCTCTGGCTCGTCCGCGTCGGCGCCGGGGTCGGTGTCGTCGTTCGACGGGTCGGGGTCCTGGATGAGCGTGAAGTCGGGCTCGCTCGAGGTGTCGAGCAGCGACTGAATCCCGCCGCCCACCGAGAGCCAGGGGGTGATCTCGAGGGCGCCGCCCGCCATCACCACGAGCCGCTGGTTGCGGGTGCCGTAGTAGAGGAACTGGGGCTGGTCGAGGGGCAGCGTCAAGAGCCGCGCGGCGCGCTGGGCCGGCACGTAGACGAGCGCGCCGATCGCAACCTTCTGGCCGAAGAACTCGGTGGGATAGAGGACGCCGAGGGTCGAGCCGGTGATGGGCTGGTCGTCGATGTTCTCGCCGTTGATCTCGAGGTTCACGTCCGTGTACGTGAAGTTGAGCGAGATCTCGGTGTCGGTGCCGCGGGTCAGGCCGGCCGGGTTGTAGAAGGTGGAGGTGGCGTCGCCGGTGGCTGCGGTGGCGCCGAGCATCGCCGACGAACGCGGGCCGACGCCGATGGTCTCGAAGGAGTTGGCGGGGGCAAGCGGCTCGAGCGCGACCCACGCCGCGAGCAACAGCAGCGGCACGAGGCCCCACGCCTTCGCCGAGCGGCGACCTGTCACCGAGCGCGCGCTCATCGGCCGATCTCGCCGAAGGTGGTGCTGGCGGTGAACATGACCGTGTAGACGTCGGCCTCGCCGGTGATCGACGGGTACGAGGGGTCGGCGATCGGCCTACCCTGCGCGTCGGTGAGCGGCGGGAACGCGTTGGGCTTGCCGTCCTCCACGAAGAGCGGGTTCTCGCGCTCCTTGCGGTGGGTGGTGGAGGAGATGAGGTCGTACTGGATCGCGGCGTCGAGCCGCACGGCGGAGTTCTCGGTGAGCGCGCCGAAGATCGGTAGCTCGCGGAGCGTGACGCCGACACCGGCCGAGAGCAGGTGGCGATCGCCGTCGAGGTACGTGGTGAGCGCCGTCTGCTCGGGGAATGGTGTCGGCTCGTAGGCGTAGCCGCCGCGCACCCAGCCGTCGTTGGCGGCGTCGTGCCACACCCGGTACTCGGCGCCGATCCGCGGCATGAACGTGTCCTTGGTGTGGGGATCGGCGTTGAAGGCGTCCTTCAGGTCGATCGGCACGACGGGGATCGTGACGTCGAGGGCGAGCTCGAGGGTCGGCGACTGATAGCCCGACCAGTCGTTCCACGAGAAGTCGACCGCCACGGTGAGGTCTGGGCTTCGGTGGGCGAAGCCGATCACCACCTGCGCGGGCGTGTAGAGGAGCGAGCTCGAGAGGTCGATGTTGAGCGGGATCGGGCCGAGCGTGACGGTGACCGGGATCTGGAGCGGAATCGAGAACGCGTCGCGCCAGGTGAGGCCCATGCTGAAGCCGGCCAGGTCGTCGCTCACGAGCCGCCCGTCGACGATCACGCCGCCGGTCGCGCGCACCACCGGCTGGATCTCCTGGTCGATGGTGGTGTGGGCGTCGTCGACGCCGTCCGCGCCGCGGATGCCGGTCGGGATCTCGAGGTTCCCGCCTACGTCCGCGAAGAAGACACAGCCGATCCCCACAGCGAGCCCGTCCATGATCTTGAAGCCGAGCGCGGGCTGGGTGATCACGGTCTCGGTCTGGCCGTTGAGGAGCACGTATTGGGGCACGAAGCTCTCGGGGACCGTGGCGTTCAAGAGGTGCGGAAAGCCCGTGTAGAAGCCGAGGCCGAAGCCCACCCGCTCCTTGAGCGCGTCCTCGAACGGGATGAGGAAGCGCATGCCGCCGTAGGCGCCGAGGGTGTCGTCGATGGGGAACGCGTCGGAATTGCGGACCGAGCCCTCGGGCACCGGCGAGGGGTTGCTCGCGCTCGTGTGGAAGTCGCTGTACTGGAGGCCGATCGCGAACTCGCGGCCGCTGCGCAGCGCCACGCCGGCCGGGTTGTAGTAGGTGGCGGTGTAGTCGTCGGCGTGGCCGGTCATGGCGCCACCCATCGCGACGGCGCGGGCGCCAAAGCCGAAGAGCGTGAAGTCGTTGGCGCGCGCCGCGGACGGCGCGAAGGCGGAGGCGAGCGCGAGCGCGACGACGAGCGCCGGCGGAACGCGAGAGCGATTGGCGATCGAGCGGATCATGAGAGCGGCGCATCCTACGGATCACCTCTCGCGCGCGCAACCCTCGGCGTGCGGCGCCGACGGAGGCGCGCCCTCCAGGCCCGGGGTCCGACGCCGTGGAGGGCCGCGATCCTTCGCGGCCGCGACGTCCGCATCGACGATCGCGTCGTTCGCGGTCGTTTCGGAGGGACCGCCTCCTGGCGGTCCGGCGAGGCGATGCCGACGAGGCCCGACAGGAGTCGGGCCCTCCGAGGTCGCGGAATCGAGAGCCGCCAGGGCACCGGCCGCGCTCCCGCGGTTCTCCTCCGTGCCGCTCGCGTGCCAAGATCCCGTGCAGGGGCGGAAAGGATCCGAACGTGATGAAGGCGACGCAATGGCCACGGCTCATGCTGGTGGCGCTCTTCGTGAGTGGTTTGCTGCTCTCGACCTCCGTGGGGTTCAGCGGCTGCGGCGGAGGCGGCGGGAGCTCGACCACGCCGGACCCTGACCCCGGTCCCGGTCCGGATCCCGATCCCGACCCGGATCCCGACCCGCCGCCGCCCGATCCCGGTGACACACCCACCGCCACCAACCACCGCATCGAGGTCGGCCCGGGCTTCACCGACGTCAGCCCGCACCAGCTCGTGCGGACCTCGGGCAACGTTCTCTACGTCGTGATCCCGACGTGCTTCTCGTACTTCCCCAACTGCGGCGACAACGCGCTGCGGGTCTATCGGGGGCGCGAGGCCGGCACACCTTCCCGCTTCGACGAGAAGGAGGCGGGCAAGGCCCCCGGCGGGCTGATCGGCTCGAACGCGATCGGCATCGACGGTAGCGACCGCATCCACGTGCTCTGGAACGACGGCGGCGGCAACGTTCGCTACGCGCTCTTCGACACCAAGACCGACTCCTGGGGCGACGCGGAGCTGGTCGACACCAACGACTGGACCGACTTCCGTCAGGGCGACGAGGGCACGGCGCTCTCGCTCGACGCTTCGGGTGCGCCGCACGCGGTGTGGACGTTCCGCGGAAGCGACGGGCGGCTTCACCTCCGGTACGCCAACCGTACCGGCGGAAGCTGGCACCAGCGGCGCGACGTGGACGACGTCGTCGACTGCGACCCGCCATCGGACGGCTGCAACACGTGGCACCCCACCACCGCGTTCATGGCGGACGGCACGTTCCTGCTCGCGTGGCAGAACGGCACGAGCAACGGGTACAGCCAGGACGGCACGATCCGGGTGCGGCGGCGCAGCCCCGGGGGCGAGTGGGCCGACTCGGTGAAGATCGACGACAAGGCCCAGTCGAGCCTCGACAACGGGCCGTCGATGATCGTCACCTCGAACGGCGTGATCCACGTGACGTTCTGCGATCGCGGCAACAAGATCCGCTACTGGTACGACGATGGGCGCGGCTTCCGCGGCGATCGGCAGCCACCCAACCAGGTCACCCACAACCCGTCGCTGGGACCGGATCGCGACGGCGGCGTGTTCATCTACGGACACGGGACGCCGGACGGCGACATCAGCGGGCACGGCGACGACATGTACTTCTTCCACAAGGAGAAGGGCGCGGCGTCGTGGGGGCCGTGGACGGTGTACGCGAAGGGTGCGATCGACAGCTCGGTGAGCACGCGGTGGTCGCAGTTCTTCCACTTCCACCCCGAGCAGATCGACATCGGCTACTGGGCCGACGCCTACCCGAACATCGCCTTCGTCGGCGTGAACTGACGCGAGCGGCCTGGAGGGCCGCGATCCTTCGCGGCCGCGGCGCCCGCATCGGCGATCGCGCCGTTCGCGGTCGTCTCGGAGGGACCGCCTCCCGGCGGTCCGTGCCCGAGCCGGCACGGCGCGCCGGAGGCGCGCCCTCCAGCCGGGGTGCGTGATCGATTCGGAGGGGCACGCAGCGCGTGACCGGCGGATACCCGAGAGCGCGAGCGAAGGCGATTCCGTCGTTCGCGGTTAGGTCTGGAGGGCCGCGATCCTTCGCGGCCGCGGCGCCCGCATCGGCGATCGCGCCGTTCGCGGTCGTCTCGGAGGGACCGCCTCCCGGCGGTCCGCCGGCGATGCCGACACGGCCCGACGGGAGTCGGGCCCTCCGACCCGTGGGTGCGCGAGGATTGACAGGGGCGGCCGGTGGGTGGCGTGATCGCGGCCCCGAGCCGGAACGGCGCGTCGCCCCACCACCCGAGCTCGACGGAGGAGCGCATGCCTCGAGCTCGCGTGGGTCGATCGTGGCGGTTCCTCGCGCTGCTCGCCGTCGCGACCTGCGTCCCGCCGGGCCAGCTCCCGGTCGAGTACAACCTCGCCGCGGGCGTGCTCGTGGGCCTCTCGAACCCCGAGGCGTCGCCGCCCGGCGCCAACGACTTCTCGTGCCGTCCGAGCGCCGAGCATCCGCGCCCGGTGGTGCTTGTCCACGGCACGCTCGCCAACGCACCCAATAGCTGGAACGCGCTCTCGCCGCTGCTCAAGAACCACGGCTACTGCGTGTTCGCCCTCAACTACGGAGGCCCGCCGATCCTGGGGGTCGCGTACGGGCTCACCGACATCGCGGCGTCGGCCGCCGAGCTGGCGGCTTTCGTCGATCAGGTGCTGGCGGCATCCGGCGCGGCGAAGGTGGACATCGTCGGACACTCGCAAGGCGGCCTGATGCCGCGCTACTACCTGCGCTACCTGGGCGGCGCCGCCAAGGTCCAGAAGCTGGTCGGGTTGGCGCCGTCCAATTACGGCACCACTGGCTTCAACATCGTGGACCTGTGGGTCGCGCTCTTCCCGGAGCTGTCGCACGCCATCGTCGATCCCTTCTGCGTGTCGTGCCTGCAGCAGGTCGCGGGCTCGGACCTCCTCGCCGCCGTGAACGAGCCGACCGACACGGTGCCGGGCGTCGAGTACACGGTGATCGCGACGGTCTACGACGAGTTCGTGACGCCGCACACCAACGCGTTCCTGCAGGGGCCGGGGGTCACGAACATCCTCCTCCAGGCGGGCTGCCCGATCGACTTCACGGCGCACCTCGCGATGCCGTACGACCACATCGTGCTCGGCCACGTGCGCAACGCCCTCGATCCGGCGCACCCGATCGATCCGGGGTGCACGTTCATCCCGGTCGGAAACGGCGGCTGAGCGAGAACCCACGCGCGCCGAGGCGGCCCGCGCTATGCTCGCGGGCCGTTCGATCGGCTCTCCTGCCACGCGTCCCCAGTGCTGCGTCCGCTGCTACCTCTCGCCCTCCGGGAAATCGGGCGGGCTTGCGCCCGCCCCTACACCGGCGGTGCCGTGGCGGGCCGTCGCGCGGACGCGCGGTGGTCCGGGCTGCTCGCGGCGCTCGTCGTGGTCGCGGCCGCGGGATGCGGGGGCGGTGGCGAAGACTCACCCGAGGGGATCCGCCGCACGCCGAGCGGCAGCGGCCCGCGCGTGGTGTGGGATCCGCTCCACCGGCCGACCTCCGACGTGCCCTTCCCCAACGACCTGGTGACGGTCCTCGATCCGGCGGCCGCCACCGGCCGCCGCCTCAACGTCCGCGACTGGGCGCCCACGTCCCTCGAGCGCACGATCCGCGGCAAGGTCGACCAGCTCGACGGCTTCGGCACCTTCGCGCCGATCACCGTCGCCTTCGACCTTCCGATCGATCTGCAGTCGGCCAACCCGGACACCATCCGCGTGATCGACATCGGCGTGGCCTCGCCCCACGCCGGCGAGCGCGCGCCCCTCGACATCGGCGGCGGCAGCTTCCCGATCGAGATCACGCCGTGGGCCTTCCCGCCCTACGACCGCGCCCGCGCCGCGCGCCAGCTCCTCTACGATCCGGCCCTCGGTGACGCCGGCGATCCGGGCTTCGCCGAACACTACGAGCGCGAGACCAACACGCTCACGGTCCGGCCGCTCGTCCCGCTCGCCCCAGGCACCGAATACGCGGTGGTGATCGACGAGGGGCTCACCGGCACCGACGGCGCCGCCGTGCGCTCGCCTTTCCCCTACGTCAACCACGCGCTCCAGACCGAGAGCCTGCTGCGCGCCGAGCCGCTCCTCGAGCGGGCGGGCGTGGATCTCGACCGGGTGGCGTTCGCGTGGACCTTCACCACCCAGTCCGCGACTCGCGAGATGGAAGCGCTCGCCGCCGGCCTGCGCGGCGAGGGCTCGCTCGGCTGGCTGGCCGAGCAGTACCCACCGGCGATCGAGCGCGTCGACAGCATGGAGACCCAGCTCGACAAGCTCTTCTGCGGGCGCCCCGGCTACGAGTCCAACCCGTGCGTCGACAACGTCTACATCCTGCAGGCGGAGATGCTCGACACGTTCGTCGGCCCGCTCCTCGGCACGCCCGGCTCGGGCGACCTCATCAGCTCGTTCGCCAAGCTGATCCTCGGCGTCGACCTCGGCGAAGACGTGAACATGGCGCTGCGCGTGGACGCCGTGGACTACTTCGTGTTCGGGCGCTTCCGCTCGCCCGACCTGCGCGCCACCGACGACCAGCTCTTCCACCTCGACCTCGCGGCCGGCACCGCCGAGGTTGTGGACGGCTCGGTGCCGTTCATCATCGCGATCCCCAAGCCCGCCCCCGGCCACGCCCAGCCCTTCCCGGTCATCGTCCACGCCCACGGCCTGCCGAGTTTCAAGTGGGAAGTGTTGACCCTCGCCAACGAGTGGGCGAAGCACGGCTACGCGAGCGTCTCGATGGACGCGGTCAACCACTCGCCCATCATCTCCATCCAGGACGTGGACATCCTGCTCGGCTCGGTGGTGGGGGGCGTGCAGGACGGGCTCTGCAACGTGTTCCCCGAGCCATTCTGCCAGGAGCTGGTGCCCAACCTCCTCGACGGGCTCGGCGAGCCGGTCGTGAACCTGATCGGCTGCGTCCTGTTCGGGAAGTGCGGCGCCGAGGCGGGCGGCATGACGTTCCAGGAGGCGCTCGCCGAGTTCCTGTCGACGGGCCTGCTCAGGCAGCTGCTGGTCGAGGGGCGCGCGGTGGACGTGGATGGCGACGGCAACACCGACCACGGCTACTTCTTCACGCTGGACCTCTTCCAGTCGCGCGACCGCGTGCGGCAGACGCTGGTCGATCACCTCCAGCTCATGCGGCTCTTGCGCGGGCTCGATCAGGCCAAGGTGCCGCAGCGGCTGACGAGCCCCGGGAACGCGTCCGCCGAGGAGCTGATGCCGCACCTGCTCGCCGGCGACTTCGACGGCGACGGTGTGCTCGACCTCGGCGGCCGCGACGCGTACGCCCGCAAGAGCGACGGCAGCCTCGGCGCGGCGGCGGGGCCGCAGCGCTTCTATCGCACCGGGTTCTCGCTCGGCGGCATCTTGACCTCGACGCTCATGGCGCTCGAGCCCGAGACCACCACCGGCGCGGTGGTGGTGCCGGGTGGCGGGATGGCCGCCGACATCCTGCTCCGCATCGACCTGCGTCCGGTCTCCGATCCGGTCTTCCACGAGCTGCTCGGGCCGGTGGTGGTGGCCGAGCCGGTCGACGGCTCGAGCAGCCGCTACGCGCTCTCGTTCCTGCAGCGGAAGAAGCTCGACGTGGTGCACTTCGGCGTCGATCCGTCGATGATCGACAACACCCACCACGTCGCGATCGGCGAGGTCACGATCCCCGCGGGTGGCTCGCTCCACCTGGTGAACGCCGCGAACGGCGAGGAATCGGGGGTGGGGGTCACCGCGGGTGAGCCGGCGAGTGTCGGCATCGCGGCCGACCGCGGGCATACGGTGCGCATCGAGGTCCTCGACGCGAGCGGCGCCGTCGCCGGCGCGATCGACGGCACGGCGCCCTTCACGGGGCTCGGCCTGACCCGGAACTCGCCCGACTTCCGGCGGCTGGTGACGCTGGGCCAGGTGGCGCTCGAGCCCGCCGACCCGATCAACTATGCACCCCACTGGTTCGGTGAGCCGCTCGCGGGCGTGCCGCCCAAGAACGTGCTCATGCTCTCGGTTCCGGGCGACACCTTCGTGCCGGTGAACACCCAGGTCGCGGTGGCGCGCGCGGGCGGGCTCTTCGGCGGCACCTCGAACCGCTGCGACGGCGAGCCGCGCGCGCTCGCCGACTGCAACGGCGACCTCACGTCCGACTGCGACTGCGTGAACCTGGCGCTCGCCTCGCGCGAGGTGATGCTCGGCTTCGACGAGCCGCCCGAGCACCCGCGCTACGACATCGACGACCGGACCTCGTGCGGGGGCTCGGGCCGCTGCCGGTGCAGCGCGGGCCGAGCGGCTACTCGGCGGTGCGCTACCCGTTCGCGAGCCAGGTCGTGCGCGAGAGCGACGGCACGCTCGTGAACAAGGGCGAGCACTGGTTCATGGCGTTCTCCGACTGGACGATCCCGCTCAACTGGGGGATCTACGCGCAGAACCAGATCGCCACGTTCTTCGACCACGATGGCACGGAGCCGCCGTTCGACTGTGCCTGTCCCGCGACCAACGCGTCCTGCGCGCTGACCCCCGACGCACCGCCCTGAGCCGACGGGACGAGGGATCGAGCGGTCTGAACGGACCGCCAGAGGCGGTCCCTCCGAACCTACGGAGAACGAGGCGATCGGCGATGCTCGCATCGTCGCGTATCGCCGGGCACGCGACGCGTGCCCCTCCGGACCGATCCCGCGCCCCGGTCTGGAGGGCGCGCCTCCGGCGCGCCGGGGCTCGAGCGTCAGGGAACGGACCGCCAGGAGGCGGTCCCTCCGAACCTACGGGGAACGAGGCGATCGGCGACGCTGGCATCGTCGCGGATCGCCGGGCACGCGACGCGTGCCCCTCCGACCGATCCCGCGCCCCGGTCTGGAGGGCGCGCCTCCGGCGCGCCGGGGCTCGAGCGTCAGGGCGGACCGCCGGAGGCGGTCCCTCCGAATCTACGGTGAACGAGGCGATCGCCGACGCGGGCGTCGTCGCGTATCGCCGGGCACGCGACGCGTGCCCCTCCGGACCGATCCCGCGCCCCGGTCTGGAGGGCGCGCCTCCGGCGCGCCGGGGCTCGAGCGTCAGGGCGGACCGCCGGGAGGCGGTCCCTCCGAACCTACGGAGAACGAGGCGATCGGCGATGCTCGCATCGTCGCGTATCGCCGGGCACGCGACGCGTGCCCCTCCGGACCGATCCCGCGCCCCGGTCTGGAGGGCGCGCCTCCGGCGCGCCGGGGCTCGAGCGTCAGGGCGGACCGCCGGGAGGCGGTCCCTCCGAACCTTAGGGGAACGAGGCGATCGCCGACGCGGGCGTCGTCGCGTATCGCCGGGCACGCGACGCGTGCCCCTCCGGACCGATCCCGCGCCCCGGTCTGGAGGGCGCGCCTCCGGCGCGCCGGGGCTCGAGCGTCAGGGCGGACCGCCGGGAGGCGGTCCCTCCGAATCTACGGTGAACGAGGCGATCGCCGACGCGGGCGTCGTCGCGTATCGCCGGGCACGCGCCGCGTGCCCCTCCGGACCGATCCCGCGCCCCGGTCTGGAGGGCGCGCCTCCGGCGCGCCGGGGCTCGAGCGTCAGGGCGGACCGCCGGAGGCGGTCCCTCCGAACCTACGGAGAACGAGGCGATCGCCGACGCGGGCGTCGTCGCGTATCGCCGGGCACGCGACGCGTGCCCCTCCGGACCGATCGCGCGCCCCGGTCTGGAGGGCGCGCCTCCGGCGCGCCGGGGCTCGAGCGTCAGGGCGGACCGCCGGGAGGCGGTCCCTCCGAACCTACGGAGAACGAGGCGATCGGCGATGCCGAGGCGGCTTGCCTCGCTCGTTAGCCGACACTAACGTCTCGATGCCGGGAACCGAACGCAGTACGGACCATGCGCACCGTACAGCTCTCCCGCGATTCGAGCCGAGGCGCGCAACCCCCTCCGCCTCCGTTGCGAAAGCTCATCCTCGTCGCGGCGCTCGTAGCGGTCCTCGCGACCGTGTGGAGCGGTTCCGTGGCGCGGGCCGAGCCAGTCCGGCTCGCCGCCGATCTCCGTCACGCGGCGATCGGATCCAGGCTCGCGATCCTCGAGGATCCGCTCGGCGCCTGGACGATCGACAACGTCGTCCACGCGCCCCTCACGAGCCGCTTCGCGCCCGCGACCTCGTCGCGGGTGAACTTCGGGTTCACGGGCTCGGCCTACTGGCTGCGGATCGAGCTCGATCGCCTGGCGGGCGCGCCCACCGACTGGTACCTCGAGATCGCGTATCGCGGGCTCGACGAGGTGTCGCTCTTCGTGCCGTCACCCGGCGGGCACTGGCGGGAGCTCGTCGCCGGCGACCTCCGCCCCTTCACCTCGCGCCCGGTCGCGAGCCGATTTCCCGCCTTCCACCTGTCGTCGCTGCCCGAGGGCACGTCCACGCTCTTCCTTCGTGCCCGCAGCGCGGGGCCGCTGGTGGTGCCGCTCGACCTGTGGGCCTCCGACGAGTTCCACGAGCACCTCCAGACCGACCACTTCGAGCTCGGCGTGCTGCTGGGCGTGCTGATCGCGATCGCGCTCCAGAGCTTGCTCTCGTTCCTCTCGCTGCGTGAGCCCGCGTACGGCTGGTCGTTCGCGACCCTCGCGTCGCTGGTCACCGCCGACGCGATCGAGGAGGGCCTCGCTTACCAGCACGTGTGGCCCGCCTCGCCGTGGTGGGAGAACCACTCGTTCGTGGTGCTCGCGGCCCTCGGCGCGGGGAGCTTCGTCGGCTTCACGCGGAGGTACCTCGACACGGCGGCGCGCTTTCCCAGGCTCCACCGCACCCTCGGGCGGCTCGCTTCGGCGTGGCTGGCGACGGGTCTGGTGTCGCTCGTGATGCCGTACGCGTGGGGCATCCGCCTGACCACCGGCCTCATCCTCGTCACGATCGTGTTGTCGTTCGGGTCCGCGGTCGCGGCGCTGCGGCGGAGCGTGCGCGCGGCGCGCTTCTACGTGGCCGGGCTCGCTGCGCCCTTCGCGGGCGGGATCGCGGTCGCGTTCGAGAACCTCGGCTGGATCGAGCCGAGTCCCGTCACGCGACTCGGCTTCGAGGCGGGCCTGCTGGTGTTCGCGCTGCTGATCTCGGTGGGGCTCGCCGATCGGATGTACGAGATCCGCCGCGCGAAGGAACGCGCGGAGCACGACTCGACCATCGACGAGCTCACCGGCATCCCCAACCGGCGATCCTTCGACCTGGTGCTGGCCCGCGAGTGGGGGCGTGCGAGCCGTACACAGAGCACGATCTCGCTGGTGATGTCGCACCTCGACTGGTTCAAGCGCTTCAACGACGCGTTCGGGCACCTCGCCGGAGACCAGGCGCTGCGGCAGGTGGCGCACGCCCTGCGCGATGCGCTGCGGCGGCCCGCCGACGTGATCGCTCGTTACGGCGGCGAGGAGTTCGCGGTGGTGCTCCCGGACACGGACGCCGAGGGTGCGTTGCACGTCGCCGAGGCGCTCCGGCAGGCGGTGAGCGACCTCGAGCTCAGCCTCGGTCCGTCGTCCGCGGACGGCGCGCTGACGTTGAGCCTGGGAGTCGCGACCACCTCACCGCAGCTCGGCGACGATCCCGCGGCGCTGGTGGCCACGGCCGATCGCGCGCTCTACCAGGCGAAGGCCGGGGGGCGGAACCGCGTTGCAGCCCTCGAGGCCGAGCTCGAGCGGTCCGACCGCCACCGCGCCTGAGGCGCGAAGAGACGGTACGGCGATCCACGCTCGTCCGGTGCGGAAACGGCCCGACGGGAGTCGGGCCCTCCGAGACGATGGAATCGCGTGCCCGGCGATACGCGACGACGCGGGCATCACCGATCGCGTCGTTCCTTGGAGGCTCGGAGGGACCGCCTCCCGGCGGTCCGTGCAGGATGCAGCACGGCGCGCCGGAGGCGCGCCCTCCAGGCCGCGGCGCGCGATAGGCCGGAGGGGCACGCGTCGCGTGCCCGGCGATCAGCAACGACGCCTCCAGGCGCGATCGAGGCACTCGCGGGGGGACGGAGCCCCCCGCGCTACGACAAGCATCGTAGCGACGGGGGTTCCATCCCCCGTCGCCGGAGACGAGGTCGGTGATCCCGGCGGTCGCGTCCCCGACCGGTCAGCTCACCACTCGGCCGTGAGCTTGATCCGGATCAGGTCCACGTCGGGGACCGCGCGGCCGCGCGCGTCGACGAAGGCGTTGCCGGTGAAGAGGTGCCCGTACTCGAGGCCGACGTCGCCCCGCAGCACGTCCCAGCCGAGCGGCACGGCCTGGTGCACGGCGAAGTCGAGCTCTACACCTAAGTCCTTCGATCCCGCCTGTCCGCCGTACGAGTTGAGCGTGCCCGCGGCGCCGCCGAAGAACGCGTCGTTGAACGGGTCGACGAGCGACTCGAGCGCCCGCGCCCACAGCAACCCCGCGATCAGCGCCGTCCCCGGCCTCGGATCGACCTCGACGATCGGGTTCACGTAGACGGCGTTGGTGACGCCGCCGTCGCTCGCGAGGTAGTTGGCGCCGACGAACGGCACCGGTCCACCTTCCCCGAGCTGGTGCACCACGTTGTACGCCTGCGCCGCCGTCATGGACGCGAGCAGGTCGCTGAACAGCACCAGCCCGACGTCGTAGTCGGGGTGGAACCGGAAGTCGCGCACGTGGCCGTCGTAGCGGTTGCCGTCCCCGGACGCCGCGCCCAGCTCGAACCGGAACACGGCGCTCTCCGACTCGGCGATCAGCCGGCCCACCCCGCCCCACTGCTCGGCGTCGCTGGTGGGGAACGGATCGGACGGCGTCGAGACGAGCCGCGACACCGTGAAGTTGGTGTCACCGGTCACGTACGCCGCTTCCCACTCGAACCGCAGCTCGAAGTCGCCCTCGCTCGCCGCGCGCGCGATGAGCCGCCCGCTAGTGTCGAGCACCCAGGCCTCGAGGAACTCTTCCACGGGCCGCGCCGTGCCCTGGATCAGACGATCGTCGTGGGTCTGGTCGCGGTAGGCGGCATAGAAGCCCACGCGGCTCGCGGCGCCGCTCGCCGACCCCGCCGCGCGGTGCGCCACCCGCTCGTGCACCGCCGTCGAGCCGCTCGCGTCCCACACCAGCGCCATCAGCACCTGCTGGGTGTCGTCGCCGGGCTCGACCACCACGCCCCGGTCGACGTGCCAGTCGAAGCCGACTCCGAGGGTGAGCGGATCGTGGTCGGCGTCGGGCCGCTCGCCGCTCACCAGCGCGGTCACCAGCGAGATCGGCTTGGTGCCGAAGAGCACCCGGTCCGACGCGTCACCGACGTGCTTGTCGCCGAACGCCAGGTCCTCGCCGTCGCCGTCGTTCGTCACCACGCCGAGGCCGAAGTGGCTCGGCTGGCGACCCACGCGCAGCACGCCGGCCGGCGACGTCCACTCGGCCCAGGCGCGGTTCACCCGGAAGCTGTCGAAGCTGTCGCCGACGGTGTTGGGCGGCGGCAGGTCCGAGAACTCGAGGAACGATCGATCCCCGGTGTCGGCCCACAAGAGCCCGTCGAGGACGTCGAGCTGACTCACGATCGTCGCCTGACCGAAGAGCTCGACCTTGGGCTCGAGCCGCAGCCGGTGCTCACCGGTGAGCCCAGCGTCGAGCTCCTCGGTCACCTCCCGCGAGGCCGTCGGCGGCGTGCGATACGCCTCCACCTCGGTCTCGTAGCCGACGCGGAACCGGTACGAGCCCGCGAGGTCGAACGAACCGCCGTCCCACGACGCGACCTCGGCCGCCGTCGCCGCGCCGCCGCCCACGACGCTCGCGCTCGTCACCAGCGCCACCGCGAGCACGCGGCGCAGCAGCGGATTCAGCGGCTTCGGCACGGGCACACAGGGGACGAGCGAGAGCGACGCATCCGAACGGCGCCTCGGATAGCACGCGGCGCGCTCCCCCAACAAGGCCGGTACCGCGCCGGCCCGGACCGCGCTCACGCGACCGCGCCGAGCGGCCGATGACGGAATCGACCACGAGAAAGCGCGAGATTCCTTGACGAGCGCTCTCCACGATGGCATTTGCAGCGAGCGCAGCGGCCTCCGCGCCGGATGCCACGCGCAGAGGCGGTGCCGATGAAGATCGCGTTCACGTACCTGTCGGACCTCGGCGATCGAGCGAGCGCGAGCGCCGCGGCCGAGCAGCTGGCCGCCGGCCTGCGTGGCCTCGGCCACGACGTGGCGACCGTCGACGTCGCGGAGCCGCTGGTCGCGACCGTCACGCGCCTCACCCAGCTCCGGCCGGACCTGGTGTTCAACACCGCGCGCGCGCCCGACGGCCGCGCCCGCGAGTCCTTCTACCCGGCGCTCTTCGCCGATCTCGGTCTCGCGCACACCGGCTCGTCCGCGGCGGTGCACGCCCTCACCCTCAACCCGGGGCTCACCCGCCGCCACCTCGCCGCCCACGGCATCCGCACGCTGCGCAGTCGGCTCATCGTGGACCGCGGCGATCTGATGCGCACCGCTCCCACGACCTTCCGCTTCCCGGTCACGTTGCGTCCCGAGGGGTTGCTCGGCGAGGCGGAGCGGATCGACTCGCCCGAGGCGCTCCACCACCGCGTCCTCGATCACCTCGGGCACGGGGCACAGGGGGTGTGGATCGAGGAGGTCGTGCCGGGACGCCACGTGGTCGTGCCGGTGCTCGAGGGTGCGCGCGCTCGCGGCGGCGTGCTCGCGCCGATCGCGATCGTGCCCACCCTCGGCGGGGCCGCGCCAGCGCGCCGGTCTCGGAAGGGCGCTGGGACGCGACGCTCGGCGCCCGCCGCCAGTCCACGGCCCTGGACGCTCGAGGCACCGGCGCGGATCCCGGCCGCGCTCCGGGACGAGCTGATGGCCATGGCTGGCGCCGTCGTCGAGTGCCTCGCGATCCGCGACCTGGGCCGTGTCGACTTCCGCGTCGCCGAGGACGGGACACCGTTCGTGATCGAGGTCGATCCGCTTCCCGGCCTCGAGCCGCACGCGACGCTCAGCACCGCGGCGGCGCTCCACGGCCTCGACCGCCCGGAAGACGTGCTCGAGGCGATCGTGCGCAGCGCGAGCCAGCGTCACTCGCTCGGCACGCGCTCGGGCGGCCGAGCCAAGCCCAAGAAGCGTCCGCTGCGCGTGGGCTTCACGTTCAACGTGAAGCGCGTGACGCCGGTCGAGGGAGTCGAGGAGAGCGAGGCCGAATACGACTCTCCCAAGACCATCGCGGCGATCCGCGAGGCGATCGAGTCTCATGGCCACGAGGTGATCGAGCTCGAGGCCACCCCGGAGCTACCCACGCGCCTCGTCGCCGCCGCCCCCGACGTGGTGTTCAACATGGCGGAGGGCGTGCTGGGCCGTAACCGCGAGTCGCAGGTGCCGGCGCTGCTCGAGCCTCGGCATCCCCTACACCGGCTCGGACCCGGCGGCGCTGGCGATGGCGCTCGACAAGGAGCTCGCCAAGCGCCTGGTGGCCGACGTCGGCGTGGCGACGCCGCCCTGGTTCCTCGCCCACAGCGGGCGCGAGCGCCTGCCCAAGGGTTTCCCCTTCCCGGCGATCGTGAAGCCGGTCACCGAGGGGAGCTCGAAGGGTGTCGTGCCGAAGAGCGTGGTCGAGAACGAGGCCGAGGCACGGGCCGTGGCGCGCGAGCTGGTCGAGCGCTACAAGCAACCAGCCTTGATCGAGGGCTACCTGCCCGGACGCGAGTTCACGGTCGGGCTCCTCGGCGAGCGCACTCCGCGGGTGCTGCCGCCGATGGAGATCGTGTTCCTCGACAAGCGCAACAAGCGCCCGGTCTACGCCTTCGAGCACAAGCAGGACTGGTCGAAGGAGCTGCGCTACGACACGCCGGCGAAGGTCGACGCGCGGCTGGGTCGCGAGCTGGCACGGGCGGCCGTGGCGTCGTTCCACGCCCTCGGATGCCGTGACGTCGCGCGCGTCGACCTGAGGCTCGACGCCGAGGGGCGCGTGAACTTCGTCGAGCTCAACCCGCTGCCGGGGCTCTCGCCCGGGTGGTCGGATCTGTGTCTGATCGCGGCGAGCGCGAACCTGGACTACCGGGCGCTCATCGGGCGGATCCTGGCGCCGGCCATCCGTCGCTTCCGCGCGAACGCGGCAGGCGCGCGCACGGCGCGCTGAGGGAACGACTCGTGGTGCACACGGCACGACGCGACGCAGTCGCAGCGGCGCGGCACCGTTCGGTCGTGTCTCTTCCGCGTTCGGAAAAAAACGCGCCCGGAATCGAACAAAAGGCTTGTGTCGCTTTCGGGGCTTCCTTATCATGAAGTTAACCGTTTCACGATAAGCGCGAAGCGGTGGTGTGAACGACGCCGATGCCTCGAAGACGCGACGCTCTCCCGGGGGAATCACGGGCCGAATCCGCCCACGCTTTGTGGGCCCAGAACCCCGCCCCTATGATGCGCGCACATCGGTCCCCCGGTCGCAACACGAGCACCGAGACCGCCGAGGAGGACACCGCAGCAATGCTCGAACCAGCCAGGCAGCTTCGCAACCGACGCCCTCGCCTGAAGCTCGCGTCGCGCGAGAATTCGCTTCGAGCCGCGAAAGTGGCCCCGGTCGCAACCGCCAACGCGCAAGGTGAGATGTCGGCTGACGTCGATGCCGACCCTCACTTGTGCCGGCACGGACGGCCCTACACCTCGATCCCGCTGTGGAAGGACGCGCCGGCGGAGAAGTGGGCCGACTGGCGGTGGCAGCTCCAGAACTGCGTGCAGTCGCTCGAGATGCTCGAGCAGGTGATCCATCTGACTCCCGAGGAGCGCGAGGGAGTGCTCGCGACCCGCAGCGAGTTCCAGATGTCGATCACGCCGTACCTTTGCTCGCTGATGGACCCGTACGACCCCCACTGCCCGGTGCGGATGCAGTTCGTGCCGCGCGGCGCGGAGATGTCGGGCGTCGGCGCCGGTGTCACCGACTCCCTCGGTGAGGACGCGCACCGCGTCGCTCCCGGGCTGGTGCACCGCTACCCCGACCGGGTCCTCTTCCTGGTCAACAACATGTGCGCGAGCTACTGCCGCTTCTGCACGCGCAAGCGCCTGACCGGGCTCCCGAACGAGGTCCTGCCCAAGCAGCAGATCGAGGAGTCGCTCTCGTACCTGCGCAAGCACCCCGAGGTCCGGGACGTGCTGATCTCGGGCGGTGACCCGTTCACCATGTCGGACAAGAACCTCGAATACGTGGTGTCGCGACTGCGCGAGATCTCGTCGATCGAGGTCATCCGCTTCGGCACGAAGATGCCGATGTTCCTGCCGATGCGGATCACCGACGACGTGGTGAAGATGCTCGCCAAGTACCACCCGGTGTGGATCAACACCCACTTCAACCACCCCAAGGAGCTCACCGCCGAGTCGAAGGCTGCGTGCGCCCGCATCGTGAACGCCGGCATCCCGCTCGGGAACCAGACGGTGCTGCTCCGGGGTGTGAACTCGAGCCCCCGGGTGGTGAAGGAGCTGATGCACCAGCTCGTCCGCAACCGGATCCGCCCCTATTACCTCTTCCAGTGCGACAACGAAGAGGGGCTCGAGCACTTCCGGACCCCGATCGAGACCGGCATCGAGGTCATGGAGTCGCTGCGGGGCTGGACGTCGGGCTTCGCCGTACCCACCTTCGTGGTCGACCTGCCGGGCGGCGGCGGCAAAGCGCCGGTGTCACCGAACTACGTGAACGCCCTCACCCAGTCGAAGGCCATGATGCGGAACTTCGAGGGCCGCGCGTTCAACTACCCGCAGCCCACCCAGACCGACTGCACCGTCCGGTACGAAGACAAGTGGTTCCGCGCCGGGCTCGATCTCGCCGCGGGGGACGTCACCTCGCGCACCGACCCGCCCGAGCTGACGGTCGTGAGCGCGACGGATGAGTCGCCGTCCGGCTGGCCGCTCAGGATCGCGGACCTGCGCGGCGGCGAGCCGATGCCCGAAGCCTGATCGCTCTCGGGCTCGAGGCCGATCGACGGCGTGGTCCCGAGCGGGGTCACGCCGTTTTTGCACCTGGAGGGCGGCGGTCCCTCGCCGCCGCCGCGCTCTGCCGGGCGGGCGTGACGGGGGCCGTGGCGAAGGCTGCGGCGCGACGGAGCGCCGAAGGCGCGGGCGCCCTCCACACCTTTCGATCGCGCATCGACATCCGACTCGGACGGGCGAACGCGGCTGGAACGGCGCGCGACCCAGTGGGATACTTCGCGCCTCCACTTCGAACCCCGGGTCTTCCACGTCCATGAGCGCGAGCGACTCCGTTTCCCCGTTGAGCCAGGCACCCGACGCCATCCGCGACCGCACCGCGCGCGCCATCGAGGCGATCCGAGCGGGCGGCATGGTGATCCTGACCGACGACGAGCGCGACTCCAGCGAGGGCGCTCTCGTCATGGCGGGGGCCAAGGTGACCGCCGACGCGGTCAACTTCATGGCCACCCACGGCGGCGGCCTGGTCCGGGTGGCGCTCCCTCTCGAGAAGATCCGTCGCCTCGGGCTCGCGCTGATGCCGGTGCGCAACCGCACCGCGGCCACTCCCGCGTTCGCGATCTCGATCGAGGCGCGGCGAGGGCGTCACGACCGGCATCAGCGCCGCCGACCGCGCCCGCACGATCGAGGTCGCGGTCGCCGACGAGAGCGGCCCCAAGGACCTCATCTCTCCGGGACACGTGTTCCCCGAGTGCGTGCGCGAGGGCGGCGTCCTCGAGCGCGCGGGCCACGCCGAGGCGAGCGCGGACCTCGCGGTCCTCGCCGGTCTCGGGAGGGCGGGGGTGGCGTGCGCGATCCTCGGCGACGACGGCCAGATGGCGCGCATGCCCGAGCTGCGCGCGCTCGCCGCCGAGCACGGACTGCCGACGGTGAGCGTCGCGGACGTGATCGCGTGGCGGCTCACCACCGAGCAGCTCGTCGACGAGATCGCGAGCGCACGCGTCTCGACGGAGGTGATGGGGCCGGTCCAGATCCGGGTCTTCACCAACAAGCTCAACCACCTTCACTACCTGGCGCTGGTCCGCGGCTCGATCGACCCCGAGACGCCGACGGTGGTCCGCGTCCACTCGAGCGACGTGTGGGGGGATGCCTTCACCGCGTTCCGCCACGACGGGGGCGTGCTGCTTCACCAGGCGCTCGAGGCCATCGCGGGCGCGCCGAGCGGCGTGCTGCTCTACATCCTCAAGCCGTTCACGGCGGAGGCCCTGGTCCGCAAGCTCGCGAGCCACGCCGAGACCATGGAGCACTCGCTCGGCGACGAGCCCGAGCGCGACGACTATCCGGCCGGCCTCCGCGACTACGGTCTCGGGGCGCAGGTGCTGCGCAAGCTCGGGCTCAAGAAGCTCAAGCTCGTGACCCACAACCCCGCGCTCAGGCCGGTGGGGCTCGAGGGCTTCGGGCTCGAGCTGGTCGCGACGGTCACGCCGCGCAAGGGGGCGGGCGCCGACGACGAGGTCGCGGTTCGTGGCTGACGGAACCGCCAGCACCTCCCCGCCGTCCCAGCTCCCCGATCCCGACTCACCCTTCGCGCGCGTCCTCGCACGCGTGCTCGCCCACCGCTGGCGCACCAGCCCCGTCGCCGCCACCGCCGACGGCTGCTACGAGCGCGCCGACGAGCTCGACAGCTTCGACGCCCGGACGCTCGCCGCGCAGCTCGACGAGACGGATGGGCTCGTCGCCGACCTACGTGCCCTCGACGGCGACGCGCTCTCACCCGACGAGGCCCTCGACCGCGACGCCGTGCTCGGCACCCTCACCGCCGATCTCCACGACTGGCGCGTGCTGCGCACCTGGACCTGGAACCCGGCGATCTGCGCCGACACCGCGCTCTATGGCTGCCACCTCCTCGCGATCCGTGACACGCGTCCGGTGGCGGAGCGCATGGGGTGGCTCGCGGGTCGGCTCCACCAGGTTCCGCGCACGCTCGCGGAAGGCCTCGCGGCGATCCGGGAGCCGTCGGCGATCCTCACCGAGACGGCGATCGAGAGCTGCGACGGAGCTCGCGAGCTCTTCCGGACCACCCTGCCCGCCGCGGCGGAAGCGGCACCGCCACTGCTTCGCGACGCGGTGGCGCGCGGTTGCGCCGCGGCGAGCGCGGCGTTCGAGGCGCATGCACGCGAGCTCGCGGCCATCCTCGCGCGCGGCGAAGCCACGCGTAGCCCTGCGATCGGCGAGGAGGCCTTCACGGATCGTTTCGAGCAGGCGCACGGGCTCGCGATCTCGACGGACGCGCTCCTTCGACTCTCGGCCGAGGTCCGGGCGAGCACCGAGGAGCGCCTCGCGGCGGTGGCCGCGCGCATCGATCCGACGCGGACGTGGCGCGAGGTGGTCGCCGGGCTGCGATCCGATCATCCCGCGCCCGAGGACCTGCTCGCGGCGTACCGCGGCGACGTGGAACGGATGCGGACGGCGATCGCGGCGCGCAGGCTCGCGACCGCCACCGACGATCCGCTCGCCGTCATCGAGACGCCGCTCTTCGAGCGCCCTCTCTACCCGGTGGCCGCCTACCTCCAGCCCGCGCCGCTCGACCGCGGTGGCGGCGGCTACTTCTACGTCACGCCCGTCGACGAGCGCGCGGACCCGAGCGACCGGGCAGCGGCACTCGCCCAGCACGGCCGCGCGACGATCGCGCTGCTCACGGTCCACGAGGCCTACCCGGGTCACCATCTCCAGATGACCCGCGCCAAGCGCTCGGGCTCGATCGCGAGGCTGATCTACGGGACGCCGCTCCTGTGGGAGGGCTGGGCGCTCTACTGCGAGCAGATGATGGTGGAGGAGGTCCTCGGCGACGACCTGCGGGTCGAGCTGACACAGCTTCGCGACGCACTCTTTCGGGCGTGGCGCATCGACATCGACGTTCGCCTCCACCGCGGCGAGTGGACGCCGCAGGAGTGCGAGCGCCGGCTGGTGCGCGAGCTCGACATGGCACCCGCCACCGCGCGCGCCGAGGTCCGTCGCTATGCGGCCTGGCCGACCCAGGCCTCGACGTACCTGGTGGGGCGCGAGCTGCTCCTCGACCTGCGGCAGCGGCTACGCGAGCGGGAGGGCAGCGCGTTCGACCTCGGCCGCTTCCACGATCGCGTCCTCGGATTCGGGAATCTCTCGCCGGCGCGGATCCGCGAGGTGCTCCTCGGGGAGCCCGCGGCCGGAGCCGCCACGGAGACCGGGCGCGGTTGATCCGCCGGCACCAGGGTAGTGGTACGATTGTCCTCGGACCCCGGCCCCTTTCGCCCCTGACCGACCATGGGACATCCGACTTCGACGTGCCGACGAGCGCCGCGTGATGCGCGGGTTCGTGCTGAGCCTCGCAGCACTCATGGGTGTGGTCATGCTGACCTCGGTGTTGATGTGGTGGGCCAACGTGTGGCTCGCACGCAGCCACGTGCCTCCCGCTGCGGCACCCTCGTCGTCGAGCGAGCCGATCGCCGAGCAGACCGGATCGGCCCGCCAGGTCTGAAGGCGATAGGGATCGCAACGTGCGGGTGCTGCTCGCCGTACCACCGCGCCCCCGAGACCAGGTTCTCCAGATCCTGCCTCCGCTCGGCCTCGGCTACCTCGCGACGGCGCTGGCGCGCGGCGGGCACGAGGCGCGGATCGTCGACCTCACGCGCGCGCGCGGGGACCTCGGCACGTGGCGGCGCGAGCTCGAGGCGTTCCGCCCCGAGCTGATCGGTCTCACCGCCTTCACCTCCGACCTGCCGACCCTCGAGCCGATGTGCGCCGAGGCGCGGCGCTCGGCGCCGGGCGCCCCGACGATCCTCGGCGGGCCACACGCCTCGGCGGACCCGCGGGCGACGCTGCGGGAGGTGCCGAGCCTCGACCTCGCGTTCCGCGGCGAAGGCGAGGCGGCGATCGTGGCGATCGCCGACGAGCTCGCCGCGGGCGGCACGCCCGACCCGTCGCGCATCGCCGGTCTCGCGGTCCGCGAGGGGAGCGATGTGCGAGCCTCGGACCCACGCTTCCCCGAGGACCTCGACGCCCTCGGCTTCCCCGACTGGGACGCCCTCGATCCGCTCGGCTACCAGCGATTCCCGCCCACGCTGTTCGTGCGGCAGCGCCCGTTCGCGCCCCTCGTCGTGACCCGCGGCTGTCCGTACCGCTGTACGTTCTGCGCGGGTTTCACGGTCACCGGCCGCACGATGCGCAGCCGCTCGGTCGAGCACGTGATGAGCGAGATCGAGCTGCTCCATCGCCGCTTCGGCATCCGCGAGATCCACATCGAGGACGACAACTTCACGTGGGACCGGGAGTTCGTGATCCGCTTCAGCCGTGCGCTCGCCGCGAGCCGTCTCGGGATCTCGTGGACCATGCCCAACGGCGTGCGCCTCGAGACCCTCGAGCGCGAGATGCTGCGCGAGATGCGTGCCGGGGGCTGCTACGCGCTCATCGTCGGCATCGAGTCGGGCTCGCCGCGGATCCTCAAGCGGATGCGCAAGGCGCTCACGCTGCCGCTCATCGAGGAGAAGGTCCGCCTCGCCCGCGCCGAAGGGTTCCCGGTCCACGGCTTCTTCATGCTCGGCTATCCCGACGAGACCGCCGAGGACGTCCAGGCCACCCTGGACCTCGCGCTCAAGCTCGACCTGACCGGCGCCAACTTCCACAGCTTCCGGCCGTTGCCGGGGACCGTCACGGGCGAAGCACTGCGCGACGAAGGTCTGATCGAGGGCTGGGCATCCGACCCAGACCGTGGCAGCTTCTCGAACCCGGTGTTCGCACCCGTCGGGCTCTCGCCGCGGTGGCTCAAGTCGATGCAACGCAAGATGCTGCTCAAGTTCTACGGCCGGCCGCGAATCCTGCTCGGCACCGCGTGGCGCGCGTCGAGCTCGGGCGCCGCCTGGCCACTCGCACGCAAGGCCCTCACCTACCTGACGTGACGTCGAACCCTCTCCCCATCGGCCGCACGCCCACGCGCCGGCTCCACGAGGTGCGCTGACCATGCCGCTCCAGATCGCCGTGATCGGCGCCGGCACCTGCGACGGGGACGTGTACGCCCTCGCCATGGAGGTGGGCCGGCAGGTCGCGCGTGGCGGGCACGTGCTCCTGAGCGGCGGCCTCGGTGGCGTGATGGAGGCGGCGGCACGGGGCGCGCGCCAGGAGCGTGGGCTGACGGTGGGGATCCTCCCCACGCCCACGCGGCATCGCGCCAACCCGCACATCCAGATCGCGATCGCCACCAACATGGGTCACGCTCGGAACGTGGTGCTCGCGCACAGCGCGGACGCGTTCATCGCCGTCGCCGGCGAGTACGGGACCCTCTCCGAGATCGCCATCGCCCTCAAGCTCGGCAAGCGCGTGGTCGGCCTGCGCACCTGGGACCTGCCCGGCGTTCTCAAGGCCGAGGACCCCGTCGAGGCGCTCCGGCTCGCGGTGAGCGGGCTCGACGAGCGTGGTGCGAGCTGACCGGATCACTCACCGAACCCTCTCGCCGATCGTGAGGCCCGACCTCGAGCCATGACCTCACCACTCTGGACACCCAGCGCCGAGCGCGTACGGAACAGCAACCTGTCGAGGTTCCAGCTCGCGCTGGAACGAAAGCTGAGCCGGCGCTTCGAGGACGACGCCGCGCTGTGGCGGTGGTCGGTCGAGCGCCGCGACGAGCTCTGGGCGGCGATCTGGGAGCTGGCCCAGGTCCGGGCGTCGCAGCCGTACGAGTCGGTCCTCGTGGACGGCGACCGGATGCCGGGCGCGCGGTGGTTCACGGGAGCCCGCCTCAACTTCGCCGAGAACCTCCTGCGCCGCCGCGACGGGCATCCGGCGGTCGTGGCATGCGCCGAGGACGGACGGCGGCTCGTCGTGACCTACGCCGAGCTCCACGAGCGCGTCGCAGGGCTCGCCGGCTACCTGCGCGAGCTCGGGATCGGTGTCGGTGACCGAGTCGCGGACTTCCTGCCGAACGCCGCGGAGGCACTGATCGGCATGCTCGCGACCACCAGCCTCGGCGCGGTGTGGTCGTCGTGCTCGCCCGACTTCGGCCTGCGCGCCGTCGCGGACCGGTTCGGGCAGATCGAGCCGAGGGTGCTGATCACCGCAGACGCCTACCCGTACGCGGGAAAGACCCACGACTGCCTGGAGCGCGTGCGCGGGCTGGTCGAGCTCGTGCCGTCGATCGAGCGCGTCGTCGTGATCCCGTACGTGAGCGCCGCGCCCGACCTGACCGGGCTGCCGGCGGGCTCCTTGCTCTTTCCCGACGCGGTGAGTCGAGGGGCTGGCCAGCCGCTCGAGTTCGAGCAGCTACCGTTCGATCACCCCGTCTACATCCTCTACTCGTCGGGAACGACCGGCGTGCCCAAGTGCATCGTCCACGGCGCCGGCGGCACGCTACTCCAGCACGTCAAGGAGCAGTGGCTCCACGCCGACCTCAAGGCGGACGACCGTTTCTTCTACTTCACGACCTGTGGCTGGATGATGTGGAACTGGCTCGCCTCCGGGCTCGCATCCGGGGCGACGCTGGTGCTGTGGGACGGCTCACCCTTCCATCCCGGGCCGGACGCACTGTGGCGCCTCGCCGCCGCCGAGCGCATCTCGATCTTCGGCACCAGCGCCAAGTACCTCGCCGCGGTCGAGAAGGAAGACGTGCGACCGAGGGAGCGCTTCGACCTCACGGCCCTTCGCACGGTGCTCTCGACCGGCTCACCGCTCCTTCACGAGAGCTTCTCGTACGTGTACCGGGACGTGAAGGAAGACGTCCACCTCGCCTCGATCTCGGGGGCACCGACATCATCTCGTGCTTCGTGCTGGGGAATCCGCGGCTACCGGTGGTGGCCCCGCAGATCCAGTGCCGCGGGCTCGGCATGGCGGTCGAGGCATGCGACGACGACGGACGTCCGGTCACCGGGCGGCCCGGCGAGCTGGTGTGCACGCGCGCGTTCCCGTCGATGCCGATCGGGTTCTGGAACGACCCGGGGCAGCAGCGCTACCGCGCCGCCTACTTCGCGCGTTTCCCCGGGGTCTGGCATCACGGCGACTTGATCGAGGTCACCAGCGCGGGCGGCGTGATCGTGTACGGACGCTCGGACGCGACACTCAACCCCGGCGGCGTGCGCATCGGCACCGCCGAGATCTATCGACCGGTCGAGAGCCTGGCCGAGGTCGCCGACAGTCTGGTGATCGGCCAGGAGTGGGACGGCGACGTGCGCGTGGTGCTGTTCGTGAAGCCTCGCGCCGGCCTCCACCTCGACGGCGCGCTCGAGGCGAAGCTCAAGAAGACCATCCGCGAGAACGCGAGCCCTCGCCACGTGCCAGCGAAGATCATCGAAGTCGCCGACATCCCCTACACCCGCTCGGGGAAAAAGGTCGAGATCGCCGTGCGCAACGTGGTTCACGGCAAGCCGGTCGAGAACCGCGAAGCCCTCGCCAACCCCGACGCCCTCGACCTGTTCCGCGACCTGCCAGCGCTGGCGCGGTGAGGAGCCCCGCTCCTGCGCGGGCCGGCGCGCTCGCGCCGCGATCCTGGAAAGCCCTCGTGCCGCTCGCCCCGGAGGCCGCGCTCCGGGCGGTGCTCGCTCGACGACGCGCGAAAGGGCTGGGCGGGCTTGCGCGGGCGGTCTATGATCCCGCGCCATCATGATCCGCACTCGACGCATCGTCTCCCGCGTGCTCGCGGTCTCCCTCGCCTCGTTCGTGGCGAGCACCAGCCACGCCGGCTACATCGAGGCGATCGGCTTCAGCCCTCGCGACGCCGGCATGGGCGGCGCCGCGACCGCGGTCGCGGACGATGCCTCCGCCTGGTACTACAACCCGGCCGGCCTCGGACAGCTCGACTACGACATCCAGGAGGTCGGGATCTCGCAAGTCGTGCTGCCGTCCGTGACCCAGCGCTCGAGCGCCGAGGAGGGTGGCTCGAGCCAGGGCATCACGCCGCCCATCTACAACGTCTACTTCCCGGGGACCTTCCGCGTCGGCGTCCCGGGACTGGTGTTCGACCTCGGTGGTGGGACGACCTGGGGGACGGCGGTCGAGTGGGACCAGAACAAGGGGCCACTTCGCTATTCGGCGTACGAGTCGAGCACCTTCGTCGAGACGCTGTCGCCGGCGGTGGGCTACCGGATCTCGGACTCGGGCTTCTACGTGGGCGCCACCTTCAACGTCAGCGCGTTGCGCCAGATGGAGAACCGCCAGAAGCTCGGCGACGGCTTCTTCACCGACGCGGCGGTCGCCGAGCTCGGTCTCGATCTACCGATCGTGCGCCAGCTCCTCAACTCGAAGAACGGCGTCGACGACGGCAAGTTCGAGATCCACAGCGACGAGGAGTTCCCGACTGGCCTGTCGCCGTCCAACACCCTCGACATCGACTTCGCGCACTTCAACTACCACCTGGGAATCCTCTTCCACAAACCCGGCGTGCCATTCACCTGGGGGCTCACGTACCGCGACCAGATGGCGGTCGATTACGAAGGACGCGCCGGTGTGGTGTGGGCCGACGACGTCAAGGCGCTGATCAACGACAACCCGCTCTTGACGAGCCTGAACGGCGGCCCGCTCGAGGACGAGGTCACCCGCTTCAAGTACCGCATCATCTTCCCGCGTCAGGTGGCGATCGGGATCTCGTACCGGCCCGCCGAGACCGTGCTCGTCGCCGTCGACGGCGTGTGGACCAACTGGGCGAGCGCGTGGAACAAGCAGCGCATCCATTTCCTCGGCGACGGCCTCATGGGAGTGAAGGAGCAGACGTTCGAGCGCCTGTTCAACGACACCTTCGCCCTCCACGGCGGGGGTCGAGTACCGCGCGACGGCGGACGTGACCGTGCAAGCTGGCGTCTGGTACGACCCGACGCCGGTCCCGAAGACCACGATCGACTCGGGCACCCTGGACGGCAACCGATTCATCTACAGCGCGGGCTGTACGTGGCGTGACTTCCTCTTCCGCAGCCTCGACGAGCCTTCGCTCGCCGGTCTCGACGTCTCGACGGTGGTGCAGTTGCTCCACTACCCGTCGCGGAAGGTGGCCGTCGGACAGAGCGTGAACCTCGGCGGCACGAAGTACTTCTCCACCACGGTCAACGACTTCCCGCTCGAGCTCGAGGCCATCGCGCTCTCGCTCGGCGCGACGTTCATCTATCGATATTGAGCCGGGCGAGCACCCGCCGGTGCTCCTCGAACCGCGATGCCAGCCGAGCCCAAGCGCGTCCGACCCCGCAACGGCCCCGCGACCCGCGAGCGGATCCTCGAGGAAGCCGAGGCCGCGTTCAGCCGCAGCGGCTTCAGCGGCGCAAACCTGGCCGACATCGCGCGACGCGTGGGGATCCGCAAGGCGTCGCTCTACTACCACTTTCCGACCAAGGCCGAGCTCTACGCCGAGGTGCACCGGGCGATCCTGCGTGACCTGCAGGAGATGTTGCTGACGGCGATCCAGCGGCCCGGAACGCCCTCCGAGCAGATCGAGAACCTCACCGACTCGTTCGTGGACCTGATCGCGCGCAAGCCGCAGTTCGCGATCCTGGCTTTCCGGGAGCTCGTCGACCGCACGGTCGACATCGCCGAGTTGCTCGGCTCCCACGTGCACCCGATGCTCAAGCTGGTGACCGAATACGTGCGCGACGGTCAACGGCGCGGCGTGTTCCAGGCGTTCGATCCGCCGGCCGTGCTGATCGGCAGCGTCGGCATGATCCTCTTCTACTTCGCGGCGGCGCCAGTGGTGCTCGAGGGGCTACCCGGACGCCGGCGCGGGCGAGGCGGAGCGGATCGCGACGCTCAAGGGCGAGGTGCGCCGCCTCGTCCGTCACGCGGTCCTCACCCCGCCGGCCTGAGTCCTTCCCTGCCCGCACCACCCAGCGCGCGCGCACCGTGATGCGCGACGCCTTCCGAGGAACCCATGAGCTCGACCACGCCCGAACCGGCACCGACCCAGCGCTCGTCCATCTTCGCGCCCGATCTCCTCGCCGGCCAGGTCGCGTTCGTCACCGGCGGTGGAACCGGGATCGGGCTCGCGATCGCCCGTGAGCTCGGGCGCCTCGGCTGCACGACGATCATCGCCAGCCGCAAGCTCGAGAACGTCGAGAAGGCCGCCGCGGACCTCGCCGCCGAGGGTCTGCGCTGCGAACCCATGGCGCTCGACATCCGCAACCCGGAGCGGGTCTCCGAGGTGATCGCCGCGATCGTCGCCAAGCACGGGCGCCTCGACATCCTCGTCAACAATGCCGGGGGCAGTTCCCATCGCCCGCCGCGGCGATCAGCGTGAACGGCTGGAACGCCGTCGTCTCCACCAACCTGAACGGCACCTGGTACGTGACCCAGGAGGTGGCGCGCCAGTGGATGCTCGCGCACGGCGGCAAGATCGTGTCGATCGTCGCCGACATGTGGCGGGGGTTTCCGGGGATGGTGCACACCGGCGCGGCACGCGCCGGTGTCGTGAACATGACGAAGACCCTCGCGGTCGAGTGGGCGCAGTTCGGCGTGCGCATCAACGCGGTCGCTCCCGGGGTCATCGCGTCGTCCGGCCTCACCCGGTATCCACCGGAAGTGGCGGCCAACGCCTGGAAGAGCACCCCCATGAAGCGTCTCGGCACGGTCGACGAGATCGCGTGGGCCGTGGTGTTCCTGGTGTCCCCCGCGGGCGCATTCATCACCGGCGAGACCATGAAGATCGACGGCGGTGGCTCCCTGTGGGGCGACCGCTGGCCCGTGCCTGATCCGGAGTGACCCCTCACGGCGGATCCGTGGCGCTCGATTGCGGTGGCATCACGCGGGCTGTCACAATGGCGTGTCTGCCTGTCGGCGCGGTGGACGAACCGCCGCGCCGTTCCCGATCAGGAGCTCCAGCGAATGCCGTTCCAGGTCTGCCCGCCCGCCTCCGCCTCCCCGACGTCCGCCCGGCCCGCTCGGATTCGCAGCCGCGCGGCGCGCCGGTTCGGCGCCACGATCGCCGCGCTGCTCGTCTCCGCGCTTGCCACGACCCAGATGGGCGCGTCGTGCAACTCGGTGGTGTCGGTCGAGGTCCGCGACGCCGCGACCGGGCAGAAGATCCCGGCCAAGATCACGGTGTTCAGCTCGGTGGGTGAGCCGAAGAACCTCGGCACCAACACCGGCGGCGCATTGGTGAGCTGGTTCCAGAACAAGGTCTTCATGGGGCGGGCTCGGGGAGCCTCGACCTGCCCGCGGGCATCTACGACATCTGGGCCTCGCGCGGAGTCGAGTGGACCGTCGACCACCAGACCCTCGACACGAGCGCGCCACACGCCTTGGTCTTCCAACCTGAGCCGGGCGGTGGACACCTCGGGCTTCCTGGCCGCCGACTTTCCACATCCATGCGCGGCCGAGCTTCGAGTCCGCGCTGCAGAGCCCGAAGCTGCCCGAGCTCCCCGATCGCGTCCTCCAGTACATGACCGAAGGGATCGAGATCCTCGGCTCGGCCGATCACGACTGCGTCATCGATTACTCGCCGGTGATCCAGTCGCTCGGCCTGGCCGCCCTCGTCACGTCCTCGTCGGCGCCGAGGCCACGCCAGGGCTCGACGCCAGCCCTGACGGGAACGGCAACTGCGATCAGATCGGTCCCGGCTACCCGCCTGGCTCCGCCGAGACGGGGCACTGGAACGCGTTCCCGATCGCCGCGAACTCGATCTACACGACCACCGCGGATACCGGCGTGAACGTGACCGCCGCGGCGATCTACGACTACCTCCACACGCTCGGCGACTCGAACACGTTGATCCAGCTCAACCATCCGTACTTCAAGACCTCGGCCGCGAACATCGGCTGGATGGACAAGCGCGGCTTCGACCCGAACGTGCCGATCCCCGCGACGTGGCCCGGTAGCGACACCCCGACCAACGCGTTCATGCGTCATCCTTCGGTGGTTCCCGGCAGCGCCACCCAGGGGCTCGACTTCGACGTCCTCGAGATGTGGGCCGGCGGCGCGGTCGCGCAGGGACGCTCGACGCGCGCCGCGTGGTTCAGCCTCCTCGACCAGGGGTTCCTCAAGGTCGCCACGGCGAACGGCGACGCCCACAACGCGCAGCGCTCCGCGGGTTACCCCCGTTCGATGGTCTACCTCGGCACCGACAATCCCACCGCCGTCACGCCGAACCAGATCGCCTCCGCGGTCCGTGCCGGGCGCGTGATCGGCACCACCGGCCCGATCCCCAACCTGACCGTGAACGGCACCGGCATGGGCGGGCTCGTGCCCGACACCGACGGCACGGTGGACGTCGCGATCAACGTCCAGGCAGCCCCGTGGATCCCCGTCCAGGAAGTCCGGGTGATCGTGAACGGTTCCGTCGCACAGACCATCGCACTCTCGGCGCAGGCGCCCGAGCCATCCGTGCGCTATGCGAACACGCTTCCGATCACGATCACCAAGGACTCGTGGATCCTGGTCGAGGCCGGCGATCCGCTCCCCGCCGACCCCAACGCCGAGCCGCCGGTCCCGTACGAGTACTCGCGCGTGACGGCGGGTGCGCCGTTCAGCGCGGGGTCGACGGCGGGGTTCACGCCGCTCTCGTTCACCAACCCGGTGTTCGTCGACTTCGACGGCAACGGCCACTTCGACGCGCCGGGGCTGTGATTTATACGGGGGGCTGTTCCAGCCCCCCGCCCGCGCGGACTGAATCCGCGCGGGTCCCACCCCCGAGGCACTCGGCTCACGCTCGTGGCGTCGCGCTGCGACGCGCCGGTCGCCGAGTCCACTCGTTGCGCGAGCCGGGATCGCGGGACGCAAGGTTGGTTAACCACGGGGCTGTTCCAGCCCCCCGCCCCCCCGGAGTGAATCCGCGCGGGTCCCACCCCCGAGGCACTCGGCTCACGTTCGTGGCGTCGCGCTGCGACGCGCCCGGTGCCGAGTCGACGCGTGGTGAGAGCCGGCCGAGCGGCCATGCGCTCGAGCAGGTTCCGGCCCCCCGCCCCCCCGGAGGGCCGCGCGTCGCGCGCCCGGCGATACGCGATCACCTCACATCGAGGCCTCGGTCGATCCCAGCAGAGAGCCCGCCCTGGACTGGGCGCGACAACGCGGCGCGCGCCCGCAGCGTCAGGCCGCCGCGGCGGGGGCGATCGAGAACGGCGGCGTGGCCAGCTTGTTGTGACCGGTGTTCGAACCGCGGATCAGCACCGGAAACCGGTCCGGGTGCATCTCGCAATCGGGCGCCGCGTATCCGAAGGTGACCGCTGCACGCCGATTCGGTGTGTTGTTGCCAGGCGCGGTGTGGATCATGTCCTCGCGGAAGATCCAGAACTCGCCGGCCTTGCACTCGAGCGGCCGCGGCTTGGACGGCATGCGTTTGAGCGCGTCGATTGTGATCAGGTTCACGTTGTCGCCCGCGTACTCCGCCCACATCTTCTGCTCGGCCCGGGTGAGGCCGGTGAGTGGCGGCGCGCGGAAGTTGTTCTTCACCAGGCCACCGTTGCCGCGATCGAAGAGCTGTTTGATCCGCTGCCCGGCGCCGATCATCCGTAGCGCGCTGCACACCAGCGGCCACGCGCCGCGCCCGATCTTGAGCTTGGGCGTCAGGGTGAAGTGGTCGACTCCGTACTCGTCGAGGAACTTCCGGGTCGGGAACATCCAGTAATCGACCGGCGCGAACCGTGGCACCATCTCGTCCTGCCATCGGATGAACTGGGATCCGGGCTGAACCCACAGGCAGCCGCTCTCGAGCGTCGCCGGCTCGAGCGCCACCCACACCGCGATCGAGGCGCACTTCTCCCGGGGACGAGAGGCGGTCGGCCAGGTCTGGTCCTTGCGACCGTCGCGATGGACACCGGTCGCCTTCGCGCCCGGCTTCTTCACGAACGTCCAAGCGCGCCAGAAGAGCACGTCGTCGCCGATGATCGACCGGATGCGGTCCACGATGGCGGGATCGCTACCCAACCGGAAGACGTTCTCGTCGAGCATGTGGGCGTCCATGGTCAGATTGGCCCAGGGCGGCCCCTTGGGATCGTCGAGCAAGGGCTGGAGCGTGCGGCAGAGCTCCGCCATCTGGGACTCGCTCCGGACCTGGAACGGCCCGATACAACCATCGCGCTCGAACGCCTCGAGCTGCTCACGCGTCAGCATTCGCGCCCCTCTTCGCTGTGACCGCCCGCGGCGCTGGGACTCGCTTCGGGACGACCGGAGATCCTCCTAGCATACCGTCGTGAACAGGGTGGAGACGAGCCGCCGATGCCGTTGCGCGTCCGACTCACGCCTCCACCGCCGGCCGACGCCCACGCACCGCGTGGCCATTTGATAAGCTTGCGCGCCCTCGAAACGCCGCGCACACCGACGAGACCCCGAATGAGCGCACCTTCCGCCCCCTCCGCCACCCCCCCCCACCCGGAGCTCAAGGTCAGGGACGCGTTCTCGCTCCAGCGCGGGTTCCGTGCGCTCACGACCCCGTCGACCGTCCAGATCGGCGCGCTGGATGGCCTGCGCGCGTTCTCGGTGATCTGGATCATCGCGTACCACACGGCATACGCGGCGCAGCTCTACATCGACCCGGCACGTTACCAGGCGATCGAGTCCGCCGGGATCCTCATGCCGGTCACCCTCGCCGCTCACTACGCGCTCGACGTGTTCTTCGTGATGAGCGGCTTCCTCATCGCGCAGCTCTTGCTCTCGGAGAAGCGCCGCTACGGCGACATCGCCCTGCCGCGATTCTACGCGCGGCGTGCGCTTCGGCTGTTGCCCGCCTACTACCCGGCGATGCTGTTCCTGTTCCTGGCCGAGCCCTCGCAGGTCAAGCCCGCGATCCTCGACTTCAACCACATTCTCGGGATCGACTGGCAGATCGACCTGCACATGCCGAACTGGGGGGCGAACCTCCTCTACTTCAACAACTTCCTGCCGTGGGACCGCCAGTTCATGGGCTGGTCGTGGACCCTGGCCATCGAGGAGCAGTTCTACATCACGTTCCCGCTCTTCCTGATGTTCGTGTTCAAACGCGGCTGGCCACTCCTACGGACCTTCGTGATCATGTTCGCGCTCGCGTTCGTGGTGCGCGCGATCGTCGCGGTGGTGGTGTTGCCCCACTCCGACGTTCAGAACGCGATGTTCGTGAAGAGTCACACGCGTTACGGCAGCATCCAGCTCGGCGTGATCTGCGCCTACTACTACTTGTTCGTGAAAGACGTCGCGGCCCGAAAGCGCTTCATACGGTGGCTGTTCCTCGGCCCGGTGCTCTTCGTGGTCGGCGTGGTGCTGTGGAAGAAGACCGGCATGTTCCTCGGCGCGCGCGAGGTCACGATCCGATCCGCCCACCACTACCTGATCGGATCCCTGATCTGCTGGGTGGTGATGAACGTGATCGAACCGGTGAAGCCCATGTTCTGGCGCTTCGTCGACCGATTGATGTCGACCCGGATCCTGTTCATCCTCGCACAGGTCTCCTACTCGACGTACCTCCTGCACCTCACGGTCATCGCACTGGTCTATCGCTACGTGGACGCTCACCATCCGTTCGGGCTGCAGGTGCCCGACACGCCCGCGGGTGTGCTGGCGTGGATCCTGCCCTTCATCGCGATCTGCGCGCTCGCGGCCACGCCGATGTACCTGTTCATCGAGCACCCGTGCATGGTGCTCCGGAACATCTGGTTCCGGCGGCGTCAGGCGCCGCTCGCCCAGCCGGCGCCCATCGCGACCTGATCCGCTCCTGATCCGACCCCTCGCCGGCGCGGCGCGGAACGGTCCGCGACGCGCCGCAGGGCCGCTCAGGCGGCTTCGAGGATGACCGGCATTCCGTCGGAAGGCGCGAGCACGGTCGAGGTGCGAATCACCCGGGGCTCGAAGCCCGGCACCGGTCGCGGCACGATCTTGGTCAGCGCCTGCGCGATCACGATCTTCATCTCGTAGTAGGCGAACGACATCCCGACGCAGAGCCGGGTTCCGCCGCCGAAGGGATAGAAGGCGTACGGACTCACGCGGGTGCCGACGAAGCGCATCGGATCGAACCGTTCGGGGTCGGGCCACACGTCGGCCCTGCGGTGCGTCAGGTAGGTCGAGGCGATGACGCACGTGTCCTTCGGCAAATCCCACTCGCCGACTCGCGCGGGCGCCTGGAGATCGCGCGCCATGAGCGGCAGGATCGGGAAGAGCCGGAGCGTCTCCTTGATCACGCCTTCGAGGTACTCGAGCTTCACGACGTCGTCCGGCTTGACCGGCCCCTTGCCGACCACGCGAGCGATCTCCTCGCGCGCCTTCTCCAGCACCTCAGGGTGCTTGGTCAGCCGGTAGAAGGTCCACGCGAGCGTGGTCGCGGTGGTCTCGTGGCCCGCCAGCAACAACGTGACGAGGTTGTCGCGCAGCGCCTGATCCGAGAGCGGCTTGCCCGACTCGTCGCGCGCCGACACCAGGAGATGGAGGACGTCTTGACGCTCGATGCCTTCGGCGGCCTCGGCCCTCGAGCGAGCGATCTCGGCATAGAGGATGGCGTCGATCTGGCTCAGCACCGGCCGGAACAACCCCAGCTTGGCCTGAATCAAGGGAAAGAACTCGGAGCGCGTCATCACCTGGAGACAGAGGCTGCGCAGGCGCTCGAAGTTCTCGCCCTTCTCGACGCCGAAGATCGTGCGCATGACCACGTCGAGGCTGATCTCGTGGACGGCCGGGTTGATCTGGAACGGCTTGCCGAGCGGCCAGCGGCTCACCGCTTCGTTGGCGATCTCGCGCATCACGTCGCCATAGGCGCGCATTCGGGCGCCGGTGAACGGCGGCGCGACGAGGCGGCGAAGGTACGTGTGAACGTCGCCGTCCGAGAGGAAGATCGATTGCTTGCCGACGACCGGGCCGGTGATCGCGTTCGAGACGCCACCGTAGAAGACGTTGGCGTCGCCCGCGAGGATCTCCTTCACCTGGTCGGGGTGCGAGAACACGACCGTCGGCGGGGCACCCGGCCAGCGGATCGTGAACGGCTCGCCGAGCCGCTTGTGGCACTCCTCCAGGAAGGGGATCGGGGCTTTCGCCCAGCGATAGAACTGAACGATCGGGGACTGCGGCAGCGAAGGAGGCAACGCGGTCATCGTGCGCCCCGGTGGGTCGAAAGGGTTGGTGAACACAGAAGTATGCCCAATCCTGCACTCCGGTTGCCATCCCGCACCGTGCCCGTGGTCACTCGACTCCGATCGCAGGCGAACCCGCGCCAGCTCACGAGCCCCGACGGCGCGCCTGGTTCGGCATCCGGCGGTGACCTTGGTACGCTTGGCCGGTTCCTCATCTCAGCCGGGTGATCCCGGCCACCCCCGGAGCGCCATCGTGAGCGCAAACGCGCCGCAACCCAAGGTGAAGGCGCAGAAGATCTCCAAGGCGTCTCCTTTCATCGCCGCCTTCAGCATCCTCACGATCGTCATCGGTGCTTACTCCTGGATCCTGGTGGCCAAGCAGTTCGGTGCCACCAACGATGCAGACCTGCTGTTCTGGGCCACGCTCGTGCCGGTGATGTTCGGCCAGCACACGCGCGGTGCGCTCAACCTGGCGTTCGTTCCCAGCTTCGCGGGGACCCGGGTCTCGGGCGGCGAGGAGCGCGCCTGGAGGCTCGCGTCGAGCTTCGCCAACCTCGTGGTCTCGGTGGCTTTCGGCGTCGTGGTCGTCTACGCGCTGCTCGCGCCGCTCGGCTTCCGACTCGCGAGCGGCCACGATGCGAGCGCCATCCGCGAGTTCGGCCGGCTCACCCGCATCCTCGCGCCGATCCTGCTGCTGTGGGTGGTGTTCGCGCTCGTCGAGGCGCTGCTCTACTCGTACCAGCACTACACCACGACGTCCTTCTCGACGATGATCTCGAACGTCGGGCTCATCCTCGGAGTCGTGGTGCTCGGACCGCGGCTCGGGATCGTCGGTGCGGCGATCGGTATGACGTGTGGCTACGTCGTCCAGGCTGCGCTGCCCGCGATGCGGCTGCTCCCCTACCGTCGACTCTACTGCCGTGGCGTCGACTGGACCCAGCAGGAGCTCCGGGACGCGGTGACGCGCCTCGGACCGATCGTCATCTTCTCGCTGTGCATGCTGGGTGGGTTCGCCGTGGCCTACGGCGTGTGCGCGCGGCTCGGAGAAGGAAGGGTGTCCGCGTTCCGCTACTGCACCCAGCTGCTGATCGTCCTCCCGGCGCTGGTCAACAGCGCGATCGTGGCGCCGCTCTATCCGCGGATGGCCGAGAAGGTCGCGCAGCGCGATCACGAGACGCTGAAGTGGATGCTCCAGACCTTCGTGCGGATGGTGTTCTTCCTCATGTTGCCGTTCGTGGTGCTGCTCATGGCGCTGCGCGTGCCGATCGTGCAGACGCTCTTCGAACGGGGCGCGTTCACCCCGGAGAGCACCCGGCTGACATCGATGGCGATGCTCGGGCTCGCGCCCTGGGTCCTCGCGATGACCCTCAACCAGCTCCCGACGTCACTCGCGATGTCCGTCGGCAAGGCTCGTCTCCTGGCGGTCATGGGGCTGGTCCTGCTCCCCATCATGGGCGGGCTCGGTCTCCTCATGTCCGACGGGCTGGGGTGGGACGTCGCGGGCATCTCGGCCGCGTTCTCGCTCAACTTCTGGCTCTCGTTCCCGCTGTTGCTGCTGATGCTGCGCCGCGAGCTGGGCGCTCTCGGCATGCGCTCGCTCTTGTTCCAGAACACGCGTACGGTCGCTGCGGCGGCGGCGATGGGCCTGGTGATCTCGCTGCCGGCCGCCGGGCTCACGCGCTGGCTCGACCAGCTCGGCGCCGCCGGGCGCCTCGCCGGCGGGGCGCTCACGCTCGCGCGGTTCTCCGAGTGCGCGGTGCTGGGGCTGGCGGGACTCGCGCTCTACGTCGTGTTCGCGCGCTGGCTCAGGGTTCCGAGGCGCTCGACTTCAAGACCGCGTTCCGCTCGATCCGCGGACCGAAAGGGGCGACCGGCGAAGGGACGGATGGGCCGACGCAGGGCGCCGATGTGGCGCGCGCGGAAGGCACGGAACCGGTCAGTTCTTGACCAGCGAGCGGATCCACTCGTAACCGAGCAGGTTCTCGGTCAGGAATGGCTTCAGGTTCCCGACCGGGACACCCGCGACGGCCTTCTGGCAGAGGCGGTCGCAACCTGGACAGAGGTGGCCCTCGGGAAAGCGCCGGCTCGCCATCTCCTCGCGAAGACGGCGCATCGGCTCTCCGTTCCAGATCTCCGGCAACGTCTGGGTGCGGCAATCGCCGAGGATGATGTCCTCGAAGTAGTCCTGCGGGCACGGCGACACGCGGCCATCCCAGAAGATCGTCATCGCATACCAGGGGAACGTGCACGGCACGTAGCCACGCCCCATTCCCTCGGCCCACGTGACGTCGTCCTCCACCGTCACGTGTCCGGCCCAGTTGTGGAGGCGCTTGCGATAGAACTTGTCGAGACCGAGGCTCCGCAGATGCTCCTCGAGCGCAACGCCTTTCGCGCGCTGCTCGGGCGTCTTCATGTCCTCCATCTCGATGACCTGGAAGATCGTGAAGGGCTTCTCGAGCTGACGCTCCTTGCGGCGTCTCAGGAAGTCCTCGATGTGCGCCAGCGTCTTCTCGAACTTTCCGTTCACCCGGTTTCGTTCGTACGTCTCCTTGTCGTAGCCGTCGAACGAGAAGCTGAGCAGGTCCGGCGCGGCGTCGAGGAGTCGCTCGACGCGCTCCTGGTTCAGGATCGTCGCGTTGGTGTGGATCCGCGTCTTGATGCCGCGCTGTCTGCACAGGCGAACCATCTCGCAGAGCTCTTTGTGGAACGTGGACTCGCCGCGATGGGTGAGGTTCACGTCGTAGACGAAGCCGCGCGCCTCGTCCACGATCTTCTCGAAGAGCCCGAGATCCATGTAGCCGCGCGGCGGCTGTTCGGGCACCGCCTGCGGACAGTACGGGCAGCGGAGATTGCACCAGCTCGTCGGCTCGATCCAGAGCCGCACCGGCATCGCCTTGGAGACGATCTCCTGGCGCCGGAAGGAAACGTAGACCTTCGCCAGGCCGAGGAGCTGCTCGAGCTTGTTCATCGAATCGGGCTCAGCCGGACCGGTGGTCGCGGCGCGTCGAACGCGTCAAGGTGGCTCGTTGTCCGCCGGAGCGTCGTGTCGGTCACGCCGCCGTTGCGGATCGGGGCGACGCCGCCGGAGCGGCCGCGATGCCTCCGATCGCCTTCTCGACCGCGACACGCGTTTGAGCCAGGTATCGGTCCCAGCTGTAGCGCTCGAGGTAACGGGCGCGGGCCGCTTGCGCAAGCTCGGCGGCGCGGGCCGGGTCGTTCAGCACGCCGACGATTCCCGCGGCGATCCCCTCCGGGGTCACCGGGGTCAGCCACGCGGTCTGCGCGTCGAGGACTTGCGTGTGGGTGTAGAGGTCGGTCGCCACGATCGGCCGTCCCCACTTGAGGTAGCTGTAGAGTTTGAGAGGGCTGTTCTGACCACGGCTGCGTGTCGAGACCAGCACGTCCGCGGCGCGCATGAACGCAGGCACGTCCTCGAGCGGGCGCTGGCCCGTGAAGATCACCGCCGCGCCGATCCCCAGCCGCTCCGCGCGCGCGCGGAGCTCGTCGACCTGGCGCTGCTCACCGCCGACGAGCACCAGGCGGGCGGTCGGCACCGCATCCAGCACTGCGGGGAAGCTGTCGAGCAGCAGGTCGAGGCCCTGGTTGATCTCCAGCGTGCCGGTGTAGAGCACCACGCGCGCATGTTCCGCGGCCAGCCGGTCGAGGAGCGCCCGCGACTGCGGCGCCTCGCGCCCATCCTCGACGAGATCGTCGGGGGGGCGGTTCTCGATCAAGATGCACGGAGTGCCGGGCGAACGACGCTCCACCAGATCCACCAGGTACGGGCAGACCGCGATGACGCTCCGGGATCCGGCGATCGTGGCGCGTTCGACGAGGCTCATCGACTGACGCGCGAGCCGCGACGTCGTGAAGCCGTAGTTGTCGAGCTGCTCCGGCAGGCTCGAGTGCATGTCGTAGAGGTGTGGAATCCCGGTCAGCCAGCCGATGAAGGCGCCGATCAGGCCGGCCTCCTCGTGGCCCTGGATCAGGTGGTAGCGGTGGCGAAGCGCGAGGGAGAGCGACTTCAACGCCACCAGCGCGTCGAGCGGGATCTTGATCCACGACGGGCCGACTCGCACGTGCCTGACGCCGGGGAGGGCAGGGATGCGGTGGATCCGCACGTTGGGGATCTCGATGTCCTGCCCGACATGGTAGGTCACGAGATCGACGTCCGCACCGAGCGTGGAGAGCGCCTCCAGGCGGTGTCGGACGCTGAAGGGCGTCCCACGCGAGCTGAAGAACGGCTGGGGCGAGATCATCAGCACGCGCGTCCGCTGCCTGCGCGTGGCGTGGAGCGTCGCCGGAGCCCCGATCAGCCGTCGCAGCCCGACGGCCGAGAGCATGCGCTCGATCACGCGCGACCAGCCGAGCTTGCCCAGCTTGCGGTGGAAGGCGATCGGCAGCACGAACTCGCGGTGGACCTCGTTCACCTCGAATCCGTTGCGAATCAGCTCGTGCTTCAGCTCTCGCAACGTGAAGGTCCGATAGACCTGCTCGTCGTGCTTGAGGATGCGCTTCAGCACGGGGTCGAGGCGCGCGAAGCTGGTGCGGGGAGGGACGTCGAAGACGAGGTCGCGATCGGTGACGCGGCAGAGCTCGGCGAGCACGTTCTTCCAGTCCACGACGTGCATCAGCACGCGCATGCACATCACCGCGTCGAACGCGCGATCGGCGAACGGCAGGTGGTGGGCATCCCCCGTGAGCAGCGAGAGCCGACCACCGAGCTCGGTGCTCGACTTCTCCCCTGCGCAACCGAGCATGAGGGGTGAGGCGTCGATGCCGACCACGCGTGCGCCGTCCCGAGCGAGAGGGAGCGCCAACCTCCCCGTGCCCACGCCCACGTCGAGAATGCGCCGACCGGCGAAACCCTGACCGAGGAAACGGCGAACGACCCGTTCCTGACAGTCGGCGATCCACCCGCCCACCGCCCCGCCGAACTTGGAGCGATCGAAGTCGCGCGCGATCTCGGGGCGCAGGTACACCTGATACGAGTAATGATCGCCGTGGAGGCTCGCCACGCTCACGACGCCGGGCGCACCGCCAGCCGGCTCGGAGGTCGCGACGAGCGGCTCACCGGGCGGGGGACCACCGGCGCTGGACCGCGCGCGTGCACCGGACCCTCCGTTCGCCGTCAGCGTGCCCGACATCTTCCCCCCTCTCGTTCTCAGTGGACCGTGAAGCCGACGGGCCCTTGGTGGGCGCTTTCGCCCCGCAGACGCGACAGGACCCGGAACTTCATCAAAGTGAGGGTGAGAACCCCGTACCGGTACAGGTCACGCCACGAGTACAGGCTCTTCAGCACCGCAGGAAGCTTGCGCTTCACCTTCACCTTCTTGTGAGCGATCGAGAACCGCACCATCAGCTCGCAGACCTGTGCCCAGCTGAGCTTGTCGAGATAGAGCGGGGCGTGGCCCTGAACGGGCGGGAGCAGCACGACCCGCGGGTCGCGCTCGATGCTCCACGAGAAATCCTTGGGGAGCTGACCTTCCTCGCGGGCGCGGTCCTCGATGGGCGTGCCCGGATAGACGTGCAGGATCGACATGCTCGCGTCGGCGCGGTCGCGCACCTTCTCGATGACCTTGATCGTCTCCTGGGCTTCGCGCCAGGTCTCGGTCGGGTGGGAGAAGATGAAGAATGCCGACGGAACCATGCCGAGCTCGTTGCACCAGTCGATGACGTCGTAGGCCTGATCGAGCGTGGCGCGCTTGGTGATGATGTCGCGCGACACCCGCTCGTTCGCGGATTCGATGCCGAATCCGACGCCGAACAGCCCGCACTCGTGCATCCGCGCGAGGAGATCTCTGTCCATCACGTCGACGCGGACCTCGCACCACCAGTGCATCCGCAGCTTGCGTCGCTCCATCTCGTCGCAGATCTCGTAGACACGCTTGGGGCTGTAGTTGAACGTGTCGTCGTAGAACCAGATGGCCTGGGCGCCGTACTTCTCCTTCAGGAGCTGCATCTCGTCGACCACCTGGATCGGCGTGATCGCGCGCATCTTGCGACCCCAGTTCGTGGGCGTCGCACAGAACTTACAGGTGAACGGACAACCACGGCTCGTCATGATGTTGCCGCCCGGAACCTTGCCGATGCCCGGGACGTCCATCAGGAACGGGTAGCGCTCCATCGGCTCGAGGTGGCGAGCCGGCATCGGCATCGTCGACAGGTCCCGCATCAGCGCGCGCTTCGGATTGCGCGTGATCTTGCCGTTTCGCCACACGAGACCGGCGATCGACTCGAGCGACGATTTCGTCTCGAGCGCCTGGACCGTCTCGAGCATCGTCTCTTCGCCCTCGCCCTCACACACCGCGTCGATGGCCCGGATGTGCTCGAGCGTGTCGATGCCGGTGCCGTTGAAGTGCGGCCCACCGACGAGCGTGAACGTGTCCGGGTGCGCTCGCTTCGCGACCTCGGCGAGGCGGAAGCTCAGGAAGCGATTCTCGGTGGTGGTGGTGATGCCGAGGATGTCGGGGCGATCCTTGCGGATCTTCTCCCCGATCTGGTCCCAGTCCATGTCCAGGATGTGACTCGGGACGACCTCGACGCCGTAGCCCGCTTCCTCGAGCACGGCGGCGATGTAGAGGTGCCCGAGCGCGGGCATCATGTTCTCGGACCAGCGCTCGGCGAAGTAGCCGCCGGGCGGAACGTAGAGCTGGATCTTCATCGTGGTGCGACCTAGCCAGCCGAGCTCGCGGAGCCTGAGACGGTGGCGCGAAGGGCGTTCATGACGCGACGCGCAATCCGCGCGTCGCCAACTCCAGCCGAGCGCCTGGTTCGGCACAAGCACCGGGCCGGATCGGGGAACGCGCAGAGTAACGGCGCCCACCTACCCCGTCAAACCAATGATCCCCGTATGTTGCGGCCCTCGGACGTGATGCCCCCTACGGCTAGGGATGCCCACCGGGCAAGCAAAGCGAGCGCCATACGCCCGTCACGAAGTCCCAGGGTCCGGACCAGGCCTCTCCGCCGCGAGGCGTGAGCGCAGGAAGCGCGCGGGCAGTCCCACCGCGATCGCGAAGGGCGCGACGTCCTGGGTCACGACCGCTCCCGCTCCGATGACCGCATCGTGCCCGATCGTGACCCCGTCCATGACCGTGACCCCCGCCCCGATCCAGCAGTTGTCCTCGATCCGCACACCGTTGGTGGTCGACCCCTGCTGGATGATCGGGACGTCGACCCGGTCGAAATCGTGGCGGCCGCCCCCGAGGACGTAACAGAACGAGGAGATCAGCACGTTGTCGCCGATCTCGACAGAGGACTCCGAGTGGATCACGCAGTTGATGCCGACGTTGGTCCGGTTGCCGATGCGGATGTCGCCTTCCTTGCAGCCGATGACCGAGTTCCGGCCGACCATCACGAAGTCGCCGATCTCGATCCCCCGGTTCCGAGCGCCCTTCGCATCCAGCACCGCGTTGTCGTCGAAGATGCACCCCACGCCCACCCGGACCTTGTGCGGGTGTCGCAGCGCCATGTTGCGCCCGAACGCCGCCCCACCTCGCCCGACCGAGCCCAGAATGCGGGGATACAGGACCTTGCGAGCGGCGAAGCCGAGCGCCCCGGGCAGCCCACTCACGGCGAGGATCACCAGCTCGAACGCCAGCCACTTGGCAACACCGGCCTCGCCGACGACGGCCTCCCGGTAGCGCACGAGCGCGGACCGGCGTGGATCGGTCATGCTACTCTGGAGCAGGGTCTTCTGGTCTTCGCGCACGTTGCTCACGTCCCGGGACCTCCCTGGCGAGGAACGACGTCGACGTTCAAGAACACCCCGAGGTAGCGCTGGTCCCCGCTGCGGCCGTCACCCGAGTCGAGAGCCGGGACGAACCCGCGCTCGCTGGCGACGGACACGCGGTGCACCAACACGTCGAGCCCCTTGTGGTGGTACGAGAACCCCTCTCCCGCCGGCAGGCTGACCACTCGCACCTCGCCGGGCGCGAGCTCGACGCGCTGCTCACGCCCCTCGACGCGAACGACCACGTGATTCGGCCGCGGCCCGTTGGCCACCGCGACCAGGATCTCGCCGAGCGGCCCTTCGGACTGCAGCAGGAACTCGGCGGTCCGGCCACCCCGAATCCAGAAGCAGCCGGCGCCACGGGCGTGCTCGCTGGGCACCCAGCCACAGCCCGTCTCCGGTCCGTAGAAGGAATCATCGAGAAAGTAGAGCTTGTATCGTGGCGGAGTGCCGAAAGGCTTGCCGTAGGCGTGCGGGTTGGTGTCGGTCGGTAGATCGAGGAGGAGCTCGCGATCCGGTGCGAACCATCGCCACGGGGCCGACATCGCGTGAGAACCCGGTGATGCCGTGACTGCGGTGGGCGCGAGCAATGCGCCACCGAGCAGCAATCCCACCGCGCCCCACCCCAGGGCCAGCGTTCGAGCGGTCAGCGGTCTCGCGAGCAGGAAGAAGAGAAGCGCGTACGTTCCCATGAAGTAGCGGTTGCCGATCGCGCCGCCACCGCCGACGTAGTTGAACGGGATGAAATAGAGCGCCCACCCGATCTCCGCGATCGCCACGACGATCAGCCCCCACCGCCATGGGTCACGCGGACGCCGCAAGAATGCAGCCAGAGCCACGATCGCCATCGGGAAGTGCCAGGCGACACCACCGAAGCGTCCGACCAGGTACGAGCGCCAGCCCGTGAGCCACTCCTTCGGCGTCGCGGTGTCGGCGAGCTTCTCGGTGGCCATCGAGAAGCAGTCGTCGATCCCGACGCGCGAGTCCTCGAGTGGGAAACGGAACAGGCACGTGACGCGATGCCCGCCCTGGTAGTTGAACTCACCGGTCGCCCAGCGGTTGATCAGGAAGAGTCCACCGACCACCCCGACGAACACCGCGCCGACCACCACCGTCCCCCACCACCGTCGACGCCAGAGACACGAAAGTCCGAGCGGTACGGCGAGCAGCACGTTTGGCAGCGGCTTGAGGAAGGTCGCGAGACCGAACAGCACGGTGGCCGCCACGTCGCGCGGATCCGTACCGAACCGCCGAGCCCACGGGCCGTCGAGCGGTGCCGGCCGAAACGGCGGACGGAACCACAAGGCCATGCCGAGGAAGACGAGCGCGAAGTGGGAGATCTCGGTGGTCATCCAGCGCGCATACACCGGCAGCACCGACCCGGCCACGAACGTCGCCGCCGTCGCGGCTGCTCCTCGAGCCCCACCCATGGCCCGCAACCAACTCGCACCGGCGGCGATGCAGGCCGCCAGCAGCACGGCGTGGAGCACCAGGAACCCCCTGGCGTCGAGCACACGTACGAACGGCGCCGCGAGTAGCGGTAGCAGGTACCCTTTTCCGAAGACGATCCGGTCGCCCGCGACCTTCTTCAAGAACACGCCCTGCGGCCCGCCCGGAAACTCCTGATGGCTGCGCGCGAGGTCGTGCCGGGTGTAGGTGAGATCCAGATCGTGCGCGAGGCTCTGCGCCATCACGTAGTAGGTCGCCTCGTCGCTCTGGAACACCCGCCGCCGGGTGACCGGCAGATCGGACACGAGGCTCGTGGCGACGACGAAGCCGGCGAGCGCGAGCCCGAACGCGCGCCGTCGCCGAGTCACCTCGGTTCCACCGCGGGCCCGCCGTGAGCGGTTCGCGCGAGCGTCGGATCGGCGCGGCGCCCCGCTAGCGGAAAGGGCGGCGGTCGTGGCCATCAGCTCACGCCTCTCGCCGGCGGCTCACCCCGGCCCAGGAAGGACATCACACCGTGGGCGAGCGCGCTCGCGACGGCGTCCTGGTATTCGGTTTCCTCGAGCTGGCGCCCCTCTTCGGAATGCGTGATGAAGCCGATCTCGGCGAGCAGCGAGGGCATCTCGGACCCCACGAGAACCACGAATGGCGCTTGCTTCACACCCAGGTCCAGGACGGGTCGGAGCGCGCCGAGGTCGCCGACCAACCGGCCATGCACGACCTGCGCAAGCCGGCGAGACTCGGAGGCATGGAACTGTGTCGCGAGGTCGTCCAGGATCTTGATCACCGGCGGCACGTCGTCGCCGCGCCCGGACGGCGTCGCGCTCCACCCGTTCTCCTCGACGCGGCCTGAAGCGACCGGACGTCTCGCGTCGGCGCGAGAAAATAGGTCTCGATCCCCTGCGCGTCGGGTGCCGCCGAGGCGTTCGCGTGAATGGACACCAGCACCGAACCGCCGCGCGTGTTCGCGATCGCCGTCCTCTCCTCGAGGGGAACGTAGTCGTCTTGGTCCCGGGTCAGTACCACGGGTAGGCCAGCCGCCGTGAGGCGATCCGCGAAGCGCCTCCCGATCGCCAGGGTGAGATCTTTCTCCCACACTCCCCCGGCGCTGCGGGCGCCGGGGTCCCTGCCTCCGTGCCCAGGATCGACGATGACTGGCCCCATCGCGCGCGCGGACGCGGTGGGCGCGAGGGTGATGACGACGCGGTTCCCGAGCGAGAACGCCTGGTGCTCGAGCCGCTCGTTGACCCGCAACTCGACGCGGACACCGCCGCTGGCCCTCTCGAGAACGGTCAACCGCTCGACCCATCGATTGCTCGCGACGTCGGGCAGCTCGAGGTCGGCCGCGGGACGGGCCTCGGGAACCGTGACCCGGAACAGGTGGCCGTCGCCCGGCGCGATGTCGTTCGGGTCCCACTCACCCGACGCGGTGACCTCCCGATCGAGATCCAGCACGAGCTGAGCGCCACCGACGCCTGACCAGCTCCGGATCCGCGTGATCCGAGGCGCGCTCTCGGTGGGCTGCCCCGCCGTGAGAGCCCTACCAGGCGCGCTCTCGTGAAGCGATCCTGGACCGGACGAATCGCCCAGCGCGGTGAGGCGGGCGAGCGCGGTCTTTGCCGTCGGGCTCGTCGGAAAGCGGACGATCAGCTCGCTCAACGTCGCGCGAGCCGATCGGGGATCGACGAGGCGCGCCCGCTCCACCTCCGCAGCGGCGAGAAGGGTCTCGGGAGCCCGGGGATCGGCAGGGTAGTCCCGGGCGAACCGTTTGCGAATCTCGACCGTCGCGCGAGCGGCGTCGACGCTCACGGTGTCGTTCCGCGGCGCAAGCGTGCGTGCGGCGCGGAGCAGCGCCTCGCGAGCCTGCGGCGCTTCCGGAAATCGATCGGCGACTTCGACGAAACGATCCGCGGCCGCCCGCCGCGCGGAGTCGCTGGCGTGAGCGGGCAGCGCGCGCTCGGCCCGAGCGGCGAGCGCGAACGATGCCGCGGCGGTGTCGGCCGCCGGGAAGGCGGGCACCGGCCCCAGCCCCACGAAGACCGAGAGCACAAACGCGCGCCAGGGCGCCGGCAGGCGCCGCGCGTGAGGGGGCTCGCGCGTCATCCGTCCCCGCGCGCGCGACGCACCAGCCGGTCGAGCTCGTTGAGCGCCTCGAGCGGCGTCAAGGTCTCCACTCGGAGCGCCGCGAGCGCGTCGCAGAGGCCATCCGACGCTGGGCGGAAGAGCTCGAGCTGCGGTTCGCGCGACGGCCCCGCGCCTCGCCGCCCCGCTCGTCTCGATCCATGGGCCGCGGTGCCGTCCTCGAGCTGCGCGAGTAGCTCGCGGGCACGGCGGATCACCTCGTCAGGCAAACCAGCGAGGCGCGCAACGTGGATCCCATAGCTGCGGCTCGCAGCACCCGGCACGATCCGGTGGAGGAACAGGATCTCCTCCCCCCACTCGCGCACGGCCACGTTGAAGTTCTGGATCCGCGGGAACGACGAGGCCAGCTCGGTGAGCTCGTGGTAGTGGGTCGCGAACAACGTTCGCGGCCGACCCCGCCCCTCGTGCAAGCGCTCGGCGACGGCCCACGCGATGCTGAGCCCATCGTAGGTGCTGGTCCCTCGCCCGATCTCGTCGAGGAGCACCAAGCTTCGTGACGTGGCCTGGTCGAGGATCTGCGCGGTCTCGACCATCTCGACCATGAAGGTGCTCTGACCCTCGGACAGCCGGTCCGACGCTCCCACGCGAGTGAAGACTCGGTCGACCACGCCGACCCGCGCTCCTTCGCGGGCACGAACGACCCGCTTGCGCGAGCACCACCGTGAGCGCGACCTGGCGCATGTAGGGTCGACTTGCCGGCCATGTTGGGACCGGTGATCAAGAGAATCTGGTTTCTCGTCTCCGTCGAGACGGACGTCGTTGGGGACGAACCGGTCGCGCCCGAGATTCGCCTCGACCACCGGGTGACGACACTCACGCAGGTCGAGAACGCCGCTCTCGTCGATCTCGGGCCGGACGAAGCGACGCACCGCGGCGACTTCGGCGAACGAGGCGAGGGCGTCGAGCTCGGCGATCGCGCTCGCTGTGCGGCCGATCCGCGGCGCGCGCTCGCCGACGCGCTCACGAACCGCGTGGAAGATCTCGAGCTCGAGCTTCCGGGCGCGATCCTCGGCGCCGAGGATCTTGGCCTCCATCTCCTTGAGGTCGGGTGTTACGTAGCGCTCGGCTCCGACGAGCGTCTGCTTGCGGATCCAGGTCGCCGGCACCCGTTCGGAAAACGAGTTCGGAACCTCGAGGTAATAGCCGAACACCCGGTTGTAGCCGACCTTGAGCTTCGGGATCTGCGAACGCTCACGCTCGCCGGCCTCGAGGCGCGCGATCCAAGATTTTCCGTCGCGCATCAGCAGCCTCGCCTCGTCGAGAGCGGGATCGAACCCGTCCCGCACCACACCGCCCTCGGCCATGGCCAGCGGCGGTGCGTCCACGAGCACCCGCCGTACGTCCTCCGTGACGTCGGTGAGCAGATCGATCGCATCGGCGAGCTGTTCGAGGCGTGGCACGCCGGCGTCACCGAGACGCGACTTGAGCTCAGGAGCTTCTCGAGCGCGCCAGCCAACGCGACGAGATCACGCGCCGACGCGCGTCCGGTCGTCACCTTCCCGTTCAGACGCTCGAGGTCGCCGACGGCGCCGAGCGCGTGCACGAGGTCCGCACGCCGCATCGGATCGTCGAGCAACGCCTGCACCGCGTCGTGACGCTCGCGAATCGCCGACGGTCGCACCAGTGGCTCGAGCAACCAGCGCCGCAGCAGACGAGCTCCCATCGGCGTACGCGTGCGGTCCACGATCGATAGCAGCGTGCCGCCGCGACCACCGTCGACCAGCGAGCGCACGCGCTCGAGGTTCCGCTCGGCGATGGGATCGACGATGAGGCGCTCGTCGGGCTCGTAGTAGCGTGGTGGCGTGAGGTGCGATGGGATCCGTTGCTGGGTCCACGCGACGTAGCCGAGCGCTGCGCCGATCGCGCCCATTGCGAGCGTCCCGCCCGCCACGTCGAGCTCGGGGAACGCGACCACGAGCTGCGCACGACCGTTCTCGTCCGTGAAGCGATCGACGGGAAGCGGGCTCAGGCAGCGGCCGCTATCGGCCACTCCACGGGGCGCCTCCCAGCCCTCGGGGTGTAGGATCTCGGTCGGTGCGAAGCGGTCGAGCTCGGAGCCGAGGGCGGTTTCGCTCTGGACTTCGGTGAAGCAGAAGTCCCCGGTCGAGACGTCGACGAGCGCCAGACCGAACGCGCGATCACCCGGCCGGATCGCGGCGAGATAGTTGTTACGGTCCTGCGCCAGCAGCTCGCCCCCGACGATCATTCCCGGGGTGACGATCCGTACCACCTCGCGGCGCACGATTCCCTTGGCCTCGGCGGGATCCTCGACCTGATCGCACACCGCCACGCGCCGCCCCGCCGCGATCAGCTTGGCGATGTACGCGTCGACCTGATGATGAGGGAAGCCGCAGAACGGGATCGGCTCGGGGCTGTCCTTGTCGCGTGAGGTGAGCGTGAGATCGAGCAACGAGGAGGCAGCGAGCGCATCCTCGAAGAAGATCTCGAAGAAGTCCCCCATCCGGAACAGCAAGATCGCGTCGCGATGACGGTCCTTGATGTCCAGGTACTGACGCATCATCGGCGTCAGGGTGCGCGGCGCGTTCATCGTGGTGCGTGCTGCGATGGAGACGGAGCGGTCAGAAGCGCGCGCGAGGGTCCGGCAACCTACTCGAACCGTCCGAGCTCAGCGCGAAGGCTCGGGGTCTTCATCCGCTTTCGGGATCGGCGAACCTTCGCTCTCCGCAGCCGCATCGGCCGAGGCGCCCTCGGCCGGATCCTCCTGCGCGAGCCGCGCGACGGCGGCGACATCGTCGTCGAGGCGCTCGGCGAGATCCCACTCCACCTCCGGCTCGGTCTCGTCCGCCGCAGCCTCTCCCTCACCCGCCTGGCTCGGCTCCCGCCCCGGCGCCGGGCCGGCTGCGGGGGGGCGAACCGCCGAGTCTGGGCGCGTCTCGTGCGCCACGGCAGGGACGGCCGGGATCGCTACTTCGGCTCGCGCGCGTTGCCGAGCGAGCGCCGATCGAGAAGCCTCGACCTGCGTCCGCTCACGCTCCACGGCGTTGCGCTCCGCCCCGACCTCGGCCCGCTCCCCGGGCGAGCTCCGCACGCTCGCTGGCCAGGTGGCTTCGAGCCTCGGCGATCGCCTCGCGATCGCGCTTGAGCCCTCGGCTCGATGATCGAGCTCGGCGACCCGGAACTCGAGCTCGCGGAGCTTCGGCTCGTGATCCTCTCGCTCGCGGGCGAGCGATGCACGCGCGCGCTCCAGCTCGCGGCGCTCCGGCTCGTAGGACTTTCGCTCTTTGCGAAGCCGGCGCCACGAGGCGGCCAGATCGAGATAGACCTGCATGCTGGCCAGGCCCATCAGGACCACCCCGAGCACGAAGAAGCCGGCACTGAACACGAACAGTGGCGTTTCTGGGGCGTGGATCGAGTCGTTCGGCCCGACCCAGTAGCGGAACTCGAGTGACTGAACGGTGACCAGGAAGCTTCCGTAGTTGAAGACCACGAAGGCGACCAGCGCCACGGTCACGAAGATCAACGCCAAGCGGCTCAGCACACGGATCAGTGCCATCGGTCCATCCTTGCTTCAGTGACGATCGGCCAGCCGGTCGAAGCGAGGCCTGAGCCGCTCGTACGTCCGGCGCAGGTGCTCGGGCATCACGGAGACCGCGCCGATCACAGGCATGAAGTTGGTGTCACCCGTCCAGCGTGGCACGACGTGATGATGAACGTGGTGTGCGATCCCGGCACCCGCCACTCGCCCGACGTTCGCACCCAGGTTGAACCCCTCGGGACGAAGTTCTTCGCGCAGTACCTGCATCGACACCGTCACCAGGTCGTCGACCTCGTGTCGCTCGCTCGGTTCGAGCGACCACGGATCGGCGACGTGACGGCACGGTACCACCAGCAGGTGTCCAGGAGCGTACGGGTAGAGGTTCAGCGCCACGAACGCGGAGCGCCCGCGATGGACGATCAGCGACTCGCGATCATCGGACGCGACCAGCATCGCGCAGAAGACGCAATCCCCGATCTTCGGCCCGGCGACGAACTCCATCCGCCACGGAGCCCACAACACCGTGGGAGATCGATCGTCCGCGCTCGACACGACACCCCCGCCGCGCACGGCGAGCAGACCGGATCACCAGCTCGGCAGCAGGAAGTACAGCCCTGGCCCGGTCGGCATCACCGCGGACTGCCACCGCTCGAGCTTTCCACCCAGCAGCTTGTCGAGGAGCGAGTGATGCTCCTCGGGATAGTAGACACTGGGCTCTCCCGACATTCCCGCCAGCTCGGCCGCCTTCGCGACGGCGTCCTTGAGGGTGCCGAGGGAGTCGACCAGCCCTTTCTCGAACGCCTGCTCACCCGACAGGACTCGACCGTCGGCAACAGCTCGCAGTTGCGCCTCGTCGAGGCCCCGCCGCGTGGCCACGTTCATCACGGCGCGCACGAACTGACCATAGACGTTCTGGACCATCTCCTGAAGCAGGTCCCGTTCGGCCTGCGTCATCTCCCGCGTCGGCGAGAGGATGTCCTTGAACGGACCGCTCTTCACCACCACCGACCGCACCCCCACCTTTTCCATCAGGCGCTCGTAGTTGCCGCCTTCCAGGATCACGCCGATCGACCCCGTCAGCGTGCCGGGGTTCGAGACGATGTGGCGGGCGCCACAAGCGACGTAGAAACCACCCGAAGCCGCCGTCGAGCCGAACGAGGCGACCACCGGCTTCTTCGCGTCGAGGCTGCGGATCGCCTCGAAGATCTCCTGCGAAGGGGCCACCGCCCCGCCCGGGCTGTCGACTCGAAGCACCACGGCCTTGATCGAGCCGTTCTTGCGGAACGACTCGATCCGATCGAGGACAGGCTTGGCGTCTACGATGACACCCTTGACTTCGACGACGCCCACTCGCTCGCCGACGGAGAACGCCGAGTGGTCCTCGCCGCCCGACGCGAGGAAGCTCACCAGCCCGATTCCAGCCGAGCCGAACAGCACCAAAAGAAAGAGCGCGAGCCACGCCCCCCGCCCTCGGCGGGAGGGGCCGCTCGCGCCCCGGTCGACGCCGGTCACGTCCGGCTCACTCGTCGTTGCCCGAGTCGCTGCTGCCGCTCGATGCCCGCTCGAACGCGGCGGCCATCGCGGTGGGCGGCGGGGGCTGCGCAGCACGGATGCGCTCGAGCTCCTCGCGGGTCTTCGCCGCTTCGAGGCTCTTCACGCTCAGGCCGATCTTGCGCTCGACCGGATCGAGATTGGTGATCACCGCCTCGACCACCTGACCGACGGACACGACCTTGGCGATGCTCTCCGAGCGATCGACGCCGAGCTCGGAGACGTGGATGAGACCCTCGACTCCCTCCTCGATCTCGACGAAGACGCCGAAGTCGGTGATCCCCGTGACGGGACCCGACACCGCCGAGCCGATCGAGTACTTGCGGGGAATCTCGGTCCAGGGATCCGGCTCGAGCTGCTTGATACCGAGCGAGAAGCGCTCGTTGTCGCGGTCGATGTGCAGCACGACCGCCTCGACGTCCTGGCCCTTCTGGTACACCTCGCTGGGGTGCCCGAAGCGCTTCTTGCGGGACAGGTCCGAGATGTGGACGAGACCGTCGATCCCCTCGTCGAGCCCGATGAAGATGCCGAAATCGGTGACGTTCTTGATCTTGCCGTGGATGACGGTCCCGATCGGGTAGCGCTCTTCGACCAGGTCCCACGGGTTCGGCATGATCTGCTTCAAGCCGAGCGAGATGCGCTGGTTCGCCACGTCCACGTCGAGGACCTGCGCCTCGACCTCCTGGCCAACCTCGACGATCTTCGATGGATGCTTGACCTTCTTGGTCCAGGACATCTCGGAGACGTGCACCAAGCCTTCGACGCCCTTCTCGAGCTCGACGAACGCGCCGTAGTCCGTGAGGCTGACGACCTTGCCCTTGACCCGGGTGCCCGGCGGATACCGATCCGGAGCGGTCGTCCAGGGATCCTCCATCGTCTGCTTGTACCGAGCGACACGCGGCCACGCTCGCGGTCGAACTTGAGCACCTTGACCTTGACCTGATCGCCGACCTTGAAGACCTCGTTGGGATGGTTGACCCGTCCCCACGACATGTCCGTCACGTGCAGCAGTCCGTCGATCCCGCCGAGGTCGATGAACGCGCCGTAGTCGGTGATGTTCTTGACCACGCCGTCCATGATCTTGTTCTCTTCGATGCGCTCGAGCGTCTGGCTTCGCATCGCCTCGCGCTGGCTCTCGAGGAGCGCTCGGCGCGACACCACGATGTTGCCGCGGCGCTTGTTGAACTTGAGAACCTTTGAACTGGTAGGTCTTGCCGATCTCTTCGTCGAGGTTGCGCACCGGACGGAGGTCGACCTGCGATCCCGGGAGGAAGGCCTGGACGCCGATGTCGACGCGAAGGCCGCCCTTGATCCGGGCGACGATCTTCCCGGGGACCGGCTCACCCTTGTCGAAGGCGTCGCTGATGCGGTCCCACACGCGAAGCTGGTCGGCCTTCTCCTTCGAGAGGACCACCAGGCCGTCTTCGTCCTCGGCGGCCTCGAGGTAGACCTCGACCTTGTCGCCGGGATTGACCGTCAGATTGCCGTCGTGATCGAGGAACTCGTCGATCGGGATCAGCCCCTCCGACTTGTGTCCGACGTCGACGAGCACGTGGTCCTTCAGGATCTGCAAGACCCGACCGACCACGACCTCTTCTTCTTGAACGGCCTTCTCGCTCTGCGAGAAAAGCGCCTCGAAGCTGTCCTCGTCGACTCCACTCATGATGCTGGCGTTTTGAGCCGACGACGGCTTCTGCTGTTCCACTACCATCCCACCTCCTGGGTGCGCTGCGGCGAATTTCCGAAGAATCGACAATAGATAGCGAGTTCCGACTTCAAAGGCAAGATGACTCGCCGTGTCAAGAATCCGTGAAGCGGCGGACCAGCTCGATCGCCCTCGCGAGCACGGTGTCCGCGTCGAGCCGGGTCGAATCGAAGTGAACGGCGTCGGGCGCCGGTCGCAGTGGCGCCTCGGAGCGCGTCGAGTCCTGACGATCGCGCTCGATCATCGCGGCGAGCGTCGCGCGAGGATCTTCGGGCGTCCCGCGCTCGGCGAGCTCCGCGGTGCGCCGTCGCGCACGCTCGTCGACCTCGGCGTCGAGATAGATCTTCACCTCGGCGTCCGGGAACACCACCGTGCCGATGTCGCGCCCGTCGAGCACCACGCCGCCTTCACAGCCCATCGCGCGCTGCATCTCGACGAGCGCCCGGCGCACGCTCGGGTTGGTCGACACGTCCGACGCCAGCCGGCTGACCTCGGGCCGCCGGATGTCGTCCGTTACGTCGCGGCCTCCCTCGAGCACTCGCACCTGGCCGTCGCGGCGGTCGAAACGGATCGCGAGGCGGTCGCAGAGCCGTCCGAGCGCCTCGTCGTCGCGAATCCCGACTCCCACCTCGGCCGCCCTCAAGCCCACGACGCGATACATCGCGCCCGTGTCGATGTGGATGAAGCCGAGCCGAGTGGCCAGGCCTCGGGCAAGCGTGCTCTTGCCCGATCCGGAGGGTCCGTCGATCGCGACCACTGGCGCGCGACGCGTGCTCACCGATTCTCCGGACCGCGTACGGATCGAGCCGAGAGCCTCACGCGCCACGCATCCCGTACAGCGCGGCCACCCAATCTCGCTCTCGGGCCAGTCCGTCGCGGAGCGACACCAGAGGGCGGTAGTCGATGAGCTCACGCGCGCGGGTGGTGTCCGCCACGGTGTCCTTCATGTCGCCGTGCTGCACCTCCAGATAACGAACACGCACGGGCCTTCCCACGAGCTCCTCGACCATTGCCAAGACCTCGCGGACGGACACCCGCGATCCGCCACCGATGTTGAGGACCGCGCCCGGTGGTGCGGAGGCGGCGGCGCGCACGTTCGCCTCCACGGCGTCGGAGACGTAGGTGAAGTCACGGGTCTGCGTTCCGTCTCCATAGACGCTGATCTCTTCACCCGCCAGCGCTGCCTTGAAGAACTTGTGGAACGCCATGTCAGGCCGCTGCCGCGGACCGTAGACGGTGAAGTAGCGGAGGCTCGCCGTCGGAACTCCGAAGTTCTTGGTGTAGAGGACGGCCAGATGCTCCGCGGCGAGCTTGGTCACCCCGTACGGCGAGAGCGGGTGGGTCGGATGATCCTCGAGCATCGGGAGCGTCGCGGCGTCGCCATAGACCGACGACGACGAGGCGTACACGAGCTTCTTCAGACGGTCCGCGCTCTTGGCGGCCTCGAGCAAGCGCTGCGTCGCGTCGATGTTGAGCCGGGTGTAGATCCGGAAACTGTCACCCCAGCTCGCTCTCACTCCGGCCTGCGCAGCTTGATGAAAGACCCAGTCGACACCGGCGAGAAGAGCCTTCGGGTCGAGGGTGTTGAGATCGACTTCGACGAACGTGAAGCGAGGCTCGGCGCGGAGTCGCTCGAGGTTCCGCTCCTTGATGGAGCGCGCGTAGTAGTCAATGAAGCAGTCGCCTCCCACCACGTCGTGGCCATCCGCCGTCAGTCGTTCGGAGAGATGAGAGCCGATGAATCCTGCGGCTCCAGTCACGAGTGCGCGCACGTTGTCGCTCCTCCTGCTCTTCGTCTTGCTCTTCGGCGACCCAGGCTCGAGACCCGCGCCGACCAGGACCGGTCCGAGGTCATGCCATCGCGCGATTCACGATCGGCCCCATGCCAGACGGAATCACGCCGAGCGCGGGCAGGAGGCCTCGAAGAAGCTCGCGCATGCGCTGCCGGGATCCGTCTGCGTTCTCCGAGGTTTCCCGGTGAAGGATCGGAACGAGGTCGGGTCGGCCAGCCAGCGCATCGGGATAGGCGTCGACCCAGCGCCCCACCATCCAGCCGGTGACCTCGGGCTGAAACCCGAAACCATACACGTTCTCGCCCACTCGGAACGCCTGGCACCGCTGAGAATCGACTGCTGCGAGGGTGACCGCGCCTTCAGGAACGACGAGCTCGTGCCGATGCCAGTGAAAGCCGGGAAACGAGGCGGGTAGTCCCGCCAGCGCCCGGTCCGCGCGGCCATCCGCCGTGAGCTCGATCGGGTGCCACCCCACGAGCGCCTGCGGTCGCTGGCGCGGCGCCACACCACGAGCGGCGAGCAGCAACTCCGCGCCGGAGCCGACGGCGATGGTCGGAAAATCTCGCTTGACTGCGGCATCCACCAACTCGGCCAACGATGCGTCGACGGTGCCCTCGCCGGCGGACCGGGGGAGAATGCGTCGCCGAGAACCACCAACATGGACCAGTCATCGAGTCTGGTCGGGAGCACGTCCCCGCGTGAAGCCGACTACACCGCCACGGCAGCCCGCACTCACCGAGGATCTCGGCAAACGCACCCGGTCCCTCGGGCGAGCGACGCTGGATGAAGAGAACGGGTCTCCGCCCGGAGTTGTCGGCGCGACTGTTGCCGGAAGAGGACGACATCGCGAGGGGCGTGAGAGCGCGTGGGGGCCGGGGAGCGCCAGCCGCGACACGACCGACGTGGAGCCGCGCAATGGTGCTACGAAACCCGAGCCCGTGTCTACCGACCGGCGCGACGACACGAGCCTTCGACGCACCGCACCATCCAAGTGCTCGAATCGACGCCGCTTTCACCTCACCCACCACTCCGACCGCCGTTGCTTGCAGGTCCCCGAAAAGTGGCTAAGTTGGCTCGGCTTCGGGTCGCCGCTTGAGGCGCACCCAAGGGAGGACTCGTGCAGGAGAGCCCCACTCGCATCGTCCCGGTGCTGCCGGTCCGCAACGCCGTGTTGTTCCCGCTGCTGCCCATGCCGCTCAACGTGGGCAGGGAGAAGTCACTACAGGCGATCCAGGAGGCGACCTCGACCGACTCGATGATCCTCATCCTGACCCAGCGCGCTCCGCAGGTGGATGATCCCCGCGAGGACGATCTCTACCGAGTGGGCACCCTGGCCAAGATCATCAAGGTCGAGAGCAAGCTCGATGGCGGTCAGAACACCATCGTTCAGGGCCTCTCGCGCTTCAGGATCCGACGCTTCGTCCAGTACGCCCCGTGCCTCAAGGTAGAGGGTGAAACCCTCGAGGATCGTGCCGACCCCTCGCGCGCCGCCGAGGTCGACGCGTTGCTACGCAACGTGAAGACATTGGCGCAGAAGATCGTCAAGCTGTCGCCCAACATTCCCGCCGAAGCGAGCCTGTTCCTCGGCAATCTCGAGAATCCTGGGAACCTCGCCGACATCGTCGCCGCCTACCTCAACATCCCTGTCGAGCGAAAGCAGGACGTCCTCGAGACCATGGACGTCCGCGACCGGCTGCAGGAGATCTCCCGCCACCTCACCAAGGAGCTCGAGATCCTCGAGCTCTCGCACAAGATCCAGTCCGAGGTGAAGGGCAACATCGACAAGTCGCAGCGAGAGTACTACCGGCGGGAGCAGATGAAGGCGATCCAGAAGGAGCTCGGCGAGCGTGAGCCGGGCAGCGAGGTCGACGAGCTCCGCGAGGCGATCGCCAAGGCGAAGATGCCGGAGCAGGTCGAGAAGGTCGCGTTCAAGGAGCTCGATCGGCTCGAGCGCATGAACAGCTCTTCCCCCGAGTACTCGGTCGCGCGCACCTATCTGGACTGGCTGATCGAGCTGCCCTGGGCGAAGGAAACCGACGACCGGCTCGACCTCGAGCAAGCGGAGAAGATCCTCAACGAGGACCACTACGACCTCGAGAAGGTCAAGAAGCGGATTCTCGAGTACCTCGCGGTCCGCAAGCTGAAGAAGGACATGAAGGGCCCCATCTTGTGCTTCGCGGGGCCTCCGGGTGTGGGCAAGACGTCGCTCGGCAAGTCCATCGCCCGGGCCCTCGGGCGCGAGTTCGTGCGGATCAGCCTCGGCGGCATCCGCGACGAGGCGGAGATCCGGGGCCACCGACGCACCTATGTCGGTGCCCTACCCGGCCGCATCATCCAGGGCATGAAGAAGGCGAGCACCTCGAATCCCGTGTTCATGCTCGACGAGATCGACAAGGTCGGCACCGATTTCCGCGGCGACCCGTCTTCGGCGCTCCTCGAGGTCCTCGATCCCGAGCAAAACGACAGCTTCTCGGACCACTACCTGGACGTGCCGTTCGACCTCTCGAAGGTGATGTTCATCACCACCGCGAACATCCTCGACACGATCCCAGCGCCGCTTCGGGACCGCATGGAGGTCCTCTCCATCCCGGGCTACACGGAGTACGAGAAGCTCTTCATCGGGACCAAGTACCTCGTCCCGGAGCAGATCGACGAGCACGGCCTCACCGCCGAGCAGATCGAGATCCCGGACGCCGCGATCCGGAAGGTCATCCGCAGTTACACGAAGGAAGCTGGCGTCCGCAACCTCAAGCGTGAGATCGCCAGCGTGTGCCGGTCGGTCGCCAAGGAAGTCGCCCTGGGTCGGACCGACAAGCGCGTCCTCGACGAGAACGAGGTTACGCGCATCCTGGGTCCGATCAAGTTCTTCCAGGACGTCGCCGAGCGCACCGCGGTGCCCGGAGTGGCGACCGGGCTGGCATGGACCCCCGTCGGTGGTGACCTCCTCTTCATCGAGGCCACTCGCATGAAGGGCAAAGGGAAGGTCCACCTCACCGGCCAGCTCGGCGAGGTCATGAAGGAGTCCGCCTACGCGGCGCTGAGCTTCATTCGCTCGAACGCCGCTCGGCTCGGCATCGATGACGAAATCTTCGAGCGGACCGACTTCCACATCCACGTGCCGGCCGGCTCGATCCCCAAGGACGGTCCCTCCGCAGGCGTCACCATCCTGACCGCAATCACGTCGCTTCTGGTCGACCGACCGATCGACCACGAGACCGCGATGACCGGCGAGATCACGTTGCGCGGGGCGGTGCTCCCGATCGGTGGCATCAAGGAAAAAGTCCTCGCGGCTCACCGTGCCGGTATCCGGCGCGTCATCATCCCGGAGAAAAACGAGAAGGATCTCGAGGATGTGCCGGACGAGTTGAAGAAGGAGCTGCGGTTTTACTTCGTGGACCGCATGGAACAGGTTCTGGACCTGGCGATCCTCAAAGAGCCGGGCACACCGGGTCTGCAAGCGGGGATACCGCCGCGGGCCGAGCCACCACCACCTCCCGGACTGCCCGTGTCCGCGCTCGCGTGAATCACGCTAGCATCCGGAGATAACTGGACAAGCCCACGCGCGCTGCCGTAGAGTGCGCGCACTTCGACGACACTTCTCAAGGAGCGCAAGGATGCGAGGTTTTCTTCGTCGGCTGATCGCGGAAGACGATGGCCAGACCATGATCGAGTACGCCTTGCTGGCGGGGATCATCGCCGTCGCGGCGATCACGATCCTGTCGACGCTCCGCGGCAGTATCGTCGAAGTGTTCGGCACCGTGAACGACGCGCTCACCGGTGCGCAGGTCGGCGACGCCGGCTGACACCTCACGAGCCCGCGGGACCGACCGGTATAGCCGGAACCTCCCGCTACGCCGTACGGCGCCCACTGCCTCGATCGAGGCGGTGGGCGTTTCTCGTTACGGCGGTGAGGAGCCGCAGCGGCGCGCTCACGCTGCGTCGGTCGCAGGCTCAGACGGGATCGGACGAATCGTCGTCCGCATGCTCATCGGCACCGTCGTCGAGGACATCCTCATCGGTCAGATCGTCATCGTCCATCTCGTCACCACCCTCACCATTCGCGGTGAGCTCGCTGGTGCGACCGTCGACGCGCTCCTTGAGCTCCTTCCCCACCTTGAAAAAGGGAAGTCGCTTGGCCGGGACCTGGACTTGTTCGCCGGTCTTCGGGTTACGCCCGATGTACGGGTCATAGGTCTTGACGATCAGACTACCGAACCCCCGGATCTCGATCCGCTCGCCGCGGCGAAGCGCGTCCGTCATGCCATCGAGCACGAGGTTGACGACGAGGTCGGCCTCCTTCTGCGTCATCTTGCGGCGTTCGGCCAACGCTTCGATCAGGTCCGATTTGTTCATGGCTCGGGCTCCCAAGCGCTGTTCGGCTCCCGCTCGAGTGAAACACCCGTCCGGGTCCGGGCTCGAGGATGCTATCGACGCCCTGGGGTGAAGTCAAGGAATAAATTGACGTTTTTGCGTTGCGAGCGCGCTCACTGGAACGTCGCGCGGGCACGGTTCATCGTGATATACCCTCGGACCCGCCGCCCCCGCACCAGCGGCATTCCGATCGGTGCACCCGCGTGAAGGAGGGCCGATGCCTGAAGAGCTGATGATCCGCTGCGAAGACTGTGGATTGGTCTTCAACAAGATCACGTATCCAGAGTGCCCCCGATGTCGCCATCTCCGACGGAAGGCCTCCGACATCCTTCCAGGCGTCGGCGGGCGGGTCGAAGGCGGCGGTACCGGCGCGGGCGCAGCGATGGCGCAGGCGTTCCTCGGCTGGGCGCTGCCGTTGATCCTCGCCTTCCTCGCGGGCGGCGCGTCCTTCATGATCGGCGTCAACCTGTCCGCCGGCTTGCCGTGGAACGAAGCGCCGTTGGCCGTGTTCCGCGTGCCCCAGCCGTACGTCGTGTGGAAGAAGGTGGCGACTCCAGGCCCGACCGAAACGCCGGGCTCGGCACCCGCGCCCGCGCCGGCGGCCCAAGCTACGGCGGGAGGCGACGTGCTCGCGATGGACGCACTCGCCAAGGGACTCGACGAATCGAACCGCGTTTCGTTCGATGGCACGATCCGGAACGTCTCGAACGTCGCCATCGAATCGGCGCGCATCACCGTCGCCGGGTTCGACGCGACCGGGACGGAGCTCCAATCGGACTGGATGATGCTAGCTCCGACCAAGCTCGAACCAGGGGAGAGCGGTAAGTTCCGCCTCAAGGTCGTGAACCACCCTTCGATCGAGCAGTACGTGTTCAAGGCCACGTGGACGCAGCCGGTCGAGAAGCAACTCAGAGTGCTCTCGACGATCGCGCCGCCTGCCGCGCAATGAGTCTCGCCGGCGCCTTGACGCACGAATTCGAGGCGCCGTAGCTTCCGGTTACTTGGCCCCCGTAGCTCAGGTGGATAGAGCGAGGGATTCCTAATCCCTAGGCCGGACGTTCGAGTCGTCTCGGGGGCACCCATCCGCGATCCAGAGTGACGCCGGCGTCCGGCCGGCGGTGCTGCCATCCCCCATGCACCCGAGCGACGACGAGTCCCCGATCGACCCACGACGGGAGCTCGCCGCGCTCGCGTCGTTGGTTCGCGGTCAGCTCGAGTTGCTCGGCGAGGCTGGCGTCGCGACCATCCCGGGCGCGACGGCGCCACGCCGGGTGCCGATCGGCGTCCCGGAGGAGAAGCTCCGGCCCACGCCGACCGTGGCGCCAGCCACCGCGGGTGGCGACGCTGCGGCGCCAACCCTTGCCGCCTCCGCGCCACAGGTCGGCGACCGGCCGCGCGGCCCGGCGGCACTCGAGGCCGTGCGCCTCGACCTCGGGGATTGCACCCGCTGCAAGCTCCACACTCACCGCACCAAGCTGGTGTTCGGCGTCGGCAATCCCGAGGCGGAGATCCTGTTCGTCGGTGAGGGGCCGGGCGAGGACGAGGACAAGCGCGGCGAGCCGTTCGTCGGGCGCGCCGGGCAGCTCCTCACCCGTATCATCGAGGACGGGATGGGCCTCGAGCGCTCGGACGTCTACATCTGCAACATCGTGAAGTGTCGTCCGCCGCAGAACCGCGAGCCCGAGCGTGACGAGATCGCGACCTGTCTGCCGTTCCTCGAGCGACAGATCGCGGCGGTCGCCCCCAAGGTGATCGTGAGCCTCGGTCGCCCGAGCACGTCGACGCTGCTGGGAAGGCACGTGGCGATCACCGCGCTGCGCGGAAAGTGGCAGGAGTACCGTGGCATTCCGCTCATGCCGACCTACCACCCGGCGTACGTGCTGCGGCAGTACACCGCAGACGTCCGGCGCCACGTCTGGGAGGACATGAAGGAAGTGCTGCGTCGTATCGGCCGGGAGGCGCCGGCACCTCGCCGCGCGCCGAGCGGCGAATGACGCCACCGGCCTCGGCGGCCCCGTGAAGATCACGCTCGTCGGCGGCGGCGGCAGCCGGGCTCCACTCTTCGTTCAAGCCATCGCCGGACGCGGTGCCTCCCCTCGGGTCGACCGGCTGACGCTGTTCGACTCGGACCCCGATCGACTGCGCACCCTCGGCGGGCTCGCTGCCGCAGTCGCGAGCCGGCGCGGCGCCAGATTCCAAGTCGAGCTCACGTCGTCGCTCGACGCGGCTCTCGATGGCGCGAGCTTCGTGGTGACGTCGATCCGCGCCGGTGGAGATGCGGCGCGGGCGCGATACGAGCGGATCGCTCGCGACGTGGGAGTGATCGGTCAGGAAACCGTCGGCGCCGGTGGTTTCGCGCTCGCGACCTGGAACGGTCCCGCGCTGCTCGATCTCGCGCGACGGGTCGAGTTGCGCGCGAGCACGGCCCACGTGCTCCATTTCACCAACCCCGCGGGCCTGGTGGCCCAGCTCCTCCTCGACGCCGGCTTCCGGCGCCACGTCGGCATCTGCGACACGCCTTCCGACCTGGTCCGGCGCACGGCGCGTCACCTGCGACGAGATCCGCGCTCGCTCCGGCCCACCGTGGTGGGTCTCAACCACCTGAGCTGGCTGCAGCGCCTCGAGGACGTGGAGGGCACCGACCACCTACCGGCGCTGCTGCGCGATGACGCCTTCATGCACTCGGTAGGGCAGCCGTTCGAGCCGGAGCTCGTTCGCGGCCTCGGCCTGCTACCGACCGAATACCTGCACTACTACTACCACCGCGACGTCGTGCTCGCGCGCCAGTCGGGGCGACCGCGGACGCGGGGCGAGTACCTCGATCGTCGCGGCTGGGAGCTTCGCGCCGAACTCGATGGCATCGATACGACGGGGCGGTACGAAACCGCCTTCGATCGGGCGCTCGACGCCTACGAGCGCTATTGCGCCGATCGCGACGGGAGTTACCGGGAGGAGCTCGGCCGTGACGATCCGGCGCACTCGGCCGAAGACGCCGGTGAGGGCTACGCCGGAGTCGCTCTCGACCTCATGGCGGCGATCGGCGGCGAGCGCGACGAGCTGGCCATCGCGTCGGTGCCGAGTTCTGGCGCCGTACCGGGGTTCGCGGCCGACGACGTGGTCGAAACCACCGTGCGCGTCCACGAGGGCGCGATCGAACCGCAGGCGAGCTCGCCGCTGCCACCGGACGCCGCGGGCTTGATGCACGCGGTGAAGGCCTATGAACGCCTCGCTGCGCGCGCGGTTCTGGAACGAGACCGCGCGCTGGCGGCGCGGGCGCTGACCTCGCATCCGCTGGTCGGCTCTTACCGGCTGGCCGGGCAGCTCGTCACGGCCTTCCTCGAAACACACGACGACCCGCGAGGGCCGTGGCGATGATCGAATCGACCTCCGAGAAGGCGCCGAAACCGCCGGGAGAACACGTCTTTTCGTGCGCCGAGACGTTTTCGGAGGTGTTTGACACGCTCGGAAAGCGGTCGTTACACTCGCCCCCCGTCGAGGTGAGCCCGTCCACGTGCCCGCTTCCACGGATCCACGTCAACACTTCCCCCGACAGCGCTGAAGGAGAACTGAATTCATGTCGACGACGATCACCGACGAGTGCATCAACTGCGGGGCATGCGAGCCCGAGTGCCCGAACAACGCGATCAGCGAGGGCGACGACATCTACGTGATCGACCCGCAGCTCTGCACCGAGTGCGTCGGATTCTTCGACGTCGAGCAGTGTGCCGAGGTGTGCCCGGTCGATTGCTGCGTGCCGGACCCGAACAACGTCGAGAGTGAAGACGTGCTGCTCGAGCGGGCCAAGAAGATCCACCCTGACCACCAGTTCAGCGAGCCGATTCCGTCGCGCTTCCGCAAGTAACGAGCACGACGTTCGTCTAAGCCGGCGCACGCACCCGGCGCGCCAACGAAACAGGGGATCCCACCGGGATCCCCTGAGTCGCTCCAGGGGCGCGCTGCGCCGCGGATCAGCCCGCCGGCGGAAGCTCGCCGTCGCCCGGGGCGCCCCCGCGAGCAGCCTCGAGGATCGCATCCGGGATCACGCGGAGCTGGCGCACGCCGACGATCGGGTTCCGTTGCCCGCCGAAGATCCGGTCCGCCACGAGGCCGACCTCGCGCCAGTCGATCGGTACCAGCCTGAGGTCGCGTTCGAGAGAATCGATGGCGCCAGACGGCGCCATGAAGTCGCCGAACAGCCGCACCGCCCCCAGGAACCGATCCTGGACCACCTGGACGGATGCCTGCAGCCATCCGCAGGCGATCGGCGTCAGCGTCGAATCCCGCCACTCGGCCTCGCCGAAAAGTTCAGCCTCGCCGTCCCACACCACCGCGGACTCGCGCTCGCCGAGTAGCGTGGCCTCGAGCGGCGAGAGGGTCCGGTCGCGGGGCTCGACCTCCTGCAGGCGGGCGTACGAACCGATGATCGCAGCTTCGATCTCACCGCGATCCACCGCGCCACCTCTCTCCGTGGCGAGCGTGGTCGTCTCCGGGTCGGGACGGTTGCCGCCATCGCCCGGATAGCCGTTCCAGTCCGCGGGCAGCACGGTGGTCGCCTCCACCGAGATCAGAGCATTGAACAAGGTCGCCCCGCCCGGTGCGACCTCGAACGACACGTAGCCGCCATGCTTGCGATCGACACTCAGGAAGTCGCGCCCGAAATAGTAGGCCCGCAGGCCGCACTTCTGGAGGCCTCCGAGCACACCGCGAACGTAGCGGTTGATCACCTTCTCGGCGCCGATCGCGCCAGACCCGGGTGGCAACCCCGACGATGGGTCACTCATGGCAAGGCTGACACTGAGCTGACCGGTCGCCATCCGCACCGCACGACCACCCGTCGAACGCACCAGCACCGGTACCGTGCCGGGCACCGCGGCGGCTAGAGCCGCTCGGCGACGCTGGAACCGGCCCAGCGCGATCGCGGAGCCGGCGATCCAGCCGAGGTGCAGGGTCGGAGGACGTGGCGCGCCCTCGCGCGGTCGCTCCATCTGCGCGAGCAGGTGGCGCTGGATGGCGAGGTCCCGCACCGGCGAGATGGCGTCCGAGCGAAGTACGTCGAGGGCGCGCATCGATCGGTCCCGCACTCACACGCCGACGTGGACCAAGTACGCCCAGTTCGCGAGCACCAGTCCGACCAGCGCCCACCGCAGTGGGCGGCGGTTCGCGCCGCGGAGCTCGATCCGTAGCGGCCGCCATCCGAACGCGACCACCCCGATGGCCCAGGGTACGTAGAGCGCGGCGAGTACCCCGAGAGCGCTGAGGAGAGGCTGGACGGCGAACGCTGCGTTCCAGTCGCCCCGGGCGAGCGCGACGGCGGCGCGGGTCGCGCCGCACGTTGGGCACGGCACACCGAACGAGCTGTGCATCCAGCACGGTCCGACGAGCCGCCCGATTCCCGCGATCGTCGAGGTCCACGCCAGCGCGAGCGCGGCCGGAGCGGCGCACAGCAACGCAACCTCCAGGTCGCGGGCGGCGCCTCCCGTCGGCCCGGCCGATGCGCTCTCGGCCCGAGACCCCACCTTCAAGTCCCGCTCAGCTTGCTCGCCATCCCTGCGACGAGCGCCATGCCACCCCCGACCGTGCCGCAGCAGACGATCGCGGGGAGCAGCACGGCGATCGCGGCGCGCATCACGCTCGCCTCGTGCGCTCGCGCCAGCGCGATCACCTGCACCACCGAGCGCCACACGACGAGGACCAGACCGAGTCCCATCACCCCCGCGATGCCTGCGGCGCCGCCGCTCATGAAGGGGATCGAGAGCGCACTCGGGATCACCTGCAGGAGCGCGAACGATCCGTTCGTGTAGCAGACGGTCCGGAAGGTCGTCTCGAACCCCTGCTTGGCGCCACCCACCACCAGCATGCACACGTGGATCACGCCGGCCGCCAGGAACAGGCCGGCCACCAGCATGAGCAGCCCCGCGATGATCGAGCCCCTGCCCCACCGGCCCCGGCGCGCCGAGGCTGCTCTTGAGCCACGGCGGGAACTCGTCCCCCATGGCGTCGATCGCCGCCTGCAACTGCGGCTGGAACCCGACCTGCACGAGCGTGCCGAGGATGGTGGCGAGGGCGCCTGGGATCAGCGCGAAGAGCAGTGGACCCTCCAGCCCACCCCCGCGACGCATCCTCTCGAAGGTGTCCGATGGGCGCAGCAGCACCGACGCAATCGTGGTTCCGATCGCCCCCAGGTCGAAGGCCCCTTCGCGCTGCTCCCAGGCCGGTCCATCGCGGTGCTCGGCCTCGGCCACCACGGCGGCCGACGCCGGCTGGGACTCGCTCGCGATCGGCGGCGCACCGATCCCCGCGAGGTCCGCGCCGCACTCGCGACAGAACCGCACTCCCTCCACGACCTGCGCCCCACAGTGCGAACAGAACATCTCCCCTCCCCCCGTCGCCCCGCCCGTGCCGCCGATCGGCGGTGGAGCGAGGCGCGCGTCACGTCCTCACAGATACCCGAGCGCCTCGAGCCGTTTGCGAACCGCCTCGTCGATCTCGGGCTCGTCGCCGGTCTCGCGTTCACCACCCGCCTCGGCCTCCCAGGCCGTCAGCGCCTGGCGCAGCGCCAGGATCGGCGCGCGCTCGTCGCTCGAGCGATCACGCTCCTCGCGAGGATCGGCGCCGAGGTGATAGAGCTCCTCGGCCCCGTCGGACGCGCTGATCCACTTCCAGCCGTCCGGCGACTGGACCGCACGCAGCGAGCGCCGCAACACATCGCCGCGAAAGCCGGGATACCTCGCCTCGATCGATTCCACGCGCGGCTCCGGGCCCAGGTATTCGGCGACACGCACCCGGTCCGGCGTCGACGGCGCCGCCCGCAACGAGCGGCTACCCGGTGCTCTCGGCCCTGCCGGCACGGCCACGCCAGCCGCCTCGAGCAACGTGGGGAACACGTCGACCGTCTGCACCGGCGCATCCTCGCTCCGCCCACGCGCGCTCGCATCGTCGGGGTAGCGCACGATCAGCGGCACCCTGAGGAGCGTGTCGTAGAGGCAGTACTGGTGATCCATGCGACCGTGATCGCCGATGTTCTCGCCGTGGTCGCTGGTCACCGCGACGAGCGTGCGCTCCTTCCAGCCGCGCTGCCGGAAGGCCGCAAAGAGCTCCTCGAGGCACTGGTCGAGGTAGAGGAGCTCGCCGTCGTAGAGGTCCTCGAGGATCCGGAAATCGGCCTCCGTCATCGGCGCACGACCGGTGAGGTGCGCCCACGGATCCTGGTTGATCGCCTTCACCCTCGCGGCGTCCACGCCCGGCGCCGTGAAGCGGTGGCGCCATGGGGCGGGCGCCAGGTACTTGAGGTGCGCCTCCATCAGGTTCACGAACAGGAAGAATGGCCGCTTGCCGTCACGCTCGGCCGCCCAGCGGCGCACCCACCGGCCGATCCGCCGCCCCCCCTTGTCGTAGCCGTCGGCCAGGAAGCGCTGGTAGACGCCGTTCGCGAGGTTGCGGAAGAAGTCGCGACCGGTGAGCTGCGCCACCGTCTCCCGCCACTTCTGCCACTGGTCCTCGACGTGGACGCGGTGCAGATCCTGGTCCGACTGCACGAGCTGCCACACCTTGAAGAAGCGCTCGAACCCCCGCGACGTACCGAAGGTGTTCGAGATCCACGAGTTGCTCGACAGCCCCACGGTCTCGTAGCCCGCCACGCGCAGCAGCTCGGCGAGGTGGGGAACCTCCGCGTCGAGGAAGCGATGGTTCTCGTGAGCGCCGTGCTGCGAGGGCATGCGCCCGGTGAACATCGATGCGTGCGCCGGCAGCGTCCACGGCGAGGGCGACGTCGCATCCCGGTACACCGTCGCCTCGGCGAGAAAACGGTCGAGGTGCGGGGTCGTCTCACGTCCGTAGCCATACGCGCGCAGGTTGCGCGCACGCACGGTGTCCATCACGATCAGCACCAGGTTCGGTCGGTCCATCGGTCCTCCGCATCCCCCAAGTCAAACGATCGCGTCTACCGCGAGCATTGCCTCACGCGGGGCGACTGCGCCCGGCGGCTGCACCAGCCGCCGCCCGAGCCGCGCGCACGTCGCAGCCACCCACTCGTCCACCGGCCACTCCTTCTCGAGAGCGGCCAGCTCGTCGGGTCGGCTCGTGGTCGCCGGCTTGCGCGGCATCAGGAAGCTACAGCAATCACCGTGGGGCTGGATCGAGATCTCGTAGGTGCCGAGGCGCTCGGCCTCGGCCACGATCTCGTTCTTGTTCATCCCGACCAGCGGCCGCAGCACCGGCAGCTCGGCGACCGCGTCGACGGTCGCCATGTTCTGGAGCGTCTGCGACGCCACCTGCCCCACGCTCTCCCCGGTCACCAGCGCCAGCGCGCGCTCGCGCCGGGCCACCACGTTCGCGACCCGCACCATGAAGCGGCGATAGAGGATCACGCGCAGCGGCGCGGGCGCGCGCGCCACGAGCTCCTTCTGCAGCTCGGCGAACGGACACGAATAGAGCACCGAGATCCCCTGGATTCGTGCCAGCCGCTCGACGACCTCGAGCGTCTTCTCTTGCGAGGCCGCGTCGGTGAACGGATGGCTGTGGAAGTGCAGGAACACGCAGCGCGCTCCGCGCTTCATGAGCCGCCACGCCGCCACCGGCGAATCGATCCCGCCGCTCACCAGCGCGACCACCTTGCCCGCCGTGCCGACCGGCAGTCCGCCCGCGCCGCGGTGGCGATCGAGGTAGAGCAACACCTCTCGCGGGAGCACCTCGACGCGCACCCACAGCTCTGGCTTCTTGAGATCCACCGGCAGCCCGGTGCGCGCGACGATCGCGGCACCCACCAGGGCACCGATCTCCTGCGAGCTCTGGGGCACCGACTTGTATCCGCGCCGGGCCTTGACGCCGAACGAGGCCGGCATGCGCGATACCACCGCCTCCGCCGCGGCCTCGGCGACCCGATCCAGCTCGAGACCGAAGCGCCGCGCCGGCGAGAAGCTCTCGAGACCAGGCACCCACGACAGCCGCTCCGTGACCTCGGCCGGATCGGCGGCGGGTTCGAACGTCACCACGATCCGGCCGGGCAGGCGCCGCACCGACTTGAGCGGCAAGCCGGCGAGTGCGTGCTCGAGGTTCCCGCACAGCTTGAGCTCGAAGCTGGGCCGATTGCCTCCCTTGAGGCCGATCTCGTGGTAATGGACCAGCACGGTCCGCCACCAAGCGTCGCGAGCAATGGACATGGAGGCGGGGCGGATCGTCGAAGAGACTCGGGACAGTGGAATGAGAGACGCCGACCAGGCTCGACGGGACCGCAGGCCGCGTGCCCCGAACCGCTCGAGCGGTATCGACGAGACGTCCCCGCGCCGACGCCGGATCTCCGTCGCCGCGGGCGCAGCGAAGGTCGAGTCTACCGACGGCGCTCCGACACGTCCACCGACTCCACGGTCGCGGACGTGCCGGTGACACCTCGCAAGCGCCCCCTGCCGTTCGCCGTCACCGATCTGGCCGTGGTCGTCGGGGGCGCGCTGTCGCTCGCGATCTTCGAGGGGCCGGTGAGCCTGCGCAAGCTCCGCGCGTGCCTCGCCGGCGTACCGTCCGACGTCTCGCTGGGAAAGCTCCTCGCCGGCCGTGTGGTGTGGGCCGCGGCGCTGGCGCCGTTGTTCCTGGTGCTGTGGCGCCTCGGTGCCCGCGAGCTCGAGCGCCGCCGCCGCCTCGATCCGCGCGTGGCGCTGACGGCGGAGGCGCTACCGTTCGCCCCCCTGGCGGTGCTCGTCCTCGGCCTCCTGCCGGGCTGGGGCGACACGCTCCCCGAAGCCTTCAGCTTCGCGATGCTCTTCCTGTTCCTGGGCGCCGTCGCGGCGAGCACCTCGCTCAGGGTCGCGACCTGGCACTTCGCGTTCGCACGGGACACCGCGCACCGGCGGATGAACGTCTCGATCTTCGGGGCCTGTGGCGTCGGGCTGTGGCTCGCCACGGGCCTCGCGGGTCCCTTCGACGTCCAGCCGCACTGGAGCACGCTCGCGGACCGCTCGCCCTACTGGCCCAGTCACTCGTACGTCGCGCTGTGGACGGCGTGGATCCTCTGGCTCTCGCTACCCGTCCTCGCCCTCCCGGGGGAGCTCGCGCGCGCCGGCCGCATGGCGACCGCGCGCCTGCTCGCGGTCGGGCTCGGCTCGGCGGTCGTCGCCTCCGGCCTGGTCGTGGCGAGCCGCGACCGCGCCGGCTGGGACCGCCGTGCGGTGGCCGCGCGCTACGTCGCCGGTGGCGACGGCGACGCTGTCCTCGCGGGTCAGGTCTTCGCCGGCCGGGTGATCCCCGTTCCCGGCGCATCGACCTGGACGTGGCGCTCCGCCCGCCCGGCCGGACCAGCGCCGACGCGTCTCACCGCCGAGCTGCGTTTCGCCCCGCTCCCGGAGGCGGCCTTCTGGTACCGCTCGGCGGCGCCGATCACGGTCGAAGCTCGCGTGACGAGCGACGGAGTCACGAGCACGCTCGCAACGTGGCGCCTCGATCCACGCCGCGCCCCGACCGACCGCGGCGTGCACGTGTTCGAGCGCGAGCTCGTGGCCCTTCCCGGCCGCGAGCTCGTGTTCGAAGTGCATGCCACCAGCGCGCTCCCGGAACCAGCGACGCTGCCGATCCTCGCGGCCGTGACGGTCAGCCCGGCGGGCTGACCGCGCGAGCGACCTCGGCGCGATCGAGGAGACGCACCTCGCCGCGACATCCATCCACCTCGACCCACCCGCCGGCTGCGAGCACCCGCGCTGCGTCGGCGACCCCATCACCGCGGGCAAACCGAGCTCGCGCGCCACGATCGCGAGGTGGCTGAGCAACCCGCCCCGCTCGCACACCAGCGCAGCGACCGAGCCCAGACTTCCTGCGTGCGCCGGGTTGGCATCGTCGAGCACCAGGACCCTCGCCTCGGGGCCGGTGTGACCCGTCATCGAGGCGCGCCCTGGACCGATCGCGCGACCACGCGCCACGCCAGCACTCGTCGCGACACCGCGAAGCACGCGCGCTCCCGGATCGACCGGACCACGGTGCGTCTCCGGCGCGCCGACCACGGCCCGCGCCGGGCTCGAGGCGTCAGCCCCGAAGGCGCGCCGCCTGCGCTCGAGCACGGGGCGCACGTCCGTCGCGGCCTCGAGGAGCGCGCGCCATTCGGGCAGCGTCAGCAGGAACACGTCCTCGCGCGAGGCGAGTGCGTCGCGCACGACGAGCTCGTCACCGATCACCAGCAGCGACGCGCGGAGCGCGCCGAGCCCGCGCGTCGCGCGCTCACGCGCGGCGACCCGCCTCCGGATCGCGAACCTGCCCAGCGCGGCGACGACGCCCACCCACCATTCGAGGGGATCCAGCCACATGAGGATCGAGCCCGCCGAACGGGCGTCGGGCGACGGGCGCCGCGGAGGTCGCCGAGGGAAGCCCCCCTCACCGGCCATGACCCGGAGCACGTGCGGACCGTCGCTCAGGCGCGCGCCCGCGAGCGTGCGCTCGCCCGGGCCGCGGTGACCGTGCGCGGCTAGGAATGCACGCAGCGCGGCGCAACGCCGCTCGCCGTCGGGCAGGACCTGGAGTCTCTCCTCGACGGACTTCCAGGATTCGAGTCCGGTCAGCTCCGCGAGCGGTAGCTCCGCGCTCAGCGCCGCGAGGTCCGCGGCGATCCCCTCGAGGGCGCGCACCTCGGGCGCTTGGATGCGCGCGAGCAGGTCGTCGCGCCGCTCACGGTCAGCGACCAGCGCCTCGATCCAGCGCAGCGAACGCAGCGCCAGCGCCGACCACGCGTGCATCGGCGCCAGCGCTTCCCGACACACTCGCCTCGCCCGAGCCACGGCTTCGTGGGGGCCTCGCGGCGCGGCTGCGTTGACCACTCCGGCCCGCCCGACGTCGAACGGCACCAGATCTCGTAGCAAGACACCGACACCGAGGGCGATTCGCGCACGTCGTGGCACGCCGTCGCGCGCCGCGCCGGTCGCGCGCGCGCCCCCCCGCGCGGACTCGAACGACACGTAGGGCCGGTGCGCGATGAACCGCACGTCGTCCGGGGAACCGCGCGCGAGGAGCAGCCGATCCCAGCCCCACGCGGCTTCGGTGATCTCCTGCTCGAGCGGCGAGACCGGATCCCGGCGAGGTCGACCCCGCGCCGGCCAGCCACACGTCGGTCCAGTCGGCTCGCGCGATCGGCTCGCAACGGCTGACCTCGAGCGAGCCCTCGGCGGTCACGCCGCAGAAGAGCCGCGCCGCGCCCACCCCGCCGGCTTCGGCGCGATCGAGGAGCGCAAAGCACGCCGGGAGTGGCAGCTCGCTCGCGGCGCTCTCCGCGTCGGGACCGATCGCGCGAGCGGTGACCCGATCCAGGTCGGCCCCGCGCGTCCCGCCCAGCCACTCGATGCGCGCGAGGCAGACCGGGCCACCGCGTGGGTGCCGGGTGAGGAGCTCGAAGCTTCGGCCGGCCGAGCTCCACGCCGGGTCGGCGCGCACCACGGGGGCGCCACGCACGACGATCTGCGGTACCACGCGCGCGCCCGCTCGCGTGAGGCGCATCAACGCGATCGCCTCAGCGCCGGCCCAGTCGCGGTCGCGCTCCGCCAGGTCGGCGATCCGGACCCGCCCCCGGCCCCGGCGGATCGCCCGCGCGAGCAGCTCCCCTGCGGCCCGAAGCACCAGCGCGCCGCCGACGGCGTAGCCGATGAGCGCAAGACGGTTGAACGGATAGAGCCCGGTCACGAGCCAGAGCGCGAACAACACGCTCGCGCCGGCCCACACCACCACCGCAGCGATCAGCCCGAACGTCAGGACGTAGGTGCTGCCGACCAGGAACCCGAGGAACGCGGGCACCACGAAGTTCCACGCCAGCGGCACCAGCGGTGGTCCGCCGGCGAGGAGCTCGTAGCCCTCGACCGGGCTCATCGGTGAAGCCCGCGCGCGCGCGCCGCGCTCACGCGGCCCGCGCGATCCCCGGTCGGTCGGCCGGTGGCGGCTCCGACCACGTCACCTGCTCGGGGCGGAACGTCCGCCCGGTGAGCTTGCGCAGCGTGTAGTCGCGGTACTTGATCCGCGTCCACACGCGGTAGAGATCGTTGCGCGCGCCCTTGGTCTTGTAGCTCAACCAGTACGTCGCGACCGTGCTCAAGATCGTCCCCGCATACGGCAGGTATCGCTCGAGGCGGTGCTTGAGGATGAACTTCGTCCACGACGCCGGCAGCACACCGGCGAGGATGAGCAGCGTCTGGAAACGCGCGTTCGCCTTCTTGAAGCGATGACCTCCGGTGAGCACCGAGGGCGCCGCCTCGCCGGTGCGGATCCTGCGCGCCAGCTCGGGGTCGATGTCGCCGTTCGCGATGCCTTCCTCGGTCATGTCGGTACCCGGGAGGTACGCGAGCCAGAACACGTTGATCCGCGCGACCGGATTGTCGAGGTAGAAGCGCACCGTGTTGCGGAGGTCCTCGTCGGTCTGCCCGGGCACGCTCAGGATGTGGTCGACCGCGACCGTGATGCCGGCGTCGCGCAGCAGCTCGAGCGAGCGCTCGATGCGGCGGATCGACTCGGATCGCTTGAGGAAGCCGGCGCGCACGTCCTCGTTGAGCGACTGCACGCCCATCTGCACGTCCACGCAACCCGACTCCTTGAGGAGCTGCGACGTCAGCGGGGTGATCGCGCCGGGATGGACCTGGGTCCAGAACGGGATCTTGAGGCGCGAGCCGTAGACGGTCGCGAACTCGCGGAGCCACTGCGGGTTGGTGGTGAAGTTGTCGTCGACGAAGCGGACGAAGTAGATGTCCGCCTCGTCGCGGTTGCGCTCGATCTCCTCGACGACGTGCTCGGGAGTGCGCCGCCACTCGTAGGTCGGTGCGTCGATCACGCGACGAAGCGCCGTCTTGTAGCAGAAGCTGCACCGCTCCGGGCAACCGCGCTGCGCGAAGGTGTTGTAGCCGATGCGGAAGAGTGGATGCTCTTCCCAGTAGATCTGCTTGTCGGGCGCGGGTAGCTCGTCGAGCCCCGACCACAGAGGACGCATCGGATTCGAGACGGGCGTCGAGCCGTCGCGGAACACCAGGCTCGGGATCTGGCGGAGCCGGTCCGCCGAGGTGTCGCCCGACTCGAGCGCGCGGACCAGCTCGACCAGCGTGTGCTCGCCCTCGGCGCGCACCACGTAGTCGACCTCGGGGTGCGAGATCACCTCGAGCGGCTCGACGGTGGGGTGAATGCCGCCGAACGCGATCGGCACCGACGTGCGCTCCTTGATCGCGCGCGCGGTCTCGAGCCCCCAGCGATAGAGGAAGCTCGTGACCGAGAAGCACACCAGGTCCGGCCTCAGCTCCTCGATGCGCCGGAGGGTGGAGGAGCGAAAGCTCATCCAGCGGTTGACCGGCGCCAGCTGGATGTACGGATCGTCGAACAGCGCCGGCTCGAAGATCAGCTTGGTGCGGTGTCCGGCCTGTTTGAGCGCGGCCGACAGCATCTCGACTCCCAGGCTCTCGTAGCCGGGGTACACGAAGGCGACGTCCATGGATGCGCTCTACCTCGATTCGATCCGCGGGGGCGGCACGGATTATCTCCCTCCAGGACGAGGGGGCCAACCTCGGTCGCAGCGGTGCCGCGGTCCTGGCGGAGATCCATCGCTTGCGGCGGGCACCGCACGGGCTCTGGCCCCGATCATTCACGAACACTTCGTGGCGAGGCCGCCGAGCGTCGAGCAGCTTGCGGATGGACGCTCGAGTCGGGGCCTGAAGGCGGACCTCACCGTCCGTCGAGGGCTGGAGCTCCCGACTACGCCCGCAGAGGCCGAGGATCCGCGGCCGAAGTCGAACTCGTCGAGGATAATACGGGCTAGGCTCTCGCGCCCCTCGCGCAGCCGGCCGCGCCGAACGTCCCTGACCCGAGAGCACGGTTCCCGAACTCCCCGCCACGCCTTCGACGGACGCTCGGCGCACGTGTCGGTGGACGGCCGGCGGCGCGCTGGTCGTCATCGGCGTGGCGCTGATGAGCGCCTGGGGCGTGCCGATCGCCGAGACGATCCGCCTCGCGCTCGCCACCGTCGCGCTCGGGGTGCTGCCCGGATGGGTCCTCACCGCGCCGTTTCGCCGGCTCGTCGCTGGCGCCGATCGCGCCGTGTGCGCGGCAGTGCTCGGGTTGGTCACCACGTCGCTGGTCCACTACCTCTGGAACACGCACCTCGCGGGCCGGCCGTCGTGGCCTGGGACCGACGCCGCGCTCTTCGGGTGGTGCGCGGTCTGTGCTTGCGCGGCCCTGACGATCACGTGGCGCGATCGAAGGGCGGCACCCGAAGCGACGACCCGGGATCCACGCTGGACGCTCGCTCTCGTCGGCGTGGCGCTCGCCGCCGTCCCCGCGCTCCTCCCGTTCGCCGATCCCAACGGCCAGCTCGACGCCACGGGGATCTCGTTCGACATGGACGAGTTCACCCACTTCTACCTGGTGGGCTCGATGCTGCGACCCGGAGCGCCGAGCGTCAGCACGCTGGCGGGCTTTCCGATGCCGCCCTACCAGTTCGGCGTGCCGTCGCTCACGGCTGCCTACCTGCGCCTCGTGGACGTCGATCCCGTCCACCTCCAGTGCCGCTGGCTCGCGCTCCTGACGCTCGCGCTGGACGCGGCGAGCGCGGCGGTGCTCGCGCGACGGATGCTCGGCTGCCGACGCGCCGCCGTGGGCGCCGCGCTCGCGCTCTTCTACGCGGGCGACGCCGCCACGACCTGGGGGCTGGTCGGTCAGACACACTCGGCGATGGCGTACGCGAGCCTGGCGGTAGCGGTGTTCCTGGTGATCGTCGGCCTGGGAGGAGCGCTCCACTCCGTCACCGAACCTCACGCCGGCGCGCGACCGCACGCCGAGCATCGCGGCGCTCGTCGCCGCCGGCTGGCTCTTCGCGTCGCTCTTCCAGACCAAGGCACCGCTTTTCTTCACCAGCGGCGCGGCGCTCGGCTGGCTCGCGCTGGTGCGGCTACGATCGCACCGCGACCCCCGGCCCCTGGTCGCGATCGGCGCGATGGTCGTCGCGACCGTGGTGCTCGCGAGCGACCGATGGAGCTCGGTCCGCTCCTCGCCCCTCCGGCTCGCCCCGGGCGCCAACCTCGCCGCAGCCCTCGCGATGCTCCCGCCGCCGTGGAGCGGGATGGGTCGCTGGCGCGGGCTGGCGTTCGTCGCGGGTGTGCCCCTGGTGGCACTGGGGATCGGGAACCTGCGCTGGGTGGGGCTCGCCGCAGCGTGGCGCGCGCGGCGGGGCCTCGGCTCGGTCCGCGCCGGCTGGCACCTGCTCGCCGCGGCGGGTGCGGCGGGGCTGGTGGCGGCGAACCTCGTGTACGAGCCGGACAACCCGGGAGGACTGGCGCCGATCTGGTTCGCCCAACACCCGGTGCTCCTGGTCTCGCAGCTCGTCGCGGGGCTCGGCTTCGCGGCGATGCTCGAGAGCCGCGCGCGCAACCGCGTGGGCAATGGGGGCGCTGATGCTGACCGCCGTGGTGACGGCGAGCCTCGGCGTCGGCGACGAGCCGCAGCGCTTCGAGCGCGCGGAGCGCGACTGCGGTGAATGGCTCCGCGAGCACACCGCGCTCGACGCGCGCGTGCTCCACGACCCGGAGCGCACCGGGCTCCCGATCTTCTCGCTTCGGGCCTCGGTCCTCGCGCTCGAGCCGATCCTGCGCGGCGACAAGCCGAACGGCATCGCCCCACCCGACTACATGGCGGCGCTGACGCGGGCCGTCGACGAACGGCGGGCCGCTGTCGGCCGGTTCGTCGCGGCCACGCGCGCCAGCGAGGCCAACGCCATCGCCGACGAGCTCGGCGCATCCTACCTCTTCCTCGGCGGTGACGATCCCCTCGGCGTCGATCCGGTCGAGGCGTTCGGCACCCCGCTCACGACGTGCGGCGGAGAGGGACGTATCTTCGCCGTCGGCGGACACGCGGCGACGACCACGCTCGCCCCCGTCGCGCCCTGATCACGGGCCAGCCAGAGCCGCTCGCAGCACCACGCGCGACGGCGCGCGCGCCACGACGCCCGGGTACTCGAGGCGCACCACGAGCGGCTGCTGGGCCGGCACGAAGACCTGGACCGTACGGGTGACGGCGCTCGGCGGCAGCTCGAAGGTCTCGTCGATCGTGCGGTCGATCCTGAGCCGGACGCGCTTCGCGGCGCTCGCGTCGTCGGTCGCGGCGAACGACAGCGCGAGCTCGGCGAGGGTCCCCTCCGCCGGGCTCGGCAGGTCGATCCGGTAGGTCGCCCGCCCGCCATCGACCGTCCACGAGACGTCGCGCGCGTGATCGCGCCACGTCGCATCGTCGATCAGCCAGGGCTCCCCGTTCCATCGCTCCCGGTCGTCGCGGAGAAGATAGAGCGAGAGCACGAGCTGATCGAACGCGCGACGTTCGACGAGCCGGTGCGCGGCGTCCATGTGCGCGGTGACCTCGCGGCTCACCTTCGGTGCGAGCTCGAGCAGCCCGAACTCGCGCTCCTGGAAGTCGAGCACCCACACGCGCCGGAAGGCGCGATTCTCGAGCGCCGCCGGGAACGGGAACTCGCGGTCGTCGGCCGGCAGCCACACCAGCGGATCGTCCCGATCGGCGCGACCGAGGGGCAGGCGCGCGAAGCCCGACGCGTCCTGGAACCGCACCTGCCCCGCGCTCACCTCGTCGACCACCAGCGCCGAGTAGAAGAACCGCGGCAGCACCCCGACGGCGTCGCCGTCCTGGAGGTGGCCGCGGAGGTAGCGCGCCGCCTCGCGGATGTCGGGCCGCTCGGCATGGGTGCGACCCGCGACGGTGCTCGCGAGGGCCGCCAGCGGCAACACCGCGAGCACGGCGAGGCGTGCCCGCGGCGACGCCGAGGTCGGGAGCCAGCTCACGCCGGCACGCTCGAGGGCCGCGACCACCGGCAACACCACGAGCGGCACGAACGGCAGCACGTGCCGGGCTCCGAAGTAGGTGCCCCCCGAGGCTTCGGCGTACTGATACTGCTGTACCGCGCGGAACGCGAAGTACGGCGCGAGCCCGACCACCACGGCCGCGGCCACGATCCGGCCTGCCCGATCGCCGCGCCTCCCGAGATACGCGGTCGCGCCCAGGAGCGCACCCAGGCCCGTCCAACCCGGCCATCCGGTCGCGATCCGGAACGTCTCTCGAAGCTGCGCCCACCACGGGAAGTCCATGGCGTAGAGGTCGACCTCGCGGCTCACGTAGCCGCGGAAGAGCGCCGCGCCCCAGCGCATCGCGGGCAACCACGGGACCACGGCGAGCCCGAGGCACGCGGCCACCACCACGAGATCGAGGCGCGCGCGGCGGCGCGCGCCGATCGGCAGGGTCGAGGTCTCGAGCCAGGCGATCGCCGTGGCGCCGACGAAGAACCAGAGTTCGACGTAGTGGGTGTAGAACGCGGCCGCGCCGAGAGCGACGGCCGGCCAGCGCCACCCCGCCGAACCGCGTCCGATCCGGACGAGCGTCACCGCTCCCCACCACGCGAACGCCACGAAGAGTCCGTAGGGCGTCGCGTCGAAGCCGTAGCGGGCGCCGAGTGGCGCCCACGCCACCCACGCGAAGCTCGCCAGCGCCACCCCGTCGGCGCGTGCGGCCGGAGCGCCTGTCCACGATCCCGCGAGCAACCGGGTCCAGCACCACGCGCCCGCGAGCGCGAGCCCCCACGCCGCGAGCTGGAACCAGCGGGTCGTCTCGGGACGAAGGCCGAGGTGCCGCGCGAGCGCGATCGGCACCCGTGAGAGCGGCTGGTGCGCCTGCTCGATCCCCACACGATTGACGAGCACGTCGCGCCAGGTCTCGGCGAGGTCGGTCTCGACCACCAGCGCGTACTCGAGGTGGTCCATCGGCTCGGGCGGGCTCCAGGGCACCCGGAGCGCCATCGCCACCAGCCCGATCGCGAAGGCCATCCGGCGCGCGCCGCGAAGGCGGTCTGGCACGCCCGCGCCCTCCGTGGGCGGCGGCGATCCGGGCTTCGCGGGGTCGGTCGAGATCCGCCGCCGCCACGACGAACCAGCGACCGCGATCACCACCAGCGCGATCGCCAGCGGGACCTCGAGGATCGGGTCGATCAGCCGTGCAACGTCGCCGTCGCTCGCCACGCAGCCGATCGCCAGGGAACCCGGATCAAGCGCCCTGCGAGACCCGCTGGACGCCTTTCACCGATCGCAACGTGTCGACGATGCGCTGGATGGTCTTGGGGACGTTGGTCCCGAGCACCAGCTTGAGCTGCCCGGTCTCCCCGACGACGTCCATCCGGAACTCGTCGATGTTCACCTCTTGGTCGGCGACGACCTTCGCGATGCGGTGGATGAGCCCGACCTGGTTGTCGACCACCAGCTCGAGCTTGAGCCGCGCGGGGAGCGCGCTCGGCTCCCACTCGATCGACACCTGCCCGGTCGGATCCAGACGCGCCAGGCTCGGGCAGCTCCGGAGGTGCAGGCTGATGCCGTTGCCCGTGGTGAGGTAGCCGAGGACGTCTTCACCGAGCACGGGCGAACAACAGCCCGCCAGGCGGATGAAGGCGTCGTTGAAGTCGCGGATGGTGAAGCCGGGGCGATCGAGGCTGGCGCGCCGGAACAGGATCCGCGAGAGCAGCGAGCCCGACGCGCGCCGCGCTCGCGCCGCGCGCCCCTCCGGCACGAGCTTGGCGTCCTCGAGGAACTGCAACGAGTCGATCTGCCGGAACCCCACCTCGATCAGGAACTCGTCGAGGTCGAGCTTGCGAGCGCGGAGCGCCTCCTGGAACGCGCTGCTCGCGATCAGCTCGGTCGCGACGAGCGAGTCTCGCTGGGTTTCCATGCGGAAGAGATCCCAACCCACCTCGCGCGAGCGCTCGCGGCGCTGGCGCTTGAGCGAGCGACGGATCGAGCTCTGTGCGCGCGCCGTGACGGTCCACTCGAGCCACTGCTCGGTGGGGCGCACGTCCGCGGAGGTGTGGACGTCGACGACGTCACCGTCGCTGAGCGCGGTCGAGATCGGCACGCGCCGGCCGTTCACGGACGCCCAGTGCGCGAGGTCGCCGACCTTCGTCGAGTGGATGCGATAGGCGAAGTCGAGGCAGCTCGCCTTGCGCGGGAAGGTGAAGGTGTCGCCCTTCGGGCTGAACACCTGGATGGTGTCCGGCAGCGCATGACTCAACACGTCGGCCATGCGCAGGTCGTCGTCCTCGGTGAGCGTCTCGAGGAGCTGCAGGTAGCGGAGGTAGTACTCGGACAGCACTCCCGGCCCCTGCGCCCAGTTCGCGACCACGCCGCGCTCGTTGGTGAGGTCCATGTCCCGGGTCGTGAGCGAGAAGTCGAGGATCTGCCCCTGGCGGTTCACCTGCGTGACGATCGCCTTGTAGCCGTTCGGCTTCGGGTTCGAGATGAAGTCGCGGATGCGGCCCGGCACCGCGCGAAACATCTCGTGCACCACGCCGAGCGCCGAATACACCTTCACGCGGTCGGCCACGAGCACCTTGAAGCCGCGGTGGATGTCGTCGATCACGCGATCCGCGTGGATGTAATCGGTGGCGTCCCGCCACAGCGGCACGACCTGGACGGCACCCAGGTTCGCCGCATCGAGCCCCGCGGCGACCTCGGCCGCGATCGAGCGCGCGGGCCCCTCGCGATCGCGGCGGAGGGCCTCGAGCTGGCGCTCGATGCGCGCGAAGCGCTTCGGGTAGAGGTACTGGAACGAATAGCGCGACAGCTCGCGGCTGATCTCCCCGAGCCCGAGGCGCGCCGCCACCGGCACGTAGACGTCGAGCGTCTCCTGCGCGGTGCGACGCTGCTTGTCGCGTCGCATCGCGCCGAGCGAGCGCACGTTGTCGAGGCGATCTAGGATCTTGACGATGAGCGTGCGGATGTCGCGCACCGTCGACACCAGGATCTTCGAGTAGGTCTGGGCCTTGCCACGCTCCCAGCCCTTCGCCTCCTCGGCGGTGATCTTGGTGAGGCCGTCGACGACCTCGGCGATCTCGCCGTAGTCGCGCCGCAGCTCCCGCAGCGTGACGTCGGTGTCCTCGAGGGCGTCGTGCAGCAGCGCGATCGCGACCGTGTCGGGATCGAGGCCCAGCTCGCTCGCCTCGAGCGCGATCCTGAGCGGGTGATGGAAATAGGGCTCGCCGGACTTGCGCGTCTGGCCCGCGTGGAGGCGCTCGCCGTCGACACGCGCTCGCTCGGTCCGGCTCAGATCGGCGTCCGGATATCCTCGCCTCAGATTGGCGACGATCCGGCCCCAGTACTCGTCGGCGAGACGATCGGACCCGGGCGCCGCAGGCGCCGTCGTGCTGGGCTCACAGGATGGTTCGTCGCCGCCGGCGTCCGTGCTGACCGACACCGAAGACGCCACGCCCGTGCCCGCGTCGTCGCCCGCTCCGCGCGCGCTCAGAACGGTTCCCCAGCCCGCGCCAGGGTCGCCGACGACGTCGGCCGGTGGCCGGTCCGAGGCGGAGGAAGACTTTCCCTTCGGAGGCATCCGAATCGACCCTCGCGCCGCGCCGCGGAATCGCTCCAACTGCGCGTACAGCCGACGATTCTAGGTCTCGAGCTTAACACGAGCTCGGCTGCGCCCCAATCGAAATCGGCGACCGGCACGCCGCTTGCGGTGTCGGGGGGGCAAGGATATGGTGGCGCCGACCTTCACCCGGGAGGACGCGCACGCGGGAATTTTCGCGTGGCGTGAACCCCCACCGGACAGCTCGGCCGGCCAGCGCGGCGAGCCCCACGGACCGAACGAACTCGCACGACGACCAGCCCCGCGGAGCGACCATGGCGCGGATCCTGCTCTACAAGGCCTTCCGTCCGCTCGAGTACTACACCGTCACCCAGCCACTCGGCCTCATGTACCTGGCGTCGACGTTGCGCCAGCACGGTCACGAGGTGGCGATCGTCGACATGATCGCCGACGTCCTCTCGCCCGAGGACGCGGTGGAGCGCGCCAAGCCGTTCGCGCCCGACCTGGTGGGCATCCACGCGATGACCCACGAGGCGCCGACGATGCACGCGCTGGCGCGGCAGCTCAAGGGCTGGCGCGCGGACCTGCCGATCGCGGCCGGTGGGCCCCACCCGTCGACGGATCCGCACGAGACGCTGCGCAACGAGGCGATCGACGCGCTCTGCATCGGCGAGGGCGAGGATACGGCGCCCGAGCTGTTCCAGCACATGCTCGCGGGCGAGGCACCCGTGGGCGTGCTCGGCGCGGCGTACCGCAAGGACGGCGAGGTCGTCGTCGAGCCGCCGCGCCCGCCGATCCTCGACCTCGACCGGATCCCGTTCCCGGCGTGGGACCTGATCGACGTGCCGCGCTACTTCGATCTGCCCAAGTTCTCGACCGTCTGCAAGCGCAAGCAGTACATGTCGATCTTCACGTCGCGCGGCTGTCCGTACTCCTGTACGTATTGCCACACGATCTTCACCAAGAAGTTCCGCACCCGCAGCGTCGACAACGTGATCGCGGAGCTGCGCGCGCTCCACGACCAGTGGGGCATCCGAGAGCTCCACATCATCGACGACATCTTCAACTGCCAGATGGACCACGCGAAGAAGATCTGCGACCGGATCGTCGAGGAGAAGCTCGACTTCGCGATCACGTTCCCGAACGGCGTGCGCGGCGACCTGATGGACAAGGAGCTGCTGCAGAAGCTCTCCAAGGCCGGCTGCTACCGCATCACCTACGCCATCGAGACCGCGTCCCCGCGGCTGCAGAAGGTGATCAAGAAGCACAACAAGCTCGACAAGCTCCGCCAGGTCATCGAGTGGACCGACGAGATGAACATCCTCCAGAACGGGTTCTTCATGCTCGGCTTCCCCGGCGAGACCCGCGAGGAGCTCAAGACCACCATCAAGTACGCGCTCGACTCGAAGCTCCACACCGCGCAGTTCTTCGTGGTGAACCCCTTCGAGGGCACCGAGCTCACCGAGCAGGCCCGCGCGCTCGGCAAGGACTTCTCCACCGACCCCGAGATCTTCAGCTACTTCCGCGCCGAGAACACGCTCTGCGAGGTGCCCCCCGCGGAGCTGAACGCGATGCAGCGCGCCGCGAACCGCCGCTTCTATCTCAACCCGCGGCGCGCGATCCGCTTCATCACCCTCTATCCGCAGCGCACCCAGCTCGTGGGCCTCTTCTTCATCTGGCTGGTGCTGTCGTTCAAGGTGTTCAGCGACAGCCACGAGAAGCACAAGTGGACGAGCTTGTTCCGCAGCTTCCGGTTCTTCCGCCGCCAGAAGGAGCTCACGTCCGCGGCGGCCCCCGCCTGAGGTCCGCCCCATGAGCTCGACGGTGAGCGCCCTGGACGCGCTCTCGGGCGCGATCGAGGACGCGGGCCCGTCGATCGTCGCATTCTCGGGGGGCGTCGACAGCGCGCTGGTGCTGCGTGTCGCTCGCGACGTCCTCGGCGCGGGCGCCGTGGCCCTGACCACCGTCGGCCCCACCCTGCCGGCCGAGGAGGAGGCGGAGGCGCGGCGCTTCGGCGAGGCGCTCGGAGTGCGCCACCTGTTCGTCGAGTCGCACGAGCTCGAGAACCCGGACTACGCGCGGAACCCCACCAACCGCTGCTACTTCTGCAAGACCGAGCTCTACACGCTCTGCCACGCGGAGCGCGAGAAGCTCGGGCTGCGCTCGATCCTCGACGGCGTCAATCGCGACGACCTCGGCGACCACCGCCCAGGGCTCACCGCCGCGAACGAGAACGCCATCCGTCACCCGCTCGTCGAGGCCGGGCTCGGCAAGGACGCCGTGCGTGCGCTCTGCAAGGACCTCGGCATCGAGCTCTGGGACAAGCCGTCGTTCGCCTGCCTCGGCTCGCGCTTCCCTTACGGCACCAACATCACCGCCGAGCGGCTCACCCGGCTCGAGCGCTGCGAGTCACTGCTGCGGCAGCTCGGCCTCAAGGGCTTCCGGGTGCGCTTCCACGACGCCATCGCGCGCCTCGAGGTGAACGTCGCGGACTTCGCGAAGCTCGTCGAGCCCGAGGTGCGGACGCGCGTCGTCGAGGGTCTCAAGGCCGAGGGCTTCACCTACGTGACCCTCGACCTCGAGGGCTACCGGACCGGTAGCCTGAACGCAGGGCTCGCCCAGCTCGGCGAGCGCACCTGAATCCCGCGCCGCGCCACGCGCTCAGTTCTTGACGGGCTCGGCGGAGGATCCGCTCGCCGGGAGATCCAGCAGCGCGAGGCGAGCGCGGTAGAGCGCGGTCGACGACCCGCCGCCCGGACCGGCGGCGGCGCCCTTGGCCAGCTCGCCCTCGAGAAGCTTGCGCGCCTCGTCGGTCTTGCCGCTCGCCTGCAGGACGCGCACGAGGTCGAGGGTGGTGTACTCGTCGAGGGAAAAGCCCTGGTCGCGAAGCTTCCGATAGGTCACCGCGGCGTCGGCGGGCTTGCCGGCCGCCTCCTGGGCGCGCGCCAGGGCGAGCTGGATCGGCCCGAAGAGCGGATCCTTGTCGTTCGACGAGTCGAGGAGCTCGGTGAGCACGGTGACCGCCTCCCCGCCCTTCCCCGCCCTGACCAGCAAGACGCCCTTCGCGAGGCTCGCGTGCTTGCCCGCCGGCGAGCCGCCGTGGCCTTCGATGACCGCGCTGCAGGCGCCGATCCCGGTCTCGAGGTCGTCGCTGCTGCCGTCGAGCGCCTTCACGCATGCCGCCACCTCGACCTGGCCGGCGCGGTCACGCCGGTCCAGGATGGCGACCACGATCGCGTACACGACGATCGCGCCCAGCGCCGCGCCGGCGATCCCGGCCCAGAGCTGCCAGCGGGACTTCATCCAGTCGAGCGCCGCCTCGGCGTCGTCGGTCTTCACTTCCTCGAGGAGCTGCTCGCGTACGTTCTTGGGGGCAGTGGCCATCGTCGGTCGTTCTCCCTGATACAGCGTCACATCTTGTACTTGCCGAACTGGTCCGGCGGAAGGTTCTCCAGGAACTCGGCGACCTTGCTCTGATCGCTGACGTCGAGGGTCGAGTCCGCCGAAGCGGTGGCATCGACCTGGCGCGACTTCTCGAACACCTGCTCGGCGACGAAGATCGGCGACCCGGTGCGGATCGCGAGCGCCAGCGCATCCGACGGACGCGAGTCGATGTGGTCGACGTGGTCACCGAGGCGAAGCGCGATGGAGGCGAAGAAGGTGCTCTCGCGCAGGTCCACCACGGTGACACGCTCGACGCTCGCGCCGAGCACCTCGATCACGGTGCGCAGCAGGTCGTGGGTGAGCGGCCGCGCGACCTCGACCTTCTCGAGCCGCGTGGCGATCGAGCTCGCCTCGAGCAGCCCGATCCAGATCGGCAACGACCGCGTGCCTGCCGCCTCCTTGAGCATGACGATCGGCATGTGGGTGAGCGGGTCGAGCGCGATCCGCTCGATCTGCATCTCGACGTCCATGGCCGCCTCCGTCCCCGTCCGTGTCCAGCCGATCAGGCCGGGCTACCCGCCAGCGCGTGCGCACCCGCCCGCTCCACGCGGACCCGCACCATCGTGCCTCGCAGCTCGTCGATCCGCCCTGCGAAGTGCACCGGGTGGAGAGACGGGCTGCGCCCCTCGACCTCACCGGCGCGGCGTGGGTTGTCACGCTCGACCAGCACCGCGATCTCCTGGCCGACCCAGCGCTGGTTGCGCTCGGCGCGCACCTCGGCTTGCACCGCGAGCAAGCGCGCGAGTCGGTCCGCGCGAGTCGCCTCGTCCGGCGACTCCTCGAGCTTGAGCGCACGCGTGCCGGGACGTGGCGAATACGAGAAGCAGAACGCGTTGTCGAACCCCACCTCCCGCACCAGCGAGAGCGTCGCCTCGAACTCGCTCTCGCTCTCGCCGGGAAAACCCGCGATCAGGTCCGTGGTGATCGCGATCTCGGGACGCGCGGCGCGGACCAGCTCGATCAGCTCCACGTACTCACGACGCGTGTGGCCGCGCCGCATCCGCGCCAGCACCGTGTCGGCGCCCGACTGGACCGGCAGGTGAAGATGCGCGGCGAGGCGCTCGAGATCGCGGAAGGCCGCGATCAGGCTCTCGTTCACCTCCGCCGGGTGCGAGGTGAGGAAGCGGATCCGCTCGACCCCCTCGACCGCGTGGACGCGGCGCAGGAGCTCTCCCAGGTCCGGCTCGCTCGGGTCCTTGCGGCCGTAGGAGGTGATGTTCTGGCCGATCAGCGTCACTTCCTTCACGCCGCGCGCGGCGAGACGCCGCACTTCGTCGAGCACCGAGGCGCTCGGCCGCGAGAGCTCGCGCCCTTGCGTGAACGGCACGATGCAGAAGGTGCAGAAGCGGTCGCAGCCGCGCTGCACCGCGACGAACGCGCGCACGCCGCCCGGGTCGGGGGCCTCGTGATCGCCGAGGACGGTCTGCCAGGTGCGCTCGAAGCTGAGGGCGGTCGGGCGGCTGCCGCGCTCGCGTGCGGCGCGCTCGATCAGCCCAGGAACCTCGCCGAGGTGATGGGTCCCGAACACCAGATCGAGGTACGGCGCGCGCTTGAAGAGGCTCTCCCCGACCTGCTGGGCGACGCAACCGCCGACGCCGATGACGACGCCCGGACGCTCCTGCTTGATCTCGCGGAAGCGGCCGAGCGTCGAGTAGACCTTCTGCTCCGCGTGATCGCGGACGCTGCACGTGTTGAGCAGGAGCACGTCCGCCTCGTGCGGCGTGGCGGCGCGCTCGTAGCCGCGCTCGGCGAGATGGTGGAGGAGAGCGTGCGAGTCCCGCTCGTTCATCTGGCAGCCGTAGGTCTCGATGTAGACCCGCGGCCGCGGCTCGGGCGCGAGCCACTCCGGCACGGAGGAATCGAAGGAAGCAGACACGGAGCGGAACCTAGCCGTGGGGTCGAAGACGGGTCAAGGACGGCGGGCCTCGGATCGGGCGACGAACGGGCTCGTCGACCGGCCCGTCGCGGAGAGCCTGCGAAGAAATCGAGCAAGGCCGGAGCGCCGCGGGGGGACGGAGCCCCCCGCGCTACGAAAACCGTCGTCGCGACGGGGGGTCCATTCCCCGACGCCGGGCCTACGCGCCTCCGTGAGCGACCGAGATGAAACGATGCACAGCCTCGGAGTGACGTCGCGAGCCTAGCGAGCGACCTGGAGCCCGCCGCTTCGTCGGCGGGAAGCCACTCGATCGCTCGCGCCCGACGAAGCGGGCGCCTCCAGGCACGGGCGGGGGGCTGGCACAGCCCCCCGGTTACCCACCAAGCCAGTTCGCGATCCCGGCTCGCGCCACGATCGGACTCGCCACCTGGCGCGTCGCAGCGCGACGCCACGAGCGAAGCGAGCGACTCGGGGGTGGGACCCGCCCGGGCGGCGCCGACGGAGCGGCGCCCTCCAGGCGGGCGGGGGGCTGGAACAGCCCCCCGAGAAATCAGTTGATCAGGACGCGCTGATACTCGCGGAGCGATTCCAGCACCTCTCCCGCGCCATAGACCACCGCCTTGAGCGGGTCCTTGGCGCGGAAGATGCGCAGGTCCGTCTCCTGGTGGAGGCGCGGTCCGAGCCCGCGGATCATCGAGCCTCCGCCCGCGAGCACGATACCCTGATCGAGGATGTCGCTCGCCAGCTCGGGCGGCGTCTGGTCGAGCGCCTGGCGGATCGATTTCACGATGTGCTCGATCGGCTCGCGCAGCGCCTCGCGCACCATCTCGTCGTTGAGCGTCACCGTGGCCGGCACGCCGCGGACGAGATCGCGCCCCCGCACCGTGATCTCCTCGGGCTCCTTGAGCGGCACGGCCGAGCCGATCTCGAGCTTCACGCGCTCGCTCTCGTAGAGGCCGATCAGCACCTGGAAGCGCTCCCGCACGTAAGCCTGGATCGCCTCGTCCATCTCGTCGCCCGCGACCCGCATCGAGGTGCTGTAGGCGGTGGCGAGCATGCTGATCACCGCGATCTCGGTGGTGCCGCCGCCGATGTCCACGATCATGTTGCCCTTGGCCTCGTGGACCGGCAGCTTGGCGCCGAGCGCCGCCGCCATCGGCTCCTCCATGAGGTGGACCTTCTTGGCGCCGGACTGGATCGCCGCGTCGATCACCGCCTTCTTCTCGACCTGGGTGATGCCCGACGGCACCGCGACCAGCATCGTCGGCTTGAAGAACGGGCTGCGCTTCACGGCCATACCGAGGAAGTGCTTGATCATCTGATTGGCGATGTCGAAGTCGGCGATGACGCCGTCCTTGAGCGGCCGGATCGCGCGCAGCCGCTCGGGCGTGCGCCCGTACATCGCCTTCGCCTCGCGGCCGATCGCGAGGATGCCCTGGCCGTTCTGGGGCACCACGACGACGCTCGGCTCGTCGACCACGACTCCCTTGCCGCGCACCCAGATCAGGGTGTTCGCGGTGCCCAGGTCGATGGCGACGTCGCCCGATCCGAGCCACTCGTTGATGCGACCGATCATTCCGGGAAGCTCCCTCGTTCCGTGCGAAGAATCAAGCCTCGGCGGCGAGCGCGCGCTCGCGCTCCCGATCGAGGCGCTCGAGTGCGCGCCGGAGCAGCGTCTCGGGATCCCGGGTGTCGGGATCCGAGCGCGCCGAGACCACGCGTACCGGCAGCGTCGTGGTGGTCTCGCCGACCTCGAAGACCTTGTCGGCGAGCGCGCGCTCGACGAGCTGACGGGTGCGCTCCTCGGCGCGGCTCGACTCGACCAGGCACGCCACCGCCCAGGTGCCCGAGCCGATCTGGGTGATCCACGGCGCCGGCACCAGCACCCGCGCGATCACGCCGAGCGCCTCGTCGACGAGCCGATCGACGTGGGCGTGGCCATGCTGGCGGTTGCGGCGCGTGAGCCCCTCGGGGTCCACGATCAGGATCTCGACCGGCTCGCGGTTGCGGAGCCAGCGCGACACCTCGTCCAGGAAGCGACCGTACCGGACCACCGCCTCGGGCGCGCGCCCCACCCGCGCCACCAGCCGCGAGCGCGCCTCGGCGTTGGCGAGCGCGAGCGCGGAGGCGTCCGCGACCAGGCCGAGGATCTCCGTCATCTGCCGCGGATAGGCGACCGGCTCGGTGCTGGTGAACGCGAGCACGCCGAGCGAGCGGCCACCGGCACGTAGCGGCACCCCGAGGAACGACTGCATCGGGATGCGCGGCTCGCCCGGATAGGCCACCACCGAGCGCTTGGGGCGATCGTCGAGCCCGGAGAGGTAAATCATCGTGCCCTTGCGCTCCACCCAGCCGACCAGGCTGCCGCTCGGCGAGATCTCGACGCCGAGCAGGCGCAGGTGCTCGGGGCCGTGGGCGCGTGCGACCCACAGCGGCCCGTCGGCGCGCTCGGGCACCGCGACCAGGAGCCCGGTGCGCGGCACGATCGCATGCGACATCGTGGCGATCCGGTCGAGCACCAGCTCGGGATCCTCGAGCGCCGCGACGTCGCGGCACAGCTCGCGTGCCGCCTCGAGGCTCGGCGAGCCGGCGAGGGTCTCGCGGACCTGGTCCTGGCGCTGCAGGCGGCGCGCGATCTCCTCGGCGAAGCCGGCGAGGATAGAATCGGTCCGCGGCGAGAACTGGTAGGTGCGCTTGGAGTCGACCGTGAGCACGCCGACTCCCCTCGCCAGGCGCACCGGTACGCCGAGGAAGGCCTTGAGCTCTTCGGGAGCGCCGTAGAGGAGGAGCGAGCGGGCGTCATAGCGGAACTTGGGGACGTGGATCGGTCGGTCGTTCTCGGCCACCAGCCCGATGAGCCCTTGCCCCGGGCTCACCGCGCAGTTCTCGACGACGTGCTCGCTCAGGGAAGCGTGGCACGCGAGCCGGAGCAGCCCATCCTCCTCCGGCAGGAACAGCGCAGCGGTGAACGCGTCGGTGACGTTCCAGACCAGGCGAACCAGCCCGTCGAGATCCGGCGCGAGATCCATGAAGGCGGGCACGGGCGTAGCATGCGCTACGAAGCATCACAAGCAAATCGGCTCGAATGGGCTCGGCGGGGCACGCGCCTGCGTGCCCGCCGAGACGTGACGGCGTCGCCTCGCCGGTGCCGTCGATCGCTGCGCGACGGGGACCCGCCCGGGCTCGCGGCGTCACGCTCAGCCTGTGGATCGTTCGGTCTGGGTCGCTCACGAGAGCCGTGCGGGCCCGGCGACGGGGGATGGAACCCCGTCGCGACGATGGTCTTCGTAGCGCGGGGGGCTCCGTCCCCCCGGCGGCGCGCTACCCCATCAGGTCCTGGACGGCCTTCACGAGCTGGTTGAGGTTCCGCACCTCCCGGACCTGGTCGCAGTAAGGCTGGTAGTCGTTCATCACGCTGTCGCCGAACCCCCAGGTGAGCTTGTTCTCGGGATTGAGCCAGATCACCTGGCGCGCCTTCTCCTGGATCGCGGCGAGCGCGCCCGCGCGCGGGTCGTGGTAGTTCGAGCGCGCGTCGCCCAGGATGATCACGGTGGTGCGGTGGGTGATCTCGCCGAGGTGCCGGGCGCGGAAGGTCTCGAAGACGTGCCCGAAGTCGGAGTTGTTGTAGTAGTCGATCTGGTCCGAGGTGAGGATCTGGCCGATCGCCTCGCGTACGTCACGCCCCGCGAACCAGTCGGTGACCTCGGTCAGCTCGCGGACGTAGGCGAAGCTACGCACCTTCGAGAAAAGATCCTGGATCGAATACATGAACTGCAGCATGAAGTGCGCGATGTAGCGCACCGACCCGGACACGTCGCACAGGTTGACGATCTCGGGCCGCTCGACGCGGCGGCGCTTGAACACCAGCTCGACCGGCACGCCGCCGTACTGGAGGTTGCGGCGGAACGTGCGCTGCGCGTCGAGACTGCCGCGGCGCGCCTTGCGGCGCCGCATCGAGAGCACGGTGCGGAGCTTCCGCGCCAGCTCGCTCACGATGTCGTTCATGTCGCGGATCTCGCGCTCCGAGAGGCTGAAGAAGCTGCGTTCGGCGAGGTCCTGGCCACCCTGCGGCTTCTGCACGGTGTTCTGCTCGAGTTTCCACTCGACGTGCTCGCGCGCCACCTCGCGCACGCCCCGGCGGAACGACTCGATCACCTGCTCGAGGCGCTCGACGTCCTCGGGGCGCCAGCCCGCGCGCGCCAGCGCCGCGCTCAAGCCGCGGAGCGCCGGGTCCGACGGATCGAGCCCCATGCGCTCGAGCAGGCGGCGCGTGAAGTAGCCCACCTGGAGGCGGTTGCCGATGCGATCGAGCGAGACCTCGTCGCCGAATCGGCGCATGCGCATCTCGAGCCCGGCCGGATCGGCGAGCTGCTCGATGCGGTCGGCGAGGTCGCCGAGCCCCTCGACGTCACGCAGGCTGCTCAGCGTCTCCTCGAGCGCACGGGAATCGCCGCTCCACGCCGTGGCGGGGCGCGCCGCGAAGAAGAGGTCGAAGAGGCGGTCGAACGTCGGCTGGTCGCCGGAATTCTTGATGAGGAGCGCGCGCAGCGAGTCGCGCACCGCCTCGCGGTCACCGAGGTCACCGAGCAGCGGCAGGCCGCCGATCGCGTCGAGGCTCTCCGAGGTGGAGACGCGCACGCCCGCGCGGCGCAGCGAGCCGACGAACTCGACGAGGCGCGCCTCCATCGGGCGTCTACTCCGCGCCGCCCGCGGCGCTCGGCAGCCGTGACACCAGCCGCGGGATCTGCTCCCTCGCCTTCTTCACGTCGACCTCGTGCTTGAGCACGAGCCCGAGCGTGTCGCGGACGATCGCGTCGTCGAGGGCCCCGACGTTGAGCAGCGCGAGCGCGCGCGCCCAGTCGAGCGCCTCGCTGATGCTCGGCACCTTCTTGAGGTCCATCTCGCGCAGCCCGTGGACCATCTTCACCACCTGGCGGGTGAGCAGCGGCCCCGCCTCGGGGACCTTCATGCGCACGATCTCGGTCTCCATCGCCTCCTCCGGGAAGTCGAGGAAGAGGTGCAGACAGCGGCGCTTGAGCGCGTCCGAGAGCTCACGGGTGTTGTTGCTGGTGAGGATGACGAGCGGCCGCTCCTTCGCCTTGAAGGTGCCGATCTCGGGGACGCTCACCTGGAAGTCGCTCAGGAACTCGAGCAAGAACGCCTCGAACTCGGGGTCGGCCTTGTCGATCTCGTCGATCAAGAGGACCTGAACGCCGCCCTCCCGGATCACCTTGAGGAGCGGCCGCGAGAGCAGGAAGCGCTCGGAGAAGAAGACGTCCTCCTGCGTGGTGAGGCGCTCCACCGACTCGCGCAGGCCTCCGGTGCCCGCCAGCACCTCGCCGATCTTGTCCTTCAGGATCTGCGTGTAGAGGAGCTGCTTGGCGTATTCCCACTCGTAGAGGGCCTTGGTCTCGTCGAGGCCCTCGTAGCACTGCAGCCGCACCAGCTCCACACCGACCGAGCGCGCCAGCGTCTGGCCGAGGTCGGTCTTGCCGACTCCCGCAGGCCCCTCGACGAGGATCGGACGGCGCAGCTTGGAGGCCAGGAACACGACCGTCGCCACGTTCCGCGAGCACAGGTACTGGTGAGCGCGAAAGCGCTCCACGACGTCGTCGATCGATGGAAACATGCGCGGCCTCGGCGTTCGAGCGGTGCTTCTGGGCGGCTACGAGAGCGCCGGATTGTAACGCGGTGCGAAGCGACGATCGTGACGGACCGCGGCGATCACTCGCTCGTCGCGCGGAGCGGGCCTCGGGCGGCCTCAGCGTGGGTCGACGCTGGTCGTGCCGGGCACCCACGGGCCGCAGGTCATCGAGCTGCGCGATAGCCGAAGCGGGGTCCCGCTCAGGCCGCCGCGAAGCACGAAGCACGACGCCAGGATGCCGCCGCCATGGATCGTCGCGATCACGTCATCGCTCGCCGGATCCTCGTGGACCTCGGCCACCTGGCCGCGGGGCAGCCGAGTCGACACCGGTCGAGGCTCACCGGTCGCGAGATCACAGCGCGAGATCGCGCCGTCGGCACCCTGGTAGTGGACGAACCGGTCCTCGTCGCCCCGCAACCAGAACACGTGACGGCCATCGCAGTGGGTCACGGTCACGCCATCGCCGATGGACCAATGAGCGACTTTTCCGGTGGTGCGAGTCCACGCAAGGCGGGTGCCCGAGGCGTTCCACCTCATGCCGGAGTACGGGTCAACGTCCCCGACACCCAACCCGTGCCAGCCGCGCTCAGCGGACCACCGCATCAGCCGGTTGGGTCGAACCTCGGCGCCCGACCTCTCGACACACACACAAAAGCTCTTCGGCGCGAGGACTCGCCGCGATCTCCGAGCAGTCCGGGGACGGAACCACGCGCTGGAAGGCTCGATCGAGGGTGAGCTGCGCGAGGCGATCCTCGCCCTTCTCGTCGAGCAGCAAGACCCACACGCTGTCTCGCGACAGGGCAATTCGGGGCGGTTGCCAGTATCGAGTGCCCGCTTCGTCGACCCCGAGTTGGATCACGCGCGGGATGCCTGCGGAGTCGCCCCGGAACTCACGCAGATCCTCTGGATGTCGAGAGGTGCTCGCGAACACGGGACGATCGAGCACGGCCGTGCTGCTCCTGCATCCTGGGGTCAGGAACGCAACGCACCACCCGATCAGCAGGCTCGTGACCAGCCGCCGTCGGGCCAGCGCCTCGCGCTCGCGAACGAGACTCATGATGCACGCCGGAACGAGCCCGCAGGCGTCAGGAACACGCCAGAACGGGCTATTTCTGACCGAAATCGCCCAAAACCGGCTGTGGAGCATCAGCTTTACAAAACCTGTATAGCAAGTGCTTTACGATTTTGTAGAGCAAGTGCTTTACAGCGGTGCCTCGCAGCCCGGCCGAGGCTCGGACAGGAGCCGGGACGACGCCGGTGCCGGCTACTTCGCGCCGCCACGTCCGAGGACCACGACGCGGTTGCGCTCCACCTTGGCCTCGTACATCGCGGTGTCGGCGAGGCGCAGCAGCGCGTCGCGGTCGTGGTGGGAGTCACGGCTCGACGCGCAGCCAATGGACGAGGTCAGGAAAGCCAGGTCGAGGCCCTCGTCCTTCATGAATTCGGCCGACTCGATCTTGCGGCGGATCTTCTCCGCCACCTGCACGCCCGCCTCCAGGTCACAGCTCGGGATCACCAGGATGAACTCGTCACCGCCGTAGCGCGCGATGAAGTCGTGCTGGCGGGTGCACTCGCGGAGCAGCCGCGCCACCGCGATCAGCGTCCGCGAGCCGATCAGGTGGCCGTAGCGGTCGTTGACCTGCTTGAAGTGATCTAGGTCGATGAAGAGCACGCAGAACTCGTCGCCGGTGAGGCGCGAGGCGGCGAGCTCCTTGGCCAGCCGCTCGTGCAGCGAGCGGCTGTTGTAGAGCCCGGTGAGCGGATCGCGGGCCGCCGCCGAGGCGTGGGAGATCGACTGGGTGATGAGCTGCGCGAGCACGTTCAGGAGCTCGAGGTCGCGCTCGTTGTACGCCCCTTCCCCACCCGGCTCGCTCACCCGGTTCAGGAGCTGGATGACGCCGAAGCGCCGCTCGCCGATCTCGAGCGGCGCGCACAGGACCGAGCGCGTCTTGAACTTGGCCTCGGTCTCGATCCGCCGGTAGAAACGCGGGTCGCTCTGGACGTCGTTGGCGAGCAGCGGGCCGTTCTCGAACGAGTAGCCGGCGAAGCCCTTGTTGCGCGGCACCGCCTTCGACTCGACCGACGGGGCCGACGAGCCGAAGCTGACGGCGATGACCAGCTCGTCGCGACGGGGCCGGAAGAGATAGACGGAACCCGCCTCGGAGGGGACCAGGCGGTTGGCCTTCGCAAGAGCGTCCTGGAGCGACGCCTTGAGATCGGGGGACCGCGGTCGTGAAGGGGATCTCCTCCTCGATGTGCTGGAAGAGCTCTGCCAGCTCGGGATCGAGTCCACCACGGCTCACCGACCGGTCCTCCCGCGACGCTCAGCTCCACGCGCGTGGATCGGTCACAGGTCCCAGCCTTTGGCGGGGAAGTCGAGCATCCACTGGCCATCCTTGGCGATCCAGATCTGCTCGATGACCTTCACGTGGTAGACGTTCGACGGTAGCAACGTGTAGCTGAGGCGCACCAGCGCGTGACCCTCGGTGCGCAGCCCGGCCTTCTCGTCCGCCTCGTCGATCGTGACGTCGTCCACCGAGAACTCGGTGATGTCGAGGACGTTCTCGACCGACTGGGTGAACTTCACGAACGCGCGCTCGCGGTTGGGCACCACGAACAGCTTGGCCTTCGCGTACTGCTTCCAGCGCACGAACTTGCTGAACGCGTCCACCGAGCGCTCGAGCTCCTCGTACCCGGGCTCGGGTACGTAGCCGAGCGTCGAGCAACCGGGCCCGAGCGCCACCAACGGCAACCACGACAGCGCGAGCAAGAACCATCGACGCGGCACCATGTTTCCTCCGCGGCTGTTCATAGCCGAGGCCCCCGATGGCTGCAACCGACGTGTGCAGCGCGCGCGCCGGCGAGCGCGCCCGCCGCGCTCGGAAACCATTCCCGTGCCGTGCCTGCGGCTCGGGCTCAGAACGTGATCGCGAGCTGGGGACGGATCATGAAGATGTCGTCGGCGGTGGGCCCGAACGCCGAGCCGACGAACAGGTAGCCGAGCTTGAGCTCGGCGCGGAGGTTCTCGCCGAACTGGTGGTCGATGCCCGCGTCGATCTCGATGCCGAGGTCCGTCTTCTTGCCGTCCTGCACCACGGTGACGGGGGTGCTCTCGTCGCCGTCGTCCGCGCCCTCGATGTGATAGGTCTCGACCCCCTCGTTGAGCTCGCCCCAGATCACCGCGGCCCACAGGCGAGTGGCGTCATCGAGCTGCCACTCGCCGGTCCCCTTCAGGTACATGGTGTTGTGGACGGTGGGCTTGAGGTTGACCGGCTCGAGCGGGCCCGCCTCCTCGTAGAGGATCACGGCAACGTCGTATTCGGTGTCGAAGGGTAGCTCGTGCCCTTGGTGCCGGTGATGGCCGCGCCGAGGGCGTCGTCGACCTGCGCGGTGAGGGCTTCCTTGGCCTCCGGACCCGTGGCGTCGACCGGACCGACGAAATTGATGAGCACGTTTTCGTCGTCGCCACCGCTCGAGTAGCCCCACTCGCCGGTGAACCGCCCCGGGCCGCTCTCGACCCCCGCGCGCACCACGCCGCCGCCGAGGAGCACTTCGAGCGGCTCGTCCCGCGCGACGTCGAAGCCCGCCGACGCGCCCTGTGAGGCGACCGTCTGGGCCACCGCGGGCGACAGCCCCTCCTCCTCGAGACCCTGCGCGACGAGGTTCGCGATCAGGCCGACGTCGGTGCCGTTCTCGGCGATCTCCTCGCCGAAGGGTCCGAGCGTCTCGACCAGGCCCTCGGTGACGGAGTCGACGAAGTCCTGCCGCTTGTTGTTCCCGACCAGGCCGCTGCGGTTGCTCGCGCCGAACGCGATCATCCCTTCGCCCTCGACGAACAGCCAGGTGCTCTCGGCCACCGAGCGCTTGAAGCGGAAGTAGCCCTCCTGGATCCCGACCGTGGTCGACGAGCCGGACTTCGTCACCAGCACGCTGTAGGTGCCGACCTCGGTGTTGCCGGCCACGCGCACCGGCGCGAGCTTCCCGTCGGAGTAGAGGGTGACGAAGATGAAGTCGTTGACGTCGTCGCCCTGCGAGAAAACGCCGAGCTCGATCGTGCGGTCGTACGCGACCCCCATGAGCCAGTGCTCGTCCTTCCAGCCGAGCCCCTGGCCGAGGTCGGTGAGGAAGAGCAGCCGGTCGACGGTATCGCCGGTCTCTGGACCGTTGCCGTCGGGGCCCCATTCGAGGGTGCCTCCGCCGTTGGCGAGGATGCCGAGGCCGAAGCTCGACGGCTGACGCCCGATGCGCACGATCCCGACCGGCGTGCGGATGTCGCCGTAGAGGTGGTTGATCTCGACCTCGTCGACGGGCGCCAGCGTGCGGTCGTAGCTCGACGTGCCTTTCGAGAGGCCCGTGAGGATCGACGGCTCGTTCTCGTTGTTGCCCCAGATGACGTCGTCGAGGATGTCGACGCGCGCCTTGATCTTGATCTCGTCGGTCACCGAGAGCGTCGGGTAGAGCGCGAAGCGGTAGTCGAGGAACTCGGTGTTCTTGTCGTTGCCCGCCGGGTTGAGCGGCACCCCGTCCATGAAGAAGTAGCGCGTCCGCCACCAACCGGTGGCGTCGAAGTCGAGCGCGTGCGACGCACGCGGCAGGACCGCGCCGCAAAGCCAGAGCGCCATCGCCATCGGGATCGCGTGACTTCCTCGGCTCGCGCGGCTCATCTCGTCTCCTTCGGAAGGGGGCACCAGCGGACGGACCAAAGGGCCTCACAGTAGACGAGGCTCGATCGCCGAGTCAACGCAGAATCGTTGAGAAAACGGCCTTTGGGACGAGGCGGATCGGGGGCGGTGCCGGGGCGCCCGCCCCGGACGCCCCCCTGCAGATGTCGCTGGCGCTCCCCGCGACGCTCTTGTTACGATCAGCGCACGCCCACATCACGCCGAGATGGCGTTTCGGAGTCACGCATGCGGTTTGCTTCTCGACACGCGCTCGCCACCCGTCTGACCCGCCTCGCGCTGGCAGCCACCGTCGCGCTCGGCGTGACCACGGCCGGCGCCGGCCCGGCCCGCGCCCTGAGCCAGGTCGGGCCGTGGATCGACGCCGTCTCACCCTCCGGTGCGACGATCTCGTTCACGGCCAACGCGACCAGCGCGACCGTCGACTACGGCCACACCACCGCGTACGAGCTCGGCTCGGCGAGCGGTGGCCCGGCGCCGATCGACAACACCTTCAACGCCTTCACGAACGCGTTCGGCAACAAGTTCGAGATCGCGCTCACCGGCCTCACCGCCGCGTCCCACTACGAGTACCGCGTGCGTGTCGGCGCCACGACGTTCGCCTCGGGCAGCTTCGACACCGCCAAGGTCGGCCCCTCGAGCTTCACGTTCGTCGCCCTCGGCGACAGCCGCGAGGGCCTCAACGCCGACAACCAGCGGGTGCGCGACTGCGTCCTCGGCGACAGCCCGACCTACGGCCCGTACAGCTTCCTGCTCAACACCGGCGACCTCCAGGACGCCAACAACGCCACGACCTGGCAGAACTTCTTCGAGATCGAGTCGGTGAACGCCACCAGCCCCGTCGGCAAGGGTGCCCTCTACCTCAACACCATTCCGTTCTTCCCCGCGCGCGGGAACCACGACTTCACCCAGATCTGGTACAACAATTTCTTCGCGCCACCCTCGTTCAACTCGGGCAACGAGGACTACTACTCGTTCGATTACGGCTCGATGCACGTGATCGCGCTCAACGCGAACGTCGCCGCCGGCCCTGCCGATCCCCAGACCCAGTTCCTCGAGGCCGACCTGCTGGCGCAGAAGAACGCCGGCTACCCGGGCCCGATCGTGGCGTTCTTCCACCAGGCGGGTGTCTCGAGCGCGAACCACGGCAACACCAACTCGGTCAAGAACAACTGGTTCCCGATCTTCCAGGAATACGGCGTCGACCTGGTCTTCCAGGGCCACGATCACGTCTACGAGCGCTTCGCCACGATCAACGGCGTGAACTACGTCACCGCCGGCGGCTCGGGCGCGGACCTCTACAACATCACGCCGTCGGCGTGGACCGCGGTCGGTCTCAAGACCCACAACTACGTGCTGGTCGACGTGAACGGACAGAACGTCAGCGTCACCGCGAAGAACGACTCGTGCTCGGTGATCGACGCGTTCTCGATCAACGCCGCCGCCAACAACGGCGTCTACCACCGCACCGACCCGTTCCCCGCCGACGCGGGCAAGTCGGGGGGCTGCAAACGTCGCCGGCGCGGGGGCGCCCGCCGCGGTCGACCTCGCGTGGGCGCTGGCACCGCTGGCGCTCGTGGCGCTGCGCCGTCGGCGCGCCTGATCGTCGCTTCGTTCCATACTCACGGGGCGGTACCCGAGCGGGTGCCGCCCCGTTTCGCTCCCACGCCCCCGCGATGATCGCTCCTCCATCGACCTCGCGCTCGGCGACGTGGCGCGGCCGGGTGCGCGCGCGCCGCGCCGCCGCGCTCGTCGCCCTGGCGGCGCTCGCCGCGGCGCTGGCGTGGCCGTCCGAGAGCGCGCGGGCGCCGACGTGGTTGCGAGGTTGGCGTCGCCGCCGAAGCCGCGGGCCACTCGAGGACGCCGCGAGCGGCTTCCTCGCCTGCGCGGCGCGGGCCCCCAACCCCGGCGAGCAGGCGTGGGGGCTGAGCCGCGCGGCGCGCGTGCTGGCGACCAAGCTCTTCCGCTTCGACGAGGCCCTCACGATCCTCGACCGCCTCGCCCGCGACTTCCCCACCGACCCACGCGCGATGGCCGCGCAGGGCCTGGCGATGGTGATCCGTGACGGCCGCGCCGCCGGCGACGACCCGCTGCGCGTCTACTACACGCTCCTCGAGCGTCCCGACCTGATCGCGAAGGGCGAGCGCGCCGCGACGCTGCGGCGCCTGGTCGCCGAGCATCCGTCCTTCCCGTACGCCGACGCCGCGATGCGTTTGCTCGCGATCGAGCTGCGCTCGGCCGGCGACCACGACGGAGCGCTCGCGGTGCTGGCCGACATGCGCGCTCGCTTCGCGGGCCAGCCGGCCGCGGCCACCGCGGTCCTCGAGACCGGCGCGACCTACTTCGCCGACGGCCGCTTCACCGAGGCCGCCGCGTGGTATCGAAAGCTCGCGGACTTCGGCGGCTCGGCGGCGCTCGGCGAGCAGAGCGCGCGCCGGGCCCTGGCCCACCGCGCGCGACAGCGCGTCGCGTGGCTGGGGACCGCGGCCGCGGTGGCGTGGGCGGCGTGGGTGGCGAGCGCCACGCGCTGGCCGCGGATCGACGGCGCGATGGTCGGCAACGCGGCGCGTGAGCTCACCGTGCTCGCACCCGCGTGGTTGCTCCTCGTGATGGTCTCGTTCCGGACCAGCCCGGGGATCCATCGGCCGATCTGGTGGATCGGCGGCGCGACCGCGGCGGTGCTGGTGCTCTCCAACCTGTGCTTGCTCACCCGCCGACCGCGCGGCGCGGCCGGGGTGCTCCACGCCGTCTTGACCGTGAGCTGCGTGATCGCCATCGTCTACCTCTCCTTCTACCGCTACGATCTCGTGTTCACCCTCGAGGAGACGCTCCGCTTCGGGCCGGGGGTGAGCTGACCGATGAACGCCGGCAACCCCTCCACCCGGATGCTGCGCAACACCGTGCTGCTGTTCGGCACGCGCGTCGCGATCCTGCTGCTCGCGTTCGTGCTGAACGTGGCGATCGCGCGCCCTCGGGCCCGAGGGGCTCGGCAGCTACGGGCTGATGGTGGTGCTCGCGTACGTGTTCCAGACGTCGTCGGCCCTCGGCCTCACGTACGTGCTGCCCCGCGAGCTCGGCCGGCGCCCCCACGACGCCAAGCTGCTCTTCGACGCTGCGCTCGCGGTCGCGATGCCCGCGGCGGCGGTGTTCGCCTGTGGACTGGCGGTGTCGGCGCGCCTGCTGCACTACGACGCCGAGCTGGTCCACGCCCTCGACCTGGTCGGACTCTCGCTGCTGCCGGGCGCCCTCTCGCAGCTCGGCGAGGGGCTCTTCGTGTCGCGCGGCGAGGGCGAGGCGTGCGTCATCGTCACGACCGTCGAGAACGTGTTCCGGTGCGTCGTGAGCCTGGCGGCGCTCGGGCTCGGCCACGGGCTCGTGGCGCTGGCGTGGACGTACCTGGCATCGCGGGTGATCGGCTTCGCCACCACGCTGTGGCTGATGCGGGGGCGGCTGCCGGCGATGGACGAGAGCGCACTCCCCGCGACGATCCGCGAGCTCGCCCGCGGGCTCCCCACGTTCGCCGCGCTCTACGTGCTGGTGGCGCTCTTCTTCAAGGGGCGACATGATCGTGCTGTCCTTGCTTCGTCCACGCGGCGAGGTGGGGATCTACACCGCGGGCTACCGGCTCTTCGACGTCGCCTGCCTGGTGCCGTCCACGGCGTCGTCGGTGGTGTACCCGGTGCTCTCGCGCATGCGGCACCAGCACGCGGGCAGCGAGGCGCCGCTCACGAACTCGTCGCTGGGAGCGCTGCTGGTGGCGGTGCTGCCGATCGTGCTCGTGATGAGCCTCGGCGCCCACGCCATCGTGTCGATCCTCTACGGTGACGCGTTCGCGGCCACCGTGCCGGTGCTCGCGATCCTGCCGTGGGCGCTCATCCCCTACGCAGCCGACACGCTCCTCGGCCACGCCATGCTCGCCGCGGACCGTCAGCGCGACGACGTGAAGCTCGTCGGCACGGGCGTGCTCACCAACCTCGCCGTGAACCTGGTGCTGATCCCGCTGTGGGGCGCGAAGGGCGCCGCGATCGCGTCGCTGGTGTCGGGCTCGGTGCTGGCCTGGCTGCACGTGCGCTACGTGCGCGGGCGGCTCTACCCGGTGCGGCTCTCCGCGGACACGCTGCGGGCGATCCCCGCCGCGCTGCTCACGGCGGCCTTCCTGTGGTCCTTCCGTGCGTACCACCCGTTCTGGACCCACCCCACGGCGGTGGTGATCTTCGTGCTCGGCGCGCGGGTGTTCGGTGCGATCCGGCCCGGATTCGTGCGAACCTTGCTCGCGCGGTGAGCGAGACGCGCGGGCGAGCGGCACCGCCGGGCGGTTCCGTATACTGATCTCGTGGTTCGACGCGCTCCGCTCCGACACCGCTCGATCGCGCTGCTCGTGATCGCGCTGGCGATCCCGCTCGGCGGCGCGCTCCAGTGCACCTACGTCGGGCTGCCGAGCCCGGCGCAGCCGTTCGACGACTACGTGCGGCGACTGGCGGCGTTCCTCGAAGTCGGACACGGGCTTCGGCACGATCCTCACCGAGAACGGCCAGCCGATCCCGCCCTACTTCTATTCGTACGCGATCTGCGACCAGACGGCGCTGCCGTATTGCTCGGCGCCCGACCAGCTCTTCGTCGCGAGCTACCCGGCCTTCACCGCGGCGGTCGCGATCCGCGCCTTCCTCGCGTTCCACGCCTACGGCGGTGAGAGCGCGGCGAAGGACCGCGCCATCCAGTTCGCCGACTGGGTGCTCGCCCATCGCACGCCACCGGGCGACGTGTACGGCAGCTTCCCGTACTCGACGACCGCCAACGGCGTGTTCGGCGAGCTCGATCCGGAGGTGTTCCCCGACGGCCCGTCGATCGAGCTCGACAAGGCGGCGATGTTCGCCGACGCGCTGCTCACGCTCCACGAGGCCACCGGCACCGCGAGCTACCTCACCGCCGCCACCACGATCGCGAGCACCTTGAAGGCGCACCAGCGCGGCGATGGCTCGCTGCCCTTCAAGGTGATCCCGTCGAGCGGCGCGATCTACGTCGACTACACCAGCAACCAGATCGCCTTCTACGAGCTCTTCCGCCACCTGCGCGCGCTCGGCGGCGACGCGAGCTACGACACCGCCGCGAACACCGAGCTGGGCGTGGATCCTCTCGCACCCGGTGGTGACGCAAGCCTGGAGCGGCTTCTACGAGGACGTAAGCGACCCGACCAGCAGGTGAACTTCGACGCCCACGAGGTGGTGCGCGAGCTGGTCGCGCGCTCGGGCGAGGACCCCGACTACCTGGTGCTCGCCGACGGTGTCTTCGACTGGATCGAGTCCACGTTCCTCATCACGTCCGGTCCCTACCTGCCGCTCATCCCGTCGATCGGCGAGCAGACCAGCTTCGTCATCGGAGGCCAGCAGGCGGGGACGTGCTCGGCCACCATCCAGTGGGCGCTCGCGGGCCACGACCTCGGCACGGCCACCAACGACGCCTACCGGATCCAGCACGCCGCCGAGGCCGCCAACGTCGTCAACTCGGCGCAGCAGGCGGACGGGCGCGCCTTCACCGTGATCCGCGACGCCAACGGCGGCGCGCGCGTCTACCTGATCTCCTGGTACGAGCAGGAGTTCATCCCGCTGTGGATGACCCTCGGTGGCTGGCGAAACGGCCCGACCTGGCCCCCACCGACGAGAACCACCTCCTGGAAGCGAGCAGCGTCGTCACGGCCATCACGTACGGCGCCGGCTCGGTCACCTACTCCACCCGGCTCGCCGGCACCGACCGGCTCAAGCTCGTGGCGGCGCCGATCGCGGTCACGTCGAACGGCCTCGCGGTGCCGCAGGTGGCCGATCTCTCGGCGGTCGCGTCCGGCTACACCTGGAGCGCCGGGACGCAGCTCCTGACCCTCAAGCACACCGGCACCGCCCAGGTCGTCACGCTCCCCTGAGCGAGCCCGAGCGGCGTAAGGCCCGCCTCCATGCCAGGTCAAGCATCGACGAGGTCGGCGGCGGTCCGGGCACGCCACGCTCGTGGCGGCAACCTCGTGGCCCGCGCCGACGCATCGCAGGTGTAGCGGCGGGCGCCAGCCCGCCGGGGAGCGGACGCGAGCGGAAGCGATCGGTCGCGATCCTCGGCGGCCTCGCGGCCGCCGCTACGAGCGGCAGCACGGGCTCGGTCGCCTGGAGGCTGATCGCAGAGGCGTAAGGCGCCGCAAGTGTCCCGGCGGGCGCGAGCGCCGGGAACCGGCACCGTTGTAAAGCACTTGCTATACAAAATCGTAAAGCAACTGCTTTACAGTTTTTGTATAGCTTAAGCTCCACAGCCACTTTTCGCGAGATATCCCGTGAAAAGTGGCCATTTTGGCCCATCCTCAGGGGGATATCGGGCCCAAGAACTGGCGCTTCGGGTCGAAGATCCGGAGGATCTGGAGGTCGTCCGGCGCTGGCTCCGGGCGCGCTCCAGGTCGGGGCGAACCACCAGATCCCAGCCCACTCGCGCGCGGATCGCGCGGACGTGGTCCTCCTCCGAGCCGAGCCCGCCGACGGGGACCCAGCTCGCGAGCGCCAGCTCGCTCGCCCCAGGCTCCTTCACGAAGGTGCCGCGCTCGGTGGCGACCGCGCGCACCCGCGAGCCCGGGCTGGTCACGTAGCCGACGGTCTCCCGGAACCGCCCCGGCGTCAGGCTCGCCGTCACCACCACGCCGCGCGCCGCGCTCGCGATGTCGTTGCCGCCGCCCGAGCCGGTGATGGGCGTACCGTCGGCCAGGCGAGTGGTGTTGAGCTCTCCGAACCTCCCGACCTCGGCGGCGCCGATCGAGCCGATGCACGGCTGGCGCTCGCTCGGCAGCACCATCGACATCAGCGTGCGCACCTCGGTCAGCCAGGTGGCCGTCGCGAGGTTGCGCATGCTGAACACCACCGGATCGAACGGACGCGGGTCGTAGCCGAAGAGCCCGAGTTCGGCCATGAGCGCGACCGGCAGACCGCGCGCCGCGAGCCGCCGCGCGCCGAGCCACGCGGCGAGGTTGGCGTTGCCGATCCCCGCGAGGATCGAGGCGGCGCCCTCCTCGGCCGCGAGCCGCTCCACCCAGCGCGCCGCCTCGATCACCTGGCGCTCGACCGGCGTCGCCGGCACCGCCTCGAGCGCCTCGAGCCGTGTCTCGTGCTCGGCGACCTCGTCGCGCCAGGCGTCCGCGCGGTTCCGGCCCCGCAGCCGCGCGATCCGCTCGCTGCCGAGCTTGGCCACGTAGCCGGCGTGTTCGCCCACGTCGATCACCCACTCGCGGAGCCAGCGCTCCGCTCCGTCGTCGGTCGCGACCGCGTCGTGGAGCTCGGTCAGCATCGCGTAGTCGTCGGCGTAGCCCTCGACCTCGCAGCCCGCGCTCCACAAGGGCGCCGGGTGCGCTCCGAGCGGCGCCTCCACCACCGCCCGCACCCACTGGCGGCGGGAAGCCGAGGTGGCTGTGGCGGCGGATCCACTCGGTCGAGACGATGCGCTCGGCGCTCACCAGCACGCCGTCGCGCGCGAATGCTCCGACGATCCCCTCGCCGCGCGGCGCCGGCAGGATCGCGTTGCCGGACCGGTCCGCGGCCAGCGCGTGCACGAGCGTGAGGTCGGGCACCAGCGGCTTCACCCAGCCGACACCGCCCCGCACCGAGAACGCGTGGGCGTTCTCCTCGGCCATGGTGCTGCCCACCAGCGAGCGCGTCGGCAGCTCCGGCACTCCCATCGCAGCCGCCTCGAGGCGCAGCGGGAGCGTCCCGATCGACCAGTTCTCGACCGCGAGCCGACCCGCGCGGATCGCCCTCCTCAGCACTCCGTTGGGCGCGGGCGCCGGATACGAGTCACCGCAGAAGGTGGTGATCGCGCGCGCCGCGAGCCCGGCGTGGACGAGCAGCGATGCGTTGGCGCTGAGCGTCAGCGTGACGAGCGTGAAGTCCGGGCGCTCGTCGCGGAAGCGACGCAAGAGCTCGTGGATCCACGCGTTGGGGCGCGCCAGCGTGACCGCCAGCTCGAGCACCATCCCCGGCCGCACGAAGCGCCGCACGGCCTCGGCGAGCGACAGCCGCTGGTCGGGGCGGCGTGCTCGGCGAAGCGCGAAGTGGCGCTCGATCGGGCACCGCTCGGCCACGCCGCGCGCCCGCGCCGTCAGCCCCGGATCTTGCCCTGGCGGACCAGCTTCTCGCGGTAGAACGCCGTCGAGCGGCGCACGCCTTCTTCGAGCGACACCTGCGGCGACCAGCCGAGCCCCTCGCGGGCACGCTCGTTGGCGAGGCAGATGTGGTCGATCTCGCCGGGCCGCTTCTCGCCGTAGATCGGCTCCAGATCGGGCTTGCCGAGCGCCTTGCGCACCAGATCGAAGATCTCGAAGTCCGAGGTGGGCCGTCCGGTGCCGATGTTGAAGACGCCGCCGTCGCCGTTGGTCAGCGCGGCCACGTTGGCACGCACCACGTCCTCGATGAAGACGTAGTCACGGGTCTTCGAGCCGTCGCCGAAGAGCGTGCACGGCTGACCGAGCAACATGCGCTCGGAGAAGATCGCGGTCACCCCCGCCTCGCCGTGGGGCGACTGGCGCGGGCCGTAGATGTTCGCGTAGCGCAGCACCACGGACTCAAGGCCGTGGAGCGCGCGGTAGATGAAGAGGTAGTGCTCGGGGGTGTGCTTGGTGGCGCCGTACGGCGAGAGCGGCTCGATCGGGTGATCCTCGCGGACGGGCATGCTCTTGGGTTCGCCGTACACGGCGCCGCCGGTCGAGATGTAGATCCAGCGCTTCACGCCGACCTCGCGCGAGAGCTCGAGCAGCCTGAGCGTGCCGAGCACGTTCACCTCGGCGTCGTAGAGCGGCTCGCGCACCGAGCGGCGCACGTCCATCTGCGCGGCGTGGTGATCGACCACGTCCGGCTTCTCGTCCTTGAAGAGCTGCTCGATCTTCGGGTCGCGGATGTCGAGCTCGTGGAACCTGGCCTTCGGGTTCACGTTCTCCCGGAAGCCGGTGGCGAGGTTGTCGACGACCACCACGTCGTGGCCGTCCGCGATGAATCGATCGACGACGTGCGAGGCGATGAAGCCGGCGCCTCCGGTGACCAGGATCTTCACGACGATACCTCTCCCCCGCGCCCGGTGGATGGATCGACGCACGCTCGTGCGAGAAGGGGGCCTCGCGAGGCGGGCGCCGTGACGGCCCGACCTGTCAGCGTGGC
>JADJOY010000036.1 GCA_016713535.1 Deltaproteobacteria bacterium
CTGGTGATCTCTTCGGGCAGCGTCGACACCCCTGAAGATCGAGCTTCACCGCATCGCGCTGCTGTTCGTACAGTTCCCGGCGGGTTCCGCGCGTCGCGGCGATCGACATGCCGGGGACCCGGCGGGGCCGAGGATCCCGCTCGCCCGACACCGACGAGGGTCTATCGCTTGCCGGCGTGCCGGGCCCGATGCGCGGCGGGGCGGCCCGAACGGCTTCGTTCAGGCTCAGCGCGGGGCCGTGGGCAGCGAAGCTCGTGCTCACGAAAGCGCGGTGGACGCTGAGGGGTCGAGCTCAGGTCGGCGGCCCTGTGGGCGCGGCGCCGCAGGACGGCGCGGCGCTGATACGGATGCCGAACGGGATGCCCGGGATCGTCGCCAACGCCCCGTCGGTCTCCGATGCGCTAACGCCGCCGGACGAAGCCGCGAAGCTGGTCGAACTCTTCTCGCTGCGCGGCGCCGGCTTGCTCACACGGCGGCCCACCGCGCCGTTGCTCGCGATCAACGGCAGCGACGACGCCTACGTGCCCGCTGCGGATCTCGACGTCTTCCGCGCCTTTCCGAACGCGACCGTGTGGTCGGTCCGGGCGCGACCCACTGCGCCGCCGGAGAAGATCCGTGCCCGTGCTGCTCGCGACCGTCGCGTGGCTGCGCGTGCAGCTCCGCGGTGACCGCCTCACCGATCGCCTGCTGCTGGCGCGCTGACCCGCACGATCGTCCGCGTCCGCGCTGAACCAGCGCCGTGCCCGCGGATGCGCGGGCGAGCTCACGCTCGCCCCTACGCTCCACGAGCCCTCCCGCTGGGTGTGTGGGAGGGCGTCAGCCCTCCCGGAGCTGGCGCCCCGGCGCGCGACGGAGCGCGCGCGCTCCATGAACCGCGATCGGCGGCGACGGCGGAGGCGCCGAGGCGTATCGCCGGGCACGCGACGCGTGCCCCTCCCGTACTGGAGTCCCCGCCGGCTGGAGCGCGGCCGCTTCGTCGGCCGCCGGGGATCGATCGGAACCGCCGGCCGCCGGAGGCGGGCCACTCCAGACCGGGGTACGGCCGGGTCCGGTCGCGAGAAGACGCCGGCGCGCGACCGGTAGCGCGCTCCATGAACCGCGATCGGCGGCGACGGCATGCGAGGCGCCGGGGCGTATCGCCGGGCACGCGACGCGTGCCCTCCATCGCGGGCTCGCCTCCACGCTCCACGACCCTCCCGGTGGTGTGTAGGGAGGGCGTCAGCCCTCCCGAGCTCGGCGCCCCGGCCCGCCGGAGGGCGGGCCCTCCAGACCGAGAGTGTTCGCCGGCTGCGGCCGCGAGGGACCGCGGCCCTCCAGGGACCGCGGCCTTCCAACCCGCGTCAGGCCTCGAGGGTGGTGCGGGCGCCGGCGGGCGGGAGGCTTTGCTCCGGTCGGGCCGAGCCGCGCTTGTAGGCACCGGGCTTGTTGTACGGCTCGCCCAGGATGCGGTGGATCGCCTGGCGCGTGCGCCACGAGAAGTAGCTGCTCGTGAAGCCGACCGCCATGCTCGGATCGAAGTACGGGTTTCGCAGGTTGCCGAGCTTGACCAGCATCAGCACCTGCTCGGCGACGCTCACCGGACATCCCGCCATGCGGAAGTGGTCCTCGTTCCGGTTGTTCCAGAACTTGGCCATCACCTTTCCCATCTTCACGTAGATGTCGTCGTGCTTGGCGGTGTGCGGGTCCTGCGTCGAGCGGTCGCGGTAGATGCTCGGCAGGGCGATCGTCGTACCGCCCGCGTTGCCGTGGAAGCTCGCGCAGTCGCCGATGAAGATCACCTTCTCGCCGGGCTTGGCGTCGATCTCGCCCTCGTAGGCGCCGAACACCAGGTGCACCTGGCATCTTGGTGTCGGTGTGGGTGTCGTAGAGGCGCAGGATCTCGATCGCCTCCTCGAGCGCGCCCGGGCAGCCGCCCCAGCAGTACTCGTGCTTGGGATCGGGCGGCGGCCCGCCGTAGGCGCGGATGTTGGTGTGCGCGAAGTAGTCCTCGACGCGGATCAGCCCGGTCTTGAAGCCCTTCGCGCTGCTTGGCCTCGGCGAGGCTCACGTCGCCCGTGATGCGGATCTGGTCGAGGGCCACCGGGCCGAAGCCGCGCTCGTGGGCCATGCGGATGTGATCGACGCTCAGCGGGTCGAGGCCGATGATCTGGCAGCACACCGCGTCGAACGCGACCTGGTTGTTGCCCATCACCACCAGCTTCAGGTCGAACGGAATCGGCGTCAGCATGCGGCCCTCGCCCGCGATGATCGCGTCGATCGCGATGAATTCGGGCTGCACGATGTACTGGAGGTCGGCGACCTTCTCGTCGAGCCGGTGATCGTGGTCGATGAGCCGGTGCCGGTCGTCCTGGATGCCGATGTAGTTCTTCATCGAGAACGTCACGGTGGTCCACGGGTGCGACTTGAACTTCGGCACGTTGACGAAGAAGTCGGCGGCGGCGATCGGCTCGGGCGTGAAGAAGGAGTCGCGAAGCCGCCCGGGGTGGTAGAGCGGGATCTCGACCTGCGAGGTCTCGTCGAAGTGGTAGGTCTTCACCCCGCCGACACGCTCCACCATCTCGTAGTAGTGCGCCTCCTTGAACGAGTAGCGGGTAGGCACGGTGATGCCGCAGCGCTCGCCGAGGGCGATCTCGGTGAGGTTCGGCATGGCGCGGTCCTTGAGCGCCTTGAGCACGCCCTCGAGGAACTCGGGGCGCGTGTACGCGTTCGGGAAGTTCTGCCCGGACGCGACGCAGTTGGGCTTCACCAGCGTGCGGCCGAAGGGGCGAAGCTCGAGCTCGGTGAGCCCTTCGCGGACGATCGAGCGGATCCGCTCGACGTCGTAATCGGGGCAGGCTCGGATGATGACGGTCGGCGGGGTCGACTGCGGCTGGCTCATCGATGATCTCCACCGGACGCGCTGCGCGCCCGGGCTCGGCTGCGACGCTCAGTGTAAGCCCTGCGGCCGCTCGCGGGACAGGGACGCGGCCAGGGCGCCCTCCTGCCGCCAACCGCGGGATGCAGCGGCCGGCGCGCTGCAAAACCCGGGTGGCGGCCGAGCGCGGCTCCGCACGGACCCGCCGCCGGCGGGGCCCGGGCGAAGATCCTGGGGTTGTGCAGCGGCCGCGAGCGGGAAGAGACTGGGCCGCGTGGGCGAACCCGTCCGAGCGCCGAAGCACCGCCGATCCGAAACGAGCCGCTGCGTCGGCGCTTGGCACGGCGCTCGCTTCGTGGCCGCGTTGTCCGCGCGGCGCCGAGCGTCCGCCGCGTCGGACGCGCCTCCCCTCGGCGCCCCGCGGATGACAGATGCCCACGATCCCTTCCCGGCTCTCGGCCGCGCCGGCGGCGCGCTCGGTCGTCCACACGCCCGCGCAGCACGCCGCAACTCCGACGCCTCGGCCGGCACACGCGCGTCGTCACGCGGCGAGGATCCGATGCCGAACCGTGACGACCGCACGCGCCCGGTCACTCCGCCGATCTCTCGCAGTGCCTCGGCACCGACCCCAACCTGCGCCTTCCCACTCCGCGGCCCACGTCGCGCAAGGCCGCGCTCACCGTGATCCGCGGCACGGCGCTCGGGCGTGCGTTCACGATCACCGGCGAGGGGCTCGCCCTCGACGTCGGGCGCGCGCCCGAGGCGTCGATCCAGCTCGTCGAGGGCACGGTGTCGCGAGAGCACGCGCGCATCGAGACCGGCCGCACCAAGCGCGGCGGGCTCGAGGTGCGGATCCGCGGCCTCGGCGGGCGCAACGGCACCTACGTCAACGGCCACGCGGTGCGGGAGGCGGTGCTCGAGAGCGGCGACAAGGTGCAGCTCGGCGAGGTCATCCTGCGCTTCGACCTCCTCGACGACCTCGACATCGCCTACCAGGAGGTGGTCGCCGACAAGGTCAGCCAGGTCGACGTCGACCCCAGACTCGGCTGCGCTCGAAGCACTACTTCCTCAACGAGCTGCCGGCGCGCGTCGACGAGTGGCTCGACCTGCGCATCGGCTACGCGCTCGCTTTGATCGACATCGACTTCTTCAGGACGTGAACGATCGCCTCGGCCACGACGTGGGCGATCGCGTGCTCTCCGCGGTGGGCGAGGCGATTCTCCACGAGGTGCGGCGCGCCGACATCGCGATCCGCTTCGGCGGCGACGAGCTGCTCTTGGTGCTGCCCGGCGCGGACCTCTCGGAGGCGCGGATCGTCGCCAGCCGCGTGCGCGCCGCGATTCGCAACGATGTGTCGGCGATCGCCGGCGACGGCGAGCTGATCAGCGCCTCCATCGGCGTCGCCGCGCACCACGGCGGCGACACCTTCGACCACGTGTTCGAGCGCGCCGATACCGCGCTCCGGCGCGCCAAGGGCCTCGGGCGCGACCGCGTCCTGTGCGACGGAGACGAGTGAGGTGCGCCAACCACGGTTGGCGAGTCGTTCCGTCCGGGGCCCTGAAACAGAAGTGTTTCCGGACGGATCGCTCCTGGCACGCCCTTCGCTAACTCCTCTCCGAGGGCGCCACACGGCGCCGCGAGAGGACCCGCCATGATCGCTCCCTCCCTGGGCCAGGAAGAGCTCGTCGAGATGATCCTCGAGGTCACCGATCGTCCCGAGCGCCGGGTCCACGCTCGCCACCCGATCCGCAGCTCGGTGCGCGTCCGCACCGCCTCCGGTACCTGGTTCGCCACGTCGGTGGACGTCAGTGCGGGCGGCATCCTGCTCGAGATCGAATCACGGCTTCACCCGCCGCTCGCCGAGCGCCTGCAGATCACGCTGCCGATCCCGGGCACTGGCGACGAGCTCACGCTGGACGCGCGGCCGGTGCGGCTGCTCGCTCCCGCGTACGGCCCCCCCCGTGCCGCGCATGATGGCGGCGGTGTTCCTGCACCGCGACGCCGAGTCGCTCGACCACCTCGAGCGCGCGCTCGCCCCGCTGCGTCCGGCGGCCGTCGCGGCGTCGTGACGTGACCGGCGCACCTCGGTACGGCGCTCCGCGCTCGGAGGGGCACGCCCCCGCGTGCCCGGCGATACGCATCCGGGCGTGCATCGCCGATGCTGGCGATCGCTGATCGATCCCTCGTGCGGCCGCGAGGGACCGCGGCCCTCCAGCCGAGCGACCTCCATCGCGCGCCGCGACCGTCCGGCCCGTACGTCCGCATTCCGATCGTAGGGGCGGGCCCTGCGCCCGCCCGCATCCCTCGATCGGCCAGGAGCGCGGCCGCTCCGTCGGCCGCCGTGATCGATCCCGATCCAGCGCGAGGTCGCGCGGCGGTAGGATGCCGCGCCATGCGTTCGCCCGCCCGCCTCACCGCGCTCCTCGCCGCGCTCGCTTGCGCGCTCGTCTCGGGTTGCGGCGGCGACGGCTCGGGCTCGAGCCGGCACGCCAACGTCTTTCCGATCACTGGCCTGATCGAGGGCTTCTACGGCCCGCCCTACGCGGCCGAGGATCGCCTCGCACTCGTGCACGTGCTCGCCGAAGCGGGGCTCGACCACTACGTCTACGCGCCCAAGAACGATCCGTATCACCGCTCGCGCTGGCGCGAGCCCTACCCGCCCGACGAGCTCGCGGCGATCGGCGAGCTGGCGCGCGCCGCGGCGCGCGAAGGCGTGACGCTCACCTTCGCCGTCTCACCCACCGACATGGCGTTCACGAACGAGGCGGACGTCGCCGCGCTCCTCGCCAAGCTCGACGCCGTGCGCGCCGAAGGCGTGCGCTCGTTCACGGTGTCCTTCGACGACACGCTGCCCTTTTTCTCGGCGCCCGGCGATCTGCTGCGCTACGGCCTCGACCTCGCCGCCGCCCACGCCGAGCTGGTGAACAGCGTCCTCGCACACCTGCGCGCGAGCGAGCCCGCCGCCGAGCTCTTCTTCACGCCGATGGACTACAACGGCGCGATCCAGCCCTACAGCTTCCGCTTGGGCGAGCTGCTCGATGCCGCCGTTCCGGTCTTCTGGACCGGGCCGAGCGTCTACTCGCCGAGCGTCGACGCCGCCTACATGGCGCAGGTGGCAGACGCGCTGCGCCGCCCGCCGCTGCTCTGGGACAACTTCCCCGTCAACGACGCGTTCTATGCCTACGAGCTGCACCTGGGCGAGTACCTCGGGCGCGACCCGGCGCTCGCCGGCGTGCTCGGCGGCGTGATCCTGAACACCATGATCGAGCCGCGCGCCTCGCAGGTGGCACTTCGCCAGCTCGGCACGTTCGCCGACGACCCCGCGCGGTTCGATCCCGAGCGCGCGTGGCGCGCCGCGCTCGAGGCCACGGCACCGGGGTCGAACGCCTTCCGGCTGTTCGCCGAGCAGAGCCGGGCGAGCCCGCTCGGACGCGTCGACGCCGTCGAGCTCGAGGCGAAGGTCGACGCGTTCTACGACGCCTTCGATGGCGGCGGCCCGGCGTTCGACGAGGCGACGGCCGGGCTGGGCGCCCTCTTCGATCGCTTCTCCGCGATCCGCCCCGCGCTCGCGCGCGAGGTCGCGGACGCACGGTTGCTCGCCGAGATCGAGCCGTGGATCACGCGCCTCGAGGAGTTAGGCGCGATCGGCCGCCGCGGGCTCGACGCGATCGTCGCGGCCCACGGCGGCGCGGCCGACCGCGCCGCGGCGCTCTCGGTGAAGGCGATGGCCGTCGAGAGCGAGCTCGACCCGCACCGCATGTGCGGCGACGCCGTCGCCCGCTTCCTCAGCGAAGGCGCCGACCGCCTCGCGCGGTGACTGCAGCCACGCCCGGCGTGTAGGGCACCGGTCCCTCGGCGCCGCAGACGCACGACGGTCCCTCCGGACCGATCGCTCGCTGGAGGCGCACGCGTCGTCGTGCGCCACTCCGGTCTCGACCAGGGTTCCGTCGTAGGGGCGGGGCCCGTCCCCGCCCGCGGCGATCGATCCCCCGGCCGCGAAGGATCGCGGCCCTCCAACCGGTCGATTCGCGCTGGCCCTGGATCAGACCGTGCCGGGCTCGCTCAACGCTCCTGGCGCGCCGGCTCGCGTCGCCTTCCGGGCCGCCTTCTTCGCGGCGACTTCGGCGACCCGTTCCTCGATCGACACGACACGTTCCGGCGCGGCACGCCCGAAGCGGCGTTCGTACTCACGCTCGATGAACTCCGGAAGGGGAATCTTCCACGCCTCCTGCCGATGATTCGCGAGACCGCCGAGCGCCTTTGGCCCGATCCCCAGCTCGCGCGCCATCTGGACCTGCGCATGCGAGAGACCGAAACACTTGCGCGCATCGATCCACGCTTGAAGATTCTGTGTCTTGCTCATCGATGGCCGTCCTTCTTCACGAACTGGCCTTCTTCACGGACGGGCGCTTGGGCTTGGTCGGTCGGGATCCACCGCGCGTCGCGACCGCCGCCGGCATGGCGAGCTCGCGAAGGATCCCCTCGGCCCGCTCGCGATGCTCCGCCTCGCGGCGGAAGAGGTCGCGGTCTTTGCGAAGCTGCAACGTATAGGGCCGACCCTCGCGACGCGTCGCGTGCAAGACCGGCAAGCGCGCGTTGTCGATCAGCACGTGAAGGTGCTCGCGGCGCTCCTTCGCGAGCGGCAGATCGAGCGCGGTGAGCTGCGAGCGAAGAAAGCGACCGAGCGCCTTGCACTCTTCACACTTGCACGCGAGCGGCACGTCGATGGACCAATCGTCCGGCGCGCGCGGCGGACGGCTCGCGATGGCGGCGAGCCGCGCCACGCACACCTCACGCAGCGGCGATCCCAGGATGTAGGTGCGCAACGGTTCGGGCCCGCGGTGCACGCGCGAGCAGCGCCACGAGGAAGGGTAAGGTCGCGGTCCGCGCCGCATCCAGCAGCCGTTGCACCGCGGCATCGACCAGGGCGGCCTCGCCGATCGCGAGCGCCGCGCCGAACGTGCCCGCGAAGGACGTGGAGCGCACGGGGCGTCGTCGAGCTCGAGCCACAGCGAGGAGGGCGCATGGCCGCTGACGTACGCTCGGACGGCCGCATCCAGCTCACGTTCGACCCACCACACCGCGAGTGCGCGACCCGTGACACTGCCGCTGCCGGCGAGAAACTCGCACATCGGCAGCATGTCCACTCCGTCCTCGCGGATCCCATAGAAGCTCCCGCCGCGCCATTCCGTGACCAAGCCTTGCGCCCACTCGAGCCCATGGCGATCCACGAGCTGCAGCAGATCGCGGCGTGCGCCCGCGCCGTCCAGACGACGCCATCCCACCGGGCGGAGCCAGGCGCGCGCCATGGACGGCTGCTGGATCCGCGTCGCAACCTTCATGGCTCGCGCCGCGAACCGCGAGCTGACGCTCCATCCCACGCTGCTCCGCCAGCTCGGCAAGAGCGCCGCCACCTTCGATTCGAGCCCGGCGATGTCGCCAGGCGGGATCGCGAGGAGCTGATCGACCGCCCACCCGGGCGCGTGCCTGGCGCGGAGCACGAAGCTGTTCGTGCGCGGCCACATCACCAGCGCGGCGCGGTGGTACCAGCGATCGACCGTGTTCCCGTAGTTGCCCTGGTAACCCTCATGCTCGACTCGATAGGGCTCGAGCTCCAGATCGAGCGACGGTCTCGGCTCCACGAGCTCACAATCGTCGATGGGCACCTCGAGCCCCGGTGAGCGCTTGCCGGCGGCGTCCACCCAATGGTCGAGATGGATCTCGAACTCCTCGAGGTCGAGGAGCTCGTAGTCACGAGCCCGGCCCGTCGCATCGATCTCGCGATCGCTCGCGTCATCCTCTTCATCGTCCGCATCGCGCCAGGAGTCGCGGCCATCTCTGCGACGCCGGCCGCCGTAGTTCGGCCGGTCACGCATGCACGACCACGTCTCGTGCACCTCGGCGAGCGCGAGAAACCGCTCGCAGTCCAGTCGTTCAGCCACCGCCGTGAGCGCCGCCACCCGTGCCCTATCCGCACCCTTGAGCCGATCCCACGCCAGGCTCCGCTGCGTGTACTCGTGGTCGAGCAACACCACCAGCCGCGCCGCCGGAGAGCGCACGCGTTGAGAGTAGGGCTCTTTGACAGGACGAGCGAAGTGGTCGCGTACGCTCTCCTCGAGCGCGGTCGCGAGATCGGGCGCCGGGGCACTGGCGGCCGCGCGATCTCCGCGCAACCGCAACTGATAGGTGAGCGTCACCCGCGCCCCGCTCGTCACCGGGCGGACCTCATGACGGCAATCCGCGTAGAAGACCACGAGCGAAACCTCGTGGCCGCAGCTCTTGGCGCGGGTGAAGGTGCGCGTCTCGCCGTGATGCTCGACGACCAGATCGCCGCCGTGGTGCTCCGAAGGCAGCAGCACGACCAGCGACGCCACCATGTCGTCGTCGCGCTCCGAGTCTTGGTGCGGCTTGAAGAACTGACCCTTCTCGTAGACCAAGAGCTTGTCGAACACCGCTTCGAGCGTGGCGCCCGCCGGAAGACCGAGCTCGACCTGCGCCTTGCGCAGGTAGTCCGCCAGCGCCGCATCCCAACCGCGTCCTCGAATCCGCACCTCGCCGGATGGGATCTCCCACGAGCGGCGAACGGCGGGATCGAACAGAGTCTCCTCGCCCAGCCCGAACGGCGCGGGGCGCGCGACACCGCTCAGCTTGCGCACCGTGACCGGAGTGATCGGGAGACGCAGCCGGCCGACGCCCGCGACCTCGATCGCGAGGTCGCCCGCGGAAATCCGGCCCTCGGCGGCGAACGCGACCGGCGCGCCAACCCGGGCGAGAAGCTCCGTGAGAGATGTCGTCATTCGGTCATCCCTATGGCGCTCGTCCCACTCGTAGCGCCGGTTGGAAATCGCGATCCACGCCCCGAGTTGTGTGGGCATAGCTCGCCGGTTCCTTCTCGTCGACGGGCCCACTGCACCGCCAGGGCGCTCGGCGCGAAGCCCATCGCCCCGCTCGCGTCCGTCCCCCGGCGGGCTCGCGCCCGACGCACCGCTCGGAGGGGCACGCGTCGGCGTGCCCGGCGATACGCATCCGCGTTCGCGGCCGCACGATCGTTGTTCACTGCACCCCGCCGGGCCGAACAGGGATCCCCGTCATGCCCTACGCACGCGCCACCGCGTATCGCCGGTCGCGCGACGCGCGACCCTCCGGCCCGATCGGCCGCCGGCTCGACGCACCCCTCGGAGGGGCACGCGTCGGCGTGCCCGGCGATACGCATCCGCGTTCGCGGCCGCACGATCGTTGTTCACTGCACCCACGGGTCCGAACAGGGATCCCCGTCATGCCCGACGCACGCGCCACCGCGTATCGCCGGTCGCGCGACGCGCGACCCTCCGCGCCCGATCCCCGCCGGCTCGACGCACCGCTCGGAGGGGCACGCGTCGGCGTGCCCGGCGATACGCATCCACGAATGCGACGGCACGATCGTTGTTCACTGCACCCGCTGGGCCGAACAGGGATCCCCGTCATGCCCGACGCACGCGCCACCGCGTATCGCCGGTCGCGCGACGCGCGACCCTCCGCGCCCGATCGACCGCCGGTTCGGATGTAGGGGTGGCCGCCACCTCACCGGGCGATCGCCCGTCACTCCCGCTCGCGCCCGAGCGCCGGATCGCCGGCCGCCAGGACATCGCGCGCCCAGTCGGCCCGCTTCCAGTCCGGGGTCGGCGTCGCGATGCCGTCCCTCGGCACGAACGGCGAGCGCTCGGCCCGCGTGTACCGGTGCACGTAACGCGGGCAGTTCGGGTAGATCGCCGTCGCCCGCACCACCACCACGCACTGGCATTCCGGATAGCGGCGAAGGAGGTCGCCCTCGAACACCAGCTCGGCCACTCCTTCCACGCGCATCCGACGCTGTCGCTCGAAGTCGACGAACAAGAGGCCCACCCGACCGGTCTGGTCGACGTTGCCCATCGACAGGTACATGCCGTTGCCGTCGTAGCTGGGGAACGCGAGCGTGGTGGCGTCGAGCACGGTCACGAAACCGGGATCGCCGCCCTTGTAAGAGCAGCTCGGCTGACCGGCCCCATCCACCGTCGCCAGGAAGAACAGGTCCTGGGCCTCGATGAACGCTCGGTCCGCGTCCGTGAGCTCGTGATGGACCTTGATCTCCGCGAGCCGATCCGCGAGGCGGCGCGTATCGAACCGGTCCTGCAGCGCTCGACTTTCAGCGGAGTATTCCAGTGGCATGGCTCCTCGCTTTCCACTCGGGGCGCACGGTCGCCGGACATCATGACTCGAATCGCCCCGCGGACGCCCGCATCGACCACTAGGGCTCGGAGCGACCCGTGGCGTCCCGATCACGTTCGTACCGCCTCGCGACCGGAAACGGCGGCAGCCACGCCTCGCGCCGGATCGTCCACACCTCGTAGGTCGGCGTGAGCTGATCGGGCGCATCCAGCGACCCCAGGTTCACCTCGACCTCGTCGCCGCTGCTCCCGAAGACCGACGACCCGCAGCGCGGACAGAAGTGCCGCCCCGCGTAGTCGCGGGTCTCACCCTCGATGGCGACCGCATCGTGCGGGAAGATCGCCGACGCGTGGAACAGCGCCCCGTGATGTTTGCGGCAATCGAGGCAGTGACAGACGCCGACGCGGTCGGGCCGCCCCGAGGCCACGATCCTGACGTCGCCGCACAAGCAGCCGCCGGTGATCCGGTTCATGATGCGCCTCCTGTCCGAGGGCTCCGCACCGGGTTCGCCCACGGCGTTCGACGCTAGCTCCGTTGGCCCGGCAGCGTGAACCGAAAGACCGAGCCATGGCCGAGCTCGCTCTCCACCGTCACCACCCCGTCGTGGGCCTCGACGAAGGTCTTCACGATGGCGAGACCGAGGCCCAGCCCCTCCGCTTTCTCGGGGTCCGTCTCGTGCTTGTCGAACACGGCGCCGCGGCGGTCCGCCGGTATGCCCGCGCCATTGTCGCGCACGAAACACTCGGCGGTCCCGCCGGCGCCCGACATGCTCGCGCCGATGACGACCTCTCCGCGCGGCGTGTAGGAGATCGCGTTGGCGATCAAGTTCTGGAACACGCGCCGCAACAAGCTGGCGTCGGCGTAGACGACGAGCCTCGGGAATCGCGTTGATCAGGCGCGTCGAGTCCGTACCCGCGACCGGGTGGAGATCGTGGATGAGCGCCTCGACCAAGGGCCACAGGTCGAAGCGTCGTCGCTCCAGCTTCACGCCGACCTCGGTCTCCAGGTTCGTGTTCTCCGCGAGCACCTTCGTGATCAAGTCCTGAAGGTGTCGCACGTTCCGGTTGAGGGTCTTGAGCTTCTGGGTCTTCTCGGGCGTCTCGCTACCGTCCCTCGCGAGCAGCAATTCGAGGACCCGCACGGAAAGCGAGATCGCGTTCAGCGGCGTGCGGAGGTCGTGCGCCACGAAGGCCAGATAATCCTCCCGGCGACGCTGGACCTCGAGCGCCTTCTCGGTCGCGTACGAACGCACGGCCGACCCGATGGCTCCGTCCAGAACCCGGTTGAGGACGTGAAACGGCCTCCCCGCGATGCTCAAGCCGTGCTGCTCGGCCAGGTCGTGGATACAGCCGCGCAGGATGTTGTACTCGGCAACGACCTCTTCGATGTCGAAGGCGTCCTGGACTCGCTGCAGGCCGTGGGCGGGCGAGCTGCCGTCGACGAGCGCTTCCGCGATCGTCTCCGTCGACCCGTCCCGCAGCGCGACTGCCAGCTCGGCGAGGAGAAGCGGGACGTGATCGTTGAGCGTCGGCACATCGAGATTCCGCGCGACCGGGAGAGCCCGGACCTGCGACCGCCACGCCCCGAGCACGGCGTCGGACTCGTGCTCGATGACCTCTGCGAGTTGGTCGAGGACGTCGATGGTCACCTAGCCTCCGCTGACGGGATCCGTGAGATCGCCTCTCCCACCGCCGGCCTGAGCCAGGCCGCATCGGGGCGCCGTGCCGTGCCGAAGTCGAACGAGCCGTCGCGCCTCACTTCAACTGCAGCCCACGACGAGAGCAAGCCGGCCGCATGCGAGCAACCTTCACGTGCCGCACGAGCCGCCGCCGGTGAAGCGGTCCATGGCGCGATTCTTCCGGCGTCAGCCTCGCGCCGCCACGGCCGCGGAGGACGTGGGCGCGTCGCGTCGGCTCGCGCTACCGATCACGAAGCCCATCGACGCTCCCAGCAGCACGAGCACGCTGTCCTGGCCCAGTGAAGAGACGGCAGGAGATCGCCGAGCACGCGTGCGGCCATGCAGCAGAGCATGAAGGCAAAGGCGTAGCCCGCTTTCACACGGCCCGCTGGAGCCCGGGGGGCGGCGATCGTGCCGCCAAGAGCGATCAGAGCCGGCCCGGCTGGCTCCCCGGACCGCAGCCAGCTTGCGGACCCGATCGCAGGGACGCTCGCGAGGAAGACCACGAATCCATCCGAAATGATCGCAAGGCCGATTGTGGGGCGATTCATGTTCGTCCCCTTGCCCCATCCGGGCCGGCGTCAGTGGTTGGTCGCCGCCGAGGAAGGCTCGTAGGCGCTTGCGGGCTGGCGTGTCATTCCGGCGGGCGAGGCAATGAGAAAAACCACCGCGTCGTAACGCAAAGCTCACGGGCGGCCACGGGGCGCCGTGCGGTCAATCACGTGCCACCTTGCGTGCCGGCGGGTGCAGCGTCGAGTTCGGCGTTCAGCATCTCCGACGGCGCCGATCCTGAGTCGGCCCGCTGCCAATCACATTCGACGAGGCCGTCGCCGGAGGCAACGATGCCGCCTTCGAACGCCACGTGCCAACCAAGGAGTCCCGTCGGAGCGGAGGTGGAAGCGCTACGTGGGAAGCGTGCCGTCGTTCCGCCAGCGGGGAGGGGCAGCGGTGCTCCGAGTTTCGACCCCGGGTCCGGCCGCCAGCAGACGACCCAACTGCCAGACGAATGATACGACTGAGCTTCCAGCCTTCCGGCCCGCTGAGCCGGACCGGATTCGCCCCGACCAAGACGCCGACCGCCTCCATTCGAAGCTCACACGGTACCCGGCTGTTGATCTCGTAGATGTGCTGAACGGCCCCGACTGTTTTCACCAGAGCGCGCACCACCGCAACAGGTTCAATCGCGGCGACTTCGACGGCACGGCACGCGAGGGTCGCGATCAGCACGCTCGGCAGCACCGGTCTCACCCTCTATCGCCGAACGCAGAACTCAGCCGCGGGCCGCAGGCCCGTCCGTCTGCAACGTCAAGTTCGCCCTCGATTTGGTACAGAGTCAATGCCCACGAAATGTGCCCGAACCGTCAAGATCGTCAAAATAGTCTTCGAGTCCCGCGTTGCCCAAGGAGACGTTGTTCTCGATGTTCCACGCTTCATCCGGGATGACGCGGAAGACGTACTGTGAATTCCATTCACGGAGGCCGATGACGAGGAATGCGTGGTCGTCGCGCGTCAGCGCTTCGTGATCCACGATCATCAGGAAGCTGTGTGCCTGCTGGTTGAGTGCTAGGCCGCGGATCTGATCGATTGACGCGTTCGCGTACTGCGGATCGTCGAGGAACTCCACGTAGGCCCGAAAGCCTGCGGTGCTGTCCGCCTCGATCTCAGAGCGCACCAACTCCCACGTCTTCTGATTCGTGAAATCGGTGCGGAGGACGAGGGCGTTCTCGGTTGGGGGCAGAGGCTGCATGTTCGAGCCAGTGGTCGTCGTGGATGCGGGGGGCTGGCGACTGCATGTCACGAGGAACACCGTTGTCGCAACACCTCTTTTGATCCAGATGCGGGTCAGCACAGAAGAGTCCCCCTGGACCATCAAGTTCTGCAGGGCGAACGCAGAGCTCAGCCGCGGCCCCAGACTACCGCGGGTCCCAGACGAGCGCGCCGCGGGTGCCAGCTGCTGCAGCGGCTAGTTCGACGAAGCCACAGTGCGCTACCTGGCAACCCCGAAGAAGCTTGCAATTCCTTTCTTCGAGCTCTCGAGAGAGGCGATGCAGGAATCTCGCACAGACAAGAGCGACGCATCTGCAACGGCGCGGAGCGCCTGCTGCCGATCCGCGATGGCGGCGATGGACCGGTCGTACGAATTGAACCGCGTGTCGTCAACGTCAGGCCCGCCGCAGATTGCGGCGAGGCCGAATTCTGAGGCGTTACTCGACAGCACGTGTCCAGGCTGATGCGCGAGAGCTTCGCCCACGGCCAGGGTGAGTTGTTCGCTTGCGCCGGCGTCGGATGCGGCGTGCAGAAGGTTCGCGACGGTGAGCCACTCAGCTCTGCCGGTTGCGATTGCAGAGAGAAGAGTTCGCCAAGACGCCTTGTCACGGTAAACAGCCTCGAAAGTGGCGTGTGCACCATCCCTCTGAATTCGCGTCAGGACCGCGGCTGGTGCCAAGACGTCCGCGCCTGAAGCGCTTCCGTGTGCGAACGCAGCGAGGCAAAGAGCCACAAACCGAGCTCTCATGATTGCTCACCGAACGTAAAGCTCACCTGCGGCCCCGGACTGCCACGAGTTCGCCGTGGGCACCCCGAGTGCCGACTGGTGCAGCGTCTAGTTCGAGGCGGGTCGCACGTCGGGACGATGCCGCGCCGGTGCGGCGAACGGTTGTACTGGTTGCCTCACGAACAATGCGTGCAGGGCGATGTCCTGACCGCCGCTCGAGTTCGGCCCAACCCCACGGATCGCGAAACCGCCAGGTCCGGAGACGCCGAATCAGAGCGATGGGAAGAGAGGCAAGAAGCGAGAACAGGCTGTGGGCAGTGACAACGTCGACTGCGAAGAAGAGGAGCACGCCAGGGACCGACTGCGGCGCTGAAGGATCACGACGCAGTCGGCTGCCAGGCGAAGTGCTTGGTTTGCCAGTCGCCAGCAAGGGCATAAGGCGAGTTTCTTCGTGGGCGCGAACGATACTGCCGTTCAGCGGCGAACGGGAGAGGGAGCGAAGCGACCGAACCGTTCGTCCGTCTGCAACGGCGGGTTAGCCAGCGGCCCACCATTCGTCGGTTTCAGCCAAGTGACCGACCAACTCGTGGGCGATCAGATCAGTCGGTGAGCCGTCGTCGAACCTGTACCAGCGTCCATCAACATCTCGCCCAGGGGAACCCAGGCGGTGTCGCTCGTACAGATGAAGGTCGTGCGCAGTGACCTTGTTCGGAGGGATGTGCTTGCCCCAACTGGTCGTTATGCCCTCCGGCCCGCACCGAGATATCTCCACGATAAATCCGCCACCGTGCTGATCGAACTGGATAGTCAGGAGATCGATTCTGAGCATCCGTCGCTCGCCGAAAGTGCGGAAGAGATCCCTTGAAGCCTCGCGCCCGAAGGGCTGGAACAAGAGCCGCCTTCAGCGAGGCATTCATGTCGTCGCGACTCATGAAGTCTGGCTAACGCCGCGCTCACCTGCGGCCACGGACTACCGTGGAATCCATCACCAACGCCGCGTCGCGTGCCGCCAGGTTCAGCGCATAGTTAGCGGTTACGAATGGCATCGATGCGCTCGATCAGACACTCGACTGACCGATCCCGCCCGAAGAAGTGCCGCGGAGGCATAAATGAGACCTCCGGTGCGTGCCACGCGGGGCTTCGGACCGTGAGTGTAACGCGGGGTGGATTTGTGAGAGGTGTGTAGCTGACATTCGTGATGTCCTTGAGATCGATCCTGTGCTGCTTGCCACGGTTCTTCACGAGTACGCCGTCTCCGTCGTCCCACACCTCATCCACGAGGTCAAAGATGAGGCGCTTCATCATCACGTACCCAAATACGGCGAGGATGGCCGGCATAACGATGAAAGCCAGGGCCTGGAGACGGTGCCGTACCATGACAAGGTACAGGCCCATACCCATGAACGAGGCAGAGAAGGTGAAGAAAGCCACCGGGAAAACGCGCTTCTGCACGAAGGTCAGATCGGATGAGAGCCGTTGCATATTGTGCAACCGCTAACGACGAAGCTAAGCCGCGGCGCGAAGCGCCGTCGGCTTGAGCGGCTGGTTAGGGCCGCTTCGCCGGCGCCAGTTTGCAGCCGCGGCTCCGACGGCAATGAGTGCCGCGGCTTCGAGAGCGGAGCGCCAGCCAAGACTGATTGCCTCGCCGACCGTCGCAGGCCTGTACGCCTCGTATCCGGTGACGGTGTACCACATGGGTGCCGACCTCCAGACCGCGTACGGGATGACGAAGGAGGAGCCACCGATGGCGGCAGCCCAGTGAAGGCGGCCTGCCGCGAAGCCGGCAGCTGCGAAACCGACTCCGCCCGCCAGATGGAACACTACGCGAGCGAGCAGCGGCATGCCGACGTACTCGATGACATATGGGCCGTGGAGAAACTGGAGAACAAAGAAGCCACTGAACATGCCGCCATCCGGACAGCCGCTTATCGGCCCGGCGCTGTAAAGCACGAGAAGGAACTGCTCCCAGAGCACGGCAAGACCGAACGCGAGTAGAACCGCAACGGGCGCTGCGGCCGCCGTGCCGTGAGCGCGCCCACACACCCACGCAATGATCGCGGCCAGCGCACAGTAGGCCGCAAAGAGAACCACGAAGGGGAGCGCAAGGCGGCCAAGATAGTGGCTGCTCGGAAACCCCTCGAACGGCAACACTTCCATTTTGCCCTAACTTCTATTCGCATGAACTAGGCAGGTCCCGATGGTCCGGTCTGGGCGGGTTCCGCTATTCGAGGCGAGCTCGCCAGGCTATCGGGTTCGGGCCGTGGTTGAAGACCAGGGATTCAAGGTCGCGATCGGTTTGCAGAATCGCACGATCCGGCCGCGGGGCGCCAGGGGCGCTATCTGGGCCGGCGCGGGAACGGGGGTGGCGCGCCAGATGGGGGTAATTCGGTACGCCGGGTGGCGAGGCGGTCCATGGGGCTGCGGACGGCGGCCCAGCCTCGGTCGAGGATGTGGGTGTAGATCATGGTGGTGCTGACGTCGTTGTGGCCGAGGAGCTCCTGGACGGTGCGGATGTCGTAGCCGTCTTCGAGGAGGTGGGTCGCGAAGGAGTGCCGGAAGGTGTGGCAGGTGGCGCGCTTCGAGAGTCCGGCTCGCGCCACGGCGAGCGTCACGGCGCGCTGCAGGACGGTTTCGTGGAGGTGATGGCGGCGGCGCTGGCGGGTGGCCGCGTGAAAGTAGGTGCGGGTGGCGGGAAAGACCCACTGCCAGGGCCACGTCCGGCCGACGTTGGGGAGCTTGGTGGCGAGGCTGTCCGGTAGCTCGACCCAGCCGGCGCCGCTGGCGAGGTCGCGCTCGTGCTGGGCGCGGACGAATGCGAGCTGCCGAGCCAGGTGGTCCCGCAGCGACGCGGGGAGCACGGTGATCCGGTCCTTGCCCCCCTTGCCGTGGCGCACGACGAGCTGAAGGCGCTCGAGCTCGACGTCCTTGACGCGCAGCCGCGCGCACTCGAGCAGGCGTAGTCCCGAGCCGTAGAGCAGCGACGCCATGAGGCGTGGGGCGCCGTCGAGGTGATCGAGGAGGAGGGCGACCTCGTCGCGGGTGAGCACGACGGGGAGGCGCTCGGGGCGCTTGGCCCGGACGAGGGCGTCGAGCCACGGCAGGTCGCGCTCGAGGACGTCGCGGTAGAGGAAGAGCAGTGCCGCGAGCGCCTGGTTCTGGGTGGACGCGCTGACGTTCTTCTCGACGGCGAGGAAGGTCAGGAACCGCGTGGCCTCGGGCGCTCCGCAGGTCGCGGGATGGCGGTGCTGGTTGAAGATCACGAAGCGTCGGATCCACGCGAGGTACGCCTTCTCCGTGCGCCGGCTCAGATGCCGCACGCGGATGGCGGCGCGCACCTGATCGGAGAGGTGGGTCGTCGAGCTGGCGGGAGCGGTGGGGGGCATGGCGGCCGAGAGATGGGCGGTCCCGAAGCGGGGCGCGCTCGCGACCGAGAGCACGGCGCGTGCCGGGCTCGGAGCGGCCGCGCGCGGCGGCTGCTCGTCGTCCGACGTACAGGGATCCGCACGCCGGGCAACGCGCGCGATCCGGCGTATCGCCGGGTACGCGGCGCGTGCCCCTCCGGCGGAGGGAGGGTCAGCGGATTTCGTGGGCCGGGGTGGTGCGACGCTCGGGGCGCAGGCGATGCGCCCTCGCCGACGCGGGCGGTGGTCAACCGCAGCGGACGATCAGGCCTTGCGCCGCTTCGCGATGAGATCGCGGACAGCCGGAACGAGCTCGATGGGAATATCCATCGCGGTGTGCGTCGTTGCCTCGAACGCGGCCTCGTCCTCCGCGACCGCCTCTTCGTCCGTCTGGACGTCGTAGTGGTCGAGCACGCGACGAACCCTGTCCTCGTCCCATCCGGGGGGAATCGGCTCTTGCTCATGACTTCTTCCTCCGCCTTCGGCGAAGCGCGTGCTTCGCCTTGGGGCCGAGCTCGTACGCCGTGATGACGAACACGGATTCGGGCTGGGGATCCGGCACGTAGATCACGCGAAGGTATCTTCCGCCCCTGGTACGGCCAGGCGCAACCCTGGACCCGTCGCGTCCGGGACGATCCTCGATCGGACGCCCCGGCACGTCGAGGACTTCCTGCTCCTCGACGCCGTGACGCCAGAGGTGCGGGGCGTCCGTTTCGGGATCGACGTAGAGTCGAACGAACATGAGGACCTCGTGCGTCCAACTGGACGGCGGCCCGGGGCGCGCTCGCGACCGAGAGCACGGCGCGTGCCGGGTCGGCGATCCCGAGCGCAGCCGCTGGTCATCGCCCGAGGTGCAGGCGATCCGCGCGCGGGCCGCGTCGCGCAGACCGTCGTATCGCCGGGCACGCGGCGCGTGCGCCTCCTGCGGCGGGGGGGAACCAGCCGATTTCCGGGGGCGCTGTGGCGCGACGCTACGGGCACAGGCGGTGCGCCCGCGGCGACGCGGTTCCGCGGGCCGGCTCCGGCCCCTGTGGTAGCTTCGACAGACGATGGGCGACGCAGCCAAGAGCGACGCGACGTATGCGGATCTCTGCCGGGTGGCCGATCACCGATTGGCCCAGATCGTCGACGGCGAGCTGATCGTCCAGCCGCGGCCGACCATCGAGCACCAGCACGTCACGTCGGTCCTCGGCGGTGAGCTCGGTCATCCGTTCGGCCGCGGGCGCGGCGGCCCGGGTGGCTGGTGGATCCTGGACGAGCCGGAGCTGCACCTCGGGCGGGACGTGGTGGTGCCGGATCTGGCCGGCTGGCGACGGGCGCGTGTGCCCGAGCTACCGAGCGGTCCGTTTCTGACGATCGCGCCCGATTGGGTGTGCGAGGTCCTCTCGCCGTCGACGGCCGGCCTCGATCGGGTGCGAAAGGGGGCCGTGTACGCGCGCGAGCAGGTCGATCACGCGTGGCTGCTCGATCCCGCCGCCCACACGCTCGAGGTGCTGCGCCGGAACGGAGCGCACTGGCTCATCGTGGGCACTCACGCCGGCGGCGAGGTGGTGCGGGCCGAGCCGTTCGACGCGATCGAGCTCGAGCTGGCAGCCCTCTGGCTCACGCCGGCGCCCGAGCCGATCCTCGCGGAAGCGCCGCTCGAGTAGCCGGCGCCGGCGCCCGAAAAGCGAACTGGCGAGCCCGTCGAGCCGTCCGGCTCGACTTCAAAGGTCATTGATGAAATCTGTCAAAATCGACTGAAATTTTTCATCAAAAACCACTGAAATTTCGACCGGGATCCGCGAGTCAAGCCGCTGGAATGGCGGCATTTTAGCCGCTAGAGGGCCCCAGAGGACACATTTCGGGCCGGAAACCCGCCTCGGCGGCCCGCCAGCACCCGCTCAGGCGCTCGAACGCTGGATCAGCTCGATCTTGTAGCCGTCGGGGTCCTCGACGAAGGCGATCACGGTGGTGCCGTGCTTCATCGGGCCGGCCTCGCGGGTGACCTTGCCGCCGCGCTTCTTGATCTCGGCGCAGGCGGCGTAGGCGTCGGGCACCTCGAGGGCGATGTGGCCGAAGCCGGTGCCGAGCTCGTATTTCTCGACGCCCCAGTTGTGGGTCAGCTCGATCACCGCGCCGTCGCTCTCGGCGCCGAAGCCGACGAAGGCGAGCGTGAACTCGCCCGTCGGATAGTCCTTCTTGCGCAGGAGCTTCATCCCGAGCTGCTCGGTGTAGAAGGCGAGCGAGGCGTCGAGGTCGCCGACGCGGATCATGGTGTGGAGGATGCGCATGACGGGCTCCGGTGCGAGAGGTGCCACACCATCGCACGCGGTGCGCGAGGGTGGCGGCCCGACGGTACAGGGATCGGCGGCGGTGCCGGTGCAGCGCCGGGGCGTATCGCCGGTCGCGCGACGCGCGACCCTCCAGGCCGAGCGCGTCCGTCCGGACTGGGAGGGACGGGACAGGGATCAGGGGCGGTGCCGGTGCTGCGCCGGGGCGTATCGCCGGTCGCGCGACGCGCGAACCCCGCGCAGGGCGTCCGTCCGGACAGGGAGGGACGGGGATCGGCGGCGGTGCCGGTGCGGCGCCGGGCCGTATCGCCGGTCGCGCGACGCGCGCACCGCCGATCACCTACCGGACGGGAGGGACGATACAGGATCAGCGGCGGTGCCGGTGCTGCGCCGGGGCGTATCGCCGGTCGCGCGACGCGCGACCCTCCAGGCCGAGTGCGTCCGTTCGGACAGGGAGGGACGGGACAGGGATCAGCGGCGGTGCCGGTGCGGCGCCGGGGCGTATCGCCGGTCGCGCGACGCGGGCGACCCTCCGGGCCGAGCGGGGCGTCCGTTCGGACTGGGGGGACGGGACAGGGATCGGGGCGGTGCCGGTGCTGCGCCGGGGCGTATCGCCGGTCGCGCGACGCGCGACCCTCCAGGCCGAGTGCGTCCGTTCGGACAGGGAGGGACGGGACAGGGATCAGCGGCGGTGCCGGTGCAGCGCCGGGGCGTATCGCCGGTCGCGCGACGCGCCCGGCCGAGTGCGTCCGTTCGGACTGGGAGGCACACAGGGATCAGGGGGTGCCGGTGCAGCGCCGGGCGTATCGCCGGTCGCGCGACGGGGAGGGTCCGTCGGACCGGGAGGGACGGGACAGGGATCAGCGGCGGTGCCGGTGCAGCGCCGGGGCGTATCGCCGGTCGCGCGACGCGCGACCCTCCAGGCCGAGTGCGTCCGTTCCGGACTGGGAGGGACGGGACAGGGATCGGCGGCGGTGCCGGTGCAGCGCGGACGCGTATCGCCGGTCGCGCGACGCGCGACCCTCCAGGCCGAGCGCGTCCGTCCGGACTGGGAGGGACGGGACAGGGATCGGCGGCGGTGCCGGTGCAGCGCCGGGGCGTATCGCCGGTCGCGCGACGCGCGACCCTCCAGGCCGATCACCTCATCCGGACGGGAGGGACGATACAGCGATCAGCGGCAGTGCCGGTGCGGCGCCGGGGCGTATCGCCGGTCGCGCGACGCGCGACCCTCCAGGCCGATCACCTCATCCGGACGGGAGGGACGATACAGCGATCAGCGGCGGTGCCGGTGCGGCGCCGGGGCGTATCGCCGGTCGCGCGACGCGCGACCCTCCACGCCGATCACCTCACCCGGACGGAGGGACGGGACAGGGATCGGCGGCGGTGGCGGTGCAGCGCCGGGGGCGTATCGCCGGTCGCGCGACGCGCGACCCTCCAGGCCGATCACCTCACCCGGACGGAGGGACGATACAGGGATCGGGGGCGGTGCCGGTGCGGCGCCGGGGCGTATCGCCGGTCGCGCGACGCGCGACCCTCCAGGCCGAGCACCTCGTCCGGGCGGGGGGGACGATACAGCGATCAGCGGCGGTGCCGGTGCGGCGCCGGGGCGTATCGCCGGTCGCGCGACGCGCGACCCCTCAAGGCCGAGAATGCGTCCGTTCGGACCGGGAGGGGCGGGACAGGGATCGGCGGCGGTGCCGGTGCAGCGCCGACCGAGCGGCGCGCTTACGGCTCGAGGTCGGGTAGCGCGGGGACGAACACGTCGAAGGTCGAGCCTTCGCCGGTCGCGCTGGTGACACCGACGTGGCCCGAGTGGTTCTTGACGATGCCGTACACCGCGGCGAGCCCGAGCCCGCGGCCGTGGAACTTGGTGGTGAAGAACGGCTCGAACACGCGCGCCACGGTCGCGGCGTCCATGCCGGCGCCTTCGTCGCGCACGGTCAGGCACACGTACGGACCGGGCCGGAGGCCGGCGCGGGTGCGCGCCATCTCCTCGTCGACCTCGACGTTGCGGGTGCGGATCGAGACCTGGCCGCTCTCACCGGTCGCCTCGACGGCGTTGATGCTCAGGTTCACGACCACCTGCCCCATCTGCGTCGGATCGGCCTCGATGAGTGCCAGGTCGCGCTGGAGGTCGACGTTCATGCGCACCTGCCGCGGGATCGAGCGCCGCTGCAGCGCGAGCACCTCCTCGACGACGTTGTTGAGGTCGACCGGCACCGAGCGCGTCTTGCCGCCGCGCGCGAACGCCACGAGCTGCTTGGCGAGGTCGCCGCCGCGGCGCGCGAGATCGGAGATCTCCTCCACCAGCGCCAGGTCCTCGCTGCGCTCGGCGAGGTCGCGGCGCAGGATCTCGGTGTTGGTGAGCACCACCGCCATGAGGTTGTTGAAGTCGTGGGCGACGCCGCCGGCGAGCGTGACGGTGGCCTCCATGCGCGACGCGGCCACCAGCGCCGCCTCGGCGCGCTTGCGCCGGGTGATGTCGCGCACCACGCCGGTGAAGAGGCGGCGGTCCTCGGTGCCGAGCGCGGTCACGGCGAGCTCGATCGGGAAGATCGTGCCGTCCTTGTGCCTGCCCGTGCCCTCGCCGATCGAGCCGAGACCGCGCCGCAGGTACCAGCGCAGGAGCTCTGCGGCGCGCTCCGCCACCTCCTCGGGCATGAGCATGCGGATGCTCTGCCCCACGACCTCGCTGGCCGAGTAGCCGAAGATCTGCTCGGCGGCGGGGTTGAACGAGTGGACGACGCCAGCCGCGTCGATGGTGATGATCGCGTCGAGCGCGGTGGCGACGATCGAGCGCACCCGCTCCTCGGTGCGCTTCCTCTCGGTGATGTCCTCGGCGAGCCCGGCGATGCGGTAGATCTCGCCGCGCGCGTTGCGGATCGGGAAGGCGCGGTCGCGGATCCAGCGCACCGTGCCGTCGGGGCGCAGCACGCGGTACTCGTGGTCGTAGGTGCCGGCGGCCTGCTCCTCCATCGCGCCCCGCAGCACCCGCTCGCGATCGTCCGGGTGGACGGCGTCCACCCACGCGAGCGCCGAGACGTAGAGGTCGTCGCGGGTGCGCCCCCAGATGCGCTCGTAGGCGGGGCTCACGTAGAGCATCCGGTCCTTCGCCACGGTGGTCATCCAGAACACCTGGTCGATGTTCTCGGCGAGCTGGCGGAAGCGCTCCTCGCTCTCGCGCAGCTCGTCCTCGCGGCGCTTCTCCTCGGTGATGTCGCGCGCCAGCCCCTCGGCGCCGACCACCACGCCGTGCTCGTCGCGGATCGGGAACTCGTTCACCTCGAGCCAGCGCCGCGAGCCGTCCTTGTGGAAGAACTCGACCTCGAAGGCGGGCGGATGGCCGCCCGCGTTGGTGACCTGCTGGTGCCGCTCGATCTCGCGGTTCACCGGGCTGTCGGTGAGGTGCTCCTCGACGTGACCGATGATCTCCTCGGGCGTGTAGCCGACCACGTCCACCGACGACGGCGTGGTGTAGGTGAACCGTCCGTCCGGGCGGCGCGCGTAGATGAGGCGGTCGTGGAGGCTCTCGACGAGCCGGCGGTAGCGCTCCTCGCTGCCGCGCAGCGCCTCCTCGGCGGCGCGCCGCTCCTCCTGCACTCCGGTCGCGGCGGCGAGCACGGCGAGCAGCTCGCGGTCCTCGCCGCTGGGATGGCGGTCCTCGTCGTACCCGACCAGCAGCGCGCCCACCGCCTGACGCCCCACCCGCACCACCTGCGCCACCACGGTGCACACGCCCGCGTCGCGCACCAGCGGATCGGTGACCACGAAGCCCGACGAGCGCAGCTTGCGCAGCACCACGCGATCCTCGCCGTCGAGCCTCACCAGCTCGCCGACGATCGTCCCCTCGAGCGGCATGGCGCTCGTGGGCCCGGGCGAGAAGTTCCACGTCCCAGCCGTCACCAGGCGCTCGCCCTCGGCGCGCTGGAACACCGCGCACATGCCGCCCAGCGTCTCTCCCGCGACCACCGTGATGCGCTGCAGCCCGGCGGTGGCGTCGAGGCCGAGCCCGGCGAGGCAGCGGTTGACCGCGTGCAGGCGCGCCTCGTGGAGACGGCGGTGGTCGATCTCGCGCTCGAGCCGGCGGTTGGCGGAGCTCAGCTCGGCGGTGCGGCTGCTCGCGACCCGCTCGAGCTCGTCGTGGGCGGCGCGCAAGGTGCGCGCGGCGCGGTCGGAGTCGGTGGCGTCGAGGGCGAGCCCGATCGTGCCGCGCACCGCGCCGTCGGTGGCGCGCAGCGGCTCGACGTAGGTGATGAACGCGTGGTCGCGCCACTCGAACTCGTAGCTCGCCCGCTCGCCAGCGAGCGCGCGCAGGTGCGCCGCGATCGGCGGGAACGAGGGGTCGTCGGTGCGGAAGTAGTCGTAGAGCGTGAGACCGATCACCTGACCGGGCTCGAGACCGATGCTCGCGAGCGCGGCACCTCCCGACGAGGTGAAGCGCAGCTCGCGGTCGGTGGTCCAGAGCACGCCCGGGAGATGCTCGAGCAGCGAGCGCAGCGCCTGCTCCTGGCCCTGGAGCGCCACGAGCCGGTCGCGGACGAGCGCCAGCTCTCGGGAGGGGTCGGCTTCGCGGCTCGGGTTCACGCTCACGGCTCGCAGCTCGGGTGCGCGGGCCATTCTCCCACATGCGACACGATCCTGCTCTCGCTCGTCGAGGTCGGGAGGTGGGTCACGTTCGCGCTGACCCTCGCGAGGCGTGAGGGGCCGGGGGCCCTCGCGACTCGAAGGCCGTCTCTCGTCCAGACTGACCCACCACCCGAGGTCGGGGTCACACACCCCCGATATTGAAACGCCGGAAAGGCTACACGTAGGATGACCTCGCGATGCGCAAGCTGGCTCTCGGATCGGTGTTGCTGCTGATCACGCTCGCGCTCGAAGGCTGCGCCACCCAGCAGAGCGGCGGCCAGGCGCCGCTCAAGGGACTCGCGCCCTACACCCAGAACGGCGTGCGCTACACGCCGGTCAAGAGCTGGGAGGGTTTCAGCGAGGACGGCGTGGCGTCGTGGTACGGGCCGCCCTACCACGGCAGGAAGACCGCCAGCGGCGAGACCTTCGACACCTACGCCAAGTTCACCGCCGCCCACAAGACGCTGCCGTTCAACATCTGCGTTCACGTCTCGAACAAGGAGAACGGCCAGGACGTGGTGGTCAAGATCAACGATCGCGGTCCGTTCGTGGCGGGACGGATCCTCGACCTCTCCAAGGTCGCCGCCGACAAGCTCGGCGTGACCAAGGGCGGGATCGCGCGGGTGCACATGGAGACGGTGGCGCTCGCCAACTCCGACGGCTCGTGCGACGGTGCCCCGGGCGTCTCGGTGTGGGCTAAGATCCAGGGGTTCTTCACGCGGCTCTTCTGATCCATCCGAGCGCGCGGCCGCGCCCGGGAGCGCGCCGCGAGAATCCTCTTCGCCCGCGCCGTCCGCCGAATCTCGTGCCCTCGCCGACTCCGCCGCGCCCGAGCGCCCGCGCCGCGATCCTCCTCGCGGCGGCGCTCGCCGTCGTGGCGCTCGGCGGCGCGCGCTTCGCGCGTGCGCAATTTCCCGCACCGGACTCGCCGCCGGCGGCCGCCGAGGCGGCGCCCGCCCCGGATCCGGGCGGCTTCCCGGGCGTCGGCAAGCTGCCGCCCCGCAGCGACGAGAAGGAGCTCTCGACCAAGCGTGACGGGCTGCTCTCGCTGCTGCGCACCATCCGGAAGCGTGAGAGCGAGCTCGACCTGCGCCGCCAGGACCTCGCCAGTCCGCGCTTCGAGGGCCGCCGCGACGAGGTCGAGCAACAGATCAAGAACCTCACCACCGACCTCGACCTCCTCGACCAGCGTTTCAAGGAGCTGGCGTAGGGCGTCGAGATCGAGTCCGACAGCGCCGCCGCCCAGGAGTTCGACTGGGCGCGCGAGGTCAAGGACCTGCTCGGGCCCGCCATCAACGAGCTCAAGCGCGTCACCACGCGGCCCCGCGAGATGGACCGCCTGCGCCGCGAGATCGAGGTGCTCACCGAGCACCGCCAAGCGATCCAGCGCGCCGAGGACAACCTCACGCGCTTCACGCAGCGCTACCCCGAGGGCGAGCTGGCCATGCCGCTCGCCGAGCTCGGCGCCGACTGGGAGGCGCGCCGCCAGGAGGTCGACTCCGAGCTCTAGTACAACAAGGCGCGCCTCGATCGGCTCGCCAACGAGCGGCACAGCCTCTCGGCCACGGTCGAGAACCTGGCCGGCATGTTCTTCCGCAGCCGCGGGCGCAACCTGCTGTTCGCGTCGCTGGCGCTGGTGGGGTTCTGGGTGGTGTTCCGCTACCTCCAGACCTGGGTGGAGCGGCTCAGCCCGTTCCACCGTCGCGGTCAGACGGCGGCGGTGCGGATCTTCAACCTCACCTACTCGCTCTTCACCGGCCTCGGCGCCGTGGCGATGTTCCTCTACGTCCTCTACCTGGCGGGCGACTGGGTGTTGCTCACCATCACCGGCCTCTTCCTGTTCGGCATCGCGTGGGCCTCGAAGGCGGCGCTGCCGCGCTTCTGGGAGCAGACGATGATGCTGCTCAACCTGGGCTCGGTGCGCGAGGGTGAGCGGGTCATCTTCAACGGCCTGCCGTGGCGGGTGCGCACGCTCAGCTTCTACACGCACCTCGAGAACCCCGAGCTCGCGGGCGGCGACGTGCGGCTGCCGATCCGCGCGGTGTTCGGCCTCACCTCGCGCCAGTTCGAGAGCAACGAGCCGTGGTTTCCCACCCATTCCGGCGAGTGGGTGCTGCTCGACGGGGGAATCCCGGCCCAGGTGATGATCCAGACGCCCGAGTTCGTCACCCTGCGCTACCTCGGCGGTGCCGAGCGCACCGTGATCGCGACCAGCTTCGTGGCGCTCAACCCGACCGTGCTGTCGCGGGGCTTCCGCCTCGCCTCGACCTTCGGGGTCGACTACCGCCACCAGCCCGACGCCACCACGGACATTCCGACCCTGCTCACCGAGGCCATCCAGGGCGGGCTCGAGCGGGAGGGGTTCGGCTCGCTGCTGCGCCGCCTCTCGGTCGAGATCCAGGAGGCCGCCGCCTCCTCGCTCAACCTGCTGGTGCAGGCCGACTTCGGCGGCGACGCCGCCGCCAGCTACACGTTCCTCGGACGGTTCCTGCAGCGCTGCTGCATCGACGCGGCGACCGCCAACGGCTGGGTGATCCCGTTCCCGCAGCTCACGATCCATCGCGGCGACCCGCGCGAGGCGGAGCCGCCCGGAGAGAGCGATGTTCCATCCACGCTGGCGTGAACGGGCGCTCGCGGCGATCGCCGCGGGGCCCTTCGATCTCATCGTCGTGGGCGGCGGCATCACCGGCGCGGGGATCTTGCTCGACGCCTCGCAGCGCGGCCTGCGCGTGCTGCTGGTGGAGGCCGCCGACATCGCGTCGGGCACCTCGTCGCGCTCGTCCAAGCTCGTCCATGGCGGACTGCGCTACCTCAAGCAGATGCAGTTCCGGGTCACGCGCCTCTCGTGCGCCGAGCGCGACCGCATGGTCGACCTGAACCCGCACCTCGTCGACCCGATCAAGTTCCTCTACCCGGCGCGGCGCGGCGACAAGATGCCGGGCTGGACCGTGGACCTCGGGCTGTGGATGTACGACCGCCTCACCAGCCGCCCCGAGAAGCACTCGCGCCTCGACGCCGAGGAGCTCGCCGCACTCGCTCCCGGGATCGACGTGAACGGCCTCGATCGCACCCTCGCCTACGCCGACGCGCGCACCGACGACGCCCGCCTGACCCTCGCGGTCGCGGCCACCGGCATGGCGTTCGGCGGCCAGGTGCTGACCCGCGCCGAGGTGCTCGAGGGCGTGCGCGACGCCGAGGGCCACGTGGTGGGTGTCCGGCTGCGCGACCTCGAGACCGGCGCCGAGCACACCTCGCGCGCGCACGTGGTGGTGAACGCGACCGGCCACTGGACCGACCGGCTGCGCGAGCGCTTCGGCCTCGAGGGGCGGCGGGTGCGGCCGTCGCGTGGCTCGCACCTGGTCTTCTCGCACGAGCGGCTGCCGGTGCAGTCGGCGGTCGGCTTCATCTCGCCCGACGACGGCCGTCCGCTGTTCGTGGTGCCGCACCCGGAGGGAGTCCTCGCGGGCACCACCGACCTCTACCACGACGGCGACCTCGACGATCCACGCCCCAGCCGCGAGGAGGCGGATTACATCCTGCGCGCGGTGCAGGCGCAGTTTCCCGAGCGCAGCCTCACCGCCGCCGACGTGATCTCGACCTACGCCGGCCTCCGCCCGATCCTCGACACCCACGCCGACAATCCCTCCGAGGCGACCCGCGAGGAGGCGATCTGGGAGGAGCGCCGGCTGCTCTCGGTGGCCGGCGGCAAGCTCACCACCTGGCGCTCGACGGCCGCCGAGGCGGTCGACGCGGCGCTCGACCTGCTGCCGGACGAGCGCGCGCGCCTGGCCGGCCCGTGCCGCACGGACGGAACGCCGCTCGTGGGGCTCGCGCCGCGCGATCTCGGCGCACGGCTCGCGTCCGCCCACAGGCTCGGCGAGGAGCTCGCCGGCCCGATGGCGCGCCGCCTCGGCGCGCGGGCGTGGCTGGCCTGTGAGCGGTCCGCCGCCGCCGAGCTCACGCCGCTCCTCGCGGGAGCCGACCTCACCACCGCGGATGTCCGCGCCCACGTCCGCTTCGGCGGCGTGCTGCGCGCCGAGGACCTGCTGCTCAGGCGGGTGCGCGTGGGCATGTGGAACCCGGCGCTCGCGAGCGAGCTGCTGGCGCGGGTGCTGCCGATCCTCGCGAGCGAGCTGGGCTGGGACGCGACGCGCACCGCCGCCGAGGCCGACGCCTGTGGCGCCGCCCTCGGCTCGTGGACCACGCGCGGCGTCATGTGACACGTCGCCACCGGTGAGCCGCGTATGGGGTCGTTTCCGCGGCGCGATACGCGCCGCACCGCGCTTCGTGTGCGATCGGTAACACCGCGCTCGGCATTACAGGGCTTCGGCGCGGAGCGCGGCTTGCACAAGCCCGCGGCTCCATCTCTTCGCCGCTGCCGCCACCACCGCCGCGTTGCGGTCGGCCAGCCGAGGCCACCTCATGGGGCCAGGTTCGACGCGAGAAGCTCGCGCTCGCATCGCGAGACACCTGCTCGGATTCTCGATCGCCTACGCTCTCGCGCACCGGCTCGGCTACCAGTTCCTCGATCCCGAGACTCACTTCGCGACCATCTGGCCGGCGAACGGAGTCGCGCTCGCCGGGCTGCTGCTCGCTCCCACCGGCTCCACCGCCGTGCTACTGGCGGTCTTCACCGGCCTGGCGATCGTCTCGAGCCTGGCGGGCGGGCACCCGCCGTTCGCGGTCGCGGGCTTCGGCCTCGCCAATCTGGTGGAGATCTCGCTCGCCTTCGCGCTCGTGAACCGGTTCGCGCGCCGCGAGCTCGACTTCACTCGCATCGGGGACGCCGCCGCCCTGCTCGTCGCGGCCGTCGTCGCCAGCGGCGTCTCGGGGCTGATCGGCGCGCCGACCGCGGTGCGGCTGAGCGGTGCTTCGTTCGCGACCTGCTACGGCCACTGGTGGGTGCCCGACATGCTCGGGCTGCTGCTGGTCACGCCGCTATTGGTGAGCTGGCTACGAAGCGCGCCGACCATCCGCACCCCGGATCGCTGGCGTGTCGGCGAGGCGGTCGCCTTCACCGCCGTGTGGACGGCGGCCGCGTGGGCGGCGTTCGCGCCCTCCGCGCCCGACGTGCTCGTCGCCCAGCCGTACGTGCTGGTCGCGCTGCTGCCGTGGGCCGCGCTGCGGTTCGGCGCGCGAGGCGTGACCGGGGCCGTCTTCGGCGTCGCGGCGGTGATCCTGAATCCAACCCTGGTTCCGCCCACCCATCCCGGGATGGTGGCGATCGGCGGCGCGAACCCGATCCTCGGCCTGCAGGCCTACCTGACGATCGCCTCGACCGCGGGCCTGCTCTTGGCGTCGAGCGTGAGGCAGACCCAGGCCGCCGAGGCGAGAGCACGCGAGGAGCACGAGCGGCTCGAGTTCCTCAGCAACAACGTCCCCGAAGGCACGCTCTACCAGGTGGTCCGCGAGCACGACGGGCGGATGCGGTTCACCTACATCAGCAACGCGATCGAGCGACTGCACGGGATCCCCGTGGAGGCGGCGCTCGGCGATCCCGCGCTGGTCTACGGGCGGGTGCGGGTGGAGGATCGCGAGCGGATCGCGGCCGCCGAGGAGCGCTCGTTCCTGACCGGGGAGCCGTTCGACGAGATCCTCCAGGTGCCGACGCCCGACGGCGACCTGCGCTGGAAGCGCATCACCTCGATGCCCCGGCGACTTCCCGACGGACGCACGGCGTGGGACGGCCTCGAGACCGACGTCACCGAGCAACGCCGGGCGCAGGACGAGGCGCGCCGCAACGCCGAGCACCTCGAGCTGGCGCTCCAGTCGGCGCGCATGGGCACCTGGGAGTGGGACAGCGCCGAGCAGAAGCTGATCCTGTCGGCGGACGCGCGCGAGCTGCTCGGCGTCACCCCCGACCGGCCCATCGAGAACATCCACGACTTCCTCGCGATCACCCACCCGGACGATCGCGGGATCGTGCAGACGATCGTGACCGACACCGCGCGCGGCGAACGCGACGAGTGGGCCGACGTCCAGCGCATCCAGTGGCGCGACGGCAAGACTCACTGGCTGGAGGGGCGCGGCCGGCTGCAGCGCGGACCGGAGGGGTCCATCACCGGCGCGGCGGGCGTGATCGCGGACATCACCGAGCTCAAGCTGGCGGAGGCTCGGCTGGCGCGCGCCAATCGCGCGCTGCGGACGCTGACCCAGTGCACCCGTTCCGTGGCGAGGGCCTGCGACGAGCAGGCCCTGCTCGACGAGGTGTGCCGCGGCATCGTGGACGTGGGCGGCTATCGGCTCGCGTGGGTGGGCCTCGCCGAGGACGACGACGCGCGCACGGTCCGCGTGGCGGCCCACGCGGGCCTCGGCAAGGACTTCCTCGACACGGCCCCGCTCACCTGGCGCGAGGAGGGCCTCGGGATCGGTCCGACCGGGCGCGCGATCCGCTCCGGAACGCCCGCGGTCTGCCGGGAGGTGAGCTGCGAGCCCGAGCTCCAGCCGTGGCGCGAGCGCGCCCTGTCGCACGGCTTCCTGTCGAACGCCGCCTTTCCGCTCTCGGAAGGGCCACGGTCCCTCGGCTCGCTCACGATCTACGCGAGCGACCCCGACGCCTTCGACGACACCGAGGTCGAGCTGCTGGCCGAGCTGGCGCGCGACCTCGGCCACGGCATCGAGGCCATGCGAGAGCGCGCCAGCCGCCAGCGCGCCGAGGCGGCGCTCGCGGCGAGCGAGGCGCGGCTGCGCTCGGCCATGGAGAGCTCGCCGATCGGCATGGCGCTCTCCGACGTCGATGGGCGCTTCGAGTACGTGAATCCGGCCCTGTGCCGGATGCTCGGGTACTCGGCCGAGGGCCTCGTCGGCCGCCTCGTCCACGAGCTCATCCACCCCGACGACCTCGCCGAGGACCTGGTCCGCGTCGAGGAGCTCCTCACCGGCAAGGCCACCACCTACCAGATCGAGAAGCGCTACCTGCGCGCCGACGGCACCACCCAGTGGACGCAGGTGAGACGCACGCTGGTGCCGCGCCCGGACGGCACACCGCCGCACTTCCTCTCGCAGGTGCAAGACATCACCGAGCGCATGCAGGCGGAGCAGGCGCTGCTCAAGAGCAATGCGCGGCTCAGGCTGGCGATGGACATCGCCAAGCTCGGGTACTGGGAATACGACGTCGAGAGCAGCCTCTTCGAGTTCGACGACGACTTCTTCCGCATCTTCCACACCACCGTCGAGCGCGAGGGTGGTCACACCATGAGCGCGGAGGAGTACGCGCGCCGCTTCCTTCCGCCCGACTGGGCGCCCGCCGTGGACGCCGAGCTCGAGGGCGCGGTCGGGTCCGCCGACCCCCACTACCGGCGCTGCATCGAGCACCCGATCCGCCGCGCCGACGGCAGCACCGGGATCATCGAGGTCGAGATCCGGGTGGTGAAGGACGCCACCGGCCGCACCATCCGCACCTACGGCGCGAACCAGGACATCACCGAGCGCCGCGTCGCCGAGCAAGCGCTGCGGGAGAGCGAGGAGCGGCTGCGCTCGGCGATGGAGAGCTCGCCGATCGGCATGGCGATCGTCGCCACCGACGGGCAGCTCCTGAGCGTCAACCCGGCGCTCTGCGAGCTCCTCGGCTACACGCGCCGCGAGCTGACGGAGCGCACCTTCCAGGTCATCACCCACCCCGACGACCTCGTCGCCGACGTCGCCGAAGTGAACCGCCTCCTCGCGGGCGAGGGCGACTCGTACCAGCTCGACAAGCGCTACATCCGCGCCGACGGGCAGACGATCCACGCCCAGCTCAACGTGTCGCTGGTTCGCGACGCCGAAGGCATCCCGCTGCACTTCTTCTCCCAGGTGCAAGACATCACCGAGCGGATGCGCGCGGAGGACGAGATCCGCGACAGCAACGCCAAGCTGCACCTCGTCATGGAGATCGCGAAGCTCGGCTACTGGGACTACGACGTCGGCACCGGGCAATTCACCTTCAACGACGACTTCTATCGGTTGTTCGGTACCTCGGCGGCGCTCGAGGGCGGGTACACGATCTCCGCCGCCGACTACGCGAGGCGCTTCCTGCCCCCCGGGATCGAGTCGACGGTGCAGGCCGAGATCGAGAAGGCGCTGGCCACGGGCGACCCCCGCTATCGAGGCTCCATCGAGCACGAGATCCGCCGCCGCGACGGCACGGCCGGCGTGCTGCAGGTGGAGGCCCGGCTCGTGACGGACGCGGCCGGCCGCGCGGTCCGGATCTACGGCGCCAACCAGGACATCACCGAGCGCGTGCGCGCCGAGGAGGAGATCCGCGAGACCAACCGCAAGCTGCGCCTGGCGGTGGACGTCGCCAGCCTCGGCTACTGGGAGTACGACCTCACGAGCCGTCGCTTGATCGTCGACGACGGAATCCTGCGGATCCTGCGCACCTCGGCCGAGCGCGAAGGGCGCCGCGACTTCTCGCCGAGCGAATACGCGAACCGCTTCATCCCGCCCGAGCACGTGCACGTGGTGGGCGACGGCATCCAGGCGGCGGTCGCGTCGCATGACACCACGTTCCGCAACTTCATCGAACACCCGATCGTCCGCGCCGACGGGACCCGCGGCGTGATCCAGGTGCAAGTGCGCGTCGAGAAGGACGGGTCGGGGCGCGTCGTCCGAGCCTACGGCTGCAACCAGGACGTGACGGAGCGCAGCGAAGCCGAGCGAGCGCTCGACGCGAGCGAGGCGCGCTTCCGTCAGGTCGTCGAGCAGATCCAGGAAGTGTTCTGGATGACCGACGCGGCCTTCACCCGCGTCCTCTACGTGAGCCCCGCGTACGAGACGATCTGGGGGCGGACCTGCGCGAGCGCGTACGCGGACCCGGCGAGCGTCGTCGCGGCGCTCCACCCCGAGGACCGCGAACGAACGCTCGGCGCCGTTCGCGCTGCGCAGCTCCGCGGCTCGTTCGACGAGGAGTACCGGGTGGTGCGCCCCGACGGCTCGGTGCGCTGGGTCCATGGCCACGCGGCACTGGTCCGGGACGCCAGCGGCCAGCCGCTGCACATCGTGGGCGTCGCGCAGGACATCACCGACCGCCGGCTCTTCGAGGAGCAGTTCCTCCAGGCCCAGAAGCTGGAGGCGATCGGTCGGCTCGCCGGCGGCGTCGCCCACGACTTCAACAACATCCTCGCCGCGATGATGCTCCTCGCCGAGGACGTCTCGAGCGACCCGGAGGCGACGGGCACGGTCCGCGAGCGCATGGGGGACATGACGCAGGCGCTCGATCGGGCCGCCGGGCTCACGCGCCAGCTCCTCGCGTTCAGCCGCCGCCAGGTCATGCGCCCACGGCCGATCGACGTCAACGACGTGGTCAACGACCTCGCCAAGATGCTGAGGCGGATCCTCGGCGAGGACGTCCGGCTGCGGCTGGACCTCAAGCCTGGCGGCATGGTGGTCGAGGCCGACACCGGCATGATCGAGCAGGTGCTCATGAACCTCGCGGTCAACGCGCGCGACGCGATGCCGGAGGGCGGCATCCTGGCGGTCGAGACGGCGCGCGAGGTGGTCGACGAGAGCGCGGCCCTCGCCATCCCCGAGGGCGTGGCCGGCGACTATGCGCGGATCCGCATGACCGACACCGGCTGCGGCATTCCGCCCGAGAACCTCGAGCACGTCTTCGAGCCGTTCTTCACCACCAAGGAGCTCGGCAAGGGCACCGGGCTCGGCCTCGCCACGGTGTTCGGCATCGTGCGCCAGCACCACGGGTTGGTGCGGGTTTCGAGCGTGGTCGACCGCGGCACGACCTTCGACGTGCTCTTGCCGATCGTCGCGACGACGCACGCGAGCGAGGCGCCGACCGCGTCGGTGGAGGTGAACCCGCGCGGCGACGAGACCATCCTCGTGGTCGAGGACGACGCCGCGGTGCGGCGCGTGACCTGCCTCGCGCTCGAGCGCCACGGCTACACCGTCATCACCGCGGAATCCGGTCCCGCGGCGCTCGACCAGCTCGCGGCGCACGGCGCGGGGATCGACCTGCTGCTCACCGACGTGGTCATGCCGGAGGGGATGACCGGCATCGAGCTCGCCGCGCAGGTGTCACGCTACGCTCCGCGCGTGAGGGTGATCCTGACCAGCGGCTACAGCGCCGACCTCGCCGAGCGCGCGAGCGAGCATCGCTTCCTCCAGAAGCCGTGCCGCCCACACGAGCTGCTGGTCGCGGTGCGCGACGTCCTCGACGGCCGCTGACGGGCCGGCCAATCGCGTGTGCCCACCGCACGCCCAGCGGTGCTGGAGGGCGGCGCTCCGTTGCCGCCGCGGCGCTCGTTGCCGCCGCGGCCGCGAAGGATCGCGGCCCTCCAGCCGAGCGTCGGCTCCCGAATGGAGGGGCACGCGTCGCGTGCCCGGCGAAACGCTTCCGCGCATCGCATCGGCGGCGCGCTCGATCACGGATCGAGCCTGGCGCGGCCAGCGGTGCTGGAGGGCGGCGCTCCGTCGCGGCGGCCGCGAAGGATCGCGGCCCTCCAGCCGAGCGTCGACTCCCGAATGGAGGGGCACGCGTCGCGTGCCCGGCAAACGCTTCCGCGCATCGCATCGGCGGCGCGCTCGATCACGGATCGAGCCTGGCGCGGCCAGCGGGGTGGGGGCGGCGCTCCGTCGCGCGCGGCCGCGAAGGATCGCGGCCCTCCAGCCGAGCGTCGACTCCGGAACGGAGGGCACGCGTCGCGTGCCCGGCGAAACGCTTCCGCGCATCACATCGGCGGCGCGCTCGATCACGGATCGAGCCTGGCGCGGCCAGCGGGGCTGGAGGGCGGCGCTCCGTTGCCGCCGCGGCGCTCGTTGCCGCCGCGGCCGCGAAGGATCGCGGCCCTCCAGCCGAGCGTCGGCTCCGGAACGGAGGGCACGCGTCGCGTGCCCGGCGAAACGCTTCCGCGCATCGCATCGGCGGCGCGCTCGATCACGGATCGAGCCTGGCGCGGCCAGCGGGGCTGGAGGGCGGCGCTCCGTCGCCGCCGCGCTTTGCCGCCGCGGCGCTCGTTGCCGCGGCCGCGAAGGATCGCGGCCCTCCAGCCGAGCGTCGGCTCCGGAACGGAGGGGCGCGCGTCGCGTGCCCGGCGAAACGCTTCCGCGCATCGCATCGGCGGCGCGCTCGATCACGGATCGAGCCTGGCGCGGCCAGCGGGGCTGGAGGGCGGCGCTCGTCGCGGCGGCCGCAGGATCGCGCCCTCCAGCCAGCGTCGCCGCGGAGGGCGCGCGCGTGCCGGCAACGCTGCCCCCGGGGGCGCTGACCGGCAGCCGGGGCAGGGCTGGAGGGCGGCGCTCGTCGCGGCGGCCGCGAAGGATCGCGGCCCTCCAGCCGAGCGTCGACTCCGCAATGGAGGGGCACGCGTCGCGTGCCCGGCGAAACGCTTCCGCGCATCGCATCGGCGGCGCGCTCGATCACGGATCGAGCCTGGCGCGGCCAGCGGGGCTGGAGGGCGGCGCTCGTCGCGGCGGCCGCGAAGGATCGCGGCCCGCCAGCCGAGCGTCGACTCCCGAATGGAGGGGCACGCGTCGCGTGCCCGGCGAAACGCTTCCGCGCATCACATCGGCGGCGCGCTCGATCACGGATCGAGCCTGGCGCGGCCAGCGGGGCTGGAGGGCGGCGCTCCGTCGCCGCCGCGGCGCTCGTCGCGGCGGCCGCGAAGGATCGCGGCCCTCCAGCCGAGCGTCGGCTCCGGAACGGAGGGGCGCGCGTCGCGTGCCCGGCGAAACGCTTCCGCGCATCGCATCGGCGGCGCGCTCGATCACGGATCGAGCCTGGCGCGGCCAGCGGGGCTGGGCGGCGCCGTGCCGCCGCGGCGCTCGTGCGGCGGCCGCGAAGGATCGCGGCCCTCCACCCGATCGTCCGGAGGGGCACGCGTCGCGTGCCCGGCGAAACGCTTCCGCGCATCACATCGGCGGCGCGCTCGATCACGGATCGAGCCTGGCGCGGCCAGCGGTGCTGGGAGGGCGGCGCTCCGTCGCCGGCGCGGCGGCCGCGAAGGATCGCGGCCCGCCAGCCGATCGAGCGCGGGCGGGGTCGGGCCCCGCCCCTACGTCCCGCGCGCGGCGCGGGCCCACTCGACGTAGCGCTCGAGGCCCTCGCGCAGCCCGATCCTGGGCTCGTAGCCGGTCAGGCTCGTCACCTTGGTGAGATCGGCGAGGAGTCCCGCACGTCGCCCGCCCGCGAATCGACGTGGCGCGGCGCGATCGTGGTGCCCAGGATGTCCTGGATGTGGCCCAGCATCTCGAGGAGGCTGGTGCGCGCACCCGCGGCCACGTTCATCGCCTCACCCGCCGCCTTGGGCGCCTCCAGGGCGCGCAGGTTCGCGTCGACGACGTTGGCGATGTAGGTGAAGTCGCGGGTCTGGCCGCCGTCGCCGTGGATCTCCGGCGGCTCGCCGTCGAGGAGCGCGAACGTGAACTTGGGGATCACCGCCGCGTACTGCGAGCTCGGGTCCTGGCGGGGCCCGAACACGTTGAAGTAGCGCAGACACACCGTCTCGAAGCCGTAGAGCTCGAAGAAGAGCCGCGCGTAGACCTCGCCGGCGAGCTTGGTGAGCGCGTACGGCGAGCGTGGGTTGGTCGGCATCCCCTCGTGCTTCGGCAACGTCGGCGAGTTGCCGTACACGGAGGACGAGCTCGCCTGCACCATGCGCCGCACCTTCGCGTCGCGCGCCGCCACCAGCAGGTTGAGCGTGCCATCGACGTTTGCGGCGTTGGACGCGATCGGGTCGCGCACCGAACGTGGCACGCTCGGCAGCGCCGCCTGATGGAGCACGCCCTCGATGCCCTCGACGGCGCGCCGACAGGTCTCGAAGTCGGCGATCGAGCCTTCCATCAGCTCGAAGCGCCCGGGCGCCGCGCCCGCGCTCACCAGCTCGAGGTTGGCGCGCTTGCCGGTCGAGAAGTCGTCGAGGACGCGCACGAAGTGGCCGTCGCCGAGCAGCCGCTCGACGAGGTGCGAACCGATGAAGCCGGCCCCGCCCGTGACCAGCACCCGCATCATGCGCCCTCCCCGGCCACCAGCGCCGCGAGCTTGCCCTCGGTGTCGAGCATGCGCAGCTCCTCGTAGCCGCCGATCGCACGCTCTCCGATGAAGATCTGCGGCACGGTGCGGCGCCCGGTGGTCTGGCGCAGCCACGCGCGCAGGTCGTCGTTGCCGGTGGTGTCGATCTCCTCGAACGCCACACCGCGAGTCTTGAGCAGGTGCTTGGCGGCGGTACAGAAACCGCACCAATCGGACGTGTAGATCTTGACGGGTTGCATCGGGTTCCTCACGCGGGTTGCGCAAGCTAACAGCCGCGCACGGTGTCGTCTCTGCGAAGCTTTCGAACGATCCGTGACCTGGGTCGTGAAGCGTCGCGATCGGTTCGGGTGACTGGGCATTTCCTGCCCGTCGCTTCCGCCGGCGCGGGCCTCGACGCGGCGCGTGGGGACCGCATTCACCTGACATCGTTGACGTTATCCCGCAGCGTGCCAAGCGCGCACCGTCGGCACCAGGGTTGCTCGACGAGATCTCCTCGCGACGGGCCCGCCTCGCGGAACCGCCGCGCTCGAGGTGCGCGATGAAGCGGCTCACGGACGTCCGTCTCGGCGTCAAGCTCGTGGTGGGGTTCGGCATGGCGAGCATCATCACTCTCGCCGTGGGAGGCGTGGGGCTCTACGGCGCGCGACGGCTCGACGCCGCGCTCGACGAGATCGGGCGGGTTCGAATGCCGAGCCTGCTGACCTTGCAGGTCATCAGCCGAACCCAGATGGAGGTCGGGCGCGTGGAGCGCACCCTCTTGATCGCCGGTCTCGATCAGAAGGTGCTCGACGCTCAGACCAAGCGTCTCGGCGACGTGTGGCAGAGGATCGAGGGTGCGTGGAAGGCCTACGAGGCGCTGCCGCAGACCACCGAGGAGGCGGCGCTGTGGAAGGAGTTCGTGCCCCGCTGGGAGGAGTGGCGGAAGACGCAGGACGAAGTCCTCGGCCTGGTGCGCGGCGACCGCATGGACGAGGCGCGCACGCTCTCGCTGGGCGCCGCGCGGGATCGGTTCCGCGCCGCCGAGGAGCTGCTCGGGAAGCTCATCACGCTCCAGGACGAGGTCGCTCAGGCCGAAGGGCTCGCGGCGGACGCGATGGTGGCATGGATCGAGCGCCTCTCGATCGGGATGACCGTGGCCGGGGTCGCGCTGGCGCTGCTGCTCGGGGTCGCGATCACGCGCATGATCACGCGCGTGCTGAACGAGGTCGTGCGCAAGGCCGAGGTCGCGGCCGACGGCGACCTCACGGTGCGCGTCGAGGTGCGCGGCAACGACGAGCTCGGCCGGATGGGGGGCGCGCTCAACCGGATGATGGAGCGCTTCGACACCACCATGACGGAGGTCCGGGATGCCGCCGACCAGACCGCCGGCGCCGCAGCACAGCTCGCCTCCGGCAGCGACGAGCTCAGCTCGGGCGCGCAGGAGCAGGCCGCGTCGCTGGAGGAGACGGCGTCCTCGATGGAAGAGATGACGGCGACCGTCAAGCAGAACGCCGCCAACGCGCGCCAGGCGAGCGACATGGCGGCGGGTGCCAAGCGCGACGCCGAGCAGGGCGGCGCGGTGGTGAGCGAGGCGGTGGCCTCGATGCAGGCGATCACCGCCGCGTCGCGGCAGATCGCGGAGATCACCTCCACCATCGAGGAGATCGCGTTCCACACCAACCTGCTGGCGCTCAACGCGGCCGTCGAGGCCGCGCGCGCGGGGGATCAGGGGCTCGGGTTCGCGGTGGTGGCGAACGAGGTCCGCGAGCTGGCGCAGCGCTCCGCCGCGGCGTCGAAGGAGATCAAGGGGCTCATCACCGACACCGTCTCGAAGGTCCGCGAGGGTGCCGTCCACGTGAACCGCACGGGCGAGACCCTCTCCGGCATCGTGCGCGAGGTCACGCACGTGGCGGACCTGGTGGCGGAGATCGCGGCGGCGTCCGCCGAGCAGTCGACCGGCATCGACCAGATCACCAAGGCGATCACGCAGATGGACGGTGTGACGCAGGCGAACTCGGCGCAGACCGAGCAGATCGCGGCGACCTCGCAGACGCTCGCATCGCAGGCCGAGCAGCTCTCCGCGCAGGTCGCGCAGTTCAAGCTCAGCGGTGGTCACGGAGCGCGCGACACACGCGCGTCCGTCGCCGCCGCCAACAAGAGCGCGGCGCGCAAGCTGAGGAGCGTGCGCACGCTCGAAGCGGCACCGGCGTCGACGCCGGACGAACGGGACGTCCAGGAAGCGGCATGACCAGCGGACCGCCGAGCCCGAGGCGGTGGCCCGTCCGGCGTTCGCCTCTGGCCGCCGCGCAGGTCTGGAGGGCGCGCCTCTGGCGCGCCGTGCCGACATCGCCGGTGCGCCGCGGAGGCGGTGCGGCGGCGGCGCCCGCGGCCGTTCAGGCGGCCGGCGTGTACGGCACTCCGAGCTGATCGAACAGGAACGCGTACACGTCCGCGCCCTCCTCGATCAGCTCGTCGAGCGCGGTGCCCATGCCGTGGCCGGAGCTCTCGCTGCTGCGAAGCAAGACGGGTAGACCCGACGTGCTCGCCGCCTGCAGCCGCGCCGTCATCTTGCGCGAGTGCGCCGGGTTCACGCGGCCATCGTTCTCGCCCACCGGGAAGAGCACTGCCGGATAGCGCGTGCCGTCGACGGCGCGGTGATACGGCGAATAGCCGTGGAGCGCCGCGAACTGCGCCGCGTCCTTCACGGTGCCGAACTCGGTGACGTTGAAGGCGCCGTTGGGGTCGAGCTCGACGCGCACCATGTCGAAGATCCCGACGTGGGCGAGCACCACCCGGAAGAGCTCGGGGCGCTGCGTGAGCGCGGCCCCCATCAGGAGCCCGCCGTTGCTGCCGCCCTGGATCGCGAGGCGCTCGCGGCTGGTGTAGCCGCGCTCGACCAGGTGCTCGGCGGCGGCGAGGAAGTCGTCGAACACGTTCTGCTTGTTGGTGAGCGCGCCCGCCTTGTGCCACTCCTCGCCGTATTCGCCGCCGCCGCGCAGGTTGGCGAGCACCCACACGCCTCCTTGCTCGAGCCACGTGAGGCGCCCGGCGCGGAAGCTCGGCGACAGGTTCACGCCATAGCCGCCGTAACCGTAGAGCAGCGTCGGGTTCGCGCCGTCGAGCGCCGTGCCCTTGCGGCGCACGATGCTGAGCGGCACGCGGGTACCGTCGCGCGAGGTCGCGAAGTCTCGCGACACCTCGAACGCCGAGAAGTCGGCCAGCGAGGTCACGGCGAGCGCCGTGGGGCTCACGGCGCCGCTCGCGCCGTCGGCCCGGAACCACGCGGGCGGTGTCAGGAAGCTCTGCGCGCGATAGAGCAGCTCGCCGCCGTCGAGCGCCACGACCTCGGCCACCGACGAGACCGGCTCGAGGGCGATCTCGCACGCGGCGCCATCCTCCACCGCGAACGAGCGCAGGTGCGACGGCCCGCCATCGACGTACGCCACGTGGATCCGCGACGCCGAGGCCGCCACGTGATCGATCGATGCGTCGCACTCGGGGACCGCGACGCGGGCCTCGGCGAGGACGGGGCGCGCCAGCGGCGCACGCAGGATCCGGCCACGCGGCGCCCCCTTCCGCGAGACCAGGAACAGATCACCGCCCTCGCCGAGGAGCGCGTCGGTCACCTCGTCCTCGAAGCGCGTGACCTGGACCGGCTCGCCGGCCGCGCCGTCGTGCGGCACCAGCCAGTGCGCGTATTCGCCGCCGTCGCCGTTGGCGACCGTGACGAGCGTCCGGTCGACGCCGCGCCGGGTATCGAGGCGGATCTCCGCGATGCGCGGGAACTCCCGCCCGATCACGTAGCGGTCGCGCGCCGCGTCCTCGCCGAGACGGTGAAAGTAGACCTGCTGGAAGAAGCACAGGTCCTCGGGCGGGCGCTCGCCCTCGCGTGGATAGCGCGTGTACCAGAAGCCGCTCGCGTCGGCGTTCCACGCCAAGCTGCCGCCGCCGGTCGGGTACGTCACGCGCGGGATGCGGTCGCCGAGCTCGCGCCCCGACTCGACGTCGAAGACGTGGACCGTGCCGTCCTCGCTGCCGTCGCGAGAGAGCGCGACCGCCACGTAGCGCCCGTCGAGCGACGGCACGTGGAAGTCGATGGCGATCGCGCCGCCCGCGTCGAGCACGTTCGGGTCGACGATCGCCCGCTCGCTGGCGAGATCGTCGGCCGAGGCGAGCCACACCAGGAGCGGCTGCTGCTTGGGCGGCTCGTGCTTGATCGCGAACAAGGCACCGGGGCGGGCGGCCAGCGCGAAGTAGTCCGGCGAGACCGACGTGGCGAGCTCCGCCACCCGCACGCGGATCGCGGCGCGCGCCGGGATCGCGTCGAGCACTGCACGGGTGTGACGGTTCTGCGCCGCTACCCACGCCCGCACCTCGTCGCTCGCGCTCTCCTCGAGCCAGCGGTACGGATCGTCGACCGTGACGCCGTGATGGACGTCGACCACTGGCCGGACCGGTGTCTGTGGAGGCTGGGAAGTCGTCATGGTCGCTCCGTCCGATCGTTCGCGCGCGCGCGGCGCGGCTGCGGCGCGGACGCGGCCCGCCGCGACGCGATCCGCGAGCGTACCGCGAAGGGCGAGCGCGGAGCATCGTCCGCGATGCCTGCACCGACCGCGTTGCGGGTGCGGCGAATCGGACCTACATTCTCCGCACATCGAGCGGAGAATGACAGCGCGGTACATCCACGAACGACGAGACTGGCCGCGGTTCCACTGGGACGACGCCAGCCTCTCGGCTCTCCTCGCCGCTGTCAGACATCGGCAGGGTCGGCTCGTCGGCCGCCTGGAGGCGCTCGGTTTCCGCCTCCAGGACGAGGCCGTTCTCGCGACGCTCACGCAAGAGGTCGTCACCTCGAGCGCGATCGAGGGCGGGATTCTCGACCGCCGGCAGGTCCGATCGTCGATCGCGCGACGCCTGGGGATCGACATCGGTGCCTTGGCCCGGGTCGATCGCGAGGTCGACGGTGTCGTTGAGATGGTCCTCGACGCCACGAGGCGGTTCGACGCCCCCCTCACCGCCGAGCGCCTGTTCGGCTGGCACGCGGCACTCTTCCCCACCGGGCGTAGTCCTCTGCGACCCATCCGGGTCGGAACCTGGCGCGACGATCGCGATGGGCCGATGCAGGTCGTGTCCGGCCCGATCGGGCGCGAGCGCGTGCACTACGAAGCACCCGCGGACGAGCGGCTGCCGCGCGAGATGGCGGCGTTCCTCGAGTGGTTCGAAGCTCCGTCCGCCACCGACCCGGTGCTCAGGGCGGGGCTCGCGCACCTGTGGCTGGTCACGATCCACCCCTTCGACGACGGCAACGGCCGCATCGCGCGTGCGGTCGCCGAGCTGGCGCTCGCGCGCTCCGACCGCAGCGCGCGACGCTTCTACAGCATGTCCGCGCAGATCCGCGTGGAGCGCAACGACTACTACGAGATGCTCGAACGGACCCAGAAGGGCACGCTCGACGTCACACCGTGGATGGAGTGGTTCCTCTGCTGTCTCGACCGGGCCGCCGCCGGCGCCGAGGCGACGCTCGAGAGCGTCCTCGTGAAGGCGCGGTTCTGGGAGCGGCACTCGGCGGCAACGCTGAACGCACGGCAACGCCGGATCCTCAACGCGCTGCTCGACGGATTCGAGGGCAAGCTCACGACCTCGAAGTACGCGAAGATCACCGGCTGCTCCCAGGACACCGCGCTCCGCGACATCGAGGCGCTGATCCACCTCGGGGCGCTCGCGAAGGACGACGCCGGCGGCCGCAGCACCAGCTACTCGCTGCGAAAGGCGTGAGTGCGCCCCCACGAACCGGGTCGCATCCCGTAGCGCGGGGGCTCGTCCCCCGCCTCAGTCCGAGCGCAGGAAGCTGAGCCCCAGGATCGCGGCGACGGTGAGGGCGAGGAGCAGGCCGAGGACGCCGACCAGCGTGGTGGCGGGCATGCCGAGCAGGTGCGGGCCGCGCGGCTCGATGAGCAGGATCGCCGAGCCGATGCCGGTGGCGAGGTAGAAGATCGCCAGCGTGAGGCGGTTGAGGGCGCGTTCGTGGGCGCGCGCGGCGCGCCGCCCGTCGGGGTCCTCGACCTTCAGCGTGAGCTCGCCCTTTCGGAGCTTCGAGACGATCGACTCGAGCTCGCGCGGCAGCTTGCGCAGGAAGTAAACGTACGAGTCGACGGCGTTGTAGACGCCCTTGAACAGGTAGCCCGGGTCGGTGAGGCGTTTGGTGTAGATCTTGAGGAGGTACGTCCGCATCTCGGTGAGCGGGTCGTACTCGGGGTAGAGCTCCTGCGCGATACCCTCGATCGTCGCCACCGCCTTCGCCATGAGGAGCAGGTCGCTCGGCAGCGCCACGTGGTGGCGCTGGATGGTCTCGAACACCTCGGTGATGAAGACCGCGATGTCGATGTCCTTGAGCGACTGGTTGCCGTAGCGATCGAGCAGTGCCTTGCCCTCGCTCTTGAGGGCGCGGACGTTGACGCGGTCGTCGATCAGCTCGAGGCGGTAGAAGAGCTGCACCACGCGGTCCATGTCGCCGGTGAGCAACCCGACCAGGAACATCAGCAGCTCGTCGACGCGCTCGTCGTCGACGGTGCCCATCATCCCGTAGTCGATGAGGCAGAACACGTTCCCGGGCAGCACGAAGATGTTCCCGGGGTGCGGATCGGCGTGGAAGAAGCCGTCCACGAAGATCATCTTGAGCACGGCCTCGGTGCCGCGCGTCGCGAGCAGCTTGCGGTCGAGCCCGGCCGCGTCGATGGCCGCCAGGTTGGAGGCCTTGATGCCGTCGATGAACTCCATCGTCAGCACCCGCGCGGTGGAGAGCGCGGTGTAGACGGTGGGCGCCTTCATCCACGGCGTGTCGCGGAAGTTCTCCTGGAACTTGAGGATGTTGAACGCCTCGAGGGTGAAGTCGATCTCCTTCACGATCGACTGCGAGAAGTTCGCCACCAGCCCCTTGGGGTCGAACTGGCGCGCCTCGGGGACGTTGTCGTGCACCAGGTCGGCGAGGAAGCGCAGGATGTCGAGGTCGTTCTCGATGATCCGCGCGAGCCCCGGGCGCTGCACCTTGAGGACCACGCGCTCGCCCGACTTGAGCGTGGCGCGGTGGACCTGCGCGATCGACGCCGCCGCCAGCGGCTTCTCCTCGAAGCTCGCGAAGAAGTCCTCGACCTTGCCCCGAGCTCGGTCTCGATCACCTGCCGCGCCTCGCTCTGCGAGAACGCCGGCACGTCGTCCTGGAGCTTCCTGAGCTCGAGGATCAGGCTCATCGGGATCAGGTCGGGGCGGGTCGCGAGGATCTGCCCGAACTTGATGTAGGTCGGCCCCAGCTCCTCGATGATCATGCGGATGCGCTGCTCGACCGTGAAGCGCTGCCATTCCTGGCTGGGCTTCACCTTCGAGAGCCTGAGCAGCCGCCGCGCCTGATCGACGTAGCCCTCCAGCCCGAGCTGGAGCACCACGCCCTCGAAGCCGTACTTGGTGATGACCGAGAGGATGTCGCGCAACCGCTGCAGGTTGCGGAAGGTCTGCGGCAGACGCGCGATCGAGCTGACGGAGGACATGGCGGGAAGGGTCCTCCCTGGGTCTAGGCGCGCTTGGCGCGCGGTGCGCTCTTCTTCTTGTCCTTGGGCGGCGCTTCGCCCTCGCCGAGCCGGGTGTTGAGCTCGTCGAGCTGGCGCTTCAAGTCGTCGAGCTCGCCGCGGGTCGGGATGCCGAGCGCATGGAGCACGCCCGCGCTGCCCGACGAGAGGAGGCCGAGCACGTCCACGCTCGACGACTGCTTCCACTTCCGCACGTTGGCGCGCGCCTCGGCGACCAGCTCGTCGACTTCCTCGGGCGAGAGCCCGTAGCGCTCGAGGGCCGGTCGGACCATGCCCTCCACCTGCTCCTCGCTCACGAAGGTGGCGGCGAGCGAGCGCGCCAGGTTGTCCTTGAGGAGGTCGGCGAGCATGACGTGGTGGTCCGCGGGTCCGCGTGAGCGGAGCGCGAGGCAAGCCCGAATCTTCCGGGCGTGCTCCGCTCGTGTCAAGCACACGTGGGCGTTGGCGCGGCCTGGAGGGCCGCGATCCTTCGCGGCCGGGGCGTCGGGCCTATACAGGGATCGACGCTCCCGCCGATCCCCGCGCTCGTTCGTATCGCCGGGCACGCGGCGCGTGCCCCTCCCCGATCGAACGCCCGCGCGCGACAGCGCCGTCGGGGAGCCGTATCTTGACCGACCCAATGGCTCCACTCGCGATCGGCGCGCGCCGCCTCGCCGCGACGCTCCTCGGCACGCTCGCCGTCCTGGGGGCCGGCCCGGCCGCGGCGGCCGACGCGGTGGCGGCCGCGTGCCCCGACTGCAACGTCCTCCTGATCACCGTCGACACGCTGCGCGCCGATCACCTGCCCTGCTACGGCTACGGGCGCGCCACGGCGCCCCACCTGTGCGGCACGGCGAGCGCCGGGGTCCTCTACGAACGGGCGTACTCCGCCGCGCCCGCCACCGTCGGTGCCTTGCGCGCGATGCTCTCGGGGCAGGTGATCTCGAACGTCGAGCCCGACCAGGTCGACGCCCACTACGCGGGCGCGGGCTACTTAGCCTCGGACCTCGCCGCGCGCGGCTTCGTGACCGCCGCGTTCACCGACCACGCCGCGCTCGGCGGGATGCGTCCCAACGCCACCGGCCGTCAGCCGAAGCGCACCGAGTTCGCGAAGGGCTTCGCGTCCTTCGCGAACTTCGCGCCGGGTTGACAGGGCGCGACGTCCAGGCCGCTTGCACAGGGTGTGGTCGCGTGGCTCGACGGCCATGCGAAGGAGCGCTTCTTCGTGTGGGCCCACTTCTTCGACCCGCACTTCAACTACGACCCGCCCGACGAGCACGCGCGCGCCTTCGGCTTCGATCCCGCCGCCTGCGGGCGGATCGCCAAGGGCATCGACATCCGCGAGATCCGGGCGCTCGAGAGCTCGCTCACGCCCGCAGAGGTGGGCTGCCTGACCGCGCTCTACGACGCCGAGATCCTCCACACCGACGTGTGGATCGGCCACGTCCTCGCCGCCCTCGACAGGCTCGGGCTCGCGGGGCGCACGCTGGTGGTGATCTCCGCCGACCACGGCGAGGAGTTCATGGAGCGCGGCCGGGTCGGCCACGAGAAGACGCTCTTCGACGAGGTGCTGCACGTGCCGCTGATCGTGCGCCCACCGGTGGCTACCGCCGGTGGTTTCGGCGCCGGCACCCGGGTCGCCACCCCCGTCGGCACCCGCGAGATGGGCGCGCTCATCGGCGCCGCGCTCGCCGGCCAGCCGTTCGCGCCGAGCCGTGAGGTCGTGAGCCGCACCTACCTGGCCGGCGCCAACCGGCCCGCGGCCATCGAGCTCTTCGCGTGGCGCACCGCCACCCACAAGCTGGTGTGGCGTCCCGGCACCGGCGATCTCTCGCTGTACGATGTGGTGGCCGACCCGGGTGAACGCACCAAGCTCGCCGATCCTGAGCGCAAGGAGGCGCTGCGCCAGGAGTTGGCGCGCTGGATGAGCGCCGCCCGGGTCGAGGCGCGCGCCGCACCGGCCGAGCGCGAGGAGGTCCGTCACGAGATGGAAGAGAAGCTCAAGAGCCTCGGCTACGTCGGGGATTGAGGCGCCGATGAAGATCGACCCAACGAGCTCGGCGCGTCCGTTCCTGGCGTGGACGCTCATCGCGCTGCTCTCCAGCGCACGGATCGCGGGCGCCGAGCCGGCGGCCGCCGGCGCGGGCCAGCCCGCGGGTGGCCTGGGCGCGGTCGAGGGAGCGGCGCCGTCCGCGACCCCCGGCATCACGACGACGGGTACGAACCCGGGAACCTCGGGCAGCGAAGCGGCGCCCGAGGCCCCGAAGCACAAGAAGAAGGCCAAGGCGCCCGCGCCCCCACCGCTTCCGGTGCTGGACGTTGCACCCGCCGAGCCGGCGACCCTCACCCGCACCCTCGAGCCGCTGGTGCTGCGCGCGGGCGTCGCACTGCCGGGGTGGCTGGGCAGCGAGATCGGCTCGATCCGCGCCTACGCGCTGGTGAACGGCAAGCTCCAGCCGGTGCCGTTCCAGGTCGACGAGCGCGCCGCCGACGGCCGCTACCTCTACCCCGACGGCATCCGCAACGACGCCGTCGAGATCGACGGCAAGCTCACCGCCGAGGACGAGCTGGTGCTGCTCGCCAGCGACGCGGGTGCGCGCCCTCCCGACGGCACGCTGGTGCCCGGCGCCGCAGACACGCAGCTCGTGGCGATCGAGGACCCGGCGCCGCCGCGCCCGCCGGCGATCACTCCGCCGCCACCAGCCCCACCGGCGCCTGCGCCCGGCGACGCCGCGAGCACGACCCCGGCCGCCCCCGCGCCGCCGGCTCCGCCGCCGCCACCCCCACCGAGCCAGCCCACCGGCCCCACCCACGGCTGGTTCGTGCTCGCGCGCTACGACGGCGCCCCCCCCGACCGCAGCCTCGTGACCCAGCCCCGCATGGTCCACGAGTGGGACAAGAACTACGTCTACAGCAGCTCCTACGGCATCGGGTTCTACGACTTCGTGCCGCCGGCCCACTCGGCGGTGCCGCGTGAGATCCGTCTCCGCCAGGCCGACGGCGCCGGCCCCAACATCCTCGATCGCTTCAAGTGGCGGGTCGAGATCAGCGTCCTGTGGGGCCTCTACACGGTGCGCTTCGACGAGCAGAACGTTCGCGTCCAGGTGCTCGCCTACAAGATCGGTCCGGTGCGGACGCTGCGCTACGTGGCGTGCCGGGTGGTCCTGCCGTTCGGCATCGACGGCCCATCGCTCACCATCGACGCGGCGTTCTATCCCACGATGGCGCAGATCCCGCTCGAGCTCACGGTGCCACACTCACCCGGCTTCATCGGTACCCACAGCGACCTGATCCTGGGCGTCGACCTCTCGCCCAACGCCCAGGGCATGCTCTTCTACGACAGCGAGAACCCGGATGGGTTCCTGGTCGACGGCTGGATGAGCGAGACCGAGAAGGCGCAGCGCAAGCGCCCCGATCAGTGGCGGCTGTGGGCCGGCAAGCAGGGGTCGCTGGTCGAGCGCACCTTCTGGGATCCCGCCTACCTGAAGACGGTCGGGCTCGAGGTGGAGTACGTCGACGACGCCGCCGACCAGCGCCCGCCCGAGGAGAAGCCGGGCCAGCACGGCGCCTACTTCGAGCGCTATCGCGTCGACGACCTCGCACCGGGCACCTACCGCGCGCTGATGGAGTGGTACTTCCCGGGCTGGTACGAATACACGCCGGGGGACGAGAGCGCGGTGCTGGCGGTCCGCGATCAGCCGCTGCGGGTGCGGGTCGGCGACTGGGAAGGCCCGGCGCTGCCGCCGCCGCCGAGGTAAGGGCCTGGAAGGAGGGTCGCGCGTTGCGCGACCGGCGATACGCGGCGATGTCACATCGCCGATCGCGTCGATCGCTGTACAGGGATCGGCGACGTCGCCAACGCCCACGCCTCGTCGTATCGCCGGGCACGCGACGCGTGCCCCTCCCCGGGCTCGATCGCGACCAGATCCGGCCCAGGACGCCCGGCCCCGGGGGCGGGCCCTCCACCGGTCCGGAGGGGTTGCGGGTTGCGCGACCGGCGATACGCGGCGATGTCACGCATCCGATCGCGTCGATCGCTGTACAGGGATCGGCGACGTCGCCAACGCCCACGCCTCGTCGTATCGCCGGGCACGCGACGCGTGCCCCTCCCCGGGGCTCGATCGCGATCAGATCCCGCCCCGCAACGCCCGGCCCCCCGGGGGCGGGCCCTCCACACCGGTCCGGAGGGTCGCGCGTTGCGCGACCGGCGATACGCGGCGATGTCACATCGCCGATCGCGTCGATCGCTGCACAGGGATCCACGAGGTCGTGATCGCCCACGCCTCGTCGTATCGCCGGGCACGCGACGCGTGCCCCTCCCCGGGGCTCGATCGCGACCAGATCCCGCCCCGCGACGCCCGGCCCCCCGGGGGCGGGCCCTCCACACCGGTCCGGAGGGTCGCGCGTTGCGCGACCGGCGATACGCGCCGATGTCACATCGCCGATCGCGTCGATCGCTGTACAGGGATCGGCGACGTCGCCAACGCCTCGTCGTATCGCCGGGCACGCGACGCGTGCCCCTCGCCGGGGCTCGATCGCGACCAGATCCCGCCCAAGGACGCCCAGCCCCCCGGGGGCGGGCCCTCCACGCCGGTCCGGAGGGTCGCGCGTTGCGCGACCGGCGATACGCGGCGATGTCACATCGCCGACCGCGTCGATCGCTGCACAGGGATCCACGAGGTCGTGATCGCCCACGCCACGTCGTATCGCCGGGCACGCGACGCGTGCCCCTCCCCGGGGCTCGATCGCGACCGATCCCGCCCCGCGACGCCCGGCCCCCCGGGGGCGGGCCCTCCACACCGGTCCGGAGGGTCGCGCGTTGCGCGACCGGCGATACGCGGCGATGTCACATCGCCGACCGCGTCGATCGCTGTACAGGGATCCGCAACGCCGACCCCGCCCACGCCTCGTCGTATCGCCGGGCACGCAACGCGTGCCCTCCCCCGGGCTCGATCGCGACCAGATCCCGCCCAGGACGCCCGGCCCCCGGGGGGCCCTCCACACCGGTCCGGAGGGGGTTGCGGGTTGCGCGACCGGCGATACGCGGCGGCGTCACACCGCCGATCGCGTCGATCGCTGTACAGGGATCGGCGACCGCGCCAACGCCCACGCCTCGTCGTATCGCCGGGCACGCGACGCGTGCCCCTCCCCGGGGCTCGATCGCGACCGATCCCGCCCCGCGACGCCCGGCCCCCCCGGGGGCGGGCCCTCCACACCGGTCCGGAGGGGTTGCGGGTTGCGCGACCGGCGATACGCGGCGATGTCACATCGCCGATCGCGTCGATCGCTGCACAGGGATCCACGAGGTCGTGATCGCCCACGCCTCGTCGTATCGCCGGGCACGCGACGCGTGCCCTCCCCGGGGCTCGATCGCGACCAGATCCCGCCCCGCGACGCCCGGCCCCCCGGGGGCGGGCCCTCCACACCGGTCCGGAGGGTCGCGCGTTGCGCGACCGGCGATACGCGGCGATGTCACATCGCCGATCGCGTCGATCGCTGTACAGGGATCGGCGACGTCGCCAACGCCCACGCCTCGTCGTATCGCCGGGCACGCGACGCGTGCCCCTCCCCGGGGCTCGATCGCGACCGATCCCGCCCCGCGACGCCCGGCCCCCCGGGGGCGGGCCCTCCACACCGGTCCGGAGGGGTTGCGGGTTGCGCGACCGGCGATACGCGGCGATGTCACATCGCCGATCGCGTCGATCGCTGTACAGGGATCGGCGACGTCGGCAACGCGCACGCCTCGTCGTATCGCCGGGCACGCGACGCGTGCCCCTCCCCCGGGCTCGATTGCGACCGATCCCGCCCCGCGACGCCCGGCCCCCCGGGGGCGGGCCCTCCACACCGGTCCGGAGGGTCGCGCGTTGCGCGACCGGCGATACGCGGCGATGTCACGCATCCGATCGCGTCGATCGCTGTACTGGGATCGGCGACGTCGCCAACGCCCACGCCTCGTCGTATCGCCGGGCACGCGACGCGTGCCCCTCCCCCGGGCTCGATCGCGACCAGATCCCGCCCCGCGACGCCCGGCCCC
>JADJOY010000037.1 GCA_016713535.1 Deltaproteobacteria bacterium
CCTGACGGCGATCCACGGTTGGTCTCGTTTCCTCGGCCTCACTTCGTGCAGCAACGACGGCGGGGCGGCGGCTCGCAGGCGCCCAGGCGTCTGATCGCGCGCCTGTCAACGGCTGGCCGCTGACCTGATAGGCGGCATTTCGCGCCCGGGGCTGCACCGGCGACTGGCTGCTCCGCCAACGCACCGCATCCGCGCTGATCGTCCAGGACGCGGACGGGAGCGCTCGATCCACGGCATCTCCGGTACGGCGGCACCATCCTCGACGCAGACCTCGTCGCGCCGCGGGCCGAGCAACGACCAGTTCCTTTGAGGAGCTCGCGCTTCCAGATGCGAACCTGGAGTCGACGCCACCCGACGGCGATCGAGGTAGTCGCCGACTGGCACGACGGCGGCGCCGGGATCCGCGTGACCGGCACCGACGACCTCCTCGACTCCAACTCTTCCGTCGCAGGTCGCGGGGCTCGGCGGCGGGATGGTGAAGCTGCCCTCCGCCTACGACGACCACGACCTGCCGGTCAGCTCGCCACGAGTACACGCTCGCGCGGGGCTCGAACGGGTCGGATCCGCACCACGATCCGCAACGACGCCTCGGGCAAGCCCCCACGCTGCACGTGCCGGTCGGCGACCCGCTGAGCGGCCGGGACGCTCGAGGCGTTCGTGCCGGGGCTCGGCTTCCGGCACCCTGACGCAGGACCTACGCTGCAAGGGCGAGGGCGACGCGTCGCCTTCACCGGCATCGACGAGGCGCGGGGTGAGCTGCCAGCTGCCCGGCGCTGGGCGGCAACCTGAGCGTGAGTGCCTCGGCTCCACACCTGCTGGGCGGCAACCGCGTCTCGGTGCATACGCTTGGCCTCGAGGACCGCAGACCGCGATCCGCCCGGCTGAGTCGGCGCTTCGTTGCCTCGCGGTCGGCGGCAGCGACATCTCGCCTCGGTCCAGGCGCTCGCGCCACTGCTCCCGGCGCGCGCATGGGCTCAGTGCGACCAGGTCTGCTCGGCGGACGGCTCACCCGGTCACCGGCGTCCCGGCGCTCGCCACCTGCTGGGTGTCCCGGACCAGGCGAACGGTGTCGAGCCCGTTCGAGACCGCCGGACACGTTTCTCCGGCACCTGCCCGCCGGCGCCACGTGCTCGAGGTCGACGCCACGGGTATCCGTGGGACGGCGGCGGCGCGCCGACTCCAGCACCGCAGATCGAGTACCAACACCGCCACGCCGAGAACGGAGATGGCGCTGTTCCCTCGACCCCGCCACCTGCGCGTGAACGTCGCAGACGGCCCCACCCGGCGGCACCGCGCTGCCGCGAAGATCAGCGATAGTCGCGGGCGAGCCTGCCGGCGATCCAGCAGAACCCGCTGCCTGCTCTCAATCCGCGCCGGGCTCTTCCGCGACGCCACCAGGAGCGAGATCCCCCCAGGCTGGCGCGGTCTTCCAACGTCGGACGAGCGGCGACTCGGGCGACGTCGCTCCGGAACTGGCGCCATGGTGGTGTCGCCCGGGCTGTAGTACTCGACCCACGACGGGGGTCGGGGTGCGCCGGCGGCAACACCAAGGCGTCACGCCAAGCTCACCCGCGTCGTCGACACCACCGGCCCGTCACCGTAGACTTCCACCAGCACCGATCACAGCTTCGACCCCATCTCGATCCTGCGGGTGCGGACTCGCCGCCGCCGAGGGGCTCCGAGCACGCGTCGCCACCGACCACGACTTCTCACCGACTTGCGCGCCCACCATCCGCGCGAACCGCAAAGGTCGAGAGTGAGCTCTCGAGCGGCATCGGCGAGAGATCACCCTCGCCCGACTACGGCCACTTCAACTCGTGGCCGCTCACGATCGAGACCACGGATCGACGGGCACCCTCGACTGGGGCGCGGGGTCGCAACGCGGCGCCGGGGGGCCAACTTCCTCGAGCCAGGTGCGTTCGCCGCTGACGCCGGCGAGATCCCTGGCGAATATCCGCGACAACATCCTCGACCGCGATCCCGACCCCGAGGTGGCAGCAGATCAACCACATCAACGACTCGATCGGCATGTTCGAGCTGCTCGGCGTCGATACCGCCAGCCTGTCGACGTCGGTGTTCACGACCGCGCACCCGCCCGCGCAGTTCCGGCTGCCCGGCGAGCCGGGCCCAACTTCTTCGACGCGCTTCGACGCCCCTCGAGGTGCTCATCCAGTCGGACGCCGACTCGGTCACGCGCTTCCTCGACCAGAACTTCGGCGGCTGGACCAACCCTGCTCAACGCCGGCCTCGTGAGTACCGCCACCGGCAACTCGGACACCCACGTGCGGTGGAAGACGCCGCCGGTGGGCGCGCCGCGCAACTTCGTGGCGGCGAGCACCGACTCGCCGGGCGCGGTGAAGGCGCAGGGATCGCGGCATACGGTGCAGGCGGGGCGGTGGTGATGAGCAACGCGCCGTTCGTGAGCGTGCGGCTCGTCGACCCCGCGACCGGCGAGGCGGCGAGCCTGACTTCGGCAAGAGCCGCACGGTGGGCGCCGCCGACGGCAGCGTGACCTCGAGATCGCGTCCAGTCGCCCACGTAGGCGCCCTACGACCAGGTCGCGATCTACCGCAACGCGGCCGTGACCGCGACCGACGACGACGGCGATCCATCGACGCCGCTTTACTACGCGCCGATCGCGACGCGGGTGCGGACGGCGGGAGCGGACCTGAACGTGAACACCGTGGCGGTGGGCGGCGCGAGCCGGCTCGAGTCGACGCTTACGGAGCGCTTCGACGGGCTGACCGAGGACTCGTGGTTCGTGGTGCTGGTGCGGGGCACGCCGGGTGTCTCGGCGGCGCTCTTCCCGGTGATCCCGAACGACGTCGACGAGCCAGCCGGCCGAGGACCTGGTGACCAACCCGGCGCGCGGCGGCGTCACCGCGCTCGCCCTCACCAACCCGCTCTTCGCCGACGTCAACGCCAACGGAACGTACGATCCCCCCGCGCGGCGGTAGCGCCGCAAGGAAACCCTGGGGTCGTCGACGAAGCGACGACCCTCCAGCCGTTCGATCCCGCGCGACCGCCTGGAGGGCGGCCGCTTCGTCGGCCGCCCCAACCTCGCCCTGGGGTCGTCGGCGAAGCCGGCTCGGCGATTGCTTTGCCCCGCGTCGCTGGTGTCCCGCCGGCCCCCTATTCCCGATGGCAAGGCACCTCCCCACTTCCCGCCGATGGTGCGAGCCGGGCGCCCCGCGCTCTTGTTCGTCACCGTGTGCACGCACGAACGTAAGCCTGTCCTCTCGAACCCGCTCGTACACGGGTTGCTTTCCGAGTGCTGGCGAACCTCGGCCCACTGGCGCGTGGGGCGCTACGTCGTCATGCCCGACCACATCCATCTCTTCTGTTCCCCGACGTCGGGCCAGCGAACGCTCGCGCGCTGGGTCCAGTACTGGAAGTCCGTCGTGTCGCTCCGTTGGCCGCGCCCGGCCGAGCAACCGATCTGGCAACCCAGCTTCTGGGACACACAGGTCCGCGGACACGAGAGCTACTCCCGCAAGTGGGACTACGTGCGTCTCAACCCGGTGAGACGGGGACTGGTCGAGACGCCGGATGCGTGGCCGTACGCCGGAGAGATCGACGTTCTCGACTGGCCGTGACCGGCCCCAACCTCACCCTGGGGTCGTCGACGAAGCGACGACCCTCCAGCCGTCCGAGCGGGATCAACCGCCTGGAGCGCGGCCGCTCCGTCGGCCGCCTCAACCTCACCCCGGCGTCGTCGACGAAGCGACGACCCTCCAGCCGTCCGAGCGGGATCAACCGCCTGGAGGGCGGCCGCTCCGTCGGCCGCCAGGAATCGAGCGCCGGGTCGGCGACGAAGCAGGGGCGAAGCCCCGTGACCCTCCAGCCGGCTCGCCGGCTAGATCCGCTCGCGCAAGAGGCGGTCGACGAGGCGGTCGAGGTCGACGCCTTCCTGGTCGGCGCGCTTGCGCAGCGCCTCGGCGAGGTCGGGCGCCACGCGTACGCCGAGCGCATCGGAGAGCGCCTCGGGCCCGCGCCTCGACGTCGCCACGCTCGCGCGGCACGGGCGGCGCATAGGTCCAGTCGGGGCGCTTCCGCGCGAAGGAGTCGTCGATCACGAAGGTCCGCGTCGCCTCGACGTAGTCGACTAAGAGCGGCACCGGCACCGCCTCGGTGGGTGCGAGCGGCTCGCGGTAGCGCGCCTCGAACTCGCCGCGGAAGCGCGAGATCAGGCTCGGCACCACCGTCGCGCCCTGGACCCCGGCAGGTAGCAGCGGTGCCCCTGCGGCGCCGAGCGCGCGCCGTAGAGGCGCGCTCAGGATCGTCGGCGGTCGCCCGGGGGTGGCGTCGAAGAGCTCGTCGATCGCGCTCGAGGCGAGCCGGAAGCCCTGCTTGCACGACGGGCACTGGTTGCAGGACTCGACGTAGAAGAACCGCGCCAGCGCCGACGCGATGCGCGGCACGTTGCGGGGTATCGTCGTAAGCGACCAAGCCGCCGGCGCCGAGCGCCGAGCCGATCAGCGCCAGCGACCCGAAGTCGGCCGGCGTGTCGAAGCGATCAGGCGTGATCCGCCGCCCGAGAGCCCGGCGAGCACCACCTTGAGCCGCCGCCACGCGCGCCACGCCGCCACTCGTAGAGGCCGTCGAGGCGGCGTCCCGCCTCCATCTCGTACACGCCCGGCTTCACCACGTCGCCGCTCACGGTGAAGAGCACCGTGCCCGGCGTGTCCGCAGTGCCGAGCGCGCCGGAACGACTCGCGCCGCTGCACGATCATCGACACCCGCGCCAGCGTCTCGACGTTCGACACCAGCGCGGATTGGGCGACGCGGCGCTCGCGAAGAGCCCGCGCTCGACCGGCGTCTGGTGCGCCTCGCGCGGCAGCGGCTGCCCCTCCTCGATGTAGTTGAGGAGCGCCTTCTCCTCGCCGAAGAGGTACTCCTCGGGGCCTTCCACCACCGTGACGCGCACGCCGTCGAAGACGCCGTCGGCGGTGAGCTCGCGGATCGCGTCGCGCAGCCGGTCGATCTCGGCGCGGTAGCGCGCGCGGGTCGCGACGTAGAGATCACGCGCGCCAACCACGTGCGCCGCGATGCGCAGCCCCTCGAGCGCCGCGTACGGGTTGTAGCGGATGAGGTAGCGGTCCTTGAACGAGCCCGGCTCGGTCTCGGCGGCGTTCATCACCACCACCCGCGTCGACGCCGGGTGGCCCGCCACCGCGCGCCACTTGAGCGCCGTCGGCGAGCCCGACCCACCGCGCCCGCGCAGACCCGAGCGCCCGAGCTCGGCGACGAGAATCCGCGGGCTCGGTCGAGAAGCGCCTGGCCACGGCGCTCGGCCCGGTTCTCGGCGAGGTACTGCTGGTACGTCGCGTACGGCTTCTCGGGAAGCAGCCAGTGTTCAGGCTTCATCGCGTCGCTCCGGATGCGCGTCTCCTCCGACCGCCCAACCGCCGCCCGCGAGTCTAACCCGCACTATTCATGAACACTTCGTAGCGAGGCCGCCAAGCGTCGAGCAGATTGGGGTGAGCGCAGGCTCGAGGCGCGCAGACGTACTCAACGGTACGTCGAGCGCCGAAGATGCCGACCACGCCCCAAGATGCCGACGATCGGCGGCCGCAGTAGAGGGCTTCATGAATCGTGCGGGCGAATGCACCGTTGCGACGCCGCCTCGGAGACGCGCAGACTCGAAGGAGGAGAATCGTGTCATGGTTCGTCGGACCGAGCGCCACGTCGCGGCCCTCACGCTGGCTGCGTGCGTGGCGAGCCTCTCGTGCCATTCCACCTCGCCCTCCGGCGCGGCGGTCGGGAGCTCCGTGCCGGCTCCGCCGCCGTGCCCGCGCGGCGCCGACGCCCGACTTCACCGCCGCCGAGCTGCGCATGGTCGCGACGGTGGGCGCCTTCTACGAGTCCCTGCTCACCGCGCTAAAGGACCCCGCGCTGGCGACCAGCGGGGTCGACGCGTGCGCGGCGCGCATCGCGGCGAGCCTCGAACCGGTCCGCGGCGCGGCCCGGGAGCTCGCGGCGCCGCACGCGGCCTTGCCCGTCGAGCGGCGCCTCGCGATCCACCAGGAGGCCTTCCGCCGCCACCCGGCCGAGGTCAGGGCGCTCGTGGAGGCCGCCGGCCGCTGGACGAGCCGCTTCCGCTCGCCCGGCGACCAACCGCAGTTCCGCCGCATCACCGAGCAGGCGCTCGGGACTTGGGCCCACGACGGCGCGCTGTGTGGGTGGCCGGTGGCTTCGGCCCCGACGCGGTGGAAGAGCTCCGAGTGGGCCACCGGACGCGGCGAGAAAGACGAGGCTCGGTCATCACGCGACATCTCACCCGGCCCTTCCTGGCCCTCCCGATCCTGCTAGTCGCGCTGGCGCCCGCGCTCATGGGCCAGGAGACGTGCACGGCCTCCCCCAGCTCCATCGACGTCTCGAGCCCAGCGCCCGCGAGCGTCGTCGGAACGCCGGTGGTCCCGATCACGATCACCCTGGTGAACGCCGACGAGACCTCCCTGAGCGTGCGCGTCGACGGCAACGACGTCACGAGCGCCTTCACCAAGACCAACCTGGGCGCCAACACCACCGCGCAAGGCAACGTCGCGCTCGGCGCTGGGCCTCACACGATCGTGACCAGCGTCCAGTCGTCCGGAGCACCCACACCGACACCTCGGCCTTCCAGGTCACGTTCCCGGCCTTCTTCGTTCCCGATCAGGTGATCACCGGCCTCGTGCCGGTGGGCCCCCCCATCGTCCTCCGCGGCACGGTCAAGGGCGCGTCGTACAAGAGCGTCGGCACCATCGCCGCCACGTCTCACCCGGCCACAGCCACAGGCGGCAGGGGTTCATCCAGTACCAGCCGGGTCGGACCGCTACGCCCTCTGCGAGATCAGCCAGACCGCGGGGCTGACCGTGGGGCAGCAGGCGTGAAGTCGGCGCGAAGCTCACCACGACCAGTGGGTCACCCGGCAACTGCCGATCCCTTACCCGGCGACGTCGTCGAGGTCACGGGCACGGTGGCCAAGGAGACCTTCGGCGGCGAGGAGCGCTTCGTGATCGCGCCCGTGTCCCAGCGAAGGGAAGGAGGTGTGTCTCCGCGCCACCGTCCACTTCCCCCTGTTCAACCCCGGAGACAACGACGTCCACGTCCAGGCCGCGCTCGCCAACCCCCACGCCTACCCGGTGGGCAGTCCACCCGTGGCGCTGGTCGGTCACGCGACCGAGGTGGCCCCGCCCTACCGCGACCCAGCCAGCAGGCGGGAAGATCGACGATCTCCGCCGGGCGTGGACATGGTGGCGATCGGCACCGTCAAGTACGACGACAGCCACGAGTGGTACGAGGTCCACCCGATCAAGTGGTGGCGGGCTGCGCAATGACGGCCTGACGGACTGACGCCGGCGTCCACGTTCGACCGGCGTCTGGTGCGCCTCGTGCGACAGCGCCTGCCCCTCCTCGAGGTAGTTGAGGCGGGCCTTCTGCTCGCTGAAGTGGGATCCCTCGTCCCCCGACGACAGGGACGCGCACGCCGTCGAAGACGCCGTCAGCCGCGTCCCCTCCGACCGCCCAACCGTCGCCCGCGAGTCCACTCGACGGGCGGTCAGTGGAAGCGAGACCGGCGCGCCTTCGGGTTGACCGCGAGGGGACGGAGGCCCACGATCGTTTGGTGCTCTTCGGGTTCGGACATGCAATGACACGCCGCTCGCGTGCTCTCCTGCTCTCGATCGCGGCCGCGCTTGGCCTGGGCGCGACCGGATGCACCGGCCCCACGGTGACTTCGATCGAGCCGGGCGCGGCGGCGGTGGGGGAATCCGTCACCATCACCGGAAGCCACTTCGGAACCACCCAGGGCCCGAGCATCGTCCGCTTCAACGGCCTGGCGCCGGGGCTGCCGTGACGTGGTCCGACGGCGAGATCGCGGTGGCGGTCCCAGCGGGCGCGCAGACTGGCTCACTGCTCGTGGAGGTGGGCGGCCTCATCAGCGGACCGGAGCCGTTCGTCGTATCGCGACCTCGCTTGGCGGCCGTTCGCGATGCGACTCTCCTTCCAGCACCGGCCGATGAGGCGGGCCTGGGGTTCTGCACCAGCCCGGCGGCCTCCATCGAGCCTCGTTTCGGATCGTCAAGCACGAGCTCCCAGCACACCTCCTTCGCCGTCGACCTGGACGGCGACGAGAACGTGGACATCCTTCAGGGCCGAGGCGCGCGAATCTGCCGTTACTTGGGTGACGGGGCCGGTCGCATCACGTCCGCCCTCTGCGCGGACGTGCAGTCGGCCGGCATCGGCGGGATCACCGCGGATCGAATCGACGGCGACTCCATCGCCGACATCATCTTCGCCGATACGTTCAACGACCGGATCGGGATCATCCTCGGAGACGGCCTCGGTGGGCTCGCTCAGCCCGTGTTTTCCCGGCGGGCCAGCGCCCCGGGTATCCCCTCGCGGTGGACTTCGATCGGGACGGGGACCTCGACATCGCGGTGCTCGGTTTCGGGAACACGCACGCCGTCCAGGTCCTCTACGGCGACGGATCGGGTGGGTTCTCCGCTCCCACGCCCTTTCCCGTGGCGACACGCGTCCACTCGATCGCCGCCGGTGACCTCGACGGCGATTCGTACCCGGACATCGTCGTCAGCGACCCCGCCTTCAATCTCGGCGACCCTGGCCAGCTCTCGATCCTACTGAACGACGGACTCGGCGGGTTCCTGCCCGAGACGCGGATCACGACCGATCTCGAGCCCACCGGGCTGGTCCTCGAGGACTTCAATCGAGACGGGCACGCCGATATCGCGGTCGCCCACGATCTCTTCACCACCACCGACAACTCGGTCGAGGTGTTCCTCGGCGACGGCACGGGCCAGTTTGCTGCAGCGTTGGTCGTCCCGTCTGGAGCAGCCGAAGCGATTCAGTCTACCGACCTAAACGGTGACGCCGTTCCCGACCTGATCGTGGGCGGTGGGCAGACCTATCTCGGATACGGCAACGGCGACTTTCTGCTGTGGGACGCGATCGCCCCTGTTGGCGCATTCGGAATCGCCACCGCCGACTTCGACAGAGATGGTCGCGTCGACATGTACACCGCCGGCGGGCTGGGGGAGGCAGTGTTCTTGGGGGATGGCAGCGGCGGTCTGGGCTCCGCCAACGTGGTGAGCTTGCCCTATTCGCCAATCGATCCTCGGGGACTGGTCACAGGCGATTGGAACGAAGACGACCGCCTAGATCTCGCTTCCGTCGTAGCGGCATCATCCGGTGACCAACTCATACTGCTCGTCGGCGACGGAAAGGGCGGCTTCTCTCCAAGCGTCACTTCGCTTCCGAGCGGCGCCCACGGCTTCTTCGCCCCCGGCGACTTCGACGGCGATGGCCATGCCGACCTCGTCCAGTACCGCCAGCAGCCACCTGCGCAACTTCTCTCCGTAGATCTCGGCCACGGCAACGGCACGTTCGATGTGCCAGGGATCGAGACGGAGGTCGGCGAGACCGTCGTTGCCATCGCCGTCACGGATCTGGACGCGGACGGCAAGGATGATTTGGTTCTGAGTACCGTTTCGGGAATACAAGGCATGCGGTCTACCGGGGACGGTGGCTTCACCAAGACACTTCTCTTCCCGTTCGCCGTACCGGGATGGGGTGCCCTTGCCGTTGGGCAGTTCAATGCGGATGCGTATCCCGACATCGCTTTCAAAGGGGCGTCGCTGTCGTCAGACGGCGATCTGAGGGTGTTGCTCTCGGACGGCACCGGCAGTTACGCCCTCTCCACGGCATTTCCAGCAAACGACGGAAAGGTGCTCGTCGGGGACGTTGATGGCGACGGCTCCCAGGACATCGTCGAGCACGACATCGAGGACAGTCACCCATCGAGCTATCGGGTTTATCTCGGTAACGGCAATGGCGGCTTTGCCGGCCCGGTCGAGCGCATTCTTGGGAACCCTGCGGAGTTAGCTGACTTGAATGGCGACGGGCGGGCCGACGCGATCTCCGCATCGGCCGGTCTCCGAGTTGGGATTGGGACCAGCATCGGTACGCTGCAGCCAACGCCGGATTGTCACTACTTGCGTCCTGGTGTCGATGCCGTCGTCGGGATGTTCGATGGCGACCAGACCTACGATGTCGCATTAAGTACGGCGGACAATCAGGTCTGGCTTTTCCTCGGCGATGGCGCCGGAGGCTTCGTAGATCGCAGTTGACCTCAGCGCCGAAGGTGGGAAGAACGAGCGCACCGGACCGAGCCACCTCCACGTCGGCTGGTCCTTGGATCGAGCCGGCCACCGGAATCGCCACGAGTCGTGTTCCTGCTCTTCGTCGCGGTGAGCGCGCCATGACGATCCATGAGACCGCGCGGTGCATCTGCGTTGCGTTCATGGCTTGCTCGGTGGATACCGGGTGCACCGGCCCCACGGTGACTTCGATCGAGCCGGGCGCGGCGGCGGTGGGGGAATCCGTCACCATCGCCGGAAGCCACTTCGGAACCACCCAGGGCCCGAGCATCGTCCGATTCAACGGCCTAAGCGCCGGGGCTGCCGTGACGTGGTCTGACGGCGAGATCGCGGTGGCGGTTCCAGCGGGCGCGCAGACGGGCCCACTGCTCGTGGAGGTCGGCGGCCTGATCAGCGGACCGAAGCCGTTCGTCGTGTCGCGACCTCGGTTGGCGGCCGTTCGCGATGCGACTCGGCTTCCAGCACCGCCCGATGAGGCTGGCCTGGGGTTCTGTACCAGCCCGGCGGCCTCCATCGAGCCTCGTGTCGGATCGTCAAGCACGAGCTCCCAGCACACCTCCTTCGCAGTCGACCTGAACGGCGACGACAACGTGGACATCCTTCAGGGCCGGGGCGCCCAGCTCTGCCGTTACTTGGGTGACGGGGCCGGTCGCATCACGTCCGCCCTCTGCGCGGACGTGCAGTCGGCCGGCATCGGCGGGATCACCGCGGATCGAATCGACGGCGACTCCATCGCCGACATCATCTTCGCCGATACGTTCAACGACCGGATCGGGATCATCCACGGAGACGGCCTCGGTGGGCTCGCTCAGCCCGTGTTTTTCCCGGCGGGCCAGCGCCCCGGGTATCCCCTCGCGGTGGACTTCGATCGGGACGGGGACCTCGACATCGCGGTGCTCGGTTTCGGGAACACGCACGCCGTCCAGGTCCTCTACGGCGACGGATCGGGTGGGTTCTCCGCTCCCACGCCCTTTCCCGTGGCGACACGCGTCCACTCGATCGCCGCCGGTGACCTCGACGGCGATTCGTACCCGGACATCGTCGTCAGCGACCCTGCCTTCAATCTCGGCGATCCAGGCCAGCTCTCGATCCTACTGAACGACGGACTCGGCGGGTTCCTGCCCGAGACGCGGATCACGACCGATCTCGAGCCCACCGGGCTGGTCATCGAGGACTTCAACCGAGACGGGCACGCCGACATCGCGGTCGCCCACGATCTCTTCACCACCACCGACAACTCGGTCGAGGTGTTCCTCGGCGACGGCACAGGTGCGTTCTCCGCTCCGTTGAGGATCCCCGCATACCCGGCGCAGGGGCTCGCGACCGCCGATTTCAATGGGGACGCGATCGCGGACCTGGTCGTGGGGGGCGCCGCCACGTACCTGGGCTTCGGCAATGGCGACTTCCTGCTGTGGGACGCCTCGAGCAGCCTCGGGGGCCAAGGCGTCGTCACCGCCGATTTCGACCGCGATGGCCGTCTCGACGTCTACACCTCGAGCGGTAACTTCGGGGAAGCGGTGCTGCTCGGTGACGGAGCCGGCGGGCTCGGCTCCGCGACCTGGATCAACCTGGCGCCAGCCATCGGCGCCCCGCGCGGACTGGCTGCCGGTGATTGGAACGGCGATGGCGACCTGGACCTCGCCACCGTGATCGCCTCCGCGCCCACCGATCAGCTCCAGATCCTCCTCGGCGACGGACGAGGCGGGTTCAGTAGCAGCCTGGCGCCCCTGAGCCAGAGCAACCCTGGATTCCTCGCGAGCGGGGACTTCGACGCCGACGGAGACGCGGACCTGGTGCGATTTCGGCAGGTGGGTGTGGACTACTACCTCGACGTCCACCTCGGCCACGGGGATGGCACGTTCGACGTGCCCGGTATCCCGATCACCATCGGAGACTACGCGTATTCGATCGCGGTCGCCGATCTGGACCTCGACGGGCGCGACGATGTCGTGCTCGCCAGCCTCTCCGGGATCCAGCGGCTGCGCTCGAACGGCGACGGCAGCTTCACGCTGGCGCCCATCTATCCGTTCACGACCCCCGGCTGGGAAGCGCTCGCCGTGGGCCTGCTCAACGCGGACCCGTACCCGGACATCGTGTTCAAGGGGGCGTCGGCGAGCTCCGACGGCGACATGCGCGTCCTCCTTTCGGATGGCGCTGGCGGCTACACGCTCGCGGCAACGTTCCGAAGCCAACGATGGACGGGTGTACCTCGGCGACGTCGACGGCGACGGTCACCTCGACCTCGTCGATCACGACCTCGCCCAGACACATCCGGCGAGCTACCGCGTGCGGTTGGGCGATGGCTCCGGCGGGTTCAGCACGCCGGTCGAATCCCTCTACCAGGGCGATCTTCTCGCGGTGGCCGACCTCGATGGTGACGGACGGACGGACGCGATCGGGACGACGACCTTCAGCGTGTGGATCGGCCTCGGCACCGCGGGCGGTGGCTTCCTCGCCACGCCGGACTGCTACTTCCACTACTCGCCCATCGATGCGGCGGTCGGGACGTTCGACGACGACGGAACCGTGGACGTGGCGTTCACCAACGCGTTCGATCAGCTCCACCTCTTCCTCGGCGACGGCGCCGGAGGGTTCGTCGACCGCGACTGACCCCGGCGCCCACGACCGCGGCGAAACGCGTTACCTTCCCGCGATCATGCCGACGACGCCCGCGCCCAAGGTCATCCCGGTCCCGCAGCTCTCCGACAACTACGCGTACCTGGTGGTGAACGAGTCCACCGGCGACGCGATCGCGATCGATCCCGCCGAGGCGGGGCCGCTGCTCGAAGCGGCCGAACAGGCCGGCGCGTCGATCAACACGATCTTCAACACCCACCACCACCTCGACCACTGCGGCGCCAACGAGGAGCTCGGCAACGCCACGGGTGCCCCGGTGCAGGCCTCCGCGATCGAGGGCGACAAGATCCCCGGGCTCGCGGTGGCGCTCGAGCCGGGGCAGATGGTGGACGTGAACGGCTTCACCGCGAAGGTGCTGCGGCTGCCGGGCCACACCGACGGCCACGTGGGCTACCTCTTCGGCAAGGACCTCTTCTCCGGCGACGTGCTCTTCGTCGCGGGCTGCGGGCGGATCTTCGAGGGCACGCCGGCCGAGATGTACGAGAGCCTGAACGCCACCATCGGTGCGCTCTCGGACGACACGCGGGTGTGGTGCGGCCACGAATACACGGTGAAGAACCTCGAGTTCGCGGCGACCCTCGAGCCCGCCAACGCGGCGATCGCCGCGCGCCTCGCGCGCGCCCGCGAGCAGCGCGCCGCCGGACAGCCCACGATCCCCAGCACCATCGGCGAGGAGAAGGCGTTCAACCCGTTCCTGCGCGTCACGTCTCCCGAGCTCATCGCCACGCTGGTGGCGAAGGATCCCGCGCAGGCGACCGACCCGGTGTCGGTGTTCGCCGCGGTCCGCAAGCTCAAGGACAACTTTTGACACAACCTTCGGAGGCTGATCTCATGGCAGCGACGATCCCCGAGAGTCACCGCGACCTGTTCGAGAAGAAGGCGTTCGCCCACCTGGCCACGCTCATGCCCGACGGCAGCCCGCAGGTGAACCCCGTGTGGGTGGACTTCGACGGCACCCACGTGGTCTTCAACACCGCGCGCGGGCGCTGGAAGGACAAGAACCTGCAGCGCGACGGACGCGTGGCGATCGAGATCCTCGATCCCGACAACCCGTACCGCTACCTGCAGGTGCGCGGGAAGATCGTCGACATCACCGAGGTGGGCGCCGACGACGTCATCGACAAGCTCGCCAAGAAGTACCTGGACGCCGACAAGTACCCGTTCCGCCAGCCCGGCGAGGTCCGCGTGACCTACAAGATCGAGCCGGCGAGCGTGAACGCGCACGGCTGACGACACGAAACGAATCAGGGGTCGGGGAAACCTCTCGAGGAGACGTTCCACATGTTGCGAAGTGAGCCCGAAGTCCTCGAACGACGCGAATTCCTGACCTCGATCGGCCGGCTGGCGCTGGTGGCGACGGCCGGCCTGACCCTCACCGGCTGCGGCAGCACCGACACCACCGACGACGGCGACGGCTTCACCGTCACCTCGAGCCTGGCGAGCGGCCACACCCACGCGATCTTCGTCGTCCTCGACGACCTCGCATCGCCGCCCACGAACGGCACCAGCTACCAGAGCACGGCGACCAACGCGCACTTCCACGTGGTGGTGCTCACCAAGGCGCAGCTCACGGCGATCGACGAGGGCGCGGTGCTGACCGTCACCAGCACGGTGTCCGACGGACACCAGCACGCGTTCAGCATCCAGAAGCCGTGATTTCCCACTCCGCGATTTCGTGAAGCGCCTCGCCGGACTCGTGCTCGCCGCCGCCCTCGTCGGGGGCTGCGGGGGCGACTCCGGCGGTGGCGGTGGCGCGGCTCCGGCCACGCCGGGTCCGCTCGCGGTGAAGGCGGCGGGCTACGACGCCAACCACGTCGCCTGGCACCAGACCGCCGAGTTCGGGAGCCGCGTCGAGACCCGCTTCGCGGCGCCCGACTCCACCGAGGTCGTGCTCTACGACGACCTCGGAGATTCCACGTTCTGGACCGGCCAGTACGCGGCGAGCCAGGCGTTCCGCTTCGCCGTCACCGGTGATGCCGAAGCACGCGCCAACGCGCTGCGCGCCGCGAGCGCGCTCCACCACCACTACGCCGCCACCGGCAAGCGCGGCTTCGTGGGGCGCTTCGTGGGCTCGATCGACGAGCCGGCGCTCTGGGCCTACGCGCAGCCGTGCACGGACGAGAACTGCCACGTGGTCACGGAAGGCCCGTATGCCGGCCACTTCTGGCTCGGCAACACCAGCCGCGACCAATACACGGGGTGGTTCTACGGGCTGAGCCTGGTCCACGACCTGGTCGGCGATCCCGCCACCAACGCGGTGATCGAGCAGGACATGCGCGAGGTGATCGAGCGCCTCGACGACGACCGCTGGCGGATCGTGGACGTGGACGGCGAAGACACCACCGCGGGCCCGGGGGTGCTGCCGCTCCAGCAGCTCATGTTCACGATCGCGGCCCGCGACGCGACCGGCGACGCGGCGCTCGCGGCGCTCTTCGACCAGTCCGCCGACTTCCTGACCGCGCTCGAGCCGATCTCCACGATCACCTGGCCCAACACCTACACCGAGTACTACGGCATCAGCCTGGGCTACCTCGCGTCCTACAACCTGGTGCGGCTCGAGACCGACGCCGAGCGGCGCGCGGGGCACGTGAAGACGATGACCGAGCAGCAGTACCCGCCGGTCGCGAACACCCACCAGGTGTTCTTCGACTACGTGTGGATGGTGGAGACCGGCGAGCGGCCCGAAGCGCTGCTCGCCGACGCGCGCAGCTCGCTCTTCGAGTTCCCCGACGCGCCCAAGCGGCGCATCCATCCGTATCACCCGCCGATGGAGAAGGACCCGCTCTCGGTGATCGCGGGGCCGCTGCTGACGGCGCTCGGGCTCGGCGACGTGATCGACATCGGCCCGCGCTCGAAGGACCCGTACCCGATGAGCCAGCGCTGTGTTTCGGGCGACTACTGGCAGGCGAGCCCGTGGACGCTCGAGTGCGGCGGCGACGACCCCGCGTTCGAGTACGCCGGCGAGGACTACCTCCACGCCTACTGGATGGGCCGCTACCACGGCTTCCTGACCGCCGCGGACTGAGGCGACCCCAAGGTGGGGTTGGGCCGGCCGACGAAGCGGCCGGCCTCCAAAGCCCGTTCGATCCCGATCGGCTGGAGGGCGGCCGCTTCTGGAGGGTCGGCGCTTCGTCGCCGACCCCAGGGTAGGGTTGGGGCGGCCGACGAAGCGGCCGCCCTCCAGGAGCGGCCGCGCTCCAGCTACCCTCGCGGCGCGTGACGCCCGCCTCCGCCATCCCGCGCGCCGTCTGCACCGTCGCGTCCGCCAACTACCTCGCCCACGTCCGCACCCTCGCCGCCTCGCTCGCCGCGGCGCACCCGGACGTTCCGCTCTACGTGCTGCTCTGCGATCGCACCGGCGATCGCATCGATCCCGCGCGCGAGCCGTTCCGGCTCTCGCTCGCCGAGGCGCTGCCCAACCTGCCCGCCGTCGCACCGCTCTTCTTCAAGTACGACGTCCTCGAGCTCAACACGGCGGTCAAGCCGTTCTTCTTCGAGGGGCTCCTCGAGCAGCACGGAGTCGAGCGGCTGGTCTTCCTCGACCCCGACATCTGGATCACCGGCTCCCTCGACGCCGCCTTCTCCGCCCTCGACGCCGCGTCGATCGCGCTCACGCCGCATTTGCTCGCGCCGATCGACGACCGCGCGCGCCCCTCCGAGCTCGACATCCTGCGCGCCGGCGTCTTCAACCTGGGCTTCCTCGGGCTGCGCGCCGGCGACTCCGCGCGCCACCTGCTCGCCTGGTGGAAAGCACGCCTCTACGAGCGCGGCGAGATGGCGCCCGACCGCGGCGTCCACGTCGACCAGCGCTGGATGGACCTCGCCCCCAGCTTCCACGGCGACACCGCCATCCTGCGCGATCCCACCCTCAACGCCGGCTACTGGAACCTCCACGACCGCGGTGCGGCGATCCACGCCCGCGACGGCCGCTGGCTCGTCGGCGAGCGACCGCTCTCCTTCTTCCACTTCTCGGGCTTCGATCCGCGCGAGCCCGAGCCGATCTCGCGCCACCAGGACCGCTACCGCCTCGCCGACTTCCCGGCGCTGGCGCCGCTCTTTCGCGGCTACGCCGCCGCGCTCCTCGCCAACGGCTGGGAGGCCGCACGCCACCACGAGTACGTGTACCGCCACTTCGACAACGGCGTGCGCGTTCCCGCCGCCGCGCGGCACACCTATCGCGAGCTCGGCGACGCCGCGGCGCGCTTCGGCGATCCGTTCCGCGCCGCGGGCTCGTCGAGCTTCTACGCGTGGCTGACCGAGACGGTCGTACCGCAGAGCGCCACCAGCGAGCCCGCGCTCACCCGCCTGCACCTCGCGGTGTGGCAGCGCCGCCCCGACCTGCAGCGCGTGTTCCCGCGGCCGTGGTCGGACGATCACCCGCGCGTTCGCGAGATGGCTCGTGGAGCGCGGACCGAGCGAGTGCGAGCTCGACGCCACGCTGCTGCCCGCGAGCGGCGCGGCCGTGGCGCCCGGCGGCGCGCTCGATCCGGCGCAGCGCGCGCGCCGCGCCGTCGCGCGCACCGTGCTCCGTCTCGCGGCGCCGCTCGAGCCGCGCCTGCTCGAGCGCTTCGGCAAGCACTCGCCCGCGATCCAGCGGGCGCGCGCGTGGAAGAAGCGCCTGCGCAGCGAGACCTCGCCGGTCGAGGAGGCCACGGGATCGGGCGGCCCGGCTCCCGCGCCTCCCGCCGCATCGCCGCCGCAGCTCCCCTTCGGCGTGAACCTCGCCGGCTACGTGCGTGGCGAGTTCGGGGTCGCGGAGATGGCGCGCGCCTCGGCGGCGGCGCTGGCCGCCGTGGGCGTGCCGCACGTGCTGATCGAGGCCAGGACGCACGTCCACCGCCACCTGGATCCGCGCGTCACCGCGGTCAGCGACGCGAACCCGTTCGGCATCAACCTGATCCACGTCAACGCCGATCAGGTCCACGCCTTCCGCGAGCAGCGCGGGCCGGGCTTCTTCCAGGACCGCCGCAACATCGGCGTGTGGTTCTGGGAGGTCGAGCCCTTCCCGTCGCGCTGGCCCGACGCGTTCCGCGCCCTCGACGAGATCTGGGTCGCGAGCCGTCACGTCCACACGATCGTGTCGCGCGCCTCGCCCATCCCCGTGGTCCACGTGCCGTTCCCGCTCCACGTCGCGGCCACGCCGCTCCCACTCGAGCGCGCGCGCTACGGCATCCCCGGCGACGCCTTCGCGTTCCTCTTCCACTTCGACTTCCTGAGCGAGCTCGAGCGCAAGAACCCCCTCGGCGCGGTGCGCGCGTTCCAGCGCGCCTTCGCCGGCGGCGAGCCGGTGGCGCTGGTGGTCAAGTCGATCAACTCGGAGCACGCGCCCGAAGCGCTCGCGCGGCTGCGCGAGGCGATCGGCGGCGACGCGCGGATCGTCCACCTCGACGGCCACGTGACCCGCGACGAGCTGCTGTCCTTGGTCGCCGGCTGCGACGGCTACCTGTCGCTTCACCGCGCCGAGGGGCTCGGACTCGGCCTCGCCGAGGCTCTCTCGTTTGGTAAGCCAGTCGTGGCCACGGGATATTCGGGCAACCTCGACTTCATGACGCCGAGCAACTCGTTCCTGGTGGGCTACGAGCTGGTGACCCTCGACCACGACCACGGCCCGTACGCGGCGGGCAGCCGCTGGGCCGAGCCCGACCTCGGCCACGCCGCCGAGCTCTTGCGCATGGTGGTGCGCTACCCCGACCTCGGCCACGCGCGCGGCGCGCGCGGCGCGCGCGAGCTCGCCGCCGAGTGGAGCGCCGCCCGCGCCGGGCGCGCGATGCTCGAGCGGCTCCGCCTCGTGGCGCCCGACCTGGCGATCGTCGAGGCGCACGCCGACACGCCATGAGCACCATCGCGGAGCGCCTCGCGGAGCTCGGCAAGGAGCTCTCGTCGCCCGCGCAGGCGTTCGCGCGCCTGCAGCCGGGGATGAGCATCTTCCTGAGCACCGACCCGGGCGAGCCGCGCACCCTGGTGCGCCACCTCCTCGAGTCCGAGGCGGGCAACCTCCGCGACCTCGAGCTGATCCACATCGTGAGCCTGGGCGACGTGCTCACGATGCAGAAGATCGCCGAGAGCCGATTCCGCCTGAAGACCTTCTTCGCCAGCTCGCTCGCCAACGAGGCCCTCATGCAGGGCCGCATCGACTTCATCCCGGCGGCCTTCTCGACGATCCCCGCGCTCATCCAGAGCGGCGCGGTGCGCGTCGACGCGGCGTTCATCCAGATCTCACCGCCCGACGCGAGCGGCCACGCCAGCTTCGGCGTGGTGGTGGACGCGGCGCGCGCCGCCATCGAGCGCGCGTCGCTGGTGGTGGCCGAGGTCAACCCGCAGGCGCCGCGCACCCTCGGCGACACGTTCATCCACGTCGACGAGATCGACTACTTCGTCGAGGCCGAGGTGCGGCCCTTCTACTTCTTCCGCTGGGAGCCGGACGAGACCTTCGACCGCGTGGCGCGCAACGTCGCGACGCTGATCGAGGACGGGAGCTGCCTGGGGTGGTCGATCGGGCCGATGTTCGACGCCCTCGGCAAGCACCTGACGCGGAAGCGCGACCTGGGCCTGCACTCGCTGATGCTCACCGACGCCGTGATGGACCTCATCAAGAGCGGCGCGGTCACCAACCGCAAGAAGCGCATCTTCCGCGGCAAGTCCGTGGCGTCGTGGGTGCTCGGCGCGGCGCAGCTCCACGCGTGGCTCGAGTCGAACCCGCTCGTCGAGATGCAGGGCATCGACGTGACCGCGTCGCCCGAGATCATCGGCCAGCTCGAGCACTTCGTGGCGGCGGTGCAGATCCGCAAGGTCGACCTGACCGGCGGCGTCGCGCTCCACACCGGCAAGGGCAACATCGCCGCCGGACCGAGCGAGGTGATCGAGCAGCTCATGGGCGCGCGCCTCTCGAAGGGCGGCAAGACCATCGCCGCGCTGCCGAGCAGGAACCGCGCCGGCCAGTCGAACCTCGTGCTCAGCGTGGAGGGGCTGCCCAACGCGATTCCCAACCGCGAGTCGTTCGACTTCATCGTCACCGACTACGGCGCCGCGTACCTCGCCGGGCGCACCATCCGCGAGCGCGCCCAGGCGCTCATCGACATCTCCCACCCCGACGATCGCGCCGGGCTGGTCGATGCTGCGAAGCAGGCCGGCATCCTCTACAAGGACCAGATCTTCTTCGCCGACTCGGGGCACCTCTATCCCGCCGAGGTCGCCACCGAGCGCACCTTCAAGGACGGGCTCGTGGTGCGCTTCCGCGCCATCAAGCCCTCCGACGAAGAGGAGATGCGCAAGCTCTTCTACCGGTTCTCCGACCAGGACGTGTACTACCGCTACTTCAGCCGCGTGAAGGCGATGCCGCACAAGAAGATGCAGGAGTACACGACGGTCGATTACCGGCGCACGCTGTCCTTGGTGGCGGTGGTGGGCGAGCCGGGCGCCGATCACCTGATCGGCGAGGCGCGCTACGTCCAGCTCCCCGGCACCGGCTACGCGGACTTCGCGCTGATCGTCGACGACGCCTACCAGGGCAAGGGGATCGCGAGCTTCCTGTTCCTCTACCTGCTGCAGCTCGCCAAGGAGCGCGGGCTCAAGGGTCTCAGCGCGCACGTGCTCGCGACCAACAAGAAGGTGCTGCGGGTGCTCGAGAAGTCGCCGCACCCGATCGAGGCGCGGGTGGAGAGCGGCGTGTACGAGCTCACGATCCCGTTCGATCGCACCGCGGCGCCAAGCGCTCCCAAGATGACGTTCATGCGAGACTGAGCGCGCTCCGGCACTTCGGGAGGCTCCATGCGCGCTCGCTCGCTCACCCTCATCTCGATCGTCGCCGCGCTGCTCGCGGGTGCTTCGTGCTCGTCGAGCGCGCCCGCCGCGAAGCCGAAAGCCGACGGCGCTGCCGTCGCGAGCCAGGCGCAGCCGGCGATCTCCTCCGAGCAGGCGATCGCGATCGCGAACCAGCTCCTCGACAAGCTCATGAGTGACCTCAAGGCGCGCCTCACCGCGGCGATGGAGCAAGGCGGCCCGGCGGCGGCGATCGAGGTCTGTACCACCGAGGCGCAGCGCATCACCGCGGCCGTGCCGGAGATCGCGGGCGCCGGCGTCGACGCGAAGGTGGGCCGCGCGAGCCTCAAGCTCCGCAACCCCGCCAACAAGGGGCCCGACTGGGTGAAGCGCTGGCTCGACGCCCAGGGCGAGCGCCCCGCCGAGGGACTCAAGGCGCCGGCCGCGGTGGCGACGATGGAGGGCAAGCGGATCGCGCGCGTGCTCCGGCCCATCGCGATCCAGGGAATGTGCCTGACCTGCCACGGCCCGACACTGATGATCCCGCCCGACGTGCAGGCGGTGCTGAAGACCCGCTACCCCGATGACCAGGCCACCGGCTACGCCCTCGGCGCCCTGCCAGCCGGTCGACCCAGCTCGCATGCCTGGAGCGTCGGCGCTCCGTCGCCGACCCGGTGTGCGATTCCTGGCGGCCGACGGAGCGGCCGCGCTCCAGCAAGTCGATCCTGCTCGAAGCGGCTGGAGCGTCGGTGCTCCGTCACCGACCCAGCGCGCGATTCCTGGCGGCCGACGGAGCGGCCGCGCTCCAGCCGGTGACCCGTCCGAATGGCTGGAGCGTCGGCGCTCCGTCGCCGACCCGGGGCGATCGGGGCCAGGAGGGCCGGCCACCGGTCGATCCAGCTTCGAATGGCTGGAGCGTCGGCGCTCCGTCGCCGACCCGGTGTGCGATGCCTGGCGGCCGACGGAGCGGCCGCGCTCCAGCCGGTCGATCCAGCTTCGAATGGCTGGAGCGTCGGTGCTCCGTCATCGACCCAGCGCGCGATTCCTGGCGGCCGACGGAGCGGCCGCGCTCCAGCCGGTCGATCCAGCTCGCATGGCTGGAGCGTCGGCGCTCCGTCGCCGACCCAGTGTGCGATTCCTGGCGGCCGACGGAGCGGCCGCGCTCCAGGCGCTCTACCCGCCCTGGCGAGCCTGACGCCACGCGGACGGTGACATCCCCGTCTCGCGCTTGAACGCGCGGCTGAACGCGGCCTCGGACTCGTAGCCGACCTGCTCGGCGATCGCGGCCACCTTGGTGGCGCCGCGCGCGAGCTGCTCGGCGGCGAGCTGCAGTCTCCAGCGCGTGAGGTAGAGCATCGGCGGCACGCCGACCAGCGCGGTGAAGCGCTCGGCGAGCACGGTGCGCGAAGACGCGACCTCGCCCGCCAGCTCGGCGAGCGTCCACGGATGCCGCGGCCGCTCGTGGAGGAGCGCGAGCGCCGGCCCGATCACCTCGTCGCGCAGCGCCGCGAGCCAGCCGGTCTGCTGCGGCCCGAGGCTCTCGACGTGGTGCCGCACCACCTCGATGAACATGAGCTCCGCCATGCGCGTGAGCACGGTCTCGCCGCCGACCCGCCCCGCCCTCGACTCCGCCACCACCTGCTGCGGGAACTGCGAGAGCCATCCGCCGGCAGCCCCCGGGATGTGCATGCGCCGCGGCAGCGACGCGAGCAGCGGGTTGTACGGGCGCACGTCGCAGCCCAGGAAGCCGCACACGAACGCGGTGTCGCGGGTCGCGTCCGGCCCGAGGAACACCGTGCCCGGATAGCGATCGGGCGACGTGCCGTGAAGGTCGTCGCCGACGCGCCGCCCCGCCGTGCTCGACATGAAGTGCGCGTCGCCGTGCGGGAACACGATCACGTCGCCCGGCACCATCTGCACCTGGCCCTCGCCCACGAGCCCGCCCCAGCACCGGCCGGAGAGCAGGACGTGGTACGCGATCAGGTGCTCGGCGTGCGGCAGCACGCGCGGCTCGAGCTCGCGCGCCGCGACCGCCGAGACAGACCACGGCGCCGACGCCTCCACCAGGTAGAAGAACGCACCGTCGAGGCGCACCGCGCGCAACACGTCGGAGAGCGGGTCCATGGGCGGACATCCTCGGCCGGCCGGGGCTCGTCACGCAACAAACCCGGACGCGCGAGCAACCGAGCGCGGACGGCCGGTCATTCAGCGCGCGCGACCCCATCGGTACCTTGCGTGGCGTGCGGGACGTCCCCGCACAACCCAGCCAGGGAGATCACCGATGTCGACGCAGCAAGCCACCGTTCGTTCCCTCGATTGCGGCACCTCCACCGGCGACGTGCTCGCGCGCGCCGCGATCCTCGATCGCCACGCCCCGGCGGCCGACGCCGCCACCGAGCGCTCGCGGCGCGTGTGGAGCGCCGGTGACTACGACCGCATCTCGGCGGGCTTCCGCCACGAGGCGGAGGAGTTCGTGGCACGGCTGGCGCTCACACCCGGCCAGCAGGTCCTCGACGCCGCGTGCGGTTCGGGCAACCTGACGATCCCGGCGGCGCGCACCGGCGCGGAGGTCACTGGCCTCGACCTGGTGCCCTCCCTCCTCGAGCGCGCCGCGAGCTGGGCCGCCGCGGAGGGCCTCGCCATCCGCCTTCACCACGGCAGCGTCGAGGAGCTGCCCTACCCCGACGCGAGCTTCGACGGGGTGCTCTCGATGTTCGGGCTGATGTTCGCGGCGCGCCCCGAGCGCGTCATGGCGGAGCTGACCCGCGTCACCCGCCGTGGCGGCCGCGTGGCGCTCGCCAACTGGACGCGGGAGGGTTTCATCGGGCGGCTGCTCGCCACCCACGTCGCGTACGTGCCACCGCCCGCGGGCGCGGTGAGCCCGCTCACCTGGGGCGACGAGCCCGTGATCCGCGAGCGCTTCGCCGCGAGCGCCTGGGAGGTCGTCACGGAGCGGCGCACGCTCACCTTCCGCTACCCGCACACTCCGGCCGGGATCGCGGAGCTCTTCCGCGGTGCGTACGGCCCCACGGTGCGGACCTTCGAGGCCCTCGACGAGGACCACCGCGCGTGGCTCGCCGCCGACCTCGCGGAGCACTGGACGCGCCATCACCGCCCGGCGGTCCAGTTCACCGAGGTCGATGCGGAGTACCTCGAGGTGATCGCGACCCGGCGCTGATGCGCGTGGCCAACCCTCACGGGCCCTGCGTCTCGACCGGCACGATCGCCGCGGGCTCGCCGGCGCCGGCCGCCAACGCGGTCGCGCGCCGGCGGCTCGACCGTGTCCCGGCTGGCCCACCGAGCTCGCGCGCCACGAACAAGCGCGGCACTCGGCCGACGCGCTGCGTCGAGGCGCATCACGGCGGCTCGCGGACGGCGTGGCGCGATCGTCGGTGAAGCCCCAACCGCCGATCGGTGCTTCGACGTCCGAGCGACGGCGACGTGTTTCGCCGAGGTGACGGCTTGGTGATCTGCGTTACGAAGCTCACGGCGGAGGTGTGCGCCTCGGCCCGAGAAACGTGGTGCCTCCCCCCACGAAACGGCCCGAAATCAGCGTTCGCACGAGTTGGCGTCGCACTTGCGAGAGGCGTCCCGCGAGCACATTCCGGGAGCCCTCCGATGTCCTTCGTCCCCTCCCACTCGATGGTGTCGATCCTTCACGCCGAGCTGCTGCGCAAGATCGTCGAGCGCCGCTACCGCTGTACCGCCGAGGTCCGCGGCGCGATCCCGGTCCAGACCCGGGCACCCGACGGCGAGCACCACGAGCACCTCGTCTACTCGTTCGATCTGACGAACTTCGAGGAGGCACCCGTCGCTTACGCCTGGAGCCGCCCGTCCGAGACCGGGTTCGTCACGATCCTGGGCGTGCCTCCCGTGCACACCGCGGCGGATGCGGTGCGCTCGGTGGTGCAGGCCGAGCGAGAGGCAGGGGACGATCAGAAGCCGGGCTGACGAGATGCGCGGCAGTCGGCCAGGAAGCGCTGCCAGGTCTCGTTGGGCTCCCAGAAGGTGCGCGCGAGCGCGTCGGCGCGCTCGGTGGGCCAGCCCTGGGCAGCCTCCCCCCACAGCGCGACGAAGCTCGTGACGCGGAAGTTCGCGGCGCAGTGAACCAGCACCCGCTTTCCAGCGAGCCGATCCATGGTGGCCCGGAACGCGCGGAAGTCGTCGACGGCTGGCGCATCGAACGGAACCGGGATGTGCGTGTAGTCGAGGCCCAGTGAGCGAGCCAGGCCCGCCTCGTCCGGCAGGCAATAGCGCGGATCGAGGAGGCCGAGGTTCACCACCGCCTCGTAACCCGCCGCGGCGAGCTCACGGAGCTGCTCCTCGCTGGGCTGGCCGGCGGTGGCGATGCGCTCGTCGAGGACGAGGAAGTTCTTGATGTCGTCGAGCGGCATGACGGAGGGGCATGCGCCGCGTGCCCGGCGCTACGAACCGAGCCTGGCACAGTCAGCGGCGTGGTTCCCAGTTCGAGCGGCGCGCCTCCCGACCCTCAGGAGCGGATGCGCTCCGCGCGCGCGTGCTTCGCCTCGTCGCTGCGCGCCGCGACCTTGCGCCACACACCGTAGGCCGGCGGCACCCGGCGGCGCGCCGTCGTCGTTCGACGACCCGGTCATCGCGCCGCCGGGCGCCGAGGCAGCCAGCGTGGGACCGAAGCGCGATAACGCGCGTAAGGCTCGCCGAAGCGGCGGCGCAGCTCGGGCTCCTCGAACCCGACGACGCGGACATGGAACACCAGCGCCAGGAAGACGAGGTAGCTCGCCACGCTCGCCGACCGCCACAGCAGCGCTTGGCCGGCGATGCACCCGAGCACACCCAGGTACATCGGGTTCCGCACCCAGCCGTAGAGCCGCAGCCGCACCAGCGCGCGCGGCGCATCCCACGGCGCGAGCGTGCCGCCGCCGATCGTCGCGAAGTCGTGGATCGTGAGCGCGAGCAGCGCGATGCCGAGCGCGAGCGGGAGCACTCCGAGCCAGCGCAGCGGGCCGAGAGCGACCGGCCAGCACGCTCCTCCGCCGCCGAGCAGCGCCGGGACCAAGCCACCCACAAGGCCGGGGAACAGCAAGGTCGTCGCGAGCGAGCGGAGCCAGAGCGGTGCAGGCATGGCGCGGCGAACGTGCCAGCTCAGCGAGCTTCGATCGCGGCGAGCGCCGCTTTCGCCGCGGAGCGCAGGCTCTCCGGGTTGCGCTCGTCGAGGAGGCCGGTGAGGACCGGGATGGCCGCGCGTAGGCCGAGCGCACCGAGAGAGCGAGCCGCCGCGACCTGCACCATCGCGCGATCGTCCGGCGTGCGCGCGGCGTCGACGAGGAGCTCGATGAGGTCGCTGCGCTCGGGCTGGATGCGCAGGATCGCCTCGGCCGCCTCGACCGATCGCCTTCCCGACCCGCGTGGATCGGCGAGCGCACGCTCGAGGAGCGGGACAGGCTCGCGCCGAGCCGGATCGATCCGGGCGAGCGCGACCGCGGCGGCGAAGGAAGCCAGCACCTCGCTCGACTCGAGCGCCGCGAGGAGATCGGGCACGGCCGCCGACGCGGCGGACCCGAGCTGGCCGAGAGCCTCGAGGATCGCGACGCGGGCGCGCTGGCCGGCCGCCGGCAGCGCCGCGTGGAGGGCCGCGGCCGCGTCCACACCGGGAAAAAGTGCGCCGATGGCCCTCGCGACGCCTGCGCCGAGCTGATCGTCCTGTGCGCGCAGTGCCGTCGCCATCGCGGCGAGGACCTCCGGGCTGCGCGTGCCGATCCGCCGGAGGACCGACACCGCGCTGAGCTTCGCGGAGTTGCCTCGCGACCCGAGCACCCCGAGCGCGTGGCGCTCGAGGGCCTCGCGGTCGAGCCCCGACCGCTGCAGCGCGCCGAGCGCCGTCCCACGCACCTCGGCAGACGAATCACCGAGCAGCTCCTCGATGACGGGTAGCAGCGACCGATCCTTCTGGGCGAGCGCCTCCAGCCCCGCGACCGACTCCGCGCGGATCATCCAGTCCGGGTCGGCGCGGGTCGCCAGCACGAGCGCTCGCGCCTCGGGCGGTGCGTGCGCCGCGACCGTCGCGAGCGCCTGGGCGGCGGGAATCCGCACCTTGCGCGAGGTCGAGGCGAGCGCCAGTCGAAGCCCTTCGACCGCCTCCGCGGGCGCGACCGCCGCGAGCGACGCGAGGCGCGTGATTGCGTTGACCTTCGAGCGGTCGCTGCCGGTGTGGAGCGCAACGAGGCTGCGCTCGACGTCCTTGCGCACCTTGCGCGGCTCGGACGGCTTGGTCCGAACCGCTCGCTCCCTCACCGCGGGCGTCACCGCCTCGGCCCGCCGTGCAGCCCAGTACGTCTCACTCGCCTTCGCCGCGTCGGTCGAGTCCGGGAGAATCGGCGCCAGGAGCGATTCCAGGTCGTCCAGGGTTCGACCCTCGCGAAGCCGCAGCCGGGTGGCCGCGCCGAGGGTCTCCACCTCGGCCACCGAGTCCAAGTCCACCGAAGCGAGCCGCTTCATCAGGTCGTGGCCGAGCCAAATCTGCTCGCCGACGGCGCGCAAGAAGCGACCGTTCCAGGCGCGATCGGTCACGTACTCGCTAGGGATCCCGCAGACCGCCTCGTAGGGATTCGCTATCACACGGTGGAGGCTCGGCGCCCACGCCCAGCGCGCCACGAACGCCTGCAGCCCCTTCGCCCCATCTATCAGTGCGTCGAGGATCTCCGCCGCCAGCTTTTCGGCGCGCGAGACGGCCGCGGGCTCGAGTCCGTCCAGCGAGAGCCACAGCACCACGTGAGGCATGAACGTGCCCTCGCCCTCCGACCCCAGGATGGACTCGGTCCTCCCACGCGAATCCGTCGCCGAGGTTCGTGCCCAAGCTCGGCGAGCCGCCGGGCTGACTGGTGCTCGCGACCCACGAGCGGCTGCGCGCGAGCATCTTGCTCGAGGCTTGCCATTCGGCCGATCCGGCGAGGCGCCCGGCGGTGAGCACCGAGCTCCGTTGCGTCGCAGAACCCGTCATTGCCTCGACTCGAAACGCCCTGGGGCGCGGCGACGTGGCGAGTTCGTGCCAGCGCTCGAACGCGTCGGTCACCAATGGTGCCGCTCGCCCGCGATCCGCGCCGAGCACCGCGCCCGCCACGAGCACCCGCGGCGCCGCCAGCACCTTGAGCTGCTGGCGGGTGCTCTCGGCGCGATGCGGGTCGATGCTGCGTTCGCAGCGGAGAGGCCTTCGCAAGGGTCCGAGCTCGGGCTCGGGGAGCTTCGCGAGAACCCGGAACACGCCCACCGCGCCGGGGTCGAGCGGCCGGCCGATCGCGGCGACCGCGAGGCAAAGCGGCGCGGCGCCCTCCGCACCAACCTCGGCCCGGATGCCCGCGTGGACCTCCCGATCGAGCTCGAGGTCGGGGAAGCGCGCCCCACATCCGAACGCGCCGACCTCACGCAGCTCGAAGCCCGCCTCGTGAAACGCGCCGGTGCGACGGCCCTCGCGCAGCCTTACGAGCGCGGCGAGCGGGCGGACGAGACCGGCATCCGCAGCCGGCCCCCACGCCACCACCGCGAGACCCGTGACCGTGGCGCCGTCGTTGCGGACCGCTACGTGCGCGTGGACCTGCTGCCCGACGATGACCTCCGAGGGTCCGCCCACGGACGAGAGCCGCAGGCTGGGCTCGGCCGCACCGCTCGCGCTCTCGGCGGGCTGGGCCCCGAATCGCAGCGTCGTGAGGCCGTCGAGATCGACGTCCTTCAGATACTCGAAGCCGACCGAGACCCGCTCGACCTCCCAGCCCAGCACGTCCGCCAGCTCGCCGACCTTCTCCTCGACGAAGACCTCGTGGCCGGCGAGCGCGGACGCGACGTCCTTGGCGTCCTTGCCCGGCAGGGCCACTCGCTCCCAGGGCGCCAGGTCCGCTGCCTTCGGACGGCGACGCGGGTGTTCGGGGTCGCGAACGAACTCGCCGATCCGCCTACCGCGGTCGAAGAGCCCGAGCGCCAGCAGGTCGCTGTCGAACACGAGCACGGAGACCGACGGCGCCGCGAGCGCGACCGAGATCGCAGCGGCGAGCTGCTCGAGCTTGCGATCGTCGAGGTCCTCGGTGTCCTGGTCGTAGATCGCGATCCAGCGCCCCGGCGGGCCGATGACCGCCGTGCGGACCGCCCGCTCCGGGTCGCCCTCGGCGAGCTCACGAAGACCGGATCGTCCGAGCCGTTCCCGCACGGCGGCCACCACTCGCGCGTGAAAGGCGGCCACGTCCGCGCCCTCGCAGAGCACCTGGACGTTGGTGAACTTGGCTCCCACTGGGCGCTCCGGACGGACCTCGTCGTAAAGCACTTGCTATACAAAATCGTATAGCAAGTGCTTTACAGAATTCGTAAAGCTAAAGCTCCACAGTCGTCCCGAGCGACTTTCCGCGGCAAAAGAGGGCCCAAAAGGGCCATCCATGGCCTCATTCCGCGGCCTTTTCCACCCAGGTTTCGAGCAAGTTCGTGGCGGCGGCGGGACCGTTTTCGCCGCGCATCCGGGCCGCCATCGCGGCGGCGCGGGCAGACATCTCGGGCGCGCCGAGGCCGGCGCGGATGCGCGCCGCGACAGCGTCCGGATCGGTGCGGAAGTACGAGAGCGGCGGCGGCGCTAGGCCGTGCTTGGCGAGCCGATCTCCCCACGAGCGCTGCTCGTCGGAGAAGTAGACCGCGACCGACGGCACGCCCGCTCGGGCCACCGTGTGCGACGTGCCGGCGCCACCGTGGTGGACCACGAACGAGCACCGCGGGAAGAGCCGCGTGTGGGGCGCGCGCGGCAAGAAGTAGAGCTGCCCGTCGCGGTGGCCCTCGGCGCGGCGCTCGCTCTTGAGCTGGATCACGGCGCGGACGCCGGCGCGGCGCGCGCCCTCGACGAGGAGCTCGCGCGAGCGCGCCGGGTCGACCTGCTCGGACGAGCCGAACGACAGGAACACCGGCGGCGCGCCGCTCTCGAGGAAGGCGCTGAGGTCGGGCGGCGGCTGCCACGGCTCGGAGTCCTCGGGCAGCTCGAAGGCCCCACAGACCTGGTGACGCTCGTCCCAGTCGGAGGCACGAGGCCACAGCGCCGGGCTCGCTGCCAGGAGATTCAAGCCATCGGAGAGGAGCAGATCGGGGATCGCGACGCGCACCGGCGGCAGGCCTTCGCGGCGCAGCAGCTCGTTCGCGCCCTTCTTGCACATCACGCCCGCGAGTGCCGTCACCAGCCGCCACTGGGCGCGGGTGAGCCCGGGGATGCGCGGGAACCACACCGGCGGCTCGTCGCCGGTCGGCACCATGCCGGGCCACGGCACGAAGGTGGCGAGCCGCGCGCCGGTCTTCCACGCCGCCACCCGCACGAACCATGCGGCGAAGTGCCCGACCACCACGTCCGACGTCCTGCACAGCTCGAGCGCCGCGGCGTACATCGCGTCGAGGTGGGGATAGAAGGCCGCGGCGAGGACCTCGCGCATGAGCTTGAACTGGTTGCTCCCGCCGCCGGCGCGCGCGGCGATCTCGCCGAGTGGCGCGTTCATGCGCTCGGGGACCATCGTGAGCGGCACGCGAAGGCGCGCGGCGAGCGCGGAGTAGTCGGTGTCGTCGGCGCTGCTCGCGACCATCCGCACGTCGTGGCCGGCGCTCACCAGCGCGCCGCCCAGCGCGAGCAACGGCCGGATGTCGCCGTCCGAGCCCCACGCCTGGATGCCGACGCGCATGGCGCGACGATACGGCCGGATGCACCGCCTGGCCAGCGCGATCGCCCCGGCTCCCGCCTTGGGCGCCCCGCGCACGCGGGCTAGAGTTCGCGGTCCACCACGCGCCGACGAGGAAACGCCGTCATGCCGAACGAGACCGGGATCGTTCCTTTCTGGAAGGGCTACGACCGCAAGAGCGTGCTGCGCTTCGCGCAGATGGCGGAGGACCTGGGCTACCACTCGATCTGGCTGCCCGAGGCTTGGGGCTACGAGCAGTTCCAGCTCCTGACCGAGATCGCGGTCCACACCAAGCGCATCAAGCTCGCCACCGGCATCACCAACATCTTCAGCCGCTCGGCTGCGCTGCTCGCGATGACGGCGGCGACGCTCGACGAGATCTCCGAGGGGCGCGTGATCCTCGGCCTCGGCACCAGCGGCAAGAAGGTGATCGAGAACCTCCACGGGCAGAAGTTCGAGAAGCCGCTCACGCGGATGCGCGAGACGGTCGGCATCGTGAACGCGCTGCTCGCCGGCAAGCGGCTCAGCCCCGAGATGAGCTCGTTCTTCGAGGCGCGGAACTTCAAGCTCGAGATGACGCCGTTCCGGCCGCACATCCCGATCCACATCGCGTCGCTCAACGACAAGGCGATCATCCAGACCGGCGAGATCGCCGACGGCTGGATGCCCACCTTCTGGCCCTACAAGCACTTCGGCGACGCGATCGCGCTCCTCGAGCAAGGCGCCAAGAAGGCCGGCCGCGACGTGAGCGAGATCGAGGTCTCGCCGTTCGTGACGGTGATCCCGTTCGACGACGTGAACTTCGCGCGCTCGATGGTGAAGCCGCTGGTGAGCTTCTACATCGGCGGAATGGGCGACTACTACCACAACATGTTCTGCCGGTTCGGCTTCAAGGAGAACGCCGATCACGTGCTCGCCACCTACAACGGCCCGGACCGCGCCAACGCGGCGGACGCCGTGAGCGACGAGCTGATCGACGCGATCGCGATCTGCGGACCCACCAAGCACTGCCAGGAGAAGCTCGCCGAGTGGCGAACCCACGGGCTCGGCACCGCGATCCTCGGCCTGCCGACCAGCGCCCCCCCCGAGTTCACCGAGCAGTTCCTCAAGGACCTCGCGCCGTCACGATGACCAGGGCGAGCTCCACGACCGCCAGCAACGCGAAGTAGATCCCCGCCCCGGCGGCGACGAGCGCACCGCTCGCCGCCGCCTGCTCGAGCCCGCCGAAGCGCGGCGCCGCGAGCCACACCCCCAGGGCGGCGAGCCCCATCGAGAAAACCTGCGCCACGGCCGTGCGCTTCCCGTAGCCGCGCAGCGCCGCGTGCTGCGCGGGCGTCCGCGCGCGGCCGAGCCACGCCCACACCACTCGCCTGAGCAACATCCCCACCCACATCGCGCCCGAGCGCGGGAACGCGACGATCGCGAGCAAGAGCAGCACGACCACCGCGGGCGCGCTCACCACGAGGACGATCGTGGAGAAGCCGACCGCCATCAGGCTGCCGCGGGTGGGCCGCGCCGCGGCGTCGCCCACCAGCCACACGACGCGCTGGGCCGCGAGACCCGCGAGCTCGACGGTGACGAGCACCCACGCCTCGAAGAGCGCGAAGCCACCGCCGCCCGCGCCCGCGAGCGCGGCCGCGTGCAGGCAGTAGCCGGCGAACGCGAGCTCGAGCGCGGCGCCGGCGAGGCCGAGCAGCGTGCTCCACGCGCGCCGGACGCTCGATCGCTTCATGGTCAGCTCGCTTCGACGGATGCCCGGCAGACGGGTACGGTTCGGCCGAGGAACCCGAGATGGTGATGCGCTGGCTCCGTCGACGCGTGCGCCGCCTGGTGGCGTGGGCGGTCGCCGCCGGCGTGGCGGTGGTGGTGGCGGTGGCGGCGCTCGGCGTGGTCGACCCGCCGTTCACGCCACGCTCGATCTACCGCCGCGCCGTCGCGCTCCTCGCCTGGCAGCGCCTCCCTCCGCATGCGCCGACCGTCACCCTCGGCCGGTTGCCACGCCACCTGGTCCGGGCGCTGCTGGTGGCCGAGGACGCTCGCTTCTACCAGCACCACGGCTTCGATTGGGAGGAGATCCGCAAGGTCGCCGAGTCCGAGGAGATCGCCCGCGGCGCGTCGACGATCACGATGCAGGTGGCGCGCAACGTGTTCCTGTGGACCGGCCCGCGCGTGCGCGCGCCGCGCAAGGCCGGCGAGGTGTTGCTCACGCCGCTCCTCGAGTTGCTGCTCACGAAGAACCGGATCCTCGAGCTCTACTTCGACTGGTGCACGTTCTCGCCCGGCACGATCGGGATCGGCGAGGCCGCGCGCAAGGCGTTCGGCGTGGCGCCGGAGGAGCTCGACGTCACCCAGTCCGTCTACCTGGTGGCGTGCCTGCCCAACCCGGACCTCTACTGCGGCGAGAAGTCGTCGCGGCGCCACGCCGCGAGGATGCGGTGGATCCGCTCGCGGATGAACGCGGCCGGTGCGGTCGCGGCGCCGTAGGCGGCCCGCCGGAGGCGGGCCCTCCAGACCAAGGTGACGACCGGATTGGTTGGGGAACCGCACCGCAATCGACCGGATCGGCGACGCAACGCCGGGGCGTATCGCCGGTCGCGCGGCGCGCGACCCTCCCGCGGGGGGACGGAGCCCCCCGCGCTACGAAGACCATCGTAGACCTTATGGAGCGACCGGCTCCATCTCGCAAAACGTGGTTAATCGGTGGTGCAGCCACCACCCTCGGGTTAGCGCCCGAGGGCGCCAGCGAGGACCGGCAGGGGCAAGCTTACGCGAAAAGGGGGGGGGGGGGGGGGGGGGGGGGGTGGGGGGGGGGGGGGGGGGGGGGGGGGGGGGGGGGGGGGGGGGCCCCCCGGCCCCGCGGGGGGGGGGGGGGGGGGGCACGCGGAGGTCCGCCACCCCGGCAGCGCCGGGGGTCCGGGCCGCAGGGGGGGGGGGGGGGGGGGGGGGGGGGGGGGGGGGGGGGGGGGGGGGGGGGGGGGGGGGGGGGGGGGGGGGGGGGGGGGGGGGGGGCGGGGGGGGGGGGGGGGGGGGGGGGGGGGGGGGGGGGGGGGGGGGGGGGGGGGGGGGGGGGGGGGGGGGGGGGGGGGGGGGGGGGGGGGGGGGGGGGGGGGGGGGGGGGGGGGGGGGGGGGGGGGGGGGGGGGGGGGGGGGGGGGGGGGGGGGGGGGGGGGGGGGGGGGGGGGGGGGGGGGGGGGGGGGGGGGGGGGGGGGGGGGGGGGGGGGGGGGGGGGGGGGGGGGGGGGGGGGGGGGGGGGGGGGGGGGGGGGGGGGGGGGGGGGGGGGGGGGGGGGGGGGGGGGGGGGGGGGGGGGGGGGGGGGGGGGGGGGGGGGGGGGGGGGGGGGGGGGGGGGGGGGGGGGGGGGGGGGGGGGGGGGGGGGGGGGGGGGGGGGGGGGGGGGGGGGGGGGGGGGGGGGGGGGGGGGGGGGGGGGGGGGGGGGAGGGGGGGGGGGGGGGGGGGGGGGGGGGGGGGGGGGGGGGGGGGGGGGGGGGGGGGGGGGGGGGGGGGGGGGGGGGGGGGGGGGGGGGGGGGGGGGGGGGGGGGGGGGGGGGGGGGGTTGGATAGGGGCACCCCGGATTGTCCAGTAGACGGAGAGAGGTCACGGCGGCTCCCGGCTTGGCCGGGTAATCCGCGGATTTGAGACTTCACCGCGGACCTCCATGCCTGAGCCCTCGAAGGAGAACACAGGCAAACCCACACGCGAGAGGAAGCCACGGGCCGCGGCCGGGTTTGACACCAGCCCATGAGCGACGGGGTTCCATCCCCCCGTCGCCGGGTCTGCACGACGCGGCGAGCCCTGCGAGCCGACTCGGGGGTGGGCCCCGCCGGGATTCACTCCCGGCGGGCGGGGGGCTGGAACAGCCCCCCGAGGAACTCAGAAGCCTTCGAAGAAGTCGGTGCCGCCCGAGGCCGCGGCCCGCTGCTCGCGGATCAGCACTTCCTCGTCGCTCTCGAGCTGGTTCTGGCGCACCAGCTTCTTGCCACGGCGCATGCGCTTTCGATCCTCGTCCATCTCCCAGATCGAGAGCCGCGGCGCACCGCCACCGGTGATGTCGCCGAGCTCGAGCCCCTTGGTCGAGAAGCCGGCCTTCTTGTTGCGCGACCCGAGGTTGCTGCCCAGGTTCGAGGTCGAGATGTCGACGCTGATGTCGAACGAACCGCTCACCGCGCCTTCCTTGGTGAGCGCGAGGGGGTCCTTGTTGCGCTTCTTGCGGCCCTGCTTGCCACTCAGCGGATGGCTGGCGCGGGCTTCGGCCTCGGCCTGCTCGCGGTCGCGCAGCGCTTCCTTGAGGTTGACCTGGTTGTACGGGTTCGTGCCCCAGTCGTCGCCGAAGCCGCCCTTGTACTTGCGCTGCTTTTGGTCTTCGATGCCGGTGGCCCGCGGCATCACCCAGGAGCTGCGCGGCCGCCGCTGCTCCTCGAGCGCGGGGCGGGCGCTGTTGAACGTCTGCTGGTTGATGGCGGCGATCTGCGCGCGGGCTTCACCCGCCGCGAGCACGGCCGCGGCTGCGCCGGCGGCCATCCAGATCCGCGCTCTCACCATACGGCCAGGCTAGCGCTGCGTGGGACGCCGCGACAAGCGCGGCTGTGGTATCCCGGGCGCGGCGCGGAGGGGGTGAGCGAGATCATGGCGCGTGTCGGGCTCATGCTGGTCAACCTGGGGACGCCGGCCGCGCCGCGCACCCCCGAGGTGCGGACCTATCTGCGCGAGTTCCTGTCCGACCCGCGCGTCCTCGACATGCCGGCGCTCGGTCGCGCGCTCCTGCTCTACGGCGTGATCCTGCCGTTTCGTCCCAGCAAGTCGGCCGAGGCCTACCGCAAGGTGTGGACCGACCGGGGCTCCCCGGTGCTCTTCCACGGCGTCGACCTCGCCAAGAAGGTCCAGGCGGCGCTCGGACCGGACATCCAGGTCGAGCTCGCGATGCGCTACCAGCAGCCGTCGATCGGCGAGGCGCTCGACCGCTTCCGCGCCAGCCGCACCGACCGGATCGCGGTGCTGCCGCTCTTTCCCCAGAACTCGTCGGCGGCGTGGGGCTCGGCGGCCGAGAAGGTCCTGCTCGAGGGGGGCAAGCGCTGGAACGTGCCGACGATCCAGCTCGTGCCGCCGTTCTACGACCATCCGGCGTTCCTCGACGCGCTGGCGCGGACCGCGCGCCCGGCCCTCGCCACGTTCCGGCCCGAGCACGTGCTGCTCAGCTTCCACGGGCTGCCCGAGCGCCAGGTGCGCAAGAGCGACGAGAGCGAGGGGCACGACCACTGCCTGGCGGCGGCCACCTGCTGCGACGTGATCGGCCCCGGCAACCGCCACTGCTACCGCGCCCACTGCTTCGCGACCGCGCGCGGTCTCGCCGCGCGCCTCGATCTGCCCGCGGAGCGCCACGAGGTGTCGTTCCAGTCGCGCCTCGGGCGTACCCCGTGGATCCAGCCGCACACCGACGAGCGGGTGCGCGCGCTCGCCCAGAGCGGTGTCAAGCGCCTCGCGGTACTCTGTCCGGCGTTCGTGGCCGATTGCCTCGAGACGCTCGAGGAGATCGGCATCCGCGCGCGCGACGACTTCCGCGCACACGGCGGCGAGGAGCTGCTCCTGGTGCCCGCGCTCAACTCGCGCGACGCGTGGGTGGACGCGCTGATCCAGGTCGTCCGCGACGGGATTCACTGGCCGATGTGAGGAAAGCGGGAGGCGCGCGTGGGGCTCGGATCGACCATCGAGTGGACCCACGCGACGTGGAATCCCGTCACCGGGTGCGAGAAGGTCAGCCCGGGCTGCAAGAACTGCTACGCGGAGCGCATGTCCGAGCGGCTGCGCCTGATGGGACAGCCCAACTATCGCAACGGCTTCGCCGTCACCCTCCAGCCGCACATGCTGGAGGTGCCGCTCGGCTGGAAGCGCCCGCAGCGGATCTTCGTCAACTCGATGAGCGACCTCTTCGAGGAGAGCGTGCCGCTCGAGTACGTGCGCGCGGTCCTCGACGTCGCGCGACGCGCCCACTGGCACCGCTTCCAGGTGCTGACCAAGCGCGCCGAGAGGCTCGCGGCCCTCGACGCCGAGCTCGACTGGCCGCCCAACGTGTGGATGGGCGTGAGCGTCGAGAACGCCGACTACCTGTGGAGGATCGACGAGCTGCGCCGCACCCGTGCGGCGCTCAGGTTCCTGTCGATCGAGCCGCTCCTCGGCCCGCTCGAGGAGCTCGATCTGCGCGGGATCGACTGGGTGATCGTGGGCGGCGAGTCGGGACCGCATTGCCGCTCGGTGGACCCCGCGTGGGTCGTGGGCGTCCGGGACCGATGCCTCGCGAGCGGCGTGCCGTTCTTCTTCAAGCAGTGGGGCGGCACCAACAAGAAGAAGACCGGGCGCGAGCTCGAGGGGCGTACCTGGGACGAGCTGCCGGAGTGACCGCGACGCCGGGCGGGCACGAAGCCCGCCCCCGCGCTCCCACGCGATCGCGCGCTAGGTACGGAGGGGCACGCTCCGCGTGCCCACCGATTCGACGAGGCGCGCGCACCGCCCACGAGGTCGACCCCGGCACCGCCCGGCTCGCGGCTCCGGTCAGACCGGCACGGCGGTGACGCCCGCCGACTCCTCGTCGAGGAGCCGCGTGACCATGCCCGCGCACGCCAGCCAGTCGAGGTGGTGCTTGAGCGCATTGCCGTGGACGGCGTGGAGGCGCTGGTAGCGCTCGCTCGGCGCCATGGGGCCGAGCTTGCGGAGCTCGGTGAGGAGCACCTCCTCCTCGAAGCGCTCCTCCAGCAGCTTGCGCCACGCCTCACGGAGCTGGCGGCGCACCGTGCCGAGCGCGCCGGATCCGTGCGCAGCGGCGAGCGCGGGATGGCCGAGCGACACGTCCCAGCGCTGGTCGACGCCGTCCGGCGCGATCTCGCGGACCCAGGGGCGCGGCACGTTGACCAGCGGCACGAACGCGTGGCCCTGCGCGAGGCCGCGCGCCTCCTCGTAGCTGAGCGCGTCCAGGCTCACGACCAGCGGCCGGCGATTACCTGCCAGCGCCTCGGCGAGCTCGGCCGGCGAGGCGTCGTCGATCGCGAGCAGCTCGGGCACCCGCCGCGCCAGCTCGCGCAGCATCCGCGTCTTGCCGGTGGCGGGGCCGCCCACCACCACGCACGCGCGCCCTTCGCCGAGGAAGCTCGCCGTACGCGCCGTGACCCTGGCTCGCAGGTCCGCGAGAGGGCCGAGCGGCGCGGCGGGATCGGTCATGGCGCGGGGTGGTCGATCAGGCGGTCCGGAGGGCGTCGACGATGCCGAGGCGCGAGGCCCGCACCGCCGGGAAGAAGCCGCCGACGATGCCCATGACCACCGCGAACCCCAGCGACGTGCCGATGGTCGCAGGAGAGAGGTGGAATTGGAAGACCACCTCGGAGAACGTGTTGAAGTTGGTGGTGGAGAGCGTGAGCACGGAGAGCACCGAGGCGATGCTCAGCCCGGCCACTCCGCCGACCAGTCCGAGGAGCACCGACTCGAGCAGGAACGCCAGCAGCACGTGGCGGCGGCGGAAGCCGATCGCGCGCATGGTGCCGATCTCGACGGTACGATTGGCGACGGCTGCGTACATGGTGACCATCGCGCCCACCACCGCGCCGAGGCTGAAGATCACCGAGATCACGCCACCCAGCGCGTTCAGGAACACCGACGTCTGCTGGGTCTGCTTGGCGTAGTACTCGCGCTCGCCGAACACCTCGACGGTCAGCCGCGGATCGGCCTCGAGTCGCTCCTTGAGTGGCCCGATGTCCTCGGGCCGGTTCAGCCTGAGCGTCATCGACGAGTAGGCCTCGCGCCGGTACGCCTGGAGGAGCTGCTCCGAGTCGCCCCACACCTCGGAGTCGAAGCCCGAGCCGCCGGCGTCGAAGAGACCGACCACCTTCCATTCGCGACCGCCCATGCGCAGCGTGTCGCCGAGGGACGCGCCCTGGAACTTCTCGGAGATGCGCTTGCCGGCGACGACCTCGTCGAGCCCGGGCTGGAACATGCGCCCCTCGACGAGCTTCACCTGCTCGCGGCGGAGCTCCATCGACTTGGGCGACACGCCGCGGATCGTGACGTTCACGCCGTCCGCGCTGCCGCCCGGCGCCGCGCCGCGCTTCTTGAGCACGATCAGCACCACCGACTCGCCGGAGGCCAGCGGCTGGCCGTCGGAGGCGGTGGCGATCTCGGGCTGCGAGGTGATGATCGCCGCCGAGTCGCGCAGGATCACGCTCTGCACCTCGGTCTGCGAGCCCTTGCGGATCGCGATCGCGTTGACCGGTGAGCCCGTGTCCACCACCGTCTTGGCGAGGCCGTCGGTCAGCATCCGCGAGCCCGCGAACACGAACACCACGAGCGCGAGCCCGATCACGGTGAGGAGCGTGGTGGTACGACGCGCGAGCGCGCTGCGGATCGAGTAGCTGAGCGGTAGGGCCATTTTCGGGTCCTGGAGAAGGTCAACGATCGATCGTAGCCCGCCACGAGAGGCCCTGAACGACGGGCCGGTCGCAGCGCGACCGCACGAGCGAAGCGAGTGACTCGGGGGTGGGGCCCGCCGAGACCGCGCTCTCGGCGGGGCGGGGGTCTGGAACAGACCCCCGCGGCAACAGAGCGCGCTGCGGATCGAGTAGCTGAGCGGTAGGGCCATTTTCGGGTCCTGGAGAAGGTCAACGATCGATCGTAGCCCGCCAAGAGAGGCCCTGAACGACGGGCCGGTCGCAGCGCGACCGCACGAGCGAAGCGAGTGACTCGGGGGTGGGGCCCCGCCGAGACCGCGCTCTCGGCGGGGCGGGGGTCTGGAACGGCGCCGTGCGGCAACAGAGCGCGCTGCGGATCGAGTAGCTGAGCGGTAGGGCCATGGATTCGTCCTGGGAAAACCGACGTTCCGTCTCGCCGTCGAAGCGCGCGGATCACGCGATCCGGCGCAGCCCCTCGACGATCGAGACCTTCGCCGCGCCCCGCGCCGGCACGATCGCCGCCGCCACACCCACGGCGAGCGAGATGCCGACCCCGTGCACGAACGTGAGCGGGTCGATCGGCAGGCTCGGGAAGAAGTCGGCCATCTGCTTCTCGAGCGTCGCGATGAGCGGTAGCAGCGCGACCAGCCCGATCGTGCCGCCCACCACCGCGAGCAGCATCGACTCGCCGCCGATCACGCTCGCGAGGTGCCAGCCGCGGAACCCGAGTGTCTTGAGCACCGCGTACTCCTTCACCCGCTCGCGCGCCGCCATCGCCATGGTGTTGGCGAGCACCAGCAGCACGACGCCGATGATGAGCACCGACGCCAGGTGGATGCCGGCGATGATGGTGCTCGACATCGCCACGAAGCCGAGCTGGAACGCCTTCTCGGTCTCGGTCAGGGTCTCGGCGAGCGAGTTCTCGAACATCGCGTCGACGGTCTGGATCACCGCCGCGCCGTTCGCGGGATCGGCGATCTGCACCACGAAGAAGCCGGCGCGGTTGCCGTTGCCCGGGTAGACCTTCTCGATCGCCTCGTTCAGGTAGTCCCAGTGGAAGAAGAACTGGGTCTCGTCGGTCCCCGGGTCGCGCCCGCTGTAGATCCCGCGCACCACGAACTCGTAGTCTCCCGGGAAGATCGTGCCCTTGATCGGCACCGTCTGTCCGAGCTTCCAGCCGAAGCGCTGCGCGAGCTTGCGCCCCACCACGCAGGCGTTGCGCTCGGCGAGGACGTCCTTCCACTGGTCGGGTGGCACGACGTACTCGCGATACATCCGGAACCACGGCTCCATCTTCACGCCGAACTGCGGGAAGAAGTTCTTCTCTTCCTTGTAGATGCCGCCGAACCAGTTGCCCGGCGCCACGGTCACGACACCCGGCACCTGCTCGATCTTGGGCTGATATGCGATCGGCAACGAGAACACCAGCGACACCTTGTTGCGGGTCACCAGCCGGTCGGGCTTGGCCGCCTCGGCGCCCGCGTACCACGCGGTGATCATGGTGCGGATCACGCCGAAGGCGAGCACCGCGAAGGCCACGCCCAGCACGGTGAGGAAGCTGCGCAGCTTGTGGCGCAGCGCGTTCAGGAAGACCAGCTCGAAGAGTCGCATGGGAGGCCCGCGTCGAGGCTCAGCGAAGGCCGCTGAGCTCGCCCTTGTCGAGCTCGGCGCGGGTGTGGGCGCGCTCCGCGGCGCGCGGGTCGTGGGTGACCATGACGATCGTCTTCTTGAACTCCTGGTTGAGCTGACCGAGGACGTCGAGGATCTGCTCGGCGGAGTGGCGGTCGAGGTCGCCGGTGGGTTCGTCCGCCACCAGCAGTGTCGGGTCGGTGACGATCGCGCGCGCGATCGCGACGCGCTGCTGCTGGCCGCCGGAGAGCTGGTTCGGGCGATGCCGGATCCGGTCGGCGAGCCCCACGACCTCGAGCGCGGTCTCGACGTGCTGGCGGCGCTCCTTCTTGGGTAACGGGCTCAGGAGCAGCGGCAGCTCGACGTTCTCGAGCGCCGAGAGCACCGGGATCAGGTTGTAGAACTGGAAGATGAAGCCGACGTGGTTGGCGCGCCAGGTCGCGAGCGCGCCCTCGGCGAGCTGCACGATGTCGGTGCCCGCCACCTCCACCGAGCCGCTGTCGGGCCGGTCGATGCCACCGATCATGTTGAGCAACGTCGACTTCCCCGAGCCCGACGGCCCGAGCAGCGCGAAGAACTCGCCCTCGGGGATGTCGAGAGAGAGGTTGTTGAGCACCTGCACGGCGTTGCCGTCGTGCGCGTAGCTCTTGGAGAGGTTCTGCACCGCGACGATGGGCTTGGCTTCGCTCATGATGGGTTCCGGGTGCGGACGACGGATTCGCCGTGACGGCCGAAGCGGGACCGCGACTCAGAGACTGTGGATCGTTCCCTCTGGGGCGCGGCGGAAGGCCGCGTAGGCGCGGCGACGGGGGATGGAACCCCCGTCGCTACGATGGGGCTCGTAGCGCTGGGGGATCCGCCCCCCCGCGGCGCTTCGCTCTCGCTCGATCTCTTCACAGGCTCTCAGCTCGCCGGCTGGACGGTGGCGCCGTCGGCGAGATCGGGGGGTGGGCTCACGACCACGCGATCGCCGGTCGAGAGCCCCGACTCGATCACCTGGTCCGCGCCCCGCGCCGGTCCGAGCTTGACGGCCACGGGTCGCGCGGCGTTCTTCGCGTCGAGCTTCCACACCTGCGACTCGCCGGCGCGGCTCACCACCGCGCCGCGCGGCACCACCAGCTCGGGCTCGCTGGCCGGCTCGGCGCTGCGCGAGAGAAACGTCACCTTGACCGACATCTCGAGCAGCACGCGCGCGTCGGGCTGATCGAACACCACCTTGGTGAGCACCGTCGCCTTCGCGCGATCGGCGGTGGGCACGATCTTCTTCACGCGGCCCGGGTACTTGGTCTCGGGGTAGGCGTCGAGCGCGATCTGCACCGGCGCGTCCGCCTGGATGCGCTGGATGTACGACTCCGACACGTCCGCCTCGACCTCGATGGAGCCCATGTCGGCGATGCTGACGACCGCGCCCCGCGAGCCGGGCGCGGAGGCCATGGGCGCCACCATCTCGCCGAGATCGGCGCTCTTGGTGAGCACGGTGCCGTCGAACGGCGCGCGGATGCGGGTGCTCTCGACCGCCACTTCCGCCGAGCGCACGCGCGCCTCGGCGGCCACGATCGCGGCGTCCGCGGTCGCCACCTCGGCCTCCGCGACCTTGCGGGTCGCGTTCGCCTGGTCGAGGTCGGCGGCGGAGAGGAGCTCCTGCGCGCTCAGATCACGGGCGCGGCCGTAGGCGACGTTCGCCTCGGCGACGCGCGCCTCGGCCTGCACCTTCCCGGCCTTGGCGCCGGTGAGGTTCGCGCGCGCGTGATCGAGGTCGGCCTCCACGTCGGCGCTCTCGACCCGCGCGATCACCTGCCCCTCGCTCACGTGATCGCCTTCCTCGACGCCCAGGTAGACCAGCCGCCCCGTCGCCTTGGAGGCGACCGCGGCCTTGCGCTGCGCGACAACGTATCCCGAGGCCGTGAGCACCGCTTCGGTGGCGGACGGCGCGCGCACCGTGGCGGTGGCGGTCTTCACCTGCGGGAGCGGCGCGAGCCCCCGGGTGACCCGCACCGTGACGATCGCCGCCACCGCGACCGCCACGACGAAGCCCAGCACCACGAGCGTGGCGCGCCGCCCGCTGCGCGGAGGCACCGGTGGCGGGGGCTTTCGGTCGATCCGGAGCGCCGAAAGGTCGGGCTTGCGCGCGGGGTCGGCCATCCGGACGGGCACCGTCACGAGACGGTGCGGTTCCCTCGCGCCATGCGCAGCGTGTACGACTCGCCGGTGGTGGTGTCGGTGCCGGTCCCGCTGAGCACGCACTGATCGGCGACCAGCGTGAGCGCGAGGGTCTCGTTGCCGACCTGCACGACGTAGCTTCCGCGCGTGCCGCTCGCGCAGCGTCCCGTGAAGTCGTTCTGGACGCTCTCGCCGTTGCGCTCGAAGACCCACACGCCGCGGATCTGGTCGCACGAGCTGTCGTCGATCTGGACGTACTCGCGGCCGGTCGCGCCGCCCACGAACTCGTGGTTGCCCACCCACACGCCGTCGAGCTCCATGTTGGCGTCGTTGGGGCACTCGGGTGGGGCGGACTGCTTGGTCAGGGTCAGGTTGAGCACCGAGGCGTTCGCGGTGGTGGTACCGGAGCCCGTGATGGCGCAGCCGTCGGTCGTGTTCAGGCTCACCACGTCGGCGACCGGCAAGCCGAGCGAGAGGCCGCAGGTTCGCAGTTCCTGGTTTTTCCCGCTGCAGGAGCCGTCCACGAACAGCGTGGTGGCGGTGTCGCCCCGGACGTAGGTCCAGAAGCCCTTCACGTCGGTGCCGCCGCCCTTCTCGAGAAACGACGTGGTCTCGGTGCCCTGGATCGAGTTACCGCTCGGGTCGGTGAGCACGTGCTCGCCGCTCCAGGTGCCGCTCAGGTCGGCGAGCTCGAACGGACAAGGGTCGTTGATGCCACCGCCACCGCAGCTTCCGGCCAGGAGCGCTCCGGCGGCCACGCACGAGGTGGTCCACAGCCACGGCTGGCGCACGTCCCGATTCATGAGCGATGTCATCGGCCCCCCTGGCTGTCTCGATTTCGCGTGGAACGAGCGCGCCACTATAGCCATCGGCGAGACGGCCCTCCAAGGCGCCGCATCGCCGCTGCCAGCCCCTGGATTGCGTGACAATGCCGGCAGGAAAGTGTCACACTGGCCCGTCCTGTCCCGCCCCGGTGCGAACCCACGAGACCTCCCGAATGAAGCGTTCCGCGGCCGCCCTCGCCGCCATCGTGTGCGCCGCCGGCGCACTCGGGGCGACTCGCTATCAGAGCCACAGGAAACACGCGGAGGCCGATGCGCGCTACGCCACCGTCGTGAGCTTGCTCGCCTCCGACCCTTCCGTCACCCAGAAGGGGGGGCGGGCCCTCGACGAGATGGGCGAAGCCGCCGTGGCGCCACTGATGCGTGCCCTCGAGGAGGGCGAGCCGGCCATCCAGCACAGCGCCGCGTACGCGCTCGGTCAGGTCGGCTGGCAGCCCGACGTGACGGTCACCGCGCTGGTGCGCCACCTCAAGGACACCGACAGCGAGGCGCGGATCGCCGCGGCCTGGGGCCTCGGCACGATGGGCAAGAAGGCCGCGGACGCGGTGCCCGCGCTCGAGACCAACCTCGGCGACCCCGAGCCGGGTCCGCGCATGGCCGCGGCACGTGCGATGGGGAAGAGCGGCCCCGCTGCGGCCCGCACGGCGCCGGGCCTCATCACCGGGCTCAAGGACTCCGAGCGCATGGTTCGCCAGTGGTCGGCCTGGTCGCTCGGCAAGATCGACGCGCCGGCGCAGCACGCGGTGCCCGCGCTCGCCGAGGCCCTCGACGATCCCATCGCGGGCGTGCGGCGGTCCGCCGCGCTCTCGCTCGGCAACTTCCAGGAAGAGGCCAAGCCCGCCGTCCCGGCGCTGATCAAGGCGCTCGACGATCAGAGCGAGCCCGTGCGCGCGTTCTCGACCTGGGCGCTCGGGTCGATCGGGCCCGACGCTCGCGACGCGCTGCCGAGGCTCACCGCGATGAAGCCCGACCCGAATTCCCAGTTCGCGTCGTACCTGAGCAACGCGATCGCCAGCATCTCGTCCGGCCGCAAGCCCGCGGCGCACGCCGAGCCCCAGACCTGAGCGCGCCTCCGAGCCGGGACGTCGCCCTCGGGCCGAAAGGTCCGCCCCCATCGTGTCCGCCCTCCGCTATCTCCCGCCCAACGCCGTCACCCTCGCCAGTCTCACCTGTGGGCTGATCGCGATCCTCTACGGGGTGGAGGGGCCAGCCGCAGCTCGCGAGCTGGTTCATCCTGTATTCGGTGCTCCTCGACGGGCTCGACGGCCCGCTGGCGCGGCTGCTCAACGCGCAGAGCCGGATGGGTGGCGAGCTCGACTCGTTCGCGGACTTCGTGTCGTTCGGCCTCGCGCCCGCGTTCCTGCTCGCGGGCGTCGGCGAGCCGACCGGTCCGCTCAGCGGTCCGCGCCTCCTGCACCTGCTCGGGCTGATCTACGTGTTCGGCTGCGTGCTCAGGCTGGCGCGGTACAACGTCCTCGACGGCAAGGCGTACCCGGGGCTCTTCCGCGGCATTCCCTCGACCTTCGCCGGCGGGCTGGTCGCCGCCTCGGTGCTGGTCGCGATCCGGGCCTCCGTCGACCTCGAGACGCGCGCGATGGGCCTCGCGTTCCTGCTCGGCGCGCTCGGCCTGCTGATGGTGAGCCCGATCTACATCCCCCGCGTCGGCTCGGCGCGGACCCAGCTCTGGAAGCGCCTCACGGTGATCAACCTCGCCGCGGTGTGGATCCTGGTGCTCACGCGATCGCTGCCCGAGTACCTGCTGGCGTGCGGGATCGCGTACTTCGTGGGCGGGAGCATCGTGGGCGCGCAGCGCGTGCGCGAGCTGCGCTAGGTTGCTCGGGGGGCTGTTCAAGCCCCCCGCCCGCCGGGAGTGAATCCCGGCGGGGCCCACCCCCAAGACACTCGCTTCGCTCGTGCGGTCGCGCCGCGACCGGCCAGGTCACGAGTCCGCTCGTCGCGCCAGCCGGCTGATCGGGTATCGATCTCGGCGGGTTCCAGCCCCCCGCCCGCCGGAGGGTCGCGCGTCGCGCGACCGGCGACACGCTCCGCAGTTGCATCGCCGGTTAGGTCGTTCGCTGTACGCAGGCCACCCCCAAGACACTCGCTTCGCTCGTGCGGTCGCGCCGCGACCGGCCAGGTCACGAGTCCGCTCGTCGCGCCAGCCGGCTGATCGGGTATCGATCTCGGCGGGTTCCAGCCCCCTGCCCGCCGGAGGGTCGCGCGTCGCGCGACCGGCGACACGCTCCGCAGTTGCATCGCCGGTTAGGTCGTTCGCTGTACGCAGGCCACCCCCAAGACACTCGCTTCGCTCGTGCGGTCGCGCCGCGACCGGCCAGGTCACGAGTCCGCTCGTCGCGCCACCCGGCTGATCGGGTATCGATCTCGGCGGGTTTCAGCCCCCCGCCCGCCGGAGGGTCGCGCGTCGCGCGACCGGCGACACGCTCCGCAGTTGCATCGCCGGTTAGGTCGTTCGCTGTACGCAGGCCACCCCCAAGACACTCGGCTAACGCTGGTGGCGTAGCGCTGCGATCGTGAATCTTCCCATCCGGGTCGCTCACGCAAGCAGCGTGGACCCGGCGACGGGGGATGGAACCCCCGCCGCTACGATGCCTTTCGTAGCGCGGGGGGCTCCGCCCCCCCGCGGCGCTTCGCTCGTGCGATCACGCGAGATCCGGTACGGCCCGGGGCGCGCTCAGCGCGTCGGGACGCGCGACGGCGCGCGGCCGGGGACACCCGCCTCGCCGCGGGACGTGCGGCGCTCGGCGGCGAGCCCGGCGGGCGTCGGACCGCTGTCCCCCATCGGCAGCGGCACCCGAGAAGGCTCGGCCGGATGGCTCGCCGGCAGCCCCGGAACGTGCTCGAGCTCGTGCCGCACGAAGAGCAGGAGCGGGATCGCGAGGATCAGTCCCACGAGCCCCAGCAGCACCTCCGCCACCACCAGCGCGGCGAGGGTCACGGCCATCGGCAACTTCACGATGTCGCCGATGATCTTCGAGTTCAGGAAGTATTCGAGCTTGTGGATCGCGATCAGGAGCCCGATGCAGATGAGGGCGCCCCACACTCCGATCGACGCGAAGGCCACGCACGTGAGCACCGCGTTCGAGATCAGATTGCCGACGATCGGCAGCAGCCCGCACAGGAACACGGTCAGCACCAGCGCGAGCGGCTGCGGCAAGCCGAGGCCCAGCACCACCAGCATCGAGATCACGGTGTTGATGCCGGCGATGATGAGCTGACCGCCCATCACGCGCTTGAAGTAGTAGTAGAAGACCCGCACCCGCACGATGCCGAAGCGGTAGAGGAACCCGAGCAAGCTCTGCGGGCGGCGCCCGAACACCACATCCAAGGCTTGCAGGTCATGGTAGAGCAGCAGGTTCAGGACCAGCGCGAACACGAAGTACACCACCCAGCTGGACAACCTCGAGACCGCGCCGGTGACGGAGGGCACGAGGTCGCCCGCGAACTTGATGCCCTCGGTGACCTGGCCGACGACGTCGTCCTGGGTCACGTATTGCGACAGGTTCCAGCGTGCGTTGGCCTCCGCGTACGCGTGGATCGCCTGCTCCTTCACCGCCACGGCCACCGCCGGCACGAGCCGCAGCAGGTCGGGGACGAACTTGAACACCAGCGCGGCGGTGAGCGCCGTGACCGCGATGTAGAGCAGCGCGAACATCGCCGCCTTGGGCACGAACGGCACCCAGCGCCGGAGGTCGTGCGTGAGCACGTCCGACACCAGGAACAGGAACAGGAACGCCACCGCGAAGGTGGTGAGCTTGGTCGCGAAGATCAGCACCACCGGGACGGCGAGGAAGGCGTATCCGACCAGGTACGGGTGCGCCTCCAGGAACGTGTTGCGGCGCGCCTCCCACTCCTCCTCCGCCTTGGAGCGGAAGAGCAGCGTGGTCTGATCGAACTCGGGCGGTGTGGACGGGCTCGACACGCGGCGAAGAGGGTACCATAGAGAATCCGCCACTGATGAAGGCGCGGGTGCGCGCGAGGAAGCCGATGAAAGCGAACGTCGTGGACGTATCCGAGAGCACTTTCGCGCAGGAAGTGATCGAGCGCTCGCAACAGGTGCCGGTGCTCGTCGACTTCTGGGCGCCGTGGTGCGGCCCGTGCCGGGCGCTGACCCCGGTGCTCGAGGACATCGCGGAGAAAGGCGCTGGCAAGTGGGTGCTCGCGAAGGTCAACTCCGACGAGAACCCGCGCCTCGCCGAGCAGTTCGGGGTGCGCGGCATCCCGAACGTCAAGGCGTTCCGCGACGGCCAGCTCGTCGACGAGTTCACCGGTGCCTTGCCGCGTGCGTCGATCGAGCGCTTCCTCGAGCGGCTGGTTCCCAGCGAGCTCGACGAGCGCGTCTCCGCCGCCGTGGCGCAGATGGAGGGCGGCGACCTGGCCGGCGCGCGCAGCCTGCTCGAAGGGGTGCTCGCGCAGAAGCACGACCACGACGGCGCGATCCTGGCCCTCGCCAAGCTGGAGCTCGACGAGGGGCATGCCGACAAGAGCATCACGTTGCTCGACCGCCTGCCGGACGGCGGTCCGGTGGGTCCGGCGGTGCGGCTGCTGCGCGCGGAGGCACGGCTGGCGGCCGCGCCCACCGACGAGGACGCGGCCGCGCTCGCGGCGCGCGTGGCGGCCGACCCGCGCGACCTCGACGCCCGCTTCGCGCTCGCGCGTCTCGCCGCACGCAGCGGGGACCTCGACCGCGCGGCGGAGGAGCTACTCGCGATCTTGAGCCGCAAGCGCGACTTCAAGGGTGGCGAGGCGCGGGTCGCGCTCCTCGACATCCTCGAGATCCTCGGGCCCCACGAGCCGCGCGCCGAGCAATACCGAAGCCGGCTGTCGTCGATCCTGTTCGCGTGATTCCGGGGCCCTCGGCTTCCGCTCGCGGCGTCGCGCCGAGGCCGGGAATCTTTCCATCGGGGTCGCTCACGGAAGCCGCGGAGGCCCGGCGACGGGGGATGGAACCCCCGTCGCTACGAGGGCCTTTCGTGGCGCGGGGGGCTTCATCCCTCCGCGGGGCGAGCCGGGATCCAGTGGAAGGCGGGCTGCTGACAGGCTGCTGAAAAAGGTGCGCGCCAGAGGCGCGCCGACGAGCGTAGCGAGTCGGCTCGAGGGTGGGGCCCCGCAAAGAACGCGCTTCTTGCGGGGCGGGGGTCTGGAACAGACCCCCGCCCGCCTGGAGGGCGTCTATCCCTGGAGGGCCGAGCCTGGTCCGGGATCAGTCCGAACGCAGCTTGCCCGCGAGGCGGAAGATCCGCGCCGGCGTTCCGGTGTACGTCTTAGCGCCGCAGTAAGCGGCGAGGCTGCCGGAGAGGTCCGGGCGGTCACCTCGGCGCGACAGGCTGAGCGCGAGGGTGATCGGGCGCGAGCCGCAGGGTCCGCCGCGGATCGCGGGCGCGTCGAAGCCCGCGGTGTAGAGGCGCGTGTGCGCCTCGGGAAAATCCTCGAGCACGCCGATTCCCTCGTAGCGCTTGCCGCTCTCCAGCAGATCGAAGCCCGTCCGAGGAGTGAGCGCGACGTCGAGGTTCGAGCCGTCGCGGTCGATCTCGACGGTCGCCTGGTAGCGGATCTCGAAGCTGAGATCGGCGACGAGGTGCTCGGGGGTGCCGCTCCTCGAGCCGCTGGAGCAGCCGCCGCACAGGGCGAGCGCCACGAGCGCGGCGAGCGTCGGGAGACGTCTCATGGGCGGACCGTCCTTGACCAGCTTGGGCCTGGTTCTTAGCATGATCCGCCTCGGCGGCGGCGCGCCGCGATCGTCTCGAGAGGACCTTCCGATGCCCATCCGTGAATATCAGTGCACGAGTTGCGACACGCGCTTCGAGCAGCTCGAGCTCATGAGCAAGCCGCCCAAGGCGGTGTGCCCGTCGTGTGGCGGCGCCAAGGTCGAGAAGCTCTTCTCGGCGTTCGCCGTCGGCTCGGACGCCGGCGCGAACGCGCGCATGGCGGCCGTCGAGAGCGGGCCGTGCGGCTCGTGCGGCGCGGCGCAGCGCGGCGCATGCGGCATGGACTGAGCCGTCCCGGTCCTCACGACGGTTCGGCCCTGGCGTGCCAGGCGCGGAGTGCACGCCCGAACCGGCGCGTCTCGACCGTGGCGGACCAGAAGCCGTAACGACCTCGCGGCGCGATCGTCACCGCATTCGCCCCGGCGAGAGGCTCGGCCAGCGCGAGCTTCGGCGCTCGGGCGAAGTCTCCCCCCATCAACGTCCGCTTCCCCGGCTCGACGCTGCTCACGTCGACGCGACGGATCAGCAGCTCGAGTCCATCGCCCCGGAACACGATCTCCTCGCGGCGCACCTCGACGACTCCGCTCGAGTCGTTGAAGTCGAGGATCCGCGACGGGCTGGTGGGTAGGCGCGGCGAGAACGCCACCGCGGCGCCCGGTCCCGTCACGACCAAGCGCACCTTGAGCCACCGCATCACCGCGCCGGTCAACAGCGGACCCCACAGGAAGACCACCCCGGCGAAGAGCCCGACATAGCTGCCGACCGCCCCACTCCCGCCCGTGAGCACGCCGGCGACTCCGCCGGCCAGCGCCGTCGCCGCGAACGGTGGAACGCTCATCAGGTTGAGCAGCAGGATCCGGTTGCGGGTGAGATGGCGACGCTCGGTGATCCGGATCCAGCTTCCGTTGCGAGTCCGCCTCTCGATCGGATCGGGCTCGCCGCTCATCGCCGAGTCGGGCGGTGTGTAGACCGAGTCGAGGTCAGGCACCCTCGAGCTCCGCGACGATCCTCGCGAGCGCGCGATGGCCGTCGACGAGGCGCGGGCTCGGACGCCCGAGGTACGCCTCCGGCACGCAGTAGATCCGGCCGCGCTCGAGAGCGCCGAGCCCTGCCCAGCCCGGGCGTCGCTCGACCACCGAGGCGCGGTACTTGTGGGGCGGCACGCCGCACCACGCGATCACGATCGCGTCCGGGTCGGCGGCGCGCACCTCCTCGTCGCGAACCGGGCGGCTCTTCACGTCCTCGCCGCCCCACGGGTTGGTGGCGCCGACGCGCTCGAGGAGATCGGTGACCCAGCTCGCGCGGCCCGGCACGATCACCGGCTTCGGCCACCACTCGACCAGGATCCGTGGGCGCGCGGCGTGGGGAGGTGCCACCGCGCGCTGCTCCAGCACCTCGCGCATCTTGGCGACCAGGCGCTCGCCGCGCTCGTCCACGCCGAGCCACCGCGCGACGTCACGGACGTCGCGGTAGACGTCGTCGATCGAGGTCGGCTCCGGGGCCTCCACGCGCAACCCCACCGCGCGCAGCCCGTCCACGACCAGCTCGTGGCCGGGGACCGTGTACGAGGCGATCACCAGATCCGGCTCGAGCGCCGCCACCTTGGCGGGATCGATGCCGAGGTCCGGACCGACGCGCGGCAAGCGCTCCACCACCTCCGGCGGAAAGTCCGAGTGCTCGTCCACGCCCACCAGCAGCTCGGCGCAGCCGAGCGCGCACACGATCTCGGTGTTCGAGCAGGTCGTCGTGACGATGCGCACGGGCCGCTCGCTCGCGATCGGGGGCGCCGGATCAGCGGTCCAGGATCGGATGGACGTTCAAGCGATCGGCCTCGGCGAGGGCCGCCTCGGCGGACGCATCGTCGACCATGACGAACGACCACCTCACCGACTGGTCGGCCGGCGCCGTGTCGTCGCCGAACACCACGTCGGCACTGTCGCGGCGGATCGTCGCCGCGAGGTGGATCGTCGCCTGGTCCTTGATCAGGAAGCGCGCCGGACCGAGGCCGACGAGCCCGTTGGCGAGCGCGAGCTGGAAGTGATCGAACTCGAAGTCCGCGCGACGCTCGCTCGCGATGCCGTCCTCGGCGAGGCCACGCGAGTAGACGATGTCGCCGGGCTCGCCGGGGAACCGCACCCGGATCGAGCGATCGGAGCCGCTCGCGACCGCGCCGAAGTCGAAGGTCACGCGGCTCGCGCCCGAAGCCTCGCGCGTCCAGGTCGCGGCGACCTCCCGCCCGGGCGCGGTCACCTTCGCCTCGAGCAGCGGCGTGGTGACCGGTGCCTCGGAGCGCGCGACGCGTGGCCCCACGGTGCCGGCGGCCGTGTCGATGGTCGCGGCGCGACGCCCGAGCACGGCCAGCGCGGCGCGCACCTCGGCGCGCGCCACGCGCAGCGCCTCGGTCGCGTGGGCAATGCCGAACTGGATCTCGCCCCGGTACGGATTGATCCCCGAGGAGTCGCTGACCTCGGAGAGCGAGAGCAGCCGCCAGGCGCCGTCGAGCGCCGTGCGTCCCGCGCTCCCGTCACCGGTGGTGCCGGCCGTCGAGCCGGCGGTCTCGGCCGCCATCAGCTCCCGGTGGGCCATCGCCTGGAGGGTGCGCACCTCGTTGTCCCGCTCCGCGTCCGACCACAACCCCACGCCACCGAGCCAGCGCTTGATGCCGTCGGTGCTCTGCGGCTGCCAGGTGCCGTCGAGGAGCGGCGGCGCCTCGGCGGCCGGCACGCCGAGCTCGGCGAGGGCCGCTGCGTACCGGGCGGTGGTGGTGATCGCGTAGCCCTGCGCCTCGAGGGAGGCGAGCTCGCGCTCGTATTCGGCGACCGCCTCGGGCTGGTACTCGAAGATCGGCGGGAAGTACGGGTCGATGTCGGCGGTCGCGAGGAGCTCGCCGTCGTCGAGGAAGGTCCACACCGCGTCGATCGGTCCGCCTTCTCCCTGGTAGTGGACGTCTCGCCCGCCCACCACCAGCTCGACGTCGTCGCGTCCGCCGAAGCGGTAGCGCGGCGCCACCGCGCCGTCGCCGTGCTGGTACTTCCACAGGTTGGTCGGCCACACCATCGTGCGATAGCCGCGCTCTGCCATCGGCCCGGCCATGCCGATCCCGGCTTGCCCCTCCTGACAGAACACGCTGGTGCCGAGCGGGATGCCGACGCGCTCGAAGATGGCGCGCGTCGCGGCCTGGGAGCGTTCCCACTCGTCGGACGGGAACGCGAGGAAGAGCTGGTCCGAGTAGTGGAAGCTCAGCACCTGGATTCGACGGGACACGGCGAGCTCGCGGAGCTTCTCGAGGACGTCCGGGTGGCGCGCCTCGAGGATCTCGAGGAAGAGCCCCTGCAGCTCGATGTCGGTGCCCCAGCTCGGGTGAGCGAGGAAGAGATCGAGCACCGGCTCGAAGCTCTCGCGGACGATCTGGTCCTCGACGGCGGGCTCGTCGAGCTCCCAGGCGGCGACCGGCTCGGCGGTGGGCAGGAAGCCGATCAGGCCGCCCACGACGTACTGGATGTTGAAGTGGAAGACGGCGAGCGCGAACTTGCGGGGTGCCTCCGCGCGCGCCTCACCCGGCGCCGACGCGACCAGGCACGCCAGCAGCGCGACCACGCCGCGTGCGCGAGCGCGGCTCATGCGCCGCGCCCCGCGCCACCCGGCGAGGCGGCCTCGCTCGCCATCGAGGCGCGGATCTTCTCCACGACCCCGGTGGTCGAGTGGCCCGCGACGAAGTCGGCGATCACCACCCGTCCGCCGCGCGCGGTGACCACGTCCGCGCCGACCACGTTCTCGGGCTTCCAGTCGCCGCCCTTCACCAGCACGTCGGGCTGCACCGAGCGGATCAGCTCGAGCGGCGTCGGCTCGTCGAAGAGCACCACGTAGTCGACGCACCGCAGCGAGGCGAGGATCGCGGCGCGGTCGTGCTCGCTCTGGATCGGCCGGTCGGGCGCCTTGCCGAGAAACCGGACCGAGGCGTCGGTGTTGAGACCGACGCACAGCGCGTGGCCGAGGCGCCGCGCGTCCTCCAGGTAGCGCACGTGGCCGAGGTGGAGGATGTCGAAGCAGCCGTTGGTGAAGACCAGCGAGCGTCCTTGCGCATGGAGCCGCACGCTCTCCTTCGCCATCTCGTCACGTGTCAGGATCCGTCCCAGCGTCGGCACCGCGGACTCCTCCTCGGACGAGTGACCGAGCGGCGCGGCCGCGATCGCCTCGGCGTACGCCGCCGGTACACGCCGCCGCGCGAGCGGCCGGGTGCGGCGCACCGCGTTGACCTCGTCGACGTCGACGGTGGCGAGGACGATCTCGTCGTCGGCGCCGCCGCGCGCGAGCAGCGCGCCGCCGGGCCCGATCACCACCGACCCGCCGCGCGGGTGGGAGCCCGGGCGCTCGGTGGCACCACTCGCCGCGACCACGAACGACTGGCTCTCGATCGCGCGCGCGGTCAGCAGCGCGCGCGCGGCCTCCGACTCGTCGAGCGTCCACGCGGCGCACACCGCCAGCAGGCGTGCCCGCTCGAGGGCGAGTGCTACGCCCTGCTCGGGGAACTCGACGTCGGCGCCGATCAGCACGCCGAGCTTCACCCGGCTGGTCTGCACCGCCACGATCGAGTCGCCGGTGCTGATGAGCCCGGCGTCGTCGGGGCTGCGGTGAAGGCGACGGTAGGTGCCCGCGTCGTGGCCGTCGGTGTCGATCACGTGTGCCTGGTCGAAGAACCGCCCCGCCTCGTTCGCGAGCGTCGAGCCGATCAGGATCACCCTGTGCTGGCGCGCCGCGCGCCGGAGCGCGGCGACGGCGACCGCGCTGCGCTCGGCTTCGAGGCGAGGGCGCTGGTGCTGCCCGGCGGTGGTCCAGAGCTCGGGCAGGACGATCAGCTCCGCGCCGCGCGCCGCCGCTTCGGCGATCCGCGTCAGCGCGAGCTCGGCGTTGGCCTCGACGAGACCGGGGCGAACCGGGAACTGGAGCGCGGCGACGGTGAGCGCGGACATGGGATCGGCGAGCCGCGCGGACACGCGGCGCGGCGATTCTACCGAAACCCGAGCCAATTTCGGCATGCGCGGGTTCGGCGCTCGTTCGATCGCCGCCGGACCGAGATCGACGAAGCCGGCGACCTGGCGCCGGCGCGCAGCGCCGCGGGGGGACGGAGCCGTCGTAGCGACGAGGGCCCCATCCCCCGTCGCCGGGACCACGCGGCTGGAGCCCGCCGCTTCGTCGGCGGGAAGCCTCTACGATCGGCCAGCTCGCCCCACGAGCGGACCCACCACACGGCCGGCCGCAGCGAGCCTGTGAAGACATCGAGCGAGGGAAGCGCCGCGGGGGGACGGAGCCCCCGCGCTACGAAAACCGTGAGCGAGGGGTTCCACCCGTCGCCGGCCGGCTGGACGCCGCTTCGTCGGCGAACTGGCCAGCGGGGACCGCCACACGGCCGGTCGCAGCGAGCCTGTGAAGACATCGAGCGGGAAGCGCCGCGGGGGGACGGAGCCCCCCGCGCCACGAAGACCCTCGTAGACCTTATGGAGCGACCGGCTCCATCTCGCAAAACGTGGTTAATCGGTGGTGCAGCCACCTACCACTACGCGGGTTAGCGCCCGAGGGCGCCAGAGCCGCATGCGAGAGGAGCCGGTCATGGGCAAGCTTACGCGAACGAACGTCGGCATGGACGTGTGCAAGCGGTTTATCCAGGTCGCGCTGCTGACCCCGGGCGGAGAGTGGATCGAGTGGCAGACGCGCAACGAGTCGCGTGCGATCGCCAAGATGATCGGCCGCATTCGCCGCGAAGCCGGCGAGAGCGAGATTCGCACCTGCTACGAGGCGGGTCCCACCGGCTACGCGCTCCAGCGCGTCCTGCGGGCGGCCGGCCTGCACTGCATCGTCGTGGCGCCGTCGCTCATTCCGCGCAAGCCGGGCGAGCGCATCAAGACGGATCGCCGAGACGCCCGCAAGCTCGCTCAGGGTCTGCGCAACGGGGATCTCACGGAGGTCCAGCCGCCAACCCCGGAGCAAGAGAGCCTCCGCGACCTGTGCCGCGTCCGCGAGGCGACCCAGAAGGATCTCGAGTGCCGGCGGCATCGGCTGAGCAAATTTGTGCTTCGGCGCGATCGCATCTATCCCGGCAAGGTCACGTGGACTCGTGCGCACCTCACGTGGATCGAGCAGCAACGCTTCACGGACGAGTACGCCACGATGACGTTCGACACGCTGATCCGGGCGGTCACGGAAGCGCAGCAGATGCTCGCGGACCTGGACGCGAAGCTCGAGGCGGCGGCGCAACGGGAGCCGTACGCGACGCCGGTTCGGCATCTGCGGTGCTTTCGCAGCTTCGACACGGTCACCGCGCTCAGCGTGGTGGCCGAGCTCTACGGCTTCCTGCGGTTCGAGTCTGCGAGCGGGCTCATGGCCTACCTCGGGCTGGTGCCGAGCGAGCACACGACCGCGGGTCGACACCAGCGAGGCGAGATCACCAAGGCGGGCAACGGCCGCGTTCGGCGTCTGCTCAACCAAGCCGCCTGGAACTACCGGCATGTGCCTCGTGTGAGTCGGGCGTTGAAGGCCCGGCGCGAAGGTCAGCCGGGCTGGGTCGTGAACGTCGCCGACAAGGCGATGAAGCGGTTGCACAAGCGTTATTGGCACCTGGTGAACGGAGGGAAGCCGACCCCCGTGGCGGCCATCGCGGTGGAGCGGGAGCTCGTCGGCTTCGTCTGGGATGTGCTGCATCGCGACGCTCACGAGCAGCTGGAGCGAGAGGCGAGCACGGGCAAGAAGGCGGCCTGACGACGAGGGTTGGTTCCACTCCACGAGAAAGGAGATCGAGGGCTCGAGGCGCTGGAGGGTCGCGGCACGTCTCCGAGGATGTGCGTCCGTCGCTATTGCGATAGGGGGCAACCCCGAATTCGCGTCCAGTAGACAGCGCTCCTCACGACGGAGAGAGGTCACGGCTGGCTCTGCACCGGCTTCGGCCGGGGTAATCCGCGGATTTGAGAGTGACTCGTCGTCGATCCGTGCGGATCCTCCATCGCCTCGAGCCCTCGAAGGGAGAACAACAGGCAAACAACCACGACGCGAGAGGAAGCCACGGGCCGCGAGCCCGGGTTTGACACCAGTCGCTCCATATGAGCGACGGGGGTTCCATCCCCCGTCGCCGGGACCACGCGGCTGGAGCCCGCCGCTGGAGCCCGCCGCTTCGTCGGCGGGAAGCCTCTACGATCGGCCAGCTCGCCCCACGAGCGGACTCGCCAAGTGGCGCGTCGCAGCGCGACGCCGCGAGCGAAGCGAGTGCCTCGGGGGTGGGACCCGCCGGGATCGCGGCGCCGAGGGACCGGCGCCCTCCAGGCGGGCGGGGGGCTGGAACAGCCCCCCGAGCAACTCAGAAATGCATGCGCAGGAAGCGCACCGCCCAGAAGCACAGCGAGGCGACGATCGCCGAGGCGGGGATGGTGAGCAGCCACGCCCACACGATCTTCGCGGCGACACCCCATTTGATGCCCGAGAGGTTGGTGGTGGCGCCGACGCCGATGATCGAGCCCGTGATGGTGTGCGTGGTGCTCACGGGGATGCCGCTGTGGGTCGCCAGGAACAGCGTGAAGGCGCCCGCGGTCTCGGCGCAGAAGCCGCCCACCGGCTTGAGCTTGGTGATCTTCATCCCCATGGTCTTGACGATCCGCCAGCCACCGAACGCGGTGCCGAGCGCCATCGCGGCGTGGCAGCCGAGGATGATCCAGAGCGTCTTGGGATCGGTGATGCTGAGCTTGATGTTGGGGTCGACGACCCCCGCCGCGACCAGCAGCGCCACGATCAGTCCCATGGTCTTCTGGGCGTCGTTGCCGCCGTGGCCCAGCGAATACAGCGCCGCGGAGACGAGCTGTCCGCGCCGGAAGCGCCGGTCGACGGTCGCGGGGCGGGCGCGCCTCAGCAGCCAGAACACCGCGAGCATCAGGGCGTACCCGCACACGAAGCCGATGAGCGGCGCGAGCGGGATGAACTTCACGGTGCTGACGATCTTCTCCCAGCGCAGCGCGTCCCAGCCGGCGTGCGCCACGCCGGCGCCGGCGAAGCCACCGATGAGCGCATGCGACGAGCTGGTGGGCAGGCCCCACCACCACGTGAGCAAGTCCCAGAAGATCGCGCCCATCAGGCCGGTGAGGACGACGTCCACGTAGGTCGGGTCGTTGGCGGTGATCCGGACGATCTTCGACACCGTGTCGGCCACCTTCGGCTCGAACACGAACATCGCCACGAAGTTGAAGAACGCCGCCCAGATGACCGCCTGACCCGGTCGAAGGACGCGCGTCGACACCACCGTCGCGATCGAGTTCGCGGCGTCGTGAAACCCGTTGATCACGTCGAACACCAACGCGACCACGATCGTGCCGATCACCAGCGGCGTCACCATGGCACAGGCCTCCAGGACGTCCGGTGGGTCAGGCGTTCTCGAGAACGACGCCCTCGATGATGTTGGCCACGTCCTCGCATCGGTCGGTGGCCGTCTCGAGGGTCTCGTAGATCTCTTTCCACTTGATGACGTGGATCGGATCGTCCTTGTGCTCCTTGAAGAGCCTCGCGACCGCGCGGCGCAGGATCGCATCCGCCTCGTTCTCGAGCCGGTTCACGTCCACGCACGCCTGCAGCACCTTCGAGGCGTGCTTCATGTCGCGCAGCCCGGCCACCGCGTGGGCGATCTCGACGGCCGCGCGCATCAGCACGTCCGCCAGATCCTTCACCTCGCTCGGCATCTCGGTGATCTCGTAGAGCGCGATCCGCTCCGAGGCCGCCTCGACGAAGTCCATGACGTCGTCCATGCGCGTGATGAGGCGGTGGATGTCGTCGCGCTCGATCGGCGTGATGAAGGTCTTGTGGAGGGCCTCGACGCACTGGTGCGTGATCTGGTCCGTCTCCTCCTCGATCTCCTTGATGCGCAGCGCCTTGGCGGGGACGTTCGCGCCCGTGGAGACGAGCGACAGGAACTCCTTGCACCCGACCACGGTGAGCGCGGCGTGCTGCTCGAAGAGGTCGAAGAAGCGGGTCTCGCGCGGCAGCAATCGGAACATGGGCACCCCCGGTGGACGGAACCGGAGGCGTACCACGCACGCCGGGTCGAGGAAACAGGACCGTGACGTTCGTGAGACGTCCGTGTCACGAACGCGACGCGGGATCCCGGACCAGCTTGAGCGTGAGCCCGACCAGCACCACCACGGCGATTCCGAGCGCGATCCACAGCGCCACGGTCCCGGCGCGGCGGCCGCTCCACGGTGCAGGCGGCCGATAGGCGGGGTTCGGCCCTCGCGGTCCGGGCTCCGCCGCGCTCGTCGCGAGCCCCAGCGCCAGCTCGCGGACGGACGCGAGCTCGTAGCGCGGCGCTTCGGCGCTCGGGTTGCCGAGCAAGCCGCGGTACTTCCCGGGCGACGCCGGGAAGAGCACGCGGCGCCGCTCCACGTCGATGCTCGGAGACCGCGGCGTGAGCGGAAGATCGTCACCGTTCTCGACTTCGATCACCAGCGCCGCGAGCCTGGGCGATCCCGCGAGAGCGACGCGGAACGGCGTCCCCCCGGCGCGCCGCTCGAGCCGCGGCGCGGCGAGCACCGGTTCGTCGCGACCGGGTCCCCCGAGGATGCGTGCCTGGCGCGCCACGAAGCCCTCCTCGAAATCGATCGTGACGGCGGCGACGGGTGCCGCCCCGTCCGGTAGCGCGAGCAGCCAGCGGCTCGCGTCTCCGTGGGGCGCCAGCGGCGTGAGCGCGGGCTCGACCGGCTGGGTCGCCGAGTCGTCGATCAGGTACGCGAGCTGGCGGTCCTTCGTGTCGACGATCCGGACGTCGGCCAGATCGGCCCGCGCCGCGGCGACATCGCCGGCATCGAGCGTCCATTCGGCGAGCCCCTCCGGGGTGGGACCGACCGTGAGCTCTCGCAGCAACGCCCAGCCGCGCGGCTCGAGCGGCGCGCCGGCGCGCTGCGCGAACGCCATCGCCTGCTCGCTCTGGTGGCGGGGGTTGTCCTCGGCGGGCCCCAGCGCGGCGACCGGCAGCGCGCGCCACCACGGAGCGCCACCATCGTCCGCGGCCGAGGACCCCGGCGCCGCGATCCGCGCGAACGAATCGAGGTCACGGTGCGAGGCGGTCGTGACTCGCCCGCCGCCCCAGTGGAGATCGGTCACCCCGCCGGGCGGCGGGATGAAGAGCACGGTGGGGAGCCCCACCTGCGCCACCACCCGCAGCTCGTCGAGCGGCCCCTCGCCGGCGTCGTCGATGTCGACGTAGAGGTCGCCGGTGGCGACCGGCCGGCGCTCGAGCTCGACCGTGCTCGCGACCAGCTTGCCGTCGCCGGCGCGCGCGATCACGCCGTGGCCGAGCCGGGCGCCGCTCACGTCGCGCACCCGGACGTCGCGCAGGAACGCCTCGCTCGCCGACTCGATCCGAAGTGCTGTCGGCACGATGCCCGCGGGCCGCGCCAGCTCGAGCTGGGTCGAGCGGTCGTCGATGCGGGTGTCGACCACCTCGAGCGGCACCTCGCCGGTCGCCTGCTCGGCGCGCTCGTCCCGCTCGACGCGCACCTCGACCGGCGCCACCCAGCCGCCCTGCTCGATCCGGATCTCGATCGCGACACGCGGCCACTCGCCGAGCGGCACCGTGATCGAGCCCTCGTGCACCGCCGGTCCACGGGAGCCCTCGCGACCGGGGAGCCGGAAGAGCGGCGCGTTGCGCACCAGCTCGCGGCCCATGCCCCCGTCCACCAGCTCCCACACGGTGGCGCGCGCCACTAGCAGCTCGCCGGCTGCCAGGTCGAAGGTGATGCGATCGAACGCGAAGCCGGCCGGCTCGACCGCCAGCTCGAGGCGCTCGCGGCGCGGGTGACCGTCGTCGTCGGCGGCCCGGTCGACCGCCGTGAGAACGACCGGCGCCGCGCACGCGATCGCTCCGCTCGCGCCTGGATCGACGGGCGGCACCACCGCGAAGGGCACGAAGTGCCCCGCGTCGTCGATCAGGCGCAGGTCGGCGAGGTCGGGGCGACTCTCGGCCAGCACGGTGGGCGGAAGCAGCACCCTCGCCACGGTCGCCGAGGCGTCCGTCGCGGCGGTGACCCGCGCGCGGCGCGGAAAGACGCTGCGCGGATCGCCCTCCGCACTGCCCGACGCCCGGGCAGTCGTCGCGGCCGCCAGCCCGAGGGCGACCACGACTGCGAAGCGCCGAGCCCCACGACCACGCCTCACGACGGCTCCTTCCGGTACACGAAGCGCTGGTAGAGGAGCGACACCAGGAGCAACCCGACCCCGAGCCCGAGGAACGACGCCGCCCGGTAGAGGCCGGTGAGGCCGGAGAGGTCCCACAGGAACACCTTCACCACCGCCACCGCGAGCACCGCCAGCGACACCCAGCGCAGCGGCTCGATCCCCCGCGCCACGCCGATCACGAGCAGCACCACCGCGTAGAGCGCCCACGCCACCGAGGTCGTGAGGTTGCGCGCCTGCGCGGTCCGCGAGAAGTCGAGCGAGAGGTGGGCACCGGTCCCGAACGCGTCCGCGATGGTGAGGTTGATCCACACGAAGCCGACGCCGACCGCCGCGAGCCCGAGCGCGCCCGCCAGCCACGGGCGCGGCTTCTGGTAGAGCGAGCGGCGCTCGCGTGGGCGCAGCCGCGCGACCTCGATCGGCGCGAGCCTGCGCGCGCTCTCGACGAGCGCGACGGCCGGGACGCCGTAGGTGTAGAGCAGCCAGTTGAGCACCGGCAGCGTGCCGCGCGGGTGGTAGTCGAAGACCGCGCCGTTCGCCGTGAGGCGCACCGTGATGGTGGCGAGGAAGGCCACGGACACGTACTTGAGCCCGACCTGGTCGAGGCGCTCGAACAGCACCATCAGCGCGAGACCCTCGAGCGCCCAGCCGATGGTGATCCACTCGCGTTCGAGCTGCATCGGGATCGCCACCGAGACCAGTCCCAGCGCGATCGCGGCGAACCACGCCAGCGCCCAGCGCAGCCGCTCGCTGTCGCCCGCGAAGGCGCGGCGCGCGAGCGCGGCGCTCGCGACACTCGGCACCGCGAGGAGAAGCGGCAGCAGGCCGATCGCGCCGTCGCCCCAGGTGGCGAGCCAGGCGTCGCGCGCGGGCAAGAGCCACACCAGCGGCGCGAGCGCGGCGGCGCGCCACGCGCTCCTCGAGGTGTCGAAGCGGCGTCCCACCGCGAACGGCCAGCACGCGAAGAGCACGACCGCCAGCGCGTGGAACGGCAAACCCAGCCAGCGCGGCTCGCTCGTGGAGTCGACCATCCCTTGCCACGCCCCGTGCACCAGCGCCACCGCGAGCATCGCCGGGAACGCCCACCAGCCGTGGCCGGAGCGCGCGGCCGAGAGGAGCGCCAGGGCGCCGAACACCAGCGACGTGACGAGGACGAGGACCGGCTCGTGGCGCAAGGGTCCGAAGGCGACCAGCGCCGCGGTGAAGACGGTGAGCCCGACCGGCAACAGCACCGCGACCAGCTCGCCCCCCAGCCACGGCCCGCCGCGGCGCCCGGCGAGTGCCGCGAGCTGGGCCGCGATCGCGGTCGCGACGAGCACCGCGACCACGAAGGACGCCGGCTGCTCGTCGAGCCCGTTGGCGAACCAGCCGACGAAGAGCGCGGTGACCAGGACGCCCGCCACGGCGCCGATCCAGGTCGCGCCCGAGAGCCGCGCCTCGCGCAGCAGCAGCCCGCCCAGCGCCCAGCCGAGGATCGGCATCGCCCACGGGCCGTTCGAGACGTCCCAGCGCAGCAACCAGCAAGCGAGGAAGACCAGCCCGGCGACGAGAACGGGAACGGCTGGAACGGTGCTCGTGAGCTTGCGCCCACCGCGCCCGTCCCACTCGACGAACGCGTGGTGGAGGGCCGCGAGCGCGATCCACACGATCATCACCGCCGTCAGGCTGCCTGGCTCCGGCGCGGTGCCGAGCCACACCGCGAGCAAGCCGAGCACCCCCGCCACGCCGACGAAGCCGAGCCCCGGCTCGCCGTGCGCCCGCGCGAGCGCCTGCGCCGCCAGGCTCAGGATCGCGCCGAAACCCGCGAGCGGAACGAGCGGAGCGACGAGCCCCTGGTGCTGGGCGACGTAGACGCCGAACACGAACGGCGCGCCGGCGCCGATCGCCTGACCGAGCTTCCACCCCCCGCGCTCGGCCGCGGGCACCCGGAACCCGAGCACCGCGAAGAACACTCCGAAGAGCGCGAAGATCGTGAGCGCGAGGAAGAACTGCTCGGGCGTGAAGCGCGCGAACAACCACGCGCCCTGGATCGCGACGGTCAGCAATGCACCGAGCAACCCGAGCTGCGGCCAGCGCTGCTTGAACGCGACCGCGAGCACGCCGAGGTCGAGGAGCAGCACGTACGAGAAGAGGCCGATCGGATGATTCTCTCCGGTCGAGAGCACCAGCGGGGTCGCGAACCCACCCACCAGCCCCAGCACCGCGATCACCAGCGACGCTCGCCGCACCGACAGCAGGCCCGACACGATCGTCACCAGCACCATCAGCACGAACGCGGGTGGCAGGCCGATGAGCTGATAGCGGCGGTACGCCGCCCACGCCACCGCGTAGAGGATCGCCGCGCCGGCACCGGCGAGAGCGTTCGCTCCCGCGGTGAGGCCGCGCCGGAACAAGAACCCCGAGCCCACCAGGCCACCGATGCCGGCGGCAAAGCCGAGCACCACGCGCGCCTCGGGCCCGAGCCAGCCCTGCTCGATCGCCGCCTTGAGGCCGAGGAGCGCCGCCATCACCATCGCGATCCCGGCGCCGATCGCCGCGCCGCGGACGCCGAGGAGCTGCTCCAGCGACGCGCTCTTGGTCGGCTTCGAGGGCGGGGCCGAGCCCGCGCGCGCTCCGGGCGCGAGTGGGGGGACGGTGGGCGGCACGGCCGGCGTCGCGGGTGCGAGCGGGGGTGGTGGCGCGACGGCGGGCGCCTCACCCTCGACCGACGCGGGCGCACCCTCGAGTGGCGCGAGCGGTGCGCGCCGCCCGGGCCCCACCGCGGCGTCGAACACCTCTCGCGACAGAGCGTCGGCCTCGGCCGGTGCGCCTTTGGCCTCGGCCGGAAGTGCCTCGTGAGGTACCTCGAGTGGGCCCGCCGCCAGCGGCGCTCGGCCAGGCGCACCCGCGGGAGCCACGGGCGCCACCACGGCGGCGCCGCGCGGGCGGCGCACCGCGCTGCCGTTCTCGCGCGCCAGGGACTCGATGGCACGCCACGCGGCGTCCACCGTCTTCTCGAGCGCCTCGAGCGCGCGGCGCGACTTCCGTCGCTCCTTCGCCAGCCACACCACGGTGGCGGGGAGGGCGAGGACGATCAGCTCGAACACGGAGCGTTCGCGGCAGCCGGCGAGCAAGGGGATGAGCGGCGCTTCGCCGCGGCGGTACCCCTGCCAGTCGGTCGATTCGTACCAGCGGATGGTCTCGCTCAGTCCGGTCATGGTGTCCGGGTATTGGAACACGAATCCGGTCGCGGCGAGACGCTCGTTGCTCATCGCGTGACCGGTCAGGAGATAGCGCACGCCGGTGGTCTCGAAGAGCGGGCGGGTGCGGGTCACGCGCGCGGCGCTCTCGACCAGCCACGCGGTGGCGAGCAGCGCGATGCCGGGAATGCGGATCGGCAGCACGCCGAGAAGCCCCTTGTGCGGGATCGCGCGCGCCGCGCCGCGGATCAGGTCGGCGTTGGTCATCGATGTCGCGTCGCAGACGTTGTAGACGAGCTCCTCGAGCTTCGCGGCGTCGCGCCGCCAGGCGTCGGCGCGCTCGGCGAGGTGGTGGGCGGCCGCGGCGCAGTCGGCGGCGTGGACGTGGCTCGAGCGGGTGTCCGTGAGCCCCGGGATCCCGCACAGGATGCCCTTCTTGATCAGGTAGAGCGCCTGAGCGTCGCCGTAGCTGCTGCCCGGGCCGTAGACCGCGCCGGGGCGCACCACGATCACGCCGAGCCCATCCTTGCCGTTGTGCTGGAACGCGCGCAGCTCCCCTTCCCACTTCGAACGGCTGTAGGGCTCCGAGGGCGAGGGTGGGTCGGTCTCGGTCACCGCGCGGTTGCCGTAGCCGAAGCCGTACACCGCGCCGGACGAGAACACCACCAGCTCGCCGACGCCGTGGCTCCGCGCCGACTCGCACAGGAAGTCGGTGGCCTCCGCGTTGGCGTGGACCAGCTCCTCCGGCGACGCGAAGAAATCGAACAGCCCGGCGACGTGGTAGATGCGCGCGACACCCGCGAGGTGCGGGTCCACCGCGTGGGGACGCGCGAGGTCGACCGCCGCCCACTCGACGTCGCGAAAGCGCTCGTGACCGAGGAACGAAGGGCGCCGCCGCGACACCGCGCGCACCCGCCAGCCGTCACGCACCAACCGATCGACGAGATAGGGCCCGATGAAGCCGCTCGCCCCGGTGACCAACGCCGTTCTCGCCACGTGTGCGCTCCGCGACCACTCAGAAGAACGAGAGCTGGAAGTCGTCCTTGGTGAGCTCGACCTTGGTGTTGACGTCGCCGATCTCGATCCACGCCACCGGCGAGGAGTTGCCGGCGATGAACGACTCGACGCGCTCGGGCAGCCCGGTCGCCGGATCGAGGACGATACGCAGCTTCTTGATGCGGACGTTGGAGGCGCCGGTGCCGAGCGGGCTGTGCAGGTCCACCGTGTCCTTGCGGGTGGTGACCAGCGTCAGCACCGTGTGCTTCTGGCCGCTCAGCTCGACCTCGCTCACCTCGCCGTAGCCCGGTGAGGTGAACGCCTTCCACCCCTCGACCATCGACCAGTAGTCCTGGTTGATGACGGTCTCGCCCCACCACCAGCTCGCGGCGTCGGCGGCCTTCATCTCGACGGTGCCGAACACCTTGCGCACGCCGTTGCCGCGCGCCACGACGCGGTCCTCGTCGCCGAAGTACGCGGTCTGGATGCCGGCGGCGATGGGATCGTCGTAGTTCGACTCGACCTTGTCGATCGACCAGTGCACCCAGCGCGGCTCGCGGTGGAACTTGCCCTCGTAGGTGCGCGTGCCCTCGAGCTTGCGGCCGCGGTACGTCGAGGAATACACGTGCAACGTCGCGGTGTAGGCGTCGACGGCCGCGGCCTTCTGCTCGATCGAGGCGAGCACGTCGCGCCATCGGTCGTCGCCGCTCTCGTCGCCGCCCTTGGCGGCGCGCGCCTTGGTCGCTGGACCACGGAAGTCCATCTTGAGCGGCCGGTCGAGCTGCGCGAGGTAGAGCAGCTCCTTACCCGGCTCGTAGTTCGAGATCGCGTAGAGATACGCGTTGAAGGTGTGCTTGCCCTTCTTGATGTCGAGCCCGCCCAGCAGATCGCGCCCGATCTCGTGCACGCCGGGCACGAACTCCGGCGAGTCGGTGACCGAGTCGTCGTCCACGTAGTGCAGGCGTTGCTCGAGCGGCAGCGTCGGCCCCATCACCACCCGCGACATCAGGGTACCGGCGGGGCCGGTCGCGAGCTGCCACGTCTGCCCTTGCGTCACCAGCTTCTTCTCGGCGGCGCTCATGGTGCCGTCGAGGGGCGGGATGTCGTGGTTGTCCTGGGTGATCACGTGCATGCCGTGCGCCTCGTGGGAAAGGTCGAGGCCTGCGCGGATGTCGAGCTTGGAGAGCACCGAGCCCAGGTTGACGGGCACGTCCATGATGTTCGGTGCTTCGAGGAAGTCGCGGTAGTAGATGTTGTCGACGGCGATGGGCGGCGCGTAGATGCCGAACATCAGGTGCATCGAGGTCTCGACGCGGCGGATCCCGCGCACCGGACCCACGCGCCACGCGAGCAGCTTGGAGCGGAACTCGTCCTCGTTGCGCGAGAAGCTGAGCAGACCCCACAGGATCTGCGCATCGGTGCGCAGCTTGAGGCGGTCGAGGAAGTTCTTGCCCGAGCCGCCGGCGTCGAGGGTGATCGCGAGGTAGTTGGGATAGGCACGGCGGTTGCCCTCGCCGTCGTCCGGGAACCCCATCGAGAACACCGACGTCGAGATGCGGTCGGCCTTGGGGTCGAAGCTCACGTAGCTGGTGGTCGAACGCGGCGCGTCCGTGCGCCGGAAGCGCGCCACGTAGGCCCAGGCCTTCTCGTGGCCGACCGGATCCTCGAGCTGGACCTCGGCCTGGAGATCGACGTCCGGGAACGCGCTCCACACCGAGGCCGGCGCCTTGTCGCCGGCATCCGAGACCAGGAACACGAGCTCGTCGTTGTCGTCGTAGCGACCGCCGTCGGAATCGGCCTCGGCGAACGGCCCCTGGTCGAGGACCAGGAAGCCGAACGGGTTGCGCTCGTCCATCTGGAACGGGATCGGGACGAGCGCGCCGTCGCTGTACGCGAACACGGCGAGCTGCCACGGCTGCGTGCCGACCATCGCCGGTACGTCCTCGCCGAACACCACGACGCGATCGGCCGCGCGCGTCAGCGTCTTGGGCACCGCCGGAGCCTCGGCGGGCGCGGCACCCGAGTCAGCGGAGGGGGGAGGGTTTGGCTCGGTGGCGTTCGCCGTGGACGTGGACGTGGCGAGCCAACATGCGCCCAGAATCAACGCACCCAGCACGATCCGGCGCGCGTGCGTGTACGCGGAAGAGGAGTTCGAAGCTGTCATGGGAGGGGCCCGAAACCGCGGGGTTCTCGCGAATCTCGCGCAGTATCCGGAGCCGTCCGGAGCATTGGCAACCACACGGTCCCGCGTCATGAAGTTGACGTGTGGCGCGTGTGCACCCCCCGTCGAGCGCCACCTCGAGCACGGCGTGGGCGCGGCGCCGGCCCCGCTCTTCCGCTGGTGGCCACCACGCAACCCACGGAATTCCACGGCGAAACCCGTGGACATCGACCTCACCGCGGCGGCGTCCGCGGAGCGGCCGCGGGAGCGGCATGGAATCTGCTCGATCCAGGGCTGCCGAGCGCCGGGACGAAGCGCGCTCGAAGACGGACCGATCCACGGTTCGGCAGGGAGGCCGACGTGAAACCCCGACTCCGATCCGACCCGCGCGGCTTCACGCTCATCGAGCTGCTGATCGCGCTCGCGATCGTGGGCATCATGGCCGCGATCGCCATCCCCCAGCTCCTCGGCTCACGCACGAAGGCGCTCAAGGCCAAGTGCGACGAGATGGCCCACGCCCTCGACGGCGAGCTCGTCATGGAGGCGCAGAAGGCCATGGACTTGAAGGCCAGCAACCCCTCGTCGCCGGAGCCCGCGATCATGGCGATGGCGACGGTCGCCGGACGGCACCACGACCAGAGCCCGGCGCTCAGGGGGAAGAAGCCGGTGTGCAACGACACCAACCGGTGGGGCTATCAGAACGACTGCATGTACCTGGCGCAGTTCTTCCCGCAGGGCCTCAACAAGTGCCAGGTCTTCTTCGACCTCAACTACCCGAACACGCCGTACATCGAGGTCGCGTACAAGAACTTCGACGGCGCCGTGACCACCTTCAAAGTGGTGTTCGACAAGTGAGATGAAAGCGCCCGCCCTGCTGGTGCTGATCGGTATCGAGAGCGCCGTCGCCGTCGCCCTCGCGGTCCATCCACCGCGCGTCACGGCGCGCTACGCGGACGTGGACTGCGTGTCCGTCCGGGAGGGGCTCGCGATCCAGATCGGCACCACGCTCGACCTCGAGCTCCACCACGCGCGGACCGATCCAACGGTGTCGCCGGCGGTCGCGGCGGTGCGCGGCGCGCAGAAGCTGTGGCCGAGCATCCCGCCCAGCCCGAGCGACCCCAAGCAGCCGGCGTTCCAGCTCGTCGAGAGCACCGACTACGTGCCCGTGCGGCGTCAGGCGTGCACCGCGCTCGTCCTCGCCGATCCGGAGCCCGAGGGCACCGCCGTGGTGATCCGCCAGTTCGCGCACGATGGCCTCGGCGAGATCGCGGTGCAGCCCGGCCAGCGGCTGGTGCCTCCCGCGTAACCTCGGCCATGGAGGGTCGTCGCTTCGTCGACGACCCCAGGCAAGGGTTGGCGCGGCCGACGAAGCGGTCGCCCTCCACAGCCTCGACCGCTCACGGGCTGGCGCGGAGGTAGCCGCCTTCCCACACGGCGACCGCCTTGCCACCGTATTCGAAGCGCGCCGACTCGTAGCCCGCCTCGGCGATCGCCTTGGTGAGGTCGAGAAGTGCCTTCCGATCGGTGTCGAAGTCGGTGAAGCTCGCCAGGCGCACGACGTAGGCCTTGCCGACCGCCTTGCCGTCCACGCTCGCCAGGATGCGCCTGGCCTCGGCGCCAGGCCCGGCCGGCGACACGTCGCGGGTGAGCTGGAGCGCCACCACCGCCGCGATCACGACCGGCATGAGCGCGAACGCGACGATCTTGAGCAGCCGCACTTCCTTCGCCGAGAACCGCACCTTCAGGCGTCCCAGGCGCACGTTCTCGGCCGGTCCCGCGGCGGCGGCGCGCGGCGGCGGTGACGCGGGCCTCTCGGCGCGGGGGCGCGCGAGCTCCCCGAGATCCAGGGGCGCCGGCGCCTCGCCTGGTTCGAGCCGCGCCGCGTCGCTCTCGAGGCCGATGGAGACGTTGCCGAGCGTGACCTCGGTGAAGGTGGCGAGCGCCGACAGCTCGCGGCCGAGCTTGCGCACGCCGTCGCGGATCACGGCGGGCACCGCTTCGGTGGCGAAGAGCTCGCTCATGCGCTCCTCGAGCCCGATGAGCGCGAGACTCACGCGTTCGAGGTCGTTGGCGTCGTCGACGCCGAGCCGCTCGAGGCGGAAGTCGCGCGCGGCGAGCACGTCGACCAGCCACATCTGCAGCGCGAGCGCGTCGATCACCGCCGCCGCCGCGGGCGCGAGCTCCGGCTCGACGGCGGCCGCGGGCTCGTCCTCCGCCGTCGATGCGACCTCGAGCACGTCCGTCGGCGCGTCGGGATCGGTCGAGTCGACCTGCTCGGGCTCGTCCGCGGCCTCCGCCGGCTCGATCGGCACGGCCTCCTCGACGACCGGAGGCGGGGTGGGGAGCAAGACGTCGACCAGCCACTCGCGCGCCAGCCCGCCCACCGGCGCCAACCGCCGGCCTCGATACGCGAGCCGCACGCGCGGCGCGTCGCTCTCCGAGAGCTCCGCGCCGAGGGCGAAGAGCCGCCGGCGGTGCTCGCTCAGATCGAGTTGCGCCACGCCTCACCCGTCGCGTCGGCCTCGATCCACTGGAGCGGCCGCGTGTCCTGACCCGGCGCAGCGGTCTCGTTCGCGAACGGCCACGCGAGCTGGCCCTCGCGGGTCAGAGCCACCGCCGAGGAGTAGTCGTCGATGAAGCGCTCGATCCGCTGGCGAACGTCGTCGGGCGGGTCGACGAGCTGCATGCCGAAGCCGTGGACCACCTCGGTGCCGGAGCGGCGGTTCAGGGAGACGATCTGCGCCACCGCGCGCAGCTCGCCGAGCTCGCGGCCGAGCGGGATCTCGACGACGAGCCGCGAGTTCATCGAGTAGAGGACGTCGGTCTGCACGAAGGCACCGTCGGCGCCGATCGAGGTCACGACGCCGAGGTGATACTGGTTGCCGTCGGCGCTGAAGCGCGCGCGCAGCGACACGTCGCGGCGGCGATACCGGCGCTGCGGCTGGGCCTCGGGCTTCGCGTCCTTGGGATTCATGGCGCCATCGATCGAGGCGCCATCGTAGCCCGCCACAGGTAGCTTTTCACGCGACGCGAGTGCCTCCGGAGAACGCGATGGATCCCGTCACCACCCATCTCGGCCTCGGCTCGAACCTCGGCGACCGCGGCGCGCGCCTCGGTGAGGCCGCGGAGCGCCTGCGCCACGCCGAGGGCATCGTCTCGGTCGCGCTGTCGAGCTTCTACGAGACCTCGCCGGTGGGCGGTCCGCCGCAAGGCTGGTTCCTGAACGCCGCGGCGCGGGTGGTCACGACGTCGCCGCCGCGCGAGCTGCTCGCCACCTGCCTCGAGATCGAACGCGCGATGGGACGCGTGCGCGGGCCCGTGAACGGCCCACGGGTGATCGATCTCGACGTGCTGCTCTACGCGGACCGGGTCGTCGCGGAGCCAGGGCTGCTGATCCCCCACCCGGAGATGCTCCGGCGCCGCTTCGTGCTGGTGCCGCTCGCCGAGATCGCAGCGAACGTGCTCCACCCCGTCGAGCGTGAGTCGATCGCCTCGCTGCTCGAGCGGCTACCCTCGAGCTCGGAGACGGTGCGGCGCTACGAGAGCTGAGAGTTCGTGAAGGGATCGAGCGAGAGCGAAGCGCCGCGGGGGGACGGAGCCCCCCGCGCTACGAAGACCATCGTAGCGACGGGGGTTTCATCCCCCGTCGCCGGGCCCACGCGGCCTTCGTGAGCGACCCAGATCGAAAGATTCACGGCCTCTGAGCCGCGCGGCGGCGCGTGAGGTGCTCCGCGTTGGCGCAGAGCGCGAAGGCCCAGACGGTGCTCTCCGGGCCCACCGTAGCAGGCTCCCGGAGATGACCGCGCCCCTCGGGAGGGTCCCGAGAGGCGCGTGAGGATCGTGAAGAACGCGGTCGAGGACGCGTTCAGTAGGGGCGGCGTCCGCCGCCACCACCACCGCCGGGGCCGCCACGGCCACCGCCGCCACCACGGCCGCCGCGATCGCCGCGGTCACCGCCGTAGCCACCACCGCCGCCACCCCGGCCACCGAACCCGCCGCCACCGCCACCACCGCGCTCGTCGGCTCGACGGTCGATCGCGAAGTCCACGCGGATCGTGCGGCCACCGAGCTCGGCGCCGTTCATGGCGCGCTTGGCTTCCTCGGCAGCGGCGTCCTCGGTGTAGCTCACGAAGCCGAACCCCTTGGAGCGACCGGTGTCCCGGTCCATGACGACCTTGGCTTCCGTGACCGAGCCGTAGGCCTCGAAGGCCTGCCGCAAGCCCGCATCGTCCGTGCCCCAGGCCAGACCACCAACGAACAGCTTCTTGGGCATACTTCACTCTCCTCGACCGCGAGACGTGCCGACGATCGGCAGCAGCGGTCCTGCAGACAACGGGATCGAGTTTTTCGAGAAGCTCACGAACGGAAGGCGTTACGCGAGGCGCGAGAGGCTGGGGAGACGCTAGGCGTCGGGGCCTGGAACACGCGGGGTTGCCGTGAAAAACGCATCGGAGCAAATCCACTCTCACCGATCCCCAATCCGGGAGTCAAGCAGAAAATGCCCCGGTTGCAGGGGTCAACACCGTGCCGACGCTCGGCACCACGAACGTTCTCGCGACCGCGCTGGACGAGCCGCCGAGCGCTCGAAGTGCCCGTCGCGTCGCGCGCCGCAGCAGCGCGGCGGCACCACGCGCGGCGAGGGAACGGCCGCCCTGATGGCGCTTCGCCCCTTCGCGACCGCGAGCCGGTGGCTGGTCGTGCTCGGGCTTTTGCTCATCGGCTCCGAGCGCGGCGCCGGCGCTGCGTCGTTCGACCACGACCACTTAGCCTGGACCCGCCAGCTCGCGCGCTTCGTCCACGACGGACGCGTCGACTACACGAGCTGGGGTCGCGACGGGCGCGCCGAGCTCGACGCGTATCTGCGTACGCTGCAAGGGGTCGAGCCCGCGGCCTACGCGGCCTGGACGCGCGAACAGCGCCTGGCTTTCTGGATCGACGCCTACAACGCGTACATGGTCGTTCAGGTCCTCGACCACCAGCCGCTGCGCAGCGTGCGCGAGATCGGCTTCCTGCCGTTCGCCGCGTTCAAGGACGGGTTCATCCCGATGGAGGGGCTGCGAGGCGCCAAGCTCTCGCTCGACGACATCGAGCACCGCATCCTGCGCAAGGAGATCGGGGAACCGCTCATTCACTTCGGCATCGTGTGCGCGTCGAAGAGCTGTCCGGCGCTCGCGTCCGAGGCGTACCGCGGCGACGCGGTGATGGGTCAGCTCGAGACCGCGGCGCGCCGCTTCCTCGCGGACACCACCAAGAACCGCCTCGACCCGGACGGCACCACGGTGCGCCTCTCCTCCATCTTCCAGTGGTTTCGCGAGGACTTCGAGAAGAGCGGCACCCTCGCACGGTTCGTGGCCGGCTACGCGCCCGGGCCGATGGCGACCGCCCTCGCCAGACCCGAAGTGAAGCTCGAGTTCCTCGACTACGACTGGACCCTGAACGGGCTCGAGGGAACCTGACGCCTCCGGCGTCTGCCCTCCACCTCGGCGGAGATCGCCCCGGTGGAGGGCCGCGATCCTTCGCGGCTTCATGCGCGGCGGCGAGGGACCGCCGCCCTCCAGAGCGACCCGAGCCGGCTGAAGGGCCGGGATCCTTCGCGGCCGCGCCCGGCTGGATCCGTAATCGAGCGCGGTGCCGATGCACGCGCCGCGTCTCGCCGGGCACGCGGCGCTGCCCCTCCCTCGATCGCGCAACGATCGGCTGGAGCGCGCCCGCTTCGTCGGGCGCCGGGGATCGAGGGCGGACCGGTCGACACGCCTTGTAACCTTTCGCCGTCGTCGATCGTGGATCGGGCACAGGAGGCTCGACCCATGGACGACGTGATCGTGATCGGTGGTGGTCTGGCGGGGCTGACGGCGGGGGCGTACCTGGCCGGAGCCGGACTCGCGACCCGCGTGCTCGAGCGCGCGGGATCCCTCGGTGGCCGGGCGGACACCCACGTCCGCGACGGCTTCCACTTCAACCTCGGGCCACACGCGCTCTATCGCGCCGGGGCCGCGCACGCGATCCTGACCGAGCTCGGCGTGCCGCTGAGCGGCGCGAGCCCGGCGACCGAGGGGCTGGCGCTGCTCGGTGGCGAGCTCCACGCGCTTCCCACCAGCCCACGTGGCCTCCTCGGCACCTCGGCGCTCGGCGCGCGCGGCAAGCTCGAGGTGGCGCGGTTCGTCGCCGTGGTCGGCTCGCGCGCCGCCGGCCCGGAGCGGTGGGCGCGAGCCAGCGTCGCGGCGTGGCTCGACGAGCACGTCCACGATCCCCGCGCGCGGCTCTTCGTCGAGGCACTGATCCGCCTCTCGACGTACACCAACGCGCCCGAGCTCGTGAGCGCCGGCGCCGCGCTCGCGCAGGTGCGCCGCGCGCTTCGCGGTGGCGTGATCTACCTCGACGGCGGCTGGCGCGGGCTCGTCGAGGGTCTCGCCGATCTCGCGGGCCGCGCGGGCGCCGTCCTCGAGACCCAGGCCGCCGTGCGCGCGGTCGAGGTGCGCGGCGCTGAGTTCCGCATCACGCTGGACTCGGGACGCGAGCTCGACGCGCGCGCGGTGGTGGTCGCGGGCAGCCCCGAGCTCGCGGCGCGCCTCCTGGGAGCCGGGCGCTCGCCCGCGCTCGACGCGGCGGCGGCGAACGCGGTCCCGGTGCTCGCGGCTTGCCTCGACGTGGCGCTCACGTCGCTCCCCTGCCCCGAGCGCGGCTTCGCGCTCGGGCTCGACCAGCCGCTCTATTACTCGGTGCACTCGAAGAGCGCGGCGCTCGCACCGCATGGTGGCGCGATCATCCACGTCGCCAAGTACCTGGCGTCGCCGGCCACCGCGGCCGCCGCCGACGAGGCGCGCGAGCTCGAGGCGTTCCTCGACCTTCTCCAGCCGGGCTGGCGGGAGCACCTCGCGCAGCGCCGCTTCCTGCGCCGCATGGTGGTGCAACACGACCTCGTGCGCGCGGACCGCGACGGCCCGCCGCGGCCCACCGCCACCGCCGCGGGCGTGCCCGGCTACTTCGTCGCAGGCGACTGGGTGGGCCCGGGAGCGTTCCTCGCCGACGCGGCGGTCGCGAGCGGCCGCGCCGCCGCGCGAGCGGCGCTCGCCCATCTCGACCCGCGTCTCGCCTCGGCCGCATGATGACGGCGATGGCCCCCTCGCCGATCGAGCCGCTCGCCGCGGACGCCTTCGCGGCGCAGCGCGGATACCTGTGGGCGGTGGCGTACCGGATGCTCGGCAGCGCCGCGGATGCGGACGACGCGCTCCAGGACACCTTCGTGCGCGCCCTCGAACGTCCGCCGGCGCGCCTCGACGAGCCCCTCGGGCCGTGGCTCACCCGCGTACTGGTCAACGTCGCGCGTGATCGGCTGCGTGCGCGCAAGCGGCGCGCCTACGTCGGCCCCTGGCTGCCGTCGCCGATCGAAAACGAGGCTCCGCCCGACGACCTGCCCGGGCCAGCCGAGCTCTCGCCCGGCGCGCGCTACGACCTGCGCGAGAGCGCCTCGTTCGCGTTTCTCTTCGCTCTCGAGGCGCTCACCCCCAACCAGCGTGCGGTGCTCCTGATGCGCGACGTCCTCGACGCCTCGCTGGAAGAGACCGCCGAGGTGCTCGGGCTCAGCGTCGCGAACGTGAAGGTCCAGCACCACCGCGCCCGCAAGCGCCTCGAGTCCTACGAGCGCTCACGGGTGAAGACCGCGAGCGCAGCCGCGCAGGAGGTGCTGGCGCGGTTCATGACCTGCCTGGCGACCGACGACGTCGCGGGACTCGAGGAGCTGCTCGCCGGCGACGTGCGGCTCCTGAGCGACGGCGGAGGCGGAGTTCCACGCCGCGCGCGTGCCGGTGGTCGGCGTCGCCAAGGTCATCACGTTCCTGCGCAACGTGCTGCGCCTGTGGCCCATCGACACGCGCTACGAGATCCGCTGGGTCAACGGCGCGCCGGCGATCCTCGGTGAAGCGGAGCGCGCCCGTGCCGGTGAGCCAACCCGCTTCGTCACCCGCCTCGAGCTCGACGCCGGCGGGCGCGTTCGCGAGATCCACACCATCCTCGCCACCGCCAAGCTCACGGCGTTCTACCGGACGCCGCCGACGGAGGGGTAGACTCGGGAGCGGAGGACAGGACGATGCCTTCCCCGACCACCGACATCCAGCCGCGCAGCCACGTCACCGTCGAGGACATCTTCGCGATGGAGGACGACAAGCGCTACGAGGTGATCGGAGGCGAGATCCACATGGTGCCGCCGCCCGGGTCGTCGCATCAGGAGCTCTCTGCAACCCTCCTCGCTCTGCTTCTCCAACACGTCCGCGCCCATGCTCTCGGTTGGATCGTCGCATCCCCGGTCGCCTTGATCCTTGCCGAGGACGACTACGTCGAGCCCGACATCGTGTTCGTGGCCGAGGCTCGGATCGGCATCGTGACCACGCGCGGCATCGAGGGCGTGCCAGACCTCGTCGTCGAGATCCAATCGAAGTCCCCCGCTTCGCGCCGCCGCGATCAGATCGCCAAGTACGCTCTCTACGAGCGCCACGGCATCCCCCACTACTGGATCGTCGACCCGATCGACCGCACGCTGGTCGCCCACACCCTCCGCGACGGGCGCTACGTCCGCGAGGCCTCGCTCGAGAACCAGGACGTGTTCCGTCCCGCGCTCTTCCCGGGGCTCGAGATCCCGCTCGCCTCGATCTGGCCGCGGCTGGGCGGTTGATCTGCGGGCACGGCCGGCGCCTCAGCGGTACCAGCGCAGGCTCAGCGTCCCATCGAAGGCGCCGCGCAGCTTGGTGGCCTCGACCCTCAGCTCGAGGTCGTGGGTGAGCGAGACCGAGGTCGCGCCGTGCAAGCGGAAGTTCACGCCGTCGTCGCCGCCGTCGTCGAACGAGTCCGGGGGCGCTACGCCGAGGAACGGGTACAGGTAACCCGCCTCGAGCTGAACCCGCCACGCGGAGAGCGGCGTGAGCAACGCGCCGAGGGATGCGCCCGCCTGGAGCCGGTAGGCGTCGCGGAACGGCGCGCCGACGCCGGTGTCGAGGTCGGCGAAGCCGTACGCGAACCCCGGCAGCCAGCGCTCCCAGCCGAGCGCGAGGCCGGCGCCACCCGAGAGGCTGCCGTACACGCAGTCCCAACCGGCGCATGCGTCCTCGCGCACCCGATCGGAGCCGACGTACACGTGCCACGAAGGGCGGATCACCCAGGGATCGATCGGCGCGAGCGAGACGATCCGAGCCAGGAACGCGCTCGAGCTCGAACGCCGGCGCCTCCTCGCCGTGGAGGCGCGCCTCGACCCCGAACATCTCGATCTGGTTCCCGGGCATGTAACCCGACGAGGGGTCGAGGAGGTCGTGGAGCGCGCCGCGTACCGCGACGTCGGCGAAGGCGCCGCGCGTGCCGTGGCCGCCGCCGAGGGTGATCGCCGCCGAACCGTGGCTCGACTCGGGAGTCGGCGGCACCGGAACGTCGGCCGGTTGCGCGGCGAGCGCGAGTCGACCCCGCGCCATCAGCAGCTCGCGCTCGCGTCCCTTCGCGGCGGTCATCGGCGAGGCCTCGGCGCGATAGCGCACCAGCTCGTAGGCGGTGTCGAGGATCGCCGCGCGCCGCGACGGGTCCGCCGCGGCGAGGAGCGTCCGCGGCTCGCCGCCACCCGCATCGGCGAGGCGCTCGGCGAGCTTCACCTCGTCGCTGGCGAGGGCTTCACGGCGGGCGACCATGCCGCGGAAACGCGAGGGCCGGAACCGCGACGAGACCACCAGCCCGGGCCGCTCGGCGATCGCCTTGACCGTGTCGCCGGGAATGACCCACTTCTGGAACTGATCCGTGAGGTGGAGCGACGGGTCGGCGGCGTCGAGCACCGCGAGGAGGTGATAGGAGCAGTTCTCGCTCAGGTAGTAGTAGTCGAACCACGCGTGGCCGAGCTCCCACAGGTGCTCGACCATGCGCGCCACCTGCGCGCGGTCGAACGCGAGCCGGTACTCCCAGATGTCGCGGTCCTCCATGTCCGCGTACTCCTGCACCTTCAGGTAGTACGGGATGGTCGCGAAGTAGCCCGGGAAGCCGCCGCCGAGGCCCATGAAGGTGTAGAGGACGGGGTTCTCGGTGGTCGGCAGCGCGGCGTAGTTGACGGCGTAGGAGAGCAGGTCCGCCGCGTCACCCTCGCGCGCACGGTTGAGGCGCAGGAGCGTGTGGCCGAACATCGACGACGGCCCGTTCGGGTAGGCCGACGCGAAGATGATCGTCGCGGACTCGGCGGCGATCGCGTCGCGCCAGTGGTCGAAGCGCTCGCAGGGCGCGCGCGGCACACGCTCCGGGTCGAACTGGAGTTGGGCGTCGAGCCAGGAGAACCGCGCCGGGAACCGGCAGCGCGCGGGCCCCGCTTCCGCCTCACCCGACGGGTCGAGATCGAGCGCCTGCTCGACGAAGGCGGTGAGCGTCGCGTCGAGCTCGGCTGCCGGGTTGGTCTTGCCGTCGGGGGCGAGGAAGAACGCGGCCGCGTCGACCTCGCTGGTCGTGCCGGACGAGAGCCGGTTCTCGCGGTAGTGGCCGAGGACGAGCCATTCGCGCGACTCGGCGAGCTTCAGCGCGCGGGCGCGCTCGATCAGGACCGCCACGTAGTCGGCCGGATCCTCGGCCGCCCCCGCGGACGGCGGGGACGCGATCCGGAAGGCGACGAGCCAGCACAGCGCGGCGAGCGCAAAACGAACGGCCCGGCCGGAACCCCGGCCGGGCCGCGCGAGACGTCGAATCACGAGATCAGCGGCTCAGAGCTTGGTGCAGCCGTTCGCGAACGTCTCGTTCGAGGCCAGCTCGACCTTGAAGGACGAGAGGGCGTCGCTCGCGGTCGTGCTCTCGGTGGGGAAGGTCTTGGTGTAGTTCGCCTGGGCGAACGACCCGACCGCGGGGGTCAGGCTCGGATCGCAGCCGAGGAGGGTGCTGAACGCCGCGAGGTACTCGCCGCCGCCCTGCGCCATGTCGCGCTCGAGGTTCTCGAGGTTGGCCTCGGCGAACGCCTGCTGCTCCTTCTCGCCCATGAGCGTGCCGTCGGTCGTGCAGTTCGACGTACCCGTCGAGATGCCGAAGGTCTGGGTTCCGAACGAGCCGTTGAGGGTGGCCGACACGACCTGGCCCACCTTGTGATTCTTCTCGATGAGGATCGAGCCGAGACCGCAGCCCGAGGTGTGCACGGCGCGAGCCGGAACCGCCGTCGCCGCGACCAGACCCGCCGAGCCCACCACCGCAGCAGCAATCCAACCCCACGTTCGCTTCATGAAGCCTCCTGTGCGTGTGGCCTCGGGGCCGATCACGCGTTCGCAATCCGGGACACGTCGACTGGCGCGCACGGTGCCACGGTGCGCGCGCGGGCGTCAAGACGATCCGGCAGGCTCGGCGGGTGCGCCACCACGCCTTCGGCGCGCGCGCGGGATCTCGCGGATGCCGACGGTGTCGGTGGCGCCGCTCTCGCGAAGCCGGCCGGCCACGACGACGACGCGGTCGCCGGGGGCGGCCTGGCCGCTCGCCACGGCCTGCGCGAGGGCGGCGTCGAGGAGCTTCTTCGCGTCGCGGGCGTAGGCGATCCGCCCCGGCACCACGCCCCACTCGAGGGCGAGCCGGGACCACGTGCCGCGGGTGGGCGTGAGCGCGATCACCGGCATCGGCAGGCGCTCGCGCGCCACGTAGTGCGCGGTACGGCCGTGGTCGGTGAGCACGACGACGACGCTCGCCCGCGCGTCGACGGCGGCGCGCGCCGCGGCCCGCCACGGTGGCCTCGGCGATCGACGGCGTGGCGCCGGCGAGCTCGCCGGAGGCGATGGTGGGCGGAAAGCTCGCGAGCTCGCGCAGCGCGAGCTTCGCGGCGAGCTCGGACTCGGTGCGGCGCACGATCCGGTCCATGGTGCGCACGGTCTCGACCGGGTAGGCCCCCGCCGCCGTCTCGCCGGAGAGCATCACCGCGCTGGTGCCGTCGTAGATGGCGTTCGCCACGTCCGACGCCTCGGCGCGAGTGGGACGAGCGTGGTCGATCATCGACTCGAGCATCTGCGTCGCCGTGATCACCGGCTTCGCGTTCGCGACCGCGCGGCGGATCAGGCGCTTCTGGATGCCGGGCACCAGCTCCGCGCCGAGCTCCACCCCCATGTCGCCGCGCGCGATCATGATCACGTCCGCGGCGGCGACGATCTCGTCGATCCGCGTGACCGCCTCGGGGCGCTCGATCTTGGCGACCACGCCCGCGTGCGATCCCGCGGCGGCGATGCGCTTCGCGAGATCGCGCACCTCGTCCGCGGCGCGCACGAACGAGAGCGCCACGAGGTCCACGCCACGCGCCAGCGCGAAGCCGAGGTCGGCGAGGTCCTTGCGCGTGAGCGCTGGCGAGCTGATGCGCGTGCCCGGCAGATTGATGCCGCGGTGCTGGCGCAGCACGCCGCCCACCTCGACACGGGTGTGCACCTCGTCGCCGTGGACCCGCACCACCTCGACCTCGAGGTTGCCGTCGTCGAGGAGCAGGCGCTCGCCGGGGCGCACGTCGCGCGCCAGCGCGGGGTACGAGCAGCCCACCCGCCCCGCCGCGCCCACCACGTCGTCGCGCGCGACGATGACCAGCCTTCCCCCTCGCGCGAGCGTGATCGGTGCCCCGTCCGCGAGCCGGCCGACGCGGATCTTCGGGCCCTGCAGATCCGCGAGCAGCGCGATCGGCCGCTTCGCCTGCGCGGAGGCGCGCCGCGCGAGCCGGATCAGCCGCCCGTGGGTCGCGTGGTCGCCGTGCGAGAAGTTGAGGCGGAAGACGTCCACGCCGGCAGCGATCAGCGCCGCGATCGTGGCCGCGTCGCCCGACGCCGGCCCGAGCGTCGCGACGATCTTGGTGCGGCGCGGCTCGGGCGAACGCGTTCTGGACATGGATGCCTCCGTTCTGTTGCGTCGGGCCGCGGCCTTCACCCGACACGACGCGAGCGCGATAGGGATACGAAGGATCGTGCGTCCCGCGGACCGGCGCAATGAATCTCGCCGGGAGGCTGCGATCGACCGGGGAGGCGTCGCGAGGGACCGCGACGCCTCCAACCCGGAATGGATGGGCCTGGCGCGTCGGTGCTCCGCCACCGACCCAGCGAGCGAGGGGCGCCGTACCGAGATCGAACGTGACGGCGTCGCGATCCCGGCCCGCCGGGAGGCGGGCCCTCCGAGGCGCTTGGGGCCGAGCCCTCCCCTCGGAGGGACGGCCTCCCGGCCGTCCGCGGACCTGCCCCTCCGGGGCGCTCGCGACGAGAGCCGCTGGAGGGCCGCGATCGTTCGCGGCCGCTGGGTTGGATCGGACTCGAGCGCCGCGGCGGTGAGGGACCACCGCCCTCCACGGGGGACCGGAACCCATCGGCCTGGAGGGCCGCGATCCTTCGCGGCCGCGAGCGGGCGAGCGGAAGCGGCGGCGAGGGACCGCCGCCCTCCAGTGCAGGAACGGAATCGATCGGCCTGGAGGGCCGCGATCCTTCGCGGCCGCCCACCGCGGCGGCGCCGAGGGATCACGGCGCCGCCGGCGCCTATCGCCGGGCACGCGGCGCGTGCCCCTCCGGAACGGCGATCGAGCCAGCGCCCGTCAGCGGCCGACCTTGTTGAGGACGAGCAGGCGAAGCTCGGTCATGTCCTCGATGGCGTAGCGCACGCCCTCGCGGCCGAGGCCCGAGTCCTTCACGCCGCCGTACGGCATGCTGTCGACGCGGAACGACGGCACGTCGTTGACGATCACGCCGCCGACCTCGAGCTCGTTCCAGGCGCGGAACGCGTGCTGCAGGTCGCGGGTGAACACTCCGGCCTGGAGGCCGAAGTCGCTCTCGTTCACGGCCTCGAGCGCTTCGTCGAACGTGGCGAAGGGCTCGAGGATCGCGACCGGTCCGAAGACCTCCTGACAGCTCAGCTTCGCGGTGCGCGGAACGTTCTCGACCAGCGTCGCCTCGACCGTGCGCCCGTCGCGCTTGCCGCCGACCGCGACCTTCGCGCCGGCGGCGACCGCCTCGCCGATCCAGCCCTCGACGCGGACCGCGTCCGCTTCGGTGATGAGCGGCCCGAGGAACGTGTCGTCGGCGAGCGGGTTGCCGGCCTTGAGCTGGCCGATCCGCTCGACCAGCCGCTCGCGGAGCGCGTCGTACACCGCCCGATGGGCAAGGATCCGCTGCACGCTGATGCAGCTCTGTCCCGCCTGGTAATAGGCGCCGAACACGATGCGGTCGGCCGCCACCTCGAGATCGGCGCTCTCGTCGACGATGCACGCGGCGTTGCCGCCCAGCTCGAGCACCACCTTCTTCTTGCGCGCGCGCGCCTTGAGCGCCCAGCCGACCTCGGCGGAGCCCGTGAACGAGAGCAGCTTTAGGCGGTCGTCCTCGACGAGCTTGTCGGAGGCGCCGCGGCTCGACGGAAGCACGTTCACCACGCCTTCCGGCAGGTCGGTCTCGGCCAGGATCTCGGCCAGGATGAGCGCCGAGATCGGCGTGGCCGAGGCGGGCTTGAGCACGAACGGGCACCCCGCCGCGAGCGCCGGACCGACCTTGTGCGCCACCAGGTTGAGCGGGAAGTTGAACGGCGCGATCAGCGCGACCGGCCCCACCGGGACGCGCTTGGTGATCGCCTCGACGCCCTCGCTGCGCGGTCCGATGTCGAGCGGCAGGTACTCGCCGTGGATGCGGGTCGCCTCTTCGGCCGAGATCCGGAACGTGTCGATCGCGCGGGTGACCTCGCCGCGCGCGTCGCGCATGGGCTTGCCCGCCTCGATCGCGAGGGTCCGAGCGAGGTCCTCGCGGCGATCGGTGATGCCCTTGACCACCCGCTCGAGCACCGCCTGGCGGCGATGGGCGGGCCAGCGCCTGAACGGGGTCGCCGCCGCAGTGGCGGCGGCGATCGCCGCGTCGATCGCCTCCGCGTCGGCGAGCGCCACGCGCGCGGCGATCTCGCCCGTGAACTTGCTGGTCACCACCAGGTCCTCGTTGGCGAGGACCGGTCGTCCCGCGAGGTAATACGGATAGAAGTTCTTCATCGCGCGGCTCCGGACCTGTGGAGGAATCGGGCGCGATCGCAGCGCCCGCGGGGGGACGAAGCCCCCCGCGCTACGAGAACGACCGTAGCGACGGGGGTTCCATCCCCCGTCGCCGGCTTCGCGCGGCTTCCATGAGCGAGCCAGATCGAAAGATTCACAGGCTCTCCGGGGCGGTGTCGCGGAAAACGAGCGGCATCAGGTAAGGGGGACGACCGGCTCCGCGAGCTGCTCGACCGGGTGCGCGCACGCGTCGAGGCAGCCGGCGAGCGGCGGCAGCGACTCGAGGACGTCGCCGAGCCCGCCTTCACCCAGGAAGTTGTCGACCAGGTTCACCAGGTTGCCGTCGCAGATGCAGAAGCTCGGCGGGAAGGCGCGCGCTTCGTCGCGTTTCCAATAGTAGAGATCCCACACCGTGTACAGGTAACCGAACTCGTACGAGGTGGGGTTCTCGCGCCGCCGCGCGATGCGCTCGGCGGGGAACCGATAGGCGCTCTCGCGCCGCACCACGATCGGCTCGGCCTGGTGGCGGACGTCCTGGGCCTCGAGCCATCGCTGACGGGCCGTGTCGGCGCCGCGCGGGTCGAGACCGAGCTCACCGCGGCGCACCGCCACCAGCCCCTGATCGAGCCGCAGCACGTGGCGAATCCGGAGGTGCGTGATCGCGAGCGAGTCGGCGAGCTCGTCGTACCAGGGGCGCGCCGCGGCGGGGATGCCGGCGCCGAGACGCGAGAGCTCCGCGACGAATCCGGCGTAGGTCGCGTCGAGCTCGGTGAGGCGGGCGATCACGTCGGCCTCGTACGCGGCGAGCCCGTCGGCGTCGAGCTTGCGCACCTCCTCGGGGAGGCGGCGCACCGGCTGGAACTCGGTCTTGGCGATGAAGTGACCGATGTCGTCGGCGGTGTCCCAGCCGATCAGCTCGGCCACGTCGTTGCGCTCGAGGAGGTCGCGCCCCTGCTCCTCGATGATCCTCGCCAGCAGGTCCTGCATCGCGGCGCCGCGCCGGCCGAAGATGCGCGTGAAGCCAGCGAGCTTGTCGCGCCAGTCCTCGCGTGCGTCGTACACCGACGAAGCCGCCATCCAGTCGTTGAGCCAGAAGCCCCACTCGAAGCCGCTCGAGAAGTCGATCTGTCCGTCCATCCCCGAGTCGGCGAGGCGGTTGAGGTCGTTCCAGCGCGCGAAGCCGTAGTGCGGCAGGAAGAGCGGCACGTCCACGTCGAACGTCACCCAGTACGCGGTCTCGGGGTAGTAGACGACGCGCCGCTCGCCGATCTCGCCGAGCAGGAACTCGCGCATCGCCGAGAAGTCCTCGTTGTCGTAGGTCGGCGCCACCCGGAACAGGTCGTAGAACTGCACCGTGTGCGGCATCACGCCGACGCGCGGGTCCGCGAGCCCGGGCAGGAAGTTGAAGTTGATGTCGTCGAAGTGGGGCGCGGTCTGGCCGCTGGTGCAGTGGACCTTGGTGAGCAGCTCGACGCCGTAGCGCGAGTCGAGCAGCTCGGCGGTGAAGTTGAGCCAGTCGAAGGTGGCCTGGTCGTCGCTGGGCAGGAACTCGGCGTTGCCGAGCTCGACGTTGATCACGTCCCACGGCACCACCATGAGCGTCGCGATGCGCGCCTCGATCTGCGGCTCGGGCGGACTCTGGCCGTCGGGGACGAGCACCCAGCCGTTTTGCTGGATGAACTGGAACGGTGTGTCGATGCCCACCTTCAGCCCGCGCTCGTGGGCGGCCGACACGATGCGGCCCGCGTGGCGCAGGAACGCGTCGATGTCGACGGTGTCCTGCAGCACCCACTGGACGTACGTCTGGCGATTGGCGACCAGCCAGTCGAGGTAGCGCTCGGCCTCGGCGAGGTGCTCGTCGCCCTCGACGAGGAACGAGTCCATGAGCTCGATCGGGTGCATGGTGTGGAGGTGGAAGCCACGCCAGGAGTAGGTCGGCGCATGGACCTCCGTCAGCGCATCCGGCACCACCAGCGCATCCGGCACGAACGTCTGCTCGGGGTGGAAGAAGCCGAAGCCGAGGGCCTCGAGCGCGGCGTACGTCGCGTACGCGGCGCCGAGCGAGTCGCCGCCGCGCGCCGCGATCACCGCGCGGCCGCCATCCTCGCCGCGCGCCACCGCATAGGCCCCGGGGCGAGCCCGTCACCGCGCGCGCCGAGCACGCGATCGGCGAGCTCGCTCGGGCCGAGCGCCACGAGAAGCTCCGCCTCGGCGGGCGCGGCGTCCGCGCCGGCGACCACCGCCACCGGCTTGCCGGTGGCCGTCGCCAGCAAGCTGCGAGCGCGCTCGGACGCGAGCTGCTCGCCCGCGCTCGGGGCCGCGGACGCCACGATCGCGACGCTCGCGACCCGCGTCCCCGTGCTCGGCTCCGAGCCGCCGCCGGAGCATCCCGCCAGCGCCACGGCGGCCGTGATCGCGAGCGTCACCCGCCTCGGGTCCATCGCCGTCCCCCTCATATCGCAGGCGACAGCACCGGACCGGGGTCGGCGCGCACGGGCAGCTCGATCACGAAGGTCGCGCCTGGCGGCGGCTCGCTCTCGGTCACGAAGATCTCTCCCTGGTGATCCTGCACCACCGCGAACGCCATCGAGAGTCCCCACATCGAGCGTCCCGCCTCCTCGGCCTCGCCGACCGGTGGATCGAAGATCGTGCGGCGCAGCTCGGCCGGCACTCCGGGGCCGGTGTCGGCGATCCGGATCTCGACGCGATCGCGCTCGTTGAGCGAGGTCGAGATGCGCAGCCGTCGGCCGTCGGCTGCGCTCGCGCCGTTCATGGTGGCCGCGGCGTGCTCGATCAAGCTCGTGAAGACCTGGCGGAGCTGGAGCCGATCCGCGGTGGTGATGGGGACCTCCGGGGAGAGCGAGGTCTCGACCGTGATGCCGGCGCGATTGAGCTCGTCGAGCGCGCTCTCGACGGTTCCGCTCAGCACCGCGTTGAGGTCGATCGGCTCGAGCCGCGGGCGGCGATGGCGCGCGAACGCGAGCAGGCTGCCGACGATCTGCTTGGCGCGCAGCGCCTCCGCGTGGATGCGCTCCACCGAGCTGCGGACCTTCCCCTCCACGGCGGCGTTGCGCAAGAGGAGCTGAGCGAAGCCGAGCACCCCGGTCAGCGGGTTGTTGAGCTGGTGAGCGATCCCACCCACCAGGATCCCCGCCGCCGAGAGCCGCTCGCTCTGGACGAGCTGCTCCTCGAGCTGCTTGACCCGGGTCACGTCTTCGGTGATCCCCGCCACGCGGTACACCTCGCCACGCTCGTCGCGCACCGGGAAGGCCCGGCCCCGCACCCAGCGCAGCGAGCCGTCGGGCCGAACCACGCGGTACTCGGCCTGCGCCATCTCGCCCTTGGCCACGTGGAAGTGCATCCGCATCACGCTCCTGCGATCGTCGGGGTGGACCGCCTCGAGCGCGGCGAGCGGCTCGACGTCGAGCTGCGGCACGTCGCGCCCCCAGATCCGCTCGTAGGCGGGGCTGACGTAGAGCAGGCGGGGCTCGGCGACGTCGGCGATCCAGAACACCGCGTCGATGTTCTCGGCGAGCTGGCGGAAGCGCTCCTCCGAGGCGCGCAGCCGTTCGTCGGCGCGCGCCCGCGCCAGCGCCGCGGCGACGTGGTTGGCGATGGTCTGGAAGAGCAGCAGCTCCTCGTCGGTCACGCGGTGGCGGGCGCCGTAATAGATCGTGAACTTGCCGAGCACCTCGCCACGGTAGGCGATCGGCACGAACACCAGCGAGCGGATGCCCTCCTCGCGGATGGCGTCGCGGAACTGGGCGACGCGATCGTCGCTCTCGGCGTCGTCGACCACCACGGGAGCGGGATCGCGGTCCTCGCGCGTCCACGGCGAGTGGCCCTCGACCACGGCGCGATAGCGCTCCGAGATGCCCTGCCACGCCTGGAAGCGCATCACGCCGTGGGCGTCGAAGAGCAGGATCGCCGCGCGGCGGGTGTGGAGGGCGCGCTCCGTCCCCTCGATCGCCTCGGCGTAGAGCTCCTCGATCGGGCGCGCGTGACTGGCGGCGTCGGCGAGGTGATAGACGGCGCGCACTCGCTCGAGCCGCCGTCGCAGCTCCTCCTCGACCTGGTGGCCCTGGCTACGCTCGAGGCTCTTGCGCTCGGCGAGCGAGAGCCGCACCGCGAGCAGCGCGCCGTCGACCGGCATGCGCACGTAGTCGTCGGCGCCGGCGGCGATCGCGGCGGCGATCAGCTCGGTCTCGTCGCGCGCCGCCGCCACCAGCACCACCGTCCGATCGCCGCGCTGCGAGGAGCGGATCCGGCTCACCAGCGTCAGCGTCGCGGGGATGCGCGCGCTGAGCTCGACCAGCACCAGCGGGAACCCGCCGAGCTGGAAGAGCTGCCAGGCGTGCTCGGCGTTGCTGGCGATCACCACGTCGTGACCGAGCGAACGCAGGAGCGCAGGCCACGCCCCGCGTGGCTCGACCTCGTCCTCGACCAGCAGGATACGCATCGCGTCGCTCGCCGTCCGCGCGCCCGAGCCTAGCAGGCCGGTGACGAGCTCGCCGATGCGAGCCCGGCAACAGCCTGCCGATGCTCCCTCGGGGGTCTGGTCCAGACCCCCACGCGGGGTTTCTCGGGGGGCTGTTCCAGCCCCCCGCCCGCCTGGAGGGCGGCGCTCCGTCGCCGCCGCCCCCGCCGGGGCCTCACCCCCGAGACGCCTCGCTGCGCTCGCGGCGTCGCACTGAGGCTGTGAATTTCTCCATCTGGGTTGCTCACGGAAGCCGCATCGGCCCGGCGACGGGGGATGGAACCCCCGTCGCTACGAGGGTCTTCGTGGCGCGGGGGGCTCCGTCCCCCCGCGGAGCCGTGATCGGGGACGAGCCTCGTAGAGGACTTCCCCTATCTCGATCCGTACCTCCGCGGCGTGGTCGCGCGGCGAGGCGATCACGCCGCGCCGGGGCCCTGGCGTCGATAGGTCGACGGCGGACCATGCTGTATGCTCGACGAGCCCGACGATCGAGTGACCCCCCGATGGATCCAGCGAAGCTCTACAGCCCCGGACGTCCTGCGCGACAAAGTTCCCACGCTTCATCCGCGCTTATCAGTGGATGAAGCTCGCTCGAGCCCGACGATCGGATCGTGCTGACCTCCATCTCGGGGCGCTACACGGTCGGCCAGATCCGCGAGCTGACCGGGCTCCCCGAAGATTCGGTCGCGCGCGTGATCCTCAAGCTGGTGGGCCGCGGCGTGGTGCTGTGGGACGACACGCTGCCGTTCTACGACGAGCCGGCGCTGCTCGAGGTCGTCCCGACCTTCGACCCGCAGAACGTCAACCGCAACGCCCACCTCGACGACACCGACCGGATGCTGCTGACCCTCATCAACGGCCGCACCACGGTGCGCCAGATGGAGGCGGCGCTACCGCTCAGCCGCGATCGGTTGCTGGCGAGCGTCATCCGGCTCCGGCTCGCCGACGTGATCGGCATCGCCGACATCGCGACCGCCGCCGCCGACGCCCGCGCCCAGCCGGGCAGCGGCGCGGCCACCTACCAGATGCCCGAAGGCACGACGGCACCACCCAAGCCGGAGACAGCCGCGCCGCCGAGCACTCCCGTCGTGCCCGCAGCGCCCGCCGCTCCGCCGCGTTCGGCGCCAGCCGCAGCGGGAGCGGGAGCCGGCGAACCGGCCGCCGGGCGCGCGTACAAGACTCGCCAGGACGCCTTCGAGGAGGCGACGCGCCGGCTGCTCAAGGGGGAGGCGCTCACTCCCGAGTTCGGGGGAGACGAGGAGACACCGGTCCCCGCGCCCCGCAAGACCACCTCCGCGCTGCGCGACCGCGAGCCACCGCGTTACGACCACAAGTCGGGCAGGCCGAGCACCAAGGAAACCAGGAAGCCGCGCACGGGGGAGGTCAAGAGCCGTCCACCGGAAGCGTCTCCTGGCGAGCCCGGCGCGGGACTGACCGTGGGCAAGGCGCTGCTCGCCGTCGTTCTGGTCGCGGCCGCCGCGATGGGCGCCAAGCTGTTGACCGGAGGTGGCAAGACGGCGACGTCGACGGCAGCGCCCGAGACGGTCGACATGCTCAGCCAGGCGATCGACCTCTCGACCCAGCACCTCCTGAAGGAGGGCTGGATCGCCGCTCAGGCGCGCCCGCGCTGGAACGACCTCTCGAATGGCGAGAGGACCAACGTGATGCGCGAGTTCGAGAAGTGGCTGGACCGCGACGGCCTGAAGGGCATCCAGATCACCGACGAGGACCAGCGGCCGATCGCCGAGTGGGAAGGCGGCAGCCTGACGATCATCAACTGACGCCACGGCCGCTCCGTCGGCCGCCCGGCGATCGCCGCGTGGATGCGTCAGCTCGCGCGCGGCACGCTCGCTTCGTCGAGGCCCTCGAGAAGCTCCGAGTCGGATGGCGGCTCCACCACGGCGCTGCGCGCCGGCCCGTCCACTGGCAAGGTCACGATGAACGTGGCACCCGGCCCGGGATCGGAGTCCGCGACCCGGATGGTACCGCCGTGCTCTTCGACGATCCGGAACACGATCGAGAGCCCGAGGCCGGTGCCCTGGCCCACGTCCTTGGTGGTGTAGAACGGCTCGAAGACCTTCGCCTTTTCGCGATCGTCGATCCCGGGGCCGTTGTCGATCACGCGGATCTCGAGCTGACCGCCGGACGTCCTGCCGGTGATGATGCGCAACACGCCGCGGCCGTCGGTGGCGGCCATCGCCTGCACCGCGTTGGTGCAGAGGTTGGCGAGCACCTGCGTGATCTGGCCCGCATCGAGCAGCGCCTCGGGGAGGTCGGGGTCGAGCTCGGCCGTGATCGCCACCCGCCCACCCGCGACCTCGTGTTCGAGCTGCTCGAGGGCGCTCTCGACCGCCGCGTTGACGTCGACACGGGTCAGGTCGGGCTTGTGCAGACCTGCGAACGTGGTGAGCTTGGCGACGATCGCCTTGGCGCGTGCGCCGGCGCGCGCGATGTGCTCGAGGTGCCCGCGGACCACGGCGTCGAGATTGGGCCGCGCCGAGAGCAGCTCGGCGAAGCCCAGGATCCCGGTGAGCGGGTTGTTGAGCTCGTGAGCGAGACCGCCGACCAGGATGCCCACCGCGGAGAGCTTCTCGTGCTGGACGAGCTGCTCCTCGGCGGCGCGTAGCCGGTCGTACGCCTCGCGGGTCTCCTGCACCTGCCGGGCGAGCGCCTCCTCGGCGTTCTTGCGCTCGCTCACGTCCTGCACGGTGCCCTCGTAGTAGAGGAGCCGGCCCCGCGCGTCGCGCACCGCGCGGGCGTATTCGGAGATCCAGATCACGCTGCCGTCGCGGCGGCGGATCTGCGACTCGAAGGCGCGCACCGCGTCGTACTCGGCGAGCAGCCGCTTGAACTCGGAGCGACGCTCGGCGTCGACGTAGACCTGGCGGCCGATGTCCGAGATCCCCGACATCAGCTCGGCGGCGCTGCCGTAGCCGTACATGCGCGCCAGCGCCGGGTTCGCGTAGAGGTAGTGACCGTCGGGGGTGGTCTGGAAGATCCCCTCGACGGCGTTCTCGAAGGCGCTGCGGAACTTCGCCTCGGCGCGATCGAGAGCGCGCTGCAGGGCCTCGCGGCGGCGCTGCTCGCTGGGACGCAGGCGGCGCGGGTGGCGCGCCCGATCGGCGCTCTTGCGCTCGGCACGCGGCGAGAAGCCGCGATCCCGGGATCGCGAGCCAGGTCTGCGTCGTTTCATGGGCGTCTCGTCGGAATGGCGCGGCTCACGAGTACATGGCGTCGGGCCACAAGGTGTCGGTGATCGCGCGGCGGCCCGACTCGCGCTTCCAGTACTCGGACTCGAGATCGAGGGGCACCGCGGTGGCCACCAGCTTCAGCAAGCGCCCCTCGAGCTCGCCCACCACCGCCGCGTCCTCGACCACCACGTTCACCTCACGCTCCCAGTACGCGGCGGTCGCGTCGAGGTTGGCCGAGCCGACGCTCGCCACCTCGCCGTCGGCGGTGATGACCTTGGCGTGAACGTAGGGCCGCACCGCACCACCGCGCGCGACCAGCAACGGGAGTCCACTCACCTGTACTTCGTAGACGTGTACGCCCCCCCGGATCAAGGGCTCGAAGCGGCGCTTGGTCATGTATTCGAAGAGCTCGCGGTGGATCGGGCCCTTGAAGAACGTGCCGTCGGCGCGCCGCGGGATCGCGCACCCGGTGAGGAAATCGATGCGCACGCCGCGCTTCACCGCGCGCAGCATGGTGGCCGCAGGGTCGCGAGCACCGGGAAATCGTTGAGCACCACCACGTGGTCGCGCGCCGTGGATGATCGCCTCGTAGCTGAGCAGCGCGTTGGCGTCAGCGAGACCGTCGTGGTGGATCACCCGCGCCCGGGTGGTGCCGAGGCTCGCCAGCCGCGGCGGCACGCCGTCGTCCTCGGCGACCTCGGTGCCGCGGTTGCGGCGCCAGTTCTCGAGGAACACGCGCTGGACCTGCGCGACCAGCGGGCCGCGCACCTCGAGGTGGGCGTCGAGCCACGGGATGCGGTCCTGGGGTGTCGCGTCGAGGATCGCGACCTCCTCGAAGCCCTCGTAGTACTCGTCGCCGGCGTTGCGGCCGCTCACGAACGCGACGCGCCCGTCGACCACGATCAGCTTGCGGTGGTCGCGCTGCTTGAGCCGTACCGCGTCGACGCCCTCGGCGAAGGTGATGGGGTCGCTCGCGATGATCTCGACGTCGGGCTCGCCGCTCAGGCTCTTGGCCACCGGGTTCTGCAGGCCGAGGAGCTCCTGACCCGAGTAGAGCGCGTCGACGACCAGCCGGACGTGCACGCCGCGGCGCGCCGCCACCACCAGCCGCGCCGCGAACTGCTCGGCGAAGCGGCCCTCCTTGAGCATGTAGAACTGCGCGTGGATCGAGCGCTCGGCGCGCTCGAGCGCGGCGAACACCGCCTCGCGCGCGGCGCGGTTGTCGAGCTCGACGTGGACCTGGTTGCCCTCCGCCACGCGGCTGCCGGTCATGAGGTCGAGGCCGCGGGTGAAGCGCTCCTCGGGTCGCGCGGCGTCGCGCTCGCGGACCATCGCCGCCGCCCGCGCGGCGAGGTCGGCGAGCGCCGCGTCGTTCGCCGCGAGCTCCGCGAACTCCTCCCACGGCACGGCCGTCACGCCGCCCACCGCCTCGAACGCGGCGACCCGCTCGGGGGTGACGATCGCGAGCACCACCGGCACGCCCAGCGCACGGACGCGGCGCAGCGTGCTGCTCGCGAAGATCGGCGCGAAGTCGACCTGCAAGGTGGCGAAGCCCAGGTCCTCGGCGGGGTGGACCATCGTCGCCGAGCGTGGCAGCTCCTCGCGCTCGACGATGGCGCGCAGGTCGAGGGTGCGATCGAGGTCGTGGAGGTCGACGTAGCAGAGCTGGAAGCCGCGCCGCGCGAGCGCCCGCAGCGGCTCGAGCGCCTCGCCCTGGGCGCCGAGCAGCAGGCTCGCGTCGACCGCCGCGACCGGCTGATCGGTGACCACCTGCAGCACGCCGTATTCACCGGGCTCGAGCGGGCGCAGCACCCGTCCCTTGTCGCTGAGGACCTCGTAGGTGACGCGGTGCAGGCCCGGCTGGGTCGGCACGTAGGCGAAGTGGGCGAGCCCGCGCTCGTCGGTGCGCGCCTCGCCCACCACCGTGCCGTCCACGGCGAAGCGCACGGTGCGATCGGCGAGGTCCGGCCCGCCGCGGTAGAGCGCCTCGACCTTGACCGAGAGGTCGACCTCGAAGCCGAGCGCGGCGATGCGATCGCGCCCCGATTCCTGCACGAAACGCAGCCAGCTACGCCCGCCGCGCCACTGCTCGACGACCTCCACGACGCGCCGCACGGCGTCGTCGAGGGGGTGCTCGCTGGGCACCGGCACGACGACGCGGCTGGGGGCGATCTCCGGGTCGGTGACCGCGGCCGCGATGGCCTCCGCCGGGACCGTGGCCGACTCGCGGGTCAGCGCGCGCAGGACCTCGCTGATGCGGTCGGCGAGGTTGCGCTCGGCGGGCATGGCAGGGACGTGGGTCGTGGCTCGATCGGGGCGCGCCGAACGAGTGTAGCGCGTCGGCGGGCATCGACGCGGTCGCGTCGTACGCCCGGCCCGCCGGGGAGGGACCTGCACAAACGCGCGATCGCCGCCCCGCCCGACGGGAGCGGTGGGGCCGCCTCCCGTCGCGCAAGCGACGCGCACGCCTCCTCGCCGCGACCCGCAGGCGGGCCCTCCAGAGCCATTCCGCCATCGGCGTCGGCCGGGATGCGCGCGCTCCGTCGTATCGCCGGGCACGCGACGCGTGCCCCTCCCCTCGAACCGGCGGCTGCTGACGGCGAGGTCGGCTTGCCCCGCTCGCCGGATGCGGTATTGAGGGGGCTTCGCTCCGAGATCGACGATGAGACCACCGCCCATCGCGACGCTGCTCGTGGGCACGGTCGCGATCAGCTCCGCGGCGGTGCTGATCGTGCTCACCGCGCTCCCGCCCGAGGCCATCGCGGTGTGGCGGCTCGGCGTCACCACGCTGGTGTTCGCGCCGTTCGCGGCGCGCCGCGCCCGCGCCGAGCTCGCGGCCCTCGACGGGCGCGCGCGGCTCGCGCTGCTCGCGGGCGGCGTCGCCTTCGGCCTCCACTTCGTGTGGTTCCCGATGGGCTTCACCCGCACCAGCTACGAGAGCACCGTGCTGCTCCTGGTCTCGCAGCCGGTGATGGCGGCGATCGTGGGTGCCCTCTTCCTCGGCGAGGCGATCAAGGGCTCGATGCTGGTGTCGATGGCGCTCGCCACCTCGGGTCTCGCCATCCTGGTGTGGGACGACTACCACTTCCGCCCCGAGCAGCTCCGGGGCGACGCGATCGTGCTGGCGAGCTGTGTGGCGATCGTGACGACGCGCGCGCTGGCGCGGCGGCTGCGCCAGCTCCTCGGCTTCGCCACCTACGTGTGCGCGATCTCGGCGCTCGGTGCGTGCGTCGCGGGGCTGGGCGCGCTCGCCCGTGGCGTGCCACTCACCCGCGCCGAGTCGGGCGCCACCGAGTGGATCGCGCTGGCGCTGCTGCTCCTCGTACCCACCATCGGCGGTCACACGGTGTTCCACTACGTGGTCAAGTACGTGCGGGTCTTCCACGTGAACCTGGTGATCCTCGCCGAGCCGGTGATCGCGATCGTGATGAAGCACGTGCTGGCGCCGTGGTTCGAGGTGTTTCGCGGCAACGCGCTGACCCGCGCCCACTGGCTCGGCGGCGCGCTGTTGTTCGGCGGCGTGGCCATCGGCCTGGTGCTGCGCGACCGCGAGGAGCCGCGCAGCGCGGCGAACGGAGAGCGGACGGAGCTGGAAGGAGCGGTGCCGTGAGGCGAGAGCGGAGCGGCCGAGCACGATGGGTCTTCACCTGCGGTGCCTTCGTGCTCGGGTGCGCGAGCCGGCCGGTGGCGGTCCCCCCGCCCGAGCCCACGGTGGCCGCCACGCCCGAGCCCGCGGGGTCGTTCGATCCGGGCGAGCTGGTGGTGGCGGGCCATCGATTCGAGCGCCGGCTGCTCGCCAACGGGCTCACCGGGCTCGCGATCCGCGACCCCGCCAACCACGGCGGCACCACCTCGGTGTTCGTGATCTACGGCGTCGGCAAGCGCATGGAGGGAGCGCTCACCACCGGCGTCGCGCACCTCACCGAGCACGCGATGTACGCGGGGACTTTGATGACCCCCGCGGGCCAGCACGACGCGCGCATCCACGCGCTCGGCGGCGAGTCGAACGCCTACACCCGGCAGGACGTGACGATCTACTACGACAGCAAGATCCCGGTCGCCGCGCTCCACGAGGTGCTGGCGATGGAGGCCGACCGGATGCGCGGCCTGACCTTCGAGCGCGCCGCGTTCGAGCACGAGCGCCAGCGCCTCGTCGAGGAGGAGGCCGGCACCGTCACCGAATCCACCCGCCGCGGCGAGCTCCTCGAGAGCCTGGTGTTCCGCGCCCATCCCTACGGCGCCGGGCTCCTCGACGAGCGGGGGCACACGCTCGCGGGCCGGCTCACGCTCGAGTAGGTGCGGCAGTTCTACGACCTCTGGTACCACCCCGAGCGGGCCACGGTGGTGGTGGCCGGCGACCTCGAGCCCGGCGCCGCCCTCACCGCCATCGAGCGCGCGTTCGCCGGCGTGCCGGCGGGGCCGAGCGCGCCGCCCATCCCCGCCGAGCCCGACGACGCCCCCGGCGGCACCGCGACGGTGGCCGCGCCCACGCTCACCCGGCCTCGCGTCAGCCTCGCGTGGGTGGGGCCGGCGGCGAACCGGGCCCCCGACGACCCGCGCGACCGCGCCGCGCTCGGCGTGCTCGGCGCGGCGCTCTCGAAAGAGAAGCTCGGCGGCGCGCCGATCGACGCGGGCACCGGCGACGGCGTCGATCGCGACCTGTTCGTGATCTCGGCCACCGGTCCGAACGCGAGCCGCGACCTCGCGCGGCGGATGGAGCGCGTGCGCCGCGAGGGGATCGGCGCGAAGCAGCTCGCGCACGAGGTCGAGGCGTCCCTCGAGACGCTCGCCGAGCGGCCGCTGATCGCCGAGCGACCCTACTTCGCGCTCGCCGGCGCGGTCGGCGCGGACGTGGCGCTCGACCTCGGCGATGTCGCCGCGGGAACCGAGCAGACACTTCGCGCGCTCACTCCCGAGATCGTGCGCGACGCCGCGCGCCGCTGGCTGCCCGCCGAGCGCGCGTGGGTGGTGCGCTTCGAGCCGACCGATCCGAGCCTGGCGGCGCGGCCGCTGCCGGACGATCCGCAGGCGCTTCAGCGCATCGCCGAGGAGGCGGCGGAGAGCGGCGAGCTCGACCGCGCGATCGCGGCCTACGAGAAGCTCCTCGCGCGGAACCCGAACCGCATGTGGACCGTCATCTACCTCTACGAGACGGGCGGGCTCCGGCTGCGGCTGGGCGACCTGGCGGGCGCCCGCCGCGACCTCGAGCGGGCGCTCGCCCTGGTCGATTATCCCGCGGTGCGTGAGCTGCTCGCCGAGGTGGAGGCGCAGGCGAAGGCGCGGGGGGGAGCGCTCGACGCCCCGTGACCGGTCGGCTGGAGGGCCGCGATCCTTCGCGGCCGCGAACGATGCCGCTCGCCCGCAGCAGCGATCGCGATCGGTCACTGGCTGCACGGACCTCGTAGCGGCGGGCGCGAGTCCGCCGAGGAACGGACACGAGTGAGGCGATCGGCTCCACTCCCGGGCGGCCTCGCGGCCGGCCCTACGAGCTGCACACGACGCACGGGACGCCTCCGAGCTGAAGAGCCGCCGCGATCGTTCGCGCCCGCGGTGACATAATCCGCGGCACCCCCACGGATCGGAGTCAGTCGTGTTCACGCCCAAGCTGGTCGTGTGCCTGCGGGAGGGCTACGACCGGAAGCTCTTCGTCGCGGACCTCTTCGCCGGGCTCACCGTCGGCATCGTCGCGCTCCCGCTCGCGATGGCGTTCGGCATCGCCTCCGGCGTCGCTCCCGAGCGCGGGCTCTTCACCGCGATCGTCGCCGGCTTCCTGATCTCGGCGCTCGGCGGCAGCCGGGTGCAGATCGGCGGGCCGACGGGTGCGTTCGTGGTGATCGTCTACGGCATCGTGCAGAAGCACGGCTACGACGGGCTCGCGGTCGCGACGCTACTGGCCGGCGTGATCCTGATCGGCATGGGGCTCGCGCGCTTCGGCACGCTCATCAAGTTCATCCCCTACCCGGTCACCACCGGGTTCACCTCGGGGATCGCGCTCATCATCTTCTCGTCGCAGGTGAAGGACCTGCTCGGCCTGAAGATGGACGCGGTTCCCGCCGAGTTCCTGCACAAGTGGGGTGCTTACGTCACGCACCTGGGGAGCTGGAACCCGTGGGCGGTGTTCGTGAGCGCGGCCTCGATCGCCACGATCCTCGCCTGCAAGCGCTTCACGCCGCGCATCCCGGGCCCGATGGTCACGGTGATCGGTGCCTCGGTGACGGCGTACGTGTTCCACCTGCCGGTGGAGACGATCGGCACGCGCTTCGGCGGCATCCCGCACCTCTTGCCCGCGCCGCACCTGCCGCACGTGGCGCTCGCGTCGCTGCGTGAGCTGGTACCCGAGGCGTTCACGATCGCGATGCTGGGCGCGATCGAGTCGCTGCTGTCGGCGGTGGTCGCCGACGGCATGACCGGCGGACGTCACCGCTCGAACATCGAGCTCATCGCGCAGGGCGTCGCCAACATCGGCTCGGTGATCTTCGGCGGCATCCCCGCGACCGGCGCGATCGCGCGCACCGCCACCAACGTGCGTAGCGGCGGCAAGACGCCGGTGGCCGGCATCATCCACGCCATGACGCTCGGCGCGATCCTCTTCTTCCTGGCGCCGCTCGCGAGCGCGATCCCGCTCGCGGCGCTGGCGTCGGTGCTGGTGATCGTGGCGTGGAACATGGCCGAGATCGACCACTTCCGCTCGCTGCTGCGGGCCCCCAAGAGCGACATCGCGGTGCTGCTGACGTCGTTCCTCCTCACCGTGCTGGTCGACCTGACCGTGGCGGTGGAGGTGGGCCTGGTGATGGCGTCGCTGCTCTTCATTCGGCGCATGAGCGAGGTCACCGCGGTGCGCGCAATCCTCGAGGACCGCTCCGACGAGGACTCGGTGGTGCTGCCCGAGGGCCGCGACCCCGACGCCACCGCCAACAAGATCGTGCCGCCCGGCGTGCGGGTCTACGAGATCAACGGGCCGTTCTTCTTCGGCGTCGCGGACAAGCTCAAGGACACCCTGGACACCATCGACCGTCAGCCCAAGGTGTTCATCCTGCGGATGCGGCGCGTGCCGGCGGTGGACGCGACCGGCCTGCACGCGCTCGAGGAGTTCTGGATCAAGTGCAACCGCCACGGCACGCACCTCTTGCTCTCGGGGCTGGGCGAGCAGCCACGCGCGGCGATCGAGAACGCCGGGCTAGACCAGAAGATCGGCCGCGAGAATCTCCACCGCCACATCGACGAGGCCCTCGCCCACGCCCGAGCGCTCGTGGGTGGGTGAAAGCGCTGGAGCGCGGCCGCTCCGTCGGCCGCCGGCGATCGAGCGCTGGGTCGGTGACGGAGCACCGACGCTCCATCGCGCACGCCGCGCCGGCCGACCTTGGATCGCGATCGGAGGCCCCGTAGGTTGGCGCTCCGATGCTCGTTCCCGAGGCAGCGGATACCCTTCGGAGGCCGTCGTGTCGACACACCCTCTCGCCGGAAAGCCCGCTCCCGCCTCGCAGCTCGTCGATGTCGCGCGCCTGATCAGCGCCTACTACACCGAGTCACCCGATCCCGCGGTGCCGGAGCAGCGGGTCGCGTTCGGCACCTCGGGGCACCGCGGCTCGTCGCTCAAGGGCTCGTTCAACGAGGCCCACATCCTCGCCACCACCCAGGCGATCTGCGAGTACCGCCTCGGCGCGGGGATCCGCGGGCCGCTCTTCATGGGGATGGACACGCACGCGCTCTCGGTGCCGGCCCTGACCACGGCGCTCGAGGTGCTCGCCGCCAATGCGGTCGACGTGATGCTCGACGCCGGCGACGGCTACACGCCCACCCCGGTGATCTCGCACGCCATCGTCAACTACAACCGCGGCCGCAAGGACGGGCTCGCGGACGGCATCGTGGTGACGCCGTCCCACAACCCGCCCGAGGACGGCGGCTTCAAGTACAACCCGCCCAACGGCGGCCCGGCCGACACCAACGTCACCGGCTGGATCGAGAAGCGCGCCAACCAGTTGCTGGCCGCCGGCGTCGATCGCGTGAACCGGCTCTCGGCGGCGCGCGCGCGGCGGGCGCCCACCACCCACCGCCACGACTACGTGTCGAGCTACGTGGGCGAGCTCGCCGAGGTCATCGACTTCGACGCGATCCGCGCCGCCAAGCTCCGGATCGGCGTCGATCCGCTCGGCGGCTCCGGGGTCGGCTACTGGGCGCCGATCCGCGAGCGCTTCGGCCTCGACGTGACCATCGTCAACGAGAGCGTCGACGCCACCTTCCGCTTCATGCGCCTCGACTGGGACGGCAAGATCCGCATGGACTGCTCGTCGCCCTACGCGATGGCGGGCCTGGTCGAGCTCAAGGACCGCTTCGACATCGCCTTCGGCAACGACACCGACAACGACCGCCACGGCATCGTGGCGCGCTCGGTCGGGCTCTTGAACCCGAACCACTTCCTGTGTGTCGCGATCGAGTACCTGTTCCGGAGCCGCCCCGCGTGGCGCGCCGACGCCGGGATCGGCAAGACGCTGGTGTCGAGCAGTCTGATCGACCGCGTCGCCGAGCGGCTCGGGCGCCGGCTGGTCGAGGTGCCGGTGGGCTTCAAGTGGTTCGTGTCCGGGCTCGTCGGCGGCACCCTCGGCTTCGGCGGCGAGGAGAGCGCGGGCGCCTCCTTCCTGCGCGGCGACGGCACCGCCTGGACCACCGACAAGGACGGCATCATCCTCGACCTGCTCGCCGCCGAGATCACCGCCAAGAGCGGGCGCGACCCGGGCGAGCTCTACCGCGCTCACCCGAGAGCTCGGCGACCCGATCTACCAGCGCATCGACGCGCCCGCGACGCCCGCGCAGAAGGACCTTCTGAAGAAGCTCTCGCCCGAGCAGGTGACCGCCACCGAGCTCGCCGGCGAGCCGATCCTCGCCAAGCTCACCGCCGCGCCGGGTAACGGCGCGGAGATCGGCGGGCTCAAGGTGGTCACCGAGAACGGCTGGTTCGCGGCGCGGCCCTCCGGCACCGAGGACGTCTACAAGATCTACGCGGAGAGCTTCCTCGGCGAGGATCACCTGCGCCGCATCCAGGACGAGGCGCGCGCCCTGGTGAGCGCCGCCTTCGGCGGATGAGCGTCCGGCCCGCGACGGGGTGGCCCCGTCGGCGCGCTCCTGCACGTCGTGGGCCTGGAGCGCGGGGCCGTCACCCCCGCACCGGCAATCCGCTCGATCGGCGACCCTCCTCCGCGGAGCACCATGCTCGACCTCTATCTCGACGGTGACGGCTGCCCGGTCAAGGACGAGACCTGCAAGGTCGCGAAGCGCTACCAGCTCACCGTCTACGTGGTCTCGAACCGGCCGATCTTCGTGCCGTCCGATGCGCGGATCGTGCCCGTCCGGGTGAAGGCTAGGCCGGACGAGGCAGACCACTGGATCGCCGAGCGCGCCGGGCTCGACGACGTCGTGGTCACCGCGGACATCCCGCTCGCCGCGCGCGCCCTCGAGAAGGGCGCCTGGGTCCTCGCCCCGCGCGGTGAGCCGTTCTCCCGCGACACCATCGGCGAGAAGCTCGCCATGCGCGAGCTCATGAACGAGCTGCGCGACATGGGGGCCGTGAGCGGCGGCCCGCCGCCCATGGCGGCCCGCGACCGCTCGCGCTACCTGCAGCGGCTGGACCAGACGATCCAGGCGATCCGCCGCGCGCCGGACCGCTCGCCCAGCTGAACGGATCTACACATCTCGCCAGTGAAAAGCATCACTATCTGCCATTTAAATTCATCACTTTACGCCATTGAAAACTGTTACATTCTGCTTTCAGCCGATCGCGAGTCGGCGGTAAAACAGGGCAGTTTCATGCTCTCCTGGCCGTGGAAAGCCGAGCTCCACGCCGCGGAACGTCAGACTTCCACGCCGGCGACCCCGAACTGGGTTTCGCTCGTGATGTGCGGGATGCCGATGTGGTCCACGAGCTGGATCGCGAGCGCGTCCTCGGGCGTCAGCCACAGGCACCGCCCGCCGGTCTTGGCGATGCGCTCGACGAGCTCCGTGCGAGTCATCCCGCAGTTCTTGGCGAAGGTCGACATCATGGACTCGTTGAGGCGCTCGTCGAAGCGCGCCTGCCCGGCGGCGTCCTCCACGCCCTGCGGCGACACCGCGATCAACATGCCGTGGATCATCGCCGCGCCGTACGGGCTGATGAAGCGCGCTCCGCGCTTGCCGGCGCTCAGCACCAGAGCACCCGCCGAATACGCTTGCCCGGAGGCGTAGGTCGAGAACGCGATCGAGCTGCCCGCGATGGCGCTCAGGATCACGCTCACGGCGAAGTAGTCGCCGCCGTCGGTGGCGATGTCGATGACCGCGGCGCTCACCTTGCGCTCGTAGGTGAGCACCTCCACCGCCTCGACGAACTGCCGCGCCACCACCGCGTTGAGCTCGCCGTGGAGGTAGAGGGTCGGCGTGTAGGGGCTGAGAAGACCGCTCGCGAGCGGCGACACCACCGCCTCGCCCTCGTCGTCTTCCTGCAATCGTCCGTGGCCGCGCTCGCTCATCCGGTTTCTCCTCCGCCGTCCGCGCTCAGCCGGCGTGCAGCAGCGGACGCGCGCCGTCCGCGACGTATTGCACCGCGAGCGCCGCGAGCAAGAGCCCGAGCACCCGGGTGATGACGTTGACGCCGGTCTTCCCCATCAACGCCGTCACCCACGCCGAGATGCGCAAGCTCACGTAGTTGAGGGCGAGCACCATCGCCAGCGCGAGCGGCACGATCGCGCCGCCGCCCCGGACGGCGCTCGCCTCGCTGGCGAGGATCATCACGCTCGCCACGGCGCCCGGGCCGGCGATCAGCGGGATCCCCAGCGGAAACACCGCGATGTCGGAGCGCAGCCGCGCCTCCTCCTCTTCCTCCTCGGTGCCGCGCTCGTCCTTGGCGAAGAGCATGCCCACCGCGATGCGGAAGAGCAGCAGCCCACCGGCGACGCGGAACGCCTCGAGGGTGATGCCGAGCTGGCCGAGCAGCCAGGCCCCGCCCAGCCAGAACGACATCAGCACCCCACCGGCGACCATCACCGCCTTGCGGGCGATCCGCTCGCGCTCGCGCGGCGTACGCGAACCGGCGAGCCCGACGAAGACCGGCGCCAGCCCGACCGGGTTCAGCACCACGAACAGCGTCAGGAAGGTGCGGACCGCGAGCGCGCTCATGCCGCCCCCGCGAGCCGGCGCAGGCTGTCGGTGATCGACTGGCCTATGGACTTACGCCGACCCAACGTGTGAAATCCGATCATCGGCCGGCTCACGCACCGGCCGGATACGGTTGGACCGAGGTCGCGAAACGCCTCGCGTGCAACCCGGAAAGGACCTGAGCCATGCCACAGCAATCCTCGCAGCGCGCGCGCACCCTCGCCCTCGCCCTGATCCTCGCGCTCGTCTCGCATGGTTGCGTGCTCGGCCCCACGATCACGTTCCAGGCTACGCCGTCGGCGGTCGATCCGGGAGCGCCGACGTCGCTCACCTGGTCGGTGACCGTAGCACCCGGCACCACGCTGCAGTCGGTGACCATCGACCACGGCGTCGGCAGCGTCGCCGCGAGCGGCGCGCTCGCGCTTCGCCCCACCGCCGCGATCACCTATCAGCTCACCGCCGTGGTCTCGACGCCGAGCGGCACCGTCACCTCGACGGCTACCGCCCCGATCACCCTGCGCCCGCGCTGGGACTGCCGCGCCGACGTCGCGGCGATCCCGAACGCGGCCGGCTACCTGGCGGTCGGCCCCGCGTCGGACTTCATCCCGACGTGCGATGGCTGGACGTACGTCGGCAACACCTCGGCCAACACGCTCGTCGAGCGCAACCTGCTCACCGGCGCCACCGGGCTCTCGGTCCAGCTCACGAGCGCGCCCGCGGATCTCGAGCTCGACGCCGAGCACGGGCGGATCTACGCCTCGCTGGCGCCGGCGACGCGCATCGCCCGCGTCGACCTCGAGACACTGACCGTCACCAACGTGCCCACCCCGTTCGTACCGGGACGGCTCGCGCTGGGGCCGGACGGCAAGCTCCTGATCACCACCGGCGACGGCTACTGGGACGCCGAGCTCCACGTGTACGACCCGACGACGGACGAGCTGAGCGGCGGCTGGCCGATCGCATCACCCGTCGTGCGCTACAACCCGCCTCGGGGCGAGCTCCTCGCCGGTCTCACACGCTACGCGTTCGACGGGGTGAATGCACCCATCGAGCTCGAGCCGAGCGACGACTCGGTCGACTCGGACAGCGAGCTCGAGATCTCGCCCGACGGCGTGCACGCCGCGCTGACGCGCAGCAACGACGGCGACGACCTCCGCGATCGGCACGCCGCCGATCCGGCCCTGAGCTTCGGGCGCTGGAACCTGGGCCACGACTACGCGCGAGGGATCGGCTTCGACCTGAGCAGCACGCGAGCGATCACCAGCACATGGGACGAGCTCGCCGTCTGGGACGTCGCTCGTCACACCAAGCTCGTGAGCCGGCCCGCGACCTGCCAGTCGATGGGACGCGTGGCGTTCTCGCGCGGCGGCGAGCTCGCGATCGGCTACGACGAGTGCGACACACCGCGCCTCGAGTGGCAGCGCGTCAAGCCCACGCCCGCCGTCTCGTTCGGCGCCGCGCCCTCGATCCTCGCCGCGGGTGGCTCCACCACGCTCGAGTGGAACGTCACACCGACCGGCGACGCGCAGCTGAAGTCGGTCTCGATCAGCCCGGCGGTCGGCGCGGTGGCCGCGAGCGGCAGCGCCGAGGTGAACGTACCGTCCACCACCACCTACACGCTCACCGCCCAGAGCCAGGACGCGAGCGGCGTCCACACCAGCACCGACACCGTGACCATCGAGGTCGGCGCGAAGCTCGCTTGCGCCTCCGACGCGGTGAGCGGGCGTCCCAGCACCGGCACCGTCACCCTCGGCTCCACCGGCGACGTGGTCGGGTCGTGCGACGGCTGGGTGCTGATCGGCGATCGCGACGCCAACACGGTCGTCCGGCGGAACGTGTTCACGGGCGCCGTCGGCTGGACCGGGAAGCTCTCGAATGCCCCTGGCGACATGGAGCTCGACGCGGCGAACGCGCGGCTCTTCGTCACGATGCCGCCGTCGAATCGGCTGGCCACCGTGGACCTCACCTCGGGCACCATCGACGAAGCCGACGTGCCGAGCCCGCCGACCTCGCTCACGCTCGGGCCGAGCGGCAACGTATTGCTGTCGGCGGCGGACCCCTCGAACCCGTACGACCGGGAGCTCTACCGCTTCGACCCGGGCTCCGGCACGGCCTCCGCGATCGGCCAGCTCGACGGTGAGCTGGTCCGCTACGAGCCGCTCGCGGGCGAGCTCTTCGCCGGCGGCGGAGACGGCTCCGACACCTTGCGACGCTACGGATTCGACGGCGACGGCAACCCGTTCCTGATCGAAGAGCGCGACGACTCGGGCGGCAACTGCCAGGACCTCTCCGTGTCTCCCGATGGCGCTCACCTCGCGTATTCGTGCGGTGGCGGCAACGGCAACGACTACTCGATCTACGACTTCGACCCGGCGGATCTCACCAACGTCCAAGGAGCGTGGGCGACGGACTACTACCCTACGAGCGCGACCTTCTCGCCCTCGTCCGCGCGGCTCATCGCGACCAACTCGGAGGAGCTGCAGATCTTCGACGTTGCGACCCACGTGAAGCTCAAGAGTGTCACCTCGGCGTGCGACAACTCGGACATGGACAAGGTGGCCGTCTCCGCGGGCGGCAAGATTGCCTTCGGCCGCTCGACGTGCGACTTCGAGGGGACTCCGTCCAAGCTCCAGTGGCTGCTCGTGCCGTGAACCTCGGCGGGCGCCACGCCCACCGAGGTCCATGACCATGAGCCCCACCGACGAGCCGCGCTACGAGACCCTCCTCTACCAGCGCACCGGGCGGATCGCGCGCATCACGCTGAACCGCCCCGAGCGCGGTAACGGCATCACCTTCGACCTGCCGCGCGAGCTTGGCCAGGCGGTCGAGCGCGCCAACCTCGACCCCGAGGTCCACGTCATCGCGCTCGCCGGCAATGGCAAGGGCTTCTGCGGCGGCTACGACCTCGTGGCCTCCGCCGAGAAGATGCTGACGGGCGGCGAGAACGCGTCCTTCTGGCCAGCGGGCTCGCCGATGGATCCGGCGGTGCAGGCGATCAACCACGCGCCCGGCGAGGCGTGGGACCCGGTCGTCGACTACCAGATGATGAGCCGGAACGTGCGCGGCTTCATGAGCCTGTTCCACTCGGAGAAGCCGGTGGTGTGCAAGGTCCACGGCTTCTGTGTCGCGGGCGGCACCGACATGGCATTGTGCTCGGACCTGCTGGTGATCGCCGAGGACGCCAAGATCGGCTACCCGCCGGCGCGGGTGTGGGGTGTCCCGACCACCATGGTGTGGGTGCACCGCATCGGCATCGAGAAGGCGAAGCGGCTGCTCTTCACCGGCGACTGCCTGTCGGGGCGCGAGGCCCACGAGTGGGGGCTCGCGATCGAGGCGCCGCCCGCGGACCGCCTCGACGAGCGCTTCGAGATCCTGCTGGAACGGATCGCGCGCATGCCGGTCAACCAGCTCGTGATGATGAAGCTGGTCATCAACCAGACCGTGATGCAGCAGGGTCTCCACACCACCCAGATCCTCGGCACCGTGTTCGACGGCATCGCGCGCCACACCCGTGAGGGCCATGCGTTCCAGGCGCGGGCCGCGGAGGTGGGCTTCAAGCAGGCGGTGCGCGAGCGCGACGAACCGTTCGGCGACCCCGGTCCGTCGACGTTCAAGGGCTGAGGCGGCCGACGTCGAGCAACCGTAGAAGGGGCGGGGCCTGACCCCGCCCGCAGCGCTGCCTGCCAGGGCTGGGGCTCGGATCGTCCCCGCCGGCGGCTCGGTCAATCCGCTCGAGCGCGGCGTCCGTATCGCTCTCGATCGCTCACCCGGCGCACCGCGCCCCCGCCATCCACCCGGGAGATCCGAGCCATGACCGAACCCATCCTCCACCCGACCCTCGCGCGCTACTTCGACGCGCTGTGCGCGCTCGACTTCGCTGCCGTGGCGAGCTGCTTCGCCGCGGACGGACTGCAAGAAGACCCGGTCGGCGGCGGCGTCCGGCGCGGACCGGCCGAGGTCCACGCGTTCCTGCAGCAGATCGGCGCCGCGTTCGCGTCGATCGAGCTGCGCCCGACCCGCGTCTACTCGTGCGGCGGCGAGATCGCGCTGGTGTGGGAGGCTCGGGGACGCGGCAAGAACGGCGCCGAGGTGCGCTTCCACGGCATCGACGTGGTGATCCTCGATGTGACGGGCGAGATCCGCTCGCTGCGTGCCTTCTGGGATCCCGCGCCCGTGCTCGCCGCCCTCTCGGCCCGCTAAATGGGCCACCACGATCTGGATCGCCCTTGCGCCGAACGGGCTGGAGGGCGGCGCTTCGTCGCCGCCGAAGCCGATGGGGCGCCGAGACCGGTCGCTACGAATCGTGACGTTGCATATGGCAGGCGGCTGAAGAATCCACGCGCCAGAGGCGCGTCGACGAGCGTAGCGAGTCGACCTGGGGGTGGGGCCCCGCAAAAACCGCGCTTTTTGCGGGGCGGGGGTCTGGAACAGACCCCCGAGGAAGCAGCGGCAGGTGCGAAAAACTCGCGCCCGCGAGTTTTTCAGCAGCCTGCTAATCCTTGAGCGGGAGGTGGCCGATGTGCGGGCCGTCGAGCGTGCCGAGGAAGAGCGCGCCGCGGTTTTCGTGCACGCTCGACACGTGACGGATGTGATCGCCGGACGGGTCCTGCAGGCTGCGCAGGATCTTGCCCGAGGCGTCCACCTCCACCGTGAAGCCATAGGCCTTCGGTCCCGGCATCAGGAACTTGGGCAGGTTCGCGACGATCCACTTGAGCGTCGGGTGAGGCGCCAGCCAGTCGCCGAGCGGGTCGCGGACCGTGAAGAGCGCCACCCAGAACGTGCCGCGCGGGCTGCGCGAGATCCCGTCGGGGAAGCCGGGTAGGTTCTCGACGAACGGCTCGAGCGTGCCCGCCTTCGGCCCCGTGAGCCACAGCCGCCGCACCCGGTACGCCCAGGTCTCGTTGATGAGCACGAAGTCGCCGGCGGCGGAGAGTGCCACGCCGTTGGCGAAGTAGAGGTCCTTGGCGAGGACCTCGGCCTTGCCGGTCTCGGGGCGGTAGCGGAGCAGGCGGCCGAGCGGCCGCCCCTCGAGGTAGTCGAGCATGTAGTCGTGGACGCCCCACTTGGAGCTCGCGTCCGAGAAGTAGACAGTGCCGTCGGCGGCGATGTCGAGGGCGTCGGTGAAGGCGTACGGGGTGCCGTCGGCCTCGGCCGAGAGCACGGTGATCGCCCCCGCGGTGTCGACCGCGAGCAATCCCTTCACGGCGTCGCACACGATCAGCCGGCCGCCGGCGTCGAACATCAGGCCGAGCGGGCGGCCGCCGGTGCTGGCGAAGGTCTCGACATCGGCGCCGCCACCGGCGCGCAAGGTGAGGCGCAGGATCCGGCCGTCGATCGTGCCGGTGTAGATCCGTCCCTCGCCGTCGAAGGCCGTCTCCTCGGGGCCACGCGCGTCGCCCAGCGCGAGCTTCTCGAGCGCGCCCAGCGCTTCGTTGGGGGCGAGCACGCCGGTGAGCTCGGGCGCCGCCGGTGGCGTCACCGCGACCGGGGAGATCGGCGTGCACGCGGCAGCCGTGGCGAGCAACCCCGCGATCATCCACCTCGAGCCGTGCCGCGTCCGTGAGCGCATCGTGAACCTCCTCGGGAACCGTGACGTGAGCCGCGACTTCACTACCGAAGGCGGCCTCGGTCAAGCGCCACCGGACGCGCGCACCGCATCGCGCTACGGACGCGGTGGCCATCCATCGCCTCGCCGAACACCGCGGGAACCGCAACGAAGAGCCGCACGCCTGCCGGGTGGGCCACGACGCCAACCAAGGCTCTCCGTACCGGATCGATCGGCTGGAGCGCGCCCGCGCCGTCGGGCGCCAGTGAACGAGCGGGTCGATCGCAGAGATCGACGGGATGGGCGAGGCCCGCGCCGTCCCGCTTCGCCGGGCACGCGGCCCGTCCCCACCCGCGCTGGCGGGGCGTCACTCTCCCGGGAAGAAGATCGCGTCCTGCACGCTGCGGTAGGTCTCGATCTCGTCGCCGGCCGCGCCGAGCTTCCACATCCGGAACGCGACCCGGACGTGCAGGCTCTCGCCGAGCTTGCGCGCCCGGTGGAGCTTCGCCTCCACGTAGACGGTCTCGCCGAGCAGCACCGATGCCGAGAACCGCGCGTCGTCGATCCGTACCCCGTGGCCGCGCCAGCCGGGCTGGATGAGTCCCTTGCGGTGGAGCGCGATCGTGCCCGCTTGGCCGGTGAGCCCGATCACCAGCTCGCCCGGCAGGTGATGCGGCCAGCGCGCCGTGACGCGCTGGTCCGCCACCCCCGGATCGGTGTGGCGGATCTCCTTCCGGAACACGAACACGCCCTCGTCCGGGTCTTCCCGGACGAGGGCGTCGAAGTGGATCGGGGACTGGCCGAGGGGATCGAGCTCGTGCCGCGGGACGTCGACCTCCCGCATCACTGGGCGGGCGCCTCGGGCGCGACCGGCGCGTCGGGGGCCGGCGGCGGGTCCGCGGCGGGTGCCTTGGCGGCCTCGGCGGCCGCCTTCTTCTGCGCCTGCTCGACGCGCTTGTTGTGCTCCTGGACGCGCTTGCGCTGCTCGTCCGGCGGCAGCGTCTCGAGCATGGTGCCGCTGCCCGGCCCGCCCCAGCCACCGTAGGCGTTGTTCTTCGCGTCGATCTCGGCCTGACGCATCTGCTCACGCACCTCGGGGGACGCCTGGAAGTACTGGCTCTGGTAGCGGGCGAGACCGCGCTGCACGGCGGCCTGGTTGGCCAGCGAGCCGTAGCCGGCGCCGTAATACATCAACACCGGCACCGCCCCTGCCGACGGCTGATCGTGCCCGATGGGCAGCGTGGTCACCCGCACCGACTGGCCGACGAGCATCGGCGACAGGTAGCCGGCGAAATCGCCGCCGCCCTGCACGGTGCTGCCCCACGAGCCACCGCCGAACGGCGACATCCCGCCGAGGGTCACGGTCAGACCGTTGCCGAGCAGGATCGTGCCGTTGGGGTAGACCTGCTGCACGGTGGTGTTGAACGTCGAGTTGGGCTGGACGCGCGCCGAGCTCACCGAGTTGCCGCCGGTGCCGTAGCCCACCTGCGCGCGCGCCGGGGGGCCGGTGAACGCGAGGAGTGAAAACGCGGCGGCCACCGAGGTGGCTCGCCGCGCGACCGATCGAACGACGCTGGTCATGATGCTCACTTGAGCTGGTTCACGATGTCGATCATGAGCCGGTTGAGGCACACCTGCAGGACCTTGCCACCCGTCTGGTTCGAGACCTCGACCTCCTGATCGAGGTCGGCGCCGCCCCACGGCGTCTGCACCGCACCGCCCTTCACCTCGAAGGTCTTCTTGAACGAGGTGGTCTTGCTGGCGAGGATCTCGCGGGTGCGGATGTCGATCAGCCGGCCGGCGATCTGGATGTTGTAGGTGATGCCGCCCGAGCCCGACCCGAGCCCCCAGCCCATCACGTTGACCCCGCCGCCGCCCTTCGCCTTCACTTCCTCGTAGTCGGTGACCGAGCCGATGAACACGTAGTCGGTGCCGAGCTGCTTGCCGAGGGTGGCCGCGGTGGCCGGATCGACCAGGCCCGAGGTGTTGTACTCGAGCTCCTTGTTCACGGCGCCGAGCTGCGCGCTGGTGCCCTCGACCACGCGGAAGCCGGCCTCGCGCAGGGACTCGGCGAGGTAGTCGGGAGCGGCGTCCCCGAGGAACGCGTACTGCGAGATCGAGCGGTTCACGAACGCCGCCGCGGCCACCTTCTTGCCGTTGTGCGGCGAGCCGACCTTCGGGATCGGCTGGAGGTCGACGTCGGCGCTCTTCGAGATCGTGCCCTCGCTCGCCGGCTGCAACGCCGAGCAGCCACCGAGCATCGCGGCGAACGCCAGCGCCGCACCAACCTTCCGCATCGTGTCCTGGATCATGTTTCCCCTCACCCGTTGAGCGAACGACTCGTTCGCGTGTGCCGCTGCTCTACCCCTGCGCGAGACGCCCAGTCAAGGCGGAATCGCCGGCGTAATGATTTGTTTTACGAATCGAAACATTCACGTGCACGTTGCTCACGAAACGATACGTTCGCGCGCTCAGGAGCCGGCGATCTTGCGCATGGGGTCGTTGATCTCCTGCCCGCAGGCACCGCTGCCCGAGGCGCAACCGACGATCCACTGGCGGTCCACCAGCCCGGTGCTCGCGCCGGAGAAGAACACGTAGCGATTGGTGAAGCGGCTGATCAGCTCGCTGCCGTCGCCGCACGCGAAACCGGTGCTCGACTGGGTGGTGGTCGTCGCCTCCAGGTTGGGGCCGACGCCGTGCGCCGCGGCGGTGAGGCCGTCGATCAGGAGCGACTGGCTCCCGACCACGACGACGTCGAAGTCGTAGTTGCCGAAGGTCGCGGTGATCGGCGCTCCACCTGCCTGCTCGAAGGTGCACGAGAGCGTGCCCGCGTCTTCGTGCCAGGTTCCCGCGACGTCGCTCGGCGACGGCGCGTCGGCGTCGCTCGACGAGGAGTCGCTACCGCCGCAGCCGATCGCGAACGCGATCAGACCGGCCGCCGCGGAGCACGCGAGCGCGTGGATGGGTTTCGATCGTGGTTCGAGGAACATCGGGAACTCCTTCGGCGAGCGGGGTTGGTGATCGGAACACGTTCACGCGGCGCCGCGCTTTCACCCGCGTAGCCGAACGCCTTGAGCGCCTCGCGGTCGCGGGCGTCGATGGGTACCTCGGGCGGCCTGTCGCCCTGGGCGGCTTCGCCCTCGCGGGCTTCGATGAACTCGGTCTTGCCACCGGGCCGGAGCACGTCGGTGCGGCGCGTGACCGGGAAACGCGGCGCGAGCGCCAGCGCGTCCCGGACCCGCTCGAACGAGGCGCGCGCGAGGCGCTCCTTGCACGGTTCGCCGGCCTCGGGCGGCTCGATCGACACGGCGCTCACCGCCTCGGTCCAGCGCGCGGCGTCGGGCGGCGGGTGGCGCGGGATCGCCCAGTGCACCGCGCAGTCGCGCTCGTGCGCCATCACACGCAGGTCCTGGCGCGACACGCGCTCGGTGAGCGGCGGCGCGCCCGGGCGGCGCTTGCCGCGCGCCACCGGAACGAGGTCGGTTCCGGAGAACGGGTCGGTGGGCGGCGGCGCGCCCACCGCAGCCAGGATCGTCGGCGCGACGTCGACCGCCGAGACCGGCTCCGCGACGCGGGTCCCGGCGCGCACTCGCGCCGCGCCCGCCGGCAGCTTGACCACCAGCGGCACCCGCGCCTGCGGGTCGTCGAGGCGCTCGCCGTGGCTGAACCACACGTCACCCTCGCCGAGCGACTCCCCGTGATCGGCGGTCACCACGATCAGGCTTCGATCGTAGAGCCCGCTCGCGCGCAAGCGAGCGAAGAGCCGCCCGAGCTCGGCGTCCGCGGCGGCGATCTCGCCGTCGTAGCGGCCCACGAACTGCGCCACGAACTCCACCCCCGGCAGCCGCTGGCTGGACCCGGGATGCGCTCGAGCGGCACGCGCTTTCGCCCTCTGCCGGCAGCGCCAGCTTCTCGAGGTAGCGAGGCGGCGGATTGTAAGGACCGTGGGGCTCGATGAGGTGCAGGAAGAGGAACGGCCGCGCGCCCGCGCCCGCGAGCCACGCGAGGGCGTGGTCGACGGTCTCGGGCGCCGCGCGCTCGTAGTTCTCGCGCAGCCCCTCGGGAGAGCGGACGCGATCGTCGTAGAGGTCGAAGCCCTGCGCGAAGCCGCTGAAGTCGCGGATCATCACGAAGCTCGACACGAAGCCGCCGGTGGCGTAGCCGAGCGGCTTCAGGTGCTCGGCGACCGTCACCACGCCCTCGGGCAGCACCAAGTAGTTGGCGCGCACGCCGTGGAGCGGCGGGTAGAGCCCGGTGAGGATGGACGAGATCGCCGGCACGGTCTCGGTACGCGTGGCGTAGGCGCGCTCGAACAGCACGCCGTCGTTCGCGAGGGCGCAGAGCGCCGGCGCCGTGACGCGCCCGTAGCCGTAGCACTCGAGGTGGTCGGCGCGCAGCGTGTCGATCACCACCAGCACCACCGGCGGCGGAGGGGGCGGCACGCGGTTGCAGGCGGCGAGAAACGCCAGCAGTGCGCTCGCGACGAACGCGAGCACACGCACCTGGCCGCCGCGGCGAGATCGTTCGTTCATCGGGGCCAGGAGAATAGGCCACCCCCCACCGCGCCTGCCAACCGCGCCGCGCGGCCCGGCGATCGTCTACCCTGCGCGCCATGAGCTTGCGCGAGCTGGAACCGAACTGGACGTGGCTCTTCGACGGCGCCGTGACGCGCCACGTGAAGCGCAGCTACAGCCCTCGCGAGTCGTGGCGTGGGCGGCCGTTCACACGCCAGGACGGAGCCTTCCAGATCAAGGCCATCCGCGAGCTCTCGATGCGGCTCACCATCGAGCGCAAGAGCGCGATGGGACGGCCACAGGCGCGCGGTTACCTCGAGCACGGCCGCTTCCGCGCGGCGTACCTGCTCTACTTCCTGCCGCTCCAGGCCGCGAAGTTCGCGGCGCTCTTCGAGGAGCACCCGGGCGCCATCGACGCCGCGCTAGCCGACGGCGAGCGGCGCGGCGCGATGGTGGTGACGGACCTCGGCGCCGGGCCGGGAACGGCCTCGCTGGCGCTGCTGCTGGTGCTCGCCCAGCGCGCCGAGCGCGGCGCCGCGCTGCCGCCGATCGTCTTCCACTGGTTCGACGAGGAGCGCCGCATCCTCCACGACGGGCGCGAGATTGCCGCCGCGTTCATCGAGCGGATTCCGGCCTTCCGCGGCCGGGTACGGATCGACCTTCACGTCGAGAGCTTCGGCGAGGCGGCGCGCGCGGTGCCGGAGCCGTGGTCGCTGGCGCTCCTCGGCCACGCGCTCAACGAGGGGCCGAACCCACCGCTCGGCGTGTGGCGGCGGCTGCTCGAGCGCTGCGAGCGCGGTGGCGGGCTGCTCGTGGTCGAGCCCGCGTCCAAGGGCAACTCGCAGACGCTCTCGGAGATCCGCGACCAGCTCTTCACGGGTCACGTGATCCCCCGCGAGCCCACGGCGATCTGGGGTCCGTGCCTTCACGCCGCCGGCTGCCCGCTCGCGGAGGGCCGCGACTGGTGTCACACCTCCGTGCGCGCCACGATCCCGGGCGAGTGGTTCACGTTCTTCTCGCGCGGGCTCGGCTCGGAGCGGAACTGGCTCAAGTACAGCTACCTGTGGCTCGCGGCCGCGGGCGATCCCGCCCCCGAGCCGTCGCCGTTCGTGCGCCGGGTGCTGAGCGATCCCATCCACCAGAGCGGCGGGGCCGCCGAGCTCTTGCTGTGCGAGCCCAACCAGGTGGTCCGCACATCCGCCACCAGCAACCGCAAGATCGGCCGCGGCGATCTCTACCGCCTGGGCGCGACTGGAGTGGTGCCGCCGGCCGCGGCGAAGAAGCCGGCGGGAACCGCAAGTTCTCGTAGCGACGGGGGTTCCACGTCGTCCAGACCACCCAGCCCTCGTAGCGACGGGGGTTCCATCCTCCGTCGCCGGCCTCACGCGGCGTCGACGAGCGGCCCAGAGGTCCCGAAGGGCGCCGAGCCTGTCACTCGCTCTCGTCGGAAGCCGCCGGGGCCGAGACCGCCGAAGCGGCGCTGAGCCACGCGATCGTGGCACCCCAGCCGCCGCGGTCCGGCGGCGCATCGCCGAAGCGCTCGACCAGCGGGTGGCGCGCGAGCGTCGCCTGCACGCGCGTCCGCTGCACGCCGATCCCGCGCCCGTGGATCAACCGCACCTCGCGAAACCCCGCCGCGTGCGCCGCCTCGAGGTAGGAGCACACCACGTCCGGGATCTCGCGCGGCGCGAACGCGTGCAGATCGAGCGCATCCTCGATCGGCACCTCGACGACCTCGGGGAAGTCCGCGTCCTCGTCGTTCACGGTCATCTCCCCGAGCAAAGCGAGGGCGCAGTGGCTCTCCGCCCTACGAATCGACGCTACACGGAAACGCCTCAGAGACGGGGGTTCAGAGGTTCCTGGGGACACCCTTCAAAGAATTCGGACTCTCGCTCCCTCGCGTCCCATGAGCGAACGCTCGCTCGGTTGCCGAGCTCGGCGTTCGGTCCGTGCTCCCGGGCGATGAGCCTGACCGAGCTCAGGTCCGCACGGCACCGGTTCGGTTCGTGGGTCGTTCCAACCGCAGCCCGTGCGGCACGAACGATTCGAAGTCCCGGTCGAAGGACGCCAACGTCGCGCCGCGCGAGATCGCCACGGCCGCGAGGAACGCGTCGTCCACCGAGTTCCGCAGCAACCGTCGTGACGCCTCCACGAGCTCGACGAGAAGCTCCCAGCGCACGTCAGCGTCGCCGATGATCTCCGCGCCTGCGCCGATCCACTCGGCCACCCATCCCAGCGCCTCGCGGTCGGTCATACAGCCAGCAAAGGCCGGGTTGGTGCCCAGTCGCAGGAACTGGTGGATCGTGGGCCAGGCGAGTCCGAACGGCTCCCGATCGTTGATCGCGTCCTCGAGCCAGCGGGCTGCGGGCTCGTGGAGCTCGGATGTCGGGTCGATCGCGTAGAACAGGATCTGGACGTCGGCGATCTTCACCGTTGGCCCGTCAGCTTGCGGCGAGCCTGCTCGTCGCTCAGCGCGCTGGCGAGGCTGCGCGCCTTGGCGATGTCGAATCCGAAGCCCACCTTCCGCGGCTCGAGCCGGTAGCGTCTCGGACGCGCTGGACCTTCGTCCTGATCCGGTGCGCGCTGGAGCAGCCGGTTCAGCGCCTCGTTGAGAGAGACGCCTTCCCGCGCTGCAAGCGCGATCGACCTTGCGCCGCGTGGCGGGGTCGAGCCGGATCGTCAGCGCGCGTGCTGTGCCATCTCGACTCAGGTCCGCTCTTCAGTGTGACAACACCGGCTGCCGTGTCGGCACGGCCGCAAGGCGACGATCCGCGCGTGGGGAGACCACGCACCTCGCGAAAACCCCGCCGCATGCGCCGCCTCGGATACGAGCACACCAGGTCCGGGGATCTCCCCGGAAGCGAACGGGTGCAGATCGAGCGCAGATCCTCGATCGGCACCTCGACGACCTCGGGGATGTCCGCGTCCTCGTCAGTCACGCCGATCTCTCCGATGCCGGCGGGGGCACGGAGGCCCCCACCCTACGAAACCACCGGACCGATGTCGTGACGACGGCGGTGAATCCGCATCGTACCCAAACGCCCCCCCAGACCGACTTCGGACCTGGCGTCGACTTCACATCGTAGCGGCGGGGGTTCCATCCCCCGCCGCGGGATGCGATCGCCGATGCGGCGGCGAGCGCGGCTCAATCGAGCTTCGCGGCGATGCGCTCGGCGGCGCGGTGGGCGAGGGCCATGATCGTCATCTGCGGGTTGACGCCGGGCGGGCTCGGCACCACCGAGCCGTCGACGATGTAGAGCCCGGGGACGTCGTGAACGGCGTGTTCAGGGATCGACGACGCTGGTGCGCGGGTCCACACCCATCCGACAGGTGCCGAGCGGGTGGAAGCCGATCATCAGGAACCGGTGCACGCCGATGTCGGCGGCGGCGAACGCGTCGAGCCCCTTCTTCCCTTCCAGCATCGGGTGGCCGAGGACCGCCGGCATCAGCCGGCTCGCACCCGCCGCGAGATACACCTTCCCCGCCTCGACGAGCCCGCGCTGGAGCTGTCTCGCGTCCTTCTTGCTCATCATGTAGCGGATCACCGGGAAGCCGTTCGGCCCTGGCGTCACGCGGCCGCGGGCGTGGTCCTCGACCATGACGCCCAGGCTCGCGACGTTCGCGTACGCGTCCATGAGCTCGGTGTAGCTACGGCCCTGGCTCAGGAAATACGCGGCCGCGGCGTCGATCGGCGCCAGCGCCCCCAGGATCAAGATCCCCTCGCGCACGAACTGGGTCACCGCGTAGCCCTGCGGCACGTGCGCGAAGGGGTCGACGCGCTCGCCCATGAGCGCCGAGATCGCGGTGGCCGGGTGGACCGAGAGGTTGCGGCCGACCTGACCGCTCGTGTTCGCGATCCCCTGGCGCTGCAGGAGCACCGGCGTCGGTAGCGCGCCGCCGGCGAGGATCGTGGCGCGAGCGCGGATGCCGAAGCGCGCCTTGGTGGCCGTCGCCACCACCTCCAGGCCCACCGCCTTCCCATCCTCCATCCACACGCGGTCCGCGCGCGACTCGGTGAAGAGGCTGGCGTGGCTCTTCAGCGCCGACGGGATGTAGCTCAGGTTCATCGAGCGCTTGGCGTCGGTCGGGCAGCCCCAGTCGCAGACACCCTGGCCGTCGCAGTCGCGGGCGTTCCGCCACACCGGCTGGTGCGCGTAGCCGAGTGCGTCGCAGCCGCGCGCGACGATGTCGCCCTGCGGCCCGATCGCTTCGCGGCTCGAGAACGACACGCCGAGCTCGTTCCACACCGCGTCGAAGTGGGGCGCCATCCGCTCCGCCGAGAGGTCGGTGAGCGCCAGGTCCTTCACCCAGTGGTCGAGGATCCACTCGGGCGTGCGCCAGCAGGTGGCGGTGTTGACCGCCGTCGAGCCGCCCACCAGCCGCCCCGCGGGCACCTGGATCACGCCGTTGCCGAGGGTGAAGGTGAGGCCGCCGTGGCGGTAGAGCTTGGCCTGCATCTCGAGGATCGAGCCGCGCGCGAAGTCGCCGCGGTTCAGGTAGCGGCCCTCCTCGAGGATCGCGACGGCGAGCCCCTTCTCCGCCAGCTCCTTCGCGACCACCGCGCCGCCGGCGCCGGTGCCCACGACGACCACGTCGCACTCGATCGTCTCGTTCGCGGCAACATCCGCGCCGCTCGTGACCTGGCGCATCCACGGCTGCGGCGGCTCGGCGGGTGCGGACTTGTCGTACTGCGCGCCGTAGAGAGCGTAGACGCCGGGATCGTCGAAGTGTGCGTACTTGAGCGGGGTGGTGACGGCGGCCACCAGCGAGCGCCGCACCAGGCCCGCACGGCTCCAGCGATCCAGCAGCGCCTCGCGCTCGGCGGCGCTCAGGCTCACGCAGCGGCGGCGCGTCGCGACGAGCGCGGCCGCGTCGAGCGCCCCGAGCAATCCCGCGTACACCCGCATCGCGGTCACGCCGCCGCCGCGAGCACTCGCCCCACGAGCCGCTCGTACGTGGCGCGTTCGACCGCCGGCACGAGCCGCCCCGCCGGGATCACCGCCGGGCCGAGCGCCTCGAGGATGCGGCGAGCGCGCGCGCCGAAGGCCGTCTCGAGGGTGAACGCACGGGCCGAAGCCGGAGGCGGCATCGTGGTCACGCGGGCGCGCCCGCCGCCGCGAGCCGCGGCGCGGGCTGGCCACGGGTGAAGCGAAACGAGGAGACCAGCGGCAGGAACTCGCTCGCCGGAAAGAGCGCCGTGCCCTCGCCGACCACGTTGCCGGCGGCGTCGACGACGCGGCTCGGGAGCGTGGTCCAGGTCTTGAACGGATTCAGGTGGCGGATCGTCTTGAGACCGCTCGCGTGGTAGCGCTGGCCGTCGTCGGCGACGAAGTCGAGCTCGTATTCGAGGCGCCGACGCACCCACGGCGTGAAGCGGAGCGTGCCGGTGGCGTGCACCTTCTCGGCGAGCCCGCCGAGGGTGAGCTCGCCGTCGAGGTAGAGGAGCTGGTCGCGCGCCAGCGAGCCGAAGCTCGGCGCGATCGAGACCAGATCGAAGCGGTACGGCTGGTCCGCCGCGGCGCCCTTCTTGCGCCACGTGCCCATCATCCGCTCCTGGAACTTGTAGCCGAGCCCGTCGAGCCAACCCATGGTCGTTCTCCCTGTCTCGCGCGGCGCGCGGCGTCAGCCGCGGCGCCGGGTGCTCTTGCCGTCGCCGGCGCGGAAGAGCGCGACCATGCGCTCCCCGCTCCACGCGAGGTAGCGGCGGAACGCCTCGTCGGCGCGCCGCGCGTCTTTCTTGCCGATCGCAGCCAGCACCGCGGCGAGCTGGGCATGCACCTCGCGGGTGTCGGTGAAGGCGCCGCGGAAGATCTCCAGGTGCTCGCGATAGGCGCCCGAGAGCGAGTTCGCGAGGAACACGAAGGCGCGATTGCCGGTGGCGCGGGTCACCGCGCGCACGAAGCGGTTCTCGGCGAGCTGTACGGCGGCGGGCTCGTCGAGGTGCGCCTCGATCTCCGCGAGCGCCGCCGCCAGACCGTCGCGATCCTCGTCGCTGGC
>JADJOY010000038.1 GCA_016713535.1 Deltaproteobacteria bacterium
ATCTCTTCACGGGCGCTGCGACGCGCCAGGTCGCGAATCCGCGCGGGCCTATCCTCGAGTCACTCGCATCGCTCGTGGCCCGGCGACGGGGATGGAACCCCCGTCGCTACGACGGTCTTCGTGGCGCGGGGGGCTCCGCCCCCCCGCGGCGCGTCGCGCCGGCGCTTCACAAAACGCAACACGGAACGACACGCCGGCGTGCACGCGGCGGTTACCCTTGCGGGCTTCCCCCGCTCACGGTCTGCCGATGCACTCCCTTCCCGATCGCCGCTCCGCCGTCGTTGCTTGCGTGCTGGTCGCGCTGGGGAGCTCGCTCGGCGGCTGTGACCGCGGCGCCGCGGCCCGCAAGCCCGCCGAGCCCGCGCCCGTCGCGGTCGTCCTGGTCTCGCCTTCGACGGCGACGCTGCCGCGTACGCTGCGTGTGACCGGCTCGCTGTTCGGAGACGAGGACGCGACCGTGGCTGCCAAGGTCGCCGGTCGGGTGGCCGCGGTCTACAAGGACTTGGGCGACGTCGCGCAGCCCGACGAGCCGCTGCTGCGCGTCGATCCGACCGACTACGAGCTCGCTCGCGCCGAGAAGGCGCGCGCCTTCACCGAGGCGCTCGCGAAGCTCGGCCTCGTGGCCCTGCCCGGCGCGGGATTCCAGGTGGACGCCCTCCCCGCGGTCCAGCGCGCCCGGGTCCAGGCGGCCAACGCCAAGGCGCGCTTCGAGCGCACCGAACAGCTCGTACACCGCGAGCCGCCGCTCATCAGCGCGCAGGAGCTCGCCGACGTGCGCACCGCGTGGGAGGTGGCGGAGAACGGCGTGAACGTCGAGCGTCTCGCCGCCGGGGCCGCCGTCGCCCAGGCGCGCACCCTCGAGGCGCAGCTCAGGATCGCGGAGCAGGCCGTGGCAGACACGGTGCACAAGGCGCCCGCCCCCGAGCGCCCGGCGGGAGCGTCGGCCGAGCCGCCCGCGGTCGGGCGCAGCTACGAGGTGGCGGCACGCCTGGTCTCGGTGGGCGACTTCGTCCAGGTCGGGACACCACTCGTGCGGCTCGTCGACGCCGACCCGGTGAAGCTGCGCGCGACGGTCCCCGAGCGGCGCCTCGCCGACGTGAAGGTGGGGCAGAGCGCCGCGGTCTCGATCGAGGCCTTCCGGGAGCCCTTCGCCGGCCGGGTGTCGCGGGTCAGCCCCGCGGTCGACGTCGCCACCCGCTCGTTCGCCGTCGAGGTGCTGGTGCCGAACCCCGAGCGGCGCCTGAAGCCCGGCTCGTTCGCGAGCGCCGAGATCGAAGTGGCGAGCGACGAGGCGCTGCTCGTGCCGGCGAGCGCGATCCTGACCTTCGCCGGCGTGACCAAGGTGATGGTCGAGAAGGACGGCAAGGCCGAGGAGCGCCCGGTCGCGATCGGCCAGCGCCTCGCCGATCGGGTCGAGGTCCGCGACGGGCTCCATGCCGGGGACCGTGTGGTCGAGAAGCCGGTGGCCGGGTTGCGCACCGGGACGCCGATCGTGTCGTCGAGCGCGCCGCCCGCGCGCGCCGGGGCGCCGCCGTCGTGATCCCACGGCGCGCGGCGGCGGTGCTGGTGGCGAGCCTCGCGGCGTGCTCGGCGGTGGAGCAGGCCGACGTCGCCACGTGGCGAGACGCCATCGAGGGTACCCGGGCCGCTTCGCGGGTGCCGCCGGCCGACGGCCCCCTCGGCGTGCTCGACGTCATGGTGCTGGCCAACCGCGGCAGCGAGACCCTCGCGGTCGCGGGCGAGGATTACGTCCAGGCGATCCTCGCCAGGCGCCGCGCCGCCGCGACGTTCCTGCCCACGCTCGCGCTGGTGCCGAGCTTCCAGTGGAACGAGGTCACCGGTGTGCGGCAGGCGACGGCGCTCGACGTACCGGTGGAGGCGAGCTTCGCCCTCAACCCGGTGCGCGACGCCGAGCTCGTGATCGCCGAGGGCGCCACCGCCGAGCAGCGCCGCGCGCTCTTGCTCGACGTGCAGGATGGACTGCTCCTCGACGTCGCCCGCACCTTCTACGACGTGATCCGCGCGGAGCGCGCCGTCGAGGTGATCGAGAACTCGGTGCGGGTCCAGGAGCAGCGGGTGGAGGACGCCGAGGCGCGCTTCGCGGCTGGGCTGATCCGGCCGCTCGACGTGTCGTCGACCCGCGCCCAGGCCGCCGCCACCAGCGCCGACCTCACCGCGGCCCGGAATCGGGTGCGCACCGGCCGCGCGCTGCTGACCCAGCTCGTCACGGTCGCGGTCGGCGACCGGCCGCTGGTCGACTCGCTCGATGTCCCCGAGGACGTCGCACCGCTCGACGAGCTCGCCGCCGCGGCCGCGCGCCGCCGCGTCGACCTGGAGGCGGCTGCGTACCGGGTGGAGGCCGCCCGCGCGGGCGTGCGCGCGGCGTATGGCGAGTACTTCCCCTCGATCTCGATCGACCTGGACGCCTTCCTGCGCCGCGAGAGCGAGCCCGCGAGCCTCGACTGGGCGTCGCTGCTGGTGCTCAGCCAGCCGCTCTTCTCGGCGGAGTGATCGAGGCCGACGTGCGCACCGCCCTCTCCAGCTGCGCCAGGCACGCGCCGGGGCGCGGCTCGCGCGTGGTGCGGCGCGAGGTCGAGACCGCGTACCTCGACCTCGCCGCGGCCGCGGAGCGCGTGGCGCAGCTCGGCGAGCGTGCCGCGGCCGCTCGCGAGGCGCTCGCGCAGGCCGAGGGGCTCTACGACGCGGGCCTCGCCACCAACCTCGAGGCGCTGGTGGCGCGCGATCGCATGCTCGCCGCCGAGCTCGAGCTGGTCGGCGCCGAGCTCGACCGCAAGACCTTCCACCTCGAGCTGCTGCGGGCCTCGGGCTCGCTCCACGAGCTCCTCGGCATCACGCGGCCAGCGCCGCGCGCGGCGCGGGACGGCGATGCAGAAGCTGGCTGAGATCTGCATCCGGCGCCCGGTGTTCGCGTCGATGATGAGCCTGGCGCTCGTGATCGTGGGCGCGGTCTGCTACGTGCGACTCGCGGTCGACCGGCTGCCGTCGGTGGACGTACCCACGGTGCGCGTCAGCACCACCCTGTCGGGAGCGTCGCCCGAGGAGATCGAGACCCAGCTCTCGGACCCGGTCGAGGAGGCGGTGAACACCGTCGAGGGGATCGACGAGCTGCGCTCGGTCTCGCTGCCCGATCGCTCGGTCGTGGTGGCCAACTTCAACCTCGGGCGCGACGTCGACGTGGCCGCGCAGGACGTCCGCGACCGCGTCCAGTCGGTGCTGCGCGACCTGCCCGAGGACGCCGATCCGCCCACCATCTCGAAGGTCGACAACGACAGCGACCCGGTGATCTCGGTGGCGCTGGTGGGACCGCGCAGCATCCGCGAGCTGACCGAGCTCGCCGACAAGCTGGTTCGGGTGCGGCTCGAGCGCTCCCCCGGCGTGGGCGAGATCCAGGTGCGCGGCGGGCGCGATCGCACCATGAACGTGTGGGTCGACGCCGATCGCCTCGATGCCCTCGGCATCCCGATCACCGCGGTGCGCGATGCGATCGAGGCGCAGAACACCGACGTGCCGGGCGGCAACGTCACCACTCCCGAGCGCGAGCTCGCGCTGCGCACCGCCGGTCGCCTGGTGGACGTGCACGGCTTCGACCAGCTCGTGGTGGCCACGGTGAACGGCACCCCGGTGCGGATCGGCGACCTCGGCCACGCCGAGGACGGGACCGCCGAGGCGCGCACCGTGGCACGGCTCAACGGCGAGCCCACCGTGGTGCTCGACATCGTGCGTCAGTCGGGGGCGAACACCGTCGACGTCATCGAGGGCGTCAAGCGCAACCTGGAGTTGCTGCGCGCCAGCTGCCCGGCGACGTGCGCAACGTGGTGATTCGCGACCAGTCGACCTACATTGAGGCCGCCCTCCACGAGATCAAGGTGCACCTGGTGCTCGGCAGTCTGCTCGCGAGCGCGGTGGTGCTGCTCTTCATGCGGAGCTGGCGCTCGACGCTGATCGCCGCGATCGCCATCCCCACCTCGGTGGTGGCGACGTTCGGCGCGATGGCGGCGCTCGGCTTCACCCTCAACAGCATCACCATGCTCGCACTGGTGCTGATGGTGGGGGTGGTGATCGACGACGCGATCGTGGTGCTCGAGAACATCTTCCGCTTCATCGAGGAGAAGGGGCTCTCGCCGATGGAGGCGGCTCGCGAGGCGACCGCCGAGATCGGCCTCGCTGTGCTCGCGACCACGCTCAGCCTGGTGGTGATCTTCCTGCCGGTGTCGTTCATGTCGAGCGTGACGGGCCGCTTCCTCTACCAGTTCGGCATCACCGCGGCGGTCGCGGTGATGGTGAGCCTGTTCGTGTCGTTCACGCTGACGCCCATGATGTCGGCGCGGCTGCTGCGCCCCGGGGACGCGGGCGGACACGGCGCCGGGGCCGAGTCGCGGGGCGGGTTCTACGCCTGGCTCGACCGCGGCTACGCGCGGTTGCTGGCGCTCTCGATGTCTCACCCCGCGGCGGTGATGGCGCTCGCCGCCGTGGTGGTCGCCACCTCGGTCCCCATGTTCCTCGCCGTGGGCCGCGAGTTCGTCCCCACCGACGTCGACGAGGCCGAGTTCCAGGTGTCGATCACCGCGCCCGAGGGCGCGAGCCTGCCCACCATGAGCTCGGCGATGGAGGCGGTGGAGGCCGAGATCCGTGCCGTGCCGGGAGTACGCGACGTGCTCGTGACCTCGGGCGGCTTCGGCGGCACCCAGGTGAACGCGGCGAGCGTGTACGTGCGGATCGCGCCCCACGAGGAGCGGCTCTTCTCGCTGGGACGGTTGTTGTCGGAGACGGTGCGGCTCAGGCCGTGGGCCGCGTTCCGGGGCAACTACTCGCAGGCGGACGTGATGACCGAGATCGACGAGCGCCTGCACCGCTTCGGCGAGCTGCGCTCGCAGGTGCGGAACTTCGCCTCCTTCAACGTCGGCGGTGGCTCGACCGACGTGAACTTCGTGATCCGCGGACCCGACATCGCGACGCTCTACCGCGCCGGCGAGGAGCTTCGCGATCAGGCCCGCAAGGCCGGTGGCTTCCGCGGGCTCGACACCACGCTACGCCTCAACAAGCCCGAGCTCGAGGTCTCGATCGACCGGGACCGCGCGGCGGACCTCGGGATCACCGCCGCCGACATCGGCACCGCGCTCCGGGTGATGGTGGGCGGCGATCAGGAGGTCACGCGCTTCCTCGACCCGTCCACCAACGAGCAATACGAGGTGCGGTTGCGCCTCGACGAGGAGGACCGCGACCGGCCCGGCCTCATCGACCAGCTCAAGCTGCCGCGGTCCGGCGGCGGGCTCGCCGAGCTGAGCAGCGTCGCGAGCGTGCGGCCGATCCAGCGCGCCTCGCGCGTCGACCGCCTCGACCGCGAGCGCATGGTGTCGGTGCGCGGCGGCGTCGCGCCGGGCTACGACCTCGGCCGCCAGCTCGAGGTGCTGCAGCAGCTCGCCGGCGGGCTCGGCCTGCCCGCCGAGTACTCGACCAGCCTCACCGGGCGGAGCCGGGAGCTCGAGCGCACCTTCACCGAGTTCGGCTGGGCGTTCCTGCTCTCGATCGTGTTCATGTACCTGATCCTGGCGTCGCAGTTCGAGAGCCTCACCCACCCGCTCACCATCTTGCTCTCGCTGCCGCTGTCGGTGCCGTTCGCGCTGTTCTCGCTGTGGGTGACCGGGGGCACCCTCAACGTGTTCAGCGCCCTCGGCATCCTGGTGCTCTTCGGCGTGGTGAAGAAGAACGCGATCCTTCAGGTCGACCACATGAACGGGTTGAGACGGGCCGGGGTGGAGCGGCGCGCCGCGATCGATCAGGCCAACCGTGACCGCCTGCGGCCGATCCTCATGACCACCCTCGCCTTGGTGGCTGGCATGCTGCCCCTCGCCGTGGGCACCGGCCCCGGCGCCGAGGAGCGGCGCGCGGTGGCGATCGTGGTGATCGGCGGGCAGACGTTCTGCTTGCTGCTCACACTGCTCGTGACGCCGGTGGCCTATGCACTGTTCGACGACCTCGGGGCGTGGGTGAGGGTGCGGTTCGGCAGGCCCGCGGTCGACGACCGCGCGATGGCCGCGGCGAGCGGCCCGGCTGGCTCGCCGGAGAACTAGATGCAACGTCACGATTCGTAGCGACCGGTCTCGGCGTCCCATCGGCTTCGGCGGCGACGAAGCAGGGGCCAAAGGCCCGTGCCCTCCAGCCCGTTCGGCGCAAGGGCGATCCAAATCGTGGTGGCCCATTTAGCCCGACGCATTCACGAACGTTCGCCGTCGGCTCGAGCGGGCTGGACACCCGGCCCGGTCCCGCGGGCGCGAGGCCACCGCAACCGCACCGCCCCGGCCCGCCGGAGGCGGGCCCTCCAGACCGGGGGCGATCGCCGCGCCGGCAAATCCGGTATGGAGCGCGCGACCCTGTCGCAGTCAGCGGGTGTCGCGAAGCCCGCGTCCGAAGGCGAGGCGATAGGTCGCGGCGCTGAAGCCGGGATGCTCGCTGGCGAGACGCTCGAGGGCGAGCTGTTCGGTGAGCCGCCCGTCGCGGTGCTGGTCGGCGAGCTCGATGGCGCGCCACGCGAGGTCGCGGGCCCGTCGCACCGCGTGAGGGTGGAACCGCTCGCGAGGTTCGGGCGAGGACGCCTCGAGGCTGGCGAAGACCTCGTCGAGATCGCCCACGATCGGCACCTCGGACGCGCCGAGCTCCCGCTCGAGGTCCTCGACGGCGCGCTTCGCCTCGCTCAACGCCGCGCCGGTGCGCTGCCGGTAGAGCTTCAACGCACCCACGCGGTCGCCCGCGCGCACCGCGCGCTCGACATCGGGCCAGTGCGTCATCGCATGTTCCCGGTACTTCGGGGCGCGCACCCGTTCAGCGATGCGCGTCACACGCCGGCCAGAAAAAAGAGCGGCCTCGTGGCTCACACCGTTGGTGCGACCCACGAAGCCGGTCCCTCGCGCACGAGGCGCGACCCTGGGGGAGGGGTTTCGCGAAGTGCCCGACGAGAGAGCAAGCGCGGTGCCGAGCTCGCGGCCGGCCACCGCGCGCACCCCAAGGCGCCTCGAAATCACCGTGATTCTAAGTGTTTGTCGGTTCGAGAAGACGCCGGACCGCTCGCCGATCGGTTACGGCCACGAGGCCGGGGACGTTCAAAACGCGCACTCCGGGGCGCGAAACGTGACGCTTGCGCCGGGCGAGCGGGCCATCTTCGCCCGCACGATTCATGAAGCCTTCCACGGCGTCCTCCGATCGTCGGCCTCTTGGGGCGTGCTCGGCATCTCGGCGCTCGCCCCGATCTGCTCGACGCTCGGCGGCCTCGCGACGAAGGGTTCATGAATCGTGCGGGCTAGACCGGAGGACCCGCCGCGTACGCTCCGCCCGCAACGCAGGGGTTGCCCGGCGACGGGCCGGCGCCCCATCCTGCGGGATCATGGCGGGGGACGAAACCCAGACCGGCGTGCTCGTGGCGGTGCAGCTCGCGGGAGTGCCGGACGACGAGTTCGAGTCGTCGCTCGGTGAGCTCGCGCGCCTCGCCAAGACGCTCGGGGTGCGCGTGGTCGGGCGCGTCACGCAGCGCCGCAGCTCGCTCGCCGCGAGCGCGGTGCTGGGCGCGGGGAAGCTCCACGAGCTGGCGCGCTGGACCGGCGGCACCGGCGTGGTCCCCGTCGGCCCCCCCAAGCGCCGCGGCAAGGGTGGCGAGGACGAGCCGGAGGAGGAGCTCGGCGAGGGCGTGAGCGGCGACCTCGACGAGGATCTCGAGGGCGCCGAGGTCGACGAGCGCGGCGGGCAGCCCAGCGACGACGCCGGGTCACCCGCGCCCACCGAGCGCGCCAACGTCGTCATCCTCGACCACGACGTGAGCCCGTCGCAGGCGCGCAACCTGGAGCGCGCCACGGGCGTCGAGGTCCTCGATCGCACCGCGGTCATCCTCGCGATCTTCCGCCGCCACGCGCGCAGCCGCGAGGCGGCGCTCGAGGTCGAGATCGCGCGCCTCACCTACCAGGCGCCGCGGGTCCGCGAGAGCGGCGTCGGCAAGGACCGTCAGGCGGGTGGGATCGGCGGAAAGGGCGCGGGCGAGGCCTACATCGAGCTCGATCGCCGCCGCATCCGCGACCGCATCGCCGAGCTGCGCGGCGAGCTCGCCGCGATCGAGCTGCAGTCGCAGCACCGCCGCAGCCGCCGCAGCCACCAGGCGACGGTCGCGCTGGTGGGCTACACGAACGCGGGCAAGTCGTCGTGGATGCGGCTCCTCACCGGAAGCGGTGTGCTGGTGGAGGACAAGCTCTTCGCGACCCTCGACACCACCGTGCGCGCGCTCCACCCCGAGACCCGTCCGCGGATCCTGGTGAGCGACACCGTCGGCTTCATCAAGAAGCTGCCGCACTCGCTGGTCGCGTCGTTTCGCTCGACCCTCGCCGAGGCGCGCGAGGCGTCGCTCCTGGTGCACGTGGTGGACGCGTCGGATCCGGCGTTTCGCCAGCACATGGAGGTGACGCGCAGGGTCCTCCGCGAGCTGGATGCGGGTGACTCGCCCGAGCTCTTGCTGCTCAACAAGGCCGATCGGGTCGACGAGCCGCAGCGCGCCGCGCTCGTGGAGGAGTTCCCGGACGCCGTGATCCTCTCCGCCAAGCGCAGCGGCGACGTCGCGCGACTGCGCGACCGCGTCCTCGAGTTCTTCGAGCGCGAGATGGTCGACGGCGACGTGTTCGTGCCGTACACGAAGGGCCGCTGGGTCTCCGAGGTCCACGCGCGCTGCCGGGTGCTCGCGGAGAGCTACGAGGCCGACGGCACGCGCATGACGGTTCGCACCCACGCCGCCGAGCTGGAACGGCTGCGCGCCGCCGTGGACGAGTGAGCGCGCCGCGGCGGCGCGCGCGGGCGGTGGCGGGGCTCGCGGCCATCGCCGCCGCGCTCGGCTGCGCGCCGGGGCAGCGCGCGGTGCCGCGCGCCGACGGCTTCTCGTGCAGCCACGTGTTCTTGCCGATGGGCGCGGGCGTGCGGCGTGACTATGTCGTGACCGCGCGGGATCCGGCCGTCGGCGCGTATCGCTACACGCAGACGTACGCCGCCGATGGCGGAGCCGAGCCCGACGCGGGATCCTTTGCCGAGACGATGGCGTTCTCGAACGGAGCGCGCCGGGTGCAGCGCCTGCGCTGCGAGCCGGGCGGCGGCTGGCGGGCGCTCTCGACGGCGGTGGACGGGGTGTCGGACGCGGGACCCGGGGGCGCGATCGCGGCACGCGGCGTCACCTCGCTGCCAGCGGCGGAGGCCTGGCGGGTGGGGGTGTCGTGGACCGACACCGGCGAGATCTCGGCCCGCGACCTGCCCGGTTTGCCGCCGGCGCTCGTAGCCGGCGGCGGCTCCAGCTTGACCGGGACCGTGACGGTGGCGAGCACGATCGCGGCGAGCGAGCCCATCGCGGTGCCCGCCGGGCGCTTCGAGACCTACCGGATCGACGCCTCCACCGCCCAGCGGGTGGTGGTCGACACCGGTGTGCTCGGCAAGATCCCCGTCGAGCTGGTCACGACCACCCGCACCTGGTACGCCCGTGGCGTCGGCATGGTCCGCCAGCAAGCGGAGCCCTACGGCCTCACCACCGAGCTGGTGGCGGTGACCGGGCTCGCGCGCTCCGAGTGAGCGGCTATCGCGTCACGAGCTGAAGCTCTGTGCGCTGAGGCCGGACGGACGTGGCTGCTCGTGGGTCTGTGCGCTCGCGCCGTCGAGCGGCTGCGTCAGCTCGGACTCGGTGATCTCGGCGGGGAAGCTGCCGTTCGGCCACCGGCACATGCGGGTCTCGGTGCCGGGCAGCTCGCGCACCGGCTTGGCGAACAGGTAGCCCTGCAGCAGGTCGCAGCCGAGCTCGACCACCTTCTCCTGCTCCTCGATGGTCTCGACGCCCTCGACGATCATCCGGACACCCATGTCGCGGCACATGTCCGCGAGCGAGCGGATGACGCGCGCCTTGGTCGCGCTCTTGTGCACGTCGCGCACGATCCCCATGTCGATCTTCACGATCTCGGGCGAGAGCTGCGCGAACACGCTGAGCGCCGCGTAGCCCGCGCCGAGGTCGTCGACCGCGATCTTGAAGCCGAGCCGGCGCAGCCGCGCGACGCGGTTCTCGAGGTCGGAGACGCCGTCGAGCGAGGCGCGCTCGGTGAGCTCGAGCACGACGCGGTTGGCGACCTTCGAGAGCGGACTGGTCGGCTGGTAGAGGTCGTCGTCGCGGATGTCGGTGGGGTGGAGGTTCACGAACAAGAGCGTTCCCGGGGGAAGCTCGGCCGCCGCTTCGGCGGCGCGTGCGCGAGCCGTCCGGCCCACGTCCCACACGCGCTCGAGCCGCTCGGCGAGGGCGAGCAGCGAGAGTGGGTCGCCGAGCCCTGGCTCGTCCGAGCGCAACAGCGCCTCCCAGCCGATGATGCGGCGATCGGCCCAGCTCACGATCGGCTGGTACGCGAGCCAGATCTTGTCGACGGCGCGGGCGAAGGCGCTGTCGAGCAGTGGATCACGCGACTTCGACGGAGCGTTGGAGTTCGAGGCGCGGAACGCGAAGCCGCGGTCGATGTTGTCGAGGAGGTCGAAGCGCAGGATCACCTCGCCGACGTGGATCTTGTCGCCGGGCGCGACGATCGCCTCCTGGATTCGCTCGCCGTTGAGCCAGGTGCCGTTGGTGCTACCGAGGTCGCGCACGCGGACCACGGTGTCGAGTCCTTCGACCTGGCGAACGTCGAAGCGCGCGTGGCTGCGCGAGACGGTGTGGTCGTCGACGTAGAGGTCGCAGGTCGACTCGCGCCCGAGCACGTAGCTGCGCTTGCCGGGCATGAGCGGAAACACGCGACCCATGCCGGGTCCGCGGATGAGGGTCAGCGTGGGCTCGCGACGCTCGCTCTGCGTCAGCGCAACCTGGTAGCGGGCCGTGTGGCTCACCGAGGTCAGTCGCGACATGGGGTGCTCGGGTCCTGGGTCGTCGTTGGGGAAGCTCGGCACGGGTTCCGCCTGGCGCTCACGCCGAGGCAGCCTTCCGCCAGGGCTTCAGTCGTTTCAGACCACTCGGATCACAAGATCCGTGCCGAATTGTCACGCCTCCCGAATGAAACCGATTGTCAAGGAAATCGGGTGGTTGGGTTTTCGCGCGCTGCGCTGCGTCGGCTCGGAGCGCCGGATTTCGTCAAGGTATTGACGAAATCCGGCGCCAGATCGGCCACTTCGCGACCGTGACGCCCGGGGGACGGGCCGCGGCTTTCTCACCGCCGTGGGGAGGTGGCGGGTGGGGTGGTGCTGCCGTTCGGGCCGGCTGCGTCGAGGGTCAGCACCGCGCTCGCCATGTCGCGGGCGAGCTCGTCGAGGGCCTTGCTGAGCACCGCGACCGCGGAGGCGCTGTCGTCGCTCCCGATCGGCAGCGAGATGACGCTCTCGCGCTGTACCCTCGTGGCCGCGGGGCTGCCGAGGCGGCGCGCGTCCCAGCGCGCCACCACCCGGACCTCGCGGCTCGCAACCGGCTCGAAGGAGAGGAAGTCGATCCGAACCTGGAACGTCGGCTCCTGGTTCGAGTACCAGGGGAAGAGCGTCACGCGATCGATGCCGAGCTGGTAGGACAGGTTCTGCGCCAGCACCCGCGCGAGGCCCTTGTCGAGCGGCTCGCTCCACCGATCGAACGTCGAGGGGCGAAGCTCCGTCGCGCTCTCGCGCACGATCAGCTCGGGGCGCTGCAGGTAGTTCGGGATCTCGATGGGGCCGAGGCCGACGGTCCTGCTCGGGTCCAGGGTCCCGACCCTGGTCGCGTCGGTGGCCGATGCGAGGACGAAGAAGCGCGTCGGATCGGGCTTCGCCTGGAAGTTCGAGAGCAGACCGCAGCCGCTGCTCGTCGCCGCGACCGCGAGCGCCACGCCGAGGGTCGCCGCTCGTGCGCGGCGGCGGGCGAGAACGGGAACGAGCGAGGGGTGGCGGTCGGTCACGGCGTGCTCCTCTCGGGCGAGCGGCCCACCACGATGGCGTTGGGGTTGCGCTGCAGGTAGTCGGCGAGGACCTTCACCGCCTGCGACGCCTGCCCGAGGTTGTCGAGCGCCTGCTTGAGCTGGTAGGCGAGCGGCGAGGCCGGATCGACCAGCGTCTTCACGGTCTGCAACGTGTCGCGCAGCTCCTCCTCGACGACCAGGGTCTTCTCGGCGGTGGCCTGGAAGCTCTTGGCGGTACCATCGAGGGTCTTCGCGAGCGGCCCGACGTTGGTGTTGAGCGTCTCGGCGAACTGCTGGATCGACGTCATCGTCTGGTTGAGCGAGTCGAGCGCGGTGCGGATCTCGCTGGACTTGGCGAGCCCGCCGATCGCCTCGGCGGTGTGAGTCAGCTCGTCGATCAAGCCCTTGAAGTTGATGTTGTCGAGCTTGTTGAGGACCTCGCGCACCGCGGTCTGCATCTGCTCGAGCTTGGTCGGCAGGGTCGGGATCTCCTGCATCGTGCCGGTGGGCGCCACGAACTTGGCCTCGGTCTCGGGAGCGTAGTCGAGCGACACGTAGAGCACGCCGGGCACGAAGCTCTCCGTTTCGAGCCGCGCGCGCAGCCCGAGCTCGACGGCCTTCTTCATGACGCGCGGATCTCCGAAGTCGCCGGTGAGGCCAGCCTCGGCGAGCTTCTTCTGGTCGATCTCGATGAGCACCGGGATGTGCACGTCGGTGCCGGACTGATCGAGCCGCAGGCGGATCTGGTTCACGGTGCCGATCTCGACGCCCTTGAACTTGACCGGCGCGCCGATCCTGAGCCCGTTCACGTTGCTGTCGAAATAGAGCACGAACGGGTACGCGCGCCGGAACAGCCGCCCCGACCCGAACACCGTGATGCCGACCACCATGAGCGCCAGCGCCCCCATCACGAAGGCGCCGATCAGCGTCGGATTCGGCTTCTTTCCCATGTCCGTCACCTTTCCTTGCGATCGGACCGGCGCGCGCCGGGTGGCCCGCCGCCGTCCTCCCCGCGGCGCAGGAAGCGCTGCACCTTGGGGTCCTCGCAGGTCTCGAGCAGCTCGCGTGGGTGGCCGCGCGCGCTGATCGTGCGCTTCTCGGGGTCGAGGAAGATCGAGTCGTCACCGATGGCGAAGATGCTCGCCAGCTCGTGAGTCACCACCACCACGGTCGCGCCGAGACTGTCCCGCAGCTCGAGGATCAGGTCGTCGAGGAGCTTCGAGGTGATCGGGTCGAGGCCGGCGGAGGGCTCGTCGAAGAACAGCACCTCGGGGTCGAGCGCCATGGCACGCGCGAGCCCCGCGCGCTTCTGCATGCCTCCCGAGATGTCGCTCGGGTAGTAGTCCTCGAAGCCCTTGAGGCCGACCAGCGCGAGCTTGAGCCGCGCCACGTCGCGCATGTCGCTCTCGGAGAGCTCGGTGAACTCCCTGAGCGGCAGCATGACGTTCTCGGCGAGGGTCATCGAGCTGAAGAGAGCGCCCTTCTGGTAGAGGATCCCGAAGCGGCGCTGCATGCGGCGGCGCTCGTCGGCGTCGATGCCGGTGAACGGGTCGTCGCCGTAACGGATCTCGGCGCCGTCCCCGTCCTTGAGTCCGATCAGGTACTTGAGCAGCGTGCTCTTTCCGCACCCGGACGGTCCCATGATGATGAACACGCTGCCGCGGCGGACCTCGAAGTCGAGCTCTCGCATGAGCACGAAGCTGCCGTACGCCATCGTCAGCTTGCGCACCGTGATGTGGGCCTCGCCGGCACCCATCGTCGTCACACTCCCAGCACGTTGAAGATCACCGCGAATAGGCCGTCGGTGATCACGATGAGGACGATGCAGGTGACCACCGCGGAGGTGGCGGACTCGCCGACCGCGGAGGCGCTGTTGCCGCACTGCATGCCGCGCAGGCAGCCGGAGACCGCGACGATCACGCCGAACACCACCGCCTTGACCAGGCCGGTGGCGAAGTGGGTGAGGGTGACCGCCTGGACCGTCTGCTGCCAGTAGAGCACCGGCGAGAGGTCGAGCATCGTCAGGCCGACGGTCGCGCCGCCCAGGATCCCCACGGCGTTCGCGTACACCGCGAGCAGCGGCATCATGAGGCTGAGCGCGAGCATGCGCGGCAGCACCAGGTAGTCGATCGGGTCGAGGCCCATGGTCGCGACCGCGTCGATCTCCTCGGTCACCTTCATGGTGCCGAGCTGGGCGGCGAACGCGGCGCCGGTGCGGCCCGCCATGATGATCGCCGTCATCATCGCCGCCATCTCCCGCGCCATGGCGATGGCGACACCATTCGCGACGTAGAGCGTGGCGCCGAAGGGCTGGAGCTGAACCGCACCCACGAACGCCATGATCAGGCCCACGAGGAACGCGATCAGCGTGACGATCGGCAGCGCCTGCGCGCCCGTCTCCTGCAACACGTAGAAGAAGTCGGAGCGACGGTAGCTCGCGCGTCCGCGCACGAGCCGCAGGAACGACAACGTCACCTCGCCGAGGAAGGTGAGGAAGGCCTTCGACCCCCCGATGAACGACACGGTGAAAGTGCCGACCTGCGCCAGCCAGTTCTGCGGGACGGTCTTGGCGCGCGCGCCTTCCTTCTCCGTGGTCGCCGCGGTGAGCGCCAGCAGCCGCTCGACGCCGTCCGGCAGGCCACGGCGATCGACCTCGAGCTTGCGCTCGGCCGCCAGCGTCTCGAGGCGATCGAGGAAGATGAGGATCGCGGTGTCCCAGCTCTCGATGCCGCTCGCGTCGAACACCAGGCGGCGCGTCGGCTGGCGCTCGGCCTCGGCGAGGATCGAGTCGGGATCCGGGCGGGAGCTGGTCAGGCGCCACTCGCCGGCGAGGCGGACCCGGAGCGTCTCGTGCTCGGGACGATCGACGGTGAGGGTTGCCTCGCCGCCGCCGGATTTCGACTCGGTCGCGCCCATGAGCGGGTCAGAGGCTAGCAGGTCGCGGCGCGCGGCTCCGCTCGCGAGTTCCTTGACCGTGGGAGCGCACCGTGGGTACGGTGCGCCGCTCGTCCGCGGCCGCCGGGCCTCTCCCCTCTCGGCGCGGGCGCGCGAAGCCGAGCATGGGTCGAGCGAGCCGCCGCGCGCGCACCATCGTCGTCGGGATCACTCTCGCCGCGATGGCTGGGGCCGTTGGCCTCACCGTGATCGCCATGCGCCAGGTGCCGGGGCGCGGCTCGTCGCGGATCCCGGTGCTCGGGGAGGTGCCGGAGTTCACGCTCGTCGACACCGAGGGGCGTCCGTTCGGCTCGCGCGAGCTCGCGGGACGGACGTACGTCGCCAACTTCTTCTTCACGCGCTGCCCGTCGATCTGCCCCGTTCACATGCAGTCGGCGAAGGCGCTCGCCGCGCTCGTCTCCGAGCGTGCCGCTGGTGCGGTCACGCTGCTCAGCATCACCGTCGACCCCGAGAACGACACGCCGGAAGTGCTGCGGGAATACGGTCGAAAGCTCGGCGTCGCGGAGCCGGCCTGGAAGCTCCTCGGCGGCGAGCGGAGCGCGATCGTCGGCTTCGCAGAGGGCGGGCTCAAGGTGCCGGTGGGTGAGGCCCCCGCCTCGGGTGCCAGCGTGATGGACATCGCGCACACCGGTCGTTTCGTGTTAGTCGATGGGCGCGGGCGGATCCGCGGATATTACGAACGTTCGGAGTCGAGGGGGATGGAGGAGCTGTTCGAGGACGCACGCTCGATCGCCGCTGAGCGCGCCCCGGCGAAGGGCACCTCGGAGGGGGGTTGACGCGTCGCGTTGGCCAGAGCGATTCTTGGCGCCGCTCGCCGAAGTCGGTGGTTCCGCAGGCCTCGACCGTCCTTCGTTACGGGCCTTCGTGGGTCGTCGGTGTGAGGAAGCAACGTTGCAGTTGATTCGCATGTGCAGCTGCTGTACACTGTATACACTCTGCCTGCTGGTCGAAGTTTCGTAACAAAAACCATCACATAGGGCTATCGGGGTCTCACGACCGCGTAACCGACGTCTGAGCCATGGCGCAGATCTTTCATCGCAGCACGAACACGATTGCGCGCGCGTCGATCGTCGGCGCCGGCCTTCTAGCGGCGGGTCTCTTCGCACTGGGGTATGCGTATCAGCGTTCGCCGTTCGTGACGCTGGTGAACGTCCCCCGGGCGCAGCAGGTTCCGTTCAGCCACCAGCACCACGTGCAAGGTGTAGGGCTCGACTGCCGCTACTGCCACACGTCGGTCGAGGACGCCTCGTTCGCGGGCATCCCGCCCACCCAGACCTGCATGAATTGCCATTCGCAGATCTGGAATCAGGCGGCGATCCTCGAGCCCGTCCGCGAGAGCTGGAAGACCGGCGAGCCGCTCGAGTGGGTGCGGGTCCACGACCTCGGCGACTTCGTCTACTTCCCGCACAACGTGCACGTCGCCAAGGGTGTGGCCTGCGTGACCTGCCACGGGCGCGTCGACAAGATGGCGCTGACCTGGAAGGCCAACACTCTGTACATGGAGTGGTGCCTTCAGTGTCACCGCAATCCGGCGAAGTATCTGACCCCCAAGGAAGCGATCTTCCAGATGGACTGGCAGCCGCCGGCCAATCGCGAAGAGCTCGGTAAAGAGTTGATCCAGCGGAACAACGTCCACACCCGGACCGATTGTTCGACGTGCCACCGATGAGCGAGACGACCGCATCCGACCGCGCTGCTCAGTGGGAGATTTCCGCCCTTCGTGAGCGGCTTCGTGGGCTCGAGGGGAAGCGCTTCTGGCGTGGCCTCGACGAGCTCGCCGAGGCGCCCGAGTTCACGGAGATGCTGAAGCGGGAATTTCCCGATCAGGCGGACGAGTGGACCGACCCGGTGAGCCGGCGGAAGTTCGTCCAGCTCATGGGCGCCTCGTTCGCGTTCGCCGGTCTCACGGCCTGCTCCAGCCCCAAGACCGGCAAGATCCTTCCGTACGTGAAGCAGCCCGAGCAGCTCGTGCTCGGCCGGCCGATGTACTACGCGACCGCGCTCCAGTTCGGGGGTGTCGCCAGCGGTGTGCTGGTGGAGAGTCACGAGGGTCGCCCCACCAAGATCGAGGGCAACCCCGACCATCCGGCGACGCTCGGCTCGAGTGACGTGTTCACGCAGGCGGCCGTGCTGGGCCTGTTCGACCCGGACCGCTCGAAGACGGTCACGTTGCGCGGCGAGATTCACGCCTACGCCGATTTCGTGACCGCGATGCGCGACGTCCTGGCGCTGCAGAAGGTCAAGGGCGGCGCGGGCTTCCGGATCCTGACCGAAGCGGTCGGCTCGCCGACGCTCGGCGCGCAGATCCAGGCGATTCTCGGTGACCTGCCGAAGGCTCGCTGGCACCAGTGGGAGCCGGTGGCGAGCCGCGACGCGGCGCGCGCCGCGGCGGTGGCGGTGTTCGGCAAGGACGTCGTGCCCCTCCTGAAGCTCGATGCGGCCGACGTGGTCGTGTCGCTCGACGCGGATTTCCTGGTGTGGGGGCCGAATCACGTTCGCTACGCGCGGGACTTCGGTGCGCGCCGGACCCCGCTCGTGGGCGCGGCGCACGGCGCCGGCGGTGGCGAGCACCTCAATCGTCTGTACACGTTCGAGCATGCCGACCTCGACCGGCGCGGTCTCGGATCATCGCTATCGCGTGCGCTCGAGCGACGTCGCCGCGGTGGCGCAGGCGCTCGCTGCCGAGCTCGGAGTCGCCGGCGTGTCGGCCGGCAAGCTGCCCGAGGGTGTTCCGCCCAAGGCGATTGCCGCGCTCGCGAAGGATCTGCGCGCTCGGGGTGGGCGCGCGGTGGTGGTCGCGGGCGACGCGCAGCCGGCCTACGTCCACGCGCTGGCCGCCGCCATCAACGACGCGATCGGTGCGGTCGGCACGTCGCTCGTCTACCTCGATCCTCCCGATGTTCGCTCCGAGGATCACGGCGCCTCGATCACCGAGCTGGCCAACGACATGAAGGCCGGTAAGGTCGAGGTTTTGTTCATCGTCGGCAGCAACCCGGTGGTGACGGCGCCCGCCGAGCTGGGTTTCGTCGACGCTCTCGATCAGGTGAAGCTGCGCGTTCACGCCGGCCTCTACCAGGACGAGACGGCGCACCGTTGTCACTGGCACGTGCCGATGTCCCACGAGCTCGAGTCGTGGGGGGATGCGCGTGCGTGGGACGGCACGGTCTCGATCGTCCAGCCCCTCATCGAGCCGATCTACGCCACCAAGTCGGTCCACGAGGTGGTCGGCGTGCTGGGTCCCAAGCCGACGCGACCCGGAGTGGAGGCGATCAAGGAGGCCTGGTCGGCGAAGCTCGGCGCCGACTTCGAGAAGGTGTGGCGCCGCTCGCTCCACGATGGCTTCGTTGCTGGCACCGCACGTGAGCCGCTGGCGTTGGCGGTGCAGGGTGGGTGGCCCCAGGCTCTGGCCGCGCCCGCCGCGGTCGAGGGCATCGAGGTCGTGATCCGCCCCGATCCGTCGGTTTACGATGGCCGCTACGCCAACAACGGCTGGCTCCAGGAGCTGCCGCGTCCCATGACCAAGCTCGTGTGGGACAACGCCTGGCTGGTGAGCCCGGCCACCGCCGAGAAGCTCGGCCTGCACGACGAGGACGTCGTCGAGGTGAAGGTCGACGGTCGCGCGGTTCGCGGCCCGGTCTGGACGGTCCCCGGACACGCCGACGGCTCGATCACGACGCATCTCGGCTACGGCCGCGAGCGCGCCGGCACCGTCGGCAACCAGGTCGGCTTCGACGTCTACCCGATCCGTAGCGCGGCGCACGCGTGGATCGTGGCCGGCGCCGAGGTCGGAAAGACCGGCTCGACCTACGATCTGGTGAAGACCCACGGCCACAACCAGATGGAAGGCCGGGGCTTGGTCCGTTACGCGTCGGCCGAGGAGTACGCGAGCAACTCCCACTTCGCGCACGAGGGTCACGAAGAGCCCGAGCAGAGCATGTACCCCGGGTACAAGTACGACCGGTACTCGTGGGGCCTCGCGATCAACCTGTCGAGCTGCATCGGCTGCAACACGTGCACGATGTCGTGCGTGGCCGAGAACAACATCGCGGTGGTCGGCAAGGAGCAGGTTCGACGCGGGCGCGAGATGCACTGGATCCGCGTCGACCGCTACTTCGAGGGCAAGGAGCTCGACGATCCGGCGATCTGGTTCCAGCCGGTGCCGTGCATGCACTGCGAGAACGCGCCCTGCGAGCAGGTCTGCCCGGTCGCCGCGACCGTCCACTCGAGCGAGGGCCTGAACGACATGGCCTACAACCGCTGCGTGGGCACCCGGTACTGCTCGAACAACTGTCCGTACAAGGTGCGTCGCTTCAACTTCCTCGCCTACTCCGACTTCTCGACCGAAAGCCTGAAGCTGGCTCGCAACCCGGACGTCACGGTGCGTAGCCGCGGCGTGATGGAGAAGTGCACCTACTGCGTGCAGCGCATCAATGCCGCGCGCAACGACGCCGAGCGTCAGGGGCGCACGATCCGCGACGGCGAGATCGTCACGGCCTGTCAGCAGGCGTGCCCGACCCAGGCGATCGTCTTCGGCAACCTCAACGAAGCCGACAGCTCGATCGCAAAGGCGAAGGCGGACCCGAGAAACTACGGGATTCTGACCGACCTGAACACGCGGCCTCGAACCACGTACCTGGCCGCCGTACGGAACCCCAATCCCGCGCTCGGCACCGACCACGGTTGACGGCGGCGTACCGCTGACGGATCGCACCACCGATGCATATCGAACCCCTCACCCCCGCGGAGTCCGCGCCGATGCGACGCGGTCCACCGCCGATCGTGGGCGGCGAGCAGTCCTTCGCCACCATCACCGACAAGATCAGCTCGTTCGTGCTGTCGAAGTCGACGGGGCGGACCTGGTTGATCGGATTCACGATCGGCTTCGGCTTGCTGAACCTGCTGCTCCTGAGTGTCGGCTACCTCTTCTACAAGGGGGTCGGCATCTGGGGTATCAACGTCCCGGTCGGCTGGGGCTTCGACATCATCAACTTCGTCTGGTGGATCGGCATCGGTCACGCCGGCACGCTGATCTCGGCGATCCTGCTGCTGCTGCGGCAGAGTGGCGCACCTCGATCAACCGTTTCGCCGAGGCGATGACGATCTTTGCGGTCGCGTGCGCGGGGATGTATCCGATCCTCCACATGGGCCGTCCGTGGCTCGCGTACTGGCTGCTGCCGTACCCGAACACGATGTCGCTCTTCCCGCAGTTCCGCTCGCCGCTCCTGTGGGACGTGTTCGCGGTCTCGACCTACGCCACGGTCTCGGCGCTGTTCTGGTTCGTGGGCCTGATCCCCGACCTCGCCACGCTTCGCGACCGCGCCCAGAACCCGGTCGCGCGGATGATCTTCGGGATGCTGTCGCTCGGCTGGCGCGGTGCGGCGAGCCACTGGCACCGCTACGAGACGGCGTGCTTGCTGCTCGCGGGACTCTCGACGCCGCTGGTCCTCTCGGTGCACACCGTGGTGTCCTTCGACTTCACCATCGGCATCATCCCGGGCTGGCACGCGACGATCTTCCCGCCCTACTTCGTCGCCGGCGCGATCTACGCCGGGTTCGCGATGGTGCTCATCATCTCGATCCCGTTGCGGGTGGTCTGTCGGCTCGAGGACTTCATCACCGAGAAGCACCTGACGAACATGGCGAGCATCATGCTCGCCACCGGCCTGATCGTGTGCTTCGGCTACGCGATGGAGGCGTTCTTCGCCTACTACAGCGGCAACCTCTACGAGCGGTTCATGCTGGTGAACCGCATGTTCGGCCAGTACGGATGGGCCTACTGGTGCTTGCTGCTCTGCAACTTCCTCGCGCCGCAGGTGCTCTGGTTCAAGAAGTTCCGCACCAGCCCGTTCTGGCTGTTCGTGGTGTCGCTGATCGTGAGCGTGGGCATGTGGCTCGAGCGCTTCGTGATCATCGTGACCAGCCTCGCCAACGACTTCCTGCCGTCGTCGTGGGGGCAGTACATCCCGACTCGCTGGGACTTCGCGACGTTCCTCGGAACCATCGGCCTGTTCGTGAGTCTTCTGTTCTTGTTCCTGCGCTTCCTGCCCATGATCTCGATGTACGAGATGCGCTCGCTGCTGCCCGCGGCCAAGGTCAACGGTGGTAAGGGGGCGCACGGTGGTGGCCATGCGTAAGCACCCCCTCTTCGGCTTGATGGTCGAGTTCGTCGAGCCGACCGATGTCGTGCGCGCGGCGCACGAGGCGTATCAGGCCGGTTACCGGAAGATGGACGCCTACTCGCCGTTCCCGATCGAGGAGCTCTCGGAGGCCCTCGGCCGTCACAAGAGCGGGCGGCTCCCGTTCATCGTGTTCGGTGGGGGCGTGACCGGTCTGCTGGCCGGCCTCGGCCTCGAGTACTACGCGTCGGTGATCTCGTACCCGATGAACATCGGTGGCCGGCCGCTGGCGAGTTGGCCCGCGTTCATCCCGCCGGCGTTCGAGACCACGGTGCTGTTCGCGGCGTTCGCGGCCGTGTTCGGGATGATCATCCTGAACGGTCTGCCCATGCCCTACCACCCGGTCTTCAACGTGCCGCAGTTCGCGCAGGCGAGCCGTGACCGCTTCTTCCTCTGCATCGAAGCGAAGGACCCGAAGTTCGATCTCGCCGCGACGCGGCACTTTCTCGAGGCACTCGAGCCCAAGGCGATCTATGAAGTCGACGAGTGACGCCCGCGCGCGGGTGGCGGTGCTGGCGATCCTGACCCTCGTGGTCGGATGCCGGCAGCGGATGGCGGATCAGCCCGCTCCGCGCCCGCTCACACCGAGCCAGTTCTTCGCCGACGGACAGGCGAGCCGCCCGCTGGTGGAGGGCGCCGTGGCCCGCGGCGACCTCAACGAGGACGAGGCGCTGTACTCCGGCAAGGCCGGTGGCCAGTTCGTCGAGGAATTCCCGATCGCGGTGAACCGCGCGATGCTCGACCGGGGCCGCGAGCGGTTCGACATCTACTGCTCGCCCTGCCACGACAAGGTCGGCGAGGGTAAAGGGGTCGTCGTCCAGCGCGGCTTCCCACAGCCGCCGTCGTTCCACACCCAGCGGTTGCGCGACGCACGCCCCGGGTACGTGTACGACGTGATCAGCAAAGGCTTTGGCCGCATGCCGGCCTACGGCCCGCAGATCCCGGTGGCGGACCGTTGGGCGATCGTTTCCTACCTGCGCGCGTTGCAGCGCAGCCAGAACGCCACCCTCGACGACGTTCCTGCGGCCGAGAAGACCGCGCTGCTCGAGGGACCGAAGCCCGGCGCGGTGGAAGAGGCCGGGCATGGCGCCGCGCACGGAGACCATCGATGAGCCCCACGGATCTGGCACGCCTTGACCTCAGGGCGCCCGAGGCCTGGGCGCAGTCGCGGCGCAAGGCGCTGGTCGTCGGCGGAGTCGCGACGGCGCTGATGGCCGTCGGCTTCTTCCTGAACCGCGAGCAATTCCTGCGCTCGTGGCTGCTCGGCTGGATGTTCTGGGTCGGCCTCGGCCTCGGCTGCCTCGGCCTGCTCATGCTCCAGTACCTGACCGGCGGAGCGTGGGGGATGGTGATCCGCCGCTTGCTGGAGGCGGGAACCCGGACGATCTGGCTGCTCGCAGTGCTTGGGTTGCCGATCTTCATCGGCGTGAAGGTCCTCTACGTCTGGGCGCAGCCGGAGCACATGGACGAAGTGCTGCGGGCGAAGGCCGGGTACCTCAACGTCCCGTTCTTCCTCGCGCGCGCCGCCGTCTACTTCGGGCTCTGGATCGGCCTGACGACGCTCTTGAACAAGTGGTCGACGAGCCTGGACGAGCCGTCGGTGCACTACGCCGTCGAGAAGAAGATCAAGACCCTCGCAGGGCCTGGGTTGTGTCTCTTCATCCTGTCGGTGGCGTTCGCGGCGATCGACTGGGTGATGTCGCTGGAGCCTCACTGGTTCTCGACGATCTTCGGGCTGATGTGGCTCATCAGCCTGGTGCTGACGGCCCACTCGTTCACGATCGCGGTCCTCTATTTCCTCACCCAGCGCGGACGCCCGATGGGCGTGCTGGTGAACAAGCACCACTTCCACGACCTCGCGAAGCTCCTGTTCGCCTTCGTGATGGTGTGGGCGTACTTCTCGTTCTCGCAGTACCTGATCATCTGGAGCGGCAACCTCCCGGAAGAGATCACCTGGTACGTCACCCGCTTGAGCCACGGCTGGGAGTGGTTCGGCGTGAGCCTGCTGGTGTTCCAGTTCGCGGTTCCGTTTCTGCTGCTCATGCCGCGTAGCTTCAACTTCAACGCGTCGTTGGTCCTCAAGATCGCCGGCCTGATCCTGGTGATGCGCTTGGTGGACCTGTTCTGGATGACCGCCCCGGCGTTCCATCCGAAGGCGCTGTCGATCCACTGGATGGACTTCGTCGCACCGGTCGCGATCGGTGGCTGGTGGGTTTCCGAGTACCTGCGCCAGCTCGCAACGCGTCCGCTGCTGATGGTCGGGGCTTCGGGTCTCGAGGAGGCGCTCCAGCATGGCGGACACTGAGCACACGGGCGCCACGACGTACGAGAAGCGTGACGTCAGCGTTCGTCCGGTCGCGATCGTGACCGTGGCGATCCTGGTCGCATCCTTCCTGGTGATGATCCCGGTCCGACTGCTGTTCGCGTACCTCAAGGGGCGCGAGCAGGCGCAGCAGACCGCGCCGGTCTCGCTCACCCGGGCGCAGGTACCCGAGGAAGTGCCCGAGCCTCGCCTCGAGCCGATCATCGGGCAGACCCTGGCGGAGACCCGCAAGCGGGAGCTCGAGAAGCTCACCACGTACGGCTGGGTGGACAAGACCGGCGGCGTGGTGCGCATCCCGGTCGAGCGCGCCCTCGAGCTCACCGCGGCGAGCGGGCTGCCGTCGCGCGCCGGCGCCGCGCCCTACGAACAGTTCGCACCGACCAACCGCGGTTCCGAGGGGGCCGGCGGTAGCGACTCCCGGGCCGCTTCTCCGATCGTCTCGACGCAGGTGGGTCACGAATGAGCATCCGGTTGCGAACAACGGCCGCGGCCCTCGCGGTGGCGCTCGCGTCGTCCGCGACCGCCGCACGGGCGAGCGACCAGGTGGCGACGACGCTGCCGAAAGGGCTCGAGGGCGTGTCCTTCGAGCAGAAGCTCGGCGTCCAGGTCCCGCTCGACCTGAGCTTCCGGGACGAGACCGGCCGTGAGCGCGCGCTTCGCGAGTTCGTGTCCACCGGCCGCCCGGTGATCCTCACGCTCAACTACCTCGAGTGTCCGATGCTGTGCACGGTCGAGCTCAACGGGCTGGTCTCGGCGCTCAAACCGCTGAACCTCACACCCGGAAAAGACTTCGACATCGTGACGGTGAGCTTCAACCCGGCGGAAGGCCCCGAGCTCGCGGCGGAGAAGAAGGCCAAGTACCTGGAGAGCTACGGACGGCCCGAGGCGGCCGAGGGTTGGCACTTCCTGACCGGTTCCGCCGAGTCGATCGCGACGCTCACCGACGCGGTCGGCTTCCACTACCGGTACGACGAGGCCGAGAAGCAGTTCTCGCACGCGGCCGGCATCATCGTGCTCACGCCGGACGGCAAGGCGTCTCGCTACTTCTTCGGCGTCGAATTCGCGCCCCGTGACGTGAGGCTCGCCCTCGTCGAGTCGTCGCAGGGCAAGATCGGCACTCTCGCGGACAAGGTCATGCTCTTCTGCTTCCACTACGACCCGGCCGAATCGAAGTACGGCCTCGCGGCCCTGAACGTCATCCGGGCAGGCGGCGCGGCCACCGTGGTCGGACTCTTGGCTTTCGTGGTCCTGGGCAACCGCGTGGGTTCGCGCCGCGGGGTGCACGAGCCGTCCCGGGAGGTGACCCATGGGGTCTAACGTCCCGCTTTTCCCCGAAGCGGCGTCTGCCGTCGCACTGCGCGTCGACGGGCTGTTCTACTTCTGGCTCGCGATGTCGCTGTTCTTCGCGGTGCTGATCTTCGTCGCCGTCCCGGTCCTGGCGATCAAGTTCCGGCGCCGGCCCGAGAACCAGACGTCGCAGCCGATCACGGGCTCCACGCCGATCGCGCCCACGGAGCCCAGCCATCCGGAGGCGCACGGCACCTACGGACTGGAGATCGCCTGGTCGGTGATCCCGTTCATCCTCGCCATGGTGTTGTTCGCCTGGGGTGCCGTGGTGTTCTTCCACATCTACCGCGCGCCCGACGACGCGATGAACGTCAACGTCGTGGGCAAGCGCTGGATGTGGAAGCTGCAGCACCCGAACGGCAAGCGCGAGATCAACGAGCTCCACGTCCCGGTCGGCACCGCCGTCAAGCTACGCATGACTTCGGAAGACGTCATTCACAGCTTCTACGTCCCGGCCTTCCGCGTGAAGATGGACGTCCTACCCGGCCGGTACACGACCTTGTCCTTCCGCCCGATCAAGACCGGGCGCTACCACCTGTTCTGCGCCGAGTACTGCGGCAACGAGCACTCGAAGATGGGTGGCTGGGTCGAGGTGATGGAGCCGGAGGACTTCCAGCAGTGGTTGTCCGGCGGTGCGGCCGCCGCCCCGGGTCAGCAGGTATCGCCGGCGGCCGCGGGCGCCGCGCTGTTCACGAAGTTCGCGTGCTCGAGCTGCCACCGGAAGGCGGGTCCCGGTGAGCCACCGGCGCTCGGCCCCAACCTCGACGGGGTCTTCGGACACCCGGTGAAGCTCAAGAGCGGCGAGACGGTCACGGTCGACGAGACCTACATCCGACGCTCGATCCTCGAGCCCTGCCCGACGTCGTCGAAGGCTTCATGCCGGTCATGCCGACGTTCAAGGGCCAGGTGGATGAAGACCAGCTCAACTCGCTGATCGAATACATCAAATCGCTCAAGAGTCCGGAAGCGACCGGCGCCGCGCAGGCGCCCGCTCCGGGGGGTAAGCCATGACCTCGGCCGCGACGGCTTCCGACCTGCAGCACGAGCCGCAGGACTACATCAACGTCAGCTACACGATCCGATCGTGGCTGATCACGTTCGACCACAAGCGCATCGCCATCCTCTATCTGATCTCGGTCACGCTGGCCTTCCTGCTGGGCGGCTTCTTCGCCGGCCTGGTACGTCTCGAGCTGCTCACGCCGACCGGGGACCTGATGCAGGCGGAGACCTATAACAAGGTCTTCACCATGCACGGCGTGATGATGGTGTTCTTCTTCCTGATCCCCGCGATCCCGGCGGTGCTCGGCAACTTTCTCGTGCCTCTCATGATCGGCGCGAAGGATCTGGCGTTTCCCAAGCTCAATCTGGCGAGCTGGTACGTCTACAACATCGGAATCGCGTTCACGCTGTTCGCGATCGCCACCGGTGGTATCGACACGGGGTGGACGTTCTACGTGCCGTACAGCACGCAGTGGTCGACTTCCAACGTCATCCCGGTTGGCCTCGGCGTGTTCGTGATCGGCTTCTCGTCGATCCTCACCGGCCTCAACTTCCTGGTGACCATCCACCGGATGCGGGCGCCGGGTCTCACCTGGTTCCGGCTGCCGCTCTTCATCTGGGCGATGTACGCCACGTCGCTGGTGATCATGCTCGGCACGCCGGTGGTCGCGATCACCACGGTGCTGCTCGCTCTCGAGCGAATGTTTCACCTCGGCATCTTCGACGCCTCGATCGGCGGCGACCCGGTGCTCTTCCAGCACCTCTTCTGGTTCTACTCGCACCCCGCGGTCTACATCATGATCCTGCCCGCGATGGGCGTGATCAGCGAGCTGATCTCGACCTTCTCGCGCAAGCGGGTCTTCGGCTACGAGTTCGTGGCCTTCTCGAGCCTCGCGATCGCGCTGATCGGCTTCCTGGTGTGGGGCCACCACCTGTTCGTCGCCGGGCAGTCGACCTACGCCGGGCTGGTGTTCTCGGCGATCACGATGCTCGTCGCGGTGCCGTCGGCGGTGAAGGTCTTCAACTGGACGGCGACGCTCTACGGCGGGCTCGGTCTCGTTCGAGACGCCGATGCTCTACGGCCTCGGGTTCATCGGGCTGTTCGTGATCGGCGGGCTCACCGGTGTCTTCTGCGCCACGATGGGCCTCGACGTCCACGTCCACGACACCTACTTCGTCGTCGCCCACTTCCACTACGTGATGGTGGGCGGCACGATCATGGCCTACCTGGGCGGGCTGCATTTCTGGTGGCCGAAGATGACCGGCAAGCTCTACCCGGAGTTCTGGGGCAAGATCTCGGCGGCGCTGGTGTTCGTCGGCTTCAACCTCACGTTCTTCCCGCAGTTCCTCCTCGGCTACCTGGGCATGCCGCGCCGGTACTGGTCGTACCCGCCCGAGTTCCAGGTGCTGAACGTGCTCTCGACGGCGGGTGCGACCGTGCTCGGCCTCGGTTACGTGCTGCCGTTGATCTACCTGACCTGGTCGATGCGCTACGGCAAGGACGCTTCCGAGAACCCCTACGGAGCGACCGGGCTCGAGTGGAGGACGCCGTCGCCGCCGCCGACCGAGAACTTCCAGGTCACCCCGACCGTGACGTGGGAGGCCTACGACTACACGAGCGCGCCCGAGCCGGAGGTGTCCGTTGGCTGACGCGAGCACCATGAGCACCTACGACCGCCGGCGCGTCGTCGCGCATCAGTTCGCGGACGCCCAGCAGCAGCGCGAAGCTGCGACCCTGGGGATGTGGTTCTTCCTCGTCCAGGAAGTCCTGTTTTTCGGCGGGTTGTTCGCGACCTACGCGGTCTACCGGTTCCGCTTCCCGGAGGCCTGGGCCGAGGCCAGCAAAGAGCTCGACGTGATGCTCGGCGCGGTCAACACCGCCGTGCTGATCGGCAGCTCGCTGACGATGGCGATGGCCGTCCACGGCGCCCAGACCGGCAATCGGCGCGAGCAGGTGATCTCGCTCGTCCTCACGTTCCTCCTCGGGACGACGTTCCTCGTCATCAAGGGCTTCGAGTACCACCACAAGTGGGTCGAGCACCTGATCCCGGGGCCGGGCTTCCAGTTCCATGGACCCGAGGCGCCGCACGCCCGGATCTTCTTCGCGGTCTACTTCGCGATGACCGGTATGCACGCCTTCCACATGGTGATCGGTCTCGGGCTGCTCGTGTGGCTGATCAAGAACGCCGCGCAGGGCATGTACGACGCTTCGTACAACATTCCCGTCGAGAACGTCGGGCTGTACTGGCACTTCGTCGACATCGTGTGGATCTTCCTCTTCCCGCTGCTGTATCTGGTTTCTCGGCACTGACGTCGGCCGCTCCAGGCATCACACGCCCGAGGCTCAGCTCAACATGTCCACCCACGACGACCACGCTGCAGGACACATCGCCTCGCCGAAGCTCTATTTTGCGATCTTCGGCGCGCTCATGGTCGGTACGGCGATCACCGTCGCCGCCGCTTTCCATGACTTCGGGACGCTGGGGTTGCCGATCGCGATGGCGATCGCCGTCGTGAAGGCCTCGCTCGTGGTGTGGTTCTTCATGCACGTGAAGTACGGCTTCCCGCTCGTCAAGGCGATGATGCCGATGGCGATCGCGTTCCTGATCGTGCTGCTCGGCTTCACGTTGATGGACTACGTCGGCCGCGGCTTCCCGCTGCAGTGACTTTTCGGGGGGCTGTTCCAGCCCCCCGCGCTGGTTTCCTCGGGGTCTTCGTCAAGACCCCGCCCGGCCACTGGAGCCGCGGCGCTTCGTCGCCGCGGATCGGGCCGGGGCCCCACCCCAAAGGCCGTCGCGGTTCACGCGCCGCGCTCCGCTGGCGCGACCGATCTCCGAGTCCGTTCAGTCACCGGTTCGGATCCCGGCGGGTCCGACGCCCAAGGCACGCGCTTGGCTCGCGTCGGGCGCGTCAGCCGAAGTCGCCCTTCGTGATGGGCACGAAGCCGGGCTGCGCCGCCACGCGATCGAGCCAGGCGCGGATGCGCGGATAGCGCGCCAGGTCGAAGCTGCCCTCGTCGGCGACGTGGGTGTACGCGTAGAGCGCGATGTCGGCGATCGAGTAGCGGTCGCCGACGAAGAACGCGCGGCCCTCGAGGTGCCGCTCCATCACGTCGAGGGCGGCGTAGCCGCGCGCGAGCTTGTCGGGAAGCTGCGCCTTGCGCTGCTCGTCCAGTCCGAACACGTGCAGCCACGCCCTCGCGACGGCGACGTAGGGCTCGTGGCTGTATTGCTCGAAGAACATCCACTGCAGCACCTGGGCGCGCTCGAAGTCGTCCTCCGGTAGGAACGAGGTGCCGTCGGAGAAGTACCACAGGATCGCGTCCGACTCCGCAAGGAGGCGGCCGTCGCCGAGATCGATCGCCGGAATCCGCCCGTTGGGATTGATCGCGAGAAACTCGGGCGTGCGCGTCTCCCCCTTCACGATGTCCTTCTCGACCAGCCGGAACGGTATGCCGAGCTGGTGGAGGAGCAGGCGAACCTTGTAGCCGTTTCCGGAGGGCAGGTAGTCGTAGAGCGTGATCATGGTGGATGGCTCCGTGGCGAGAGCCGCGATCTTCACACGTAGGCCGGGTGCAGCCGCAATAGAGCGGATCCCCAGCCGTCCAGATGAAGGTGGATCGACGTGGCGCCGGGGCCCGGCCTGATCACTCCGACGGTAGCGCCGGTCAGCTCGTCGACGGCGATCGCCTGCTCGACGCCGGGTGGGAGCTGCGAGCCGAGATCGAGCGCCGCGCTCGCGGGCCCCCCGGAGCCGTTGACCGCGACGACCCGGACCTCGTGGTGCAGGTGCCAGCTCCAGGCGAGCAGGTCACCGGAGGTCGGGAGCGGCGTCCACACGCCGTCGCGGTAAACGCGCTCGCTCGTGACCGCGAGCATGCGGCGGTAGAGGGCTTCCTCGCCCGACGTGAGGTCGCCGTGAGCCGCGCGGGCGAGGTGGATCGGAGCCCTTCTTCGCGCGCCCTCGATCTGTCCGTCGTGGATGAGCGCGAGGCCGGGAATCGTCAGCGCGACCAGCGTGGCCGCGCGCGCCCGGTCGCGTCCGAAGGCGACCTGCGCTCGCTCCTCGTCGTGGTTCTCCGCGAAGTGGACGCCGCGCTCGAGCCATGGCGGCTGGGGGGCGAGGTAGGTCGTCAGCTCGGGCGCGCGGCTCGAGAGCAGCAGGTCGTAGACGGCCTTGTCGTAGGCGTAATCGAAACCGAGTGCCAGGAGCTCGGGCTCGAGCCCCCAGTACGCTTCGGCGACGAGGATCAGGCCGGGTCGCGCGGCGCGGACCCGAGCCAGGATGTCGCCCCAGTACTCCCCCGTGCCTGGTGGCGGCGGCGTGGGCGCGGACACCTCGGCCCAGGTCCGCGCGACCACGTCCGTCAGGCCGAGCATCGCCATGTCGACCCGTACGGCGTCGGCGACCTCGCCGATCCGGGCCAGCTCGTCGGCGAGCGCGGCGCGCGCGCCGGCCTGCGTCCAATCGACCTGGACGGTGTCGTTCCACGGCGCGAAGTTCGGGTCGCGACCGTGGGCGAGGTGATCGCCACGCGGCCCGACGAAGAACCACTCCGGGTGGCGCGCCACCGCTGCGCCGACGCCGCGAACCAGCCATCCGGGATGCGACTCGGTCCAGACATGGTCCACCGCCAGGTGGTTGGGCACGAAGTCGAGCATGAGCCCGAGCCCCAGGCGGTGGAGCTGGTCGCGGAGCGTCGCGAGCTCGCCGGCCTCGCCCAGGCATGGCTCGAGCGAGTAGTCGTGGATCGCGTAGGGAGAGCCGAGGACGTCGGCCTCGACGAGGTCGGGCAGGGTGCGGCGCCAGCGCCGCAGCGCTTCGGGCGAGAGTGCCTCACGCCGGCTCGCGGGGCTGCGCCGCCAGACCCCCATCACCCAGACGAGGTCGAACCCGAGCACGGCGAGCTCCTGCCAGGCCACGTCGGGCACCGTTCCCAGCGTCAGGCGTCGGCCGAAGCGCTCGCTCTGTCGCGCGAGCCAAGCCGGCGCGTGGAGCTCGTAGAGTCGTCTCGGCCCGGTCATCGGTGGAGTTGGTTCGAGCTCGTCGGCGTGAGTCGCGACGAATCCTCGTAAGCCTAGCGCCCGGACGGGCTACATTCCGTCCCCGTGAACCTGGCCGCCGAGATCCTCCACGAGCTCACCGAGCGGCTGCGCCCGGCGGGCCTCGACCTCGTCGCGCCGTTTCGGGTGGGTACCTACAACGCGCAGATTCCTGCACGCTACCAGCTCCCCGTCTTCGGCCGGGACGACGCACTCGGCGTCGTGGTCGGAAACAGCCGCGCGATCTGGGAGCCCTTCGTGCGCTCGCTCTCGGACGAGCCGGGTGGGCTGCGCTCGCTTCACCCGCTCGACCGCTACGTGGAGCGCGTGGTCGGCGCCGCGCTCGCACCCCTCGCGGTGCGCCGCCAGGCGCGCTGGGCGCATGCGCGGCTCACACGACGCGTGGCGGTCCAGCGCGCCGTGTACGCCGCCGGTCTCGCGTTCCCCGCGCCGTGCCGCCTCGCGATTCACCCGCGGCATGGATTGTGGATCGGGCTTCGCGCCGCGATCGCGTTCGATGTGGAGCCGATGCTCGTTGCACACCCGACCGGCACGGACACCGCGCCGCATCCGTGCGACGCGTGCGCGGCGCGCCCATGCCTGCCGGCGTTCGAGTCCGCGCTCGCCGCGACCGGCGGTCGTCGCGGCTGCGACGTATCGCCCTGGCAGGCGGTCCGCGACGCCTGCCCGCTGGCACCCCGAGAGCGCTACGTCGATCCCGAGATTCGTTATCACTACACCAAGGATCGCGCCGTGTTGCGGGACTCCGTGGCCGCTCTCGATGGTTCGACGAAGGTTCGTTGACGCACTGCGCCGCGGACCAATATGTTCCGAAGCATCACCGTCTCGGTCGCCGAGATCGCGGCGGTCCGCCTTCCGCAACCTCATCTCGATCGTCCCGGGTCCTGCCGTGCCGTGACGGGTACGGCTGCTCGCGAGGCCCGCGCGAAAGAGGAGCCACCATGAAGCGAGAGATCCGCAAGGTCGCCGTGCTGGGCTCGGGTGTCATGGGCAGCGCCATCGCTGCTCATCTGGCGAACGCTGGCATCCCGTCGATCCTGCTCGACATCGTTCCAAAGGCGCCGGACCCGGCGGAGGAGAAGGCGGGTCTCACGCTCCAGTCGAAGGCGGTGCGCAACCGCTTCGCGCGCGTGGCGCTCGAGAACGCCACCAAGGCGAAGCCCGCGCCGTTCTTCGACGTGGCGCTCACCTCGCTGATCGAGATCGGCAACTTCGACGACGACTTCGCGCGCATCGGCGAGTGCGACTGGATCGTCGAGGTGGTGGTCGAGAACCTCGAGGTCAAGAAGAGCGTGATGTCGCGGATCGCCGAGCACAGGAAGCCCGGCTCGATCGTGAGATCGAACACCAGCGGCATCCCCATCGGCGCGATGAGCGCCCACTGCTCGAAGGAGTTCCGCGAGCACTTCCTCGGCACCCACTTCTTCAACCCGGTCCGCTACATGAAGCTCCTCGAGATCATCCCCGGGCCGGACACCCTGCCCGAGGTGCTCTCGTTCATGAGCGAGTTCGGCGAGCGCGTCCTCGGCAAGGGGATCGTGCGCTGCAAGGACACGCCGAACTTCGTCGCCAACCGCATCGGCGTGTTCGGGATGCTCCGCACCATGCACCTCATGGAGGAGCTCGAGTACACGATCGACGAGGTCGACGCGATCTCGGGTCCGCCGATGGCGCACCCGCGCTCGGCGTCGTTCCGCACCGCCGACCTCGCCGGCGTCGATACGCTGGTGCACGTCTGTGACAACGTGTTCGCGAGCGTCCCCGACGACGAGATGCGCGACACCTTCAAGGTGCCCGAGTTCGTGCGCGCGATGGTCGCGGCGAAGCGCCTCGGCGACAAGACCGGTGGCGGCTTCTACAAGAAGGGCAAGAGCCCCACGGGTGAGCGCCAGAACCTGACACTCGATCCCGCGAGCGGCGACTACAAGCCCTCCGAGAAGATCAAGATCGACTCGCTGGGCGTGGCGAAGAACCTCGACAGCGCCGCGGACCGCCTGAAGAACACGGTCTACGCCGAGGACCGCGCGGGCGCCTTCGCGTGGCCGCTGATGCGCGACACGCTGCTCTACTCGGCGAACCGTGTGCCCGAGATCGCGGACTCGCTCTCCGAGCTCGACCGCGCGATGCGGTGGGGCTTCAACTGGGACCTCGGCCCCTTCGAGTCGTGGGATGCCATCGGCGTTCGTGAGTCGGTCGCGAAGATGAAGGCCGAGAAGGCCAAGGTGCCGGCGTGGGTCGAGGCGATGCTCGCCTCCGGCAAGGAGACCTTCTACGTCCGCAAGGACGGTGTGCGCTGCGTCTACGACCCGGCGAAGAAGGACTACGTCGCCGAGACCGTGCACCCCAAGGTGATCCTGCTGCCCTCGCTCAAGGAGCGCAGCAAGACCATCCAGGAGAACTCGAGCGCCTCGCTGGTCGACATCGGCGATGGCGTCGTGTGCCTCGAGTTCCATTCCAAGATGAACGCCGTCGACGCCGACCTCATCTCGCTTCTCTCCGAGGGCATCGACTACGTCGCCGCCAACGGCGAGGGCCTGGTGATCGCCAACCACGATCCGCAGGCCTTCAGCGCCGGTGCCAACCTGATGCTCATCTACATGGCGGCCCAGCAGCAGATGTGGGCCGACATCGAGAAGCTCTCGGCCGAGTTCCAGCAGGCCAACATGAAGCTCAAGACCTCGCCCAAGCCGGTGGTGGTGGCGCCGGCCGGCCTGGCGCTCGGCGGCGGAGCGGAGATCGTGCTGCACGGGCCGAAGGTCCGCGCCCACGGCGAGCTCTACTGCGGCCTCGTCGAGGTGGGCGTTGGCCTCATCCCGGGGGCCGGCGGTTGCAAGGAGCTCGCGGTGCGTGCGACCCAGGGGCTGCCGCAGGGCGGCATGGTGGCGGTCGATCCGGCGCCGTTCATCGTCCGCGCCTTCGAGGCGATCGCGATGGCGAAGGTCTCGACGAGCGCCGTCGAGGCCCGCAACAACGGGTTCCTGCGTCCCACCGACGGCATCACGCTCAACCGCGACCACCTGATCCAGGACGCCAAGGACGAGGTGCTGCACCTGGCGCGCATGGGCTACCGCCCACCGCAAGCTCGCACGGACGTGGTCGTCGGTGGCGAGCCGGTGTGCGCCGCACTCGTGGCCGCCGTGCAGGGCATGAAGCGCAGCGGCTTCGTGAGCGACCACGACGTGAAGATCGCGTCCAAGGTCGCGTACGTGATCACCGGCGGGCCGGTGGCCGCGGGCACCAAGGTCAGCGAGCAGTACCTCCTCGACCTCGAGCGCGAGGCGTTCCTGAGCCTCGTCGGCGAGGCCAAGTCGCAGGAACGGATCCAGCACATGCTGCTCAAGGGAAAGCCGCTCCGGAACTGATCCGGTGCCGACATCCAACGACGCTCGCGCCAACTAATCTGATCGATCTGGGAGGACGCCATGGAAGATGCAGTGATCGTGTCGTCGGTTCGCACCGCGGTCGGAAAGGCACCACGCGGGACGCTGCGCTACACCCGTCCGGACGACATGGGCGGCACCGCCATCAAGGCCGCGCTCGAACGCGCCGCCGGTGTCTCCGCCGAGGAGATCGGCGACGTGGTGATGGGCTGCGCCATGCCAGAGGGCGAGCAGGGGATGAACGTGGCGCGGGTCGCCGCGACCATCGGCGGGCTGCCCAACAGTGTCCCCGCCTACACCGTGAATCGCTTCTGCAGCTCGGGGCTCCAGGCGATCGCCATCGCCGCGGAGCGCATCATGATCGGCGCGGACAGCGCCGCGATCGGTGGCGGGCTCGAGTCGATGAGCCTGGTGCCGATGGGCGGCAACAAGATCGTGCCCAACCCCAAGCTCGTCGAGACCTACCCCGACGTGTACATCGGCATGGGCCACACCGCCGAGGCGGTGGCGCAGCGCTACGAGGTCAGCCGCCGGGAGCAGGACGAGTTCGCCGTGACCAGCCACCAGAAGGCGGCGGCGGCGATCGCGGCCGGCAAGTTCAAGGACGAGATCGTGGCGCTCGACGCGAAGGTCTACACCGTCGGCAAGGACGGCCGGCCCGCCACCGCCACCAAGGTGTTCGACACCGACGAGGGCGTGCGCGCCGACACCAGCCTCGAGGGCCTCTCGAAGCTGCGCCCCGCGTTCCACCCGGCCGGCAGCGTCACCGCCGGCAACTCGTCGCAGACGAGTGATGGCGCCGCGGCGAGTGTGCTGCTCTCGGCCAAGCGCGCCAAGGAGCTCAGCCTCAAGCCGCTCGGCATCTACCGCGCCTTCGCGGTGGCGGGCTGCGATCCGGACGTCATGGGCATCGGCCCCGCGCTCGCGATCCCCAAGCTCCTCGAGAAGGCCGGCGTGAAGCTCGAGGACGTCGACCTCTTCGAGATCAACGAGGCGTTCGCGTCGCAGGCCCTCTACGTGGTGCGGGACCTCGGGCTCGACGAGGCCCGGGTGAACGTCAACGGCGGCGCGGTCGCGCTCGGCCACCCGCTCGGCTGCACCGGCGCCAAGCTCACCGCGACCCTGCTGCACGAGATGGGCCGCCGCCAGGCGCGCTGCGGCGTGATCAGCATGTGCATCGGCGGCGGCATGGGAGCCGCCGGCCTGTTCGAGCGGCCCGCCTGATCGCTCGTCAGCCGTCGCGCCGTTCGAACGCCCCCGGGGAAGCCTCCCCGGGGGCGTTTCGTTTGCGCTCGTCGTCGGGCGCGCGGATGCTCGCACGGCCGTGAAGCGTTCCACCCTGCGCTCGTGGCGAGTGCCGGCGCTGTGTGGCGCGATCCTCGTGGCCGCGGTCCTCGTGTACGGCTGGCTCCCGGTTTCACCACGGTTGATCGCGGTGGCCGTCCGCGCGGTTGGTCCGCGCCCGGTCTATCGGCTGCTGTCCGACGACGATGTGCGCTGGGAGCGGATCGTGGCGGGCGTGGAGACCGGGGACGCCGCGTGGCTTCGGGCCGCCGTGGCGCTCTATCCGGCGCTCGACACCCATCCTGGTGAAGAGATGTTCGCGGCGGTGTCGACCGTCCTCGAGATCGACCCGTCCGGAGCCTTCGGGACCCTGCTACCTCGATACGGCCCCGAGGTCGTCTGCGGCGGGCCGTGGGGCGAGGATCCGATGACGCCGGCGAAGGCACGGCGGCGTCTCGCCATCGTCCGCGCGCTTCCAGCGGAAGCCGAGACAGCCGAGGCGGCGAGCGGCTGCCAGCGAGTGGCCGAAGCCGTCGTTCGAGCGGCGGAGGGTGGACGGCTCGGCGGCTGGTGAGTCGTCTGCGCGGCGCCTTCGGATGGCCCGGTACGGGGCTTGCTGAGTGGACTCCGCGACGCTCCAAGTTGGACCGGGGCGGCCCCCTCCACCCAGGCGAGTTGCGAACATGGAATGCAAACGGTCGTCGCTCCTCCTCGCTGTGCTCCTCGTCGGCGCGCTGGACGGATGCTCCGCGAAGCAGCCAGCGGAGACGCGCGGCTCGAGCGACTCACCCGCCGTTGCCGCCTCGCCGACCGAGCGGGCCGATGCGGCGTCCCAGGGCGCCACCCGCGCGCGTGTCGAGCGGCTCCTGGATTCCCGCCGCAACCTGGCGGGATCGAACGACTACCTGGTCGGTCCCGGCGACGTCCTCAAGATCGCGGTGTTCGAGGTGCCGGAGATGGACCGCACAGCGCGGGTCGCCGAGTCCGGCGACATCACGCTGCCGTTGCTCGGCAACGTCCCGGTGGTCGGGCTCACCGTCCAGGGCGTTCACGACCGGCTGGGAGCTCTGCTGGGACGGAAGTACGTCGTGAACCCGCAGGTGGACGTGCACGTCGAGACGTTCGCGAGCCAGCGGGTCGCGATGATGGGGCGCGTGGAGAAGCCGGGCATCTACCCGCTCTCGCGCTCCGCGAGCCGGATCGTCGACCTGGTGGGGCAGGCGGGCGGGCTCACGCCCGAGGCCGCGCGTCGCATCGAGCTCTACCCGGTCGAGGAGCGGCCAGCCGGCGCTCTGGCGTCGCCACCAGGAACGGCCGTCGCGGGCGGAACCACCATCGATCGAGCCGCCATCGAAGGGCGCCACCCGATCGTCATCGACCTGTTCGACCTGATGGACCTCTCGGATCCGATCTCGAGCCTCGCGCTGCGCGACGGCGACGTCGTGTTCGTCCCCGATCGGGGCGACTTCTTCGTCGGTGGTGAGGTGAAGAAGCCCGGGAAATACGGTCTCTCCGACACCTCGACGCTCATCACGGCGATCGCCGAGGCGGGCGGCCTGGGAGACTTCCCGATCACCGACCAGGTGCTGCTGGTGCGCCACCCGAGTCCCAGCGAGAAGGTCACCATCGCGCTCGACTTCGACGCGATCACCGCAGGTGACCAGCCTGACGTGGCGATCCACGAGGGTGACCAGGTGATCGTTCACCGCAGCCTGTTGCGCGCCGGTGTCTCCAAGGTCGTCGAGACCATGGGCCGATTCATCGGCATCGGCCTCTCCGCACCCCTCTGATTCGACCCCGGAAGCGCCAGCGTCGCGCCCTCGGCCACACCGGTCAGCGCGAACGCCGGCGCTGCTCCGTTCGCGCCGCCGCGAGACGGCTGCGTCGCCCTCGCCCTCCCGCCAGCCGGTCGCCGCGCCTGCCGCGGGCGCGGCAGGGCGCGGTGCCGCGCGCGCTCGGCGGACCGCTGCGTACCCGCACCCCGCCGACCGTTCAGGGCCGGAACGGACCGCTCGCCGGGCCGCGACGGCCTTTTCGCGTTAGAGGGGAGGCGCCTGCGGTTGCGGCCGACGGGCGATGCGCCCGATCCCTCGTCGGTCGGCCGCCCCGCGTCGCCGAGCTCTCGCTGGGCGCGAAAATCGGCCCGCTTTCGGGCTCCAACCGGCTCCGACGCCCGACCCCCCACAGGAAGCGCTCCGCGAGGTTGGCGGAGGCACGCCAGCGCGTGCGGAGCCCGAGGCACGAGCGTTGCACCCGAGCCCGCCGTGTTTCGCGGCGCGGGCTCGGCTCGCGCGATCCAACGAACGCCTCGGGTTCCATCCCAGCCTTCTCTCGCCGAAGGAGCGTCCTCCCATGTCTACGTCCCGGCGTCGTCGTACGGTTCCGGTGCTGCTCGCGGTTGCGCTGCTCACTCGTACCTCGCTCATCCCGGTTTCGATCGCCAGCGCCGGCGCGTCACCCGGGCTCGTCGGCGAGGTCCGCGCCGCGAGCGGCACGCCGGTCGCGGGCTCGGCGGTCGGGCTCTTCGAGCAAGCGACCGGAGTCTTGAGCGCTTCCACCAAGACCTCCCCCTCGGGCGAGTTCCGTTTCGAGACGGTCCGTCCGGGCCGCTACAAGCTGGCCGTGGGCGTGGCGGACGGGACGTTCACCAGCGCGACCTACGTCGCCACGGTCGCGGAGGCCGGTTCACCCGATACGCGCGTCGACTGGACGCTGTATCCCGCCGGCGTGACGCCGCCCACGGTGCAGGTCGCGGCCGCCGACGATTCGCGCTCGGTGGCCGGAGTCGTCTCGAAGGCCGAGCCTGCTGCCCCGCTCGCGACCTCCGCGTTCGTCGCGGAGGTGCCGGCCTGGGTGCTCGCCACCGGGGCCGCGGGCGTCGCCGTGGGCGCGAGCCTGGGCGGTTTGTGCCTCTCGGGCACGGCGATCTGCGAAGAGGCGAAGACCACGGCCAGTCCTCAAGAGTGATCCCAGCGGCCCGGCGCGCGGCGGAGTCGTCGCGGTTGCGCGCATGCCGAGCACAGATCGAAGGGAATCGATCATGGCGAGCGAACTTTCCGGGAACGGCCGCGAGGGATCCGATCGCGGCATCGAGCTGGCGCGGCCGATCCTGCCAGGGCACGCCGTGCCCACCGTGTGTGGCACCTCGCCGCTCGGCTACGGCGGGTATCCCGCGGGCGTCTACGTCTCCCATCCGTTCGATCGGCCGGAAGGTGGTCTCGGGCTGCGCGAGCTCTACGCGGTGCTCGCTTCGCATCGCCGCCTGATCGGGCTGGTGTTCGCCGCGGTCACGCTCCTGACCGCGCTCTACGTGCTGACGCGCACGCCGCTCTACACCGCCGGCGTGACGCTCCAGATCGATCGCGACAGCCCGAACATCTTGACCTTCGACGACGTCGTCCCCGGGCAGAAGAGCTACGCGGGGCCCAACGACGAGTACTCCCAGACCCAGTTCTCGATCCTGCGCAGCCGCGTGCTCGCTGCGCGGGTGATCCGCAAGCTCGGGCTGGCGAGCCAGCCCGGCCTCGCCGAGGATCCCTCCGGCGGCGCCGTGACCAAGATGTTCGAGGGCGCACGCGCCGCGACACGCCGCTTCCTCGGCGCCGACGAGCCCCCCGCAGACGCCACGGCCGAGATCGAAACCAGCACCTTCGGCGTGGATGCGCGCGTCATCGACCGCTACCTCCGAGCGCTGGAGGTGAAGCCGGTGCGCAACACCCGCCTGGTTCGGGTCGCGTTCACCTCGCCGCTTCCGGAGCTGGCCGCACGCGTCGCGGACGGCATCGCCGATGGGTACAAGGCGTATTCGCTGGAGACCAGGCTGGATCTCTCGATCGAGGGGCGCGAGTTCCTCGATGGTCAGCTCCACGACCTCGAGGAGCGCCTGCGCTCGGCGGAGGCGGCACTCGCGGCGTTCCGCCAGGAGCATCAGCTCGTGTCGCTGGACACCGAGGAGAACCCGACCATCCAGGCGATGAAGCATCTCAACCAGCTGCTGACCGATGCGGTCGCGATCCGGATCGAGAAGGAAGCGCAGTTCGATCTGGTGCGCGGCGGCAGCCCCGACTCGTTGCCCGCGGTGCTCGCGAGTCCACTCATCGCCGAGCTCAAGCAGCGTCGCGCCGAGCTCGAGCGCGAATACGCCCGACTCTCCAAGAAGTATCTGCCCGACTACCCGCAGATGCAGCAGCTGCGGTCCCAGGTGGAGGAGGCGCGGGCCAGCCTCGGCCAGGAGATGGGCCGGATCGCGCGCGGACTGGAGCGCGAGTTCCAGGCGGCACGCGAGCGGGAGAGCGCGCTGCGCCAGCAGGTGGAGCGCAGCGAGCAGGCGGCGCTGGCGCAGAAGAGTACCTCGGCCGAGTATTCGATGCTGAAGCGCGACGTGGACCTCAACCGCTCGATCCACGACTCGCTGCTCCAGCGGATGAAGGAGATGACCGTCGCGGCCGGACTCAAGACCGGCAACATCCGCATCGTCGATCCGGCGGAGGTCCCCACCGTGCCGTCCGCCCCACGCCGCCTTCACTCGCTGGCGTTGGGGATGTTGCTCGGGCTGGCGCTCGGCGTGGGCGCGGCGCTGTTGCGCAGTGCTCTCGACAACTCGATCCGCACCCCGGCGATCGCCAGCCGCGTGCTCGGGCTGCAGACGCTGGCGCTGGTGCCGAGCATGCGCGGCGCGAGCATGGGAGCGGTACGGGTCGCGTCGCGGGCTCGAGGGCTGGTCGGTTCGCACCGAGGCGGCGCGCCGCGACGCCCGTCCGACGGCGCCGCCGTGGAGCTGGTGACGCTCGCCCCGGATCCGACACCCGGTTCGGAGGCTTACAAGATCTTCCGCACCGCGCTGCTGTTGCTCAGGACGGATCCACAGCCGCGGCGCATCCTCTTCACCAGCAGCGTCGCCGGGGAGGGGAAGACCTCGACGGCGATCAACACCTGCATCTCGCTGGCACAGGCGGGCAAGACGGTCGCGCTGGTCGATGCGGACCTGCGGTGCCCGCGCGTGCACAAGGTCGTGGGCCTCTCCAGCAAGGTGGGGCTCAGCACGTACCTCGAGTCCGCCGTGAGCCTGCAGAGCGTGGGCGTCACCGCGCTGCACCGCAATCTGTGGGTGGTCCCCGGCGGAACGCTGCCGTCGAGCCCCTCCGAGCTCCTCGGCACCGATCGCATGCGTGACGCGATCGACGAGCTGGCGAGGCGCTTCGACTACGTCGTGCTCGACTCCGGTCCGACGCTGCCGGTGCCGGACGCCTTGATCCTGTCGAGCCTCGTCGACGGGGTGGTGCTGGTGGTCGACTCGTCGCGCACCTCCCGCGAGCTGGTGCAGGCCGCTCGCGAGCGCCTCGACCAGGCCGGCGCCCGGATGCTCGGCGTGGTGCTCAACCAGGTCGACGCGCGCTTCGGTTACGGCGCGCAGGCCTACCGGGGCTACGAGGCCTACGGCGCGCGCGCCTGAGGAAGCGGCGAAGAGCGCGTCGGGCGAACCGCGGCCACGAGACCGGGCGATGATCGCGAGCGCAGGGACGACGCTCGACGGTGCGCGGGAGCGCGCTTCGGCGCACGCTCGACTCACCGTGCGGGCGTTGCTGTCGCGGACCGCGGCGCTCGTCGCGTTGCAGCTCGTGGGCTACGGCGCCTTCTTGCTCTTTCAGCTCTCGGCGGCACGCCACCTGGGCGCGAGCGGCTACGGCGCGCTCGCGCACGCGCTCGCGATGGGCACGTTCGTGGCGCTGCTCGGCATGTTCGGCAGCGACCGGATCCTGGTGCGGGAGCTGCTCTCGAGGGCGGATCCGGGAAGCCGCGCGGCGCTGCTGCGCGCATCGCTCGCCCAGCGTGCGGCGCTCGGGTTGCCCGCTGCCGCCGTGCTCGCCTGGGCCGTGAGCCGCACGACCTCGGGCGTGGGGCTCGCGGTGCCGGTCGCGTGCTTCTACGTCCTCCAGTCCCTCGATCTGGTGGCGGTGTTCGACGGCCACCGTGCCGCGTGGATGCACGTCGGCGGGTTCGCCGCGCGGAACGTGGCGCTGCTCGTCGCGCTGCTCACGATGGCGAGCCTCGGCGTCGCCACCCCCGTCGCGACGGCGTGGGGGATGGCGGTGGCGAGCGCCGCGTTCCTCGCCTACCAGCTCACGATCGCGGGCCGCCGCGGCTGGGTGCGATCCGGCCCCGTACCGTGGACCGACGTGGCGCGGCTCTTCCGGCTGTGCTGGCCGCTCGCGCTCGCGAGCGGCGCGGTGCAGGTCTACCAGCAGCTCCCGCTCCTCGCGCTCGGCTGGCTCGAGGGCAACGCGAGCGCGGGGCGGTACGCGATCGCGGCCCAGCTCGCGTTCGCGCTGCTCGGGCTCGTCGGCCTCGCCTACCGGCTGATCCTGCCGGAGCTGGCGCGGCTCTCGCGCGCACGTCGCGGCTCGACGCCTGGCGGCGCGCCTGGAGCGTGTCGGCGACGGTCGGGATCGGCTCGGCGGCCGTGACCGTGCTGGCCTGGGCGACGGCCCCGTTCCTCGGCGTCTGGCTCGCGCCGGAGTATGGGGATTCCGTCGAGACACTGCGGGTGCTGCTCGCGATGGTGCCGCTGGTCGCGTGTGGCAGCGTGTTCGGCAACGCGTTCCTGGCCCTCGGCGACGTGAGGCGCTTCGTGCTTCCGATCGCCGCCGGCGTGGTGACCGGCGCGCTCGCGTGCGCGGCGCTGGTCCCCGCACTCGGCGTGCGCGGTGCGGCGTGGGCGCTGGTCGCGGCGCAGCTCACGGTAGTGGTCACGAGTGTGCTCGCGTTCCTGGGGGCGCGACCCCGTGGCGGCGTCGCGGAGCGACCGGCCGTCGACCCCCACGTGCCGCTCGGCAGCGGCTGCAGGATCGTCGAGGTGGATGCCACCGATCCCAGCCACGCGCGTCACCTGGCGCGGTACCGCTTCGCGAGCCGGCTCCGCGGTGGAGTGTGGCTGGACGCAGCGTGTGGTTCGGGCTACGGCACCGAGCTCCTGGCCGGTCGCGGCTCGGCGAGCCGTCTGGTGGGTGTGGACCTGTCGGTGCCCGCGCTGGCGTGCGCTCGCGAGCGCGCGCCGCAGCCGCCCGCTCCCGGCACGGCGCGCGCGCGATACCTCGCGGCGGACGTCACCGCGCTGCCCGTCGCGAGTCGCTCGGTGGACGTGGTGGTCAGCTTCGAGACCATCGAACACGTCGCCGACGTCGACGCCTACCTCGCCGAGCTGACGCGGGTGCTGAAGGACGACGGCACGGTGACGCTGAGCACACCGAACCGGCGCTTCTCGAGCCCGTGGCGGGGACCACGCCGCGCGCCCCGCAACCACTTCCATCGGGTCGAATGGACGCCCCGCGAGTTCTTCGCGCTCCTCGAGGGCCACTTCCGCGAGGTCGAGGAGCTCGGTCAGGTGCCGATCGCGAGCCCGCGGCTCCACGAGGCGCGGTGCTTCGTCCGTGGCCTGTTCGACTGGGCCATCGCACGCACGGTCCACCGCGTCACCTCGGGAGCGCGCGTCCACGGAGCGCTGCGCCGGGTCTATCGCGGCGTGCTGGGCGCCGACCCGGCGGTGGTGGGAGCGGCGGGCCGGGGCGACGGGTGCTCCGGCCGGGCGCCGCGAGTCGACGCGACGGAGACGGATCGGTTCGCCGTGCGCGCGATCCCCGACGGCCACGAGCCGCTGGTGATGGTCGCGGTGTGCCGTCGTCCACGTCCTGCGTCGCGTCCCGTGGAGCACCGGCCGTGAACGTCCTGCTCATGCCCGCCGCGGTCCGTCAGGCACCCCTCTATCGGGAGCTCGCGGTGGCGCTTCGCGAGCTCGGCCACCGCGCCGACCTCCTGCCGATCTTTCCACGCACCCGAGGCTTCCTGGAGCGAGCAGGAGAGCGTTGTCTCGACTTCGCCGGCTCGTTCCGCGCGTGCTTCCGCGAGGCGAGCGGCTGCGACCGTGACTCGCTCGAGGCGCTGGCGCCCTTCGAGCTCGCGCTGGCCCGGCCGTCGCTCGCGCCGCGCCTCGCCCGGGCCGTGGCGGCTGCGCGGTGCTGCCTCGCGCAGCGCTTCCGCGACGGTGGCTACCAGCGCGTGGTCCTCAACAACGGAGCGGGGCTCGTGTACGGGGTCGCCAAGGAGATCTTCGCGGGCGCCGGCGAGGGCGTCGTCTGGCACACCGAGGCCGGGTTCCTCCCCGACACGCTCGTCCTCGATCGCCGGGGAGTGAACCGCCACGGCTCGCTCATGACGCTCGATCCGGAACGCCTGCCGGACGCCGATCCTGGCACCGACGATTATCTCGCCGATCTCCTCGCTGGCCGGGTCGTCGCCCGTCCGTCTCCGCATCGCTTCGACGGCTGGCGCGGTCACCTCGAGGCCCGCGACATGGTGCGGCCCGAGATCGCCGTGCTGAGCGGCCGCACTTCCCTCGACGTGGTGCGCGACTTCCTCGCGCCGAAGCTCGCTCGCGAGCCGACGCGTCCACCCGATCCCGAGGTGGAGGCGCTCGGCGACTACGTGTTCGTGCCGCTCCAGGTCCACGACGACACGCAGGTGGTGGTCAACAGCGAGCGGATCCGCGACATGGCCGGCCTGGTGGCGGCCGTGGCGCGCGCCCTCCCCGCTGGCCCCAGGCTGGTCGTCAAGCCTCATCCGATGGATCGCGGTCGCGCACCCCTCGACGGGGTCGAGCACGTGATCGCCTCCCTCGGTGAGCGTGGCGTGATGGTGCGTGAGCGCTCGTCGCTCGAGCTGGTCCGGCACGCTCGCGCGGTGGTCACCCTCAACTCGACGGTGGGCCTGGAAGGGTTGCTCCATGGTCGTCCGGTCGCGACCCTCGCCGCCGCCTGGTACGCGAAGCCTGGCCTCGCCACCCCGATCGAGACCGACCCCGCGCTCGCCGCGTGGCTCGCGTCGCCGAGCCCGCCAGACCTCGAGCGGGTGCTCCGGCTGGTGTCCTTCCTGCGCCATCACTACCTGGTTCCGGGCGGCTTCCGGTCCGTCACGCGCGACGAGGCGCGTGGCCTCGCCGAGCGTGTCCTCGGCGTCGGCTCGCCGGCGAGCTGGGCCGCCGCGGGGATCGGGTGATCGGTCATGGGTGAGCTGCGCCTCGCGGTGGCGCTCGCGGCGATCGTCGGCACGCTCTTGCTGTGCGCGCCGGCGCTGGTCGCGCTCTCGCGCAGGACGTTCCGGCTCATGCACCCGGCCGTGATCTTCCCCGTCTATCTGACCTACCAGTCGCTGATCCCGGCCGCGTCCGCCGTGGTCGGCGAGGTCGATGAAGGTCTCGGCGCCAGGCGTTCCTCGGCGATCCTGGTTCTGCGTGCGCGCGCTGGCGATCCAGTGGATGGCGTTCGCCGCGTTCCTGGCAGGCGTGCGCGTGGCAGGCACGCCCATCGTGCCGGCGCGGGCCGACCTCTGGGATCTGGACCACCCCGAGCTGCCGATCTTCCGCGGCGCCACGCCGGTGACCGTGCTCGTCACCGGGCTCGCGCTGCTCGCGGCGGCGACCGCGATCAAGGTCGTCGAGCTCCAGCACTACGGCGGCGGCGTGCTCGCGGCGCTCCTCGACGTGCGCCGCTTCATCTTCGGGTCCGGGTATGGCCACTACTGGATGCACGTCGCGTTCACGAGCGCTTTCCTGATCCCCGCGGTGCTGTTCGTGGCGCGGCGCGGCCACGGTCTGATCGCGCTGGTGGTTGCCGCGCCGATCACGCTGCTCTCGATGTCGAAGGCCGGGATCATCCGCATCGCGACCGCGGTGCTCACGTATTCGCAGACACGGGTGTTCCGCGGCGCGGCGGGGCCATGGATCGCGGCCGTCGTGGGCGCGGTGGTGATGCTCACCGTGCCGCGCGCGGTGGCGGTGATCGCGAACGCGCCGGGTGAGTCGGTCTCGCCGGCCCGCGCGGTGGCCACGCTGCTCCACCGCGAGTACTCGTTCGAGATGTTCGCCGTGATCGTGGCGTCGGCCGACGACATCGGCATCGAGCACACCGGAGGAGCCTGGCTGCGCGACGAGCTCAGCCAGTTCGTGCCGCGCGCGGTGTGGCCGGAAAAGCCGCTCAGCCGCGCGCTCGAGATCGGACCGCTCTACATGCCGCTCGACTTCTCGGCGCGGCTACCGATGTTCGTGGCGCCGCACCTCTTCGGACTCCTCTTCGCCGAGGGTGGGGTGCCCGCCGTGCTCGGCGGCAGCGCGCTGCTCGGTTGGTTGCTGGGGCTCTCCTACGGGCGTGCGCAGCGCATGTCCCGCGCGCGCTTCGATCGCTTGCCGCTGCTCTGCTACCTGTGCGCCGTGGCGAGCCTGAAAGGGCTCGTGGACGGTGGCGTCGCGAACTACCTGATGCAGACCGTGTTCGGAGTCGGGATGATGCTGACCTGGGCGCTCCTCGCATCGGCGGTGCCGACCCTGGCGAGGGCGCGACGATGATCGTCGAGCACACCGCCGCGAGCCTCGAGGATCGCGCCGCGGTGCGGTCCCTGCGCGGCTTCGGCGCGCCGCTCGAGCGTGGTGACCCGCGCGTCCTGTTCTGGTTGCCGCACGGGATCGGCGACGCCGTGATGGCGAGCCCCGCGATCGCCGGGATCCGCGACGCCTATCCCGCGGCGCGCGTCGAGGCCGCGTTCTTCCGCGCCGCGTCGCGCGCGGTGCTCGACGACCATCCTGCGCTCGACGCGACCTACCTCCTCGACGCGCATCGGCCGGCGACCCTCCTCCGTCAGCTCGGGCGCCTGCGCGGTCGCCACGATCTGGTGCTGGTCCCGGGCGGGATCACGCCGTGGAAGCACCGCCTCCCGCTCGCGGTGCTCGGCGCGAAGTCGTGCGCGGGAGTGTGGCCGCGTCACCTGGCCCGGCCGTGGTTCAGCCACGGCGTGGTCGCGTCGCGAGGCGTTCACGAGAGCCGTCTCATCGTCGAGGCCCTGCGCCGTGCGCTGCCACGGGTGGCGGTGCACGCGCCGCTCGTCGGGCGTGGCGCCGACGAGCGCCGGGCCGTGCGCGAGCTGTGGCATGGGCTCGGCTTCGAGGAGCGGCCGGTGCTCGCGATCGCCGCGGGATGCGAGCCCTCCACCCCCTACAAGCGCTGGCCGCTCGAGCGTTTCGTCGAGACGGCGCACGCGTTCCTGCGTGCGCACCCGACCTGGCGTGTGTGGGTGCCGCTCGGTCCCGGCGAGCACGACCACCAGGCGGCGTGGGAGACGCTCGGGGATGCGCGCGTCCAGGTGACCCGTGATCTGCCGCTCGCCACGGTCGCGCTGGCCCTGGAGCGGTGCGCGCTGGTGCTCGCCAACGACTCGGCCCTCGCGCACCTCGGCGCGGCGGCGGACGTCGCGACGGTGGTGGTCTTCGGGCCCACCGATCCGGCCCTCACGCATCCGCTCGGTTCGAGATGGAGTGCGATCGTGGCGAGCGGGAGCTGCTCGCTGCAGCCGTGTTTTCCCCACTTCGGCGAGCGTTTCGACCCGCGCCGTTGCCCGCACGGGTTCACGTGCCTGCGGTCGATCGGCGTCGACGACGCGGTCCGCGCGCTGGAGCGCCGCATCCTCTCCGCCGGCGGCGAGCTCGCGGCCCGGCCGCGGTCGCGGACCGAGCGCGTCCACCGCCCGGCCGACACCGGCCCGGTGGCGCTGGCACCGCCTTCGCAAACGTGATGCGAACCCGAGCAATGTGACCCGGTTCACAGTCGCTCGCTCGTCGCGCCGGAGCGGCGTGACCCACGGCGAGAACCGGCAGACCCGGACGCCACCCCGAGCGCACCCGCGGCTCGGCTTCGGAGGCTCGATGCCCTTGGACGCCCACATCCCCCGCGGACCAGGCACCCGGAGCCAGACCCGGGCCGGGCGGACCGAGCCGCCCCTGGTGAGCCTGATCATGCCGATCCGTAACGAGGCGGGCTTCATCACGCGCAGCCTGGGCGCGGTCCTGGCGCAGGATTACCCGCCGGAACGGCTGGAGATCTGGGTCGCGGACGGCATGTCGTCGGACTCCACCCGCTCGCTGGTCGGCGAGCTGATCGCCGCCGACGCCGCCCGGGTGGGCGCGACGACGGCGCGGGTCCGCGTCATCGACAATCCCGAGGGCATCGTCCCCACCGCGATGAACCGCGCCATGCGGCTCGCACGCGGCGAGGTCGTGGTGCGGGTCGACGGGCACTGCGAGGTGCCCCGCCACTACGTGTCACGGGCGGTCGAGCTCCTCGAGCGCGACGGGATCGCCGGGGTGGGCGGTCCGGTCGAGACCCTCGGGAGCTCGTACGCGGCCCGGGCCATTTCGCTCGCGATGAGCAGCGCCTTCGGCGTGGGGCCTGGCTCGTTCCGGACCGCCCAGGCGACCGAGCGATAGGCCGACACGGTTCCGTTCCCCGCTTACCGGCGAGACGTCATCGAGGCCGCGGGTCCCTACGACGAGGAGCTCGTGCGCAACCAGGACGACGAATACAACTACCGTCTGCGCAAGCTCGGCTTCCGGTTGCTGCTGAGCCCGTCGCTCACCAGCCGCTACCACGGCCGCTCGTCGTTTCGCGGGCTCGCCCGTCAATACGCGGGCTACGGGCTGTGGAAGGTGCGGGTGCTGCAGAAGCACCCTCGGCAGATGCAGGCCCGCCAGTTCGCTCCGCCGCTCGCCGTCGCGGGGGGCCTGGCGCTCGTGGCCGCGGCGCCGGTGAGCGGGCCGGCGGTGGGCGTCCTCGCGGCCGCCGTGGTGGGCTACGGGCTCACCGCCAGCGCTGCCGCGGCGCGCGCGTGCGCCGGTGGTCGGGCGCGGCTATGGCCCGGGGTGGTCGCTGCTTACGCGCTCATGCACTTCTCCTACGGCGCGGGGTTTCTCGCCGGGCTGTGGCGGTTTCGCCGCCGCTGGGCGGACCGGGGGCTCGCATGACCGGCACCTCGCTCCCGCACCCATTCGCCGAAGAGCGTCTTCGCATCGTCGCCGAGTACGCGCGTCGCGCCCGCGAGGTGCCCGCCGATCTGTGGGCGCCGTGGCAGCCGGCCGCGAGCTTCTTGCTGCGGCGCCGTGGCGCGCAGGCGGCGCGCCTCCTCGCCGGCGAGGGGGTGTTCCCGGCGGCTGGCTCGCCGTGCCTCGAGGTCGGCTGCGGCGCCGTGGGCTGGCTCGGCGAGCTGATCGGATGGGGCCTTCGCAGCGCCGACCTCCACGGCCTCGACCTCGAACGCAGCCGGGTCGAGCGGGCACGCGCGGCGCTGCCCGCCGCGGACATCCGCATCGGCGACGCCGCCGAGCTGCCGTGGCCCGACGAGCGCTTCGCGCTGGTGATCGCGTCGACGCTGATGAGCTCGGTGCTCGAGCCCCGGATGCGCGTCGCGATCGCCGCGGAGATCACCCGCGTGCTGCGTCCCGGCGGGGCACTGCTCTGGTACGACCTCCGCGTCCCCAACCCACGCAACCCCACCGTCCGGCCGGTGTCGCGCCGAGAGCTCGCGGCGCTCTTTCCGGGCCTCGTGGGGCCGGTCGAGACCGCCACCTTGGCCGCGCCGCTGGCACGCCACGTCGCACCGTGGAGCGAGCTCGTCGCGGGCGCGCTCGAGCGCTGTCCCTGGCTCCGGACGCACCTCCTCGCGGTGCTGGCTCGGAGGACGTGAACCATGCAGCTCACCCCTGAACGCGACGCGCGGCCGCCGCTCCGGGTCCACCGGGTGGAGGCGCCGGAGGTGCCCTTCTACCGGCCGGACATCGGCCAGGAGGAGATCGACGAGGTGGTCGCGACGCTGCGCGCCGGGTGGCTCACCACCGGGCCGCGCGCGCGGCGCTTCGAGGAGTGCTTCCGCGCAGCCGTCGGCGCTCGCCACGCGGTGGCGCTCAACTCGTGCACCGGTGCCCTTCACCTCGCGGTGGAGGCGCTCGGGCTGGACGCGGGCGCCGTGGTGGTCGTTCCCACCATGACCTTCGCCGCCACCGCCGAGGTCGTTCGCTACCGGGGCGCCTACCCGCTCCTGACCGACTGCGACGAGCGGACCTTGCACCTCGACGTGGCCGACGCCGAGCGCCGCCTGGAGCGCTGGCCCGGCGCGACCGACCTAGCGGGCAACGTGGTCCCGGAGCGCGTCGCGGGAGTGATCCCCGTTCACGTCGCCGGCTCGATGATGGATCTCGACGGAGTCTCCCGTCTCGCCGAGCGTCACCGGGCGTGGGTGGTCGAGGACGCGGCACACGCGTTTCCCGCCGCGTGGCGGCGCACGGAGCGGAACGGCTGGCGGCGCTGCGGCGAGGGTGGCTCGCGCGTCGCGTGCTTCTCGTTCTACGCCAACAAGACCATCACCACCGGTGAGGGAGGCATGGCGGTGACCGACGACGGCGAGCTCGCCGAGCGGATCCGCCGCCTGTCGCTCCACGGTCTGACGCTCGGCGCCGCCGATCGCTACTCGCAGAGCGGCCGCCCCGACTACGAGATCACCGCCCCCGGCTACAAGTACAACCTCACCGACATCGCCGCGTCCCTGGGGATCCACCAGGTGGCGCGCGCCGAGTCCATGCGGGTGCGCCGCCAGCGGATCGCGGAGCGCTATCTCGCCGCATGGCACGACCTCGACGAGCTCGAGCTGCCGCCGGTCGACCCGAACCGCATCCACGCCTGGCACCTCTTCCCGGTCCGGCTCCACCTCGAGCGCCTCGACGCCGACCGCGATCAGATCCTGGTCGACCTCAAGGAGCGGGGCGTCGGCTGCTCGGTCCACTGGAAGCCGCTCCACCTCCACGCCTACTACCGCGAACGCTACGGCTGGCGCCCCGAGGACTTTCCGGTGGCGACCCGCGTGTGGCGGCGGCTGGTGAGCGTTCCGCTGTTCTCGGCGATGAGCGACGCGGAGGTCGAGCACGTCGCCGAGACCGTCCGCGAGGTGTGCCGCCGCCATGCGCGCTGAGCACGGGCGGATTCCGGCGCGGCGACCGCCACGAGCCGCGTGGGCTGTCGCGCGCGCTCGAGGTCGGGGTGGCGCTGGCCGCGCTCGTCGTGGCGGCCCCCGCGATCACCGTCGCGGCGCTCGCGATCGTCGCCACGTCGGGTCGCCCGGTGCTGTTCCGCCAGGTCCGCGTGGGGCTCGGCGGGCGCCCGTTCACGTTGCTCAAGCTGCGCACCATGCGCGCGGGGCGGGGGATCGGTGTCACCGCGTCGGACGACGCACGCGTCACGGCGGTCGGCCGCGTGCTGCGGCGCACCAAGCTCGACGAGCTTCCCGAGCTCTGGAACGTGGCGCGGGGCGACATGGCGCTGGTGGGACCGCGCCCCGAGCTGCCGTGCTTCGTGGACCTCGCGAACCCGCGCTGGCGCCGCGCGCTGTCGGTGCGTCAGGCCCCAGCCGACCCGGTCACGATCGCGCTGCGTGACGAGGAGGGGTTGCTCGGGCAGGTGCCCGGCGATCGCGAGGCCTTCTATCGAGCGGTGTGGCTGCCGCGCAAGCTCGACGGATACGTCCGCTACCTGGAACGGCGCAGCCCGCTCCGCGACCTCAAGGTGCTGGCGCGGACCGTGATCGCGGTGGTGGCGCCGGACGTCGCATCGTGCGGCGCGTGGCGAGACCTGGTCGAGTCGAGCACGACGACGACAGGAGGAGTGGACCATGGCACCCCGGCTTCGTGACTGGCGAGCGCGCGGAGCCGCGAGCGCGTCGGCGTTCCTCGACGTTCTCCGTCGCCATCGACGGTCGTTGATCCTGCTCTCGAACTCCGTGATCGTCGCGGGCGCCTACCTGCTCGCGTTCGTGCTGCGTTTCGACTACCCGATCCCGCCGGCGGAGGTCGCCACCGCGCTGCGCACGCTGCCGCTCGTGATCGCGTGGAAGCTGCTCGTGTTCCGGTGGTTCGGGATCGACCGGGGCTGGTGGCGCTTCACCCGGGTATCGGACGTCCTCGGCATCGTCGCCGCGAACACCGTCGCCTCGGTCGGCACGGTGTGGGTGGTGTTCTACGTGTTCCGGCTCGATCATTACCCCCGCACCATCCCCCTCCTCGACCTCATGGCGTGCGCCACGCTGCTGGCCAGCGCGCATGGTGACTCGCAAGGTCTTCGAGGTCCTCGAGGCGTGGCGGGTGGTCGGGCCGGTCGAAGCGCCGCGGCGGGTGCTGATCGTGGGGGCCGGCGCTCACGGAGTGCAGGTCGTGGACGAGCTGGTCCACACCCGCGTGTCGAGCCACGTGGTGGTCGGCTTCGTCGACGACGACCCCGCCAAGCGCGAGACCGTGGTGCGCGGCGTCCCCGTCCTCGGTGACGCGGCCGACATCCCGCGGCTGGCGGTCACCCACGCGGTGGACGAGGTGCTGCTCGCGGTGCCGCGCGCCAGCGCCGAGGACGTGCAGCGCATCACGACCCACTGCGAGGCCTCGGGGAAGCCGTTCCGCACCCTCCCCACGTTCGGGGATCTGGCGCGTGGTCAGGTGCTCTTCGAGCAGGCGCGGCGGGTCAAGGACACCGACATCATCGGCCGTCCGGTGGCACGCCGCGACGACTCGATCCCGCACGCGCTGGTGCACGGCAAGCGCGTGGTCGTGACCGGTGCGGCGGGCTCGATCGGCTCCGAGATCGTCCGCCAGGTGGCGGGCCTCGATCCCGAGCTGCTGGTGCTCCTCGATCACGCCGAGACGCCGCTCTTCTACCTGGAGCGCGAGCTTCGCGAGCGCTTCGCCGGGCTCCGGATGGTCGTCCTCACCGGTTCGATCGTCGACGCCGGGTGGCTCGAGCCGGAGCTCGCCCGGGTACGCCCCGAGCTGATCTTCCACTGCGCGGCCTACAAGCACGTGCCCATGATGCAGAGCAATCCGCGCGCGGCGCTGCGCACCAACCTCCTCGGCAGCTACCGGCTGGCGAAGGTCGCCGCGTCGCTGGGCGTCGACTGCATGGTGAACGTGTCGACCGACAAGGCGGTGTGCCCGAGCACCGTGATGGGGCTGACCAAGCGCCTCGCGGAGCTCGCGCTGAAGGAGCTCGACCGGATCACGCCGCATACGCGCTTCGTGAGCGTGCGCTTCGGCAACGTCATGGACTCGCAGGGCAGCGTGGTGCCGATCTTCCGCGCGCAGATCGAGCGCGGCCAGCCGGTGACGGTGACCGAGCCCGAGGCCACGCGTTACTTCATCACCATCGCCGAGGCGGCGCACCTGGTGCTCCAGGCGGCGGCCCGCGGCCGGGGTGGGGAGATCTTCCTCCTCGACATGGGGGAGCCGGTACGGATCGGCACCCTCGCCGAGAAGATGATCCGCATGTCGGGCTTCGAGCCGCACCGCGAGATCCCGATCCGTCAGCTCGGGCTGCGCGGCGGCGAGAAGCTGCACGAGCGTCTTCACTGCCCGCACTCCGATCGCATCCGGCGGGTCGGAGACGGGCTGCTGGTGGTCGAGGGAGACGCGCGCTTGCCGCTGGACGTCGACGACGTGTTCCGGCTCCTCGTGGAGCGCCTGGGCGACGTACCTCCCGAGGTGGTCGACGGACGCTGCCTGGTGAGCATGCTCCTGCCCGAGATCGCGGATTGCGAGGGCATGCGAGCCGGCGCATCCGAGCCGCCTCACGCGGCGGTGGTGCTGCACGTGACCGCCGAGACGGAGACGTGGGCGAGCCCCGTGTGACCCCCGTGCTTCGCGGCGCGGCGGCGGCGAGCGCGATCGCGGGCCGTGTGGCGGCGATCGGCTTCGCGGCGCTGATGGTGCTGACACCGCTCGCCCTGGGGGGCGTGCCGCGCCCGGCGGCCGCGCTGGCCGGGGTGGTGGCGTTCGCGGTGGCGCTCGCCGTGCTCGCCGAGCGCGCGCTCGCGGTGCGTGGCGCGTGCATGCGGCTCGCGGCCGGGCCGCTCGCGCGCGAGCACCGCCTGCGGCTCGCGCTGGTGCGCGGGGCGCTCGTGATCGCCGGGCTCGCCCTGGTGCCACTGCCTCGCGGCGTCCTCGCCGTTCTGGCACCGAGCACGGCGCGGCTCCTCGACGAGGTCTGCGGCGTCGCGGCGCCCGGCGTCACGAGCTCGTGCGGCTCGCCGGCATCGTGGCACCCGCTCAGCCTCGCGCCCGCCGACTCCATCGCCGCGCTGGTCCGGCTCCTCGCGGTCCTCGCGGTGATGGGAGCCGTCTCATCTTCGGGCTCGTTCGGCGAGCGTGGGGGCGGCGCTCGCTCGCCACGCCCGGCCGCGCTGGTGCTGACGCTGGTCGCGCTCGCCGCGACGATCACCTCGACGCTGGCGCTCGTGCAGCAAGCGACCTGGAACGGTCGAATCTGGTGGATGCTCACACCCACCGACTGGGCGGGGCAGGTCCCCGACGGTGCGCGCGCGAGCGGCCCGTTCGTGAACCCCGATCACTTCGCCGCGTTCGCGTGGCTGGGAGCCGTGGCGGGTGCGGCGTTGGTGGTGCAAGCCCGCTTCGCGACCAACCGCTTCACGCCACGAATGCGGGACGTGCTGAGCGTCGGCGGCGCCGCCGCGGTCGTCACCTGCGGTCTCGGCGTGGTCGCGAGCGGCTGTCGCACGGCCACCGCCGCGGCACTCGCCGTCGCGGTCCTCTGGCTGTGGCTGGCGCGGCGCTGGCGAGCGATGGATCGGGGGACGTCGGCGGCGGATCTCGCGCGGGGACAGCCCGCACACGAGGCGCGCCGAGCCCGCCGCTGGGTTCTCCAGGCGGTGGTGCTGGTGGCGCTCGCGGCTCTCGCGTGGCTGGGCTCGCGGAACACGCGCACGCTGACCGATCGCTGGGTCACGGTCTTCCTGGGCGGCTTCGGCGGCGCGGCCTTTAGCGCTCGGACCGCGGTGTGGAGCGGCACCGCGGCGATGATCGAGGCCTTTCCCATGGGCGTGGGGTTGGGAGCGTGGCCCGTGCTCCACTCGCTCTTCGTCCGGCCTCCGGCACACGGCTGGTCGTGGCGGCATGCCCACAGCGAGCCGCTCGAGCTGGTCGCCGAGGTCGGCCTGTTGGGCGGGCTGGTGTTCGCGGCGGCGCTCATCCAGGCGGGGCGCGCCGTTCTCCGTCGCCACCGCGACGAACCTCCCCACGAGCTCTCCGACCGCGCCCGCTGGGTGCTCGTCGTGGGCCTCGCGGGCACGGCGCTGCACGCGTGCGTGGACTTTCCGCTGCGTGCGCCAGCCTGCGCGCTGGCGCTGGCGGCGCTCGTGGGTGCGGGGCTCCGGCGCCGCGGCGATCTCACCGTGGACCGCGTCGCCGTCGGCGCGAGCGCGCCGCGGGAGCGGCGCGCGGCACGCTGGGCCTGGACGAGTGCCGGCGTGGTGGCGGCGCTGGTGCTGGCCGCCGGACTGGCGAGCTCGCTCGCCGAGCTCTCGCCCCGGTTCAGCCGGCTGAGGCTCGGTCCCGCCCGCGCCGAGGTCGCGCTCGGCCTGGCGCGAGCGGGCCTCTCGGCCGTGGGTGGCCCCGCCGCGCTTCCTGTCGAGCAGGCGGAGACGGTCGCCGCGGCGTTCCGCGGCGCGCTCGCCGCGAGCCCCGCTTCGGCGGAGGCACACCACGGCGTGGCCGTGACGACGCCCGACGCCCTGGAAGCGGCGCGAGAGCTGGCCATCGCCGCGACGCTCGCGCCCTGGAACGCTCTCTACCAGGATCAGCTCGCGATGCTCGAGCTCGCTCGCGGAGACGACGAGCGCGCCAGGTACCACGTGGCGCGTGCGGTGCGTGCGGCCCCCGAGCTCGAGCGCCATCCGTACCTGGCGCGTGGCGGAGCTGCCGGGCTCGGCACCGCGCTGGCGGACGCGGTCGAGGCGGGCCTGACGCGCGCGTTCCACGAGGGGACGGACCCGCGCCTGGCCGGATCGAGCCTCGCTCGATTCCACGAGCAGCGCGGTGCGCCCGCAGCACAAGGCGAGGCGCTGATGGCGCTGAGCGAGGTCGACCCGGGCGAGCGCCGCTGGTTGCTGGGAGCGGTGCGCGCGTTTCGGCACGCCGGTGAGCAAGCTCGTGCGGACGCCGCCGAGGCGCGGCTCCTCGATGCCGCGGGTGGCGATCGGGTCGCGGCGGAGATCGCGCTCGCGCTCGACGTCTACGTCCCGCTCGGTTCGCTCGATCGCGCGACCGCGATCGTCGACCTCGCCGAACGTCGAGAGGGTCCGCGGGGCTCGCTCGAGCTGGCGCGCGGGCGCATCGCGCTCGCGCGTCACGACGGCACCGCCGCGGTCTCGGCCTTCCAGCGCGGCGTGGAGCGCATGCCGGGCTCGACGGAGGCGGCGCTGCTCCTCGCCTCGGCGCTGCGGGCGGAGCACCGATCGAGCGAGTCGCTGGTCGCGTACCGGCGGGCCCTCGACCTCGGGGCGGACACCCCGGCGGTGTGGGCTGCGATCGGTGATCTGCACGAGCTGCGCCGCGAGTACCGGCAAGCCGTCGAGGCGTATCGAGCGGTGTTACGGGACCTTCCCGACGATCGGCGCATCCACGACGCGCTCACCCGCGCCGAACGCCGCGCTCGCGGCGAATCCGCGCCGACGCCTTCGTGAGGCGCCCCGGCCCGCGTCCGTCTCACTCGTGGCGCAGGACGGCCTTCTCGATCCAGAGCTCGCCGCCGCCGAGCTTGGTGATGCCCACCACCGGGTCGGCGCGGTGGGGCAGGTTCACCGCGAGCGCGATGGCGCGGTAGCGCTCGCTCGAGAGCTCGCCCGCCGTGACGACCTGGCGCGCGAGCTCGACGTTGGCGTCGCCGTCGGCGACGCCGATCACCAGCACCGGTGTCGTGTCGGCGAGCGGCGTCTCGCTCGCACCGAGGCGTGCGTGGAGCGTGAGGGTGTGCGCGCCGCCGACGGCGGTGCCGAGCTCGATCCGCGCGATCCTCGTCCTGGGCGGCACCCGCTCCGGCACCTGCAGCGCCGGTCGCGGCGCCGTGCGACCCCGGCCCTCGGCGGTGGGCACCCGGTCGGTCACCACGCCACCTTTGAGCACCTCGATCTTCGGACCGTCGTCGAAGCCATAGGTGGTGGTCAGCCAGTTCTTCTTGAGGACGGCGGGATCGAATCGCTCGAGACCGGCACGGACGATCCAGCCGTGCGGATGACGGCAGATCGCGTCGAGGAGCCCGGAGCGGATCTGGTCCGGCGAAGCGAGCAACTCACCCGCGCCGAGCGCGCCGCCGCACGTCGCCGAGCCGGTGTAGACGAGCGCGGCGCCCGCCACCACCACCACCGGCGCGGCGCCGGCGAGCCGCTCGCGCCACATCGAGGTGCCGGCCGTTTCCCGCTCCGCGTCGCGACCACGCCGGGCCGCGATCAGCACCCACGCGTTCGCGCCCGCCATCACCGCCAGCCAGTAGCCGACCAGCGACCAGCGCGTGGCCCCCAGGCCGCCAGGGGGAAACGCCAGGTACGGAAAGGAGAGAGGGGTGCGATAGGCGAACGGGGTCGGCGTGTGGATCTCGTTCTCGAGGTGCGTGTAGCCGCGGGTGTAGACCACGCCATTGTGAACGGAGAGCACCACCAGCGCCGCGCACACCGCCGCCAGCGCGCGATGGCCACGTGCCGCTCGTGCCAGCTCGGCGAAGCCCATCGCCGCGAACGGCACCGCCGCGACGATCAGCCGCGCCGGGCTCGAAGGCCCGCCGCCCCACCAGTCGAAGTGCCCGGCCGCCTGGACCATCACGATCGCAGCGAGCCCCATCAGCCGCGCCACGCGTGGCCCGTTGGCGCGCCACGCGAGCGCGATCCCCGCGGGCGCCAGCAGGTAGAGCGGCGCGAGCGGCACGATGCCGTAGGTGCGGTCGAAGAGATAGCCCGCGAGCGCGCGCGGCAGCCCGGCCAGCTCGAGCGGCGCGCGCCCCGGGACGACCGCCCACATCGAGGTCGGCAGGACGCTGCCGGTGATCCGGTAGTAGTAGAGCCCTTGCAGCGCGAGCACCACCGCGTAGGGCGAGAAGAAGCCCGCCAGCGCCCCGAGGTCGCGCGGGTGGCGCGCCACGAACCACGCCGCCAGGAAGAGGCTCGGCAACGCGAAGCGATTGTGGAGCCACGGCAAGAAACCCGCGAGGAATCCCATCCACAGGGCGCGGCCCAGCCGCGCCGGCGGCCCAAGCTCGAGGTTCCTGACCAGGACCAGCAACACCAGCCCCGCCACCGCCTCCGGGTAGAAGAGCGCGTGGAACGGCGCGACCGGGATGGTCAGACCGGTGACGATCGCCACCGCCGCGGCGAGCCGCGGCATGCGGGTGGCGTCGCGCAGGAACCGGTAGAGCGCGGTGATCCAGAGCGCGAACAGGATCGCCAGCGTGACGCTGGTCGCCGCCAGCGAGGTCGGGAACCCCGCCGTATAGCCGTCCCAGCCGGAGCGCAGCCGGTCGATCGTATAGGGCGCGAGCAACAGGAACGAGAGCCCCGGCAAGTGGATCTGGTAGACGCCGCCGTTCTTGCCGTTGACGCCCCATCCTTCGTGGTGGCTCGCGCGGTTGAAGCCCGCCTTGGCCTCGCCGCGCACGATGAGCCCCGCATCGTGGAGCATCGACGGCACTTCCTCGGCGACGGTCGCGGCAAGAGACCGCGGGAAGGCGAGCCAGTCGACGTCGCGCACCGAGAACTCGCGGTACGGCGCGAGGCGCCCGACGTCGAAGCCCTGCGTCTGCAGCAGCGCCTCGCAGAAGCGCAGGTACTTCGGCTCGTCGCCGCTCACCAGCCCACGAAAGCGTGTCGCCGGCGACCCCACGGCCGCGCCCGCCAGCGCGAGCGCGAACACCACGTAGGTGAGCCGGATGCGTGGGGCGCCGGGCGGCCGCTCCGCGGCGCGGCGATCCATCCACTCGCCGATCGCGGTCGGCCCCGGGATCCCGAGCCGCCGTACCGCGACCGCGCCGAGCGCCGCACCGACCACCCACGGCGCCAGGTCGTAGGTGAAGTGGCCGAGCGGGCCGGCGAGCGGAGCGGGCTGGAGCCCGAGCCGCGCGTACGGCGCGAGTAGCACCACCAGCCACCACAACGGCCGCAGCTCGTGGCGCAGCGCGACGGTTCGACGGGCCAGGAGGAGGCGCTCGCCCTCGCTGCTCGCGCCGTGAGGGTGCTCGCTGCGCCGCCGCAACGCGTGAGCGAGCCCGCACCACAGCGCCGCGCGCGCCTCGCGGCCGAGCAGCGCGACCGCGACCGCGACGCACGCCAGCGGCAGCGACGCGAGGAGACGCACCGTCGACGTCACGTACACCAGCGACGCCCCGCGCTCCGCGGGAATCCCGATGAGCCGCCCCGCGCTGAGCCACGCGACCGCGCTCACGAGCAGCACCAGCGCCACGAGCTCGGCGAACGCCGCCCACGCCGCCTCGCCGCGCGCCCCGCGCGCCGGGCTCGGTCGAGCCGGCTCTTCGTCGGACCGGAGGTTCGAGTTCACGGGTACTTCGCCGCACGTCGGCGGCGGGTGGTGCGGGTTCCCCGCGCGGGGTCGCGGGGTACTTCAGGGGTGGGCGTGCCGGACGCCCGTCACGGAGCCGGTGCGCTGGCCGCGGGCGGCGCCGTCGGCGCGGCCGCGGTGCTCGGACCCGCGGTCGCCATCACCGGACCCCGCCACACGCGCTGGCTGAGCTCGCCGGCCTCCAGGCGCGGCTTGAGCGCCGCCCAGATCTCGTCGTTCTTCCTGGCGCGCTCGGGCTCGTTCACGTCGATGCCGTCGGCGATCTCGTCCATCTTGCGGATCGCGTCGGGCAGGGTGCTCTTGGCGAGGCTGAGCAGCAGGCTCTCGGGTACCAGGCTCAGGATTCCCTTGAGGCCGAACGCGAACTGGAACACGCCGAGCGTCTGCTGGCGCTCGGGGTCCCACAGGTACGAGTGAACACCCTCGTTGCGCTCGAAGTCGCCCTTGATCTGGTGGAAGGTCTGGCCGGTGGGCGGATCGGCGTATTCGGCGATCGAGGTGAACTCGTAGGTCGGCAGGATCCACGACGGCTTGACCGTCATGTAGAAGATCTTGCCCTTGGGGTCCGCGCGCAGGATGCACACGCCGGTGATCTCCGGGAAGTTCTTGACCGCGATCACCGAGTCGGTGGCGACGTCGAAGATCGCGACCGGGTGGTGCTTCATGTAGCCGATGGCGCGCGCCATCCGGTCTTCCTTGCTGTACTCGACGATCTGCACGACGATCTCGCCGCGCTTCACCTTCGCCCTCCGCCTCGCTGAGGTGGATGTCGCTGGCGTTCGGGATCGGCAAGAGCGGCCTCGGGTTGTCGAGGACCTTGAGCTCGGGCGGGACCTCCTCGGGAGGGATGATGTCGCCCGCTCGGGCCGGGAGCGGCGCGAGCGAGGCGAGCGCGAGCAGGGCCGCCGCCGTGAGCGAGCGCATGCGGGCCACGGGGCGATCGGGGCGAGGCGAAGGGGTCGTCACGGAGCAGGCTCCTCGGCACTTGGATGACGGGACGCGGATGTGGCTGCGGTGCTCGGCGCGGCCGGCGGCCACGTGCGGGCGGGCCAGTCGCCCGACACGAGCCGCGGCTCGAGCGCGGCCCACTCGGCGTCCCAGCGCGCGGCGCGCTCGGGGTCGCGGGTGCGCACCTTGTCGACCATCGCTTCCACCGAGTGCATCGCGCTGGGCAGGTTGTGGCCCGCGAGAGACAGGATGAAGGACTCGGGCACCAGGCTCAAGATGCCTTTCATCGCCAGGTCGAAGGTGAACACCGCGAGGGTCTCGCGGCGGGCCGGGTTCCACAGGAACGACTGGCTGCCCTCGTTGCGGTCGAAGTCCCCCGAGAGCTGCGCCCAGCACAGGGCGGTCCGCGACGGGTTCCAGCAGCCGGTCATGGTGTAGTGGAAGTCGGGCAGCAGGATCGAAACGTCGGCGGTGGCGCGGAAGCGCTTGCCCGAGTCCCAGCGCTCGAGCTCCTCGAACTCCTGGATCTCGGGGTACATCTCGGTCTGGAGGCGGCCGTCGCCAGCCACCGACCACAGCTCGACCGGGTTGTGCTTCAGGTAGCCGATCGCGCGCGCCTGGCGATCTTCCTTGGTGCGCTCGACGAGCTTGACCACGATCTCGCCGGCCTCGACCTTGGCGCGCTCGGCGGCGCTCAGCTCGACGTCGCCGGCGTCGGGGATGAGCGGCAGCGTGGCCTCGCCGGGGCGGGTGGTGACGCGCTCGGCGGCGCTCGCGAGCGGTCCCGCCACGAGTGCCGCGCAGAGCGCCGCCGCCACGCCGAATTTCACGCGTTTCCAGGCCATCCAGACGAACCTGCCCGCCGCGGACGGGCCTGTCAACGGTGGTCCCGGGGAGCCTGCGGCGCGCGCGGGCGCGGTGCCTGGACGCGTGTTTTCGCGGGTCGCCATACTCGTTGATCCACCGCTTCGAAGTGGTTCGTTCGATGCCACGCGCGCGACGCGCGAAGGACCCGCGACCATGCTGCCCCAGTCCGAATCGACGCTGTTCGACCCGACCGAAGAGCACAAGATGCTGCGCCAGACCGTGCGTGACTTCACGCGCAAGGAGGTCGAGCCGCAGGCCGACGAGTACGACGAGCGTGGCGTCCTGAACGAGCCGCTCTTGCGCAAGCTCGGCGAGCTCGGCGTGCTCGGCATCACCATCCCGGCCGAGGAGGGTGGCGCGGGCATGGACGCCGTGGCGGCGGTGATCGTCCACCACGAGCTCGCCAAGTCCGACCCCGGCTTCACGCTCGCGTACCTGTCCCACGCGATGTTGTTCGTGAACAACTTCTACAACGCGTCGAACGCGGCGCAGCGCGCGAAGTACCTACCGAAGACCCTCTCCGGCGAGTGGATCGCCGGCATGGGCATGACCGAGCCGGCGGTGGGCACGGACGTCCTCGGCATGTTGACCACCGCCGTCAAGGACGGCCACCACTACGTCCTCAACGGCCGCAAGATCTTCATCACCAACGGGCCGGATGCGTTCTGCTTGCTGGTCTACGCGAAGGTGAACGGCCGCGTGACCGCGTTCGTGGTCGACCGCGATTGCAAGGGGTTCTCGTCGAGCCCCAAGATCGAGAAGATGGGCATGCGCGCCTCGACCATGTCGGAGCTGATCTTCGACGACTGCCGGGTGCCGGCGGAGAACCTCCTCGGCGTCGAGGGCGGCGGTGTCACGCACATGATGCGCAACCTCGAGATCGAGCGGCTCACCCTCGCGGCGATGAGCCTCGGCATCGCCGATCGAAGCCTCGACATCATGATCCGCTACGCCGACCAGCGCCGCGCCTTCGGCCAGCCGCTCCACGCCTTCGGCCAGATCCAGGAGCACATCGCGGTCTCGTACGCGAAGACCGAGGCGCTGCGTGCGCTGCTCTACCACGTGGCGCACGGCGTCGGTCCCGATACTCGCAACCGCATCGGCTCGGACGCGGCCAAGCTCTTCGGCGCGCCGGTCGGCAAGGAGGTCGCCGATCGCGCGATGCAGGTGCTGGGAGGTTACGGTTATTGTCGCGAGTACAAGGTCGAGCGGCTGCTGCGTGACGCGAAGCTCCTCGAGATCGGCGGCGGTACGCTGGAAGCGCACACCAAGAACCTGACCCGCGACCTGGTGCAGGCGTGGGCGAGATGATCGGATGACGGCTTGAAGCACCTCGCTCTGGATCCTGGGCTGATCGTCTGCCTGGTGGCGGTCGCCGCGATCGCGGTGCGCGCGCTGTGGCTGTGGCGCGCGCGGCGAGCCTCCGGCGATCTCGGCTGGAGCGAGCTCATGCGTGAGTCCAACCGCAGCCCGCGCCGCTACGTCCGCGAGTCGACCACCACCACCCACGTGCAGCCGCTCTCGACCCGCGTGCCGGGCTCGCGGATCACCAACCACGTGCCCAAGCCTCCCCCGAAGGACTCGCCGTTGCTCGATGGATAGCGCCGTAGGCCTCGCGATCGCGGCCTACGTGATCTGGGGAGTCTCGAACTTCCTGGACCGGGTCGTCGTGTCCACGCGCGCCGTGTCGGCCGGTGCCTACGTGATCCTCGGCGCGTGGTGCGCGCCGCTCCTGGTGGTGCTGCTGCCGTGGGTCGAGGTGCCGTGGCCGAGCGCCCGCGAGCTCGCGCTCGCGGTGGCGGCGGGCGCGGTGTTCGTGGTGGTGCTGTGGCCCTATTACGCGGCGCTCGAGACCGAGGAGGCCTCTAGGGTGGTGCCGCTCTGGCACCTCGAGCCGATCGTGGTCCTGATCGCGACCCGGCTGCTCTGGGACGAGGGGCTGCCAGGGACCGCGAAGCTCGCGTTCCCGATGCTGCTCGTGGGCAGCGCCGTGCTCTCGGTCGACGATCTGCGCGCGTTCACGCAGATCCGGCCGCGCGCGCTGCTGATGCTGCCCGCGGTCGGCGCCGCGGCCGCGTACGCGCTCCTCACCCGCGCGCTGGTGCGGACCTACGACCCGGTCGCCGCCGCGCTGCTCATCCGCGTGTGCTTCGCGGTGCTCGTGCTCGCGCTGGGCTTCGTCCCCGCGATCCGCCGCAAGGCCCTGCAGCAGGCGCTCGACACCGACCTGCTCTCGATCGGACTGGTCGCGACCACGCTCTTCATGGGCTCGATCGGGTTCTTCCTGTGGAACCGCGCCATCCAGCTCGGCTCGGTCGCCATCACCACCGCCATGAGCGGCGTCACCGCGGTGGTGGTGCTGGCGATGGCGATGCTGGTGAAGCGCGTCGCGCCGGGGCTGGTGGAGGAGCGCGTCGACCGCGACGCCCTCGCCCAGAAGGCCCTCGGGATCGTCCTCATGGGCGGCGGAGTCGCGATCCTCTCGCTGTGGGGCTGAGCGATCGCCGAGGGCGATTGACACGAACTTCGTGGGCCACGAAAATCGTGGAGATGAAGAACGTCACCATCACGCTCGACGACGAGGTCGCCCGCTGGGCGCGCGTCTGGGCGGCCGAGCACGAGACCAGCGTCTCGCGGATGGTGGGCGAGCTGTTGCGCGAGCGGATGCTCGACGAGCACGCCTACGAGACCGCGATGCACGGCTACAAGATGCGCGGAGCCTCGTTGCTCAAGGGCAAGCGCCAGCGCTATCCGTCGCGCGAGCAACTCCATGAGCGCTGAGCCGTGTTTCGTGGACACGAACGTGCTGGTGTATGCACGCGACGCGAGCGAGAGTCGCAAGCAGCCGCTCGCGAGCGCATGGATCGAGATGCTCTGGGAGCGGCGCCTGGGCCGGTTGAGCTTCCAGGTGCTCGCCGAGTTCTACGTGACCGTGACCCAGAAGCTCGATCCCGGCCTGACTCGCGAGGACGCGCGCGCCGAGCTGCGCGATCTGATGGCGTGGCGCCCGGCCGCGATCGACGCCACGGTGATGGACCGCGCGTTCGCGATCCAGGATCGGTTTCGACTCTCGTGGTGGGATGCGCAGATCGTCGCCGCGGCGCAGGTGCTCGGCTGTCGCTATCTGCTGAGCGAGGATCTCGCCTCCGGACAGCGCTTCGATGGGCTGGAGGTGGTCGACCCGTTTCGGCGCCCGCCGGATGCGGTGCTCGCTTGAGCCGGGCAGTTTCGCCATGACCTCCTCGACCACTCGTCCCCCCTCCGTCACGGTGTGCGTCACCGGCGGCATCGCCGCGTACAAGGCGTGCCTGGTGGTGCGCGGGCTGATGCGCGCCGGCGCGGTCGTGGACGTGCTCATGACCGAGGCGGCCACCAGGTTCGTGAGCCCGCTGACCTTCGAGGGGCTCACCCAGCGGCCGGTGCTGTGCGATCTGTGGGATCGCGGCCACGACATCGCGCACGTCGAGATGGCGCACGGCGCCGATCTCTTCGTGGTGGCGCCCGCCACCGCCCACACCATCGCGCGGCTCGCGCTCGGGCTCGCCGACGACGTCGTCACGGCCACCTTGCTGGCGTCGTCGGCGCCGGTGCTGGTGGCGCCCGCGATGGAGACCGGGATGTGGCGGAACCCGCTGGTGCAGGGGCACGTGGCGCGGCTCGAGGGGCTGGGACGGTTCTCGACGATCGGTCCCGAGGAGGGGCTGCTCGCGAGCGGCCGCAGTGGGGAAGGGCGGATGAGCGAGCCGGACGCGATCGTGGCGCGGGCGCTCGCGCTCCTCGGCCGCGACGCCGCGGCTGTGCGGGTAGCGCCGTCGCCCGCGACCTCGCTCGCGGGCGCGCGCGCCGTGGTGACGGCCGGACCGACCCGCGAGTTCCTCGACCCGGTGCGATTCGTGAGCAACCCGTCGAGCGGCAAGATGGGCTTCGCGGTCGCCGCCGCGCTCGCCGAGGCGGGTGCCGAGGTCACGCTGATCCACGGTCCGGTGTCGATCGCGCCGCCGCGGGTCGCGCAGGTGGTGCCGGTGGTGAGCGCCGAGGACATGTGCGAGGCGGTGCTCGCGCGCGCCCCCGAGATCGATCTCTACGTCGGCACGGCCGCCATCGCCGATTACACGCCGGTCGCGGTGTCGTCCGACAAGGTCAAGAAGACCGACGGCAATCAGGTCATCGAGTTCCGCCGCACGCCGGACGTGATCGCGAACCTGGTGCAGCGCCTCGCGGCCCTCGGACGCCGCGAGCACGTGGTGGTGATGGGCTTCGCGGTCGAGACCCGCGACGTGCTCGGCTACGCCCGCGACAAGCTGGTCCGCAAGGGGCTCGACCTGATCGCCGCCAACGACGTGTCCAAGCCCGGCGTGGGGTTCGCCGGCGACGTGAACGAGCTGGTGGTGGTGTCGAGCGAGGACGGGGAGCCCGAGCACCTCGGCCCGGCGAGCAAGACCGAGCTGGCGCGGACGCTGGTGCGGACCCTGGCGGCGCGCTACGCCGCGAAGCGCGAGCGGGAGGCGCGGCCGTGAGCGAAGGGAAGGCGGGCGGCGCGGCGAAGCGCGCGGTGGTGCTGCTCTCGGGCGGGCTCGACTCCGCGACGGTGCTCGCGATCGCGAAGTCGCGGGGCTACACCAGCTACGCGCTCACGGTGCGTTACGGCCAGCGCCACGCGAGCGAGGTCGAGGCCGCGCGCCGGGTGGCGAAGAGCCTCGGCGTGGCAGCCCACCGCGTGATCGATCTCGACCTCAAGGGCTTCGGCGGCTCCGCGCTGGTCGGCGACGGCGACGTGCCTCTCGACCGCAGCGACGACGAGATCGGCGAGGGCGGGATTCCGGTCACGTACGTGCCGGCGCGCAACACCGTGTTCCTGTCGCTGGCACTCGCCTGGGCCGAGGCGCTCGGTGGCGCCGATATCTTCATCGGCGTCAACGCCCTCGACTACAGCGGCTATCCGGACTGCCGCCCCGAGTTCATCGAGGCGTTCCGGACGCTCGCCCGGCTCGCGACCAAGATCGGCGTGACCGGCGAGTACGCGGTCGACGTGCAGGCGCCGCTCGTCGCGATGACCAAGGCCGAGATCATCCGCACCGCCGCCACACTCGGCGTCGACCTGGGCCAGACCCACTCGTGCTACCAGCCCGACGACGCGGGCCGCGCGTGCGGGCGCTGCGATAGCTGTCGCCTGCGCAAGAAGGGCTTCGCCGACGCCGGCGTGCCCGACCCCACGACCTACGCGCCCGGCGCGGGCTGAGGCGCGGCGCCGAGGGGCCCTGGTTCGGCGGGCCCGCCTCCTGGCGGGCGGGTGACGGACGGGACGCTGGCGGACGGCCGGGGAGGCCGTTCCACCGAGGGCGATCGCCGTGAGTCGGAGGGCCCGCCTCCTGGCCGGCCGGCGTTCCCTGACCCTTGCCCGGCGTCGGCGTGGGCACGTAGGCTCGGCTACTTTTTCGCAGGAGGAAGCACCATGGCCGTGGCTTTGCCGACCGATCCCGAGGCGCGCTTCGCGATGCTGATCGCCACCGACGCCGAGTTCCGCGACGCGTGGAACGAGCTGCTCGCCGACCCCGCCTTCCAGCGCTCCTACGACGCGATCGGCGCGGGCGGCCAGGCCACGCTTCGCGCCGGGTGGACGCGGGTGTGGGAGAGCGTCCACGGCCCGATCGCACGGGTGGCGAAGGCGAGCGCCGCGGTCTGAGCGGCGCGGGGCGGATCGGCGATGCGCTCACGTCCGCTGCGCCGCTCGTTCCTCGCGATCACCGCTGCGGCGGCGCTCGCGCCGGCCGGGTGTGGTGGTGACGGCGGGACCTCGCCCGCCGCCGGCGACGCGGTCGCGTGCCTGGTCGACGCGAGCTGCAACCGCGTGGTCGCGGTGTCGAGCCGCGGCAGCCGCTACTTCGCACCGGAAGAGACGGTCGCGGCGAACAGCCTCGGGGTCGACCAGGGCGCCGACGCGGTCTCGTTCGACGTGCGCCGCTCGGCCGACGGGATCGTGGTGCTGATGCGCGACGAGATGGTCGACCGCACCTGCAACGGCACCGGCACGGTGAGCGAGCTCACCTTCCCGGCGCTGCGCGGGATCTCGGTGATGCCTCCCGATCAGCGCGGCGACCTGCTGAGCGAGGAGATGGTGTTCCTCGCCGCCACCGGGCTCAGGGTGCTGGTGCGCACACCGCAGCCCATCCCGACCCTCGACGACGTGGCGCGCGGTCTCGGGGGTCGCGCCGCGATGGTGATCACCCTCGAGGTGGGCGGCGCCGACGGCGTGGCACAGGTGGTGCGCCAGCTCCGCGCCCTCGGCAAGCTCGGCGAGACCGTGTTCGTGGCGCGCTCGCTCGCCGAGGCGCGCGCCGTGCTCGGCGAGGACCCAGCCGCCGTGCTGGCCGCGCGGCCGTCGGATTCGGGTGACTGGACGCAGATGAAGAACGAGCTCGGCGACGCGATCCGGATCGTCAAGATGAACCCGGGCGATCCGGGCTTCGACGCCGTGAAGAACGACGTCCACGCGAGTGGCCGCAAGCTCTTCGTCGAGCTCCTGGGCGACACCGACAACCTCGCGACCCTCGCCCAGCGCACCGCGCTCCAGCAGGGTGCGCCCGCGACCGAGGCGCTCGCCGCCGCGCGCTACGTCTACCAGCTCGCCTACGACTCGACCCGGCTCCGCATGGCGGAGACCGACCGCATCGACACCGTCGCGCCGTTCACCGACGACTACAACCTGGCGCTCGGCTCGAACCCGGTCCCACCCGCGCCTCCGGGCGGCTGAGCTCGCCACGGGCGGGGACGGGCCCCGCCGCTACGGTCGCGTCACCGGCACGCCCCTCCGTAGGGGCGGCCCCTGTGGCCGCCCGCCCCCGGCCGCATTCCGCGGGGTGGCGTCGCGTGCGGGGACAGGCGCCGCCCCTACGATCGCGTCACCGGCACACCCCTCCGTAGGGGCGGCCCCTGTGGCCGCCCGCCCCCGGCCGCATTCCACGGGGTGGCGTCGCGGGCGGGGACAGGCCCCGCCCCTACGATCGTGGCCAATCAGACGATCGGGGAGGGGCACGCGCCGCGTGCCCGGCGATACGACGACGGCCCATGCGTCGCCGTGGGGATCGATCCCTGTCCGAGCCCTGGCACCCGGTTCGGAGGGCCCGCCTGCGGCGGGCCGGCCTCGCCGCGGGCGGGGACAGGCCCCGCCCCTACGGAGGCCGGCCGCCTGGAGATCACAGCGGGTAGGGCAGCGTCGTGCCGAGCGCCGTGACGAGCACCACCACCAGCGGGAAGAGCACGAGCGCCACCAGGAACGTGAACCCCATCACGTCGCGCGCGCGCAGGCCGAGGAGCGCGAGCACCGGCAGCATCCAGAACGGCTGCACCAGGTTGGCGATCGCTTCGCCCAGGTCGTAGCAGCTCACCGTCCAGCCGATGTGGACGCCCAGCTCATGGGCCGCGCGGATCACGTAGGGCGCCTCGATGATCCACTTGCCGCCGCCCGACGGCACGAACACGCCGAGCACCGCCGAGTAGGCGGCCACCAGCGCCGGGAACGTGAGCTTGGTGGACACGCCCACGAAGAGGTGCGCGATCTTCGCGTTGAGCGAGGTGGTCGCGATCATCCCCGAGATGGCCCGGTAGAACGGGAACTGGAGCAGCACCCCCCACGTCGCGGGCGTGGCGTCGCGGACCGCCTTCATGATCCGCGCCGGCGTGCGGTGGAGCGCGAAGCCCACCAGCAGCATCGCGAGGTTGATCGTGTTGACCGTGAGCCCGGTGATCCCGGTCCTGCGCAGCGAGAGGAAGAGATAGGTGCCGCCGAGCGCCACGATCGCGAGCGTGAGCGCCGGCGAGTGCTCGAGCCGCTCGCCCGGGGTGCGGGGCGCGGGCAGCTCGTCGGCGGCGTCGAGCGGCGGGCCGAGGTCGATCCCGAGCGCCGCGGCGTCGCGGGCGCGAGCGCCGCGCGGCGCGGCGAGCGCCATCACCGCCGTCACCACGACGATCTCGATCGCGACCGCGACGAAGCTCTGCCACAGGAAGATGGTGTGGTCGAAGCGCACGATCCCGTCGGCGATCACGCCGTCGTGGGCGACGATGTCCCGCACCGCCTTGGGCAGCGCGCTCGCGGTCGCCATCTGCAGCGCGGCCGAGCCCGAGAGCCCCTGCGCCCACACGCTGCCGAGCCCCAGGAACGCCGCCGCCGCGAGCGCCCGGTAGTCCACACCGCGGGTGCGCCGCGCCAGCTCCTTCGCGAGCACCGCCGAGAAGATCAGGCTGAATCCCCAGTTGAACCACGACGACACCATCGCGAAGAGCGCCACGGTGGCGACCGCGCCGCGCGGCCCGTGGGGCGCGTGATCCGCGATGAACCCGATCGCGCGGTAGACGGGCCGCGACGACGCCACCACGTAGCCGGTCACGATCACCAGCGCCATCTGCATGGTGAACGCGAGCAGCTCGGGGAAGCCGTTCCCCCACGCCTCGACGAGCTTCAGCGCGGGCTCGCCGACCGCGAGCCCGGCGGCGAACACCAGCACGGTCGCGCCGAGCGCGAACACGAACGCGTCCGGCAGCCAGCGCTCCGCGAACGCCGTGAAGCGCTCGGCGACGCGCGCCAGCCCGCCGCTCAACGCTTCTTGCCCTGCCTGTGGTTGGGCGGACTCGGCTGGTTGGGCCGATCGGCGCGCGGCGGGTTCGCCGGTGCGGGCGGCTCGGACGAGCCGAGAGGCAGGGACATCGAGGCGGAGGGGGCGGCGGGGGGCTTGGCCGCGGGCGCCGGTTCCGGCGCCGGGATCGGCGTGCCGGCCGCGAGCGCGGGGAGAGCCTCGCCGCTCACGCGGTGCACGGTCCACTCCTCGAGCGCCCGCGAGCCCTGGCTGCGATAGAAGCGGATCGCCGGCTCGTTCCAGTCGAGGACCGCCCACTCGAAGCGCCCGCAGCCGCGCTCCACCGCGAGCGCCGCGAGGTGCTGGAGCAGTGCTTTGCCGACGCCGTTCTGGCGCGCCTCGGGGAGCACGAACAGGTCCTCGAGGTAGATCCCCGGCTGGGCGAGGAACGTCGAGAAGGTGTGGAAGAAGAGCGCGAAGCCGACCGGCGCCGCGTCGAGCTCGGCGATCACGCACTCGGCGTAGCGCTGTCCGCCGAAGAGCGCGCGGCGCAGGCGCTCGGGAGTCGCCACCACCTCGTGGGAGAGCTTCTCGTACTCGGCGAGCTTGCCGATGAAGCCGAGGATCAGCTCGACGTCGGCGGGGTTCGAGGGGCGGATGGAGATCGTCGCCATGAGTGCGGAGCCCGTGGCACGTGACGCGTCACGGAGCCCCGTTCATTTGCCCCGCTTTGGCCACCGAGGCAAGCGGGTGGAGGTGGCGGGCCGCGCGGAGAATCGTCCCCGTCTGCGCCTCGAATCCGTACCGATCCGACCCCGCAAGAGGCGGCGCTGGATGCCCCATACGGCCTCTAGAATGGCAGTTTTCGCAGGGAATCGCACGAAAATCGACTGTGGAGCTTTAGCTTTACAAAAACCGTGGAGCAGTTGCTTTACGATTTTGTATAGCAAGTGCTTTACAACGCGTGCCGCGCGACGACCCCCCCGGCGCCGGCGCCGGGAGGCGGGCCCTCCGAAGGTGGTGCGCCGGTCGCCGACGGCGGTAGGGAGGGCGCGCGAAAGGCCGCGCCGCGGCCGTCGTCTCAGCCGAGGACGGCCGCGACCCGCTCGAGCTCGTCGGGATCGGACGTGGTGGGGACGAGGAGCAATTCGTCGGTGCCGAGGTCACGCACCATCGTCACCGCCTCGCGGAGCCTGGACGTCGAGCGCACCTGGCACATCGAACGAAGCTGTTCGGCGTCGGTCTCGCCGAAGAAGCCGAGGTAGCGGCGCAGGTAGGTGTCCATCTGCTCCTCGGCGTTCGCACCGAGCGCGAACCAGAAGCTGGTCACGAGCCGCGGCGGCGCGGCGCGGCCCTCCTCGGCCCACGCCGCCCGCGCGCCCTCGAACTGGAACGCGATCTCGTCGGCCGACGGCGCGAAGCTGAAGCCGCAGATGCCGTCGGCCCAGCGCGCCGCGCGGCGCAGCGAGGTGGGCAGGAGCGAGCCCGCGAGGATCTCCGGTCCGCCCGGCTGGAGCGGCGCCGGCTCGATCGGGTCGGCGCCCTCGACCACACGTTCGCCCGCCCACGCCCGGCGCATCAGCGCCACGTCGTCCTCGAGGCGCTTGAGCCGCTTGCCGTCGAACGGGATGCCCGCGGCGCGGTAGTCGTCCTCGCGGGCGCCCACGCCGAGACCCAGCACCAACCGCCCACCGGAGAGGACGTCGAGCGTCGCCATGCGCTTGGCGAGCACGAGCGGCGCGTGGAGCGGCCCGACCAGTACCGTGAACGCGAGCCGCACGCGCTCGGTGACGGCGGCGGCGACCGACATCGTCACCAGCGCTTCGGGGTTGGGAAGGTGATGCGCTCGCCGACCGCGAGCGTCGAGAACGGCCCCGCGTCGATCCGCCGGCACCACGCGAGCACCGTGGCGCGATCGAGCCCGGGCACCATGACGGGCAGGTTCATGCCGATCTTCATGCGGCCGTTCTACCGCGAGGCGCGCCCGCCGGCGCTGGCGTGGGTCAGCGATCGGCGCCGGCGCTCGCTTGCGCGTGCTCGTTCACCTTGGCGAGCACTTCCTCGACCTCGGCTGTCCGATTCTCGGCGGGGATCGCGGTCCTCAGCGCCTCCGCCCACATGGACGGGTCCGCGTCGCCCAGATCGCGCACGTTCCCGATCAGCTCGCCGAGGGCGTCGACGACGGTGTCGACCGCGGGGCCGAGGCGCTTGGCGTCGGCTGCGGAAAGCGGCCGCACCAGCGTCTCGCGCAGGGTGGACTTCACCATCTCCCGCATCCCCGACCAGTCGCCGATGCGCAGCACCACGCCCTCGCGGGTCTCGCCGCCGCGCACCTGGACCTGCGTCGAGGTCATCGAGGCGAGCGAGTCGTCGCGGTCCGGACCTGGCGAAGTCGCCATGAGCGTCCACGTCCCGGGTCCGAGACCCGTCACCGTGAACGTGCCCTCGGCGTCCGTCGAGCCGGGCGCGTCCCCGCTCGTCGGGAGATCCTCGTCGTCCTCGCCGTGGGCGCGGAACGCCATGACGGTCATCCCCGCGCGAGGAGTCCCGTTCGCCTCGAGGACGCGGCCCTTCACGGTTGCGCCCTTGGTGAGGCGCACCGTCCCCGCATCGAGCTGTCCGGTGGCGCTCGTCGAGAACGGCCCGAGTCGCTGCGAGGCGTAGCCGCTCGCGCTGACCGTGGGCCGATGCTTCTCGCCGCCGGTCGCCGCGACCTCGAACTCGCCGGTGGCGGACGTCATGGGCCGATAGTCGATGCGGAACGACTGGATGGGCTGGCCCGTCGCCGCATCCACCACCCGGCCGACGATGCGTGGCGCCGGGGTCAGCTCGATCCGCACGTCGGTCGTGCCGCTCGCCACGCCCGGCCGCTCCGCCGCCTGGTAGGCGTCCTGGCTCGCCTTCAGCTCGTAGGTGCCGCGCTCGAGCGCGGCCAGGTGGAAGTGACCGTCGGCCGTGCTCTCGGTTCGGTTGCGGTACCAGTCGAAGCGCTCGCTGGCTTCGTTGCGTTCGGGTCGCGCGTAGATCGTGGCGCCCGCCACCGGCTCCCCCTTCGGGTTCACGACCTGGCCTTCGATCACCTCGCCGCGGGTGAGCCGGATGGTGATCCCGTCCACCACCTGCTCGCGCGCGATCTCGACCGGTCCGTGCTCGGCGCGGATCATCCCCTGGCCGCTCGCGGCCACGTCGAAGCGGCCCTCGGGGACGCCGCGGAGCTCGAACGTGCCGTCTCGCTTGGTCTTCGCCGTCGGCAGCTTCGCGTCGCCGTCGGTGTGGCCGCTCCGACTCTTGCGCTCGGTCGGATCCCGATGGCGGCTCAGCTCGATGGCGAGCCCCCCGAGTGGCCCTTCCTCCGGGACCGTCACGGAGCCGCGGATCGTGCCGCCCTTGTCCAGGATCACGTCGAGGTGCGCGCCGTGCTCGGTGCCGCCGGCGGGCACCTCGGCGCGCTTGGCGATGTAGTCGGGATGGCTCACGAGCACCGTCAGCCCGTCGCCCTTCGTGCCACTCGGATCCCACGTGTACTCGTGCTTTCCGGTCAGCCCTTCGATCCGGTAGCGGCCCTTGGAGTCGCTCTTCGCTGTCTTGCCCGAGCGATCGTAGGGACGGATCTCGGCACCGGCGATCGGCTGGCCGTCGCTGTCGGCCACGACTCCTTCGAGCGCGGCGCTCGGCGCCAGCGCCAGATCGAGCGCGTGGTTCTCGCGAGCGGTCACCGTCACGGCGACCTCGTCGGCCAGGTGCGCGTCGGCCGCCTCGACCTCGATCGAGTAGGCACCGGGCGGCACGCCGGTGATCTGGTAGTGGCCGTCGCCGTCGCTCCACGCCTCGCGCACCGCGCCGCGGTGCTCCTGGTGGAGGCCGACCTTGGCGCCGACCACGGGAGCGTTCGTGCTCGTCACCAGCGCGCGGCCCGAGATCGTGGCGCCCTCGTCGAGGCGCAACACGAGGTCGTCCTTGGTCTCGCCTCTGGCGAGCGCCACCTGCTCGATCCGTTCGGAGGTCTGCGTGCCCTTCTCGGCCCACACCTTGTACTTGCCCGCATCGAGGTCCTCGATGCGGAAGGCGCCGTCGCGATCGGTGTGGGGACTCTCGCCTTCGGCGCCCACGACCTGCACCACGGCGTCCGCCACCGCGGCGCCGCCCTCGTCGTGGACGTGACCCGCGATCACCCCGCCGCGCTCGAGCGACAGCACCACGTCTTGACCGGGATCGACGTTACTCTCCGCGGCGGACGCGAAGCCGCGTGCCGACGCGTAGAGGAAGTAGGTGGCGCTGCCGAGAGACGGGACCACGAAGCGGCCGTCGCCTCCGCTCACGGCGCGGCCGATACCGCCGACCTCGAGCTCCGAGAGCGCCACCACCGTGACCCCCGCGAGGGGACTGTTGCCCGACGTTCGCACCGAGCCGCGCACCTCGACCGCGGGAGCGAGAGTGATCTCGACGGGGGAGTCGCTGGCGCCACCGATCGCCACGTTGGACGCGGCGCTCACCGCCATCCCCGGCGCGCGCGCCCACACGCGGTAGCGGTCACGCGGGATGCCGGCGAAGCCGAACGAGCCGTCGGTGCGGGTGGACGCGGTGGCTTGCGCCGGCGGCTCCGCGCCGGCTTTGCGGACCAGCTCGGGCAGGAGCTTCTTCGCGCGTGCGCAGCGGCACTGCACGAGCAGCTCGCCGCAGTTGCAGTCGCAGAGCTTCTTGACCAGCGGCGTGAGCGACAGCACCGACTCGGAGGCGAGCTTCACGGTGGCGCCGGGCACCGGCTTGCCGGCGATGTCGATCACGCGCCCCGTGAGAGCGAGCTCGCCGCGCAGCACTGGAAGGCGTGCGGGCGCGGGCTCGGCGGCGGCGGGTGGCGGCGTGGCCGTCGAGGCCGCCTCCGCGTGGGGGCCTGCGACGGGCGTGTCACGCGCGAGCGGAGGGGGATGCTCGGCGGGGCGCGGCCGAAGCGTCCACCACGCCGCACCCGCACCAAGGGCGAGCAGGCCGACGACGATGAGCAAAACCCGTAGTCGCATGAGGATTACGACGCAGCATACGCTGCCGTCGTCGCGGGGGTCACGCGTCGCGGGCCCGGCGACCCGCGACCGCGCGCGCGTCACCGAGGTGCCGATCCCTGGCGCCCGACGGAGCGGGCGCGCTCCAGCCGGGAGGGTCACGCGTCGCGTGCCCGGCGACCCGCGACCGCGCGCGCGTCACCGAGGTGCCGATCCCTGGCGCCCGACGGAGCGGGCGCGCTCCAGCCGGGAGGGGCACGCGTCGCGTGCCCGGCGACCCGCGACCACGCGCGCGTCACCGAGGTGCCGATCCCTGGCGCCCGACGGAGCGGGCGCGCTCCAGCCGGGAGGGGCACGCGTCGCGTGCCCGGCGACCCGCGACCACGCGCGCGTCACCGAGGTGCCGATCCCTGGCGCCCGACGGAGCGGGCGCGCTCCAGCCGGGGGCCGCCACCGGGAGGGGCACGCGTCGCGTGCCCGGCGGGGCGATCGAGCGTAGGCATCGCCGAAGTTGCGGATCGCGGCGGCGGCGCCGCCGTACCGGGATCGGCGGGATCGCCGATGGGGCTCCGTCGCGTCTCGCCGGTCGTGCGACGCGCGACCCTGCGGGCCGTTTGGGCCTGGTTGGGCTGGCGGCCGCGCTCAGTCGCGTGGGCGGTGGTCGCGGACGAGGCGCAGGGTTTCGATGGCGCTCGCGACCTCGGCGGTGATCGCCTCCGGGGGTAGGCGTTCGACGGCGGCGTCGAGGAGGTCGTCGTGGGCGTCGGGGTCGGCGCCGGCGGCGGCCCGGGCGGTGATGACCTCCATCATCGAGTCGGCGATCACGCGCGCGGCCTCCGGCGCGATCGCCGCCGCGCCGGTGATCGAGACGTCCGAAACCAGGTCTTCCGCGAGCAGGTCCACGAGGACCCCTTGCTTGCCGAGCTGGATCGTCACTTCGCCCGGCTTGCGGCTCCGCTCGAGGCGAACGGCGGTGGTGCCGACGCGGACGCGCTCGCCGCCGAGCCGGGCCGTGAGTAGCCACAGGCGATCGTCCAGGTCGTCGAAGGCGAAGCGGCCGTCCATCGCGCTCACCGTCGCCGAGCGGTAGCCCCCCTCGCCGCGCGAGAGTGCGCTCACCTCGGCGCCCTCGACGGCGCCGCCGCTCTCGTCGATGACGCGCCCGACCGTCTCGATGCCGTGGCGCAGGCGGTGCGTGACGTGCGACACGCGGCGTAGCGCGCCGTGGTCGGTCGGATCCACGAAAGACGGCACCAGGCCCGGCGCTCGGATCTCGAGGGGCTCACCCGGCGCGTCGGCGAGCGTGAGCCCGAACACCCCGCCGGTCCCTTCCACCCACTCGTCGCCGACGCGGAAGCGCTCGAGCGGCCTTCCCGTCGCCTTCGCGACCACGCAGCCCACGAGCCGCAGCGTGGGTGTGAGCGCGAGCACCAGCGCGCCCGAGCCCGCCGGCACGTGCTCGCGAGTGGCGCGGCGGTAGCCGTCCGCCCACGTGCGCAGGAAGTAGGTGCCCGAGCCGAGCCCGGTCAGGCGAAAGCTGCCGCCCGCGTCGGAGCGCGCCACCGCGGCGTCCTCGGGCGGCGTCGCCTCCGAGCGCGCGCGCACCAGGACGTCCGCGATCGGCTTGCCCTCGACGTCGACGACCCGCCCCTCGATCGCGGCCCCCGGTTTGGGCTCGCGGACCACCTCGCTGGGTAGGCTCGACGCGGTCGGCAGTGGATGCGCGGCACGCCACTGCGCCGCCACCTGCTCCTGGCTGGCGAGCGGGCCACACGGCGACGCCCGCCCGAGCTGCGAGAGCGTTCGCTGCGCGGTCCACAGCGCCAGGGCCGCGCACCCGAGCGCCACCCCCGCCCGGAAGAGCCATCGTCGTGGCCGCTTCATTCGCTCTCCCCACCGCGCTCGCCCTCGCGCAGCGCGCTCAGCACGCTCTCGACCTCCCGATCGAGCGCCCCGGGCGGGATCTCGCTGCGCGCGGCGTCGAGCCAGGCGTTGGTCTCGCTGGGCGCGTCACCGGTCACCAGGCCACGCTCGTAGACGCGCGCGAGGGCGTCGCTCACCACGGCCACCGCGCGGTCACCACGCGGCCCGCGCGCGATCGCGCCGCCGTTCACGAGCTCGTCGTGGATGCTGGTGCGCAAGAGCTCGGCCATGCCGGGGAGCTCGCCGACCCGGATCTCGACGTCGCGGGTCTCGCCACCCGAGCGCGCCACGACCACCGTGCCGGACGGCAAGAAGCTGCCGTTCTCGCCCGCGCTCACCCCCCACCGGCCCGCCGCGAGGCCGTCGAGCGCGAAGCGGCCGCTGGTGTCGCTGTCGGCGCTCAGCGGGCGCGACGTGGGCGCGCGCCGATCGTCGATCTGCGCGGCGTGGACGTTGGCGCCCACCACGGGCTCGCCACGGGGATCGACCACCCTCCCGCGCAGGCTCGCGGCCTTCGCGAGGCGCACCGTTCCCGCGTCGAGCTTCGCCCCCGACGCCGCGCCGAAGGGCCCGATCGTCGTGGGCGCGTAGCCGTCTGCGAGGACCTCGATCGGCTCCGGCTTCTCCGGCAGGTCCGCGAACTCGAAGCCGCCATCGGCGTCGTGGAACGCGGTGTGGCCGACCGAGAACCGCTTCACGGGCGCGCCGCTCGCCGCGTCCACGACGCGGCCCACGAGCCGCGCCGCCGGATCGAGGCGGACGTCGAGCGTCGGTCCACCGGCGGACACGCCGGGCAACGTGATACGGGCGTAGCGCTCCGCCACCACCTCCACCTCGTACGTGCCTGGCTCGAGCCCGGAGAGCTCGACTCCGCCCTGGTTGTCCGAGCTCGCCGCCGCGGAGCCCGACGACCCGCGGTCGCCGCCCGGAAACGCCGAGATCACGGCGCCGACGATCGGCTTCCCCGCGCGATCGGCCACCTGCAGGGTGATGGCGGCGCCGTCCTCGAGCGCGAGCTCGATGCCCTCCGTGGTGCGGTCCGCCGTCACGGTGAAGGGCCCGAAGGTGCGCCGAGCCTTGCCGGCCGCGGCGGCGATCAGGTTGTAGCGGCCGGGCACCAGCGGCGCGACCTCGAAGCGCCCGGATCGGTCCGACTCGCCGCGCTCGCGGCCCGAGCCCCTCGCGAGGCGTGCGGCCGGCGACGTCGGGCGGCGCTCGGGCTCGAGGAGATCGCACCACACGGTCACCCCGGCGAGCGGCTCGCCGTGGGCGTCGCTGACGTGGCCGCGCACCGCGCCTCCCGCCTCGAGCACGACGTCGACGTGGCGGGTCTCGTCAGGGCGGAGGTCGTCGAGGTCGAGGGTGGCCTCGAGGAGCCCAGGGCTGGTCACGCTCAGCGCGACCGCGCTGCCCTCGATGCCCACGGGAAACGAGCGCGGCCTCTCGAGCGCCACCCCCGCGACGCGGAAGCGCCCGGCGCGGTCGGAGTGCGCGCGCGCAGGGCGCGCGCCGTACCCGATCACCTCGGCGTCCGCGACCGCCGCGCCGCGCGCGTCGGTGACGCGGCCTTCGATTGTCGCGGTCGCCCACGGCGGGAGCTCGTCGCCGGGTGTGTCCGCGGGAGCGGTGACCGGCTCGGCGCCCTCGACCGGCGATGGGGCGCTCGGCCGCGCCGCGCCGAGCGGGCCGTGGCGCGCGCTCGACCGCGAGCGGGGCGCCGTCGTGCGCGGTGCTTCGCTGGTCTCGCGGGGCGTCGTCGCGCGGCTCGACGCGGGGGCGCTCCACCAGTGCCATACCCGCACACCGCCCGCCGCGAGCGCCGCGACGGTGAGCACGCCGATCACGATCGAGCTCGCACGCGAGCTCGATCGCTCCGGCTCGACCCCCCGGCCCGGCCGTGACCCCGGCCGGCGTCGCTCAGCGCCCGCGCTTCCCGTGCTTGCCTCCGCCGCTCTTGGCCTTCGCGGTCTTGGGCGCCGTCGCCCTCGGCTCGGCGGCACCGCTCGCAGTGGCGTCGGGGGCGCTCGAGATCGCCGCCGCCGCGCTCTGGGCCGCGACGTTCGCACCGCCCGAGCGCCACGTCGCGAGCTTGGGCTCGATGCGCTTCTGGATGAAGAGCGGGTCCCACCAGTCCTTGGGATCGACCGCGATGCCGTGCACGTACATGCCGAAGTGGAGGTGGTCGCCGAACGCGAGCCCGGTCATGCCGGTGTGCCCGATGACCTGGTGCTGCGCGACCTTGTCGCCCTCCGCGACCGCCATGCTGCTCAGATGGCCGTAGAGGGTGGAGAGTCCCATGCCGTGGTCGATGACGACGCAGTTGCCGTAGATGCCGAGGTCGCTGGCGTGGATCACCACGCCCGCGCCGGACGACGGCACCGGGAAGTTCATGAGCGCCGCGATGTCGACGCCGAGGTGGACCTGCTGGTCGATCTCCTTGCCCTGCCACGAGTAGTGGCGGGTCTCGGCGAAGCGGCTCACCGGCTTGCCGTTCATGCGTCCGAAGGCGCCCGACCAGAGCGCCTGCGGCTCGGTGGTCTCGAGGACCTTGGCGAGCGTCTCGTGGTTCTCGACGCGTAGCTTGCTGTTCACGTCGAGGAACGCGGCGACGTCGTCGAGCGAGGGCGGCAGCGCGAAGCGATCGCGGATCGCCGCGATCCACTCCGGCTTGAGGGCGATCGGCACGTCGGGGTAGGTGCGCGGCATGATCTTGTAGTTGAACGAGACGGCCTGCTCGTTGCCGATCTCGTCGCGAGCGTAGACCACCGGGATCACGTTGTCGGGCTCGCGGAACGAGAGCGCGAAGAGGCAGATCCTGACACCGGTGTCGGCGGGTGACGGGTAGCCGGGGAAGTGGCGGTCGCCCACCCGCACGCCGTCCTCCACCGCGCTGGCGCCCACCCGGTACGTGACCATCATCGAGCCGCCGAACTCGATGTTGTGCTGCTCGCTCAGGAGCTCGACCATCGGCGGACGCAGCCGGACCTCGATGTCGAGCGGCTGGGTCGCGGTGTTGCCCTGGCCGCCGTTGCGGCGCGAGTGGTCCGAGGTGGTCACCGTGAGCTTGGCGGCGCCGTCGCGGATCGAGAGCTCGCGCGGGTCGAACTCGACGATCTTCTCGTAGGTCCTGGGCGGCTTGCCGTCGGGTCCTGCGACCGCGGTCTCGTCGAGCACCGTCTTGCTGATCGCGGCGGGTGTCGTCTGCTCGATCACGACCGTGACCTTCGCGACGCCGGAGCCCGGGTCCTCGACCTGGAGCTTGAGCTGCGCCTTGCGGCCGATCGCCTTGGGCGGATCGACCCACCGCACCACCGGCGGCGCGCTCTCGTAGGCGCGATACGCGAGCACGCCGCCGACGGCGGCGCCGGCGAGGAGGGCCAGGGTCAGGACTGCCGTGATGGTTCGACGCATGGAGACTGCCTCGGAAGGGGAGGGCACGGCGGGGGCCGCGCGAGGGCCGCGATCGGTGCGACCTTAACAGGCCGCTGAAAAACTCGCCTATGCGAGTTTTTCGCGCCTGACGGTATTGCCTCGGTGGTCTGTTCCAGACCCCCGCCCCGCAAAAAGCGCGGTTTTTGCGGCGCCCCACTCGCTCACCGCTTCGCTCGTGGGGGCGCGCCTCGAGGTGCGCGCCGTTTTCACCGCCCTCGTAAACCGCGCCAGGCGCGATGGCTGCTCGCGCGCCGGATGGCCGGAATACCCCCGTTTTGCTCGTCGTGCGCTTGCACGCACCGGGGGTCGTCATTAGCTTGCGGGAACGTTTCGACGGGCCAGCGGCCCGCGGCGCGCGCCCGCCGGCGGGTCGCGATCGAGGACCACGCCGCGCTCTCGAGCCTGATCGTCTCGCCGGTTCTCGGTCCCTTTTCCGGTCTGGTCATCGAGCGCCTCGGCAGCACGCCCGAGGCCCCCTGGAGGTTTCGCATGTCGCTGCCCGAGCTCACCAAGGAAGAAGTCGCCCGCTACTCGCGCCACCTCATCCTCGAGGACGTGGGGATGGAGGGGCAGCGCAAGCTCAAGGCCGGCAGCGTGCTGTGCGTGGGCACCGGCGGGCTCGGCTCGCCGCTCCTGCTCTATCTCGCCGCGGCAGGCGTGGGGCGGATCGGCCTCATCGACTTCGACGTCGTCGACGAGTCGAACCTCCAGCGCCAGATCATCCACGGCACCTCGAAGGTCGGCGTGCGCAAGGTGGTGTCGGCCGCCGAGCGCATCAAGGACATCAACCCGTACGTCCAGCTCGACATCTTCGAGGAGCCGCTCACCAGCGAGAACGCGCTGAAGCTGCTCGCGCCCTACGACGTGGTGGTCGACGGCACCGACAACTTCCCCACCCGTTACCTGGTGAACGACGCGTGCGTGCTGCTCGGCAAGCCCAACGTCTACGGCTCGATCTTCAAGTTCGAGGGGCAGGCCTCGGTGTTCAACTACCAGGGCGGCCCGCAGTACCGCGACCTCTACCCCGAGCCGCCGCCGCCGGGGCTCGTGCCGTCGTGCGCCGAGGGCGGCGTGCTCGGCATCCTGCCGGGCGTCATCGGCTGCATCCAGGCCACCGAGACGATCAAGATCCTGCTCGGCAAGGGCGACACGCTGTCGGGACGGCTGCTCCTCTACGACGCGCTCAACATGCGCTTCCGCGAGGTGAAGCTGCGCAAGGATCCGACGCTGCAGCCGGTGACCCAGCTCATCGACTACCAGCAGTTCTGCGGTTTCGCCGGGGCGGCCCACGACGAGGCGCCGGCGGCGAACGGCTTCCAGCGCATCTCGGTGAAGGACGCCAAGGAGAAGATGGACGGCGGCTGGAAGCCCTACATCCTCGACGTCCGCAAGCCCCACGAGGCGGAGATCGTGAAGCTCTCGTTCGCGGACCGCCTCCAGCCGCACGAGGAGGTGGTGTCGATCGCGAGCGAGTTGCCGCAGGACCGCGACATCCTGATCCACTGCAAGTCGGGCGCGCGCTCGGCGACCGCCGCGGGCGAGCTCTCGAAGCTCGGCTTCAAGCGGCTCTACAACCTCGAAGGCGGGATCCTCGCCTGGGCCCGCGAGATCGACAAAACCTGCCGACGTACTGAGCACGCCGCGCGGGCGGGGGCAGGCCCCGCCCCTACGGTCCGCCGGGAGGGGCACGCGCCGCGTGCCCGGCGATACGCCTCGGCGCCTGCATCGCCGGGACGTGGTTCCCGGCCTGGAGGGCGCGCCCCTGGCGCGCCGGCGACGGATACGGATCCGCGCGCCGAGGCGGTTCGGTCCGAGGAGGCACGCGCCGCGCCCGGCGACACGCCTCAGCGTGAGCGCCGCCGATGGCGTAGATTCCGGTACGCCGGTCGTCGGAGAGCCCACCTCCGGCGCGCCGGAAACCTGACCCGGTCGGTCTACGACGCGAACGGCCGGCTGGTGATGACGCAGCCGCCACAGATCACCGGCGAGGATCCCACCTCGATCCAGACCTTCTACGACGCCGCGGGCCGGCGCTTCGCGACCGTCGACCAGGACTCGAAGTTCACGATCTTCTTCTACGACGAGCTCGGCCGCCTCACGCAGACCACCCAGGTGTTCGGGAACCCGATGACCGGCGACCCCGAGCCCCGCTTCCTCGGGACGCAGTTCGAGTACGACGAAGCCGGGAACCGCACGGTTCAGCGGGATGCGCTGGGCCGAGAGACCCGGTTTGAGTACGACAAGCTCGGCCGCCTCACCAAGAAGACTTACCCGCCGGACGCGAACGACCACCAGGACACCGAGACGTTCACGTACGACGCGAACGGAAACCGGCTCACCAAGACCGTGGGCGGGGTCACCACGACCTACACGTACGACGCGATGAACCGGGTGGTCACGGAGACCCCGTTCGCCGGTGGCGAAGCCATCGCCTACTCGTACGCCGCCGCGGGCGGCCGTCTCGACAAGAAGGAGATCAAGCGCGGTAGCGACGTGGTGCGCGCGATCGCGTTCACCTACGACGAGCGCGGCCGGATCAAGACCCAGTCGACCCCGGAAGGCGCCGGTGCGTTCCCGGACACGCTGACGTTTGGGTACGATAAGGCCGGCAACCGGGTCTCGGTGCAGGCGCCCGCACCCTACGGGACGGTCACCACGGACTACGACGAGCTCAACCGGCCGGTCGACATCCACGTGCCCGGGGTTACGGGCACTGTGCACGTCGAGTACGACGCGAACGGGAACCGCGAGTCGATCGAGTACCCGAACGACATCAAGACGACCTACGAGTACAACGAGCAGAACCGGCTCCGGCTGATCGAGCACGAGGTGGGCGCCACGACGATCGCGTCGTACACGTACACGCTCGGCCCGGCCGGGAACCGCAAAGCCCTGGACGAGCTCTCGGGGCGGCACATCGACTGGCAGTACGACGATCTCTACCGCCTCACGGGCGAGTCGATCACCGACGCGACCAACGGCGATCGGGAGCAGGTCTTCACGTACGACGACGTCGGGAACCGGACGTCGCTGACCGATTCCACGGCGTCCGGCCCGACGGCGTACGAATACGACGCCGCGGACCACCTGCTCGAGCGCACGCCGGACGGCTCAGGGTCGACGGCATACGCCTGGGACACGGCGGGCCGTAACACGCTGATCGGCGCCACGCCGTACGTCTGGAACCCGTGGGATCGGCTGACCAAGAAGGACGATGGCTCGGCGACGACCTTCGTACTCGCCGGACGGGATCGTGCGGACGAAGGAGTGGAAGACGACGAGCCCGTCGACCACGCAGAAGCGGCGCTACGTGTACGACCGGACGTTGCCCTATGCGCAGCTGCTGCAGGAGTGGGACAACGTCGGCAACAAGGTCATGGCCGACTACCTGTACCTCGACGGAGATCTGATTGGTTTCAAGGACGAGCGATCGGGCTCAGTCGCCCGCTACTGGATCCTGAAGGATGGGCAGAACTCCGTCCGAAAGGTTGTCGATACGACGGGGCTGTCGTCGCCTCGTATGACTACACGGCGTTCGGGGAGGCTCGAGGCGAGCAAGGTCCAGCCATCCGGGTGGATCTTTAATCACCGAGCGTTCGGGGAGGTGTTGGATCCGAACCTGGGGATGACGTACCTGCGCGCCCGATGGATGGATAATTCGACCGGCAGGCTTACCGCCAGGGATCCGTTTGAAGGTCTCGAAATCGACCTGGCCTCGCTGCATCGGTACGGATACGCCAAGGACGACCCAGTCAACAAAATTGATCCCGGTGGGGAGTTCGCATTTCTAATCGTCGCGTTGGCTGCGGTTTCGATTGTCGCGATAGCAGGTACGAGTGCAGGGGCGGGTACCGGGACAACGTCTGCGCAGCTCGGCTCTGGAGACGTAGACCGATGGGTACGTAAAGGAGTCGAGTCCGTACTATTCGATCTTCAAGACAAGGTTCGATACAGCTCGCACAAATTTGAAGCTAACCTTGCGCGATGGCCCTTGGCAACGAGGGCTATAAGGTGATCCGGCAGCAAGCACCTATATGGACGGTCGATCCCAGAGGTGGAACGGGAAAGCCGGAGGTGCTGTATAAGAATTTTCTGCAGATTCTCCGGTATCGGCAATTTAGATATCTGCCATTCCAGGATCCGGATCTCTGTGCGTCAACACCGGCGGGCGCCGAGGACCGAGAGTTTCCACTTCCGAAGCCAATTGTCCTGGATTTCTATGCCGATATTCTCATGAACGGCTCGTGTACGGGGATGACCAAGGGGTGATGCTCCATGAGTCAGCGCATGTTGAGTACAAGACCGGGCTCGAGGAAATTCCTTATAAGTGGGAGAACGCATACCACAAAGAGTTCGGCCTGCAGAAGACGATTACTCGTTGAGGATCTCGTGAAAACCCGTTGGCGCTCAGTAGTGGCGATTCTGGTCTTGGCATCGCTGGCTCGCTGTTCACCGCAAGCGGCGACCAAGCCGTCGGTTATCGACGGTTGGCATCCTGAGCTGGAGCTGGACGTGTCGTTGGTGGCAAGGCTGTGTCAGCGGGGAGGTCGTCCCTGATCTCGGCTTCATCTCGCGAATCGCACCGGGAGCACTATTTCGATTTCTCGATTTGTCTGCTTGGAGATTGTGTTGCGCGATCAGGCTGGCCAGACAGTGAGAAGTCCGACAACGTGTAAGCGTCGGCTTGAAATTGATGCCGGCGCGTTCTTCGATCTGCATACCGGTGAAGCGGTAACGGCACGACTCGACATTGACTTACCCATGCGACTGGTAGAGGGGAGGCGGTACGGCTTGACTGCTCGGTATCTGAGCGTAGAAGCCGAATGGCTTCGGTTGCGCCCGAGAGTGTCGTGATCCTTCATTTCGGAATCAGGACGCCGGCGCTCGGGCCCTCTGGTCGGGTTCAATCAGTTCTGCCGATAGAGTTCGACGTCACCCGTCGGGTCGCCGATCGATAGCAAGTTCAAGCCTGTCGTCGGGCGGGGCAATTGTATATGCGTTGCGCGACATTCGGCATCGAATTGATGGGCTTACGTCGAAAGCCTTCGCGGACATGAGCCCCGTTGGGCGCCGCACAGCATAGGGATGCGGGCTCGTACAGTGAGACCGTTGATTTCCCATTGACCAGTCGACAGGTTGCCGCGATGGGATCTCACCGAGTGAGAGCTCGATCTGAGGAGCACCGCCCCGCCGGATGGGGGCCCGCAGGTGACACCAGTTTTCCCACGGTGCCACTGGGCCTCGCTCGGCGAGCCCTTCACGCCCTGAATCGACTCTCGTGAAACGGTGCCACCCATCCTTGTTGATGGCTCGCCCTCACGGACGACGTTTTCGAGCCGACCACCGATCGAGGCGATCCGCGACGCTGGGCGCGAGCGGGCCCAGGTCGCACAGCGATCCCGTTCACGCCGTCGCGACCGAGTTCAGACGTCTGTCCACGACGCGTGGCACCGATCCTGGGGGAGAGTCGGTGCGCGGAGTGGCGCCCAAACCTGGCCCGGCGAATCCCTCCGCACCTCGAGGAGGCTCGGTCTTCGTCCTCCTCGTCGAGGAGGATCGCCCATGGCAGCCCGTCGCCCATGCCGGATCTGCAAGCACTGGTTCCACCCGGATCCGCGCGTCGGCGATCGCCAGCGCGCCTGCGGGCGAGCCGAGTGTCAGCGGGAGCGGCATCGACGTTCGTGCGTCGAGTGGCACCAGCGCAACCCCACCTATGATCGGGAAACGCGGCTCCGCCGGCGCTTGGTGACCGCTCCGCCACCCGCCGGAAGCGTGCCGCCGCGCGTGGATGTGGACCCGCTCGGCGCGATCGATTGGGAGGTCGCGCGAGACGAGATCGGCCTCGAGATGAGCGTGGTGGTTGAGGAAACAGCCCGCGTCCTGGTGCGCTGGACCCGAGACGCCATGCCGCGGAGTTCGCACGGTGGCGCGCGCTTCCGGGGCACGACGCTCGCGCCGGACGCCGAGACGCGATGGTGTTGCGCCGCGGAGGTCCCTAGGTTGGCGCTCGAACCGAGTCGCCCGGGCGGTAGCCGGATCACGGGCTCGGATCGAACGCCATGGCGACCACCGAGGACGCATCCCCAACCCGCCCGAGGTCGAAGGCCACCCGCGCCGCGGCCGTGCGCGAGGGCTCCGCCGCCGTGCTGCTCGAGCGCGTGAGCCAGTTCTACGCGACGGCGCTCGCCGGATATCCGGAGGCCTGGCAGTGGCTCCACGATCACGGCATTCGCCGCGAGACGATCGAGATCTTCCGATCGGCTACGCCGCCGGGACGCCGTCGCAACGCTCCGGAGTGATGAAGCCGTCCGAGCGCAGCCTCGCTCAGCTCGGCATCCCTGACGGCGGGTAACGAAGCCCTGGTCGGCTCCGTCACGATCCCATCGAGGATCCGCGGACCGGTGCGGTGACCGGGTCTATGCGCGCCGGCTCGAGGGCGGGGAGCGGTGGGCCCCCGCCACGACGAGCGGGCCTGTGAACCGCGTGGGCTACCCGGCAGGCCTGGAGCGGGTGATCGTGACGGCGAACCCTCTCGATGCCGCCGTGCTGCACGGCCACGGCTTCGTGAACGGGGTCGGTCTCGGAGGTCGCGGGACGGATCCGATCGTGGTCCGCGAGCTGGTGGAGGCGAATGGCGTCCGTGAGGTCTTCGTCCTCCGGCTCGAGGACGGGGATGCCGCGGCACCGATCCTCGCCGCGCTAGCCTCGGGAGCCTTCGCCGTTCATCCGATCGCCATCGAGGCGCCCTCGCTGCTCGATTACTTCGAGCGCTGCTCGCCCGAGGAGTTCGAGGTACGGCTGGCTGGCACGAGCCCGGCTCGCGTCCAGCCGAACGGCCCGCACCGGTTCGGGCGCGGGTCGAGTCGGACTTCGAGCTCACGCCCGACGGATTCGTGGTGACCTTCGGTGAGCGGCACTACGCCGTGAAGGGCATCGTCCGGGCCGGCACCCAGCTCCGGGTGGTCCTCAAGGCCGAGCGCGCGAGCCCGAGCCAGCGACCTTCGGCCGGGCTCGCGGAGTTCGAGCTCACGACGCTCGACCTCTACTCGGCCCGCCACCGCCGGCAGGAGGCGAAGGTGCTTGCGGCGCTGTTCGAGGTGCCCGAGCCGCTCGTTCGGGACGACCTGCTGCGGCTCATCGAGAAGGCCGAGAAGGTGGCCGACGACCGTGCGCGCGCGCCCGACGACGCGGCTCCGGCGCTCACGCCCGAGGAGGAAGCCGCCGGCCTCGCGCTGCTCGCCGACCCCGCGCTCGAGCGGCGCATCGTCCAGGACCTGGGGGCGCTCGGGCTCGTGGGGGAGGAGACGAGCGGGCTGCTCGCGTACCTGGTCGCCACGTCGCGAAAGCTCGCCGAGCCGCTCTCGTTGATCGTGCAGTCGCGCTCGGGCGCCGGGAAATCCACGCTCCAGGACGCGGTGCTGGCACTGGTGCCGCCGGAGGACGTGAAGCGCTTCACGCGCATCACGAGCCAAGCGCTCTTCTACCAGCCCGCCGGCGGCCTGCGGCACAAGCTGCTCGCGCTCGAGGAAGCCGAGGGCATGGGCGGTGCCGTGTACTCGATCCGGGCGCTGCAGTCGGCGGGGGCGATCCAGATCCTCGCGACCGGCAAGAACGCCATTACGGGTGCCCCGGAGAGCCGCTCGGTCCGGGTCGAGGGGCCGGTGGCGGTGTTCATGACCACCACCCGGACCTCGGCGGAGATCGACGGCGAGCTCGCGAGCCGAAACCTCTTCGTGGCGATCGACGAGTCGCCGGAGCGCACCGCGGCGATCCTCGCCCGCCAGCGCGAGCGCATGACGCTCGATGCGCTGGCCGACGACGGCACACGCCGCGCGGCGATCCAGCGCGTCCGATCGGGCCGCGCAGCGTCTGCTGCGGCCGGTGCAGGTGGTCAACCTGTTCGCGACCCAGCTTCGCTTCCCGGTCGAGTCTCCACGCGCGCCGCCGATCCAGTCGAAGTACCTGGCGCTCATCCGCTCGATCGCGTTCTTGCGGCAGCGCCAGCGAAACCCGGACGATCGAGGTCGAGGGCGAGCGGGTGGAGTACGTCGAGGTGGTCCGGGACGACGGCGCGTCGCGAACCGGATCGCGGCGGAGGTCCTCGGCCATTCGCTCGATGAGCTGAGCCGCCCTCGCGCCGGCTGCTGGATGAGATCCGTCCAGGTGGAGCGGCAGGCGGCGGAGCAGGGCCTCGCGCCGCACGACGTCGTGTTCACGCGGCGGACGTGCGCGCCTGGACCCGTGGTCGGATTTGCAGGTGAAGGCGCAGCATCCGGGAGCTTGTCGAGCTCGAGTACCTGGTCGCTCGGCAAGGCGAGCGCGGGCGGGAGTACCGCTACGTGCTCGCGTATGCCGGTGAAGGCGAGGGCGGCGCGCGGTTCGTTCGCGGGCTCGTCGATCCCGCGAGCCTCGTCGAGGTGCGCTCCGGAGCCGCGACCTCGGCCGAGCCGCCGCACGTCGCACCCGCGAAATGGGGGAGTTGGAGGCGCTGAGCGGCAGTTGAGCCTCTTGGAGGGTCGGCGTTTTCGGATCAAGTGCCCGAGATCGCGCCGCAATCTGGAGAAGTTGGCGGTGGCGGCCCGGAGCAGGCGCGTGCGTTTTTCACCGAGAGGCGGTCATCGTAGATGGAACCGAAACCCCCAACCGTGGCGGAGGCGGTGGCGCTCTTCGGGGAAGCGCTGGAGCGCCGCAACTACGCCGCGGCCACGAAGCTGAACTACCGCAAGAACCTCGACGCCTTCGTGCGCTGGCTCGCCGCGGTGGGCCCGGACCCCGCAACGACCCCGGTCACGGCGCTCACGCGGGCCGACCTGGAGCGGTTCCAGGACCACCTGGCGGCGAGCGTGCTGGCGAAGCACACCCAGGCGGTCCGGATTCGTGCGCTCAAGCGGCTCTTCGAGCTGCTCGTCGACCGCGGTGTCCTCTTCCTGAGCCCGGCGCGCGGGCTGGTGGAGACGCCGGAGGGGACGAAGCGCCTGCCGGAGGTGCTGACCGTGGACGAGGTGATGCGGATGCTCGCGACCCCCGATACCTCGACGAAGCTCGGCATTCGAGACCGGGCGGTCCTCGAGCTCCTCTACGACACCGGCATGCGACGCGGCGAGCTGGCCGCCCTGGACGTCACGGACGTCGACCTCGGCGATCGCGCCGTGCGGATCCGGAGCGGCAAGGGACGAATCGGCCGTGTGGCCCCACTCGGCGGAAGCGCGGCGCTGGGTTTCGACCTTACCTGGAGGAGGTGCGACCCGCGCTCGCGAAGCCCGGTGGTGCGAACCGCGCACCTTCCTGAGCGTGACCGGTGCGCGGCTCGACCCGAGCTCGCGCGGCGCGCGGTCCGAACCGCGGCTCGGGCGGCGGGAATCACCAAGCGCGTCTACGTGCACACACTGCGGCACACGTTCGCGACGCACCTGGTGCAAAACGGCGCCGACATCGTCACCGTCCAGAAGCTGCTCGGCCACGCGAGCCCGGCGACGACGAGCGCCGTGTACACCCGCGTGGCGCCGATGGAGCTCAAGCGCTCGCACGAAGCGGTGCACCCCCGTGAGCAGGAGGAGTCGCGAAGCCCGCGCGCCTGGTCTTGCCGTTTCTCCGTCACCGCGAGCGTATCGGGCGCGCCGCGGCACGGTGCGCCTCGAGCGCGAGGCGATCCATCGGTTCGTCGCTCACCTCGAGGGCGAGGCGTCCTGACAGTCGAGCAGCCACCCGGAGACCGCGCGGATTTCAAGACGACCTGGCTGACACCGAGACGCAGCGCGGTGCTCGCTCGCCGGGCGCAGACCCGGCGCGGCATCCTGACCCGCGGTGAAGCACTTTCTGCGCTGGCTGGATCGGGAGGACTACTTGGCGCTCGACCTGGCGCGGGTCGTCGAGCTCCCGAAGCGGGATCGCCCGCTGCCGCGAGACGTGATCGACGCACCCGAGATGAAGCGCCTGCTCGCAGCGCCCGACGTCACGAGCCGGCTCGGGCTGCGCGACCGGGGAATCCTCGAGGTCTTCTACTCGACCGGCATTCGCGTCAACGAGCTCACGGGCATCCGGTCGGCTGATCTCGACCTCGCCGGCGGCTTTCAGGGTGACCCGGCCTCAAGGGCGGGACGGCAGCGTGGTGCCGCTCGGGAGGATCGCGGTGGAGGTGATCCGCGAGTACCTGGCACACGCGCGGCCCGAGCTGCGGGCGAGGACGACGCCGCAGCTTTCGTGAGCCGGACCGGCCGCGCGCTGGACAACACTGCCGTGGAATGGATGGTCCGGAAGTACGCGCGGCTCGCGCGCGATCCGGAAGACGATCACGCCGCACGTCTTCCGGGTCACCACGGCCACGTCGATGCTCCGCGCTGGTGCCAACGTCCGGCACGTCCAGGAGCTTCTTCGGACACCGCTCGGTGGCCAACACTGAGCCCTACCCAAGCCTACCATCACCGAGCTTCGAAGTGACGCGCACACGCGGTATCATCCGAGGGAGCGAGGCCCGGCTTGATGAGTCGTGCCCGCGATTCGGCGCATGCCGCGCTATAGTCTTGATGACTCCTTCACCGCGAGCATCCACCATGAGAAATGTGCCGATCGGCCAGGCCAAAGCCTCTCTCTCCGAGCTTGCCAGTCGAGCGTCCGCCGGAGAGCGCTTCCAGCTCACACGGCGCGGCAAGCCGGTTGCTGCGATCGTGGGTATCGAAGACCTCGCGCGGGTGGAGCGCGGCGAGGATGCCGGTGGTTTCGTTCGCGCTGCCCGTGCCTTCGCGGGAAGCGCCTTCCGCCGGGCCTACCGGACCTTGGCGGAACTGATTCCCGAACGGCGTGCGACACCACGCCGCCGGGCCCTGTTGTGAGGTACCTGCTCGACACGGATGCGCTGAGTGAGCCCGGTGCGACGGGCGACCGTCTTCGAGTTTCTGAGAGGGCCTGAAGCGCACGCGAACGAGATTGCGATCTCGTCCATCAGTGTCGGCGAGATCGTCTTCGGTGCGCTGCGGATCCCGGGAACGGCGAGCGCTATCTGACCTACCTGGAGGATGTCGTGCCGCCGCGGCTACCCGTTCTGCCGGTCGACGTGGCTGTGGCGTCGCGCTACGGGGCCATTCGCTCCGATCTCGCTCGTGTGGGACGGACGGTAGCGGATCTCGACCTCCTCATCGCGGCAACGGCCCTGACGCACGGTCTGGCGGTCGTGACCCGGAACGTGCGGCATTTTGGCCGCATACCGAAGATCGAGCTCGCAGACTGGTTCGGATCGACCGGGTGAGACACCTCCCGCCGTACCCGCGGCTGCGCTAGCGAGAGCTCGCCGGGTCCCTCACTGCCGCGCACCTCGCCCCCACTCTCCGGCTCTGCGGTCGTCCGTGGTCGTCGGTCGCCAGCACGGGGACCTGACGCCTCGACGGCGGAGATCACCCGTTCGCGTCGAACGATCGCCCGGACGGCCTCATCGGGGTAGAATCGGATCAACGCGGAGCCGCCTTGGCCCAGCCGAGCGGCGAGGTCTCTGACAGCCAGCATTCACCCGAACAGGCGCCTCTCGTGCTCGCCTCGCGCGAACTCCTCACCCTCGAAACCGAGGGCTGTTTGCAGCGTGCCCGGCCCATTGAAGGAGGGCAGAACCCGTGCGCAAGGTTGTGGACACTTCCCCCTAAAAGGTGACACTCAGCTCTGAGTCAGTGGGGCGCCCGATGTGCGGGCGTCACGCACGGAGCCGGCGGGGGGCGATCGTTCGAGCCTTGGCCGCACGGACCGTGGGCGGGCGCGAACGATCTGGGCGACGTCCCGCGGGTTCCGCTTCGCGGGAACCCGTTTGACGGAGACCGAAGAGCCCAGGAGCGCCTCGGCGACGTCGCGCCGGTAGCGCCGAGATCGAGAGCGAAGCGCACCAAGAGATCGAGCGACACGGAGCGATCCGCGGCTTCGATCTTGGGAGATCCGGGACTGGCTCGAACCGAGTGCAGCCGCGGCTTGATCCCGAGAGAGGCGGCGGCGCTCGCGCAACGTGCGGACCGTGCGGGTTGTGGGCGAGCTTCATCTCGATGAAGGCGCTTTCGGCGGGGGTGAGTCCTAAGAGCTCGGCAATCGTGCCGGTCCGCCAGCCTGCGGCTTCGAGACGCTTTTCGAGTCGTGGCATCCATAGTCGGAATCTCCTCACCTCTGACGAGCGAGATGTAGGCGCGCAGGCGGGCTTGGCAACGCCTCGATCATGGCGTGGGGTGGCGGAGTCTTCTTGCTCGCGATGTCGACGATCACGATCACGTCGGGATCGATGCGGTAGACGATGCGCCAGCTCTGCTCGGCGTCCGGAATGCGCAGCTCAGACGCGGGGCCGGATCGAGGGCATGGGGCCAGATCGAGGCATCGCAAGGACAGGCGGCCTGCTCCTCCGCAAGCCAGTGAGTCAGCGCCTGGAGCGGATCTACCGCCCGGCAGAGTCGACGGGCCACTTGTCGCGCTTCATCGTTTTCAGGTCGTTCGTGACGGCAAAGCCCGAACCAAACGACGTCGACATCTTCTTTGTTGATGGATGATTCCTTCGAGCCCAGAGCGCCGTCGCCGGGGAGGGTAGGTTGTTGTTCGACCACGGCGCGGCCGATAGTCACCGGCGCCAGCGTGTTCTGGACGCGGTGCCGAGCCGCCCTCGGTGGGGCGCAGGCGATGGACGAGGGTTGGCAGGTGCGGGCGGACGGTGAGAAGCGAGGGCGGTAGATCGTAGCGGAGCCCGGATGATCGCGAACGATCGAGAGCTGAGCGTCACGCTGACCGGATCGGGCGGTTCCAGGAGCAGGTCGCGCACGTTCGGCAGGTCGAGTCGAGCCCGACCACTACCATGCGGCCGTATCGGGATTCCTGGCTGAGATCGACCGCATGGAGCTCGAGGTGCGGGAATACCTCAGCTTCCATCCCGGCGCGCTCGTGGCGAACGCCTGAGCGTCCGGCCCGCTCTTACCCACTCCCCCATGACGCGGGACTCCTCCGGCAAGCCCCGTCGCACGGGGCGGAACGTGGTGGCCGGGGTCCCGGTCGAGGATCCGCGGCGCTCGACGAGCGCGAGGACCGCGAAGACGTCACCGAGGGGACCGGCGGCTGCGGGACCCGCGCAACGCGAAGCCGATCCCGCTCGCCCGCGTGAAGGCTCGCCTGGGCTCTGAGTCCGCCCGGCGTAGCGCGCCGAGCCCGCGGGCGTGGAAGCGGATCTCGCCGCGCTGCCGGCCGTTCGATTCCTGGCGCGCGACGAGCGCGCGCTCCAGCCTTCCGACGGACGAGGGTGCCTGGCATCGATTTTCGGGGGCACATCGCCGAGGCGTGACCCCGAGTCTGAGGGCGCGCCCCCGGCGCGCCGGGACGAAGTCGGCAGCGACCGCCAGGAGGCGGTCCTCCGAAAAGGGTGCGGGGGAGGCGTCGCCCTTCGAGCCTTCCTCGGCGCTGGCGCCGCCGCGGCTCGTCGATCCCGGTACGACTCCAGCTCAGCGGCACGATCCGGCTCCACCGGTCGGGACCGACGATCGAGGTGGGCGCGTTCGGGTCCCACGACACGTCGAACGCGTAGAGCGGTCGTTGGTGATGCGGAACACCGTGTAGTGGGCCGCGTCCGTCGGGTTGTAGCTCGTGTAGTAGGGAGAGCCGACGTTGAACACCGTGGGCACGTTCTGCCAGTCGTAGGTGCTGGTGCCGTGGTCGGGCCGTGGATGATCGCGATCACGTTGCAAAGCCGCGACCGCCGCCGCGTATTCGGCGATCTGCGCCTGGTCCCACTCGAAGGTCGCCCACGGACCGTAGTGGTGTCAGATCACGATCGGCGCCTGGTGGCCGATCTCGGCGAGCCGCTGCTTCAGGTAGGTGAGCGCCATGCGCGGGTCGCGGTTGCCGGGCGGGCCTGCGGCCGGGTCGAGGTTCGGCACCACGTCCGACGGCGTGAGGTTGGTGTTGATGAAGCAGACGTCGTCCCACTTCCAGGTGTAGTGGCCCCTGCTTTGCCGGGTGCGGTGGCGGTGAGGCTCACGCGATAGGGGTTGCGCACCGACACTGAGTCTGCGACCGGGTGCTCGCCCCTGGGAGGAGCAGGTTGTACCAGTCCCGGTAGTCGGTTGCCGTAGCCCTCGAAGATCGGGAAGCGCAGCCGCCGGTTGGCGCACAGGCCGTAGCGTTCTCGATGAAGCGGCCGTATTCACGGCGGGAGCCTGCGAGCGTCGCGGCTGTTCTGGGTGATGTCGCCGGCCATGATGACGCCCCCCGATGTTCGCCACCGGCTGGGCCACGCCGAGCGGCTGCCACGACAGTGTGTCCGCGACGTTCACCGCCTGACGTGGAGGTTGCCCTGCGCCCGCCGTCGTCCTCGGTGCCGTCGCTCGACAGGTAGATCTGCGAGTCACCGAACGCCAGGAAGGTGACGCCGCGGCACGCCCGCGCCCGCCCAGAAGTCGGCGACCGGAGGCGAATCAATAGGCGAGCAGCCGTCGGTCGCGTAGTCGTTGACGGACAGCCGGCGAGCGCGAGGCTCACCAGCGCGAAGCCTGTGACGGAAAGCGAGACGCGCATCGGGGATCTCCGTGGTGGGAAGAAGTCCATGGTAGCAATCCGCTCCGCCAGCCCGAAGCGAGCGGACCTCGATCGCGCGGGAGGGCGGTTCGTTGGGGGAGGCACGCGCGGCGTGCCTCGGCGATACGCGACGACGCCTGCGTCGGCGACGGCGTGGATCGTTGTTCGGATGGCTACGCGCTACGCGGGCGCCGGATAGCCGAGGATCGGGAAGGCGGAAGGCGAGGTCGCGGTCGATGCGGGCGCAGGCGGGGTCGTCGGGGAACCCGTGGCCCCCGTAGCGTTCGATGCCGCGGAGGTAGTCGGTGACGCGCGGCCTCGAGCGCCGCGAAGTCGCCGAGCCCGAGGCGCGCGTAGATCTCGCGCAGCCCGCCGATCCGGTCACCGACGAAGTCCTCGTAGCGGATCTCGAGCAGGTTCGCGCTTCGGGATGCGCCCTTGTCGCGCGAACGCCTCCGTGTAGCCGCGGTACTGGTGGATCGCGAAGTCGACGAGCCTGGCGTCGTCGATCGCTTCGAGCCCGTACTTGCGCGCCATCGTGCGGTGGAGGTGGATCCGTGACGGGATCACCTTGTGCGGGTGGCGGCGGATGTGGACGAAGCGCGCGTCCGGGAAGAGGTCGAGGAGCGGGCCGAGGTTCGCCATCCA